>NVUP01000007.1 GCA_002401945.1 Paracoccaceae bacterium
ATTAGCATTGAACGCCCTCCCGAATGTCCCTCAGAACCGAACGWGCCATGAAAAGCGCGGAGCGGCGAGGGTCTATGTGACCATCCGGGATGGAACACCTATCACGACACAGGGCACCCGCTTTTGGATCGATGTTTTAGAAATCCTCGGGCACAAGACTAGGCCACAGCGCCGCATTGCGCCGGGCAAATGCCCCCAGATGGCCTACCTTCTTCAGGCCAAAATCACTGGGGTTGAGCTCGGTTCGGGTCTGCTCCACATCACCAAATAACTCTCCCAAACGCCAAACGCAGGCACTGGGGATCAAATCATCGTCACTCAGCGCAAACAGATCCACCGGCACGCCCCAGCTTTGCCAATCCGGCAAGGGTAACGTGGTGCCGATCTCACTCAAATAGCTGCCGGGAGTAGTGCACCACTTGCGCCACTGCCAATAGACGCTGGCCGGCAGATCAGCCCCAAGCCCCAAGGCCCGCCCCGGCAGATAGCCCAACAGCTTGACCGCCAATGGCACATGCCCGAACCAGAAACTCAACGCCAGGGCGCGGTAAGGCCAGGGGTGGTCGTTGTGATGCACCAGCCCCCCGGCCACCACGATCATCCTGGATATGTCTTCGATGCCATCTTGCAACGGCATCAGCATCGCCCCCAGGGAATGGCCAACCACCCACAGCGGAGCCGCTGGATAATGTCGCCGCATCTCATCGCGTGCCGCAGGCTGTTCCACCATCGCCCAGCGTGCCATGGTGGCATCGGATCGGCGCAAAGGCCGCTGCGCCGAGGCGCCAAAATCACTGTAATCATAGGTCAGACAGGCCATGCCACGTTCTGCTGCCAGCCAGTGGGCAAAATGACGATAGTAGCTCTGCGGCACCCCAGTCGCCCCATTCAGAACCACCGCAGCCCTCGGGAGTCCTTTTGGGCGATACAGGTGCCCGGTCAGTTCTGCACCTCCGGCGGCAAACTGCAGTTGGTCGACCCTAACCCCAGCGTCCGGGTCAATATTGTCAAAATCCAACACGTCACTTCCTCCTAGACCAATCGGTCTATGCGTCTTCTCTGGACCAACTGGTCTAGAACTGTCAAGTTGGCACCATGGATGACGCGACGACACCCAAGATAGCCTCAAAACCGCGACCAACCAAAGATCGGTTGATCCGTGCCGCAGCACGATTGTTCAGCAATTGCGGCTATCATGGGGTTGGCTTGGCCGAGATTCTGGCCGAGGCCCAAGCCCCAAAGGGCTCGCTATATCACCATTTCCCCAATGGAAAGTCCGACTTGGCGCTGGCCTCGGCGACCTGGGCGTCGGATGAAATCCTGCTGTTGATCGCGGCCTCTTTTGAACCCGCAGACGGTTTTGCCGACGGCGCGGAAAGTCTGTGCCAAAAACTGGCAAATCTATTTGACGCTGGGGGAAAATGGAGCGGTTGCCCGATCTCTTCGACCTTGCTCGAAGGTCCCGATAATGCTCAATTTCATCGCCACGCGGCGCATCTGTTTGAAGGCTGGATTGCCGAGGTGGAATACCATGCCCTGCGCCTTGGCCTTGGCAAAGATGAAGCCGCTGCAACCGCACAGAGTTTCTACATCCTGCTGCAGGGGGGCTGGCAATTGGCGCGGGTGCGCCGCGATTCAGCCGTGATCCGTACCTTGCCTGCGTTACTGTGACACAGCCACCGACGTCAGTCTCAGAGGTCTTTTGAGGCGCAAGATGCCAAGGCACACATAAATCAGTCGTGCACCTGACGTCGCCGACCATAGGCCCACTGCATCTGCACCGCGGTCTCAACCGCGCAGGGCCGCAGGGCGCGCAGCCGGGCCAGGGCCAGTTCCGGACGCTCGCCGCTCTCAATCATCAACCGCAACACCACCATGCCCGAGCGGCCACAGCCGCCACGGCAATGCACCAGCACCCGCCCGCCACCAACCAAGGCCTTGCGAGCCATATGGCTGGTGGCGGGCCATTTCACCAATACATCATCTGGAGGCGCGCTAAAGTCTGGCACCGGCAGGTGAACCCAACGGCTGGCCAGGCTCTGAATATCAGTGCCCAGAGTAGTGGCCCCCCCTGCCACCTGCTCTGCCTCGGTGGTCAACGAGATCACCAGTCCCGGCTGCCAATCATGGATGTGATCCAGATCACCGCGATAATTGCCGCCAGCCCCCGGCAGAGGGCAAAACGCCAAAATGCCATCCGCCACTGACAGCGCGTGGATCACCAACGAGGTGCTGTCCTGCCTGCTCTCCTTTGAATGCATCGTGTCTCCTTGATGCTAACTCGTACCGTTCAATTTATTTTCTTGTGATTCCGCGCCCGACTGTAGCGCCGCTAAGCGATTGCGACAAAGCAAAATCTCTAACCACACTGTACTGCTGCAACAGCGGTGGACGAAGGGGGCTGGCTTGCTTACCCTGCGGCTCAAGTAGAATGATCCCCGAATCCGGCACGAGTACAGATGAGCGACACAAGCAACACCGCAGGCAGCAATACCGGACCCAGCCAATACCAGGTTCTGGCCCGCAAATACCGTCCCGAAACCTTTACCGATCTGGTGGGGCAGGACGCCATGGTACGGACGTTGAAAAACGCCTTTGCCGCTGATCGCATTGCCCAGGCCTTCATCATGACCGGCATTCGCGGCACCGGCAAAACCACCACCGCGCGGATCATCGCCAAGGGGATCAACTGCATCGGCCCGGATGGCACCGGCACCCCCACAACCGAGCCCTGCGGTAAGTGCGAACATTGCGTTGCCATCATGCAGGGCCGCCACGTCGATGTGATGGAAATGGATGCCGCCAGCCGCACTGGTGTGGGCGACATTCGCGAGATCATCGATTCGGTCGCCTATCGCGCCGCCTCGGCCCGCTACAAGATCTACATCATCGATGAGGTCCACATGCTGTCGACCAGCGCTTTCAACGCGCTGTTGAAGACGCTGGAAGAGCCGCCAGCGCATGTGAAATTCATCTTTGCCACCACMGARATYCGCAAGGTKCCAGTGACGGTYCTGTCSCGCTGCCARCGSTTYGACCTGCGCCGRATYGARCCCGAAGTGATGATTGCGYTGATCAGCAARATYGCCRCYGCCGAAGGYGCMAAGATATCGGATGACGCGCTKGCGCTGATCACCCGTGCCGCCGAAGGCTCSGCYCGYGATGCAACMTCSYTGCTGGATCAGGCGATTTCSCACGGCGCAGGKGAAACCTCAGCYGACCAAGTGCGCGCCATGCTGGGGCTGGCSGATCGWGGCCGGGTRCTGGAYCTGATCGACATGATCCTGCGCGGCGAYGCTGCGSMGSSCNTGACCGARTTGGGYGCACAATATGCCGAGGGCGCCGACCCGCTGGCGGTGCTGCGCGATCTGGCCGAGATCACTCATTGGGTTTCTGTCGTTAAAATCACCCCCGACGCAGCCGAAGATCCAACCATCTCACCTGATGAGCGCACCCGCGGCAGCCAGATGGCCAAGGCCTTGCCGATGCGGGTGCTGACCCGGATGTGGCAGATGTTGCTCAAATCGCTGGAAGAGGTCGCCGCCGCGCCCAACGCCATGATGGCGGCTGAAATGGCAGTGATTCGCCTGACCCATGTTGCTGACCTGCCCAGCCCCGAGGAACTGATCCGCAAGCTGCAAGACATGCCAGTGCCGCCGCCCCCAGCCCCCCCATCCGGGCCCGGTGGTGGAATGGCGACCGGTGGCGGCGCCCCGGTGGGTCCCGCCTATACCCCTGGTCAGAGTGGCGCCGGCGGCACCGTTGCGTCTGGGGGCAACGGCACCACGCTGGCCCTTGCTCCGCAGGTCGAGGCAGCCCTGGCCCAGTTTCCCAGCTTTGAGCATGTGGTCGAGTTGATCCGCTCCCACCGGGATGTAAAGCTGCTGGTCGATGTGGAAACCGGAGTGCGGCTGGTGTCTTATCAACCCGGAAGGATCGAGTTCACTCCTTCGGACGACGCGCCGTCTAATCTGGCGGCGCGACTGGGGTCCAATCTGCAGACCTGGACCGGCAGCCGCTGGGCGGTTGTGATTACTTCGGACGGGGATGCCCAGACCATCGCCGAAAAGAACGACGCAACAGAAAATGCCCTGCGTGCCAAGGCCAGCGCCCACCCGCTGGTGCAGGCGGTGCTGGCCAGTTTCCCCAAAGCCAAGATCACCCGCATCCGCACCGCCGAGGAACTGCAGGCTGAAATCGCCGCCGATGCTCTCCCCGAGGTGGAGGATGAATGGGATCCGTTTGAGGACGGCTGACTTTAGCTCCCCCGGCCGCCGCCTGCGTCAGGCGGTCAGGTCATCCGTGGTTCCTACTTTGGCATAGCTCATCGCCAGTGGCGCCATAAAGGCGGCGTGCACCTGAACCGCACTTAATTCGACGCCGCCAAAGGTCATTTCCTTGGCACCACAGGCATCTTCGGCAACCGTCACCTGGAACCCAAAATCAGCGGCGGCGCGGGCGGTGGCATCAATGCACATTTGGCTCATCGCACCACAAATGGTGACTGCCTCTATCTCGGTCTTCTGTAGTAATTCCAGCAGCCCAGTATTGTGGAAACTGTTGGCCCGTGCCTTGGTCAGGGCCGGCTCGCATTCGAGTGGTGCAACACTTGGATGAATATCTGCCCCTGTTGAGCCCAAGCGGAAAAACGGTGCATTTGGTGCTGCGTTCTCATGCCGGATATGCACCACCATAGTATCCTCAGCGCGCGCCTTCGCCAGCAGACGTGCAGCATTGGCCGACACTGTGTCCATCTGGTGCAGCGTCCAATTGCCACCTTCGAAATAATCGTTCTGGATATCCACCAGGATCAGGGCTGTCTTGGGCATCGTTTTGTCCTCAAAATCAAGTGTTGCTTCAAGGGAAAACTGGCCGAGGTTGACGCATTATGCGAATGGCAGATATGACATTGATTGTGCAGATCTCGCCAAATCCAATTTTTGCCCTGATCGACTATCCTGGGGTGCAGCGGGCCGCGCTATGGGGCCTGGCGGATATGTTTGCGCTGCTGCCACGCTTGCAAGACGGCCAGACCGGCCCCGAAATCCGAATTATTGAGGCCGCGGCCCCAGACCACCGCCCCTGCGACGCCTTTATATTTCCGCCTTCGATTGACGGCAGCAAGGGCACCGAGTCGCCCCAGCTATTGCGGTGGGCCGTGGCACAACACCATCAGGGTGCCTTGGCTTGTTCGGTCTGCGCCGGAGCCTTTTGGCTAGGCCACGCCGGTTTACTGGACAATCGCCCGGCCACCACCCACTGGGCGCTCGAGGATCCTTTCCGCGCTGCATTCCCCCAAGTGGATCTGCGTCCCGAACATATTTTGATTGACGATCATGATGTGATCACCGCTGGCGGACTGATGGCCTGGCTCGACCTCGGGCTACACCTGACCGGCCTGTGGTTCGGCGGACAAGCGGTGTCGCATTTGGCGCGGCATCTATTGATCGACCCAGCCGGGCGCGAACAGCGGCACTATTCCAGTTTTCGCCCCAACCGCAGCCACGGCGACAGGCAGGTGCTGACAGTACAGCGCCATATGGAGCAGCATGTCCCAGATCAAATGCAAGCCGAGCAGCTGGCCAAGCTGGCAGGCATGTCGCTGCGTACATTCATGCGCCGTTTCCAGTTTGCCACCGGCTATCCACCAGCCACCTATTTGCAGGCGCTGCGGGTGGAAAAAGCCCGAGCAGCTTTAGAGCGTGGCAGCGACAGTGTCGGCGAGATCGCCTGGAGCGTCGGCTATCAGGACCTCTCGGCTTTTTCCCGCGTCTTCAAAGCCCGCACCGGCCTTAGCCCAGGCGCCTATCGGCGCCGGTTCCGTATTCACCCGCGACAAANGGACACCGCCACCTGAACATTGCTTTCCCCTTGTATGGTGGGGGGCGCGATCGTATTTAGCGATTAAACCCAATCTTCAGGAGAGATCCAATGCTCAAAGGCCTCGGCGGTCTTGGCGATATGGCCAAGATGATGAAATCGGCACAGGAACTGCAGGGCAAAATGGCCCAGATGCAGGATGATCTGCACAACATTCTGGTCACCGGCGAATCCGGTGCCGGGCTGGTCAAGGCAACCGCCAGCGCCAAGGGAGAGCTCAAGGCATTGGACATCGACCCGTCGATCTTCAACAGCGACGACAAAGAAGTGGTCGAAGATCTGATCCTGGCGGCGGTCAAAGACGCCCAGACCAAGGCTGCCGAGAAGGCGCAGGAAGAGATGGCGCGGCTGACCGAAAGCATGGGGCTACCCAAGGACGTCAAGCTGCCGTTCTGAGGCTGATACCCATGTTGAAACCTCTGCTGTTCGCCCTGGCATTGCTGGCGCCTGCCACTGTGCAGGCCCAGGCTTGGGCGACTCGCGACGTCTGCGAGGTTGTCTCGGCCGAGATTGACCCGCAGGTTCTGCCTGATGAACTGCTTGCTCGCCTTCAGGCCGATGCCGCAAAAATGCCCAACCCAAGGGGGCGGTTCTGGCGTATCCAATCCCCTGACGGCGCGGTGTCGCACCTTTGGGGAACCATGCACTCAAACGATCCGCTGATCCTGGATCTGCCGGTCATTGTGCAGAAACGAATCTCGGGGGCTCGAACTGTCGCGTTAGAATTCGATTTCATACCTCCAACCCGTGACGCCATAGACCAGGCCAACAATTGGGATCCTTACCGCCGTTTTCTGGACCTATTTTTCTTTGACGAGACGGGCCTGGATCCTCGCGTAATTGACTGGATCCTCGCCCGGTTTGAAGGGCTTGGATTAAATGCCAGAGCAACTGACAATCTAAAACTGTCGGTGGTTACGCAAATTCTTCTGTCTGACCCCTGTGACGATTTTGCCGCTGGCATTATCCCTGATCAAGACAGCTATATCCAAACCTTGGGAGTGATCGCCGGGGCAGATATTTTGGGATTGCAAACTGAAGAGTCGCTTATCGACTACCTGAATGATCCAGAAAATTTAGACACGGCTCTGTCGATCTTGGCGGTCTATGGTGCCTATCAAAAACCCCAAATCAATTCTGCAAACCGGGCCACAGACTTTGCTCTTTATCTGCAGGGTGAAACAGCTTTGCACCGCCAGCGGGACCGCCAATATTTGTCCGAGATATATGGACCACATCTCGCAGACTTCTACCTTAAACAAGCCGACGACTACCTACTTAAGCAACGAAACAAGATTTTCCTGCAAACCGCCCTGCCCGAATTGCAACAAGGCGGCGTGTTCATGGCCATCGGATCATTCCATTTGCCCGGCGAACAGGGCATGATCGAGCTGTTGCGGCAGGCAGGCTATACCGTCTCTCGCATTCCCCTGCCCGGCGAAACTCCGGACGCCCTCGCCGGAGAATACCTAAAATGAGTGGTTCCATCGACGACATCGAGATCCTGATTGCGCTGATGGCCAAGCTGCCCGGTCTTGGCCCCCGCTCGGCCCGGCGCGCGGTGCTGCATCTGATCCGCAAACGTGCACTGCTGCTGACGCCACTGGCCGATTCGATGAGCCAGGTCGCCATCAGCGCCCGCGAATGCCTGAACTGTGGCAACGTTGGCACCTCAGAAATCTGTGACATCTGCGAAGATGAGAGCCGCGCCAATGGCGAGCTCTGCGTGGTCGAGGACGTCGGTGATCTCTGGGCGATGGAGCGCGCAGGAGCGTTCAAGGGCCGCTATCATGTTCTTGGTGGCACCCTGTCAGCGCTGGACGCGATCGGCCCCGAAGAACTGCGCATTCCGCGACTGCTGGATCGGGTGACCGCCGAAGCCATCAGCGAGGTCATCCTGGCGCTGAACGTCACCATCGACGGCCAGACCACCGCCCATTACGTCGCCGACCAGCTACAGGGTCAGGTCAAGCTGACCACCCTGGCGCAGGGCGTGCCGATTGGTGGCGAGCTGGATTATTTGGACGACGGCACCATTTCCGCCGCCCTGCGAGCCCGCAAAGAGATCTGATCCAGCAGCGGAGCCGAACATGGCTCCCAAGACTCAGCCATAAAACGCACGCATCCCGGCCACCACCCGATCAAGGGCAGCATCATCGACATCCCGATGCAGCACCAGCCGGATGGCCCCGGCCGAGCCGCCTGCAATCACCACACCGCGATCCGCCAGAAAACGGCACAGAGCGTCATTGCGACCCTCTGATGGCGTGAAGAACACCATATTGGTGGCTTGGCTAACTGCACCAACATCCAGATCGCGCAACACTGCGGCCAGTGTTGCGGCGCGGGTGTGATCGTCAGCCAATCGAGCCACATTGTGCTCCAGCGCATACAGGGCCGCCGCCGCCAACACGCCGGACTGGCGCATACCGCCGCCCAGCATCTTGCGCCAGCGCCGCGCCTTGGCAATCAGATCCACAGGCCCCACCAGCACCGATCCGGCCGGGGTGCCCAGGCCTTTGGACAGGCAGATCGAAACGGTATCCGCCAGCCCAGCCAAATCCACCTCAGAACATTTCAGATCGGTGATCGCATTAAAGAAGCGCGCCCCGTCCAAATGCACCGCCAGCCCAGCCTCGCGCCCGGCCTGCGCGGCGGCCGCCATGTCGCTCAGCGGCACCGCCAGGCCGTTATGGGTGTTTTCCAGCGACAGCAGGCAACTGACTGCAAAATGACTGTCATCGTCTTTCACCGCACCAGCAATCACCGCAGGATCAAGCGCCCCGTCCGCCCGGACCGGCACAGGGCAAAGGGCAATACCGCCCAGCACCGAAGCTCCGGCAGCCTCATAGTAATGCACATGGTATTCCCGACCGACGATGATCTCTTCACCGCGACCGCAATGGGCCAACAAAGCGGTCAGGTTGCTTTGGGTACCGGTTGGCAGAAACAGGCCTGCCTGCTTGCCCAAACGCTCGGCCAGCTCAGCCTCCAGGCGGTTGACCTGCGGGTCCTCGCCATAGACATCATCGCCCAACTCGGCCTGGTACATCGCTTGCAACATTGCTGTGCCTGGCCGCGTCACCGTGTCGCTGCGCAAATCGCAGGCGACAGTGCTGTTCCGGCTGGTTCCGGACATTCCGGCATATTGGTTCATTGGCTCTCTCCGGCTAGTTCAAACCCAACATGCTGCGCTACTTTCCTGAAATCAATCAAAAAACCCGACACGAGGCCGGGTTCTTTTACAAAATATCAGATGGGATCAGCCCCGCGGGTCGTCGCTGTCATCATCCTCGTCGTCGTCGTCGCCACCGCCAGCCGGCAGGTTGAAGAAGCTATCGGCATCAACCGGCGCGCCCTTGCGACGCTCATCCCGGTCCAGACCGCCCAGAGTAAAGCTCCCCAGACCGTCCATGCCGCTTGGCATTTTAGGCTCGGCAGCCATCTCCAACGACTGTTCGGTGCTGACCAGTTTGCGACGCTCGTCATCGCTCATCACACCGCCCTCAGCAGCCTTCTTGGCAGCAGCCTTCTGCACCGCCAGATCCAGCTCGGACTGCTTACACAGGCCCAAAGCAACCGGATCAATCGGCTGAATGTTGGCGATGTTCCAGTGGGTACGCTCCCGGATCGCCTGGATTGTCGGCTTGGTGGTACCAACCAGCTTTGAGATCTGGCTGTCCGCCAGTTCGGGGTGAAATTTAACCAGCCAATAGATCGACGCCGGACGGTCCTGACGCTTGGACAGCGGCGTATAACGTGGACCCCGACGCTTTTCCTCACCTGCAGCGGCGGCATAGAATTTAAGCTTCAGCTTGTGCATCGGGTTTTTCTCAGCCGCCGAAATCTCTTCCTGAGACAGCTGATTGTTGGAGATTGGGTCAAACCCCTTTACCCCCTGGGCCACGTCGCCATCAGCGATGCCCTGGACTTCCAGCTCGTGCATTTCCACAAAATCAGCGATCTGCTTGAAGCTGATCGTAGTATTATCCACCAGCCACACGGCGGTTGCCTTGGCCATCAACGGTTTTGCCATGTGCTCATCTCCATTTACAACACATCTTCCCCGCCGCCTGAAATAGGCTGCCCCGTCTTTGGGGTCTGGTTTCCATTGTCGGGGAATTTAAACCCTATATAGTCGCGATGTTTCTATAAGGAAAGAGGCGAATGCGCAGGTTGGTATTGACAGTTGGTCTCTGCTTTTTGGGCTGGGGCAGCGGTGCCGTCCAGGCCGACGGCGAACCGGCCGGTAAATTCGACTATTACGTCTTGGCGCTCAGCTGGTCGCCCAACTGGTGTGAACTCGAAGGCGACGCCCGCAATTCAGACCAGTGTGACGCACGCCATGACTACGGCTGGACCCTGCACGGTCTGTGGCCGCAGTTCCACCGGGGCTGGCCCACATACTGTCCCACCTCTGTTGCCCCACCGACTCGCCGGATGAGTGGCGAGATGACGGACATCATGGGCAGCCCGGGGCTGGCTTGGTATCAATGGAAAAAACACGGCACCTGTGCTGGCCTGCCCGCATCGCAGTATTACGCCCTCATGCGTCAGGCCTATGACACGGTGACCAGACCCGCCGTCTTTCGCAAACTCGACAAAGAAATATCCCTGGCCGCCGCGCTGGTCGAGGAGGCCTTTCTCAAGGCCAACCCCGACTTGGGCAAAGATTCGCTCACCATAACCTGCCGCGATGGCTACATCCAAGAAGCCCGTATCTGCCTGTCAAAGGACCTGACTCCGGTGCCCTGTGGCCGTGATGTAATTCTTGATTGCAAACTGACAAATGCTCGTTTTACGCCGGTACGGTAACGCCAAGCACAGACCCATAATTGCCTTTGGCGGCCTGAACATCTGCTTGCCTTGGCCGATGTCTTTTGGATTACGTTTGGTGACAGAAAATCAGTCGCGGTAAGTATTTTTCTGGCTGACCATTATACTCCTCTTTACACTCAACCAGTACGCCGCCCACTTCTGGCCAAAACACGGATGGTGGTTTTGGACGGTGTCTACTCTCAACATTATGTCCATCTTGATGGGGCCCTCGCTTTTGCGACCGCTCTATCTCAGCGGCCATCACTCCTCTGGTGGCTGAGGTACTATGCGACGCAGGGCTAACAGATACGCCCACGAAAATTATCGTAATTTTCTTACCTATTTTCTGACTCTCGGAAAATTCTCCCGCCCGCTGCAACTCAATTTCATAAAAAAATGACCGAATCTCCGCCCTTCGCAACACTGTGAAGGAAAACMGCYGYAWWKGYRCWACMGKCRKCKKMRSWSMMNGCGYYSRKSARCTGSYYARAMRKSWSCNTCCGTCATGGACAGTGAAAGGAGCCCGCTCATGGCAAAAACMATWGGMAACCCGCTCASYTGGYTGTTTCARCACGCWGAAACAACCAGCCACCACATCTCGGCCTCGGTCGAGCAGATGGGCAGCGAAGAGACCCGCGACATGCCGCAGGTGCGGCGGTTAGAACTGTCAGACTTGAAATATGCACTCAAGGCCGGGGTCGAGGATTTTGCCGCCTGCCGCAGTGATGCGATGTTTTTGGTGCTGTTCTATCCGCTGATTGGATTGGTGATGGTGGTGATGGGGTTTTCCATGAATCTGCTGCCACTGCTGGTGCCGATGATTATGGGTTTTGCCCTGATTGGCCCCCTGGCCGCCGTKGGWCTSTATGAAATGTCYAGCCGCCGCKMRKMSGSBWTTGMGMCMAMAWKRAWGGMTGYYYKKRMYGKGAWYYKWWYGYCSTYWKTWKGKKYMWTSMWKATGSKTRKKGYSWRKYYSKSAGCCCTGTTCTTTGTCTGGCTGATCTGCGCCAATTCTGTCTATGCTYGGACCCTGGGCCCCGAGCCACCAGCCTCGCTTGCCACTTTTGTCAGTGCCACCTTCACCACCACGGCGGGTTGGGTCATGATCCTTGTCGGCAGTGGTCTCGGCGCCATCTTTGCATTGGCTGCACTGGCCATCAGCGTGGTGTCTTTTCCGCTACTGCTGGATCGCCATGTTGGGCTGCCGGTGGCCGTGATCACCTCGATCCGAGTGTTGCGCGCCAGCCCGGTTGTGACCCTGACCTGGGGCGCGCTAATCGGCACCAGCCTGGTGATCGCCGCGATTCCGTTTCTGCTGGGATTGGTGTTGGTGGTACCCATCTTTGGCCATGCCACCTGGCACCTTTATCGTCGCGCGGTCGAGTAAACGCCCGCAAAAATGAAGTGCGAGTCTTGGCCACTTGGGTGTGGCCAAGACCGTTCACGTGAGGTGTAAATTTCTATCCCGCAACGTTCAAAACAATCTTGCCGATATGCCCCGAGCTTTCCATTCGGACATGCGCCGCAGCAGCATCTGCCAGTGCAAACTCGCTGTCCATCACCGGTGCCACCCGACCGGCCTCGATCAATGGCCAAACCACCTCGCGCAGCTCTTCGGCAATCCGCGCCTTGGCCAGATCACTTTGTGGCCGCAGGGTTGATCCGGTCAGCGTCAGTCGTCGCATCATGATTTGAGCAAAGTTCAGCTCGACCCTGGGGCCAGACAGGAACGCGATCTGCACCAACCGACCATCATCCGCCAGCGCCTTGATGTTGCGAGGAATATACTCACCGCCAACCATATCCAAAATCAGATTGGCCCCACCTTCGGCGCGCAAAATCTCGACAAAATCCTCATCCCGATAATTGATCGCCCGCTCGGCGCCCAGATCCAGACAGGCCTGACATTTCTCATCCGACCCGGCGGTGGTAAACACCCGCGCGCCCAGTACATTGGCCAGCTGGATCGCCGTGGTGCCAATGCCGCTTGATCCGCCATGCACCAGAAACCGCTCTCCTGCCTGCAAGCCGCCGCGGCTGAATACATTCGACCACACGGTGAAGAACGTTTCGGGCAGACAAGCCGCCTGTTTCAGGTCCAGCCCCTTGGGCACCGGCAGACAATGCGCCGCCGGTGTGGCGACATATTCGGCATAACCGCCACCGGGCAACAGCGCACAGACCAGATCTCCCAGCACAAATTCGCTGACCCCAGCCCCAATCGCCACCACCTCGCCCGAAGCCTCCAGCCCCGGCAGATCGCTGGCACCGGGCGGCGGCGCATAGGCACCCGCTCGCTGCAGCACGTCGGGTCGGTTGACCCCGGCATAGGCGACCTTGATCACCACCTGGCCCTGCCCTGGCTTCGGAACGGGCCGTTCCGTCAGGTGCAAAACATCAGGGCCACCAGGGGTGGAAATCTCAACGGCTCGCATCATCTCACTCATCCGGGTTCCTTTCCTTTGTCTCTATGCCTAGCACCCCTGCAAGGGTCTGCAAACTCAGATACAGCTGCGACAAGCAATCAACCAGAAACCACGCGCACTGCGCCGCGCTTGCGCGGCGCCAGGCCCAACGGGAGGCGGGCCTGTTTTTTGCCCGACGACGGGCGGGAGCTGTGAGAGATAGCAAGGGAGCCAACAGCTTGGCTTTAGCGACGCGGGGTTAGGGTTCCTGGCAGGTCCTCAGCAGGTTTTGGCGGCTTGATCTGCGCAGCCAACCAATTCGGCCCGGCCAGCAACGGTTTCAACAACGGGTTCGCCTGCACCTGCGCCTTTAGCTTTTCGAACTGCATGACATTGTCGATGCGACGGTCCAGAAAAGCCCAGCTTGCCTGATGCTCCAAACTGTCATCGCCCAACCAATACAACACAGTGGCAGTATAGACGGCGGACAGCGAGGCCCGCTTGGTGTACCAATTGATGTCCTCCGATCCATCGCCCAGCGCGTTCCAGATCGCATCAACCGTGCCCCAGATCGCCCGCATACCGTCGCCGGCATATTGCGGCAATGTCAGCATGGTTGTCCCACGCCGCACCGCCTCTTTGTCGTCCACCGCTTCCAACCGGAACCGAATGGCAGCAGCAATCTTGTCGCGAAACCGTAGCCCGGTCAGATCCTCGGCCTTCAGCCGCTCTAACATCAGCGCATCGCCCCTGGCATGATAGGCCAGCGCCAGATCMACCGCTCCCCGTGGGCAAATTGACCGCGCCAGCACCTCATCCACGCCGGTATCCAGGCAGGCCGCGCGAAATGTCACCTCGCTCCAACCGTCAAACGGCACATGCATCAGAGCTGCATCCAACAGCGCCACCTTGGTGGTGCCCTGCGCCTCTTTGTGCTCGGTGTTCATCTTGCGTCTCCTCGCCTGCGCCGCCCATGGTCCGATCTCCTCCAGTACTAGACAAACAAACAGCGCTTTGCTATAGCGCCCCTTCCTGCAAATCCTTGCAACTCAACTTAGAAAGGTGGTGAAAACCACATGCAGGTTAGTGTTCGCGACAACAATGTCGATCAGGCGCTCCGTGCCCTGAAGAAAAAGCTGCAGCGTGAAGGCGTCTTCCGCGAAATGAAGCTCAAGCAACATTTCGAGAAACCGTCCGAGAAAAAAGCGCGCGAGAARGCTGAAGCRATCCGTCGTGCCCGTAAATTGGCACGTAAGAAAGCACAGCGCGAAGGGATGATGTAAATCAACCCGTCCAGCTTTGGACARCACTTATTGGTGRRWGATTTCCGYGYAAACGGGATGACCCACGAAAAAGTATAGACGATCCCCGAGGCCTAGCCGCGGGGGTTTGTCGTTTCTTAGCCCTGGGTGACGTGTTTTAATTCGCTGACAACCGGCCAACCCGCAGCCAATTCAGCCAACTGCCAGCGCCCTCCCGTGTCCGGCGGATCCTCGCCAATACACGCAAAGAGTGTATACAGTCAGATCTCCTCTCGCTACCCTCTAGGTATCCGCAGTTACGAGCGTCCCCCGCCCGCAACTGCATGGGATGACTGGCACCCACGTCCAGTCATCCCTTTTCCCGAAGCGGACCGCGCACCCCCCAATTCTGCGCTCGCCTTGAAATATTTGATCATGGCGGCGGCCGCTTCGGGACCAAAACCTCGGTCGCGGATTGCATTCATTTATTCAGCCACCCGAGCATACGAATCAGCTGCGGTTGCAGGTCGCGTTGGCCCGGTGCGGGCCACCAAAATTGAGCCCTAAAATTGGCCCTCCGGGTCAGGAAAAGACGTGAAAAAGCGGCTCATTTCGGGACAATCAACCCTTCCCCCAGCCAACCGGCACCTGCAATGGCCCACGAAAGGCCCAACCGCCAAATCGCGCTTCCCCGTCCAACTGCAGGTCCGGGAAGCGAGCAAACAGCATTGGCAAGGCCACTTCGGCAATCAACGCCTTGGATATCCAGGCGCCGGCGCAGAAATGTGGACCCGCCCCAAAAGAAATTGCAGCGCGGTTATCCTGATGAAGATCAAACACCTCTGGCCGGGGAAATATCCGCTCATCCCGGTTCCCTGATCCAAACATCAAAAACACCCGTTCACCAGGCTCCAGCGTCACCCCGTGCAGCTGGTAGCGCTGCGCCACCTGTCGCGGCGACATCCCGATGGGAGAGATCCAGCGGGCGTATTCTTCAAACGCCTGCAGCCATGTGGCCCGCCCCTGTCGCACATCCGACAACTGTTCCGGGTGCGTCAACAGCGCCCATACAGTTCCGGCAATGGCGTCGCGCGGCTCGTTCTGCCCACCCGAGATCGCCAGTTTGATATTGGCCCGCACCTGCGCCTCGCTCAGTCCAGCCTGGCGTTGCACTGCCATCAGTGAAAAGTCCTGATGACCWTCTTGATCCTCAGCCCAGGCATCAATGTGCTGGTCAATCAACGCGGTACAATCATGGCACCGCGCCGTCACCTCGGTATCGCCTGCATAATTGGCACAGCCATCAATCATGCCCTGACTGACCCGGTCCATTTCAACGGCGCTCATATTGGTCAGCCCGGTGACCAGCTTCAGCGCCTCRGCCGACARMRGCAGCGCATAGTCCTKCACCARRTCRCMSCNTTCCTTTSTYYSCMRNCTGATCCARYAYNGCCTKSNGCCGCYACCCGAAACTGCGCCARCCAATGMCGYTGCACCGTYTTRGGCGARACYGTSGGGAAWATSGCCCGGCGCTCYGCCATATGATCCGCCCCATCCCGGCGCATCATGTTCTGCCCCATCAGCTGCGTCATCAACCCCTCGGGTTGCTCGGACGAGAACACCTCAATCTTCTTTTCCTGCGCAAAGATATCATCGCGGCGGGTAATCAGCGTTGCGCCAAGCTGTGGCACATAAACCAACGGCGACTGCGCCCGCATACGTGCCAAATCCGGATAAGGATCCTGCCAAAAGGACGTCAGGTCGATATCAAATAGCGGGGCTTTTTCCATCACTCACCTGCACCCACGGCAACACAAAACCACCGCCAACGTTTGGTGTAGGGTGCGTGCTTGCACGCACCATGCGTCTGCTTCAATAGACTTTGGGCACATATAATTCATCCGGCAGAACCTGGCGTTCATACTTGGGGTTATACTCGCGATCCGGCAAAATGACTTTTTCGCTGGCAACCTCGGTATAAGGAATTTGCGACAGCAAGTGTTCGATGCAATTCAGCCGTTCACGTTTTTTGTCATTTCCCTCAACAACATACCAGGGCGCCTCGGGAATATTGGTGCGGGTAAACATATCCTCTTTGGCCTTGGTATATTGCTCCCAACGCACCCGGCTTTCCAGATCCATTGGCGACAGCTTCCACTGTTTCATCGGGTCATGGATTCGCATCATGAACCGCAATTGCTGTTCTTCGTCAGTGATTGAGAACCAGTATTTCAGCACGATGGTGTTGGACCGCACCAGCATCCGCTCAAATTCAGGCACATCGCGAAAAAACGTCTCAACCTGATCATCATCGGCAAATCCCATTACCCGCTCAACACCGGCCCGATTATACCAGGATCGATCAAACAGCACGATCTCACCGCCCGATGGCAGGTGCGGCACAAAGCGCTGAAAATACCACTGGCTCTGTTCCCGACGGCTGGGGGCCGGCAGCGCCACCACGCGCGCCACCCGTGGGTTCAGCCGCTGAGTGATCCGCTTGATCACCCCGCCCTTACCCGCCGCATCGCGCCCTTCCATGATCACCAGCACCTTGGCACCAGTCTCAACCACCCAGTCCTGCAGCTTGATCAACTCGGCCTGCAGCCGCAGCAGGTTGCGAAAATACACCTGCCGGTCCAGCATTTCGGGGTGGTGTGCCCGATAAATCTTGCGCAGCTCCATCGACAGCATCGGTTCGGCAGATTCAACCTCGATCCCCTCATCCAGCATGTCCTGCAGTTCATCTTCCAGCCAGGCCATGGTTGTGCTGTCGTCTTCACGGGTCACAAGAGAGCTCCTTTAAATATACGCACAGGTCGCCAGTTAGGATCGGCAACAAGGCATTGGTGTCAGCACCGGGATTTGAATATCCCCTAGGGAAACCGGAATTCGCCCAAGGTTCAACCCGAAAGCGGCCATAGCCCACTATTGGCCCGAGATTTCACAAATCCGTTTCGCTAAACGTCTATGCCAGCCAGACAGCCTCAACACCAACCTTGGGTCAGGCCTGCGCTAAACCGGCAGCGCGGTTGTCTTGAACACCGTCCGCAGCGCAAACGAGCTTTGCATCTGCGCCACCCCCGGCAATCGCGCCAGGTGCTGGCGGTGAATGCGGGCAAAATCATCGGTGTTCTCGGCCACCACTTTTAGCAGGTAATCCGCCGCCCCCGCCATCAGATGACACTCCAATACATCCGGGATCCGTGCCACCGCTTTTTCAAAGGCATCAAGCACTTCATCCGCCTGACCAGACAAAGTGATCTCGACAAAAACCGTGCTTGGCACCTGCATCTTTCGGGCATCCAGCAAGGCCACGTAATCGCGAATATAGCCACTTTTTTCTAACCGCTGCACCCGCCGATGACAGGCCGAGGCCGACAGGTTCACCAGTTCGCTCAGATCCGCATTGGAAATCCGCCCCTGCTTTTGCAACACCGTGAGTATGCGACGATCCGTTTGGTCTAATGACATTTCTGCGAAGATCCTTGCTCAGTTTACCCATTATAGGCGAAGATTCTTCGAAAGGCAGGTTTTTATATTGCTCAATATAGTAGCAAACGGCACGTGGGTACAGGTATCGTTCCGGTAAGTTTTAGAGGAGATATTCATGAAAATCGGCTGCCCCACAGAAATCAAACCCCAGGAGTTCCGCGTCGGCATGACACCCGATGCCGCCCGCGAAGCGGTCAATCAGGGCCATCAGGTGCTGATCCAGCAAGGTGCGGGCACGGGCTCCGGCTTTACCGATGCAGATTACACCGCTGCCGGTGCGATTATCATTGCCAGTGCCGAGGAAATCTTTGCCACCGCCGAGATGATCGTAAAGGTCAAAGAACCGCAGCCGGTTGAGCGCAAGATGCTGCGCGAGGGCCAGTTGCTGTTCACCTACCTGCACCTGGCACCGGACCCAGAACAAACCCACGACCTGCTGGAATCGGGCTGCACTGCCATTGCCTATGAAACCGTCACCGACGATCGCGGCGGCTTGCCGCTGTTGGCACCGATGTCCGAAGTGGCTGGCCGTCTGGCACCGCAGGTTGGCGCCTGGACCCTGCAAAAGGCCAATGGGGGCCGTGGTGTATTGATGGGCGGCGTGCCCGGCGTCGCCCCAGCCCGTGTGGTGGTGATCGGCGGTGGTGTTGTTGGCACCCATGCCGCCAAGATTGCCGCAGGAATGGGCGCCGACGTCACCGTGCTGGATCGCTCGCTGCCCCGGTTGAAATATCTCGACGATGTGTTTGGCCGCGACTTCAAGAACCAGTATTCCACCGCTGGTGCCACCCTGGATCTGGTGCGTCAGGCCGACATGGTCATTGGCGCTGTGCTGATCCCCGGTGCCGCCGCGCCCAAACTGATCAGCCGCGCCCAGCTGTCCGAGATGAAGCCGGGCGCTGCCATTGTTGACGTGGCCATCGATCAGGGCGGCTGTTTTGAGACATCCAAGGCCACCACCCACGGTGATCCGATCTATGATGTTGATGGCATCATGCACTACTGCGTTGCCAATATGCCCGGCGCTGTTGCGCGCACCGCGACCATCGCATTGGGCAATGCCACCATGCCGTTCCTGCTGGCGCTGGCTGGTAAAGGCTGGCGTCAGGCCTGCATTGATGATCCACATTTGCTGAACGGGTTGAACGTGCATGCGGGCCAGCTGACCTATTACGCGGTTGGCAAGGCACTGGGGATCGACGTGGTCTCGCCCAGCATCGCCGTCAAACACTAAGGTCCAGTTTTCGGCCCCTGCCCCCACAGTGCAGGGGCCGTTTTCACGACGCCCGCCCCTATCCGCAGTACGCAGGCTATCAGTGCAAGCATGTCACAAAAACGGTGCCGGACAATTGCTATCGTTTACCCATGCGTTTGATGCATCTAGGTACGTCGTTAACCAAGGCGTAAAAATCCAACTTACGTGGGGGAAACCCTGCACAGTGGTGATCATTTCACGTTAAGACGCCCCAAAGTGACAAACGGAGAGATTTCAATGGAACAAATTGTGGAACAGGGTTTTGCCTATTGGCCGATTGCTTTGAACGGCATCAAGGCTCTGGCAGTATTGATCCTAGGCTGGATGGCAGCCGGCATGATCAGCCGCGCCATCCGCAAGCGTATCAATGCCACTCCGGAAATCGACCCAACCCTGGGGAATTTCATTGCCAGTATGGTCCGGTGGGCCCTGATCGCGGTTGTCCTGATCGCAGTGCTCGGCATTTTTGGCATCGAGGCCACCAGCCTGGTGGCCATGATGGGTGCCGCAACCCTGGCCATCGGCCTGGCGCTTCAGGGCACTCTCAGCGATCTGGCGGCCGGTTTCATGCTGGTACTGTTCCGCCCCTATAAGCTGGGTCAATACGTCGACATCGGCGGCACTTCGGGCACGGTCAAAGACCTAAACCTGTTCATCACTGAACTGACCACCCCTGACAACGTGCAGATCATCATCCCCAATGGACAGGCCTGGGGTTCGGTGATCACCAACTACTCGCACCACGACACACGCCGTGTCAGTCTGGTGTTTGGTATTGATTACGGTGACAGCGCCGACACCGCCAAAGAGATCATCCTGACTTTGGCCAACGCCGATTCCCGCGTTTTGAAAGATCCAGAACCCTGGGTGCGGGTCACCAACCTGGGCGACAGTTCGGTCGATCTGACCGTGCGGATCTGGTGCAAGGCCGAGGATTTCTGGGAGCTGAAATTCGCCATGACCCAAGCGGTCAAGGAAGCCTTCGACGCCAAAGGCATCTCGATCCCCTATCCGCACCGGGTGGAAATTCGCAAGCAAGCCTAAAGCCCACGCGTCCCTGCCAAAGGTGGGGGCGCACCCCTAGAGCTCAAAGTTTCAGGACACGCCAATCGCTATGGCCGCTCCTTCGGAAGCTCACCAAATTCAACGGAACTACCGGTCTCATCCGTGAATGACCATTGCGCGACCAGGAACTGAAAACTGCGGGTCTCCCAGCCCGACAAGTCACGCAGGAAATGTGGCCGCCAGGAGCCTTCGACCTGAACCGGGAACCGGATGCTATCGACGTTGGGTGTGGACGTTTGAGACCTGTTCGCCATCCGGACCGCCAGCGAGAACTGTCGCTCCAAACAAAGCTCAAGCGGAGCGGTTTCCATCGCCCGCCTGCCGGCAAAAATGACGTCAACCTGGGTGTCTTGCTGGAAAAACCCCTTAATCACCAGATCCCCACGACTGGTGCGGGCCTTATAGGGCACAAGCTCCATGGAAAATTGCACAATACCCTTCTTGAACAGGCCCGAGTCCTCTTTCTTTGGGGTGATTGCGGAGGCTGGGTCACGGCGGTTTTGCATCAATTCGTCCACTGCTAAAGCCAATAGATAATTGCACCACGCAATGTGATGCTGATTGCGATCAGTTGACGCAGTCTAGTCCAGCTCTCGTTAACGAAGAGTTGATCCTAGCCTCCATAGCAGATCAACTGCGGCATCCCCCTGCCCGGCGCCGCATCACCAAGGCTGGCAGGCCTTCGTAAATGGCCTCTCCGCTGACCTCGTACCCGACTTTGTGGGCGACATTCTGCGATACGCTGTGATCGGGATCAAAGATACAGACCGTGTCATTCCAGCCTTTCACCTCATCCGCCCATTGGTGCATGCAGTGCACAACCTCACTGGCATATCCCTGCCCATGCGCCGCCGAGGCCAGCACCCAGCCCGCCTCGGGCACGCCATCCAAGCTGGGGGTGATATCGCGCTGGTAATCAGCAAACCCAACCTCGCCCAGAAACCGGCCGTCCTCGCGCGCCTCGACCACCCAATAGCCAAACCCAAGGGCCTGCCAATGGCCGATATAGCGCAGCAGCCGCGACCAAGACGCCTGACGTGTGGACGGCAGCCACCGATATATCGCACCACTTCAGGATCCGCCCATAAGGCCGTCACATCGTCAAAATCCTCCACCCGATGCGGGCGCAGGATCAGACGATCAGTTTCCAATACTGGCGGGATCATCCCGGCAGCTCACCACTCAGAACATAGCGCAGGATTTCGACCACCTGCGCGGGCTCTTCGGCCACTGCCAATGCGGCTGCATCAACTTCTTTCAGCGCGTGCTGATGATCGGGGCCATGCAGCACGATCAGCGATTTCCCCAGTGCAGCAGCAAAGCCCGCATCAAAGGCGGCGTTCCACTGTTTGTATTTGTCACCAAAGCGCACCACCACCACATCGGCATCGCTTATACCCTTGCGAGTGCGGATGGCATTCACCATCGCGCCCTTGTGGTCATGCCAGTATTTGTTGTCCTCAGCGCCCAGAAGTTTCACACCGCAGTCGTCGCTGGCACCGTGATCGGTGACCGGGCTGTTGAATGTCACGTCCAAAGATGCGGCCCCCTCAATGATCTGCTGGCGCCAGTCGCTATGGATTTCTCCCGAAAGATAGACCTTCAATGTCACGTGATAACGTCCTTTGTTGTGTCAGACCGGTCGGCCTCTGCCAGCAGGGCCGCAACCTCGCCGTCGCCAACCTGCCGGAAATCTCTGTAATGCGCGCCAACCGACCAAAATGGTTTAGGGCTAAGCAGGCAGATCACAGTATCCACCAGCCCGCGCATTTCGTCCACCACATCCGGTGGCGCCACCGGCACCGCCAGAATAATCCGCGCCACTTTGCGCGACCGCAGACCCAGCAGCGCCGCCCGCACCGTGGCACCAGTGGCAATGCCATCGTCCACCACCACGGCACAACGCCCGGCTAAATCCACCGATGCTCGCGCGCCCAAATACATCTGTCGTCGCGCCGCGATCTCAGCCCGTTTCCGGTCTAGCGAATCATCAAAATCACCAACGTCCAGCCCCACTGATTGCAACAATGCTACGTTGAAAACCGGCTCAGCGCCTTCAACCACTGCACCAGCTGCCAGTTCGGAATTGCCCGGCATACCGATTTTACGAACCAAAATCAGGTCCAGTGGCGCGTTCAAACCCCGCGCCACCGGCACTGCCACCGGCACCCCACCGCGCGGCAGCGCCAGCACGACGGGGTTTTCCAACGCGAGGTCAATTACTTGCCGCGCCAAATCATCTCCGGCTGATTTACGATCTTCAAACATGCAACCCTCACAGGCGCAATATAGCGCAGAGCAAAGGCAAGTCCTGCCTCAGCGCCGCCGCGCCACCAGATAACGGTTGGGCGGGTTGGCCGGGTAATTGCCAGTCTCAATGATTTCAAATCCGGCCTTGGTCATCGACCCCTCCAGATCGGCAACCGACATAAAGCTGACATAAGGCGCCTTGCCCAGCATCTGCGCCAGCGGCAGAACCACCCGCAACAACCGATAGCTCCACGGCGCACCACCCTGCGGTCGGCAGAAGCTTTTGGAGATCAACAGCCCACCGGGTTTTACCAAGCCATGGATATGCGATAACGCACCGTCCAGATCCTCAATCAGATGCAGCAGGTTAAACGCCAGCACCGCATCATAGGGGCCAGCGGGGACTTCGCTCACACCCGCCTGCACAAACGTCAAGGTACTGGCTTGTTCCGTTTCAGCCTTGCCTCGCCCCACTGCAATCATGCTGCTCGAAATATCACTGGCGGTGTATTCAGCCACATCTCCGGCCAACAACAGCGCGGTGGAGCCGGTGCCGCAGCCCAGCTCCAACACCTGATCCTCTGGTTTCAAATAAGACCGGGTGCGGCCAAGGGTGTACTCATAAGCCGCCATATCCGAAATCGGCCGCTTGGCGTATTTCTCGGCAATGCCGTCCCAGAATTTCATCGTCTCTTGCATGGTATGTCTCCTTTGCAGGCAGGTTATCCATACGGTGATGCGATAGGAATTGCCGAAATACGCAATACGCTTATACATATATGCATGAGCATCCCGCCCAAGAGTTTCGACTGGAACCACGTCCGCGCCTTCCTTGCCACCGCCGACGAGGGCTCGCAGTCGGCTGCCGCCCGCAGCCTGGGCCTGACCCAGCCAACCCTAAGCCGTCAGGTGGCTGCGCTGGAACAGGATCTAGAGGTGCTGCTGTTTGAGCGCATTGGCCGGGCGCTGGAACTGACCCCCGCCGGGCTGGAGCTGCTGGAGCACACCCACAGCATGGGCGCTGCTGCCAGTCGCATTGCGCTGACCGCCTCGGGACAATCTCAGTCCATCGAGGGTGAGGTGCGGATCACCGCCAGTGACGTTTATTCGGCCTATCTATTGCCGCCGGTGCTGCACCAGTTGCGTCAACTGGCCCCCAAACTGCGGGTCGAGATTGTTKCSGCCAATGACATTCGCGATYTGCAACGYCGCGAGGCCGACATTGCCATCCGCCACGTGCGCCCCGAGCARCCCGAGYTGATCGCCCGTCTGGTRTATAARGACACRGCSCATTTCTAYGCCGCSMCSTCKTAYCTCGACACCCACGGCCGCCCCAACAGCTTTGCTGATCTTAGCACGCATGATTTTGTCAGCTTTGGCGAGTCGGATCAGATGATGGAGTTTTTCACCCCGATGGGCATTCACTTAGGCGCCGACAATTTCCGCATCGGATCACAAAGTGGCGTGGTGGCCTGGGAATATGTCTGTCAGGGATTTGGCATTGCACCGATGTCAGATCAGGTGGCGGCACAAAACCCTCGGGTAGAACGGGTTTTGCCGGACATGGAGCCCATTGTGTTTCCACTGTGGCTGACCACCCACCGCGAGCTGCACACCAGTCGCCGTATTCGGCTGGTCTATGATCTGTTGGCTGATTTTCTGTCAAAGGGATGAAACCCGAAACCCCGACCGGGGCGTCAGGGTTTGATCTCGGCATTCTGTACCTTCGGGACGTGGTGCGTAGCAGCACGGCCCGCGCCTGACCTTCCCCCGGGAAGGCGCTTTGCACCTCCCCAAGGTCAGGCGCGGCCCTTAGCGTATCAATTCAGCCGCGCAAAACACCGCCAGTGGCCTTGGTCACCTTGGCCACGATTTTCTCGCTCACCGCCTCGATGTCCTTTTCCTTCAACGTCTTATCCGTCGGCTGTAGACGCACGGTGATGGCCAGAGATTTCTTGCCCTCGCCCAGGCTGCCACCGATGAATTCGTCAAACACCCGGACCTCTTTGATCAGCGCCTTGTCAGCACCACCCGCCGCATTGACCAGGGTCAGCGCCTCGACGCTGTCATCCACCACAAAGGCAAAATCCCGTTCAACCGCCTGCAGGTCGCTCTGCTTCAAAGCCCCGCGTGAGGCGCCGGTTTTACGCGGCATCGGGATTTCATCGGGCCAGATGGTGAACGCCATTGCAGCACCTTTGATGCCCATCTCAGACAGCACCTTAGGGTGCAGTTCGCCAAAGATACCCATGACTTTCTTCGGGCCCAGACAGATCTTGCCGTGCCGCCCCGGATGCCACCACCCCTGCGCGCCGCGCAGGATCTGCACCTTGGCGGGGGCCCCAATGGCCGCCAGAACCGATTCAATATCCGCCTTGGCGTCGAACACATCGACAGACCGGGATTCACCATGCACATCCTTGGGACCATTGCGCCCCACCAGCAGGCCGGTAATCAGATTGTGCTGCTCGCCCGGCTCGCCACCGTGAAAGGCAGGGCCAACTTCAAACAGCGCCAGATCCATATAGCCACGGGCCTGATTGCGCGCGGCCGCCTGCAACAGGCCGGGCAACAACGCCGGACGCAGATGCGACATCTCGGAGGAGATCGGATTGGCCAACATGGTGGCATCGGTGCCACCGCCAAACAGTGCCGCCGAGGGCTGGTCGATGAAAGTATAGCTAACGACTTCATTGTAGCCCAGCGCCGCACAGGTGCGCCGCGCCATCTGCTGGCGGCGCTGCTGCGGCGTCATCACCGGCTTGGGGATACCATCACTCAGCCGCTTCAGCGGTTTGCCCTGCAATTTGGTCAGCGAAGCGATCCGGGCCACTTCCTCGACCAGATCAGCCTCACCCTGCACATCAGGGCGCCAGCTGGGCACATGTGCCTGATTGCCCTCCAGCCGAAAGCCAAGATGAGTCAGCGTCTGGCGCTGCACGGCCTCGGGGATATCCATGCCCACCAGCGACTGCACCCGCGCGGCGTCCAGTTTGTAGGCCCGTGCATGGTTCGGCGCTTGACCGGCAATCACCACATCCGACGCTTCACCGCCACAAAGATCCAGGATCATCTGTGTCGCCAGTTCCAGCCCCTCAAGGGTGAACTCTGGATCCACACCCCGTTCAAAGCGATAACGCGCGTCGGAATTGATTTTCAGCGCACGACCCGTCAGAGCGATCTGGATGTGATCCCAAAAAGCGCTCTCCAGGAACACATTGACGGTGGTCTCGGTCACACCAGTGGTCAGACCACCCATGATGCCAGCAATGCTCTGCGCGCCACTGTCATCGGAAATCACCATCTGGCCAGCGGCCAGGGTGTATTCCTTATCATCCAGCGCCATCAGCACTTCGCCACCCTTGGCACGATGGACCCGCAGGTCGCCAACAACCTTATCCGCGTCAAACACGTGCAAAGGCCGGTTCTGGTCATAGGTGAAGAAGTTGGTGATATCGACCAGCTTGGAAATCGGCCGCAGACCAATAGCCGTCAGCCGATCCTGCAACCACTGCGGGCTGGGGCCGTTTGTCACACCTTTGATCAGCCGCCCGGTGAAATGCGGACAGCCATCCAGCGTGTCCTCGTCGATGCTGACCTTGATCGGGCTGGCAAAGCGGCCCTCAACCGGAGTGTAATCCTTGGTTTTCAGTGTACCCAAACCGCGCGCCGCCAGATCGCGGGCGATGCCGTGAATACCCAGCGCATCAGGGCGGTTCGGAGTGATCGCAATCTCGATCACCGTATCCACCTTGGAGGGATCGTTCTTGGCCAGCCAATCAACGAACTTGTCACCCACTTCGCCCGAGGGCAGCTCGATGATGCCGTCATGCTCGTCCGACAGCTCCAACTCGCGCTCGGAGGCCATCATGCCATAGCTCTCAACGCCACGAATTTTGCCAACGCCAATGGTGATATCCAGACCGGGAATATACATGCCCGGCTTGCAGACAACCACGGTAATACCTTCGCGGGCATTCGGCGCACCGCAGATGATCTGCAGCTCACCGTCGTCGGTGTCGACCTTGCAGATCTTCAGCTTGTCGGCATCCGGGTGTTTCTCGGCCGAAGTGACATAGCCCAGGGTGAAGTCCTTGAGCCGGTCGCCTGGATTGCTGATTTCCTCAACCTCTAACCCCAGATCGGTCAGAGTCTCGGCAATCTCGTCCACAGATGCATCAGTGTCGAGGTGATCTTTCAGCCAGGAAAGAGTGAATTTCATTGGTCAAGGATCCCTTGGCAAGCCATGCGTGTTACCCGTGAGGCAATGGCAAAGATTAGCCTTGGGTGCAAGACTTGGTGGCGGTTGGGTTCAAGGATAGCCGGGAGTGCGGCTTAAAAGCTTATTTCGTTACCCACTAGGATAACATCGGGAGAGATAACTACCCGAGGCGCGCTCCTGCCCGGGTGGGCGCAACGCGCCCGCCGAGGTGAAGAGGAACCGTCGCGCCAGTGGCGCGGCGTAAGTCCGATGAACGGCGGGCGCGTGCCTCAATTTTTCTGACTCAATTTCAGTTGATTGGTTGCAAAGGATTCCCTGAGTTTCAAAAGAAGATTGTCGAAACAATCCTCTTCTGCTCTCCTCATCTGACCAAACACTTCATCTTCTAACTCAGTTCTCGCGAAGTACTTAATTGCCATTTCATGTTCAGTGACGAGCGACAGAAATTCTCCCCCTAATAAAAGCCGCAATTTATCGAGCACCAGATAGTAGTCCCACAATTGGCTCTCGCCATTAATATGCGCGCGCCGAAACTTGTGTACGACATCTATGAGTTCCATAGTAGTAGCGCGCAATTCTCTACTATCGTCAGCTTGCCTTTCAGTCCTTCGCTTATGAAAATAGACGAACACTGCCCACAATATTGCCACCGATGGAACTAACCGGAGGACTGGTTCAACAATCTCACTTAACCATCCGAAATTCCGGCAAATATTCTCGCAAGCAGTCATCACTTCAGCAGAAGCCATTCACTCAATCCCTCAAGCCAAATGCAATTTTGAGGAGAGCATAGCGCTCGAACGGGGCGGGAAGCAATCGCAGCTCATACTTAGGGCCGCGCCTGACCTTGGGGAGGTGCAAAGCGCCTTCCCGGGGGAAGGTCAGGCGCGGCCCGGCCTATCGTCCGGGCGAAACAGAACCAATCATTCCAAACGCAAAACGCCCGCCTTTTACAGACGGGCGCAAGGCCGGGCCGGTGCCCTACAAAACAGGCATAAGTTAGCGGCTCAAACCACCATGCAAACTCGGCATATCCAGACACTGGAAGCCATAGTGCCGCAACCAGCGCAGGTCGCTCTCAAAGAAGGCGCGCAAATCGGGGATGCCGTATTTCAACATCGCCAACCGGTCGATGCCAATACCAAAGGCAAAACCCTGATAGACATCCGGATCAATGCCACCAGCAGCGATCACCGATGGGTGAACCATGCCGGACCCGAGGATCTCAAACCAGTCGTCGCCCTCGCCGATCTTCAGCGTGCCGTCTTTCCAGCTACAGCGGATATCCACCTCGGCCGAGGGCTCGGTAAACGGGAAGTGACTGGCGCGGAAGCGCAGCTCGACGTTATCCACCTCAAAGAACGCCTTCACAAATTCCTCAAGCGTCCATTTCAGGTTGGCCATCGAAATATCGGTGTCCAGCGCCAGGCCTTCGACCTGGTGGAACATCGGCGTGTGGGTGTGATCATAGTCGGCACGGTACACACCACCCGGACAGATGATGCGCAGCGGCGCGCCCATCTTCTCCATCGAGCGGATCTGCACCGGTGACGTGTGAGTACGCAGCACATGCGGCGGGCGATCGTCGCCCTCGGCACGGTGCATATAAAACGTGTCCATCTCGGCCCGCGCCGGGTGGTGGCTGGGGATGTTCAGCGCGTCAAAGTTATACCAGTCGGTATCAATGCGCGGCCCTTCGGCAACGGAGAAGCCCAGCTCGGCAAAAATCGCCGTCAGCTCTTCGCTGGCCTGACTGACCGGGTGCAATGTGCCAACACGGCGGGCGCGGGTTGGCAGGGTCACGTCCAGCCATTCGGTGCGCAGCCGCTCGTCCAATGCCTTATCAGCCAGTCCGGATTTCTTGGCAATCAGAGCCGAGTTGATCTCGTTCTTGAGCGCGTTCAGCGCCGGCCCCGCAACCTGACGCTGTTCAGGCGTCATCTTGCCCAGCTCGCGCATCTTCAGCGCCACTTCACCCTTTTTGCCAACGGCGGCGACCCGGATGGTCTCCAGTGCCGATTCATCCGCTGCATCAGCGATCTGCCCGAGATATTTTGCCTTAAGATCGTCCATGACGGTCCTCTGAGTTTTGTTAGGGGTCTGCTACCACAGCCCAGAGCGAAAGCAAGAGGTGGGGCGGAATGCCGTTAGTCTATTCACGCAACTGCGGCGCGAATGCCCGGCGATCTAGCCGGCAGGCAGCAACGTCGCGCCCCGCCTGCACGCGGTTGCCGCACCGCCCCCCGTCAAACCAGAAAATGGCATGATCAAAAAAACGGGCTAAATAGGCTAACAATATCAACAGTGAGCCGCGAAAACCCCCTGACAGATACCGGAGAAAAAGCCATCACTAGCGAATGCCTTCTGTTTTCCTCTGACAGGCCGCTGCCAGATCATACGCTGCATGGGTTTGCCTATGCCGACGGTGACATGATCTGTGGCCCTTTTGGATATACCAAATTCAAGGCGCACCGTGGCAAGCGGATCACACCCGGTCAGGATGGCTCGTATATTGTGGTCAACCGAAGTGGCAACCGCACCACCATTGGCACCGATTTCAGCGGCTATTCCACCCTGTATCTGTATCAAAGCGGCGCACATTGGGCGCTGTCCAATTCCTTTTTGACGCTGGCACGGCATGCCCATCGCGGACCGGGCGACGTCACCTCTGATCGCCTCAGTCTTCACAGCCACAACATCAGTAAATCACTGGGATTTCAGACATCCCTAATGTCGATGGGCATCAAGGAAATCCAACTGGTGCCCGCCGGGATACAAGTTGTCATTCACCATAGCCAAGAGGGCGACACCGCCACCACCGAACCCATTTGGAGCCAAAAGCCGGTCTTTGAAGACGCCACCCGTTATCAAACGACACTGAGACGGTTCCTGACCACGGCGGCAAGCCGGATGTGCACCTTGCTGCTGTCGGACGCGGATATCACCTGTGACATCACCGGAGGACGCGATTCCCGAGCCGTTCTGGCGATCATGCTGTTTGCGGCGCGCCTTTTGGGCATATCTCTGAACCAGCGCGTTCACTTCAACTCGCGCAAAAACGCGCCCAATGATTTTGAGATTGCCAGCCGATTGTGTCGCTCGGTTGAGATCACCCTGAACCGTCCCTCGATGGAGGCAATAGCCAAGCGGGGCATCCAAGGCGATCACGGATACACCATCTGGAAGCAGCAGCACCTGGGCGCCCACCATCAGATCATGTTTCCGCTTGTGCACCGCGACTCGACCCATTTCTGGCTCAGCGGCAATGGCGGGGAAAGCCACCGGTACCGGCATTCCTTTGGCCCCTCGCCTGATGTCGCACATTATTTTCGAAGCGTCACCAAGGGATTTCCCTGCGACAGAACCCGCAATTTGTTTCTCGCACGCCTGCTAGAGGATCTCGAAACGCAACGGCAATATGCCTATTCCACGAGCGACGATCTGATGTTGCTGTACCGAAGTTACCGCGACCGAATGCACCATGGTCGGCGCTCCAGGATGTTCAATGCCATCACGCCGCTGTCCAGCAAACTGCTGCGCCAGGCCTCGGATCACTGCACGAAAGAGAGCTGGGAAAATGGTCTGGTTCTTGCGGATATCATCGCCAATATGGCGCCGGATCTGTTGCAGACCCCGTTCGAAAAACCTTACCCCGGCTACGATCTTGGCTCGCTTATCTTTCGCCAGTTGTTTTCCAATCTGGCCGAGGACGTCGATACATCCGGCGAACTGTTCCGTGATCCGGCATATGCGCCCACAAAACCCGAGGATAACTCCCGCAGTTCAATGGATGCCATCCAAGAGGATTTCGACGTAGCCATTGGTGCCGCCCAAAAGTTGGGCATTTATTCCGATGCGTTTCTTGCCAATGCACAACAGGTGATGCGTCAAGCGGCTCAGGACAGCTCACTCAATCCGCGGCTCTTTGGGCCACAGATTTCTCACATTCTGCTGGGTGCCGAACTGTCCCAGCTGTGGCGGTAGCTGCGGCCATCATGATCTATCCTGAAGGCAATGGTGACCCAAATGACTGAGGTCCGCGCCTTCCCCAGGTCAGGCGCGGCGGTGCCGGACAACGATAAACAAAAAAGGCCGCCCCAGATGGAGCGGCCTTAAATCTGTCAGTGTGCAACGGGTGCTTTAGGCAGCCAGAGCAGACTGTGCCTGGCGCACGATGGCACCAAATGCTTCGGGCTCGTGAACGGCCAGGTCAGCCAGAACCTTACGGTCGACTTCGATGCCAGCCARGTTCAGACCATTGATGAAGCGGCTGTATGTCAGCGCCTCGTCGTGGCTACGAACCGCAGCGTTGATCCGCTGGATCCACAGAGCGCGGAAGTTACGCTTACGATTCTTCCGGTCACGGGTTGCGTATTGGTTGGCCTTATCGACGGCCTGCGTGGCAACCTTAAAGACACTTTTGCGGCGGCCATAATAACCTTTGGCTGCCTTGACGATTTTCCGGTGACGGGCGTGGGTTTTGACACCACCTTTTACGCGGGACATATTACRATCTCCTCTTAGCGGTCGTAGGGCATGAAGCCCTTGATGATTTTCGCATCGGGGGCTGAGAGGGCCGTAGTGCCACGAGCATTACGGATGAATTTGCGGCTGCGCTTGATCATGCCGTGGCGTTTGCCGGCTTGACCGCCCAGGACTTTGCCTGTCGCAGTAATCTTAAAGCGCTTCTTAGCGCTCGATTTGGTCTTCATTTTGGGCATTTCCGTCTCCTATTTTTGGGTTCGGTATTCACGCAACACGGCATGCCACTTTCGGCCGGTCGCGCGATCAGAGCTGCCCTTTACGCAAGCCACGCGTCAAGAGCAAGATGATTCTCAGAAATAACGTCCAAGAACCGAGAAAAACACATCCGGGATCTGGTCCATCTGATAGCCGCCGGGTTTKGTTGTCAYSGCRTAGAWCAACARTCCRAAKGCAAKCAGRATGGTCAGCRCCGAAGCCCKWGGTGGCCTTCGGTCGCTCATYGCAGATARTATCGACGGGATKGMAAACCCGCCGAYCACCARACCCAKGATCAGGGCYAAATCGGYATCCATWAYACATCACCTCRTWAAWMNGAGGMTCAGCTTATTCCGGGTCGGTGCTGTAAATCAAACGTTCATCACAGGGGGCAACCCGCAGGATGTTGGTTGTACCCGGCACGTTGAACGGCACCCCGGCGGTAATAACGATCTGATCGGTCTCACTCGCAAACCCACCAGCCCGCGCCGCCCGTGCCGCATTCACAACCGCCCCTTTGAACCGGTCCACCTCAGGCGTCATCACGCAGTTGCAGCCCCAGCTAAGCGCCAGACGACGTGCGGTGCGCGCCACCGAAGTCAATGCCAGGATCGGTACACCGGGACGCTCGCGCGCCGTCAGCAGCGCGGTGGTGCCGCTTTGGGTGAAACAGCAGATCGCYTTGATGTCGGTYTTTTCMGCRATCTCACGCGCYGCSGCCACAATGCCATCCGCAATCGTGTKCCCTTTGGCCGARCGAGAGGCSGCKATRATCTGRGYRTAGGTCGGRTCMGCCTCCACYTCRGKSGYMAYMWYGYMSWTSMWSCSCMMSSYMTCGATCGGAAAATCACCGGCGGCAGATTCCGCGCTCAGCATCACTGCGTCGGCGCCTTCATAGATCGCCGTGGCCACGTCCGAAACTTCGGCGCGGGTGGGCATTGGGCTGTCGATCATGCTTTCCAGCATCTGAGTGGCAACAATCACCGGCTTGGCGGCGGCGCGACACTTGCGCACCAGACGCTTTTGGATTGGCGGCACCGCAGACACCGGCAATTCAACACCGAGATCGCCACGCGCCACCATGATACCATCCGAAGCATCAAGAATTTCATCGAACTTCTCAACAGCCGAAGGCTTTTCGATCTTGCTCAGAATAGCAGCCCGGCCATCAGCCAGCGCCCGTGCTTGGAACACGTCTTTGGCACGCTGCACAAACGACAGCGCCAACCAGTCAACGCCCAGATTGCAGACAAACTCCAGATCCTTGAGATCTTTCTCGGACAGAGCGGCCAATGGCAGCTCAACATCCGGTACATTCACCCCCTTACGGTTGGAGATGGTGCCGCCGATTTCAACGATGCAATTGGCAAAATCCTCGCCACAGGTGTCTACCACCAAACGGATTTTGCCGTCGTTGACCAGCAGATGCGCTCCGGGTTCCAGTGCTTGAAAAATCTCGGTGTGTGGCAGGCACACACGGTTGATATCACCTTCAGTCTTATCCAGGTCCAGACGGAAAGCAGCTCCGGGCACCAGGTCCTCTGACCCATTTGCAAATACCCCAACCCGCAGTTTTGGGCCCTGCAGGTCCGCCAGAATACAGATCGGGCTGTCCAGCTCTTCTTCGATCCGGCGGATGATAGCGTGCTTCTCGGCAATCTCTTCGTGGGTGCCGTGCGACATGTTCAACCGGAATACATCCGCGCCAGCCAGGTGCAGTGCCTTAATGGTCTCGTAAGTCTCCGAGGCTGGCCCCAGGGTGGCAACAATCTTTACATTGCGCTGACGTCTCATAGCGGCGGTTCCTTCGGATTTGGAAAATGTTATCGCAAACAGTGTTGGGCCGCTTATCGCGCAATTCCCCTATTGCTGCAACTCCTCTATAGATGCGACAAAAGCGATGACAGGCAAATGACATATACACCCTATTTTGTTCACGGCTCCGAGCGCCCCGCCCGCTGGCTGATCACCTGCGATCACGCCACCAATGTGGTACCGCATTTTATCAACAATGGCGACTTGGGCCTGCCGCGCGAGGACATGGCGCGCCACATCGCCTATGATATCGGCGCTTATGAAGTGTCCAAACAACTGGGCGAGATGTTGGATGCACCGGTGATCACCTCGAACTTCTCACGGTTGGTGATCGACCCCAACCGTGGCGAGGACGATCCCACCTTGCTGATGAAACTCTACGATGGCACCATCATTCCCGGCAACCGTCACGCCAACGCGGATGAGCGCGAAAGACGGCTGCAAGACTGTTACCGCCCCTATCACAACGCCCTCAAAGAAWTGGCCGCGCGCGACAATGTGGTGATCATCTCGATGCACTCCTTCACGCCTCAATTGCGCGGCCGTCCACCACGCCCCTGGGAAATTGGCGTTTTGTTCCCCGATGGCGAGCAGTTTTCGCCGCATTTGGTCGAGCATCTTATGCCCCAAACCGATCACCCTGTCGGCGTAAACGAGCCCTACACCGGCTATCTGCCAGGTGACACCATCGACACCCATGCCACCACCCAAGGCCGCCCAAGTGCCTTGGTCGAGTTGCGCAATGATTTGATCACCACATCTGAAGGCCAGACCGCCTGGGCAGAACGACTGGCGCAGGTGCTGCCGCGCGCCCTGGCAGCATCCGGGCTGTGAAATCCAACTAACGCCGCGTCAATCTTAGCGTTTTTCGACCTCACATCGTTGTGACACCGGTCAAGCAACCCCATATTTGTAGAGAAGGAAATATTGGTCCTTTTCAGAAAGGAGGGTGTCATGACCCTTGTTACTATGACCACATTCTTCGGCTGGATGGTTGTCCTGAACTTTGGCCTGCTGCTCTTTTCAACCATACTCCTCTTGGCGGGGCGGGATAAATTCACCGCCCTGCACGCAGGCCTTTTCCAAATGGAACAGGCGGATGTGAAAAAGGCCTATTTCTCCTATCTCGCCAATTTTAAAATCCTGATCATTGTGTTCTGCTTGATGCCCTATATCGCACTGAACCTGATCTAGGCCGCCAACGCATCGCCGCATTGTACGACAGGCCGCCGCTTGCTACTCAGGCAGGCGGACATATTTGTTTTGAAGGAGCGCATCGATGGATCCGCAGACCGAGATTGAACTTCAGGCCGCCGCCTTTCGCCGCCTGCAGAAACACCTGATGGAAGACCGCACCGACGCGCAGAACATCGACCTGATGAAYCTGGCCGGWTTYTGCCGCAACTGCCTGTCGCGCTGGTATCAAGAGGCCGCAAACGAACGCGGTATCGAGATGGACAAGACCCAGGCCCGCGAGATCTTCTATGGCATGACCATGGATGAGTGGAAGGCCAACCATCAGACCGGCGCCAGTGCGGATAAACAGGCCGAGTTCAAGGTCGCGTTCAAAGAGAACGTCACCGACAAAACCTAACCATTGCCCGGTTGCCGAACAGCCGTGGGTCGGATCAGACCGACCCACATCAAGCGCGCAAAACACCTGCCACCATGATGTCGGTAATTTCTGCCGGGTCACCCCAAGGATAATCCCGAATGGTATTGCAGGACAGCGCAACCCCGATCATCCCCATGATCAGGGCCTCGGTCCGAATTTTGACTTCGCCCTTGGGAACCGAGGTTTGAGCGACCAGATCCATGAACGTTTGAAAATGTCCAATGGTTGCCGCGCCTGACATAAAACTGGCCACATCCGACCGCACCACTCCACTGGACATAAACACCATTCGGAACTGATCCGGATGCTCCAGCCAATGGGCGACAAAACACTGCGCCGCCAGACGCAGACGCAGCTCTGGTGCCTCAACCCCCTGCAATTGTTCGGCGATCTTGGCAAATACCTGCCCCAACACCGCCCCCCACAAATGCCGCAGGATCTCGGGCTTGCCGTCAAAATGAGCGTAGATTGTCATTGGTGAACAGCCCACCTCGCGGGCCAAGCGGCGGATCGACAAGGCATCAAACCCATCCTGCTGAAAGATCTGCATGGCCTGTTCCGCGATCTTGTCCCGCATCCTCTTGATATCTTTTGCCGCCCGAGGCGGTCGGCCTGGCTTTGCCGTCATCGCGGATCCCTCACTATTTTGTAACGCGTTACAATTATTCCTTGCCAGGTCAAGCATATTGTTTTATGGAACGCGTTCTAGAAAATAGAAACACAGCACAATTGAGGCTCTCTCATGAAGACATTTACTTTGATAAATATCGTTTTGCTGCTGGCCGGAGCCGCGATCATGGCGCTTGGCCTGAACATTGGACTGGGCGGCATACAAACCCTGGGCTGGCAGTTGCCGCGTGATTTCATCACCATCACCGATCCGGCCACTTTTGCAGTACAAGACAGTCACATCCGGTTCATCGGTGGCGTCTGGTTTGCGGTTGGAGGTGTCTTTGCTTTCGGTGGGTTTTTCATCAGCCGGATCTACCCCACCCTGATCACCCTGTGTGGCATGATCGCAATTGGCGGGTTTTTTCGGCTTAGCGGCGCCGGACTTGATGTTCGGTCCAACGCCGAGCTATTGCCGTCTTTCATGCTCGAAATTCTKRSCKKKCSAYTGMKGRMKTYWKRSYTRYTSAWGTMYSASCRRRWWWCMKARMGCWGKKKKSMRMWATYWYMRSGAGCCGGTCCGGGCGATCTCAAGCAACGACGACAACACGGCATCAGCCGCAACCGAKGCAAGRATCATRCCCATRACCCGGCTGATRATCGCAGCGCCAGAMACACCRATGAYYCGAATGATCGGRTCGGCCAGYAACATGAACACATAGGCSACSGCCARCACRSCCCCCATCACAACMGCTGTAATCGCCTGATCRACSAYTTCRAACTGGKTGTTATCGGTCAGCAGTACAATGGCCAGCATCGCCCCCGGCGAGGCCAGCGAGGGAACCGCCAGCGGGAAAATCGCCGGAGACGGGACATTCTCTACGGCCAATTCACCATCCGCTTCGACCGAGCGCTTATCGGTCTCGGCCTTGGATTCACCAAAAATCATGGTCAGCGCAAACAGGAACAATACGATGCCACCGGCAACCTGAAACGACAAAAGACTGATCCCCAGCGCGTCGATCAGGATCTGGCCAAAAATCAGGAAAAACAACAGCACACCGACACTGACAGCCGTCGCCAGCAATGCGGTGCTCCGCCGCTCACTTGCGGCCATCCCGGCGGTCACGGCGATAAACACGGGAATTGTGCCAATCGGATCAATCACGACCCACAGTGTGATAAAACGCTCAAATAAATCCATGGCGGCACAAAACCACAGGGTGCAGATGATTGCACGTGGTTCTTGGCCTTCCGCCCCCCTCCAAATCTACAAAGCAAAAAAGCCGCCCCCTGGGGCGGCTTTTACTTTAGTGCGATCCGGCAGATCAGATCGCCGCTTTGCGGCTTTCTTCCAGATAGATCTCGCGCAGGCGGGTGGCAATCGGGCCCGGTGCGCCGTCGCCCAATGCAACCCCGTCAATCTCAACCACCGGCATCACAAAGGCGCTGGCCGAGGTGGTAAAGGCCTCGTCGGCCTGCTGAGCCTCTTCAATGGTGAACAGTCGTTCTTCGATTTTCAACTGCGCCTCAGCCGCGATGCGCAGCACCGCCTTGCGGGTGATGCCGTGCAGGATTTCGGTGGACAGCGGCCGGGTGACAATCACCCCATCTTTGACAAAATAGGCGTTGTTGCTGGTGCCTTCGGTGACATAACCGTCTTCGATCAGCCAGGCATCATCGCAGCCCGCTTTCTTGGCCATCATCTTGCCCATCGACGGGTACAGCAACTGAATGGTCTTGATGTCGCGGCGGCCCCAGCGGATGTCTTCGATCGAGATGATCTTGGCGCCCTTTTTGGCGGCAGGGTTGTCGGCCAGTCCCGGTTTGCTCTGAGTGAACAGCACGATGGTCGATTTGGTGGTCTCCGGATCCGGAAACACAAAATCCCGGTCGCCGTCGCTGCCCCGGGTGATCTGCAAATAGACCAGGCCCTCGTCGATATTGTTCAGCTTGACCAGCTCGCGGTGGATCTCCAGCAGCTCCTCCTTGGAACAGGCAGGTTGCATGTCCAACTCACCCAGCGAGCGCGCCAGCCGTACTGCGTGGCCCTCAAAATCAATCAGCTTACCATCCAGCACCGAGGTCACCTCATAGACCCCGTCCGCCATCAGAAAGCCACGGTCAAAGATCGAGATTTTGGCCTCGGTGTCTGGCAGGTATTCACCATTTACATAAACGGTACGGGTCATATTTGTCTCCTCAGCCCCAAAGCGTGCTGCTTGGCGGGTGCACACCGGCACCGTCGAATTTCAAAGGTTCGTCTCGGTCTTCGGCCAACAGCAGCGGCCCGTCAAGGTCTGTGACTGCCACACCCTGCGCCAGCAGCGTGGCCGGTGCCATCGCCAAAGACGACCCGACCATGCAGCCAACCATCACCTCATAGCCCAGCGCCAGCGCCTCAGCGCGCAGTTTCAGCGCTTCGGTCAGACCGCCGGTCTTGTCCAGCTTGATGTTCACCATGTCGTACTTGCCCTTCAGCTTGGGCAGCGATGTGCGGTCATGGCAGCTCTCGTCGGCGCAAACCGGCACCGGACGATCCATGCCGATCAAGGCGTCATCTTCGCCGGCTGGCAAAGGCTGCTCGACCAGTTCCACCCCCAGACGCACCAGATGCGGAGCCAACTCGGCATAGATCTTAGCCGACCAACCCTCGTTGGCATCGATGATGATCTTGGACTCTGGCGCCCCGGCACGCACGGCTTCCAGACGCGGCATATCATCAGCGGTGCCCAGCTTGATCTTCAGCACTGGACGAAATGCGTTCTCAGCAGCCTGCGCCTGCATTTTTTCGGGCGTATCCAGAGACAGCGTATAGGCGGTAATTTCAGGCCCCGGCACCGGCAGACCCGCCAACTCCCACACCCGTTTGCCAGTCTGTTTTGCTTCCAGATCCCACAGCGCGCAATCCACCGCGTTGCGAGCGGCCCCGGCAGGCAGAAGCGATTGCAACTCGTCGCGGGTGAACTCAGACGGAAGACCCTCAATTTCAGCGGTCACGCTGTCCAACGTCTCATCATAACGGGCATAGGGCACACATTCGCCCCAGCCGCTAAAATCACCCTGCTCAATCGTCACCGTCAGCACCTTGGCCTCGGTGCGCGAGCCGCGTGAAATGGTAAATACCTGCGCCAGCTTGAACACATCCCGCGTCACGGTAATCCGCATGCCCCGCCCCTTCTTCTTGTTGAAAATACCTCCGCCGGAGGCTCCTGCCCGATCGGCATTGCCCTCCGGCAGCGGTGTTAGATCAGATCGCGCCTAGCGCGTCCACCAGACGGCCCGCCCCGTGACGGAACGGATCAACAGTGGGCAGCCCCATGCGCGCCTCAACCTCAGCCAGATAGCTGACCGCCTCGTCCTCGCTCAGATGCTGAGTGTTGACCGAAATGCCCACAACTTTGCAGGCCGGGTTGGCCACCTGCGCCAATGGCAGCGCGGTGTCGCGCAGTTGCTCCAGCGATGGCAGGTCATAGCCGGGCAAACCCCGCATATGCTCGCGGGTTGGCTCGTGGCACAGGATCAACGCATCTGGCTGACCTCCATGCACCAGCGCCATGGTCACACCCGAGTAAGATACGTGGAACAGGCTGCCCTGACCCTCAATGTGGTCCCAGTGATCCGCATCATTGTCCGGGGTCAGATATTCCACTGATCCCGCCATAAAATCGGCAATCACCGCGTCCAGCGGCACGCCGTGACCGGTGATCAGAATGCCGGTCTGACCGGTGGCGCGGAAGGTCGACTTCATGCCGCGCTTCTGCATCTCGGCATCCACCGACAGCGCCGTATACATCTTGCCAACCGAGCAATCAGTGCCCACCGCCAGGCAGCGCTTGCCGGTCCGTTTCACCCCATTGGCAANTGGATAGCCAACAGTGGGCACCCGCACGTCATGCAGGGTGCCGCCATGGGTCTGCGCCGCAGCAACCAGATCGCCCTCGTCGCGCAACAGGTTGTGCAGGCCCGAGGCCAGATCATAGCCCATTTCCAGCGCCTGGATCAGCACCTGTTTCCAGGCCGCTGAAATCACGCCGCCGCGGTTGGCCACCCCAATCACCAGAGTTCTGGCACCAGCCTGCTTGGCCTCGGCCAGGGTCATGTCAGCCAGACCCAGGTCCGCCCCACAACCGGGCAAACGAAACTGCGCCACGGCATTTTCCGGACGCCAGTCTTTGATGCCAATAGCAACCTTGGCAGCCAGCATATCGGGTGCATCACCCAGGAACAGCAGATAGGGGGTCTCGATCATCTCGGGGCACTCCATGGATTTTCTTTGGAATTTCTTTTTCCGCGCGAGCTTAGACCGGCCACCACGCGAAGAGGTCCCATTTTGCCTTTTGAGCCCCACTCCACTTGCACGTTTCTTCCGCCATAACTCGAATTTGACGAAGGATCTTGTGACCTGACCAGATCAGCCACTGATCCTTGCGCCAGCTCAGGTCTTTACGACGATTGCTGCGTCAGCAATGCTGCAGCCGCACAATACGCCTTGCGCGCGATCACGTAATTTAATACCACCCATAGGGACGAAATCGCAATTTCCTTACCTCAACAGGTGTTCCGCACATGAGCTTTCGCATCCAGCCCGCCGCCCCGGCCCGCCCCAACCGCTGCCAGCTGTTTGGCCCCGGCTCAAACACCAAACTGTTCCCTAAAATGGCTGCCTCAGCTGCGGATGTGATCAACCTCGACCTCGAAGATTCGGTCGCCCCTAGCGACAAGGATACCGCCCGCGCCAATGTGATCGAGGCGCTGAACACCATAGACTGGGGCACCAAATACCTGTCGGTTCGGATCAACGGGCTGGACACACCTTATTGGTACCGCGATGTGGTGGATCTGCTGGAACAGGCGGGTGACCGGCTGGACCAGATCATGATCCCCAAGGTGGGCTGCGCCGAAGACGTCTATGCGGTGGATGCTCTGGTCACCGCGATTGAACGCGCCAAAGGCCGGACCAAGCCGATTTCCTTTGAGGTGATCATCGAGTCAGCSGCGGGCATTGCCCATGTCGAAGCRATTGCNNCGYCKYCYCCCCGCNNCTGCAGGCGATGTCGCTRGGSGCKGCGGATTTYGCCGCCTCGATGGGCATGCAGACCACCGGCATCGGTGGCACCCAGGAAAACTATTATATGCTGCACCAGGGCGAAAAGCACTGGTCCGACCCTTGGCACTGGGCGCAGACTGCCATCGTCGCCGCCTGCCGCACCCATGGCGTGCTGCCGGTGGACGGGCCATTTGGTGACTTCTCCGATGACGAAGGTTTCCGCGCTCAGGCGCTGCGTTCGGCCACCTTGGGCATGGTGGGAAAATGGGCCATCCACCCACGCCAGATCCCCTTGGCCAACGAGGTGTTCACCCCCTCCGAAGCAGCCGTCACCGAAGCGCGCGAGATCCTTGCGGCGATGGAGACCGCCAAGGCCAACGGCGAAGGCGCCACGGTGTACAAAGGCCGTCTGGTGGATATTGCCAGCATCAAACAGGCCGAGGTCATCGTCGCCCAGTCCGAACTGATTGCAGGCAGCTAAGCTATCTCGTCCATGTAGGGTGCGTGCTTGCACGCACCGCTAGGGAATAACCAGCAACATGACCGATCTGACCCTGTTCCACACCGCCCAGGTGCATTGTGCCACCTTTGACAGACTGGCCCCAAACGCTGAGCTTCATCAGGTGGTGCGCGAAGATTGGYTGGCSCGSGCCCARAACGGYATWGACGRTGWSCTYGCYGCCGAGATYACCRCTGCRRTWCAGKCSGTTGAWGGYCCGGTTCTCTGYASCTGCACCACCATCGGCGCGGTGGCCGAGGCCGCTGGGGCCACCCGCATCGACTGGCCGATGATGCAAGCAGCAGCAAGGATCGGCGGACCGGTTTTGCTGGTCTATTGCCTCGACAGCACCGCCGCGCCCTCCAAAGCACTGCTTCGGCGCGCGTTTTCCAAGCAAAACAAAGAAGCCGATATTCGCACGATCCCTCTCACGGGGCTTTGGCGACACTTCTCTGACGGAGATGTCGAAACATTCAACGAGCAAATCGCAATTTGGATCGACTCGAGCCTAATCATGGCGCCAGACACTGCCTGCGTGGTGCTGGCGCAAGCCTCGATGGCGGGGGCCGCGCCGCTGGTTCAGGGGGAAGTGCCCGTTCTGGCCTCACCCAGCATTGCCATTCAGGCGCTGTTGCCCGCCGTCTAGGCACAGAAAATCAGCCGGTGCAGCCCTATACTGCCGGATGACTGATGTGTGTGGTTCTGTTTCAGTTTGTTAGAAAAGAGATAGATAAGAGTGGCGGTACCGCCAAAGCGGATGCGGACGGGAGATCAGTCCCGCTTGCTAAACGTTGTCTCTGCGCGCCCCAGTGTTACGGGGCCCTGTTCCTGATGTCGGGTGTGTAAGGTCCGACGGTAATCGCGATTGCCGCCACTGTGACAGTCGTGACGAAACTTTCCATCAACAGGGCGTGCGTCGCCCGCGCAACACCCTGCCCGCGGCGCGCCTTTGCCCAAGCATCTAACTTAAAGATGTGTCCTGGTCAGGCCCGCAGATCCTTGGGCGAGCCCATCACCACATAGGTGGTGATCGCCGTCACATAAGGCGAGGTGCCCAGAATATCAGTGTGAAAGCGTTTGTAGCTGGGCAGATCGGCGCATTCCACCCGCAGCAGATATTCGATGGGGCCGGTGACATTGTGGCATTCCACCACCTCCGAGGCCGCATCCATGGCGCGCTCAAAGGCTTTCTGCGCCTCTTTGGTGTGCTCGCCCAGCCCAACGCCAATGTAGGTGACAAAACCCGCCCCCATCGCTTGGCGATCCAGCACCGCGCGGTAACCGGCAATGATCCCCTCGCGCTCCAGATCCTGCACCCGCCGCAGACAGGCCGAGGGCGACAGGCCAATGCGGTCGGCCAGCTCCAGATTGCTGATGCGGCCATCGCGGGACAGCTCGCGCAATATTTGTTGGTTTATTTGATCCAATTTCGCCATTTGTTGCGCATTTTGAGCAAGCACACAGCAAAACGCAATTACATTTGGTCAAAAATACCGCAAATATCGCGCCATGACCTATGATCTATTCCTGGCGCTTGCGCTGTTCGCCTTTGTTTCCTCGATCACTCCGGGGCCCAATAACTTGATGCTGATGGCCTCGGGCGCCAATTTTGGCTTTCGCCGCACCATTCCGCATATGCTGGGGGTGGCGCTGGGGTTTGTGTTCATGGTGCTAATGGTTGGGGTTGGGCTGGTGCAGGTGTTTGACGCCTATCCAGTCAGCTACACCGTGCTCAAGACGGGATCGGTGGTCTATCTGCTGTGGCTGGCCTGGAAAATCGCCCATGCCGGTCCGATCGAAGCCAGCGATGAGCAGGGCACTCCGATGAGTTTTCTGCAAGCAGCCGCCTTTCAATGGGTAAACCCCAAGGCCTGGGCAATGGCCCTGACCGCGATCAGCGCTTACGCTCCAGACCAGACACTGAGTGCTATTTTGCTGGTCGGGCTGGTGTTTGGCGCCATCAACCTGCCCTCGGTCAGTTCCTGGACTGTGCTGGGTCAGCAAATGGCGCGGCTGCTRACCAACCCGCGCCGCCTGAGTATATTCAACCGGACCATGGCCCTGCTGCTGGTGGCCTCGCTGTACCCGGTKATCTGGCCGGGSTGAGGMWGKCWCKYAYARGMANNTAAGGGCAGCACCCTCCCGGGGGATGGCCGGGCGCTGCCCGCCCGGTCCTTCGACCGAGCACACTTTCACTTCAGCGGCAGGCAGATCTCGGTCAGCAGATCTTCGGGAGCGGTGTCGCGAGGACTGTTGAGGTAGATCTCATAACAGGGCACATCCGCTGGTTCTTCGTCCGATTGCGGCAGCCAATTGCCAAACAGACTGTGATAAGCCGGGGAAATTCCGGCGTATGGCCCCTTGTAGGTCAGCACCGCAGTTTTGCCGCCCGCCAGTTGCTGCTCTTGCAACCCCTCAGGTACCGAACAACCGCGATACTCGCCTCCGGCAAAACTGCGCAACTCGGCCGCGGGCACCACATCGGGGTTGTCTAGATAGATGCCAATCACTGGCCCCAACTGCGGCCATAGCGCACGGGTTTCGCACAGGGCAACAAAGGTCTCGAACTTTTTGCCGATTTGGTCATAGGCACCAATGTGGGCCAGACCAATCAGACGGCGGGGAGGTTCGTTTCGGATTATAACTGGGTGCATGGGATAATCTCCGGTTTTGAAATTGGGATAGGCTGGCAGCAACTGGCCAGCGCGGCGAAAGGCGCTGGGGCTGCGGCCATAGGCTTGGGCAAAGGCCCGTGAGAAACTGGTGATGTTGGGATAGCCCACTTCCGCCGCCACCTGAGACAGGCTGCGGTGGCTTTGCACCAACCAGATCGACGCCCGGTGTAACCTCAGTCGCCGCACCGCCTGGGCGCAGGTCTCGCCAGTGATAGCGCGAAACACCCGGTGCCAGTGGAACCGCGACATGGCAGCCACATCCGCCAACTGGTCCAGTGACAGATCGCCACCGGGATTATCGTGGATATAGTCCAACACCCGCAGGATGCGGTCTTCGTATGATGCGGCCATGCGCGGGCTGTCCCTTTTGAGTTTCTCATCCAATCTCATACCACCGCAGAACATCACAAATCTTGCTGAGTTGCATCTGATCGCAGCTAAGGCCATATATCGGGAAATTCCGCGCGTGTGAGGCGACATGACCCAGTATCTGGACTTTGAAAAACCCCTGGCTGAAATCGAAGGCAAGGCGGAAGAGCTGCGCGCATTGGCGCGGGCCAATGAAGAGATGGACATCGAGGCCGAAGCCGAGGCGCTGGACGCCAAGGCCGGGCAAATGCTGAAAGATCTGTACAAAAACCTGACGCCCTGGCGCAAATGCCAGGTGGCGCGCCACCCCGAGCGGCCCCATTGCAAAGATTACATCGCGACGCTGTTCACCGAATACACTTCGCTGGCGGGGGATCGCAATTTTGCCGACGATCACGCGGTGATGGGCGGCTTGGCCCGGTTCAACGATCAGCCAGTGATGGTGATTGGCCACGAAAAAGGCAGCGACACCAAATCCCGCATCGAGCGCAACTTTGGCATGGCCCGCCCCGAGGGGTATCGCAAGGCGATCCGGCTGTTGGAGATGGCAGATAAGTTTGGCYWKCCGGTSWYYRMTCTGGTSGAYACYNCCGGGNGCCTATCCCGGCAAAGGCGCTGAAGAGCGCGGTCAATCCGAAGCGATTGCCCGCTCCACCGAAGCCTGCCTGAGGATCGGTGTGCCGCTGATCTCGGTGGTGATCGGCGAAGGCGGCTCCGGCGGGGCTGTGGCCTTTGCCACCGCCAACCGGGTGGTGATGCTGGAACACTCGATCTATTCGGTGATCTCGCCCGAGGGCTGCGCCTCGATCTTGTGGAAGGATGCCGAGAAAATGCGCGAAGCGGCCGAGGCGCTGCGGCTGACGGCACAGGACCTGCAAAACCTGGGCGTGGCCGACCACGTTGTGACCGAGCCCATGGGCGGTGCCCATCGTGACGCGAACACTGCAATGGCCGACGTGGGTGTTGCTATTCAGAGTATGCTGAACGAAATGAAAGCCATGGACGGACCGGCGCTGATCATGGACCGGCAGCAGAAATATCTGGATCTTGGGTCCAAGGGGCTGGCGGCCTGATCTGAGTTAAGCCGGGCGCGCGCCTGCCCGTGGGGCGGTGCCGACACAGTCGGAGCCCGCGCGATCCCTGCACCGCAGCTGCGGTGCTAGGCCCAACGGGAGACAGGCATTTCAATGTCTGTCGACGGGCGGGAGACCCTATTCCGGCTCGAATCCCTTAACCCGCCAGCATCCTCAACCCTTGGGTCACGTCTGAGCGCACTGCCAGTCGCAAGCCCGGCTCGTCTCCGGCCTTGAGCGCCGCGATGATCAGTTTGTGATTGCGTGGCGGCTCAGTGCGGCGCAGGCGGCCATACAGCGCCCGCATGGTGGGGCCCATCTGCAGCCAGACGGTTTCCGCCATCGCCAGCATCGCAGGCGCCTGGGCGCGCAGATACAGGGCGCGGTGAAATTCCAGGTTGGCGCGAATATAGCCCACTGCGTCGCGTTTCGAGATCATCTCGGCCACCGTCATGTTGATGCCCTGCAGCCGGTCGATCAGCGCCATATGTGCCCGCGGCAGTGCTCGGCTGGCCAGCTCCACCTCGATCAGGGCCCGCAGGGCGGCCAGTTCTTCGATCCGCTCGTTGGTGAGTTCGGGCGTCGAGACCCGCCCCGAGGAGGACAGGAACAGCGCACCTTCGGCAACCAACCGGCGTACCGATTCGCGGGCAGGGGTCGTCGAGACGCCGAATTCGCGGCCAATGCCGCGCAGGGTCAGCGCCTGCCCGGGGGCAATTTCGCCATACATGATTCGGGTGCGCAGAGTGCGGTAGACCCGCTCATGGGCAGAGGTCGACACTTCAGAAGGGCGGGAGGAAACCATCATGGGTCTATGTGATCACAAAGGCAGGCGCCGTCAACCGCTGACGCTCAGGGTGCGTCGCTTAACCCCGCCAACTGGAGCCCGGTCAAAACCCGCTGCCGCGCCGCAGGATCCAAGTAGGGCAACAGATCGGCAACGCCCTGCAACCCAAGATCCCCGTCGCGGCCCGCAAGGATGGCCAATTCGGCAGTGGCGTCCGCAAACTCGCCGCTATTGGCCAAGGCCGCGATGCGAAACAAGCGCACCCGTTGCGCCATCGGATCCACCGCTATCGCGTGATCTGCCACTGTTAGGGCCGCATTGTCCTGACCGGTGGCAAACAATAATTCGGCCTCGATTGCATAGTAGGCAGCAGGCGTAAGGGGATTCAGCCGCTTGGCGAAACCCAAGACCTCGGCGGCCTCATCCAGCTCCCCGGCAAAGGTCAACAGCCAGGCCAAACCGGCATGGCCATCTGCATAGTTTGGGTAATCAGCCACCAAGGCCCGGGCTTTTGCCAGCGCCGTCAGCGCGTCATTTTCGAGCAATGTGGAAATCACCTCGACCTGGCGCTCTTGTCGGCTAAAAGGCCCATCGCCCAGCATCAGTTTCGCTTGGGAAATGCGTCCTGCCATCCCCTGCAGCCTGCCGGTAAACAGATCCATATGGGCCAGTGCCAACAACCCGCGCGCCTCGCCCAGATCCGAATCCAACACCAGCGCCTTTTGCAGAGCCAGCTTGCCCTCTGCTGGCCTGCCCTCCCGCAGGTGGCTGCGCGCCTCTATCAATCGTAAATAGGCGCCCGAATTGTCAGTCGAGCTGACAGCCAGCGTCCGAACCTGCATTTGTTTGTCGGAGACCGGCAAATGTATCAACAGATCCCGAACCACGGCAGACTGCWWTGYMWKWWTMTNCTTSCTGSGKKTKSRRWKKAWYWYCAATCAGGCTTTGCAGGGCCGTGTGCAGATCCAAAATATCCAGACTGACAGCCAATCCGTCCTGCCTATCAATCCGGCCACTCACCACATAATCAGCATCAAGCTGCTCACCGATACCGCGATCCGAGAGTTCTGGTTGCGCCAGGCTGCTATGAGGGGCGATCACCGTCAGATCGGGCACCTGAGCCAGGACGGCAATGATACCCTCGGCCAGACCAATTGCCAGCCCGCCCCCATCAGCAGCGCCAACGCTATCGGTGAAAGCTCTGACCGCAATCCGTGGGCGCCTACTTTCAATCACAGCCACCGGGTCAGCCCCGGCCAGGCTGCCGGACGCGCCCAACTTTGGAAACAACCAAAACCCAACCAACCCCAGCAACAGCACCGCCAGGGCCGAGGCCCCAAACAGCATGTTTCGGGATCCACTCAACGGGGATTTCCGGGCGGTTTTTGAAAAGTTAGGCTTGGGAATCGCGGCCAGTTCTTCGCCCAGAAAATAAACCTGTACCGGTTCAGGAATATTTTTAACCTTGTGGAGGCCAGCGTCCTTAAAATCATATGGGATCTTGTTGCGCACCTGATCATAGGCAGCCGCCGACAGGGCCACGCCACCGGGCTGCGCCAGTGCTTCGATGCGGGAGGCCACATTGACCCCGTCACCATAGATGTCACGGTTGGCGATCATTACTTCGCCCAGATTAAGACCGATGCGCAGTTTCAGTCGATTGGGCTCGGGCACGGCGTTCACCCGCCGTTGTATGGCGGCAGCGGCCTCGACCGCAGAAATGACGCTGGAAAAAACCGCCAACACCCCATCGCCCATCAGTTTAATCACCTGCCCGTCATGGCGATTTATCTCGGGCGTGATCACGTTTTTCTGCTGGTCCAGAATGCGCGCCAGCGTCCCGGCTTCGTCTTCGGCCATCATCCGGCTGAATTCAAAAACATCGGCGACAAAAATGGCGGCAAGGCGCCGTTTTGGTTTGAGGGTCACAATGGGCCTCTGACGGGGAACGCGAACAACAGACTTGGCAATAAGCAAGTATTAGCCGATGCGACCGGTTCCGCCAAGATCTGCGTGATTTGTGCCTATTCAGGCCTCAAACCGAAAACGGTGCAGACTGCCACCTTGGGTCTTCAACCAACTGCGGGGGGCCTGATACTCGCCATACAGCCGTTCGACCTGCGCCCAGAACGCGGCTGAGTGGTTCATTTCCGCCAGATGCGCGACCTCGTGGGCGGCGACATAGCGCAGCACCTCGGGCGGCGCCAGGATCAGCCGCCAAGAATACATCAATGCCCCATCCGACGAGCAGGAGCCCCAACGTGAGCGGGTGTCGCGCAGGGTGATACGGGCATAAGAGCGCCCCAGTGCGGCAGCATAGTGGTCCGAGGCTGCCGCCAGCCGATCCCGCGCCAACTCCCGCAGGTAGCGTTGCAAAATCCGCCCCAGCTGCTCGCCCGGCACTGCGATCTCGCCGTCCTGCAACAGCACCCGTTTGCCCTTGGCCGCCACGATGCGGCGGGTGTGGCCGTCAATTGGCAACCAGGCACCAGCCTGCGCCACCACCACATCCGGATGCTTGGCCAAGTGGGTGCGAATCCAGTCCTCTTTCTCGGCGGCAAAATCCAGCGCCTCCCGTTCAGGAAGCGATTTTGGCAGCGTCAGTGTCACCCGTCCATCCAACGCCGAGATGCGCAAACTAATGCGGCGCGCCTGCGGAGAACGGCGCAGTGTCAGCGGAACTGGGGGATCTCCGGGCAGGTGATGTTCGGCCATGCGGACCCCTTATTATGCTAAAGGCTTTGACAGTTCCCACCTCATATGGCACGTCACCGGAATCATCGATACGATTCACTCATAAATCAAGGGGACTCACATGCCCAAGGAAGAATGGGGTGTAAAGCGCATCTGCCCGACCACTGGCAAGCGGTTTTATGACCTGAACAAATCTCCCATCGTCAGCCCCTACACGGGTGAAGCGGTGGAACCAGAAACCGGTAAAAGCCGGATGATCGCAGCGGATGCCGAAGATGCGGCGACCCTGAAGGCCAAGAAAGACACCGAATCGGAAGAGACGGTTCTGGATAATGACGATACCTCTGACATTGATCTCGGCGATGATGTGCTGGACGATGACGATGACGACGAGGACACTGTTCCGCTCGAAGAAATCGCCGATGTCGCCTCGGAAACGGACGAAACCTGATCTGTTGGTGACAGTTATGGGGATCGCTTTTGCGCCCCGGAGAGCGGCAACTTCGCGCCTCTGAAAAAAGCTTAGACGGTGGCGCATTTTCCGCTTGCGGCGCGCGCCATCGTCCCTTAAATCACCCTCACACCGCAAGACGGCAACGTCAGGCGGATGTGATTGGGGCCTTAGCTCAGCTGGGAGAGCGCCTGCATGGCATGCAGGAGGTCAGGAGTTCGATCCTCCTAGGCTCCACCAATCCACCTGTATTTCTACGCAAATTGAACGAGCCGCAATTGCGTGCGCGTTGCATCTGCGCGATCCCGTTCGAACATAGGGCCGCGCCTCCCGACTAATGCCGGGCAACGGACAAGCCGATACTTCACCGCGATCACCCCTTGGGCAGGCTCTGACCTATCGCCAGCTCCAGTTTATCCACCACCTCAGTGATCTGCGCATCCGTGATGATGAAAGGTGGGGCCAGCAAGATATGGTCGCCCGACACGCCATCGCGAGTGCCTGACATTGGATAGCAGATCAGCCCGGCCTCAAACGCCGCCTTTTTGATTTTCTTGGCCAGGCCCAGTTTTGGATCAAACGGTGCCTTGGTTTCGCGGTCTGCGACCAACTCCACCCCGCGAAACAGCCCCCGGCCGCGAATATCCCCCACGTTGGGATGCTGGCCAAACCGCCCGGCCAGCGCCGCCTGCAATTTCTCGCCCATCTCGGCGCTGCGCTGCACCAAGCCGCGATCCAGCAATGCCCGCACCACGGCCAGCCCAGCCGCTGTCGCCACGGGATGACCGATATAGGTATGGCCATGTTGAAAAAATCCGCTGCCATCCTCAATCGCCTGATAGATCTGTTTCGAGCACAGCATCGCACCGATCGGCTGATAACCGGCGCCCAGACCCTTGGCGATGCACAGGATATCCGGGACCACACCATCGGCATCACAGGCGAACAGATGACCGGTGCGGCCCATGCCACACATGACTTCATCCAGGATCAGCAACACTCCGTATTTGTCACAGATTTCGCGGATCCGTTTGAAGTAGCCATCAACGGCCACCACCGCGCCAGAGGTGGCCCCCACCACCGGTTCAGCCATAAAGGCCATCACCGTATCAGGACCAAGCCGCAGAATTTCGGCCTCCAGCTCATTGGCCACCCGCTGGCCATAGTCATAGGTGCTTTCGCCATCCCCACGCTCGGCATATTCATAACAGGGCGCGATATGGGAAATGTCGATCAGCAGTGGCGCAAACTGCTGGCGTCGCCATTCATTGCCCCCCGCCGCCAATGCCCCCAGCGTATTGCCGTGATAGCTTTGTCGTCGGGCAATCAGGTGACAGCGCTGCGGCTCCCCACGCTCAACATGATATTGCCGGGCCAGTTTGATTGCCGCCTCAGTCGCCTCGGAGCCGCCCGAAACAAAATAAACCCGGTCCAGATCACCGGGGGCGTGTTCGATCAGCAGGTTGGCCAGCTCTTCTGCCGGATCCGAGGTCAGGAAACTGGTATGGGCAAAAGCCAACTTACCAACCTGGTCTTGCACCGCGCCGATTACATCCGCGTCGGAATGGCCCAGACAGGACACCGCAGCGCCACCGGAGCCATCGAAATACCGCTTACCATCCGCGTCGATCAGGTAGCAGCCATCACCAGCCACGGCAGTGGGCAATTGCGCCTTGGTATGGCGGGGAAACACATGCGACATTATTCGGTTCTCCATCAAGGACACTCACATCCTGCGCGGGCCAGCCACTGGATACAATGCCCGGCAAAATCTGGACCTAGAATTAGCCCGGGTTTTAGCGTTTCTGGAATCTGAAGCGACTCAGGCGACTCACGCAGTCGGGCGCACAATATAGATACTCTAATCGCGGAAAGGGTTTGTCATGGACGGCACCTTTAATGAAAACGACATCAGCCACATTGTTGACGCTGACAAAGCCCACGTCTGGCATCATCTGATCCAGCACAAGCAGTTTGAGACCAATGATCCGCGCATCATCCTTGAGGGCAAGGGCATGCGGGTCTGGGATCAGAACGGCAAGGAATACCTGGATGCGGTGTCGGGCGGTGTCTGGACCGTCAACGTAGGCTATGGCCGCGAAAGCATCGCCAAGGCGGTCTATGACCAGCTGATCAAACTGTGCTATTTCTCCCAATCCGCCGGATCGATCCCTGGTTCGCTTTATGCCGAGAAGCTGATTTCCAAAATGCCAGGGATGAGCCGGGTTTACTATACCAACTCAGGTTCCGAGGCGAATGAGAAGGCGTTCAAGATGGTGCGCCAGATTGCGCACAAGCGTTTTGGCGGCAAGAAACACAAGATCCTGTACCGCGACCGCGACTATCACGGCGGCACCATTGCCACCATGTCGGCCGGTGGTCAGGACGAACGSRWWGYGCAATACGGCCCACTGGCGCCGGGGTTCATCCGGGTGCCGCACTGCATGGAATACCGCAACCACGAGCAGGGACTGGATCACCTGTCGAGCGAGGAATACGGCATTGCCTCGGCCAATCTGATCGAAGAGGTGATCCTGCGCGAAGGTGCCGACACCATTGGCGCACTGTGTCTGGAACCGGTAACCGCAGGTGGCGGTGTCATCCCCCCGCCTCCCGGATATTGGGACCGGGTGCAGGAGATCTGCAAAAAATATGACATCCTGCTGCACATCGACGAAGTTGTCTGTGGCGTGGGCCGCACCGGCACCTGGTTTGGCTATCAGCAATACGGAGTCCAGCCGGACATCGTGACCATGGCCAAAGGTGTGGCCTCGGGCTATGCGGCGATTGCGCTTTGTGTGACCACCGAGGCGGTGTTTGACATGTTCAAGGATGACGCCAGCGATCCGCTCGGCTACTTCCGCGACATCTCGACCTTCGGTGGCTGTACGGCTGGCCCGGCGGCAGCGCTGGAAAACATGCGCATCATCGAAGACGAAGATCTGCTGGCCAATTGCAACGCCATGGGTGCGCGCATGATGGACAACCTGCAGGCCCTGATGGAGAAGCACCGGGTGATCGGCGACGTGCGCGGAAAGGGGCTGTTCTTAGGGATCGAGCTGGTCAGTGACCGCGCCACCAAAGATCCAGTGACCGAGGCACAGATTGCTCAGGTCACCGGCGATTGTGGTGCGCAAGGTGTTATCATCGGCGCCTCAAACCGCTCGGTTCCCGGCAAGAACAACGTGCTGTGTTTCTCGCCCGCGCTGATTGCCACGGSWGATGACATYGAYCAGATCACCGARAGCGTCGAYAAGGCGCTGACCAAGGTCTTTGGCTAAATTATCACTCCCTGCCGCGTCAATTACGGTGCGGCAMTCCCCGACTAAAGCGCCCCGGATTTAACGGGGCGCTTTTTTATTGGACTGGTYRRAAWKRYAAAAACCGGATCTTTTTWWAAAYCCRYCARYCCYGCATCARTMAKRCTGCACTTCTYAAAAAGGACTACTCTGGATGTGGGCGACTCCTGTGACGCTACATGGCAACAAAGCGAGCCTTGCTCCGCTTAGCCAATCCCATGCACCCGACCTGGCTGTGGCCAGCGCTGACGGAGATCTGCACCGCCTGTGGTACACGATGGTACCGACACCGGAAGAGGTTGAAGCCGAAATCGACCGCCGCCTGTCTCTGAGCGRCAGCGGCAGCATGGTGCCCTTTGCGATTCTTGACGCGGGCCGCCGCGCCGTGGGCATGACTACCTATATGAATATCGATCACGCCAACCGCCGACTTGAAATCGGCTCCACTTGGTATCGCAAATCGGTGCAGCGCACGGGGCTGAACACCGAGTGTAAACTGCTGATGCTGCGCCATGCCTTCGAGGATCTGAACGCCATTGCAGTCGAGTTCCGCACCCACGTGATCAACCACCAAAGTCGGCGCGCCATTGAACGGCTCGGCGCCAAGCTAGACGGTATCTTGCGCGCCCATATGATCATGGGGAACGGCACCATCCGCGACACCGCCGTCTACTCCATCACTGCCGCTGATTGGCCCACCATCAAGGCACATCTGGAGTTTCAAATGCAGCAGTACAGTCCCGACAAAGACTGATCCACCTTTCATCTGGCCAAAAATATCCTGGGGGAGTCGCGGCGGGGGCAAAGCCCCCACTTCCTTCCCTTTCCCAAAGCCTCAAACCATCTGAAACACCACTCCCGACACAATCGCACCGCTGATCCCCAGCGCCAGATAGGTGGCAAAGACCTGCGGCTTGACCAACGACCAGACCGCCAGCATCGCCGGGATTGAACTGACCGCACCTGCCACCATGAAGGACATCGCAGCACCGTTGCTCATGCCCTGATCAATCAGCCCTGCCAACAATGGCGGCGCCACATAGGAGTTCAGGTAAGCGGGCATTCCGACCAGTGCTGCGATGGCAATGGGCACCACACCTTCTCCGCCGACCAGACCCGCAATCAGATCCGCCGGAACGTAGTGAACCAACAGCGCCTCCAGCACATAGGCCAGCGCCAGCCACTTGAGCAGGAACAGACCGTTTGAGATAAACTCAGCCCGAAAATGGTCACGACGAGGCTGTTCCTGCCAAAATTTCCACACCGGCTTTGCATCCAGTTTCGGCGTCCCGCAGCCACAGCCAGTATTGGGTGCCTTGCGCAGAGGAGAGGTAAACAGACCGCCCCGCATCAGTGCCCTGACCACAAAACCGCCAAACAGGCCCAGCGCGACGGCGACAATCGCCTTGCCGATGGCAAAGGGCCAGCCCAGCGCTGCGGCGGTGATCAGCAGGGTTGGCGGGTCGATCAGCGGCGAAGACAACCAAAAAGCCATCACCGCCGACAAAGGCGCGCCCAGCGCCAGCAACCCGGCGATAAAGGGGATCACCTCGCAGGAACAAAACGGTGCCAACCCGCCAAACAGTGCCGCCATGAAGATCATTCGGATCTCGCGGCCTTCAAAGGCGCGCGCCACCATCACCTCGGCCCCGGTGGCCTTGAGATAGGCCAGCAGCAGTACCGCAAACAGGATATAGCGGCCGGTGCTGGCCAGAGCGGTCGCGGCAAACTGCACCACAGCCGTGAGATTGCCGGGATCCAATATGCTCACCAGAACCAGAATTGCGATAATCATTGCCCAGGGCGTTTTCAGCCATTTGGCCAAATCCCGGTGTTTGCCGGACGGCTGTGCAACATCAGTCATCGTTTTTTGCCTCGCTTTGTGCATCCGCACAGCATTCGCTAAGAATAAAACCGGCCAGTTTTTCGAGCTGGTCAAAATTGGCGCGATTGATCGTCGAACGCCCGTGACGCTGTTGTTCGACCACTCCGGCGCCGGTGAGAAATTTCAAATGATGCGCCAGTGTTGAGGGCGCGATGCCGCTGCGCTGCTGGATTTCGCTCACCATCAAGCCCTGTTGCCCCGCCCGGATCAGGCAACGCAACACCTGAAGGCGCGATTCGGACCCCATGGCGGCAAAGCCTTGTGCAGCTTCTTCCCATTGCATCATCAGCTCTCCAGTTGATTCGATATAACTAGTTTTATAGTTATTTATACTTTCAGGCAATGCTGATTTTTTAGTCCCTCCGTCTAAGTCCAGATTGCACCTGATTTAAGTCCACCCTAAGGTGCGCCGCATGGCAATATCCGTCGACACCTTTTTTCTTAGCCCCAAGGCCCACGGCACCCTGCAGGCGCAGATCCAGCAGATGATTGCCGAGGGTATTTTGTCGGGGCGGTTTCACGTCGGGGAAAAGCTGCCATCGTCGCGCAAACTGGCGGTGCATCTTGGCATCAGCCGTATCACGGTGACGCTGGCCTATACCGAGCTGCTGGCCAATGACTACCTGACCTCACGCGGGCGCTCGGGCTATTATGTGTCGGAAAACGCGCCGGTGCCGCCCAGCTATACACCGCCGGAAAAATCCGAGGAAACTGTGGATTGGTCAAAGGCGCTGGCGCGAGAGTTCACTGGCGGCGACACCCCCCGCAAACCGCAGGATTGGCGCGACTATCGCTATCCGTTCATTTATGGTCAGGCCGATCCGTCGCTGTTTGACCACGCCAACTGGCGGCTCTGCGCGCTGCGGGCACTGGGGCAAAAGGATTTTGCGGCTCTAACAACGGATTATTTCGATCAGGACGACCCGTTGCTGATCGAATACATCGCCCGCCACACCCTGCCCCGGCGGGGCATCACCGCCCGCCCCGAAGAAATCCTGATCACCCTGGGGGCGCAGAACGCGTTGTGGCTGGTCACCCAGGTCCTTCTGAACAGCCACCGCAAGGCCGCAATCGAAGATCCCTGTTATTACTCTCTGCGCGATCAGTTGACCCACAGCCGCTGCGAGATAGATGCCATTGCGGTGGACCAGGACGGGTTGCCGCCTGACCAGATCAGCGATGACACCGACGTGGTTTTCACCACCCCAAGCCATCAAAGCCCAACCACCGCCACCATGCCAATGGAGCGACGCCGCGCGTTGCTGGATCGGGCCCGCGACATCGACGCCATTATAGTCGAGGACGACTATGAGTTTGAGATGTCGTTCCTGTCGGCTCCCTCACCCGCATTGAAGTCGCTGGATCGTGACGGTCGGGTGGTCTACGTCGGCAGTTTCTCCAAATCACTGTTTCCCGGGTTGCGGCTGGGCTATCTGGTCGGATCCGAGCCCTTTATCCGCCAGGCCCGTGCCCTGCGCGCCAATGTGTTGCGTCACCCGCCCGGCCATATCCAGCGCACGGTGGCCTATTTCCTGTCGCTGGGTCACTACGATGCACAGATCCGCCGCACCGCCAAGGAACTGCACCAGCGGCGCACCGTGATGGAAGAGGCCATAACCGAACATGGGCTGACCATTGCCGGCAGTGGCGTTTTCGGCGGCTCATCCATGTGGATGCAGGCGGACCCTTCGGTGGACATGGCCACGGTGGCCCGCAACCTGATGCCGCAGAGCGTATTTGTGGAACCCGGCGCGCCGTTTTTTGCCGAGCAGAACCGCCAGCACAACTATTATCGGCTGGGCTATTCATCGATATCACAGAACCGCATCGAGCCTGGACTGGCGCTGCTGGCCAAGGCCCTGCAAACCGGCTGAGACTGGCCCTATTTCGGGCGCACATCTGGCCCTAACGACGGTCAGCGCCACATCCTAAACCAAGGGCAACCCCCGGCATTTTGCCGACCCTTTCGGCCTCTCGTCAGGAGAATTTGCAATGAAAATGACCACCGAAGAAGCCTTTGTAAAAACGCTGCAAATGCACGGTATTGAACATGTCTTTGGGATCATCGGATCGGCGTTCATGCCGATCTCGGATATCTTCCCCAAGGCTGGCATCAGCTTCTGGGACTGCGCCCACGAGGGGTCCGGCGGCATGATGGCCGACGGCTTTACTCGCGCCAGCGGCAAGATGTCGATGATGATCGCCCAAAACGGCCCCGGCATCACCAACTTCGTCACCGCTGTGAAAACCGCCTATTGGAACCACACACCGCTGCTGCTGGTCACCCCTCAGGCGGCCAACAAGACCATTGGTCAGGGTGGGTTTCAGGAAGTCGAGCAGATGAAACTGTTCGCGGACATGGTTTGCTATCAGGAAGAGGTCCGCGATCCCAGCCGCATGGCCGAAGTTCTGAGCCGCGTTATCATGCAGGCCAAGCGCCACAGCGCGCCCGCCCAGATCAACGTACCGCGCGACTATTTCACCCAGGTGATCGACATCGAGATGCCTGCCATTGTTGAATTCGAACGCCCCAGCGGTGGCGTGGATGCGCTGGCGCAGGCGGCTGAGCTGCTATCAAACGCCAAGTTTCCGGTCATTCTGAACGGTGCTGGTGTTGTCATCGGTGGCGCCATCCCGGCCTCGATGGCATTGGCCGAGCGGCTGTCGGCCCCGGTTTGCTGCGGCTACCAGCACAATGATGCCTTCCCCGGATCACACCCTCTGTTCGCGGGACCGCTGGGCTATAACGGCTCCAAGGCCGGCATGGAGCTGATCTCCAGGGCCGACGTGGTGCTGGCGCTTGGCACCCGGTTGAACCCGTTCTCAACCTTGCCCGGCTATGGCATCGACTACTGGCCCAAAGACGCCAAGATCATTCAGGTCGACATCAACCCCAACCGCATTGGCCTGACCAAAAAGGTCGCTGTGGGCATCATTGGTGACGCACAGAAAGTCGCCACCTCGATCCTGGAGAAGCTGTCCGGCACCGCAGGCGACGAGGGCCGTGAAGAGCGCCTGAACCTGATCTCCACCACCAAATCGACCTGGGCGCAGCAGCTGTCCAGCATGGACCACGAGGACGACGATCCGGGCACCACCTGGAACCAGCGTGCCCGGGCTGACAAGCCCGAGTGGATGAGCCCCCGGATGGCCTGGCGGGCGATCCAGTCAGCGCTGCCAAAAGACGCAATCATCAGTTCTGACATTGGCAACAACTGCGCCATTGGCAACGCCTATCCAACGTTTGAGCAGGGCCGCAAATATCTGGCTCCGGGTCTGTTTGGTCCCTGTGGCTATGGGTTGCCGTCGGTTGTTGGCGCCAAGATCGGCTGTCCTGACACGCCTGTTGTTGGCTTCTCCGGCGATGGTGCCTTTGGTATCGCGGTGACCGAGCTGACTGCAATTGGCCGCGACGAGTGGCCCGCCGTGACCCAAGTGGTGTTCCGCAACTACCAGTGGGGCGCGGAAAAGCGCAACTCGACCCTGTGGTATGACGACAACTTTGTCGGCACCGAGCTGGACACCCAGGTGTCTTATGCCGGCATCGCAACGGCCTGTGGTTTGAAGGGTGTGGTCGCCCATACCATGGAAGAACTGACAGCCGCGCTACACCAGGCGATCAAGGACCAGATGGAGAACGGCATCACCACGCTGATCGAAGCAATGATCAACCAGGAACTGGGTGAGCCGTTCCGCCGCGACGCGATGAAAAACCCGGTTGAAGTGGCCGGGATATCTGCCGACGACATGCGTCCACAAAAAGGCGCCTGAGGGTGAGTGGGGACAAGGATCACAGTGGGCCCTCTCAGCAACTGATCCTTGTCCTCAACGCGGGGTCTTCCTCGATTAAATTTGCCGTATTCGACAAAGCTATGACCGAGATATTGTCGGGCATGGCCGAAGGAATCGGTGGCGTCTCGCGGCTAAAAGTCGGTGCCACCGTGATTGAAACTCCGTTTATCGATCACCGGTCAGCGCTGTCAGCCATTCTCAAATCGCTACCCGAACATGGCATTGAAATGTCGGCCCTGCGCGCGGCAGGGCACCGGGTGGTGCATGGCGGCAGCAAACTGACCCTGCCAGTTCGGGTGACGCCCGAGGTCCGCGCCGAGATCGCCAGTTGCACGCCGCTGGCACCATTGCACAACCCACATAATCTGGCGGCCATTGATACCCTGGCCGAGCTCACCCCCGAGCTGCCGCAGTTTGCCAGCTTTGACACCTCGTTTCACGCCAGCAACCCCGAGGTCGCCACCCGCTATGCGATCCCCAAGATGATCGAGACCAAGGGCATTCGCCGCTACGGGTTTCACGGGTTGTCTTATGCCTCGCTGGTGCGCCGTCTGCCCGAGATTTCCGGCGAGAAACTGCCCTCGCGTCTGCTGGCGTTTCATCTGGGCAACGGCGCATCACTCTGCGCCATCAAAAATGGGCAATCCGTGGCCACCACCATGGGCTATTCGCCGCTGGATGGGCTGACCATGGGCACCCGCTCGGGTGGCATCGACGCCAATGCAGTGCTGCGGCTGGTCGAAGACAACGGGCTGGAACGCACCAAGGCAATCCTGAACCACGAAAGCGGGTTGCTGGGTCTGTCGGGCGGTAAATCGGACATGCGCAACCTGATGCTGGATCCCAGCGCCGACAGTGCCTTTGCGATCGAACATTTCTGCTATTGGTCGCTGCGCCACGCCGGATCGCTGATTGCCGCGATGGAGGGGGTGGACGCAATTGCCTTTACTGGTGGCATTGGTGAAAACGCAGTGGGAGTGCGGGCGCGCATTCTGCGCGGTCTGGAATGGATCGGAGTGCGGATGGACGTGGATGCCAACCACGCTCGCAAGGCGCGGCTGCACGCAGCCAGCTCTAAGGTGCATATCTGGGTGGTTCCGGCGCAGGAAGAGCGCATGATCGCTATCGATGCAGCCACGCTGCTGGAGGCGGTATGACCGCCCCCGGCAACGATCAGGCCTGCGCGGCAGTCAGCACGGCGGCGGCAACGATGTCGTCAACCGAGGCGCCTCGACTGAGGTCGCAGACTGGTCGCGCGAACCCCTGCAGGAAAGGCCCCAGTGCCTGCGCCCCGGCCAGTTCCTGGCAAAGTTTGTACGCAATATTGCCAGCATCCAGTGTTGGGAAGATCAGCACATTGGCGTCCAGCGGCTTGATCCCCTTTTTCGCAGCGACAATGCCGTTCAGCGCCGCATCCGCCTGCACCGGCCCGGCAAACCCGGCCAGTTCCGCCGCCTCACGCACCCGCGCTACGCTGTCGCCGTCACCCGAGGTGCCGGTGGAAAACGACAACATCGCCACCCGCGCAACACCCAGAAGCGAYTCAGCTGAGGCCGCCGAGGCACGTGCGATATCGGCAAGTTGTTCAGCGTTGGGCGCCACATTCACCGCGCAGTCGGCAAACACCATCTCGCGGCCATCCGGGAACACCATCAGAAAGAAAGACGAGGGCGTCGACACCCCCTCGGACAATCCAATACCAATGCTTGCTGCCTCGATCACCCGACGCGTCGACACATCTGCCCCGGCCACCATCGCATCCGCCTCGCCCATCGCGACCATCGCTGCGGCGCGGTACAAGGGCTTGGAAATCATACGTTTTGCGATGGATTCCTTTAGACCGCGTGCCTGCATCAAAGCCGCGATAAGGGCCTCGGATGGGTCGGACAATGGCAATGGTTCGCACAGGCCTTCGGCCTTCAACCGGGCTGCAGCCTCGGCGACGCGGGGCTCAGCCATTTCCGGAAACACCACCCGAACCGAGCGCGCCTTTGCGGCTGCATATGCATTTTCAAGTACCGACATTAACTACCCCTTTGCCCTCAGAAGGAGCCAGCTATGAGCGAAAACGTCAAGATCAACCGTGGTCTCAAGGGTATTTACTTTGAACGCTCCGGCGTCAGTGATATCGATGGCAGCAAGGGTGAGCTGAGCTATCGCGGCTATTCGATCCATGACTTAGCAACCCAATCAACATTCGAGGAAGTCTGCTATCTGTTGATCCACGGCGAGCTGCCAACGACGACGGAATTGGCCGGGTTTGATGCCAAGCTAAAAGCCGCGCGCGGCCTGCCGCCTGCGATCTATGACATCATATCCGCCTGCAAAGATGGCCACCCCATGGACGTGCTGCGCACCGCGGTTTCCGCACTCGCCACAATGGAGCCGGCCAGCCAGAAAACCGGCGAAGAGGCATTCATCGACAACGGCCTCCGCCTGATCAGCCAGGTCCCGATGATCATCGCCGCGCATGAGGCCATCCGCAAAGGCCGCACGCCGGTTGCCGCTGATCCCGATCTAAGCCACGCCGCCAACTGGCTGTGGATGCTGAAAGGCGAGAAGCCATCGGCCGAAGCAGCCCATCTGGCCGATGTTGATTTCATCCTGCACGCCGAACATGGCGCCAATGCCTCCAGCTTTGCCGCGCGGGTCTGTATCGGCACCGAAACCAACCTGCATTGTGGCATCGTCACAGCGCTGTCGACGCTGGCCGGCCCAGCCCATGGTGGCGCCGCCGAGGACGTAATGAAGATGGTGCAAGAGATCGGCACAGCGGAAAACGCCGCCGCCTATGTCAAGGAAAAGCGTAGCAAACGCGAGGCGGTCACCGGCTTTGGCCACCGGGTCTATCGCAAGGAAGATCCCCGCGCGCGCCATATGCGCGAGGGTGTGCGCCAGTTGGGCGAAGAAATGGGTGCGCCGGAATGGTACGCAATCTTGCAGGCGGTGGTCGAGGCGATGCAGCCCTACGCGCGGCACGGGTTGAACGTGAACGTCGATTTCTATTCCGGGGTGATCTACCAGTTGCACGGTATTGCGATGGATCTGTATGTGCCGATCTTTGCCATTGGCCGCATGCCCGGCTGGATCATCCAATGTATCGAGCAGCAGCGCGGCAATATTCTGATCCGGCCACTGACTTTGTACAACGGCCCTGCTATGCGCAACTACACTGCCCTGCGGGATAGATGACCCCACAATCGTCTAAGCGCCGGAAAGAATACCTAAATTTTACCCCTTTGAAAGAAATATCTTGCGCTTTACAGGTGATCGCACCAGCCTGCGCCGACGCGAACAACAAGGAAAATCATGGCTCATTTTCAGCCCCAGCTAGACACCTCTCCACCCATTTCGGACGAGGTGCGCCAGACCACCTGTTACATGTGCGCCTGCCGGTGTGGCATCGATGTCCACATGAAAGACGGTAAAGTCGCCTATATCGAAGGCAACCGCGATCACCCGGTCAACAAGGGCGTGCTCTGCGCCAAGGGCTCGGCGGGGATCATGCAGGTCAATGCGCCATCGCGGCTAAAGGCCCCGCTAAAGCGAGTTGGGCCGCGTGGGTCGGGTGAGTTTGAAGAGATCAGCTGGGATGAGGCACTGGATCTGGCGGTGAGCTGGCTGGAGCCAATCCGCAAGAGTAACCCCGAGAAGCTGGCGTTTTTCACCGGACGCGATCAGTCGCAGAGCTTTACCAGCTTTTGGGCGCAAAACTTTGGCACTCAGAACTATGCCGCACATGGTGGCTTTTGTTCGGTCAACATGGCGGCGGCTGGCATCTACACCATAGGCGGCGCGTTCTGGGAGTTTGGCCAGCCGGACTGGGACCATACCAAGCTGTTCCTGCTTTTTGGTGTTGCCGAGGATCACGACAGCAACCCGATCAAAATGGGGCTGGGCAAGCTCAAGGCGCGCGGCGCCAAGGTGATTGGGGTCAATCCAATCCGCTCGGGCTATAATGCCATCGCGGACGAATGGGTKGGYATCACKCCGGGCACMGACGGGCTGTTYATCCTGTCRCTGATCCAYCTGCTGATGAAGGCSGGCAAGATCGATCTGGATTACCTGTCRCGYTACACCAAYGCSCCRGTGCTGGTGAAYGCKRCMGAAGGSCCRGAWMAGGGTCTATTCCTRCGCGATKSYGACGAYARACCRCTGGTGATCGACCGCAATACCGGTGAACTGACCGCCTTTGACAAACCAGGCGTGCGCCCGGATCTGTCTGCAACCCACACTGTCGACGGCGTCATCCATCGCCCGGTGTTTCACCAGATGGTGGAGCGATACCTGAGCGAAGAATACGCGCCCGAAGCCATAGCCGATCAATGTGGTATCCCGGCCCAGCGCATCCGCGCCATTGCCGGTGAAAKTGCCCGCGTSGCSTTYGACGARGCSTTYGARCTGGAYCRCGARTGGACCGATTTCCGWGGTGAAAAACACTCCAAGATGATCGGCCGCCCGGTGTCGATGCATGCCATGCGTGGGATCTCGGCCCATGCCAACGGCTTTCAGACCTGCCGCGCCCTGCATGTGCTGCAGATCATTCTGGGCACGGTCGAAGTTCCCGGCGGCTTTCGCTTCAAACCGCCCTACCCCAAGCCGGTTGAGGCGCATCCGACGCCGCATTGCAAGTCACAGGCTGACTGTGCGCTGGACGGGCCCCACCTGGGGTTTGTGCGCGGCCCCGAGCATCTGGCGCTCAAAGAGGACGGCAGCCCGGCGCGGATCGACAAGGCGTTCACCTGGGAAAACCCGATGTCCAGCCACGGGCTGATGCATATGGTGATCTCCAACGCCCATGCCGGTGATCCCTACAAGATCGACACGCTGTTCATGTATATGGCCAACATGTCGTGGAACTCGTCGATGAACACCACTGGTGTCATCGACATGCTGACCGACAAGGATGAGAGCGGCGAATACAAGATCCCTCGCATCATCTATTCCGATGCCTATTCATCCGAGATGGTCGCCTATGCCGATCTGATCCTGCCCGACACCACCTATCTGGAGCGCCACGACTGTATCTCGCTGCTGGACCGACCGATCTGCGAGGCAGACGCCGCGGCAGACGCTATCCGCTGGCCAGTGATTGAGCCCGACCGGGATGTGCGCGGCTTTCAGACGGTGCTGGTTCAGCTCGCCAACAAGATGAGCCTGCCCGGGTTCACCAATGACGACGGCAGCGCCAAATATCAGGACTATGCCGATTATATCGTCAACCACCAGCGCAAGCCGGGCATTGGCCCGCTGGCGGGCTGGCGCGGCGAGGACGGCGATAAGGTCGGGCGCGGCGAGGTAAACCCTGACCAGCTGGATAAATACATTGAAAACGGCGGCTTCTTTGTCAGTCACATCCCCGAGGGCGCCCATTATTACAAACCCTGGAACATGGCCTATCAGGACTGGGCGGTGGGCATGGGCATCTTTGACACCCCACAGCCTTATCTGTTCCAGCTCTATGTTGAACCAATGCGCAAATTTCAGCTGGCAGCTGAGGGCTTTGGGCCGCGCCAGCCCCCCGATCACCTGCGTTCGCAGATCCAGCACAGCATGGACCCGCTGCCGATCTGGTATGAAACGGATCAAACCGGTAACGACGGCTTTACCATCCATGCGCTGACCCAAAGACCGATGGCGATGTACCACTCCTGGGGCAGCCAAAACGCCTGGCTGCGCCAGCTGCACGGCCACAACCCGCTTTATGTACCAACCAAGCTGATGCGCGAAAACGGACTAGCTGACGGCGACTGGGCCAAGGTCTCCTCGCCGCATGGCGAGATCACCGTGCCGGTGATGGAGATGGCGGCGCTGAATGAAAACACCGTCTGGACCTGGAACGCCATCGGCAAGCGCAAGGGTGCCTGGGCGCTGGACAAAGAGGCTCCTGAAGCCACCAAGGGGTTTCTGCTCAACCATCTGATCCACGAACTGCTGCCGCCAAAAGGCGACGGGCTGCGGTGGGCCAACTCCGATCCAATCACCGGTCAGGCCGCCTGGTTCGACCTGAAGGTAAAACTAGAAAAAGCCGCAGCACCAGAAGGTTTGACCGAGAGCCAACCTGTCTTTGATCCAGTCAAATCTCCGGTTGGCACTGGCCCCAGCGAGCTGAAGTGGAAGATTGGCTCATGATGCAATCAATTTTCTTGGAAGAAAATTACTCGGATTTTTGCAAAAATCCGGACTTTGATGGAAACCGCTGCACATGACGCAACTCCCCACCACAACCACCCGCAAAATGGGCCTGGTCATTGATCTGGACACCTGCGTCGGCTGCCATGCCTGTGTGATTTCCTGCAAAGGCTGGAACACTGAAAACTATGGCGCCCCGCTGAGCGATCAAGACCCATATGGCAGCGATCCCTCGGGCACCTTTTTGAACCGGGTACACTCGTTCGAGGTGCAGCCACAGGCTTGTGGCGACCTGCCTGCCCCCGCCGCCCAGCTGATCCACTTCCCCAAATCCTGCCTGCACTGCGAGGACGCGCCCTGCGTCACCGTCTGTCCCACTGGCGCCAGCTATAAGCGGGTTGAGGATGGGATCGTGCTGGTCAATGAAAGCGACTGTATTGGCTGTGGGCTTTGTGCCTGGGCCTGCCCCTATGGTGCCCGCGAACTGGATCTGGCAGCCGGGGTGATGAAGAAATGCACCCTCTGCGTCGACAGGATCTATAATGAGAACCTGGAGGAGATCGACCGGGTGCCCACTTGCGTGCGCACCTGCCCGGCCGGAGCCCGGCATTTTGGCGATCTGGGTGATGCTGACAGTGATGTGTCGAAACTGGTGGCAGAGCGTGGCGGCTTTGATCTGATGCCTGAGATGGGCACCAAGCCGGTCAACAAATATCTGCCGCCCCGTCCCAAGGACCAGATTGAGGGCGACATCGACATTCTGGCACCRCTACTGGCACCCGTAGCAGAAACCCCCGGCGGTTTCCTGGGCTGGCTCGACAAGACCCTCGACAAACTGCCCGGAGGATCTGCCTGATGCATCCCGCACCATCCGTCATTCTGTTTACCACCCTGTCCGGCCTGGGGTTTGGCCTGTTGGTCTTCCTTGGGCTTGGCCTGCCCGATGTCACCGGCATGGTCGCCTTTGTGTTCTTTGCCATCGCCTATGCCTTGGCTGTGGGCGGGCTGCTGGCCTCGACCTTTCANNTTGSYSAKCCGGAGCGGGCGTTGAAGGCCTTCAGCCAATGGAAAACCAGCTGGCTCAGCCGCGAGGGCTGCTGCGCTGTTGCGGCCCTGCTGGTGATGGGGATTTACGCCATTGGCACGGTATTTCTGGGCGCCACTTGGACAGTGGTCGGCGTGATTGGCGCAGCCTTGAGCCTTGCCACTGTGTTCACCACCTCAATGATCTATGCACAGCTGAAAACAATCCCGCGCTGGAACATGTCCCTGACACCGGTCTTGTTCCTCAGCTTTTCCCTGAGTGGCGGCGCGCTGTTGGCGGGACAGGAAACTCTGGCAACGATTTTATTGGTTGTCGCAGGCGTGGTACAACTGGCTTATTGGATCAAAGGCGATCAGGCTTTTGCCGCCTCGGGCACCACACTTGCAACGGCCACCGGGTTGGGCAGTGACGGCACGGTGCGCGCCTTTGAGCCACCACATACCGGAACCAACTATCTGCTGCGCGAATTTGTGCATGTGGTGGGGCGAAAGCACAGTCGCAAATTGCGGATGATCGGCTTTGCTCTGGGCTTTGCCCTGCCGGTTCTATTGCTGGTGTTGCCGTTCAGCGGGTTGATGCTGAAGCACATCATGGCTGCGATTGCTGTACTGTCGCATCTGGCCGGGGTGGCCTGTACACGCTGGCTATTCTTTGCCGAAGCCGAACATGTTGTGGGTCTGTATTACGGGAAACGCTAAAAGCGGTGACTTGGGGCAGGAAGGCGCCAGCCCCCTCTTCGCCTGTCGGCCAATTCACCCCCGGGATATTTTTGGCCAGATGAAAATCTAAATCTTACGATCAAAAAAGGCGGCGCTCCGGGTGGAGGCCGCCTTGGTCTTTGAGATGTGTTTACCTTACAGCAGGCCAGCGTGTGCCATAGCTGCGTCAATTGCCGCCTTGGTGCTGTCCTGCAGGCCAGTCAGTGGCGAGCGCACCTCTTGTCGGCACAGGCCCAGTTTGTGGAGACCATATTTGGCGCCAACCAGACCGGGTTCGATAAAGATCGCCTCGTGCAGAGGCATCAACCTGTCCTGATACTCCAGCGCCAATGCGTAGTCCCCGGCCAGCGTGGCGACCTGGAACTCAGCACAGAGTTTCGGCGCGATGTTCGCGGTGACCGAGATGCAACCGATACCACCATGAGCGTTAAAACCCAGAGCGGTGGCGTCTTCACCGGACAGTTGGATGAAATCGGCACCACAGGTCATCCGCTGCTGGCTGACCCGCGCAATATCACCGGTGGCATCTTTGACGCCGATGATGTTTGGCAACCTGGCCAGCTCACCCATGGTCTCGGGTGTCATGTCGACAACTGAGCGCCCGGGAATGTTGTAAATGATGATCGGCAGATCGGCACAATCATGCGCCGCGGTGAAGTGCGCCACCAAGCCGCGCTGGGTTGGTTTGTTGTAATAGGGTGTCACCACCAGAGCCGCTGCAGCTCCGGCGCGCTTGGCAAATTCGACAAACCGAATCGTCTCAACCGTGTTGTTCGATCCCGCACCAGCGATCACCGGCACCCGGCCAGCCGCCGCTTTCACAACCTCTGCAATGACGGTCTCATGTTCGTCATGGGTCAGGGTGGGGCTTTCGCCAGTGGTGCCAACGGGGACCAAACCTGTCGATCCCTCGCTGATCTGCCAGTCTACCAAGCGTTTGAGTGCATCCAGATCCAACTCGCCGTTGTTAAACGGGGTGACGAGGGCTGGCATAGAGCCTTTGAACATGGACACGCTCCCTTAGCTGTGCTTCTCAAGCGGGCGACTGCCCGCCTATGTGGTGCACCTGCCGATAAATTGAGTTGAACCCGGCAAGTCATATATTATCGTCAATGGCTCTAGCCTTGGTTCATTGGGAAATGCAAGCGATGACACGTATTCTGACCTTTCTTGCCCTGTTTTCTGTGCTCTGGGCCTATCCTGCCGCAGCTCAGCAGGGTCGCCATCTGGGTGCAGCACTGGATTTGATGCGCTCGGAGAAATGGGATGAGGCCGCACAAAAAGCGGCCAAGGCGGGGGATGTGGCCGCAGATGTGATCGAGTGGCACCGGCTGCGCGAGGGCATGGGGTCAGCAGATGACGCGCTGAAATTCCTGGCACGGCGGCCGGATTGGCCGGGCTTGGCCTATTTGCGCCGCAGGAGTGAGACAGCCGTTGCAGCGGCGGGGACCGATGTTGTGTTGGAGTTCTATGCATCCGACACTCCGCAGACCGCCGAAGGGGTGCTGAGCTATGCCAAGGCGCTGATTGCCAGTGGCAAACGTGGCGATGGCGAAGCCAGTCTGGTTGTCGCCTGGCGCACCATGGCGATGGGGTCAGGGCTGCAATCAGCCTATCTGAAGGGCTTTTCCAAGCTGTTAAAGCCTCACCATGCGGCGCGGCTGGATCGACTGTTGTGGGACAATCATCTGGTTAGCTCAAAACGGATGCTGTCACTGGTGCCCGACGGAGATCGTAAGCTTGGTGAGGCCCGTATTGCCTTGCAGGAACGCTCACCCGGGGTTGATGCCAAGATTGAGGCCATTCCTGCCAAGCTGCGCGATGCACCGGGGCTGGCGCATGACCGGTTTACCTGGCGGGACCGCAAGAAACGGCGCGAAGATGCGATCAAGCTGATGCTGGAACGCAGCGCCAGCGCCTCGGGCTTGGGAGAGCCGGAGCAATGGGCCAGACGGCGACGGGATCTGGTGCGTCAGGACATGCGGGACGGCAATCATCAGCGTGCCTATCAACTGGCTGCCCGACATTTCACCACACCTGAGGCGGGCTATAACTACTCGGATCTGGAATGGTTGGCCGGCTATATCGCCCTGCAAAAGCTGAACGACCCGGCAACTGCCGTGCTGCATTTTGATCGGTTTTTGGATTCAATCGAGACGCCCATTTCAATTGGTCGCGGTGGTTATTGGCTGGGTCGCGCCTATGCCGCGATGGGGGAACCCGACAAAGCCCACGAGGCCTATGCACTGGGCGCCAATTATCAAACCTCGTTTTATGGGCTGCTGGCGGCCGAACAGATTGGCCGCCCGTTCGATTCGGCGCTGGAAAACCCTCCAGCTGTGCCCTCGTGGAAGCAGGCTGACTTTGCCAAGTCGTCCGTTACCAAGGCGGCGCTGATGATGATTGATGCGGGTGAACTGGACCTGGCGAAACGGTTTCTCACCCATCTGGTTGAGGGGCTGGACGAGGTTCAGGCGCGGCAGTTGGGGCTGATGATGGTCGAGATGGGCCACGCACATCTGGCGGTGATGATCTCAAAACGGGCAGCGCGTCAGGGGATGGAGCTGAAGGGGGCCTATTTCCCGCTGCACCCGGTATCCAAGAAAAAACTGCCAATGGCCAAGGAAATGGTGCTGGCGATTTCGCGGCGCGAAAGCGAGTTTGACCATCTGGTGATCAGCGGTGCCGGTGCGCGCGGCCTAATGCAGGTGATGCCAGCCACCGCCAAAYTGGTSGCGRCCGARYTSGGYATTCTGGCCAAACAYGCCACCTCSCGKCTGACCGYSGARTGGGAYTAYAAYGCCAARCTKGGSGCGAAYTATCTGGCYGGGCTRGCSGGWAMSTTCAACGGCAATGTGGTRATGATGGCKGCGGGYTATAAYGCCGGRCCAGGGCGGCCSAWWACCTGGATGRARCGCTAYGGMGATCCGCGTGAYGGCACCCCRGATATCGTCGAYTGGATCGARCACATCCCSTTYAAYGAAACCCGCAACTATGTGATGCGCGTTTCCGAAAGCCTGCCGGTCTATCGCGCCCGGCTGGGAAAAACGCCTCTGCCCATTCCGTTTTCCCAGGAACTGGCAGGCTCAACCCTTCGCGCGTTCGCGCCATAGGGTGAACAGGCCGGCAGCTAGGATGATCGAGGCGCCAAAAGCCACGTTGTCGCGGATCACTTCGCCAAACACCCAGATCCCAAGCAGCGCAGCCCAAACCAAGTGCAGATAGGCAAAGGGCTGCACCGCGCTGGCCTCGGCCATCTCGTAACATTTGATCAGCAACCAATGCCCCATCACACCAAACACACATAGTAAGGCCATCCACAGGCTGTCGTTAAACGTCATCGGCTCCCAGAACCACACGCCCACCGAGGTCATCAGCACGGCCCCGGCAATGCCAGTCCAGAAGAAACTGGTGGCGGTGCTGTCGCGCCGCGCGACATAGCGGGTCAGCAAGCCATAGACGGCAAACATCAGTGCCGAGATGAACGGGATCACCGCTGCCGGATTGAACACCCCTGCTCCCGGTTGCAGAATGATCATTACCCCGATCAAGCCCAGCCCAATCGCCATCCAGCGGCGCCAGCCGACGCTCTCGCCCAGCACCGGACCGCTAAGCGCCGCCACCAATAGCGGGTAACAGATGAACACCGCCTGGCTTTCGATCAGGCCAAGCAGGGTAAAACCATAAACCGCTACGGCGATTTCCGCCGCCAACAGCACGCCGCGGAAAATTTGCAGACCCAGTTGATCGGTGCGGGCGGTGGCGCGAATGCCGCCCGGTGCGCGGATCGCCAGAAACACCACAAAGGCGGCAAAGAACCAGTAGCGCACCATCACCACCATGTAGGTGTTGTAGGTTCCCGCCAAATGCCGCGAGACACCATCTTGCAGGGCAAACACCACCGTCGCCCCGATCATCRGCATGACGCCCATTGGCACGTTGTTGGTTTGTGTTTGCGCAGTCGCTGTCTCAGTCATGGCATCTGTGCCCTTGTCATATGCCGCTTACGCCCAAAACCGGGCACGCGGRTTACTTCAAATCCAGCGTCCCTCAGCCCGCGCCGCACAAATCCAGCGGCTGTATAACTCGCGGCACTGCCCCCCGATCTGGTATGGTGCGCCACCTGAGCCATCAGGTCGGCCTGCCACAGCTCGGGGTTCTTGGCGGGAGAGAACCCGTCCAGAAACCAAGCATCCGCCTGCCCTGTCCACTCTGGCAGCGACTTTCGGGCGTCGCCTATGACCACCTCCAGCTGCAATGTGCCCAGATCGCAGATCCCGCCACCCTGCCATTGCGGCAGGAACCGCTGGGCCCAGGGCGCGATCTCGGGGAAAGCCTCTAGCGCCTTGGCCATATCTGCTGGCGCCATGGGAAAAGCCTCAAAGCTGGTGAAACGCAGCGGCGTGGTCATCCCGGCCTCTTCCCAAGCCTTCCAGGCGGTCAACATGCTGAGCCCGGTGCCAAAGCCCAGTTCTGCAATCTGAAACCCCGGTGCAAACCGCTCGGGCAGATCATTGCCAGCCAAAAACACATGTTCGCCCTCGGCCAAGCCGCCTTGCGGTGAAAAATAGGGGTCATCAAACTGGTCCGACACCGGAATATTGCCGTCGCGCCAGCTGAGGCGAGCCTGCTGGTCTGCCATGCAGATATCCCCTAGATGGTGGTGTGGAACGGCGCGACACTGGCGAAAGGATAAGCAAATGGCAATGGCTGACATAACAGTGCGTGGCGCAGGGGCTTTTGGCCTGACAATTGCCTGGGTTTGTGCGCAACGCGGCGCCAAGGTGCAGGTGGTTGACCCATATGGCGCAGGTTCCGGATCCAGTGGTGGTCTGGTCGGGGCATTGGCCCCACATGTGCCAGACAACTGGAACCACAAGAAAACATTCCAACTCGACAGCCTGCTGATGGCCGAAAATTTCTGGTCCGAAATCGAGGCCGCTGGCGGCGTTTCTGCCGGCTATGGCCGCACCGGGCGGCTACAGTCGATCAAGGACGACAAGGCGCTGGAGCTGGCGCGAAGTAGGGTTGAAACCGCCCGCGCGTTGTGGCGAGGCGAGGCCGAATGGACGGTTTGCAAAGTCTCTGAATTGGGGACGTGGGCSCCRCCCAGCGCCACCGGTTATGTCATCCAYGACACATTGGCCGCCAGAATTTCACCGCGCCACGCCGGGGCCAGCCTGATTGCCGGGCTGGCCGTTATGGGAATCGAAGTTGTACCTGACGCGCCGGATCAGGGTCTGGTTGTTCACGCCAAGGGCTTTGCCGGCCTCCAGGAACTGAGCGCTGAATTGGGCAAAACCGTTGGCAGCGGCATCAAAGGACAATCTGCCCTGCTGCGCTTTGATGCCGGAGAGGWKSMKMMGMTYTTTGCCGRSRWTSWRKACRKSYYWSMRMMTRYKGMSSKGRYMYKGGCCATTGGCTCCACCACCGAGCGCGAGTTTGATGATCCCAATGAGACCGACGACCTGCTGGAAGATGTGATCGAGCGTGTCCGCACCCTGATGCCGGTGCTGCACGGGGCCGAGGTGATTGACCGTTGGGCAGGTGTGCGCCCCCGCTCAAAAACCCGTTCACCAATGCTGGGGGCCTATCCGGGGCGACCGGGACATTTCATCGCCAATGGAGGTTTCAAGATCGGCTTTGGCATGGCCCCCAARGTGGCGCATGTGATGGCAGATCTGTTGCTGGAGGGAGTGGATACGATTCCCAAAGGATTCCGGGTTGAGGATAACCTGTAGCTGGATGTTATTGCCCGTCAGCCCCCATGGGCGGGCGCTTCGCCCCCACCCGCGGACAGGCTCAGCCCTTAATTTCAGCGCGCAGGTTATGCATCAGCGTCGCCAGCGTCGTTGTGTGYTCATCGYTGGTCAGATGACCATYCTCGTCRAACTGACTGCCGGACCCACCCAGATGCAGCAGCGGTTCAGACAGCACACGGGGCCGGAACGACACCAGAAAGTCGCGCAGGATTGCTTGCGCCTTCTCGCCCCCGGTCTGGCCGACTGCTGCTGACATCACCGCCACGGGTTTATCCGCAAAGGGGCGCCCCTCGGTGCGGCTGACCCAATCGAGCGCGTTCTTCAGCACACCCGAAGGGCCCTTGTTATATTCCGGGGTCGAAATCAGCACCACGTCCGCTGCCACTATCTGATCGGCAAGCACCTGAACCGCTGCTGGAATCCCATCAAGGGCCTCAACGTCGCCGTCATAAAGCGGCAGATCCAGATCTCCCTCCACATGACTGGCATCGCCAAACAACCGCACCGCCTCGTGCAGCAGTTTGCGGTTGGTGGCGTCACGGCGCAACGAGCCAGACAAGGTTAAGACAACGGGATTGGGCATTTGGGCATCCTTTGTTCGCAAGTGGCTTGCCCTAACACTTACCCGTCAATGACAAATGCAAAAGCCCAAACACCGCGCAGCCCATGTGCGCCCCGGCCTATTCCCAGCACCATGGCGAGTGGGCCACACAGAGGCATGGCCCCAAACCGTTAGCTCGCCTGTGGAATTACCACAATTTCGACCCGACGGTTCTGCGCCTTGCCCTCGGGCGTCAGGTTGCTGGCCACTGGCTGATCTTCGCCACGTCCCAAGGTCCGCACCCGATTATACGGCACGCCACCAGCCTGGATTTGATCGGCCACCGCATCGGCGCGGCGCACTGACAATCCCTGATTATAGGTAGCATCGCCATCGCTATCGGTGTGGCCAATCACCTGGATTGAGCTGTTGGGATAGCGCAGCAGACTATCGGCCACTTTCTGCAAGTCCGATTGCACAGCCGAGCTGACGGCATAACTGTCAGTGGCAAAGGTCAGATCATTGGGCAGCGACACGATCAACCGATCGCCGGTATTGACCACTGTGATATCTTCATTGGCCAAGGTCTGGCGCAGCTCGGCGGCCTGTTGGTCAAGCGTGGCACCAATTGCCCCCCCTGCAACCGCACCAATGGCGGCACCGCCCAGAACGGCGGCCGTCTTGTTGCTGCTGTTGGACAGGGCACCAATGCCAGCCCCAATCAAGGCGCCAATCGCAGCACCACCTTTGGTGTTTTGTTTGGGGTCGCCGTTATAGTCGCCCAGCAACGCCGGATCGGTACAGGCGCTCAGGCCCAGCACCGCAACCAAAACGGTTGCAGTCGAGAATTTCAAGATGGTCATGGTGAGGCCTTTTCTGCTCGGAACCGCATCTATCGCGCGTCTTTTGCAGCAATGTATCATGACTACTGGCCAAAGGCTCAACCCCACAGGCCCGCGGATCGGCAATTCCCCGCGCAAATCGTTGCTATTGAGCTATTTCAGCCGCGCCACCGTCCTCCCAGCAGTGTTGCTCTGACCATAGTTTACGCAGAGCGGACCCCTGCCCCAAAAAATGACCCTCCAAAACCTCACAGCCCCAAATCCGGTCGCTGCGAAAATGGCGAAAGGCACCGCGCAGCTCGCACCAAGCGGCAAGCATGGTGCAGTCCAGATGGTAGATCAGCGCCACCGGCCGCACGACACGATAGGTTTGGAACAACGCACCATCGCGATAGGTAAGCTGCAGTTTCTGCTCGCAGCGGATGGCATTGCGCAGGACGCCCAGCGACACGCAGCCCTTTGCAGGATCATCAGAGGCTGCCCCCCATGGCGCAACCCGCAGCCAGTCGGCATCTGCCTGCAAGTCTTCGATCTTGTGGCAAATTCTCTGGGCAGCCTGCTGCAAAGTACTGTCGCCGGTGCGCACCAGCATCGACAGACCAACCTGCAGCGCCTCCACCTCTTCGGCGTCAAAATTCAGCGGCGGCAGATCGTAACCGCGACGCATCACATAACCCAGTCCCGCCTCACCTTCGATTGGCGTACCCATGGCCTGCAACGACGCGATATCGCGGTAAACCGTGCGGGCAGACACTTCCAGCATCTCAGCCAGCCGCGCCGCCGTCACCGGATTGCTGCTGGCGCGCAGGATCTGAATGATCTCAAAAAGGCGGTTTGACCGGTGCATGGGTGTTCCTGCGAATTTGCGATGCGGACTACTGACACCATACCAACCCCTGCTGACAACAGGGTGTCAGTGGGCTTATGGGAAACATGCTTCTGAGCCAAGGAGGCAAATATGTGCTATTTCGACCACATCGTCATGATGAAACTACAACTGGGGCCCTGGCAACCGGAGCGTCCATTGCGCCCTCACGAACGCGAGCATGAGTATCATGCCCGGCTTCACGCTCAGAAACAGGCGCAGGGTCGTGTCAACACTGCAGGTTCGGGCTGGCCACTGATTAGCTGGTTGCGGCGTGTCAAACGCCAGTTGGTCGGGCCGGGATAAATGGGCGCTACCCTTCGGCGCGAGCAGCCTCGAAGGCCAGCATGGCGCGTTTTACTGGCAGGCCCCAGTGATAGCCTCCCAAGGCGCCGGATTTGCGCAGGGCGCGGTGGCAGGGGATCAACCAAGACACTGGATTGCGACCCACAGCAGTGCCAACCGCCCGCTGTGCGCGGGGTACTCCAATCGACTGGGCAATCTCGGAATACGAGGTGACCTGCCCCGAGGGGATCCGCAGCAATGCCTCCCAGACCTTGATCTGCAGCGGCGCGCCAATCATGTGCAACGCGGTTTCGCCGCGTTGATCAAAGGCAGCAGTGACCAGGGGCCGCAGTGCCATGGGATCTTCGACAAAACTGGCCTTGGGCCAGCGCGCCCGCATGTCGGCCATCGCCGCCTCGGCACCAGTTTCTGCCGCAAAGGCCAGCCCACAAATACCCTTACCCGTGCCCATCGCCAGGGCCAGCCCAAAGGGGCTGTCAAACCAGCCCCAGAAAATCTGCAGCTCTGCGCCTTTGCGCGCGTACTCTCCCGGGCTCATCGCCTCCCAGCGCAGGAACAGATCGTGAAGCCGCCCGGTGCCAGACAGCCCAACGGAATGCGCCACGCCCAGGGTGGTGAAATTATCGTGTAGCAGAGCCTTGGCGTGGCCCAGCCGCAGGTATTGTTGATAGCGTTTTGGCGACACCCCCACCCAGGCTGAGAACAAGCGCTGAAAATGTGCCGGGCTCATATCCATCTTTTTTGCCAGCTCTTCCAGAGACAGCCCTTCGCCGCCCTCGTCGATCAGCTCGATCGCGCGGCGCATGACACCGTAGTGATAGCTTTGCTCGTTGGCTTGAACATTCATCGGCACATCCCCTGTCATCGTCTCCTGTTAGGTTAGGCATTTGGCCCCGAACAAACGACCCGAAACTTGCGCCTTGTATCAATTACAGCGAGTGTGCAGCAAACAGGAGGCGTGAATGATTTCAGCAGCATTGGACAAGCAAGGCAACGTCCTGATGGATGATGTGCCAAAGGCCCTGTTCCCGTGGTGGAGCTTCACCAAACCGGTACTGGCGACCCTTATCCTGCGCGCTGTGGAGGCCGGGAAGCTGGATCTTGATGCTCCCTTTGACGGTCATCCATTCACGTTACTGCAACTCTTGCAGCAACGTGCGGGCTTGCCTGACTATGGCCCTCTGCCTGCCTATCAATCAGCCGTAAAGGCTGGTGAGTCCCCCTGGTCTGCTGCACGCCTGCTACGCGAAACGGGTTATCCTGAAACAGTTTATGATCCCGGCACCCGCTRGCTCTATTCTAATCTTGGCTATCTGCTGCTGCGTCAAAAGCTGGAGCGTGTTCATGACGCGCCTTTGGCTGACATCATGCAGACGCAGATTTGTGCGCCGCTGGGACTTAAAGCCCGGTTGGCAGTAACACCGCAGGACTTTGAAGAGGCCCATTGGGACAATGTGAACGGATACCATCCGGGCTGGGTTTATCATGGCTGTCTGATGGGCACGGCACTGGATGCCGCCAGAATGTTGCAGGCAATTCTAGGGAAAGACCTGCTTGCGGAACACTCCCGCCAACTGCTGCTGACCCAACAGATGCAAGGCGACCCGATACCGGGGCGGGTTTGGAGTGAAACCGGATATGGTCTTGGCATGATGGTCGGGGCCGCTGGCGAGGCTGGTCGCGTCACTGGTCATACCGGTTGCGGACCCTTCTGTGCCAATCTGGTTGCCCATTTTTCGGACCACCCCAAACAACTGACCGTTGCGACATTTGTCAAAGGTGGCGATGAAGCTCCGGCAGAATTTGGCGCAGTGGCTGTTGCGAAACAGCACAGGGTTAACCCGGCCTGAGCCAACCCACCGGTTTCCCGTTGCGATGCGTGGCCCGTCACGTCATTAAGACCGACGATGGCAAAGCAACTCGATTATCATACCATCCGCGAGATATTCACGCGGTTCCAGGCAGCTGAACCAGAACCCAAAGGGGAGCTGGAGCACGTCAACGTCTACACCCTGGTGGTGGCGGTTGCCCTGTCGGCGCAGTCCACTGATGTAGGGGTCAACAGGGCCACGCGCGAATTGTTCAAGATCGCTGACACGCCGCAAAAGATGCTGGATCTGGGCGAAGAAAAACTGATCGACCATATCAAGACAATCGGCCTGTACCGCAACAAGGCCAAGAACGTGATCAAGATGAGCCACCTTCTGGTCGATGAATACGGCGGTGAGGTGCCCAATTCCCGCGCGGCATTGCAATCGCTGCCCGGCGTCGGCCGCAAGACCGCCAATGTGGTTCTGAACATGTGGTGGCATCAGCCAGCACAGGCGGTGGACACCCATATCTTTCGCGTTGGCAATCGGTCTGGCATTGCGCCCGGCAAAGACGTCGATGCGGTTGAACGCGCCGTCGAAGACAATATCCCGGCTGATTTCCAGCAGCACGCCCATCACTGGCTGATCCTGCACGGCCGTTATCACTGTAAAGCACGCAAACCGCTCTGTGGCACCTGCCTGATCCGCGACCTGTGCATGTTTGAGGACAAGAACCTATGAAGACCTACCAGATTGTTGGCATTGGTAATGCCGTTGTTGATGTTATCAGTCAAAGCGACGACAGCTTTCTCGACCTTATGGGCATCGAGAAAGGCATTATGCAGCTGATCGAACGCGAYCGYGGCGAAGTGCTYTATGSSGCGATGKMRGGCCGGGTGCARACGCCCGGYGGATCSGTTGCCAATACCATCGCCGGCGCTGGYGCRCTGGGRCTWGAGGCGGCSTTCATYGGSCGKGTGCAYGACGATGCCTTGGGGCAGTTCTACGCCAAGGCGATGAGTGATGATGGCGTCGACTTTGTGAACCCGCCGATCACCAGTGGCGAGTTGCCGACTTCGCGCTCGATGATTTTTGTGTCGCCCGACGGTGAGCGCTCGATGAACACCTATCTGGGCATYTCMTCYGAGCTGAGTTCRGRSGATGTRTCMAASGASGTGGCGGGACAGGCTAAGATCATGTTCCTTGAGGGSTATCTGTTCGACAAGGACAARGGYAARACCGCRTTCCTRGAGGCCGCSCGYRRYTGTCRCRMRGGYGGYGGCAARKCMGGCATCGCSATTTCCGAYCCGTTYTGTGTCRAMCGCCACCGSGCYGAYTTCCTGTCGCTGATCGAAAACGAGCTGGAYTWTGTSATCGGCAACGARGACGAGATCAAGTCGCTGTTTGARACCGACGATCTGGMKGAKGCRCTGGCCAARACTGCTGCGATYTGCCCCTTGGTGGTYTGCACYCGRTCSGGYGATGGCGTGACAGTTGTGTCCGAGGGCAAACAGATCGACGTTTCGGTCACCAAGGTTGTTCCCATCGACGCCACCGGTGCCGGTGATCAGTTTGCTGCTGGCTTCCTGTTCGGCATGGCCACCGGTCTCGATCTGGAAACCTGTGCCAAAATCGGCTGCGTCTGTGCTGGCGAAGTGATCAGCCACATCGGCCCGCGCCCAGAAGCCAATATGCTGCATCTGCTGAAGGCTGAAGGTCTGCTGTAAACAATAGTGAGGCCGGGTCTCCCGCCCGGTCTCGACGCCCCCAACGGGGCATCTTGACCCGTTGGGCGTGGCACGCGGCTTCGCCGCGTGCTGCAAGCTCACTCCAGATGGGCCTGGAATTCCGCAACGACGCGCACATAAACCTCGCGTTTAAACGGCACAATCTTGTCCACCAGCTGATCCACCGGCTGCCAGCACCAGGCCGAGAACTCAGGGTGGTCGGTGTTGATGTTGACCTGATCATCACTGCCGGTAAAGCGCATCAGGTACCATTTCTGCTGCTGACCACGGTATTTGCCACCCCAGAATTTGGGCACCACGTCATGTGGTAGGTCATAGGGCAGCCAGCCGTCACTTTCGGCGATGATCTCGACCAGTTCTGGCACCACCCCGGTTTCCTCTTCCAACTCACGCAGCGCGGCGGTGCGGGGATCTTCGCCGTCATCAATGCCGCCTTGGGGCATTTGCCAGGCGTCCTTGAAGCGGTCTTTGCGTTGGCCAACAAACACTTCGCCATTCGCGTTGAGCAGCATCACCCCAACATTGGGGCGGTAGGGTAGTTTGGCTATCTCGTCCGGGGTCATTTCGCTCTCCTGAGGTTCTGCGCTACTGTGTAGCCTTGCCCCTGCGTCGCACAAGAGGGTGACGCCGCGTTTCGGGTGACAAGGCGCGAGATCAACGCAATTCTACCCGGCAAATCTGAGGGAGAGTGTGATGACTGAGTACCCAAACCTGCTGGCGCCGTTGGACCTGGGTTTCACCACCCTGAAAAACCGGGTGCTAATGGGGTCAATGCACACTGGCCTGGAAGAGACCCGTGACTGGAACCGGGTGGCCGAGTTTTATGCATCGCGCGCACGCGGCGAGGTCGGGTTGATGGTCACTGGCGGCATTGGTCCCAATCTGGAAGGCTCGGTTTTGCCTGGTGCGGCAATGATGACCTGTGACGACGACGTGAAAAATCACGCCATTGTCACCGACCGGGTGCATCAGGCGGGCGGCAAGATCGCCATGCAGATCCTGCACGCCGGGCGTTATTCTTACGGCCCTAAATGTGTCGCGCCCAGTGCGGTGAAGTCACCGATCTCTCCGTTTCCACCTGCTGAGCTGGATGAGAACGGTATCGAGAAGCAGATCGCGGATATCGTCAATGCCGCCGTGCTGGCGCAGCAGGCAGGCTATGACGGGGTCGAAATCATGGGCTCGGAGGGGTATTTCCTCAACCAGTTCCTGGTCACCCACACCAACAAGCGAACAGACCGCTGGGGCGGGTCTTATGAAAACCGAATGCGGCTGTCCATCGAGGTGGTGCGCCGTGTGCGTGAAGCCGTGGGGGTGAATTTCATTATCATCTTCCGGCTGTCGATGATTGACCTGATCCCCAACGGATCCACCCATGACGAGGTGGTGCAGCTGGCGGTCGCGGTTGAGAAGGCCGGTGCCACCCTCATCAACTCCGGCATTGGCTGGCACGAGGCGCGCATTCCCACCATCGCCACCAGCGTTCCGCGTGCCGCTTTTGCCTGGGTCACCAAGAAGCTGATGGGCAAGGTTGGCATTCCACTGATCACCTCAAACCGGATCAACACGCCCGAGGTCGGCGAAGAGGTGCTGGCGACTGGCTGTGCCGACATGGTGTCGATGGCGCGGCCAATGCTGGCGGATGCGGATTTTGTCAAAAAGGCGATGAGCGGCAAGGGCGATCAGATTGCCCCCTGTATTGCCTGCAATCAGGCCTGTCTGGATCACACATTTGGCGGCAAGCTGTCCTCGTGTCTGGTCAACCCGCAGGCCTGTCACGAGACCGAGTTGGTGATTGAACTGTCCCCCATCGCCAAGTCTGTCGCCATTGTTGGCGCCGGTCCGGCGGGGCTGGCGACGGCGTTGATTGCCGCTCAACGGGGGCATGTCGTTACTCTGTTCGACAAGGCGGATGAGATTGGCGGCCAGTTGAACATGGCCAAACAGGTGCCSGGSAAAGARGAGTTCTGGGGGTTGGTGGACTGGTATCGCACTATGGTTGCTGAGGCCGGGATCACCGTGAAGCTGGGAGTCGAAGTCAGCGCCGAGGATTTGACCAGGTTTGACGAGGTGGTGATCGCCACCGGCGTCATCCCGCGCGATCCACAAATCCCCGGTCAGGATCGCGCCAACGTGCTGACCTATATCGACGTGCTGCGCGGCAAGGTTCCGGTTGGCGACCATGTTGCGGTGATCGGCGCCGGGGGCATCGGCTTTGATGTCTGCGAATTCCTGCTGGAGGAGGGGCATAGCCCCACCACCGACTTGCCGCTGTGGATGAAGGAATGGGGGGTAGCGGACCCTGAGGAACACCGCTCAGGATTGGCCCCTGAAGGTCCGCAGCCCGCCGCACCAGCGCGCAGGGTAACGCTGTTGCAGCGCAAGACCAAGGCGCATGGCAAAGGACTGGGCAAGACCACCGGCTGGATTCACCGCGCAACGCTGAGAATGAAACAGGTCGAGTTGGTTGGTGGCGTCAACTATGAGCGGATCGACGATGACGGGCTGCATATCTCGTTTGGCGAGGCGCGCGAAAACCCGACGGTGATCGCTGCCGACACCATTGTGTTGTGCTCGGGGCAGGTCCCGCAACGGTCGCTGGCTGATGCGTTGTCTGAGCGGGGTATTGCCTGTCATGTCATCGGCGGTGCTGATGTGGCCGCCGAGTTGGACGCCAAACGGGCGATCAATCAGGGTACTCGGCTGGCCGCTGCGTTCTGAGGCAAATGGTGCGTGAACCCGCGCATCGGCGCGGAACCACACACCCTACGCTCCTCTCAGCCGTGTGTCTCGCGGCTGTCTTGGGGGGCTTGATCCCGGTCCTCCATGCCGTAGTCACGGATCACGCTGGCGACCCGCAGGCGATAATCGGCAAAGATGCCGCTGCGGCCACTGTCCTGCCCGTCGCGGTGTTCCGCTAAAGCACGCCAGCTGGTCACCGCCTGCTCATCCCGAAAGAAGGACAGCGATAGCAATTTGTCCGGATCACTCAGGCTTTGGAACCGTTCAACCGAGATAAACCCATCGACCTGCTGCAACAAGGGCAACAGATCAGCGGCGACCTGCAGATAGTCGGATTTGCGGCCCTCGGCGATGCGGACCTCGAACAACACAGCAATCATTTCTGGGCTCCATGTGGGGAAGAGGCCAGTTTCAGCCATGTCCGGTCCTCGCGCAACAGGAACTTCTCCTGCTGAGCAAAGCGRTARTTCTCTTGCCCCARYGGRTCRGCGGCCAGACGGGTCCGGTAGCATTCGTAGTCGGCCAGGCTGGCCACGTTGTAGATGCCGTAGGCCAATGTCGATGAGCCCTCATGCGGGGCATAATAGCCAATCAGATCAGCCCCACAGCGTGGGATCGCTTGCCCCAGTTACGAGCGTATTCTTCGAACATAGCTTTCTTTGTCGGGTCGATTTGATAGCGAATGAAACAGGTCAGCATGGGAGTCTCCGGTTTTTCCTGCCTGCTTGTAGCGGTTGGCTGTTGGTCAATGCTTCGCCCGGGAACGAAGCATTGTGAGCAAAACCCGGTTGCATCACCAAACAGCCCGCGACCCGAGGTTTTGTTAAGCCGAAAAAAAGGCGCCTACTGAATAGAGGGAAGCCTTGAGCAATGGATCAGGCGGCAGGATGACGGCCGCCTGAGGTCTCACTCGACGATTATTGTGATCATTTCAGAGACAATTGGCTTTGAATGCGGCACATGACCCAGATCCCCCAAGACCAGCTGCAAGGTATGCTGACCGGGTTCCAGCTCGATTGTGGTCTCGGTCTGACCACCACCAAAATGCAGATGATGCTCATCCGAGGGAATGCCATATGACAGCTCATCGGCGCCATCTTCGCCCTGCCCCAGCGGCGGGCGGTCGATCAGCAGGTGATGGTGACCGGTATTGTCCTTTTCGGTGCCCGCAGGCGCTACCCCCATCCCGGACAGGCCAAAGATTACGGTGACCGGAGAGACGAAGGTATCGCCATCCTTGATATTGGCAAAATAGACCTGGGCGTCCGGATTCGAAGCCGTCTCGCCGCCCGCCCAAACGGGCAAGGCCAGAGTGAGTGCTATCAATGGTGCAATAATGATTTTCATCTGACTTGCCTCTAAATATTAACATACAATTAGGTCAGCCTAGCGTGCAGGCCGAATAATTGCGACCCACGAAGGGCAGGCCCACTAAAGTAGGGCAATGGGAAACGTCAGCACCTCGCAAACGGCGACTCTGATCGTTTCCAGTCTCAAAACGATCAAGCRAAAACCTAGGTATTATCCCACCAGCGCCCCGTTCCTGCCTGATTTCGCCGCCATTTACAGTCCCAAGAGCTAAATTCACGAGGGGATTGAGATGGACCGACTGACTGAAATGGAAGCCTTTGCCAATGTGGTGGATCAGGGTGGATTTACCGACGCCGCGCGCAAGATGGGCATTTCCAAGTCCGCGGTTTCGAAACACGTATCGAGCCTTGAGGCACGGTTGGGTGCGCGACTGTTGAACCGCACCACCCGCCGGGTCTCGCCCACCGAAATTGGTCTGGCCTATTACGACCGGGCCCGCCGGGTGCTGAACGATGCAGGCGAGGCCGACGCGCTGGTGACCTCGATGCAATCAGCACCATCAGGGCTGTTGCGAATTTCAGTGGCCACCGACTTTGGCGTCAACCATCTGTCGCCGGTACTGTCTGAATTCCTCAACGACTTCCCCGACATCACCGTCAACATGGTGCTGAACAACCGCTTTGTTGAGCTAATCTCCGAAGGCTTTGATTTGGCGCTGCGCATTGGGGAGCTGGAGGACAGCACTCTGCGCGCCCGCAAACTGACCGAAACCACCAAGCGGATGATCGCGTCGCCCGGGTATTTGGAAAAGTTTGGTCACCCAAATAAGATCGACGATTTGAACTCGCATAAACTGTTGCATTATTCAAACCAATCCAGCGGCAATATGTGGAAACTGACCGCACCGTCCGGCGAAAAGCGTCAGGTGCGTACCGCGGGGTGGTTGAGCGTCAACGACGGCCAGTCGCTGCTTAACGCCGCCATTTCTGGTCTCGGCATCGCCTATCTGCCGAGCTATTTGTATTCGCAGGCAATGCGTGATGGCCTGGTCGAAGACGTGATGCCAAATCTGCCGCGCGAAACCCAAGGCATCTATGCCGTCTACCCGCCGGGCCGGTTCACCCAGCCCAAGGTCCGCGCCTTTATCGATTTCCTAGTCCACGCCTTTGCCGACAAAGGCCCCAGCGACTGGTAAGCAACGACCCTCGGTAACCTGCCCCGCGTCAACACGCGGGGCTTTTTTGTTCTGCCACGGTCCATCTCGCCACGTTACTGAGACATCAGCACCGCCTCGACCCGGCGATTTGCATCTCGGCCTTCACGTGTCAGATTGCTGGTCAGTGGCGCCATAAATCCCGCTCCAACAACCTCGATGCCAGCGACATCGGCCTCGATTAGCGTCAACAATCGCTCTCGAACGGCTTCTGCTCGGAGCTGGGATAGGGCGACATTCCCATCCTGTGCTCCGATATTATCAGTGTGCCCCACCAGCATAACGCGCATCTCTGGGTTTTCAGTCAGCGCTGTCGCCAGTTGTGCCAGACTGTCAAACGGTCCTGCGCCCAGTCGGGCAGATCCAGTTTCAAACTCCAGATCCGCCAGCACAACCCGACCACTGGAGGACAGAGCTCCGATAAGATCGCGCTCATCCGCCTGTGCGACCTGATCCGGCACGATCTCCGGCACCGGAGCTTGGGTTGCCGTGACCTTGATCAAGTCAACATTGACTGGGGCCACTTCTATCACCTGGATATAGGCCGAACTCCCCGAGCGAGACACCAGCAACGACAAAGCCTGCGCCTCACCCTTGGTGGCCGAGAGGAACAGGAAGTCGCCGATATCGACGATCATATCCGGCGCGGGCACCACCTCGATGCCAAAACGAAACTCAAATCCGCCGCAATCCAACGCCTGACATTGGTACGCAATGTCATAACCCGCCTCCTGCAACTGTTGCCGCATCGGTGCAAACAGCTGCAGCGTGGTCGCATCCCCCCCCAAGCGCCAGGTGCGGCGCAACACTTGACCTTCAAAATGCCGGACCGGAACCTTGTCGTCACTTGCTGGCCCCAGCGGTAGCGCATAACGAGCCAGCGGGCTTGGCCGTTCGGCCAGGATCTGGGCACCGGCAGGCAGTGCCAGATCGCTGGCCATCACAGGCATAGCCAGCGCCGCAGCGCTGATTATGGCCAGTCTACGGATCACCGGGACTGGCTGTGGTATTCGTCGTTGGGCACCATTGCCGTGGCGCTGGCAACCCGGTTGGACATGTTGTAAAATCCGGTCACGTTGGCAATGTCCCAGATGTCGCGGTCGCTAAACCCCACATCCCGCAGCCCCTGCCGATCCGCCTCGGAAATCTCGGCACTGGCAGTGGTCATTTTGGCGGCAAAATCCAACATGCTGCGCTGACGCGCCTCTAACGGCGCCACCCGGTAGTTCATCACCAGCATTTCGCCCAGTTTTGGATCACCCGACAGTTGCCGCACTGCCGCGCCATGGGCGGCCAGGCAGTAGAAACACTTGTTGATCGCCGAAACCACCACCGCGATCATCTCGCGTTCCAGTTTGCTCAGGCCGCTGGGCGCCAGCATTATGTCGTTATAAATGCCAGTAAAGGCGTTCAGCTTGTCGATATCAAAGGCATTTGCTTTGAGCACATTGGGGATCATGCCCAATTTCTCGACGCAGATATCAAAGTATTTCTGGGTCTCTGGCGGCAGTGGATCCACCATCGGCAGGTCAAGTGCGGTGGGCATAGTCTGGTCAGTCATTTTGGCTTAATCTCCGTTTGGCAAAATACGATAATGATACTGTCCCACAGGGGTCATGCCGAGGGAAGCATAGAGCCCGTTTGCACCCTTGTTACGTTTGGTACAAATCACCGCCAACGTATCGGCGCCATTTTCCAACGCCCAAAATGCCGCCTGACGCATCATCCATACGCCCATGCCCTTGCGGCGCTGATGCGGCAGGATTTCCAGCGCGTGCACCATGGCCACACCTTCATGGATGGCGCAGTACCCCGTGCCGGCAGGTTTTTCATCGTTCCGGCTCAGCAAGGCCATTTTTGGTCCGACGGCGCGCTCCATCACTGCCAATCGTGCCGGGCCAATACCGCCAGAGGCCCAAATCTCGCGTTGGATCGCCAACGGCTCCCAAATGCAAAATGTGGTCACCCTCGGTATTTCCACATCCGTGAGCAACTTCGCCGGGCAGGCCCAGATATTAACCGGATCCTTTACGGTATATCCGCGCTCGCCCAGCTGTGCATCCAGCTCATCCTCGCCATCGCGGATCATGAACAGGGGCGCCTGCCCCATGTCGCGCATGGCCACCTCGGCGGCGGCAATATCACTGTCAGTGACCGGACCGTTGATGGTGGCTGAAGACACCCGACTACCGCCGTCCAATCCTTCACACAGAGTAATGGGGCCAAGTGTAACTTTTCGGGCGCTTGGCCAGGTTGCCTCGGTCACGGCGTAATAACGCGGATCAGTGCTCACAGGTCCAACTCTCTAGCCAGTTGTGTCATCGCTGCGTCAATGCGCGTGCCCTCGGTGCCGCGAATGACGATATTGGCACCAAATGCACCGTCCTTTTGGAACGGATAACAGCCGATCGACAGGTCGTCATATGTCTTGGCCAAAGCACTGAGTGTTGAGGCTATATCGCCTTCACCGCGCAGCACCCGCAGGGTTTGCGACAGCATCGGTTGGCCGCCGGTGATTGTCGGCAACACCGACGCGACCATGGCCTGAAACACCAAAGGCACTCCGGCCATGACATGCACATTGCCCAGGGTAAAACCCGGCGCCACTGACACCGGATTGTCGATCAGGGTCGCGCCGTCGGGAATCCGTGCCATGCGCAACCGTGCTGCGTTCAACTCTTTGTCGGTCTTTTTGTAGTGCTCAGCCAGCAGCGCCCGCGCGTCGTCGCGCACATCTATATGGGTCTCAAACGCCTGTGCGATGCAATCGGCGGTGATGTCGTCATGGGTGGGGCCAATTCCGCCGCTGGTGAATACATGGTCAAAACCTGCCGACAGCGCCTGAACCGCCGCAATAATCGCTGCGCTGTCATCGCTGACAATGCGAACCTCGGTCAAATCGACACCGTGTTTGGTCAACTCACCAGCCAGAAAGTACATATTTGCATCGCGGGTTCGACCCGACAGGATCTCATCGCCAATGACCAGCATGGCAGCGGTTGGGTTCCCCATGATCTTGCTCCCTTGATCCGTTTCAATTGCAGGTATAATCCGGGAGGTATGCGCTTTGTAACCCCTCTCATCCCCGCCACCCTGATCCGCCGCTACAAACGGTTTCTGGCCGATTGCCTGCTACCGGATGGACAAGAGATCACCGCCCATTGTGCCAATCCCGGCTCGATGATGGGGCTGGCGGAACCGGGKRTGSRKWKCKRGCYSRWWYSMARSGMSGRMYCMRRSWWAAWKCYKRMCTRKKKYWGRSSKSTGRKMKAGCMWKMRMWSSGCYMKYKYNCCGGCGTCGATACTTCGGTTCCCAACCGCGCCCTGCGCGCCTCGTTAGAGGCTAGCGAAATCACCGAGCTGGCCGAGTACCAATCCGTCCGCCCCGAGGTGAAATACGGTGAAAACAGCCGCATCGACTTCCTGCTGACCCAAGCCGGTCTGCCGGATTGTTATGTCGAGGTCAAAAGCGTCACCCTGATGCGCCAGCCTGGACTGGCCGAGTTCCCCGACAGCGTCACCAAGCGCGGCACCAAGCATCTGGGCGAATTGACCAAGATGGTGCAACAGGGGCACCGATCCGTGATGCTCTATCTGGTGCAACGCACTGATTGCCAGCGCTTTCAACTGGCTGCCGATATTGACCCAGCTTATGCCGCAGCCTTTGACGAAGCCCAGACCGCTGGTGTTGAGCGATTGATCTACACAACCAATATTTCACCACAAAAGATCACCCTTGGCACCGCCATTTCAGCCGCATAAGCGACATGGCTGCACAGCCTATGGCCCTTTGGCGCCAATACCCTTACATAGCGGTTTAAGACTGCAGCGATGGAGCCCATCTTGATGAGAAAAAACGATGGTCGGACGACCAAGGACGGCATTCGCATTTACCAACAGGCCGATTTTGACGGTATGCATGTGGCTGGTAAATTGGCAGCCCGTATTCTGGACGATATCGCGGTGCATATCTTTGTGGGCCAGAGCACCGGCGAGATCGACCGTCTGATCACCAAATGGGTCGATGACGCAGGGGCCACCTCGGCCACCATCGGCTATAAAGGGTATCAACACGCCAGCTGCATTTCGGTGAACCATGTGGTCTGCCACGGCATTCCCGGCGATAAAAAGCTAAAAGATGGCGATATCCTCAACATCGACGTGACGGTGATCGTTGATGGATGGTTTGGCGACACCAGCCGGATGTATGTGGCAGGAAAACTGTCACGCAAGGCCCAGCGGCTGATCCAGGTCACCCATGATGCGCTGATGAAGGGAATTGAGGCGGTAAAGCCCGGCAATACCTTTGGCGATATAGGCCATGCCATCCAGGCCTATGCTGAAAGCCAGCGGATGAGTGTGGTGCGTGATTTCTGCGGTCACGGGTTGGGCCTGGTCTTTCACGCCCCACCCAACGTGCTGCATTACGGACGCCCCGGCACTGGCCCCACCCTCGAGGACGGCATGTTCTTTACCATCGAGCCAATGATCAATTTGGGCCGCCCCGAGACCAAGGTCCTGGCCGACGACTGGACCGCCGTGACCCGCGACAAATCGCTGTCCGCACAGTTTGAACATTCGATTGGAGTGACCGCCGACGGATGTGAGATTTTCACCCTGTCTCCAGGCGGCAAATACCACCCGACTTACGGCTGATTGCGCAGGTTTAACTGGCCGCTTTGCTGATCAGGGCTGTTTGACGAAACCAGCCAAGGCCCTAACCTGATCCTTATCTTAGCATGAGGATCAGGAATGCAGCTGAATTTCGGTATTGCAGTGATTGCGCTGCTTGGCCTAGCCCCTGCCGCGCAGGCGCAAGAGGCCAGCGTCACCTTCAACCTGCTCACTTATGAGGGGGTCTATCTCAGTCGGATCTTTCGGTTCGATGCAAGGTACGCCGCCAAATACAACATCCCAATTGCGGTTCCCTTTGCCCTGCAGGTCCCAATGCGCAAGGATATCGAGCTGATTGCCGATGGTCGGCCAGACGGTGGTATTGTCAAATTCACCTTTGCCACCAAAGCCTCTTTGGGCCGGCAATTTGTCGAGAATTTCCATGTGATAGGTGCCCGTTTTCCGATTCCGCAGGGCAGCGATAATCCAATGTCCATCCGGCTCAGGACTGCGGCAAAGGCTCTGACGCAATCGGCCTTTCCCGCTGCGGTCCAGGGTTTCTCGGACGCCAAAATCATCGCCACCCAGGAAATTGAAGTCAACGGGCTGCGCGCGGTCGAGGTGCTGAGCACCTATACCGACCCGGCCAATGGCTCAATGGTGCTGCAACTGGTCGCCATCCCCCATCCGGATCGGCCCGAGAGTTATTTCATCGTGCACAACATCAGCCGCACCCTGGTGCCAATGAGCGGCCCCGAACAACTGCCCGAAACGCTGGGCGGGCGGATCTTGGATAGTTTCACCTACGAATGACACCCAACACCAGGGTCACCTCATCCGATACGGCCCACGTTCATCTGGCTGAAAATATCCCAGAGGTGGCCGCCCTAGCGGCGAGAGGGGCAGCGCCCCCTACCTATGCCTCAGCGCTAGCGCTGGTCAAACCAATCAGCTCTGGCACCTGCGCCATGGCGCTAAACACTTCAGCCCCCTGCTCTGCCAGCCGCTCACCATTGCCCTCGGGCGCATAACCCAAGCAGCGCATGCCCGCCCGCAAAGCAGCGGTGGCGCCGGTTGCGCTATCCTCAATCACCAGGCAATCGCGTGCCTGCACGTCAAAATGGCTGGCGGCGGCCAGAAACAACCCCGGCTCAGGCTTGGCGACGCCCAGCGTATGGGCCGAAAACATCGCATTGGGATGAAACCGCTCCCACAGGCCATTCTGGCCCAAGGTAATCCGCATTTTCTCTTCGCTGCCATTAGAGGCCACGCAGCAAGGAATGCCCCGTCGATCCAGCAGAGCCAGAAGCTCGGGGATTCCAGGCACCAGCGGCACGCCGCTTTCCAGGCTCAAATAAATTTCCTGATAGACGTCCTCAACCCAGGTCGGCGGCAGGTCGGCCCCCATCTCCCGCGCCGTGCCCATCACGCCTTTTATGGTGCCACCAACAAACAGATCCATGCAATCAGACAGCTGTAACTGCAGACCAAACCGGGCCAGATTGTCGATCAGGACCTGGTTTGACATGCCCTCGCTGTCGACCAGCACACCGTCGCAATCGAAAATCACCAGCTTTGGCGTCGGGTGAGTTTTGGGCATCGTGCAACTCCGATCCCCAGAAAATAGGTGGCACCAGCCCTTGGGGCGCGAGCATGGCACGGCCTGCGCAGGGCGCGGGCAAATTCAYYRMMRWMGSSKTMRSYSRGRASRYWSCMRSYKWCAAACCCGCAACCGGCAAACCATTGCTCGGCTTATTTCAATCCGAAACATCCCGCCACATCAGGGTGATATGGGTGTCGCCATATTTGCGACTGTCGCGCAACTGATACCCGCCAGGAGCGGCCATCGGCGTGTTCTCTYCCCAGACCACCAGCGCCTCGTCATCAATCCAGCCACCAGTTGCAGCCACATCCAAAGCCTTTTCGCCCAAGCCTTTTCCATAAGGCGGATCAAGGAAAATCAGATCATATGGCGCGTCCGGGTTCGGCCCCAGTTTCAGCGCATCCCGCTTGATCAGGCTGGTACTCTCTTTGCTGCGAGTTAAGTCGATGTTCTTGCGGATCAGTCCAGCAGACACTCGCCCGTCATCCACAAAGGTAACGCAGGTAGCGCCGCGCGACAGAGCCTCCAGCCCCAGCGCACCAGTGCCGGCAAACAGGTCCAACACCCGCGCACCGGGAATCACCCCGGTATGGGTCAGAACATTGAACAGGCTTTCGCGCACCCGGTCGGTGGTGGGGCGCAGATGCGCCCCTGCGTCGCCCTTACCCACCGCCGCCAGTGCGCGACCACGAAAATTCCCGGCAATGATCCTCACGCTTTCAACAGCGATTTCAGATCGGTTTCGGGATTGGCGACTGCCTGCGCGTCGCAGCTCTTGCCTGCATCAATCAAGCGTTTTCCGACCATATAGGCCCGCGGGTCGTTCATCGCATCCACCGCCAGCAGCTTATCGTCGTCAAAATACCAAAATGACACCGACGCCCCGGCACCGGGACGGGTGACCACATGGGAATAGCCGGTGTTCAGCCCGGCAATCTGCAGTTTGACGTCATATTGATCCGACCAGAACCACGGCTTGGCGGTATAATCCTTGCCCGCGCCCATGATATTCTGCGCCACCACTTCGGCCTGATCGATGGCATTGGGAACACTCTCCAGCCGAATGCGCCCGCCTTTATAAGGAAACGAGGCGCAATCCCCCGCAGCCCAGATCGATGCATCCGAGGTCCGCCCCTGCGCGTCCGTCTCGATCCCGTTGTTCAAGGTGACCCCAGCCATCTCTGCCAGTTGCGTGGCAGGCGCAATTCCAACGCCAACCACAACAAAATCCAACTCCACCTTAGAGCCATCGCTCAGCACGGCGCCAGTCACCTTGCCACCCGATCCGACCAGATGATCCAGACCAACACCCTCGCGGATATCGACCCCGTGCGAGCCATGCAGAGAGCGGAAATAATCAGACGTTTCAGGCGCAGCGACCCGTTGCAAGATGCGATCCGCCATTTCCACCAGCACCACATTGACGCCGCGCTTGGAGCAAACCGCCGCCGCCTCCAGCCCGATATAGCCACCGCCGACAATCAGCGTGCGGGCGCCATCTCGTACTGAGGGCGCCATGGCATCCACGTCACCCAATCCGCGCACCACAAACACGCCGTCAAGATCGCCGCCAATCGCCGCGGGCAAGCGGCGCGGGTCTGATCCGGTGGTCAGGGCCAGTTGATCATAGGCAATCACCTCATCACCAATGCTGACGGTTTTAGCCGCCGCATCAATGGCACTGACCGGTTGGCCCAGCTTCAGGGTGATATTGTTGTCGGCATAAAATCTCTCGGGCCGCAGAAACAGCCGCTCCAGCGCCATATCCCCCAGCAAATAGCCCTTGGACAGTGGCGGGCGCTGATAGGGCAGCATGGGCTCAGAGCCGATCAGCGTTATCTCACCGTCAAATCCGTCTTTGCGCAGCTTGGCCACCAGCGAAGATCCCGCCTGCCCAGCCCCTATCACGACGATGTGGCTCATGTTGCCCTTGCCTCCCAGCATTGTTGCGGTCACGGTTCAGCCGGACCCTATATGCGGCCCGAACCAAAACGCAATTAGAAGTGACGAGGCAAAGATGATTTCAGTTGGTGAAAAACTGCCAGAGGCGACTTTGGTGCAAATGGGAGCCGATGGCCCCGAACCGGTCTCCCTCGCGGATAAGACCAAAACCCGCAAAGTTGCGATCTTTGCAGTCCCCGGAGCCTATACTCCAACTTGCAGTTCGGCGCATGTGCCCAGCTTCATCCGCACCAAGGATCAATTCGCCGCCAAAGGTGTCGACGAGATCATCTGCATTTCAGTAAATGATCCCTTTGTGATGGCCGCCTGGGGCAAAGTGACCGGCGCATCCGAGGCCGGGATCACCATGCTGGCCGATGCTGATTGCAGCCTGACCGAGGCGATGGGCATGCGCTTTGACGCCGCCCCTGCGGGTCTGATCGCCCGGTCGCTTCGCTACGCGATGCTGGTTGAGGATGGCGAAGTGAAGGTCCTGCAACTGGAAGAAGCTCCAGGCGTCTGCGAACTGAGCGCCGGAGAGGGTCTGCTCGGCGCAATGGCCTGAGGTCAGCCCGCACAGAGCAAAGCCCCGGACAGTCCGGGGCTTTTCATCTTACACTAGGCTGTCAAACTTGCGCGCAAGTTTGGCATCCTGAGTACTTACCCCACCTACGTCATGAGTGGTCAGAACCACGGTCACCTTATTGTAGGTATTGCTCCACTCTGGATGATGGTTCCATTTCTCGGCCCAGATTGCAGCTCGGGTCATCCAGCCAAAGGCATCAACAAAGTTGTTGAACTTATAGGTTTTCAAAATCGCATCGCGGTCGTCCATCAGGGTCCATCCGGTCTGGAACAGTGGATCCAACAGCGGTCCTCGGGTTGCGTCTGACAGTTTCTCGGTCATTGCTGTTCCTCCACCTCTAGCTTTTTAAACGGGCCATAGTCAGTCAGAAACTCGATCTCTTCTTCGACTGCAGCGCGCTCGGCGTCCAAATACCTGGCCACTGCATCAGCAAAGCCGGGATCACCCAGCCAATGCAAGGAATGTGTCTGCGTCGGCAGATATCCGCGCGCCAGCTTGTGTTCACCCTGCGCGCCAGCCTCAATCCGCGCCAGCCCCATCGCGATGGCCAGATCCATCGCCTGATAATAGCACAGTTCGAAATGCAGGCAGGGATGGTGCTCGGTACAGCCCCAATAGCGACCATAAAGCGTGTCACGGCCAATGAAATTCAGCGCTCCAGCCACATAACGCCCATCACGCCGTGCGAGAATCAGCGCCATGTCATCCGCCATGGTGTCTTGGGCAATGTCAAAAAAGGCGCGGGTCAGGTAGGGCGATCCCCATTTGCGCGCGCCGGTGTCCTGGTAAAACTGCCAGAAGGCGTCCCAATGCTCAGGCCGCAGATCTGCGCCCGTGAGTAGCTCGATTTCACCGCCAAAGCCCTGTGCCTGGGCCCGTTCCTTGCGAATATTCTTGCGTTTGCGAGACGACAGGCTGGCCAGGAAGCCGTCAAAATCCTGATACCCCTGATTGAGCCAGTGGAACTGTTGCGTCAGCCGGGGCATCAACCCCATTTGCGCGCCCGCCTTGGCCTCATCTGCGGTGCAAAATGTCACGTGTAGGGATGAGACCTTATTATTTACGGCCAGCTGCACCGCCCCCTGCACCAGCGCCGATTGGCCGGTGCCCTCGAACCCCCGGCGCACCAACAGCCGTCGCCCGGTGACCGGGGTGAAGGGCACCGCCATTTGCAGCTTGGGGTAATAACGCCCGCCCGCCTGCTCAAAGGCCTGCGCCCAGTTGYGGTCAAAGATATATTCGCCCTGACTGTGCGACTTGGCATACATCGGCGCGCAGGCAATCAGCTGACCATCCAGATAAGCCGTCAGATACTGCGGTTGCCAGCCGGTGCCACGCCCAACCGAGCCGCTGTCCTCAAGCGCGCTAAGAAACCGGTGGGTGGTGAACGGATCATTCGGACGTCCACCGTCCAGCGCCTCGGGGCAGGCGCAGGCGTCCCACTCACCGGCAGCTATCTGCGTCAGTGAACCCAGTAATTGTATTTCGATTTGCGCCTGATCCATTGTCCCTCCGTGCCCCTGCAGTATTTGAGCAGAGACGACCGGCAATCAACCCGGTAGCGGCGAAAGATAACCCGCAAACGTCACATCATGCAAAACACGATGTGACGGATGGTCAGGCAGGTAGACCCTGCGTCACTTGATCTGAAACACGCCGTCGATCTCAACCGCAACACCCAGCGGCAGCGACGGTGAGCTGACTGCCGAGCGCGCATGTCGGCCAGCGTCGCCCAGTGCCGCAACCAGGAAATCCGAGGCGCCATTGACCACCACAGGCTGCTGCGTGAAATCATCGGTGGAGTTCACAAAGGCACCCAGTTTCACCACCCGCACCAACCGGTCAAGATCACCGCTGCAGGCCGCCTTGACCTGAGCCAACAGGGAAATGGCACAGGTTTTAGCCGCCGCGGCACCTGCCTCAACATCCATGTCCGCACCCAATGTGCCGGTGATCAACCCGTTGCCGTCAGACGAGATTTGCCCTGAGACATAAACCATGTCGCCAACCACAACATAAGGCACATAGTTGGCCGCCGGAGCCGGAGCGTCAGGCAGGGTGACACCCAGTTCGTTCAGTTTCGCCTCAAAACCCATGACATCAATCCTCCAAAGTATGTTTCGCCGGGGACGCTAACCGGGAAGCACAACAGCGGAAAGAGCAAAAACGCGGACCAGCGATCAGCTCTCGCGGAACGCCTTGTTGAAATAATCGGCAAGCGGTTTGATCAGGTATGACATCGGCGAATGATCAGAGGTGCGAATATAGCTTTCGACCGGCATGCCAGGGATCAACACAATGCCCTCGGGGAGTTTGGCAATCTCGCCCTCGTTCAACTCTATTTCAGCGCGGTAATAAGATTGACGACTGCGCTCATCCTCAAACGCATCGGCTGAGATCAGGGTGACAGTGCCAAACAATTCTGGGGTTTGTCGTTGATCCAAGGACGAGAATCGCAACGTCACCGCCTGACCGACATAAATTTCGTCGATGTTGATGGGATTAACCTGCGCGGCAACAACCAAGGGCCGGTCTTGCGGCACCAGATACAGCACCGGCTCGGCGGGGCGTATCACCGACCGCGGCGTATGCACTTGCAGCCCATAGACAATCCCCGACACCGGCGCCCTGATRTCCAACCKCTCCAACTGCTCCAWCAGRGCCCGCCTKGTTTCRGCCAAYTCCAGCTCTTGRTAYCGMAGGTCGCGCARCCGSGTGATGGCYTCCTCGCGCTGGCGSGTYCCCARTTTCAAGATCTCAATCTCGGTTTCGGTAATGCGMCCYTCRGCCTGCGCCTCWGWCGCRATCARCTCTCCYAACGAWCCCTGYARATCRGCRGAKRTRCGSCGCAGGTTCARSACGGTKCCMGCCTGRGCCAAWCCCCGRTCCARCAGMGTTTGCTGGTTCTTCAACTCCTGACCAATCAGTTCGAGCTGCAGCTTGGTCGAATCCTGTTGGGCCTTCACACCAATGATCTGATCGCGGATCTGCCCCCGACGTTTCTCAAGCTGCTCAATTTCCTGCGCCAGCGAGTCCTGACGGGCATGGAACAGTCGCAGTTGCCCGGCCATAAATTCTTCGACCTCGGGCCGAGTTATCGCCAATTCAATAATTTCAGCGTCAAATTCAATGTCGTCCACGCTGTCGCGTTCCGCCTCCAGACGCCCACGACGTGAGGTGAGTTCGAACAGCTGACCTTCGGTGATCACCAATCTCGAGCGCAACCGATTGTCGTCCAACCGCAATAGCAGCGCGCCCACGGCGACCATATCGCCTTCCTCCACCAGGATTTCCGATACGATGCCGCCATCCAGGTGCTGCACCACCTGGCGATTTTGATCAACCTCGATGCGACCAGTGGCCACCACCGCACCGGCAATCGACGACATCACTGACCAGCTGCCAAAGCCACCAACCAGCAGCAACAGCCCCATCACCCCGATTATAATCGGTCGGCGGGCAGACCATGTCTGTTCCTCACTCATTTTGCCTGCCTCGCGGTTGCCGTTTTTTGAATGTTTTCATGGTTCGCCACCATTTGGCGCAATACCTGATCTTTGGGGCCAAAGGCCGTCTGACTGCCATTGTCCAACACCAGCAGCAGGTCACATTCCTGGATCGCCGCAGGTCGATGCGCCATGATCAGCACTGATTTGCCCTCAGCCTTCAACTGCTTGATCGCCGCGTTCAAGGCCACCGACCCCTCGTTATCGAGATTCGAGTTTGGTTCATCCAGGATCACAATCACCGGGTCATCATACAAGGCCCGCGCCAAGGCAATCCGCTGCATTTGCCCGCCTGACAAACGACCTCCGCCAGCGCTGATCCGGGTATCATAGCCGTCGGGCAGTTTGGTGATCATCTCATGCGCGGCGGCTTTCTTGGCCGCTGTCACCACTTTCTCCGAATCCGGCGCCTCTGCAAGCCGCGCAATGTTCTGGGCAATGGTGCCTTCGAACAATTGCACCCGCTGCGGCAAATAGCCGATGTGTTGGCCCAGCACGTCAGCGGCATATTGCTCCAATGCCGCACCGTCCAATCGCACTGTTCCAGCCGCCGCCCGCCACACTCCGGTCAAGGCTCGCGCCAGTGTTGACTTGCCCGAGCCAGATGGGCCAATCACCCCCAGCGCCTGACCCGGCTCCAGTTTAAACGACAGGTTTCGCAATTGCGGAGTCTTCTCGCCAGGGGGCACCACGGTCACCGCCTGCACTTCCAGCCGCGCCTTGGGCTTGGGAAGGGCAAGACGCTCTTCCTCCTCGGGTACCTTGGTCAGCAGCTCAGCCAGGCTGTCCCAGCCCTTTKTCGCCCGYTGCACCAAMRCCCAYTGSCCCAAWGCCARTTCAATCGGCGCCAARGCCCGCCCCATCARGATCGANCCCGGCRATCATTGCYCCGGGCGAGACCTCKCCCTGCAACACCAGATAGGCSCCSAGACCCAGCATCGCCGATTGYAGGAACAGRCGCAGSGTTTTGGTCAGSGWGGTAAAGCTRCCGCCRACRTCATTGGCSGMRATWSTYTCYACCAGGGCCGTCTCTCTCGCCACYTTCCAACGRCCAAAGGCTGCTCCGCGCATKCCCATGGATTGAATCATTTCCGCTTCCGAGCGGATTTCTTCCGACATCATACCGGCATGATGAGAGGCAATACTTGCCTGCAACTGTGGTGCCCGTGAAAAGACTTGGTTCAACAGGGCAATACAGACCAAGACCGCTCCACCACCGATCGCCAACAATCCCAACCAGGGGTGAAACAGCGCAATGCCCGCCAGGAATATCGGCGTCCACGGCAAATCGAATGCTGCCATCAGCACCGGCGATGCAATCAGACGCTGCACCGATTCCAGATCAGACAGACCAGTTTGCGCCACCGGATCCGGGGCAACAGCCGAGCGCCGGATCATCGCGTCAAACACCCGCCGATCCAAAGCGGCCTGAAATCGTGCTCCAACCCGCGCCATAATGCGACCACGCGAGTAATCCAGCAGCCCCATCATGCCGTAGAGAAACAGCACCAGCAGCGACAGCGCCACCAGAGTTTGCTCAGAGCGGCTGCCCAACACCCGGTCATAGACCTGCATCATATAGAGTGGGCCCGTCAGCATCAGCATATTGGCAAAGAAGCTGAAGATCCCAACAGCCCAGTAAAGTTTGCGACTGCGGCGGCGTATCGCGAGCAGCTCGTCAAATCCGTTTTTGAATTGATTATTCGTCATAATGTGCCTGCAATAGCTCTTTGTCGGGCCAGGTTGAATGTCACCCTTACACTCGACGGGTTAACTTGTAATATGTTCCAAATCTGTCACAACCAAACAAACAATCTGTGTACCCTCTGGGAACCCGGCTCATTACCTTTAAATCACTCCCGGGCTGCGAGCCTGTTGCCAAATAACGGACACCAAGACGAATGAATTTAATGCTGCGACCCATTTTTCTTCTTGTTGCCCTGCTGCTGACCGGATTGACCGCTGGCTGTGCTGGCCAAAATCCCGAGGCCCGCGCTACGGGCAAGGTTTATGACCCCTACGAGGAGGTCAACCGCTCAATCCACGGCTTCAACCTTGATGTCGACCGAAACCTCTTTCGGCCCGCCTCCAAGGGCTATGTGAGTGTGATCCCACCGGACATGGTTACCAGCTTTGGCCTGTTTGCTGAAAATCTATCGATGCCAGGTCAGGCGGTGAACGCCCTGTTGCAAGGCAACCTGCGCGAATCCGGCATTGCCCTGTCCCGCTTCTTCATCAACACGGTGTTTGGCATTCTCGGCATGGGTGACCCTGCCTCGGATTTCAACGTGCCGCGCGTCGACACTGACTTTGGTGAAACCCTGCATGTCTGGGGCTTTGGCGAAGGTGCTTATGTCGAGATTCCTCTTTATGGCCCCTCGACCACCCGCGATGCCGTTGGCGTGGTCGCGGACTTTTTCACCAACCCAATCACCTTTGCCCGGCAAAACCCCGCTGACAATATCGGTGTTTATGCCGAGATCGTGCGACGCATGGGCGACCGGGGCAATTATTCTGCTACAATAGACTCGATCTTGTACGAGAGCGCCGACAGCTATGCCCAAGCCCGGCTGATCTACTTGCAAAACCGCCGCTTCGAGTTGGGTGGCGATCAGGATGATTTTGACGGGGTCTTTGGTGACCCCTACTCCGACCCCTATGAGGATATCTATGCCGAGTAACCTGTTTAACCGCCGCAGCTTTCTGACAACCGCCGTTTCGGGCCTATGCCTGMCCGCTTTGCCTTTCCCTGCGCTGGCGATCAGCGAAAATGGTGCCCGTGCTCTGGTCGGTAATGTGGTCGGAGATATCAACAAGGTAATCTCTTCGGGAAAATCCGAAGCTGCGATGGTCCGTGATTTTGAGAAAATTTTTGTGCGGTACGCCGATGTACCAATCATGGCGCGATACGCCCTTGGTGTTGATGGCCGCCGCGCCTCCAAGGCGCAGATGCGGGCTTTCACCAAGGCCTTTCAAAGCTATATCTCGCGCAAATACGGCAAGCGGTTCCGCGAATTCATCGGCGGCGGCATCGARGTGAAATCARCCCGCAAGATCCGCGCCGGCTATGAGGTCAAGTCGATCGCAACCTTGAAGGGCCAGGCGCCGTTTGAAGTAACCTTTTTGGTGTCGGACAAATCCGGCAAAGATAAGTTCTTCAACATGTTCATCGAAGGGGTGAACCTGCTGCTGACCGAGCGCACCGAAATCGGCGCCATGCTGGATCACCGCAAGGGCAATATCGACATGCTGATCGCAGATCTGAAAAAGCTGAGCTGACACCGCTTTCCAGCACGTTACTCAACGACACCTAAAAGGCTGGAGTGCTGCACCGGGGCTCCTTCCCTGTGCGGCCTGTTGCCGCCTTCATGCAAAATCTATGATCCAAAGGCTCCCAAGACCGCAAGGATCATCGGCTTTGCCAATCTTCCTTGCGGTCTTGGGCCCGGCGCAGTGCCTCCGTCAGGAGATTGCGACAGGCGGGAGCCCCCCGTTTGGCCTGCGTTTCAATTGCCAAACAACTCCTTCAGAAACCCGTCCACCGCGCGGCCTATCTCCTGGCCCACATTTTTGCCGGGGTTGCGACGTTGGCGGTCGGTTTGAGGTGGCGGCGCAATGGGTGTCGGCGCCTGCATCGGCAGCGCAACCGGGGTTAGCCCTTCATGCACTCGCAGCATTGTTTCACGCCAGATCTCGGCTGGCAGGCCACCACCGGTCACCCCCGACAGCGGTGTGTTGTCGTCATAGCCCATCCACACCCCGGCAACATATTCGGCGGTGAACCCGATAAACCAGGCGTCGCGGGCTGCCTGGGTGGTGCCGGTCTTACCCGCCACCTGCCAACCTGGCAGMTGGGCCCGACGGCCGGTGCCCTCGGAAACCACCTTCTCCATCATCCAGGTCAGTTGTCGCGCCGCACTGGCCTGGATCACCCGCTCGCCCAGGCCGCCACTGCTGCCAATCAACGGCGCATCATCACCCATCAATYGCAACTCAACCAGCCCATACGGCGTCACCGACGAGCCGCCATTCAGGATCCCCGCATAAGCGCCAGTCATTTCGATCAGGGTGCTTTCCGAGGCCCCCAGCGCCAGAGCCGGCCCATCAGCCAGATCACTAGACAGGCCAAAATCTCCCGCCACCTGCCGCACAAGATCGCGACCAACCGCCTCGGATATCTTCACCGCCGGGATGTTCAGGGAATCGCGCAACGCCCGCGCCAATGTCACCTCGCCGTAGAATTTGTGGGTATAGTTCTTGGGGCACCATTGCCCCGATCCCGCAATGTTCAGGCAATATTTTGCGTCCAGCACCGTATCCAGCGGCGAATACCCCAGCTCCAGCGCAGTGGCATAGACAAAGGGTTTAAACGCCGATCCGGTTTGTCGCTGCGCCTGGGTGGCCCGGTTGAACACACCCGAGACCCGGGTCTGGCGCCCACCAACCATCGCCCGCACCGCGCCATCGGCGCTCATCACCACAATCGCCGCCTGCGCCTTGGACCCTTCGCGCACCTTGTTCTCAAAGATATAGGTCAGCGCCTCTTCGGCAGCGGTCTGCAGCCGCTGATCCAGAGTGGTGCGGATAATGACATCCTCGGTGGTCTGATCGCCAAAGAAACTGGGTATCTTGTTCATCACCCAATCAGCAAAATATCCCCCGGCGCGCGCCGCAGCGGCGGCGCTGAGCTGTGCCGGATTGTCATGCGCCTGCTGGGTCTGGGCCGCCGTCAAATAGCCCTGATCCCGCATCAACTCGACAATCACCTTGGCCCGATCCTGCGAGCGCTGCAGGTTGTTGGTCGGGGCATAGCGTGTCGGTGCCTTCAGCAAGCCTGCCAGCATGGCCGCCTCGGCAGGATCAACCTCGGCTGCTGATTTGCCAAAATAGCGCTGGCTAGCGGCCTCGAACCCACGGGCTCCGGCGCCCAGAAAGGTGCGGTTCATATAGATCGTCAGGATCTCGTCCTTGGAGTATTTGCTCTCCATGGCCATGGCATAAATGGCCTCTTTGATCTTGCGCCACAAAGACCCTTGCCGGCAGTCGGCCTCATAAGCCTTCTCGCTGCCCCAGACATCCACGTCGTAGGGAACACCCAGACAGAGCAGCTTGGCGGTTTGCTGGGTGATGGTCGATCCACCGTTGCCCGACAATGGCCCGCGCCCCTCGCGCAGGTTGATGCGCACTGCGCTGGCAACGCCGCGAGGCGAGATGCCAAAATGACCGTAGAACCGTTTGTCCTCGGTGGCGATAATGGCGTTCTTCAGATGTGGCGAGACTGTTTGAGTGGTGACCACGCCGCCAAACTGATCGCCGCGCCAGGCAAAGACATCGCCGTTGCGGTCCAGCATGGTGACCGAGCCGCGCGCGCGGTCATCAAGCAGGGCGCTGAGCTCGGGCAACTGCAGATAGCGATAGCCAACTGCCAAAGCCACCAGCAGTCCCATCACCATACCAACCCGCCAGGTCAGCGCCCAGAACAAGCCAAAGATCCAGCCAAACAATCCAAAAACTGCGGCACGGAGGCGGCCCAGAAATCCCTGCGGTTTGCGTCGGGTTGGCTTGCGCTTAGCAGATTTGCGCGGTGCTGATTTGAGTCCCGCCGATTTCGGCCTGACTGTTTTGCTGCCACCAATCAACCGGGCAAGCCAGCCTGTGTTTTTAGGCTTTTTCTTACGCACAGCCTTACCACTCGGAGCCTTGCGACCCCCCGACGAGTAGCGTTTATCTGCCACCAGAGGCTTACGCCCTGATCCCTTAGCCATGCCAATATCCTGCCCGGTTTGCCCGTTTTTTATACCATAACGGGTCTGCACCACTTTGTTGAGGGGGAGTTTTGCGGCTCTTCCGCTCTTTATTAAATGGCCAAAATTTAAGCGTAGCCTATAATTTAAGCACTATTATTGCGCCTTTTACTCAAACGCGAGGCAGTTGCCGCCCCTTAGCATTCCCACGACTCGTTTCAACCGTTTGTTTGCAGGGGCAGAGATTTGGGCAGGGTGCCTGGGGAACGCTGGGGAAAAGGATGCTGAGATGAAAATGATCATAGCTGCCATCAAACCGTTCAAGCTGGAGGAGGTCCGTGAGGCGCTGACTGAAATCGGCGTTGCGGGTCTGATGGTTACAGAAATCAAAGGGTTTGGTGCGCAAGCGGGCCATACCGAGATCTACCGTGGTGCGGAATACGAAGTGAATTTCGTGCCCAAGATGAAGCTGGAAATCGTGGTTGCCGCCGATCAGGCCGACCAGGTTGTCGAGACCATCGCCACCACCGCCCGCACCGGCAAAATCGGTGACGGCAAGATATTTGTACTGGATGTGTCTCAGGCGATGCGGGTTCGCACCGGCGAGACAAATCTGGACGCGCTGTAATCCACTCAGCAGCTCAAACATGAGAGATAACATGAATAAATTCACAAAAATATCTGGGTTGGCCACCGCGCTATCAGCGCTGGCTCTTCCGGTTCTGGCCCAATCGACCGAAACCGTCACCGAGGCTGTCGCCGAAGTTGTCACTGAAACCATGGACAAGGGTGATGTCGCCTGGATGATGGTCTCGACACTGCTGGTTCTGATGATGATCCTGCCGGGCCTGTCCCTGTTCTACGGTGGGCTGGTGCGCACCAAGAACATGCTGTCGGTCCTGATGCAATGTACGCTGATCACCGCACTGGTGATGGTGATCTGGGTGGTCTATGGCTATTCCTTTGCCTTTGGCGGCGGCACCAGCCCGTTCTGGGGCGGCACTGGCAAGCTCTTTCTGGCTGGTGTCACCATGGACAGCATGGTCCCCACCTTTACCGACGGCGTAGTGATCCCCGAATTCGTGTTCATCGCCTTTCAGATGACTTTTGCCGCTATTACTCCGGTGCTGATCGTCGGAGCCTTTGCTGAGCGGATGAAATTCTCGGCGGTGCTGGTTTTTGTCGCTCTCTGGGTCACCTTTGTCTACTTCCCGGTGGCTCACATGGTCTGGGATAGCGCTGGCCTGATTTTCAACATGGGCGCACTTGATTTTGCGGGCGGCACCGTGGTGCATATCAACGCCGGTATCGCAGCCCTGTTTGGCAGCATCATGGTCGGCAAGCGTGTCGGCTTTGGCAAGGACATGATGGCGCCGCATTCGATGACCCTGACCATGGTTGGCGCCTCGCTGCTGTGGGTTGGCTGGTTCGGCTTCAACGCTGGTTCCAACCTGGAAGCCAACGGCGGCGCTGGTCTGGCGATGATCAACACCTTCACTGCCACCGCGGGTGCCATCCTGGCCTGGAGCGGTATCGAAGCGGTTCTGCGCGGCAAAGCCTCGATGCTGGGTGCGGCCTCGGGTATGGTTGCCGGTCTGGTTGCCGTCACTCCGGCGGCTGGCTCAATCGGCCCGGTTGGGGCTATCGTGCTGGGTGCTGGAGCCTCGGCGCTGTGCTACTTCTTTGTTGCGACCGTCAAGAACAAGTTCGGCTATGACGACAGCCTGGACGTGTTTGGCATTCACGGTATTGGCGGTATCTTTGGCGCCATCGCCACCGGTATCTTCACCGCCCCCGGATTGGGCGGCACTGGCGGCGACGATTATTCCTGGGTCAACCAAACCTGGATCCAGATCCAAGCAGTGGGAATCACCATCGCCTGGTGTGCCATTGGATCGCTGATCCTGTACAAGCTGGTGGATATGTTCATCGGGCTACGGGTCGACGAAGACACCGAGCGCCAGGGCCTGGATCTGTCCGAGCACGGCGAGTCGGCTTATCACAGCTGATCTGGCCTGAGGCTTAGGAAACAAATGGCGCGGCCCTTGCGGGGGCCGCGTTTTGCGTTTGTGGCATAGAGTGGGATTTTGAGTATTTTTGAAAAGATGAAGGGGTCTGCGTCGCGATTGGTCGCAAAAAACGCGCACTCGGATAGAGCGCGCGTTGATGGTCGTTTAGTTGGATTGTTTAGATTCCGGCGTCGATGATCGCCTGGGCCAGAATTGGAATGGTTTCGGCATTCAGACCTGCAATGTTCATGCGGCTGTCACCAACCATGTAGATACCATGCTCGGCGCGCAGTTTTTCGACCAGCTCAGGCGTGGTGCCCAACAGTGAGAACATGCCGCGGTGCTGAGCCAGGAAGCCAAAGCGATTGGAGCCGGACAGGCGCTGTAGCTCATCCGCCAGGTTTTGGCGCAGACCCAGCATACCCAGACGCACCTCCTCCAGCTCGGTGGCCCAATCGGCGCGCAGGGCGTCGTCGTTCAGGATCATCGTCACCAGACGTGCCCCATGATCCGGCGGGAAGGAGTAGTTCTGCCGGTTCAGGAAGGCCAAGGTGCCTTGGTTCAGCTTTTGCGATGACGCATCATTCGACACCATCATCAACAGGCCTGTCCGCTCGCGGTAGATGCCAAAGTTCTTGGAGCAGCTGGCCGCGATCAGGCATTCAGGCGTGCCCGCAGCCACCAGCCGAACGCCAACAGCGTCTTCTTCCAAGCCGTCTCCAAAGCCCTGGTAGGCGATGTCGATCATCGGAACCACACCGCGCGCATTCAGCACGTCGATCACTTCTTGCCACTGCACCGCGTTCAGGTTGGCACCGGTTGGGTTGTGACAGCAGCCATGCAGCAACACCACGTCGCCTTTGACCGCGGTTTTCAGATCCTCGATCATGCCGTCGAAGTTGACGCCACAGGTTTCGCGGTCGAAATATCGATAGGTGACGGTCTCGATGCCCAGATAGTTCAGGATCGAAATGTGGTTCGGCCAGGTTGGGTCCGACACAAATACCCGCGCCGAGGGGTTGGCGATCTTGATCAGCTCAAACGCCTGACGCACTGCGCCGGTGCCACCCGGCGTCGCGGCAGCGGCAATATTGCCGCGCTCRACCGYGTCRSYCAGGATCAGCTTGATCATCGCGTCCGAATAGGCCGGATCGCCAACCAGACCAACATAGGATTTGCTGGTCTGCGTTTCCCACAACTGATGCTCAGCTGCCTTGATCGCGCGCATCACCGGGGTGACACCCTGCGCGTTCTTGTAGACACCAACGCCTAGGTCGATCTTGTCCGAGCGCGGGTCTTCGCGGAACTTCTGCATCAAAGCCAGGATTTTATCTGCGGGTTGGGGTTTCAAGGTTTCGAACATCAGGTCTCTCCGGTTGCAACGGGTAAAGTCGGGAAGGCGCCCCATTCGGTCCAGGAGCCATCATACAGCGCATGATCACTTTTGCCGATCCGCTCCAGCGCCAAGCTAAGGACGGCGGCGGTCACACCAGAGCCGCATGAGGTGATGGCAGGCTTGCTTAAATCCACACCGGCGGCCTCAAAACTGGCGCGCAGCTTATCGGTGGGCTTCATGGTGCCGTCGGCGTTCAGCAGCGTTGAAAACGGTACGTTTTTAGCACCGGGAATATGGCCCGCACGCAGCCCCTGACGTGGCTCTGGGCTATCGCCTCGGAACCGGGCGGCAGCGCGGGCATCGATGATCTCGTGATCGCCCAGCTTGGAGGCAGACGAGACCTGCGTCACGTCACGCACCATGTGGTTCTGCACCCGCACCGTCATGTGGCGGTCGCGGATCACTGGCGGCATATCCTCAATCGCACGGCCCTCGGCCTGCCACTTGGGCAAACCGCCATCCAGAACGGTAACATTGGCCTGCCCCATCAGCCGGAACAGCCACCATACGCGGGCCGCCGAAAAYANCCCNRYSCCATCATAGACCACCACCTGATGGCCATCGCCCACACCCATGGCCCGCAGGCGCGACATGAATTTCTCGACCGGAGGCACCATATGCGGCAGCTCTGACCGGTGATCCGAGATCTCATCAATGTCGAAAAACCGCGCACCCGGAATGTGGCCTGCATCATATTCGGCACGGGCATTGCGGTCCATCGCGGGCAGATACCACGAGGCATCCAGCAGCCGCAGATCGGGATCTTTCAGATGAGCCGCCAGCCATTCAGTGGAAACCAGTGTTTTCGGATCGTCTTGCATAAAATCCTCCCGTGGGCGCGCTGTCCAAGGCCTACTATTGGCCGCAGGGAGTCGCAAGGAAAAGACAGGGTTTTGTAGGGTCTTGACGCAGAGCCGGGGCTGAAATTCAGAAAATTCACTGGTTCCCAAGTGGCTTTCGCATATTGATACCCGTCTCGTGAAATCCTGCAGCCAAATACAGCTGGTGCGCCCTCTTGTTGTCAGCTGCTACCCGCAGTTTGATGTCTGAATGCCCGGCATCCGCGAATCTAGTTTCAAGCGCTGCCAAGGCCGCCTTAGCGTACCCCTTGCCGCGATGTGGCGGCAAAATACAGAAATCGCTAATGAAAACCGACCCACCCTCTGGTTCCGGTTTGCACCAAAAATACCCGACAACTGGACCCTCCTCCAAACCGTCGGTCTCGACGCAAAACAGATCCTGTCCGGGGCTGTCAACACCCTGCTCCAGATCGGCCTTTACCTCTTGCTCCGCCCACTCATGCGCAGTTTGCAAATCCACATCATAATTTGACGAGATTTCTGCCGCATAATCGGGAATAAAATAGGCAAGGTAATCCGAGAATTCGCTAGCGCGCATTTGGCGAAGACGTATCATTWGATCCCCNTCAGCAASAYTGCNSCRSCGYTCAGAAATKCACCGCTCAGCCGTGATCCTTCATCAGTCGCGATTTCTGCCGAGACCAATCCCGTTTGGCTTCCGTGGCACGTTTGTCGTGGTTCTGCTTACCCTTGGCGATGCCGATCTTAATCTTAATCAGCCCCTTGTGATTGAAATACATCACCAGCGGCACCAGGGTCATCCCCTTGCGTTGGGTGGCATTCCACAGGTTCGACATCTGCTTACGCGACACCAGCAGTTTGCGACGCCGGCGCTCGAGATGTTTAAAAGTCTTGGCCCGATCATAGGGCGCRATATACGAGTTCACCAACCACARYTCACCATCYTCGACRGCKGCATAGCTYTCRGCGATGTTKGTTCCRCCRGTYCGGGCGCTYTTKACYTCCGAGCCYTCCAGAATRATSCCRCATTCCAGATCGTCATCGATGAAATAGTCATACCGCGCRCGGCGGTTYTCRGCGATGACTTTRTMAWYCGSRKCYKMKWTMKYSYSGGYMWYRGWRDSYWGMTKYAWGNNGCGRCTWWVRHVSRKSYSMRMSRBRKBAMCSSYBTSSGKHKWBAVMRYCYHHHRSMWKKVNTNGGCRWYKYNNRSMDGANRYSAYCCGACGMRAATRMCGMTCSCGCAGAACMGTRAACAAYCCGCTGCCRACAATCACCRCRCTGCCMACMASGGTCAWYRCATCCGGMTGCTCGCCAAACACCAACACCCCCAGCACCATCGCAAACACCAGTCGTGTATAGCGGAACGGCGCCACCACCGAGAGTTCACCCGAGCGCATTGCGCCGGTCAGGGCATTATAGGCAATCACCCCAATCACCGTGGCAGCCCCCAGTTGCGCCCAAGCCTGCGGGCTTGGCCAACTGGCWCCRCCTGTCCAGCCCAGGGCGATCCCACCAGCGACGATGAGCATGGCAAATCCGTAGATGCCCAACTGATGATTTGACATCGACGGCGGCGCGGCACGTGTCGCCAGATCACGGCCCGCAAAGCCTAAGGTGCCAATCACCGCAAACATCGACGCTGGTTCAAATCCGCTCAACCCAGGGCGCAAAATCAACAGCACTCCGCAAAACCCAATCGCAATTGCCAGCCAGCGCCGCCAGCCCACCCGCTCGCCAAAGAACACCACTGCGCCTGCAGCCACCACCAACGGTGTCGCCTGCAGGATCGCCGAAGCAGACGACAGTGGCGTTAGCACGATCGCCAGTGTATAGCCGAGCCGCCCGATCACCTCTGCCACCGAACGCAACAACAGCGGGCGCGTGCAGATCGCCGGATGCAACAGACGCTGTCCCTGCGCACGCGCCATAACTATAANGATGATCATGCCACCCAGGCCAAACAGAATAAGGATCTGTCCCACCGGCAGCACTTGACCCGCGGATTTGAGGAACATGTCTTCTAGCGCAAAACCCGCCATTGCCAGCACCATCAACAGGCTGCCCCGAAACGTCTCCATTATGGCTATCTCCCGGATTACAGACTGTGCAGTCCCGATGTGTAGGCTCAGATTTGCCCCTTCACAAGTGAAGCATCTGCCTGACCTAGGGTTTTTCCTGCGGCATAACTGCGTGGCGATAATGGTGCATGTTCAAAAAGCCGGCCCCACCTGTTGCGTTGCGATAGCCATGCGGCTGATCCGCTGCAAACCGCAGCCCCTGCCCGGCTGACAGCGACACCCATTCACCATCACGCAGCACCTCCATCTCGCCCTCCAGGACAAAAACCTCTTCGGTGACCCCGTGATCATGGGCTTGGGACTGGTGACACTGTCCGGGTTTCAGACTGACATGAAAGGTCTCGGCGCGCAGCTCTGGGTCATAGGGAAAGACCATTTTCACTGCGATGCTACCGGGAAACTGAACGGTTTTAAAAACTCCCCCACCCTGACCTGGTGTACGGGCCGCCTCGTCAATCAGCGCCGTCAGCGGCAGATGAAACCCCTTGGCAATTTTCCACAACGTCGCAATGGTCGGGCTTGATTCGCCGCGCTCGATCTGGCCCAACATCGCTTTGCTCACCCCGGTCAGCTCCGCAACCTTGGACAGGCTCAGGCCTGATTCAGCGCGGATTTTGCGCAGGTTAAGGGTAATACTCTGTTCGCTCATCTGCCCGTCCATAAAAAGACTTGTGCGYTATAACGCACGATGYGTATTGTRCGYTATAACGCACGCAACCCTAGCCGACCCGCCAGCCAAGGAAAACCCACATGTTGAACAGCCTGAAGCTTTCGCATCTTGCCGCCGGGGCGATTGTGGTTCTGGTCGGCTATACCAGTTCGGTTGCGATCATTTTTCAAGCGATCGAGGCGGTCGGCGCAACCCAAGCCCAGGCCAACAGCTGGCTTGTCGCGCTTGGCCTTGGCATGGGCCTGACAACGCTTGCCCTGTCGCTGTGGTTTCGCATGCCGATCCTCACCGCCTGGTCCACCCCCGGTGCTGCCCTGTTGGCAGTTGGCCTAAAGGGCGTGCCCATTGATCAGGCCATCGGAGCCTTTGTGTTCTGCGGCGCTCTGCTCACCCTGACCGGCCTCACCGGCTGGTTCCAGCGTCTGTCACGCCTGATCCCAGACACACTGGCCAATGCGCTGCTGGCCGGCATTCTGTTCCAGTTTGGCTTATCGGCCTTTACTGCACTCAACGACGACACCGCACTTGTCACCCTGATGGGAGCAAGCTTCCTTGCCGGGCGTCTCTGGTTTCCACGCTACACCATACCGGTTGTCCTGCTGGCCGGCTGCCTCTGGGCCGGGTTTTCTGGCTCGTTCGGCAATCTGGAACAGCTGGACTTCAGCCTTACCCCGCCTGAATTTATCACCCCCAGTTTCTCAATTCCGGTGCTGATCGGCGTCGGCCTGCCGTTATATATTGTCACCATGTGTTCGCAAAACATGCCCGGCGTGGTCACTCTGCGCGCGGCCGGATACCAGCCACCCGTCTCGGCCAGCCTGACAGTGACCGGCATTGCCACGCTGCTGCTGGCCCCGTTTGGCGGTTATGCCTTCAACCTTGCCGCCATCACCGCCGCCATCTGCGCCGGCCCGGAGGCCGATGACGATCCCAAAACCCGCTACCTCGCCAGCGTGGTCGCCGGGGTTCTCTATTGCCTTGTCGGGTTGGGAGGCGCCACGGTGATCAGCCTGTTCCTGATCGCCCCAAAAGCGCTGGTTGCCACCATCGCTGGCCTTGCCCTGCTCTCGACCATCGGCAACAGCCTGTCGCAGGCCTTGTCAGACAGCCAGAACCGCGAGGCGGCGCTGATCACCTTCATGACCACCGTCTCGGGCATCAGTTTCTTTGGAATCGGCGCTGCCTTCTGGGCCTTGGTCCTCGGCCTCATCACCCACCAGATCCTCAACCTTCGAACCCGCCCCCTCAAACACTCCGCCACCACACCTCAGGCTCGCTAAAACCAGCCAACAGGTCTCAAAACAACTCCAGACAGCCCCGACATATTGCGTTTATTGCGCGAATAGTGTCCCTGAGGGCAAATATAGGGAAACAGCTCAATGCCATTTTACCGATCCAGAACCTCGACCCATGGCCGCAACATGGCAGGCGCTCGCGGCCTGTGGCGCGCCACCGGCATGACCGATGAAGATTTCGGCAAACCGATCATCGCCATCGTCAACTCGTTCACCCAATTTGTGCCCGGCCACGTCCACCTCAAGGATCTTGGCCAGATGGTTGCCCGTGAGGTCGAAAAGGCAGGCGGAGTGGCGAAAGAGTTCAACACCATCGCGGTGGATGACGGCATCGCCATGGGTCACGACGGTATGCTGTATTCGCTGCCCTCGCGCGAAATCATCGCGGATTCGGTTGAATACATGGTCAACGCCCACTGCGCCGACGCCATGGTCTGTATTTCAAACTGTGACAAGATCACTCCGGGGATGATGATGGCCGCCATGCGCCTGAACATCCCGGTGATCTTTGTCTCCGGTGGCCCGATGGAGGCCGGCAAGATCGACCTCGAAGGCCTGGACATGAAAAAGATCGATCTGGTGGATGCCATGGTCGCTGCCGCCAGCGAAACCCTGACCGATGCGCAGGTGCAGCACATCGAAGAAAACGCCTGCCCCACCTGCGGGTCCTGCTCGGGCATGTTCACCGCCAACTCGATGAACTGTCTGGCCGAGGCGCTGGGTCTGGCGCTGCCGGGCAACGGTTCAACCCTGGCCACACACTCCGATCGCAAGAACCTGTTTCTTGAGGCCGGCCGCAAAATCGTCGACATCACCAAGCGCCACTATGAGGGCGAGGAAAAAGGCCTGTTGCCGCGCGACATCGCCTCGTTCAAGGCTTTTGAAAACGCCATGAGCGTGGACATCGCCATGGGCGGCTCGACCAACACGGTTCTGCACCTGCTGGCCATTGCCTATGAGGGCGAAGTTGATTTCACCATGAGTGACATGGACCGCCTTAGCCGCAATGTCCCCTGTCTGTGCAAAGTCGCGCCCAACGTCGAAAACGTCCACATGGAAGACATCCACCGCGCCGGTGGTATCTTCTCGATCCTGGGCGAGCTGTATCGCGCTGGTCTGCTGCATGGCGAGGTGGCCACCGTGCATTCCAGCACCATGGCCGAGGCCATCGGCAAGTGGGATATCACTGTGGCCAATAACCCCGAGGCCGAACAGCTGTTCAAGGCCGCTCCTGGCGGCGTGCGCACAACGCAGGCCTTTAGCCAGTCCAACCGCTTCAAAGAGCTGGACAAAGACCGCCAACACGGTGTGATCCGCAGCAAGGAACACGCCTTTAGCCAGGATGGTGGCCTTGCGGTCCTGTTTGGCAATATCGCGCTGGATGGCTGCATCGTGAAAACGGCCGGCGTTGATGCCAGCATCCTGCAATTCACCGGCTCGGCCTATGTCTGCGAAAGCCAGGACGCTGCCGTCAGCGACATCCTGACCGGCAAGGTCAAGGCGGGCGATGTGGTGGTAATCCGTTATGAAGGTCCACGTGGTGGTCCCGGCATGCAGGAAATGCTCTACCCCACCAGCTATCTGAAATCCAAAGGTCTGGGCAAGGATTGCGCCCTACTGACTGACGGGCGTTTCTCGGGCGGCACTTCGGGCCTGTCCATTGGCCACGTCTCCCCCGAGGCAGCCGAAGGCGGCACCATCGGTCTGGTGGAGCACGGCGACAAGATCGAGATCGACATCCCCAACCGCACAATCCATCTGGCAGTATCAGAGGACGTTCTGGCCGAGCGTCGCAAGGTGCAGGACGAAAAAGGCTGGAAGCCCGCCAAACTGCGCAAGCGTAAGGTGTCCACAGCCCTAAAAGCCTATGGCTTGCTGACCACCTCTGCCGCCAAAGGCGCTGTTCGTGCGCTACCCGACGGCTACGACGGTTAAAATTGGCGCCCAAGCGACGTTATAAACGCCAAGGCCTCACCCAATCATCGGTGAGGCCTTTTCTTTTTAAGGTGATCGTTCAGCCCCTGCCATTTGTCCTCACAGAAGCGACCAAAGGATAGGTTCACTCTTCCGCCGGATTACTCACCCAGCTTGGCGTGAACCTCATCCAGGTCGATCTCACCAATTGGCATTTTGTTCGACGGGTCTTCAAAGTCGTATTTGAACAGTTCAAAATCTCGTTTGTAGATTTCATAGATCAGATGCATCGACAGATCGTCGAAATAATCCTCAACTGGATGCGCCCGTTTGGGTCCGTGGGTTTCGCTTTCATTAAACCGTGGAATCGCGGCTAGATCCACCGGATGCGGCGTCTCGATTGCGCCCAGCACCTCAGCCATGCCGTCGTTAAAGGACTCGGTCCACAGGATCTTATCGTACTGACCGCCGTTCCAGATAAACGTCGACACATGGCCCGACATGGCGGACCAGTGGATATCAGGATCCATCGGGCGGCGATAGCGGACCGTGTCTCGCACAAACAGCAGGAACCGGCGAAAGCTGCGGATCTGGTCGAACTCTTGCTTGCCGTCGTCTCCGCCAACCTCGATGCCATATTCATAAGTCAGTTTCGGCACCAGATTGCCGCGATAGCGCTTGCCGTTGCGTTGGATGCCGCAGATTTTGTCAAAAAATGAACTCAGAACCCGAGTGTAAGGGTTGCGCACGCAGGTAAAAGCATAAGACCGGTGCCCCTGCACATTGCGGGTGATCGGCCCCTGACTTTCCTCTAGCGCCCATTTGTGCAACCCGGATTTGGCATCGTGAATGTCGCCGTCGAAAAATTCGCCATGATCGGAGTAATACATGATCTGGCCAATGGTCGAGCAGGCGCATTTGGGCACCACCCGGTACACCACGCTTTCACTGGTCGTCATCCAAGTGCCCGGAAATCCCATATGCTCTCACCTCTACCCGTGCTGCGTTTTTGCGGTTACTGACGATTGCAGACATCTATATGCAAAAACCAGAACTAACTGGTTTATTCAATCAGACTTCACCCTTATCAAGAGATACAATGTAAATAAAACAGGTGTACTGTCTCCAAAATGGCAAAAATCGCATATATTCTGCTCTGCCATAAAGACCCCGAGGCGATCATTCAGCAAGCTGAACAGCTGACTGCAGCGGGCGATTACATGGCGATTCATTTTGACGCCAGCGCCAAACCTGAATCCTACGCGATGATCCGCGATGCATTGGACCACAATCCCAATGTCACYTTTGCCCGYAAACGCATCAAATGCGGCTGGGGMGARTGGTCRCTGGTGCARGCMACCCTGCTGGCRRTTCAGGCKGCGGTCGAMGAATATCCCCGCGCCACCCATTTCTACATGCTGTCAGGTGATTGCATGGCGATCAAAACCGCCGATTTCGCCCATCAGTATCTTGACGACAATGACCATGATTTCATCGAGAGCGTGGACTTTTTTGAAGGCGACTGGATCAAAATCGGGATGAAGGAAGAGCGGCTGATCTATCGCCACTACTTCAATGAGCGCAGCCACAAAACACTGTTTTATTGGACCATGGACTTACAGAAACGATTAGGGCTGAAACGCAGCATTCCCAGCGACATCCAAGTCCAGATCGGCAGCCAATGGTGGTGCCTGCGCCGCCGTACTATCGAATGGATCCTCGACTTTACCCACCGCCGCAAAGACGTGATGCGGTTCTTTCGCACCACTTGGATTCCGGATGAGACCTTTTTCCAGACGCTGGTCCGCCATCTGGTGCCAGAAAGTGAGATCGAAAGCCGCACGCTGACCTTTCTGATGTTCACCGACTACGGCATGCCAGTGAGCTTTCACAATGACCACTACGACCTGTTGCTCAGCCAGGACTTTCTGTTTGCCCGCAAAATCAGCCCTGATGCTAAAGAGCTAAAATCCCGATTGGGCAAACTCTATGCCGCCCATGACATCAGTTTTCAGATCTCCAACGAGGGCCGCAGCCTTTATAAGTTTCTTGCTGGCCAAGGCCGGGTTGGCCGCCGGTTTGCAATGCGGTTCTGGGAGACCGAAAGCACCCTGGGCCGTGAGCGCGAATTGATGATCGTGGTCTGTAAAAAATGGCATGTGGCCAAGCGTCTGATCGAGCAGATTCGCCAGCAGACCACGATACCGGCTATCGATTACCTGTTTGATGAAGAAAGCACCCCTCTGCCCGATCTTGGCGGCATTCAATCCTCGCTGGGCAAACGCGCACGCCATCGCCGCGCATTGGTGCGGATGCTGTTTGAATATTTTGAAAGTGACCGGCTGGTCGTCTGCATGGATCCGTCAAATCTGGACCTGATGCATGACTTCTTTTCCGACCGGTCTTTGACGCGGCTGCTGCAGATCGAGTGCAACTTTACCGATGACTATCTTGGTGGACATGCCCGGCGGGTTGGACTGGCAGGCGAGCGCACCTCCAAGGCGACGCTGGAACGCTTGCTGCCGACCATCCGCAATGACGTGGTGCACGAGGCCGACCGCATTCGGGACGCCGGTTTCAATCGCATTGGTCGCCTTCGCCAGTCTGACAGCGCCGAGATCAACGCCGCCAAACTGATGGAATTTCTCAGCCTGCCCCAGGATCAGGCTTTGCAGCTGGCGCAGACGTCTAACCTGTTCGACGACTGATCCGACCCTTGGCTCACTTTTTCTTCCAGCTGTCCAGCCAGCGGCGGACGCCGCTACGTTTCTCGGCGATGGCATCGCCAGCCGCATAAAGACTGTCTTCCATGTCCTCCAGAACCGGATCAATACGCGCCTTGCGGAACCGGCGCCAACGCACATAAATCCCCCAGAACAGCGCCGCCAGCATGGCCAAGAAGATAATGTTGAACCAGTTGGTGGCGCTATAATCCGGCCCATCCACTGGTTTTACCGCCACCGCGTTGGGATAGATCGAATAAAACTCATTACGCCAGCCATAATGGCGCAGCACCACCCACTGTGGGCTGCCTTTGGTCGACACCAGGTCGGTCAACTCGGCCTGAAGGTTGGAACTGTCGAGCTTGAAATACGGCGGCCAGCCCCAGCCAGTGTCCTCGTTGCGGTACACCATCGGGCGGCCATTCTGGTAAAACGCCTCCACGAATCGCACGTCGCGGTTCACTGTGGTGGCGCCTTCTTGCGCGGCATCCTGCTGCGCCCAGAACAATGAATTCTCGCCAAAATCAACCCGGCGCACATCTGTGCCAACAACCCTCACCACGTCATGCTGCGGCAGTGTATAGTGTAATACGGATGCAAACAGCACCCAGAAGGTGATCAGGAACACCCATTTGACATAGACCATCTTCGGTCCCCTCACATGAAATTCATGACATAAACCAGCAGCGCAATCGCCCCCAGCGGAATGATATAGACCAGCAGAATCAACTTGCGCCGGATCGAGCCATCGTATTTTTTCAGCCCGCGCCGCACGTAGGCATCGCGGTCAACACTCAGGCCTTTTTGCTTCCAATGCTGTTTCAGCTTGGCCTTGCGCACCATCCGCGAGTACAGCGACACCAGCACATAGACAACCGTCAGTACGATCAACAGGACAAACAACAAGCGCAATAGGGGAAACATCTAGCGTCTCCTTTCGCGGGTCACCGCGCCCCAGGGCCCAACCCGCTTGATCAGGCGATCACTGGCACGCACCTTGGGCAGTCCGGGACGGGTCACTGGCGTATCCTCTCCGGTCATATCAGGTTCGTGGCCAAATAGCGCGTCGCGTGCCCCCGCCTTGTCCACCGCGTATTCATTGGCCAGAAAATGCACCACATAGGCCTTTTTCGCCTGCGACCAGTCACGGTACAGCTGATAGAACAGCGCCTTGTGGCAGATGAACAACTGGCGAATATCCAATGGTGTCAGTTCCGCCAGCAGCATATTGACCAAATCCCGGTCCGGCGTATCCGCCGCGCGCAAGGAGTAGAAATAAGCCGGATGGTCCGAGTTGATCCTTGGCCATCTCCCGCCACTTTCAGCCCAGCGCACCATCGCCGCCAGCCCCTCGTATTCATCCGGCAAATCACTGGCATGCTGCGCCGTCAGCCGCCGCAGCTTGGAGCGGTGCATCCCGGTCAGATCAAGCCCCTTGCCTGCCAGCGCATCCGCCGCGATGAAATCCATCTTTTGCCGCAGGATCGCCGCGCCATCAACGCCGCGCGCCTTGACCACCCCCTCGGCCAGCCCGTTGTAGTCGAGGAATTTGGCAATCCGGTTCCGCTCGCTCAGATCAAACACATATTTGATCGGCAGCTCTTCTGTTGGCTTGTCGCCACTGGCAATCAGTGCCGGATGCTCGACCGCCTGAAACAGATACAGCCCGCCAAAATGCGCAGTCCAGTAATTGTCCTGCTGGAACGCCTCGTGTTTCAGATGCACCGGGTTACGGGTGATATCGCCGGTCTTCTTCGCCGTGGTGATCATCTCAGCGATCAGCACATCGTCAAACCAGGCGTCATCCTCGCCCTTGAACCGATCCACCAGCGCGCCCAGATGCGCGGCATGACGGACGGTGCCCTTGGTGGTATCCGCCTCGATCTGGATCTTGTGGATATCAAACAGCCGCGCCGGGGTATCGACCTCAAACACCGAGTTCACCAGCTCGCCCGCCACCGCATCCGTCGCGGTCAGGGCAAACAGCTGGCGTTCGTTATCCTCGATAAACCGCCGCAGAATATCCCGGTTGACCGAGAATTTTTCATTCAACAACGGCGAGCGTTTCTGCTCGGTGCTCAGCAGGATAAACTGCCGGTTCACGCCCGCATGGTTCAGGTACAGACCATCGCCCAACTCATCGCCGATCTCAGGGCTATAGCCTGAGATATCCACATGGAAATCCGTCAGCGCGGTACTCTTGCCAGTCAGATGCTGCAGCGCACGGTTATAGCGTTCCACCAAGGCAGGTGAGGCCACATGGAACAGGTTGCCGAACATCAGCCCGTGTTGGATGAGACGTTTCATTGTTCTAAAATTTCCGAGAAAACCGGAGTTTTTCGTGTACTAGGGTGCCCAACCAACTCGGCTGGTATTGTATGAGTTTGTTCACTCCACTCAATATCAGGCAGCACCTCAAAAACTAGTTTATTAAAGAAAAAGGCACATATTTCGCTTAGCTGCTTGGTTGCCTTCAAATTCCAACCTAGCCAAGAAAGGAATGCCTCTCTCTTGGCATCTTCGCTTTTTTGACTGCTCCACTTTCGATTAAGTCTAGCTTGAAACATGATTTCTTCCCCTAACGGGTAGAAATCGTTTCCACCGAGGACGTGAGTGTACAGTTTGCAATCAGCTTGGCTACGAACATGCTCCAAGTTTCGCAATGCGGCCTTAAATGAATAGTGATTTGCCGCTTCGTTCCTAACAACCCTAGCAGTTTCATAACCTACACCGCTGCGGAGAGCGCCCAACCTTTTCTCCAAGTTCTCAGCGAACTCTAACAATCGTTCATCCTTAACCTGTGGTTTCCTCCCGCAAATTTCTGAGTTCAGGAATTCAAGCGCCTCAAAGAGTTTTGAGCTCCAAGACCTCAAAACAACATAATACTGAATTTTTATTGCACTATTTACAGCTTCAACGTCCGTCATTTTGAGCTCTTGGGCTAAGAACATTCGCTGAAGCGCGTTTATTTCGCTTACGGCATAACTGAGGACAGCCAAGACCGCCTGATGATCTTCCGGCAATAATCTAAACTTTTCCAAGGTCAGTTCATACTGCTCTAAAGTGACTTGCTTCTTTTCGTTCACCCTTTCCCCTCCAGATACCGCCGCTTAGCCTCTTCCTGCCGGCCAAAGTCGCGCACCATGCCGTCAATCGCCACCTCATCCGATTTGTCAGCATAGCGGAACTCACTATCGGCGTAGCGGTTGATCTCCTGGATCACCATGTCGACGGTGATCGGCACCCGCAGGTCCTCGATCATTGCTTTCTTGGCGTCGTAGTCGCGGAACAGGAACAGCTCGGGGGTCTCCATCCATTCATCCGGCAGCTCAAAATCCATCGCCCGCACCTTCACGGCATCAGTGATGTTCTTGATKGCSCGYCCGGTGAACCGYTCGTCCGCCTGCTGGATCATCTTCAGATAGCTGCCCAGCTTKGCRATGGTATCSAGRCCSCCRATCTGGTCYTGSGCSCGRTCRAACACSTYCATCAATCCGGGTTCCTGCGGCTTRGAATGCGCCTCGAACGATCGCGCYACCGCCGCYTTGATCTCCTGCGCSGCAAASGGTTCGTGYTCRCCCARMGGRATRTTGTGGTTCTTGCCCATCAGCAGGTTCAGGATGTCGACATAATCCTCGCGCGTTTGTGGCCCATCCACCAGGAACCGCGCTCCGGCCCGCTGGCGTAGCGCATCATCGACGTTCTCGGGGTAGTTCGAGAACATGCCAAAGGTGCAATTGCCACGGATCACCGTATTGGCGCCAGCAAAGCTCTCCATCAGCACCGCCGTGATCTCCAACTGCCCAGCCGAGGACTGCCGGTCGCCGCGCTTGCCCGCCAACTGATCAATGTCATCAATGGTGCCAAAGCCAATCGCGCTGGGGTCGATGATCGAGTTRAWAAASGCCTTGGCATTYTGCCCCGATTTACCCTGATAGCTGTCGATATTGTCGGTGCTCAGGTTCTGATAGCGGAACGGATAGCCCGCCACCTGACAATAATCATGCACCAGCCCCGCCATCATCTGGATCAGCGTGGTCTTGCCGGTGCCCGGCTTGCCGTCGCCCATAAAGGTAAAGATGAACCCGCCAAGTTCTGCAAAGGGATTTAGACGGCGCTCAAAATCATAGGCCATCAGCATCTTGGACAGCTTCATCGACTGATACTTGGCGATGTGGTTGCCCACAACCTCGTGTGGCTTTTTGAAACTCATGGTCAGCGTGGTGGATCGGGCCTTGGCCGCCGGCTCAAAGCCGCGAATGGTCAGATCATCCGCCTCCACATGCCAGGCCGCTCCAGTGAACGGCGCCAGTCGAGGCGCGGTTTGCGCCCGCAACGACACCTTCTGCATCAACTGCTCGCCGTAGGCGGCCACAGTCGCAATCAGCGCCGCATCATCCAGAGCAAATTGCGCCAATTTCTGATCCAACTCCCACAGCGCCCCGTGCAAGGCCAGCTGCGCATTATCCGTCAGCAGCTCCTCGACATCACCCACCTCAACCTGAGTCTCGCTGGCATGCGGCGCCAGAAAATAGGCCGTCGCATTGGCAAACACATGTGCCACCGCCAACGCCTCAGCCGCCAACAACTCACCAAACTCCCCCCGGCGACCCGCAGCCAGCGAGCCAGCCAGATTGGCACGTTTCAACTCACTCAACCCAGAGGCTTCGGAATAGGTCTCCCCCACCGCCAAAGCCACCGCCAGAGCGCGGCGCAACACATGCTGCGCCGTCGCCTGCAGCGGCGAGGTCAGTGGATCATCCTCATCCGCTGCCTCAATCCGCGCCACCAGATGCACCCCTTCAGGGCGCGCCGTGGACCGCGTCACCAATCCCGGCGTGGTCGAGCGAAACCGCCGCGCGCGCGCAATTCCAGGCGAGCGTTCAGGTGCCGCCGCCTCAACCTTAGCTTTGGCAATCCGCGGCGTATGGTCAAACCCGTCCAACATCGCCGCCGCCGCACCGTAATGCTTACGGATCTCATCCTCACGCAGTTCCATCTGATCGCTTGTCAAACTCATGTCACCAACCGCCCTAAGTTCTTCTTGTCAAAAATACCTCCGCCGGAGGCAAAAAGTCTAATAACGCAACACCTGACCGCTCTCGCTGACCACAAATTTACGCACATCGGCAAACCCCGGAGGATCCTGCTCGGCCAGCACCTGAAACGGGTGCTGCGGCAGGATAATCGACCGCTGCGTCCGCGTTGCCCCGGTATCAGCCCCACGCCCACCAAAAGGATCCAGCGCAAACACCTCGCGGTCCACYTTGCCAAACCARCCSGACCGCTCYTGSCGYACATCCTCGCTGGTCAGCTCCTCCATGGTCCAGGCCATYGCCCAGTCYTGMCCGGGYGGCGAMTCCGCCTCCTCCAGCACSCGCCGCAAYGGRCCRGATTGCTCGGTATARGCCGAKGAATACATYGGMCCCACATGATASCGKCGCARCCGYTTKGGGTGCAGRTCRTCRAARTCYTCGTCAAAKCCCTTGGCGATGGTCAGCAGTTTCAGCCCCGCCAGCCCCTGCGCCATCAGATGCGCCTGCACCTCGGGCCAACGATACTGGTCTTTCGGCAACGAGGTCTTACCGCTGTCCTCCAGCTCCATCAAATAGATCACCGGCAGATTGACTTGACTGTCATAGGCGGCCCAATGCAGCAGAAACTTACGCCGTTCGCCATGCGCCATGCCCTGCCACTGACACTCGGGGTCATTCTGGGTCCAGAACAGATCGCCCTTCAGCAACTCCTGATAATACAGCCGCTGCGACAGCGCGAATTGCAGCTTGGTAGGCACTTCACGGTCCGAGATGATCATGCGCACCATGTCGTCTTTCAGCTGCTCTTCCGAGGGCATATTGGCCAGATGCCGTTCCGCCTGCTGCGCGTCATTGGCCATGGTCAGCAGTTCTGCCGCCACCGGAAAACCACTGTCGCGCCGGTCCATCGCCAGTGATCCAAAGAACCGCCCAGTATCACGCCCCACCAGCAGGTACTTCATGGAGAGCGCGCGAAAGGTGAAGTTCAGCCGCATCAGATAACCCGTCAACGCCTTGACGTCATGCTTGCCCAGCGCCCCTTCGGCCTGCATTGTTGCCGCCACCCGCGTTAGATGTCCGGTGATGATCTCAAACTTGCGGAAGTACCGACGCGAGGCGAAGGTATCATTTAGGCCGGTGTGGTCTGAAAAATTGTCATTCATCTAACTTATTCCTCAGTCGCACCCAGAGAATCAAAATCGCAAAGGCACTCAGTAGGCCTAGCCCCCAAGTCAAGAAAATCGAAAGTTCGATTCCAAACAGAAACTGAATAATCCCCAGAATGGCGACGATGGACCATAGCGCCAGCTCGCCAGCGAGGAAGAAGGATAATCTAGCGAACCATCGCAAACCGTAACACTCCTATACTATTTCCATCCGGGCCTGTTCACTCTACCAAAATCGCCCGATCTCTTCAGGCCAGCGTCGCCGGGTCAAGACGCCAAGTGCAGAGGCTCCGACAAAAACGACCCAATATATCAACGCTTGCAACGGCACGCCCCACAATACGAGTCCAACAAGAAACAGCAGCCCATAAAGCCCAACAACAACGCTCCAWCTGCCCCATGTTGGGGCCGACCGAAAAACAAGGCCAGAGTTGTGCCAGCAGCGGATGCAACACAAATCCAAAGTGCTCTAATTAGGTGCCTCATCCCCCATACAGGTTCTTGTCATGCTTCTCGACGATCTTGGCAAACCGGCGGGCAAAGCGTTCATCCGCCTTGGCCTTCTTCTCCAACACGTCGCGGGCAAACACCATGTGGTCGCCGTGCGCCTCTAGCATATCGGCCATCTTCTGGTTGGTGGCAGCGCCAATCGCCGCCATGGCGGTCTGCGCCTCCTGGTCGGTTTTCACCCCGATCTCGTTGATCCGGTGCGCCACGTCCTGCTGCTGCGCCGTCTTCAGCGATTTACTCAACGCATCATACAGCACCACCCGCTGCTGGGTGTCGGTCTGCAATTTGTTGATCAGCACCATCTGCGTCGCCGCCTGGTTCTGCAGGCTATCAACCCAGGTCTTACCCTTCTCGATATAGCGCTCCAGGGTTTGGCTTTTGGCCAGCTTGACCTGCTCTTCTTGTATCATGGCGTTATACTTGGCATTCAGATCAGCCAGCTCGGTCTCCAGCTTGGTGCGCGCAGCGGCGTCCTGCTCGACTGAAATTTTGCCTTCCAGCGCGATGATATCCGGGTCCAGCGCCAGAATATCGGCCCGCACCGTTTCCAATTCGCCAACCGTCAATTCGCGTTCATCCAGAGTCTCGGTCAGGTTCACCTGCACCTTGTCTTTCTGCTCTTCCAGCACCTGCAACTGGCCCTCCAGCAGCTTGACGATGGTATCTGACTTGGCGATCAGATCCTGCAGCTTGTCATCAATGCTGGCGGTGCGCATACGTTCCTGACGCATCGATTCCGACTTGCCAGCGGCAAAAATGCCAACGAAGCTTTCCCAGCCGGTCTTGTTGCGCATCTCGTCGAAATCCTGYGANAAASCCGNWGGTSACRTCATCCAGMCCCATRATCAGYTCGGCRATATTGGCGTTCATCACWTCMGTRTGGGCATGMACRTCMTCMAGSGTGGCGTTTTCAATATCGATGGTGGCATCCTCACCCGCCGAGATYTTGTTGCGCGCAGCCTCGATCCGCGAGGTCAAATTCGCGATCTTGGCTTGCGACTCCTGCACCCGGTTTTGGGTGTCATCAACCATGCTCTCAAAATCTGAAAACGCCATAATCCCTGTTCCTTCCACGTAATTCTCTGCACCTTAGATAGGGATGTGAATTCAATTTACATCCCCCAAGTGGGCTAAATGTATACAATCAAATAGGAGTTTCGCAGACAAGGGCAGCAAAAGAAAGCCAAGCCTTGGTCCGATTAGAAAAGCCCCAAACTTGGCGCGACTTCCTTGGATTTTAATGGTGCGTGCTAGCACGCACCCTACACAGGCAGACCGCCGCCGCCGCGGTTAAGCACTGATCAAACGAGGCCATTCCCCGCACGCAGTCATCACCCGCCGAACGCGGCATCCCATTCATCTGGCCTCAAATATCCCCGCCAAATGACAAAGTTTGAAACAAGACGCAGGCAGCCCCTTATTTCAAATCCGCTAGCAGAGAATACGTTGCTAGTTGAACCTTTGCTTAGCCCACAACGTTGAACTCAGGCCCATAGGGGTATTTGGTGATGTTCTCATTGCCATCCTCATGGATCACCAGAATATCATGCTCGCGGTATCCGCCAGCTCCTGGCTGCCCATCAGCGATCGTTAACATCGGCTCCATCGAGATCACCATGCCGGGTTCCAGCACCGTGTCGATGTCCTCACGCAGTTCCAGCCCGGCCTCGCGCCCATAGTAATGCGACAGCACCCCGAATGAGTGGCCATAGCMAAAGGTGCGATATTTCAGCAGGCCGCGCTCTTCAAGAAACGCGTTGATCTTATGGGTGATCTCGCTGCAACTGGCCCCCGGTTGCAGCAGTGACATGCCGTATTCATGCGCGGCCACATTGGCCTGCCAGATCTTCAGGCTGTCGGCATCCACCTCGCCCACAAACAGGGTCCGCTCCAGCGCGGTGTAATAGCCCGAGATCATCGGGAAGGTGTTCAGCGACAGGATATCACCTCGCTGCAACCGCCGACCGGTGAGCGGATTGTGGGCACCATCGGTGTTGATGCCAGACTGGAACCAGACCCAGCTGTCACGGTATTCGGCATCGGGGAAACGCTTGGCAATTTCCAGCTCCATCGCATCGCGCCCGGCCATCGCCACATCAATCTCGCGCACGCCTTCGCGGATCGCATCTCGAATGGCAAAGCCACCCACATCGGCCACAGCAGCGCCCTGGCGGATCATCTCGATCTCGGCCACGGACTTGGCCATCCGTTGCACCATAGTTGCCTCGTGCAGATCAACCGTCGACTTGGGGTCCAAATAACCTTGTAACTTGCCCATTTGCAGCAGCGACAGATGGTCACCTTCATAACCAATCACTGCAGCGGATCCTGCAACCGACAGAATCGCCCGCCAATAGTTGTCGCGCTGCCAATCGGTGTAGGTGATATTGTCACCATAACAACGGCGCCAGGGCTGGCCCGCATCAATGCCGGCAGAAATGGTCACGCAGTCCTTGGCAGTAACCACCAACCCGTAAGGGCGGCCAAACGAACAGTAAGTAAAGCCCGAGTAATAGGAGATATTGTGCATCGAAGTGAACACAGCGGCGGTGACGCCCGTGTCCACCATGATTTTGCGCAGACCCGCGATACGGGCAGCATATTCACCTTGGGCAAATTGCAGAGGTGCTTTTTCACCATTGTGAAAACGATACATTTCAGGACGTGAAGTCATGGTCGGCCCTTCCTTCTGACAAGAAAGGTCCCGGCGTTCAGGACGGTTTTAAGGTAACAGGGCGGCATGTGCTCCATGCGGCGACGCCATCGCCTGGCCCTTGGCTGGAAATTGCGGCGGATTGCTCCGCCGCGCAAGTGTTATTTGGTCAGGAACGCCACCATTTCGCTGTCAGCGTCGCAAAGCGGATCAATGACGTCGAAATGATGCTTCCCCGTATCGATCACATGGCCGCAATCCCAGGCCTCAGCCAGCCACCGCGCCTGATCCAGGAAAGAGGGCCGCTCAATCGCCCCGACCCAAACTTTAACCTCCGCATCATACCGATCCTGCATCATGATCGGGCTTTCGGCCTTGGCTGTGGCATCATCCATCTTGAAATCTGCGTTCATCGAGGTTTGCAGCAATGGCCGCAGGTCTGATACCGGTGAGATCGGCATCACCTTGTGCAGCCGCTGCCCCACCACGGGTGCAAGCAGACCCTTATCCAGCATCCGCGCAACCAAATGGCCACCCGCCGAATGACCCACCAAGGAGATCGGGCCATCAACCTCNTTGGCGATCCGGGTGATGGCCGCCGCAATCTGCCGCGAAATATCACCAATCGACACATCCGGGCACAGCTCATAGCCCGGCATCGCCACCGCCCACCCCTGCGCAAGGGCACCGGCAGCCAAATGTGACCAGCTGTTCTTGTCAAAGCGTAGCCAATAGCCGCCATGAACAAAGACAAGCAGTCCTTTGGCGTCACCTTCGGGCAGGAACAAATCAAATGTGTTCCGCGCGCTTGGGCCATAAGTCAGGTCCAGCTTGGCACGATCCCCCAAAGCGTCGCGAAAACCCTGCGCCTCGGCAGCCCAGCGCGGCGGATATGTGTCAGCGTCGTCGATGTAAGGTCCATTGGCATAGGCGTCGTCAAGATTCATCGGTATTTCCTTAGTCTGTTAATTATCATTTCTGGACTCACCGGTCCGACTGGACAAGTCTAACGTCAAATGCTTTGCATCGGCGAGAGAAATTCCCGGAGGACCTCATGCTCGACTCAACCACCGATCTGAAATCGCTGCTGAACGACCCYAGCCTGCTGGMWACCMRSGCCTATATYGGCGGKCAATTTGTCGACGGTGATGGCACATTCGAGGTCACCAACCCGGCSCGCGGCGACGTRATYGCMAATGTGGCMGATGTCTCGCGTCCACAGGTTGCTGGCGCCATTGCGCAGGCWGAGGYCGCGCAGAAAGACTGGGCCAAGTGGACCGGCAAAGAGCGCGCMAACGTACTGCGCAAATGGTAYGATCTGATGATGGCRAACCAGGAAGATCTGGCSGTGATCCTGACCGCCGAGATGGGCAAACCGCTGGCCGAGGCCTGGGGTGAGATTGCCTATGGCGCCTCCTTCATCGAGTTCTTCGCCGAAGAAGCCAAGCGCATCTATGGCGAGACCATCCCAGGCCATCAGCGCGACAAACGCATCACCGTAATCAAGCAGCCCATCGGCGTGGCAGCCTCGATCACCCCGTGGAATTTTCCCAACGCGATGATCACCCGCAAGGCTGGTCCGGCGCTGGCGGCAGGTTGCGCCTTTATCGCTCGTCCGGCTGAGCTGACGCCGCTGTCGGCAACTGCCATTGCGGTGCTGGCAGATCGCGCTGGCATTCCGGCTGGCGTCTTTAACGTGGTGCCGACGTCAAATGCCTCTGAGACGGGCAAGGAATTCTGCGAGAACAACGCAGTACGCAAGCTTACCTTTACCGGCTCGACCGAGGTGGGTCGTATCCTGATGCGTCAGGCTGCTGACACGGTGATGAAATGCTCGATGGAGCTGGGTGGCAATGCGCCGTTCATCGTGTTTGACGATGCCGATCTGGACGCCGCCGTCGAAGGCGCCATCATGTGCAAATTCCGCAACAACGGCCAGACCTGCGTCTGCGCCAACCGGATCTATGTGCAGGCCGGGGTGTATGACGCCTTCGCCGCCAAGCTGAAAGCTGCAGTTGAAAAAATGAACGTGGGCGACGGGTTGCAGGACAACATCCAGTTTGGCCCGCTGATCAACGCCAAGGCCGTGACCAAGGTGAAGGCGCATATCGCCGATGCCACTGCCAAAGGCGCCGAGATCATTTTGGGCGGCAATCCGTCCGAGCTGGGCGGCACCTTCTTCCAGCCGACAATCCTCACCGGCGCCACTAAGGACATGTTGTTCAGCACCGAGGAAACTTTTGGCCCACTGGCGCCGCTGTTCAAGTTCGAAGACGAGGACGAGGTCATCGCCCTGGCCAATGACACCATCTTTGGTCTGGCCTCATACTTCTACGCCAAAGACCTGAGCCGCGTTTACAAAGTGGCCGAGGCGCTGGAGTACGGCATTGTCGGCGTCAACACTGGCATCATCTCAACCGAGNTGGCCCCCTTTGGTGGCGTCAAGCAGTCTGGTCTGGGCCGCGAAGGCAGCCACCACGGCATCGAGGATTATCTGGAGATGAAATACATCTGCATGTCGGTATAGTAACTCCATGTAAATAAGGGGATTCATCAGATTTCGAATCCCCTTATTGGGACAAATTGAACCCACTATTGGGACACTGAATTAACGCCAAATACGCGAATGAGCGACGCCCGATGGCAAATAAGTGTTATCGTTCATTGTTAGCGCCCCCGACATCGACGACTCATGGCACACGGATTGAGTTCGAACAGCCACCTTCAAAGGGCCCCACAGACTTCCCTGCGTGCTCTTCATTGTCGGTGGTTGCGGCGGCTTGTCACGACAGAACGGATACAGTTATCACTCTCAAGGCCTATGCTGGATTTCCCTGCACTTCTCCACCTCAAGCGTTCAAGCAAGAGCTGGCGACAAGCACTAGATATAGAGACAACTTGGTGTATCGGCAGGGAAGTGTCTAATAAGAGGTTTTAAGAACCCACTGTATATGAAGGATATTTAGCTTAAAAAAATCCTTGACATGCGGTTTCAAGTAAAAGAATCACCACTAGGTTTTGACTGACCACGCAGGCACATACCGCGCATACTTCCTTGAACCAGCAACGGTCGGATCGGCAGCAACTAGGCCAGCATCAACAGTAGCCTTAATAATCCTTGATGCTGTCTTCTTACCATTATCATCGTCAAATCCAAATCGCCTACACAACGATTCATTTGTCATTTGCTCCCTCATCACATGCTTCAGCCCGCAATGCTGGTAACAAGCACGGATTTTATCGTCAGACGTCATCTGGGTGAAACGCCTAGGGCCATGAACCACAACAGTTGTGGACTCAAAGGTAGACAAGAACTCTGGGGCAGGAAGCTGAAACAACTCAGCGGTTTCAACCAATCTATCGATACCACTGCTGCGTTCTTCGCAAATATTGAACTGGTTCATCGCCCATGCAAGCTGCTCATTCCTTGACTTATGAGCGTCGATGAAACGCTCCACTGGAACAATTGGGACGCCCGGGTTGGAAATCTCTAACCGATTGAGGTAAATTTCAAAAATTGGGCCCGTGCCCGTCGCATAAAAATCTTGGTGGATCAAGGCGTTTGCCAATATCTCCCGCATTGGCCTCTCAGGCAGGAGCGGCACGGTCTTACGCAATGCATCTTCAACCACTTCATTCTGTGGAATGTGCGTCATACACTCACGCACAAGGCCCTGAAAGCCGACTGCATATCCACGTTGCCCAATGATGTCATGTCGGGTGTCGAGTTTGTTATTTCCGTTATAGACGATAAGACGAGGGGCCTTTCGACTTAGCTCGGGGAACCGCCTGAGGTCCTTAGCTAACATCATTGCAGCCATGTTCGTCATGTTCAGTAACTTGCCATCACGGTGGATCAAACGAAGGTTGATCAGGTCATTTACTGCTTCATNAKSGTCKCTNSGTTNMGMYRSCWTSMSARGNASWSTANWACGNCRCCGATRTNNNYCAARAKGWYATCGACATCGGCAGATGTTATCCCCAAAAGGATATGTTGAGTGTCCCAAGCGCGGCCCTCGTTAAAAATTTCTCTCAGGCGGTCCTCCGTCATTGGCACAAGATCCTCACCAGAACGCATGTAGTACGCTCCCTTGAAGTCATAGGCCGTACCGCTTGGGCGACTTGGCGCACGAATAACCAGAACCCGTTCTCCATCGACTGATAACTCTTGGGTAGTTACATTCAGCCCCGTATTCGCTCTAATATCACCTTTAAGCTTACCGAGATCAGTGAAAGCTTCTGTGCCAACAATCTGACGCGGAATCTGATCAGAGATGCCTAAAACAATGTAGCCACCTTTTTCATTGGCCAAAGCAACGCAATACTTGAACAACTTAGTGCGATCATACTGCGTCTTAGCCTCCTTAAATTCAAGGTTTTCACTTTCTGGATCAGATTCTCGCCAACGTTGAAGTGTCTGCTCTGTGATCATTGAGATACCAATCCGGTTTGTTTCTTACGATCAAAATACATGATCCACTTCACCGTTGCCAGCAGCAGTTGAGCCACCTCTTTACGATAAACAATACTCTATCAATGCATGTCGGCTAAGGTGGCAACACGCCGCCGCCGCAACACGCAAATCATCCAGCCGAGTTACAGCCCCCACCTCTTCATAGCCGCCGCAGTAGCGGCTGGTTCGTCACGGATGCGGATCAGCGTTTGGCGTGACAAGCCTGTTTCCTTCGACACCACACTTGGTCCATTGCCGAGCTCAAATAGGCTACGTGCCATTTCGAAGGTCTTTCGATCATAGGACGGCTTTCGCCCACGGAACCGATCCCCTTTGGCCTTTGCAAGCTCGATACCCGCCTGCTGCGCCACCTTGGCAGCCTCAGCTTGTGCCTGCGCCGTGGCGGCAAGAAATGCAATCATGGCATCCCGTACAGCCTGCTGCACAGGGTCGGTAGTGGAACCGTCAAAAGTCATATCGTTGATTACGGTTCGGATGATGACACCCTGCCGAATGAAGTGCCGCACCGCATCGGTTACGTCATCGTAATTACGACCAAGACGGTCCAACCACCTCAGCACCAACGTGTCACCAGAACGTAGCCTGTCATACAACCTGCGTCCCTCGGGGCGGTCACGGAGCCTGTGTTTCACACCGGACACCCCGTGGTCGGCAATCACTTCATCAATCTTGAAGCCTGCGGCCTCAGCTTGGATGACCTGGTGATCCAGTATTTGGTCCCGTGTCGAAACACGTGCATAAAAAATTGTTGTCAAAGCGCCCCCAATAAGTCCGTTGAAGTGGCGTCCATACATAAGTGCGTCCGTTGATATGAGTCAAGTCTAACGGACACATGTGAGCGACACTGAGGCCCGTCCGCTGAAGTATACCCTAACGGACAAATCGAACTCCATGAGCTATACGCGATCACGGAGACTAGGTTTTGGCTGTCCCCGGGCTACCCGTTAGATTTCGGTTTTGAAGAAATCCTAAAAATCGGTTCAAGGTATTCGGTGCCTGACTGCTTTGGGTTGGTCTTCAAATGTTCATATTCATCTAGAATAGAGTTCAACTCAGGTGACAAACTGCGCAAAAGACCTGAAGGATTGGGATTGGGTGGTATCGTCATCTTACCATCCACCCAGTTCATTGACGCCTATGAGCAGACGGTTCCAGCCCATTACATTTTGGGCCATAGCTATCATTAAGAATAGCAATCCAGTACCGGTCCAGTCTTCTGCGATGGTATGACTATCCAAGTTCATGACTCTTTGACCTACGTCAAAAACGGCAGCACCACAATTTTCTTCACCGTCTGGGTCCGCCCAAATATCAACCAATAATAGACCCTCTGCACTCCAGTCTAGCACTGCATCAACAGTTGTTGAAATGTTGAGTGGTTCTGCTGGTGGAAAGGTGCCGGATGCAAACCGAATGGATGCAAACAGCGGAATATCACGCACCAGTATAACTGGCTCAATCAAAAAAGGTTGTTCAATTTCATGATGGTAAAATTTCATTTTCTATACCCCGACGTTGGTCATGAGTATTTAGCAATTGGCATCCGAACGAATGCCTATTTCAGTTCACAAGGCACGGATTTCCATTCGTTACGGTTTCCGGGGTTCGCAACGTGGATGACACACAATAATATTGAATAATCTGGCATATCCCTTCAGGGAACAGGCGGTCGATGGTCAATATTTCTCGGAATACCGGCCAGATTATTGATCTTGGTCTTGTCTGGTGTTCTTTTCACCATAGTTGATATTGTTTTGTTGCCGCAACCACTTACGGGTTTGCAGTTTAATGCTAACCTTGCCTGATCAACAAGTGAAATGACTTTTTCCTCATGAATAAAATATTCACGGGTGTGCCCATACTGCACAACATAAGAACTGCCAGATGAAGACATCATAACTGCATCTGGACTAAAATCTCTTGGATGATCCGGTTTTGCTTCAGCACCAGTACTTTTACGGTACTTGCCATTGGTGCCTACAATTATGGTTAGTGATGGTGTATTGCCGATCTGATCCATCAGCCTTGCCCAAATTGGGTATCCTTCAAAAGGACGCTGCTTGCATGCTGGGCGATAGTGACACTTGTTAGCATATCCAGCCACGCCAAACACATCCGGCTTCTTACCATCCTCAGTCTCAACATAGTCGATAGGAAGAGCGCGCACCTGATTGCTTCCGGAATACGACTTGCTTCTTCGACCAGTTGGCGTTGTTTGGATTAGCTGTTCAACGCGTTTGCGATCCAAACCTTTTGCGCAGATTATTCCATGGTAGTGCAGCTTGAAAACCTGCTGGTTACTCTGAAACGCGTCTTTCCATCGTGGAACTGGTAATAGGCTGGCGGTGATGTCACCGGCCCGGACTAAATCCGCCTCCGGGAACATTATACAAAATGCGTTGTCAAACCGATTCCGGATGACCCGTTCCAGTTTGCGGGCCTCCCGTTTAAAACTGCACAGAGCCGATTCATCAGCCCGCTTCACGGTGCATATCACAGTAAGGAAATAGACATCTGAATGGTCTTGCTGAAGCATCTTTAGCAACGCCCGATGTTCACGCCCGGGGAGTTTAGATAGGTATTCATTCATTTGGTCTGGATTGTTCCTGACCACTGATTGTAATTTTTGAAGGCTTTCACCTCGCTCTTGAATAGCGAAACAGGGTCGACTACCTTCCCAAGACAAGTTGTCCAATTCTCCATACTGATTGTCCCATAGGGTCCGACCCAGTCGATCCAACCATTTGTCTGTACCTATGGAGTGTTGGGCTACCCGCATATTTTGCAAGCCGACCTGCAATGAGGTGAGCGGTATCGTTGGGACCAAATTGTGACCAACGGTCCGGTCATGTCGAAATGGGTTTGTGCGTCTATTCATGTAGTATCCTTGCCCGCCACTCGGCTGCCGGGGCGTTCACTCGGTATATTTAGATCAGCAATGGGTTCCGGATCAGTCAAATAGTGAAATTAGCGGTTTCAGACCCTAAATAAGGATGGAGGTGCAGCTATGACTGAAGACCAAAAACAAAGACTTTCCATCCGTTCAGTGACCGATGAAACCGTGCAAAAATTGCGGGTTCTGCGGCATGTGACCCGGCTATCAAATGGTAGCCTAATTGATGACGCTATTGAGGACCTGTGGGCCGCATACGAGGCCGATGGGCACTCTCTGGATGCCTATCTACCCCAATAGGTTGGTGTGCATCCATGGACCACTATAGGTGGCCATCCAGTGATTGATGGTTGGTGGCTATGAACACCGATTGCGCATCACCTAGTATTGCAGCATTGTCCGGTTCAAATGATCATTTGATTTGAAAAGGCCGATGGCTGCACCGCTATCGTGGTAACCATTCATGAACGCAATCACCCAATCTGAGATCAACAAAGCGGCTTGGTCTGTTTGTGACACTTTCCGTGGGGTGGTCGATCCATCGATTTACAAGGATTATGTGCTGACAATGCTGTTCTTGAAATATGTCAGTGACATATGGAAAGATCACAAGTCTGGCTATGAAGAACAGTACCCGGATAATCCGGATCTGGTTATGGCCATGATGCAGCAAGAGAGCTTTAAGCTGCCTGTAGATGCATCCTTTGATGCCCTGCATGCCCGCCGCCATGAAGCTGGTAATGGCGAACGTATCGACAAAGCACTGCATGCTGTTGAAGAAGCTAACGGTGATAAGCTGCGGGATGTGTTTCAGGACATCAGCTTCAATTCCAACAGGCTGGGTGATGAGGAACAGAAAAATGATATCCTGCGGCATGTCATGGAGGACTTTGCCAAATCAGCCCTAGACCTGCGCCCATCCCGTGTTGGCAATCTTGATATCATCGGGGGTGCCTATGAATATCTGATCTCACGGTTTGCGGCCACTGCGGGTAAAAAAGCGGGTGAGTTTTATACCCCGGCTGAAGTGTCCGACCTGATGGCCCGTTTGGTTCATCCACAAGAAGGTGATGACATCTGTGACCCCACCTGTGGGTCCGCATCCTTGTTGATGAAATGTGGGCGTCAGGTGCGTGAATCCACCGGTACCAAGCGCTATGCACTTTATGGGCAAGAGGCCATTGGCTCCACCTGGGCCTTGGCCAAGATGAACCTGTTCCTGCATGGTGAAACCAACCATCAGATTGAATGGGGTGATACCATTCGCAACCCGAAATTGCGCACWWSTGATGATATGCTGCGSCACTTYGATGTGGTGGTGGCCAATCCGCCATTCAGTTTGGACAAGTGGGGTACTGAGGCGGCAGAGACCGATAAGTTTGCCCGGTTCCGCCGGGGTGTCCCACCCAAGACCAAAGGTGATTATGCATTCATCCTGCATATGATTGAAACGCTAAAACCCCGCACTGGCCGTATGGCAGTGGTGGTGCCACATGGGGTGCTGTTTAGGGGATCATCCGAGGGTAAGATCCGGCAAAAACTGATTGAAGAAAACCTGCTGGATGTGGTGATTGGCTTGCCGGAAAAACTATTTTTTGGCACTGGCATTCCCGCTGCAATCCTGATGTTCAACAAATCCAAAACTGATGACACCGTGTTATTTGTTGATGCATCCCGTGAGTTTGATTCTGGCACCAACCAGAACACCCTGACCGAGGTTCAACTGGATAAGATCACCGCCACGGTCACGACCCGAGAAACCGCCGACAAATACGCCTATCGTGCCACATTGGTTGAAATCAAAGAGAATGATTTCAACCTCAACATTCCGCGATATGTGGATACCTTTGAAGAAGAGGTTGAGATTGATCTGATGGCTGTGCGGTCTGAACGTCTTGCATTGAACTCAGAAATGGGTGAATTGGAAACCCGCATGGCCACCTACCTGAAGGAGTTGGGTTATGGTGCCTGAGGGTTGGGACATTCATGAACTCGGGCATGTTTCGAAGGTGATCGATTGCAAGCACCGAACACCCAAATATTCGGATGAAGGTTTCCCGATAGTCTCTCCGGGCAACATTAAGAGAGGCCAGATTGATCTCCCAAAATGTCGCCGTGTTTGTGCTGAAGAACTTGAAAGCATGATGGATCATTGCAGTGTTTGCAGCGGTGATATCGTGATGGGGCGCAATCAAAGTGTTGGCATTGGTGCATATGTGGGAAACGATACCAAGTTTGCACTGGGGCAAGACACAATATTAATTCAGCCTAACAAAATCGATGCTCGGTTCTTGTATGATTTTGTGGGTAGTGAAGGTTTTCAACGTCAAATATTCCGATTGCTTGGTGGATCCACGTTTGCGCGCATTAATTTGGGTGACATTCGTAAGCTGAAAGTAATTACACCAACAAAATCCGTACAAAAGAAAATCGCTGAAATCCTGACCACATGGGATCGGGCGATAGAGGTGGCCGAGGCACAGTTAGACTGTGCCCGCACCCAAAAACGCGCCCTCATGCAGCAACTGCTCACCGGCAAACGCCGGTTTCCTGAGTTTGCCGGGCAAGAGTGGAATGAGGTTCGGTTGGGGGAAGTGGCAAAAATTATCGTCTCAAATGTCGATAAGAAATCCAAAGATGGTGAGCAGGCAGTCAGGCTTTGCAATTACACAGATGTGTATAAGCGAGAGGAAATTACTGCTTCACAGGATTTTATGGATGCCACAGCAACGCCAGCCCAAATCAAGAAGTTTSGATTACGGCTTGGCGATGTGATTATCACTAAAGACTCTGAAACGGCCAGCGATATAGCCATGCCAACCGTTGTAGTTGAGACCGCTGACGATCTCGTATGTGGCTACCATCTAGCAATTGTGCGCCCATCAGTTGGTATGGCAGGACGGTTCTTGAAGTTCTTTTTTGAACTTCCATCCGTCCGATACTATTTTGGTACCCGTTCCAATGGTGCCATCCGTTTCGGTTTGACCATCGACGGAATCGAAGGTGCAAAAATTCACGTTCCAAGCCTTGATGAGCAAGTTAAAATTGCATCAGTTATAGTGGATGCCGAGATCGAAATTTCAGATTTCCTAAGTCAGATCACCAAACTCCGCACAGAGAAAAAAGCGCTGATGCAGCAATTGCTCACCGGTAAACGGCGGGTCACCGTCTGATCAGATCACACATGTAATGGTGGGGAATAGCCAGACTGTTCCTTTGCCATTTTCCCGTTTAGGGTGAACGCATTGTACAATCCATTTGTGGACCACCACCGCCATGCGTGACACGCCAGATACCCGTGAAGAAGCCGCCGCCAAAATACCGGCGCTGCATGTGATGATGGTGATGGGCTGGGCCTATCTACCCCCAGCCGATGSKCNGNNCATGSKTNNATYAKWGMRMKGMRYSCTNYKGGTRYCNSGTATTGCGGGCATGGTTGCAGAAACACCGGTTCAGCTACAAGGGCCAGACCTATCCGCTATCCACAGCCGGTATTGATGCGGTGATCCGTGAGGTCACATCCACGGGGTTAAGTGAAGGATTGGTTCCGGCAAACCGGGCGATCTATATGCACCTGACCAAGGGTGTCACCGTCACTGAATTTGTGGATGGGCACCGCACATCCGTCACCGTGCCATTGGTGGATTGGGCCAACGTCACCANTMACKYWKKTSNAYGWNACCGAAGAAATGTCAGTTGAACGCCCCGCAGGTAAAGGCACATTCCGGCCAGACATTGTTGGTTTTGTGAACGGCATCCCCCTTACGGTGATCGAGGCCAAACGCCCGGTATCATCAACCAAAGACAAAGCCATGGTTGAAGAGGGTATTAGTCAGCATCTGCGGAACCAGATGACTGACGGTATTCAAGATCTCTATGCCTATTCACAACTATTGCTATCAATTTCGACCACGGATGGCCGCTATGCCACCACCAATACACCCAAAAAGTTCTGGTCAATCTGGCGTGAAGAAGAATTATCCGATGCGCAGATGACCACCATACGCAACACCAAGCTGTCAGAGACCCGTGTAGCCGCCTTGTTTGCCGATAGGGCACCCAGTGAGCTAGATGGCTATTACACACTCCACAGCGGCCCTGTGGCGCTGACAGAGCAAGATAGGTTGATCATCGGCCTGCTACGACCGGATCGGTTGTTGGATATGACCCATCGGTTCATTTTTTTCGACCAGAAAACCGGCAAACTGGTGGCGCGTTATCAGCAGGTCCAAGGCACCAAGGCGATTGTTGATCAGGTATCGCAGCAAAAGCCGGATGGAAGCCGCGAAGGTGGTGTCATCTGGCACACCACTGGGTCCGGTAAATCCAATTTAATGGTGCTGCTTACCAAGGCTTTGTTGCTGGAACCGCAATTGGCCGACTTCCGGATCATCATCGTGACGGATCGTGTCGATCTGGAAAAACAACTGGCCAGCACATTTATGACCGGCGGTGCATTTGGATCTGCGGTTGCCACGAAAAAAGATGGTGAACAGGCCAAAGTGCAATCAGGTCGTGATTTGGCAGGACGGATTGCTCAGGGCGATGACCGGATCATTTTCACCCTGCTGCAAAAATTTAATTCAGCCACCAAACTGCCGGAGTGCCACAACCCATCAGACAAGCTGCTGGTGTTGGTAGATGAGGGTCACAGGTCTCAAGGTGGTGAAAATCACGAACGGATGCGTAAGGCACTGCCCAATGCTGCATTCGTGGCTTTCACCGGCACACCACTGCTTAAAGATGACAAAACCCGCAACAAATTTGGCCCAATCCTACATGCATATACAATGCAGCGTGCTGTTGAGGATGGCGCAGTAACCCCACTTGTTTATGAAGAACGAAAACCTGTGGTCGATATCAATGATAAGGCTATCGATGCATGGTTTGATAAGATCACTGCTGGGCTAAGCGATAAACAAAAAGCAGATCTGAAGGCAAAGTACTCCACCCGTGGCCAGATCTATGGTGCAGCCAACCGGATTGATTTGATTGCATGGGATATTGCCGAACACTTCAACACCAATTTCAAATCGCTGGATCTGGGCCTGAAGGGTCAGTTGGCCACCGATAGCAAGCTATCTGCCATCCGATATAAAAAGGCATTGGATGCAACCGGCTTGGTGTCCAGTGCTGTTGTGATCTCGGCACCTGATACCCGTGAGGGTCATGAGGATACAGATGAGACCAAATTGCCCGAGGTGCAGGCATGGTGGAAAGCAAATGTTGGTGGTGATGAAGAAGATTACCTAACCAATTTGATCGATGGATTTGGCACTGATGGTGATCCGGATATTTTGATTGTCGTGGATAAATTGCTGACCGGTTTTGATGAGCCGCGAAATGCTGTTCTGTACATTGACAAGCATCTAAAGAGTCACAATCTGCTACAGGCCATTGCGCGTGTGAACCGGCTACATGAAGCCAAGCAACATGGGTTCTTGATCGATTATCGCGGTATCTTAGCTGAACTTGATACGTCCATCCAAGATTACCAAGATCTCGCTGAGCAAACACAGGCCGGGTTTGAGATTGATGATCTGGCCGGAACCATTGCCAATGTGTCCACTGAGTATAAGCGCCTACCATCACTACATGATGAACTGTGGGCAATATTTGCTGATGTAAAAAATCGTGCAGACATGGAGCAATACCGTCAGGTGCTGATCCCATCGTTCCGGCAGGATGGCAACGATGGGGCCATAGATGACCACCAGAAGGTCCGGGAGGACTTCTACGAGGCCCTGACGAGCTTTGGTATGTGCTTGAAGCTAGCCCTGTCATCCCGTGCGTTTTTCGAAGATGGATCATTTGATGAAGCCACTATCCGAAAATACAAAAGTGACCTGAAATTCTTTACCCAACTACGTGTTCAGGCCAAACAGGATGCCCAAGAAACTGTGGATTTCACTGTATATGAAGAACAGATTAGACGTCTGGTAGACAATCAAGTTGTAGGTCAGGAAATCATTGATCCGGAAGGTGTGATCCTAGTTGGATCATTGGGTGAGGCGGATGATCCCGATGATTGGTCTGATGAGAAAACACGATCAGAAGCTGATGTCATCAAAACGCGTATGCGGAAATCGATTGAGCAAGATCTGATAGATGATCCCCATGCTCAGAAAATTTTTTCGGATATGTTGAAAGAAGCAATAGCTGGTGCCGAAGCACTATTTGGTCACCCCAACAAGCAGTATACATTGTTCAAAGACCTTGAAGAAATGGTCGCCAAGCGTGCCACACCTGGTGTGCCGGATCGATTTTCTGATCGTCCCCGTGCTCAGGCATACTTTGGTGCATTTTTAGACCATCTGGATGGCCAAACTCCGGAACACTCTGAGGACAGCTTGGTTGACGAAGCCTACTGGATCGATGACACGGTGAATAATGCAGTGCAGTCGCACTCAATCAATCCAACCAATATCGAATCGGAAATCCGAAAGACAATGTTGCCACGTTATTTCAGCTTTTTTGGTGGTCTAGACCAAGCCAACGGTATGATTGAGCGCGTAATTAGCATCGTACGTTCGGGTACTGCCAAGGGTGAGCGTTAATGCCACTCCACCAGATCATCTATGGTGATCACATAATTCCATACCAGATTAACCCCGACCCAAAACGTAGTGCCCGCATTGCTATCCACGTTGATCCTGACGGCTCGGTCACTGTCGAYGCACCACCACAGTTTGATCCAGCCACAGTCCACACAGCGGTCCAGAAGCGTGCCCGGTGGGTGGTTGGTCATGTTGGTGAGGCATTGACCCGTTTTGCTCATGTAAGGCCCCGAGAATACGTCTCTGGTGAGCAAGTGATCTATCTGGGGCGGCGGTATATGTTGAAAGTGATACCTACCAATGAAAAGCCTAGGCCGGTCAGGCTAAAAGGTAATCGGCTGGAAATTGAAACCCGATCTGGTGATCCCTATGACATTAAGGGGCGGGTGCGAGCCTGGTATCGTGTGAAGGCCCGGGATTATTTTGTGAAGAAAATAACCAGTGCCGCAGGCCAGCTACCATGGATTGATGACGTTCCACAGTTCAGGCTGATGGAAATGGCCAAGCAATGGGGCAGTTGCTCACCGGATGGTTACATCATCCTGAACCCACATCTGATCAAAGCGCCACGTGAGTGTATTGAGTACGTCATTTTGCACGAACTGGCCCACTTAAAACATCACGACCATGGACCAGACTTTTGGAAACTCATTGAGTTCCATCATCCACAATGGCGTAATGCCAAAGTTGAATTGGATGCGCTGGTCGAGGTGTTGACGACCGAATGACCTGACTGCGTCTCAGAGAGGAGCAACTGAGATGCCTTGGTTATGTAACTGTTCCGGCACGTCGATGTACCAAACTGGATCACTTTCGGGCAGGCGTGGCCGTCAGCCGAGCTACAGCTATGCTGTCATTCAGTCGTACCCAGCAATGAAGAATACGTTTCGTTTAATGATATTGCTAGCAACTAATTTTCGAAAAATGGTTACATTTTAAGGGCCGGAATTGTGCGATTTCGGGATAATCCCCCTTTGATGGCATACAAGTAATGTCCGGTACAGAAATGCTCGTAAGGCTCATCCGTCGACGCAATCCATTCTGTTCACCCACACCAACATATTTTCCAAGTCGTCGAAGTGGTGAGTGTAACGTTTAGCCGATGACGATGCGGAGTCAGAAGCGTGACCCATGATTGAATTGCGCATCGTTTCCGACATCCCGCAATCAATCGACTCACCTCCCCAACTATGGCGCAAGCTATACAACACCTTTTGCGGATCGCTTGTAACGTGCTTACGCAAATATTTGGTCCACTCAGTGCTCATAGGTCTTGCATAGCGACCTGTGTCCAGTTCGGGTTCGAACGAAGGGAACAAAAGTCCAGAGTTGCTGACATTTTTAACGTGGACGATGTGGTCTGCCAGACGTGGTAGCAGAGTATTGTGGATGGGAACACCTCGAACCGAAACTTCGTTTTTCAACCGGCGTTCTCTGGATACTAAGTCATCACTGACGTTCGTAATCATAATTCCCATTCGATCCAAGTTCACATCATCAACACGAAGCTGGCAGATCTCTTCAGGTCTAGCCCCAGTCCAAATCAACATATGAAGCGCGGTAGAGAAGTCTGTCATTCGCGTCATCTGGGTCTTGCGAGTCATGTAACGGCGCTTAGTCCAGATACTCGTCGCGACATCGATCAAAATCCGCACTTCTGACTTATCAAATGGCTTGTAGGTCTGGTCACCCAGTGGCCGAGTATCCTTGGGAGCCTTCACATTTTTACCAACATTGTAGTCAACTGCATCAATCGACGCGGCAAACTGTAGGATAGCAACCAGCTTATCTAAGCGTTGCTTGACGGTCGTCGGTGCGATGGGCTTACCGTTAATCACTAACCCCGCCATATGGCTAACGTAGTCAGCGACATGACGTYTGGTGATGTTTTTCAAAGGAAGGTTGCCATGCAGATCGATAAACTCATCGATGGCTTTATAGTGGCCCTTCTTTGTTGCATCTCGTGGTTTCTTTTTCTCATGCATCTCGGGCAATATTGACATCAGTGTTTCACTGCCCGCTGGTGCCATTTCATCGATAGATCGTCTAACGTTTTTGAACCTGAGCTTTGCCAATTCCTTCGCATCGGGATTGTCGGCAACCTTAATTGACTGCCGTAGTCTCCCCAGTTTGACTTGGCGGCGCATCTCAGCAGGGGACATGATGAAGTACCCTTCAAGCTCGGCCTCCCTGAGGAACTCAGGGTCACTGCTCCCAGCGATTTTGTAGGTCTTTATCAGCTTACCATTTCGATAGAATTCAAACGGTGGGATTCGAACATTCACCGGTTGCATTTCAGGACTGAGATCCAGCTTCATATCTAAAGTATTATCGACTTTGCTGTGCGAGAACTTAGCGACTTTATCTAAGTCCGCTACCATCATAGCATTGTGCTCATGGGCCAACGCACCCGCTTCCGCTCGTCTTGCGGCGTCTGTTGTTGCAGTTAACTTAATGTTCCATTCTGTTTTATCTTCGAAGAATGGGCGAAACTTGGCTGGGATCACGCGGCGATAGTAAAAATATTCCCCCCGTGACTTGATGTAATTTGCTTTGCCGCTTCGTGGTGAGAATGAGGGCATCAGCCTACCTTATTGGAACCAAATAAAGCCACTATTGGAACAAATTGGAAATCTCCACAACGGAATTCCCCCTAATTTCCAAGAAACTTCACCTATTGGGCGCTTTAAATCAACGCACTAGGGAAATATCTCGTAGCAGGTTGATTCGAGTTTCTGAAAATAGTGTCAGATGAAATACATCTGCATGTMRKKMKGRRWMRRSMRMWMWYTGSMMWAMWKTRGGKKYTMYKMMMMMKYYRGSWKSSYRMKMWNTTGGCMMCCCATTCACCCCCGGAGTATTTTTGAAAAGATGAAATCAGGGGATTCCACGGGGCTGTTTCGCCTCTGTCACAAAACCAATACCTCGCTGTCACACCCCTGTAATACCACCGGGCTTTCTTCCAGCCATATTTGAAACTGGGAGTATCCTGATGTCTGTGCGCCTAATCTGCCTGACATCCGCCCTGGCCTTGAGCGCTGCTCAGGCTTCGGCGGAGATGAATTTCAACCGCATCGCGTCTTTCCCCGTGGTCCGCAACATGGCGGATGGCGAGGACACAACACGCGAAACCTCGCCCGAGATYATCTCGGTCACCGCTGATGGCATGACGCTGGTCTATACCGACAGCCCGCTACRTGCGCTGGGTCTGATCGACATCACCGACCCTGCCAATCCACAGCCCAAGGGCAATATCGCCATGGGGGGCGAGCCAACCTCGGTCACCGTGGGTGGAACCATTGCCTATGTCGGCGTCAACACCTCGGCCAGCTATACCGCCCCATCGGGTGTGCTTAGGGCCGTCGACACCACAACCGGTGCCGAACTGGCATCTTGTGATCTTGGCGGTCAGCCAGACTCGGTTGCGCTGTCCAAAGACGGCAGCTTTATCGCGGTCGCCATCGAGAATGAACGCAACGAAGATCTGAACGGTGGTGTGATGCCGCAAATGCCGGCCGGCAATCTGGTGATGATCAACACCACCAAAGGTGGTTTGGACTGCGCCAACATGACACTGGTTGAYYTRRYARGTYWSKYAAWWAWTGCGCCCAGCGATCCTGAGCCGGAATTTGTATCGATCAACAGCCTAGGCGAAACCGTCGTCACTCTGCAGGAGAACAACCACTTGGTTATTGTTGGCCGCGATGGCTCCATCCTCAACCACTTCTCGGCTGGTGCGGTTGATCTGGAGGGCATCGACGCCACGGATGAGCGCGGCAAGCTGGTGTTCACCGAAAGCCAACAGGGCCGCAAGCGCGAGCCTGATGCGGTCACCTGGATCGACGACAATAATTTCGCCATCGCCAATGAGGGCGACTATGAGGGCGGCTCGCGCGGCTGGACCATCTTCAACAAAGACGGCACCGTTGTCTATGACAGCGGTATCAGCTTTGAACATGCCATCGTGCAAATCGGCCACTACCCCGACAAACGCTCAGACGCCAAAGGTGTCGAGCCTGAATCGGTGACGTTCGACATCTTCAACGGCACGCCCTACCTGTTTGTCGGGGCCGAGCGCGCCTCGATTGTGGGTGTCTATGACGTGAGTGATCTTGCCGCGCCGGTGCTGACCCAGCTGCTACCCTCGGGTATTGGCCCCGAAGGCTATGTGACCATTCCGTCGCGTAATCTGCTGGTCTCGGCCAATGAAAAAGACCTAATCAACGACAAGGGCCCCCGCGCCCATGTCATGCTGTATGAGCTGCAGAATGCGCCGGCGGCCTATCCTCACCTGACGTCTGAGGGCACGGACGAGTTGATCGGCTGGGGTGCACTCTCGGGTATGGTAGCGGATGACGACGGCATCATCTGGGCGGTGAACGACAGCTTCTACGGCTTCCAGCCTTCGATCTTCAAGATCGACGCAACCCAGACCCCGGCCCGTATTATCGATGTGATCCGCGTCACCCGTGACGGGCAGCCTGCGCAAAAACTGGATATGGAAGGCATCACGCTGGACGGCAACGGCGGCTTCTACATCGCCTCCGAAGGTCGCACCGACCGGGTGATCCCACATGCCATCTATCACGTTCAGGCAGATGGCTCTATCAAAGCCAAGAGCGGCGAAATCGGTCTGCCAGCCGAGCTGATGTCAGTGGAAAAACGCTTTGGCTTTGAGGGCATCACCAAGATTGGCGACACCCTGTGGATGGTGGTTCAGCGCGAATGGAAAGACGATCCAAAGAACCTCATCAAACTGGTCTCCTACAATCTGGAAACCAAGGAATGGGGCGCCGTGCACTACCAAAAGGCCGAGCCCGCAACTGGCTGGGTTGGCATGAGCGAAATCGTCGCTCACGGCGATTATGTCTATGTGATCGAGCGTGACAACCAACACGACAACCGCGCCGTTACCAAAAAAATCTACCGCATCCCGCTGTCCGAAATGACCCCGGCGCCTCTAGGGGGCGACCTGCCGGTTGTGTCCAAAGAACTGGTCCGCGACCTGCTGCCTGATCTGACATCGACCGGCGGCTACGTGTTGGACAAGATCGAAGGCATGGCCATCATGGCAGATGGCGAGGCCTATATCTCGACCGACAACGACGGCGTTGACGACCACTCGGGCGAGACCATGTTCTTCTCGATCGGCAACGTGGCCAAGCCCACAAATTAACCACGCCCCTAACCGAGAAGATTGAGGCGCCCATCCCCCCGGGCGTCTCTTTTTATTTCACACACACACCAAGAACTCGCCATTCAGCTGCGTTACAGGATATGACATGCGAATGGTGGTAGATGATCAGCAACTGGCGGCGGCAGCGGCCCATGGCGATGCAGAGGCGTTTTCAGCCCTGCTCAATCGCCACTATGATCGTGTCTTTGGTCTGGCCTTTCGCCTCACCGGTCAGCGCGCCGAGGCCGAGGATCTGACCCAGGATATCTGCGCCGCGCTGCCCGACAAGATGGCGCATTACCAGCCCAGCGCCCGTTTTAGCACTTGGCTGTACCGGGTGGTGGTCAATGCCGCCCACGACCGCCGCCGCCGCGCCGCCACCCAGACCAAGGCCGCCAGTGGGTGGGGCGATTGGGAGCTGGACCGTCAGGCCGCCATCGCCGACACCAATTGCCAAATCGATTGGCTGACCCGCGCCATGCGCGCCCTGCCCGACGATCTGCGCGATACACTGGCGCTGATACTGGACGACGTGACCCACGCCGATGCCGCCGAGATCCTCGGCGTCTCGCCCGGCACCATCAGCTGGCGGGTCTCTGAGGCCAAGAAACACCTGCGCGCCCTAAAACAACAGGAGGACGCATCWTGNASCKWSMYCKWWKASRACTYYNABKWYCTSAWMVCMRSAMKGCGNCGCSRYCACSCCGGCRCCCRATRCCGCRCGCAAAACTGAAAACATCGCGCTGGCCGAAAAAAACTTTGCCGGCCGCCAAGAAAGCACGGCGCAGGTCCGTTTCACTTCTGATCACCCGCAAACGGGTTTCTTCAGAGGAGTGTTTTCCATGTTCAAGGCCATTTCCACCCGCCAGGCGCTGACCGCCTCAACCGCCTTGGTCGCCATTGGGCTGTTTGTCTACATGCCCGCGCTGCAGCAGGGCCCAGAAGGTTTGACTGATGCAGTCCCAGAACCCGTTGTTGTCGACAGCCTCGCGGGCACGCTCGGCGGTGATGGGCGCGCCCGTCTGCAAGCCCTTGGCGAGGCCGAAGAAATCAATGTGGCACCAATGGAAGCCCCGGTTATGGCCGAGCTGGCCGACATGGCTGCGCCTATAGATAACATCTCCGGGATCACCCCATCGGCCTCGATTATGGCCAAGCCCAGCGCCACAGCCAAAATGGAAAGACGCTCTCTGCCCACCCCTCCGCCAGGATATGTCGACGACAGCCAGTTGCGGATTGAAGCAAACACCGAGGCCTATCCCGATGCAGAGCCTAATCCGCTGAAAATCACCTCTGATGAACCGGTGTCGACCTTCTCGATCGACGTCGACACCGCCTCTTATGCGATCCTGCGCTCTAGCCTGAATGCGGGCCAACTGCCCAGACCCGACCAGGTTCGGATCGAAGAAATGGTGAACTATTTCCCCTATGACTACGTCGCGCCCTTGGACGGTGTGCCGTTTTCCACCCGCGTCACAGTGATCGCAACCCCGTGGAACCCGGACACTCAGCTGGTGCATATCGCGTTGCAGGGCCAAAAGCCCGCACTGGACCAACGCCCGCCGCTGAACCTGGTGTTCCTGATTGATACCTCGGGCAGCATGAACGCCCCCAACAAGCTGCCGCTGCTCAAGCAAAGCTTTCAGTTGATGCTGGGTCAGTTGCGCCCCGAGGATCAGGTGGCCATCGTCACCTATGCCGGTTCCGCCGGTCAAGTGCTCGACCCGACCCCGGCCAGCGACCGCGCCACCATCCTGGCGGCATTGGACAAGCTGGACGCAGGCGGTTCCACCGCTGGGCAAGCAGGATTGCAACAAGCCTACGCCACCGCCGAGGCGATGAGTGAGGATGGCGACATCAGCCGGATCATTCTGGCCACTGACGGCGATTTCAACGTTGGCATCAATGACCCGGACGAGCTGAAAGACTTCATCGCCAAGAAACGTGAAACAGGCACCTACCTATCGGTGCTGGGTTTTGGTCGCGGCAATCTGGACGACGCMACCATGCAGGCRCTGGCSCAGAACGGTAACGGKCAGGCGGCCTATATWGAYACMCTKTCMGAGGCRCAAAAARYGCTGGTKGAYCAGYTCASCGGYGCRYTRTTCCCSATYGCCAATGACGTSAAAATYCAGGTCGAGTTCAACCCYGCMSMRRTCKCSGAATACCGGCTGATCGGCTATGAGACTCGCGCCCTCAAGCGTGAAGACTTCAACAACGACCGCATCGATGCCGGTGAAATCGGCGCGGGCCACTCGGTGACCGCCATTTACGAGATCACCCCGGTTGGCAGCCCTGCCCGGCTGAGTGACCCGCTGCGCTATCAAGCCGCGGAAGTGGCCGCGACCAGCGAAGAATACGGTTTCCTGCGGCTGCGCTACAAACGCCCCGGCGAAGACACCAGCAAGCTGATCGAAACCCCGATCCTGCCGGGCGGCGAGGCAACACCGGACATGGTGTTCGCCACCGCCATTGCCGGCTTTGGCCAGCTTTTGCAGAACAGCCCCTATTTGGGCAATTGGTCCTACACTCAGGCGATTGATCTGGCCAACGAAGCTAAGGGCGCTGATGAGTTTGGCTATCGCGCCCAGGCGGTGCAGCTGATGCGGTTGGCCGATAGCCTGAACCAATAGGCCCCAACAACGAGAAACCCCCTTGGTGGGCAACCAAGGGGGTTCAGTCCGGGTTAACTAGGGAAAGATGTTACCCGGTCCTTACACGATCTCTGGCAGAAGATCGATCAGTTGACTGGTTGTGCCTCTACCAGATTTGACTTAGCGCTCTTCGACGCGATCTCAATCCGGCGCGGTTTCAGCGCCTCGGGCACTTCGCGCTGCAGATCAATGTGCAGCATGCCGTCCGCATGGCTGGCGCCACTTACCCGAACATGGTCGGCCAGAGTAAACCGGCGCTCAAAGGCGCGGGTGGCAATGCCGCGATGGAGATAGCTGCGCTTGCTCTCCTCCTCGGCTTTCTTGGCGGTGACAATCAGCCCGTTTTCCTTCACTTCGACATTCAGGTCCGCCTCGGAAAATCCAGCCACGGCAATTGAGATACGATAGGCATCGGCAGCGGTCTTTTCGATGTTGTAAGGGGGATAGCTGGGCTGCGTCCCATCCGAACTCAGGGCCCGATCCATCAGATCCGCAATCTGGTCAAAACCAATAGAAGCCCGGTGCAGTGGGGCAAAATCAAAACTACGCATAACTCATCCTCTTTCAGAGCGATATATGTTGCGCCCTCCCTCAATGGGACAGGCATTCCGTCACCGGACCCCGTCAGCGGCGATCCGGTAGAAATGAGATATGTAGTAATTTTTTGGTTTCAAGAACCGGGCAATATAGAACTGCTCAGGCCCCAAGTGTGATTAGTTTCTGATAAATTTGGCGCCGGTGTCGTGGCGCGCCTCGCCCACCTTCACCCGCCCCACACCGGGCGGCAACCGTCCCCCGGTTGGAATCCCGGTCAACTGCGCCTTAAGCAAGTCCAACTCCTCCTCCAATGCCGAGCCAAGCGACACCCGCTGGCCATCAACCTCGGCCTTGGCCGAGACAACTGACACAATGCGCGGCGTCCCCCCTTCAATGGAAAACACCGGCGCCCCGGACGAGCCAAAATCAACATCGCAGGACATAACCAGCACGCCTTGTTGACGTGCCATCACAACACAAACGTCTTGCAACGAAGGCGCCTCAGAGCGGTCATGCGCATATGAGRCAACGCTGATGCGGGCACCTTTGCGGGGGCGAACATCGGTTTCAAACGGCGTAACCGTGGTGTTGCGAATGGGGCGTTGCAATTGCAGCAACGCGATATCATTGCGCACCCGATCAGTCGAAACCTGACCATCATAGGTGTAATCCGGATGCACCACAGCCCGGCGAACCGTGCGATAGGCCGAGGCACGGCCATTACNCCAGCCTGCCAGAAATTCAATGGTGTCGGGCCGAATACGTGCCTTGGTCTCGCTGTCAAATAGGCAATGCGCAGCGGTCAGTACCAAGTCTGGTGCAATCAACGCTCCGGTGCAGAACCCGTCACCATTGACGTCCAGGCGGCCCACGGCCTGCCACTGTCGCCCCGCATCGGTGGTGTCCATCCGCAGCAGGCGACTGTCCTGCGCAGCTGCAGCCAAAGGCGCCAGCGCCATCACACATGCCATCATTAAATGTCGCAAAAAATCGCCTCCATCGCGCCTGTGGCTCGCAGGTTAAAGGCGCCTCACGGCGAAATTACGGCAAAGCCGGAATGGATACAGCCCCTGCTGGTAAATTTGTTGATGGCGTGATCAGCGCAACAGCGGAATCTCGGGTGCGCGTTTGCCTGGTGCCGTCAGTGCCGGTGGCTGCGGCCCTCCGGTGGCCCAGTCCAGCAGCTCAACCGTATGCACAATCGGCACTTGTGTCCCCGAGCCGATCTGCATCATGCAGCCGATATTGCCAGCCGCAATCACATCCGGTTTTTTGGCCTCCAGCGTCTGTATCTTGCGCGCCTTCAGCTGACCGGAAATCTCGGGCTGCAACAGGTTGTAAGTCCCGGCTGAGCCACAGCACAGATGACTGTCGGCGGGCTCCACCACTTTGAACCCAGCACGTTTCAGCAAGGTCTTGGGATGAGTTTTGATCTGCTGGCCATGCTGCAACGAACAGGCAGCGTGATAGGCAACCACCAGCCCCTTTTCGGCGCCCTCGGGCATCTCCAGCAACATCAACAATTCCGAGACATCCATGGCACTCTCCGACACTCGCGCCGCATCCGCCGCCAGCGCATCATTGCGGAACATATGACCGTAGTCCTTCACCGTGGTGCCGCAACCCGACGTGTTGATGACAATCGCGTCCAGCCCCTCGCCATCCATTTCAGCCACCCAGGCAGAGATATTCTTGGCGGCGGTGGCATGGCTTTCGTCCACCCGTCCCATGTGATGGGTCAACGCCCCACAGCACCCAGCCCCCTCGGCCACCACAACCTCACAGCCCAATCGGGTCAGCAGCCGAATGGTGGCGTCATTGATGTCGGTGTTCAGTGCCTTTTGCGCACATCCGGTCATCAGCGCGACACGTTTCTTGCGGGGCTCAACGGCAGCAAAACTCTGCGGGTCATCATTGCGACTGACTGGCGGGATCTGCTTTGGCGCCATCTCCAACATCGCCCGCAACCGCGGATCGGGCATCAGATTGCGCAGCGGCCGGGCAATCTTGGCCCCCAGCAATGCCAGTCGGAATCGCCCCGGATAAGGCAACACCCGCGCCAGAATCCACCGCAGGGCACGGTCGCTGAACGGGCGTTTGTAATGGGTCTCGATATAGGCGCGCGCGTGGTCCACCAGATGCATATAATGCACCCCCGACGGGCAGGTGGTCATACAGGCCAGGCAGGACAGGCAGCGGTCGATATGCTTGACCGTTTTGGCGTCCGGCACCCGCTTGTTTTCCAGCATATCCTTGATCAGATAGATCCGCCCGCGCGGGCTGTCCAACTCATCTCCCAGCACCTGATAGGTGGGACAAGTGGCGGTGCAAAAGCCGCAATGCACACATGAGCGCAAGATTTTATTGCTGCTCTGAATGTCAGGATCGCGCAATTGGTCTTCGGTAAACGTTGTTTGCATGACTTACCCCATCAGCCCCGGATTAAGGATCCCGCGTGGATCGAACTTGGCCCGCAACCCTTCCGAGATCGCGGCCAGAGGTGCAGGTTGCGGCTGGAACTGGCCCAGCCGACTGCGGGTCTCGGCACTGGCGCGCACCAGTGTCGCATGGCCGGGCAGAGTCATCCGTCGCCGCAGGTCACAGTCTTCTGGCACCAGTGCCCAGACCAGCCCGCCGCCCCAGTCAAACATCAACTCTTCTACCTGCAACTGCGCCGCCAGTGCCACCGCATCCGAGGGCTTGACCGAAATCCGCCAGACATCACCCGCCCGACCTTGAAAGGCAGTCACATCCCGAATGCCGCGCCACAGGCTCGCACTGTCGCCCTGCTGGTGCGCCCGACCAAACCGCGACAGATCAGACACCAGCCTATCCGCCCGATAGTCAACCGAACCGGCAAACCCTTCGACCCGAATATAGGCCTGCCGCGCGCCGGGATCATAACCCGCGCCGGTGACATCAAAAGGTGAGCCCAGCGCTGCAGACATCACCTGAACTGCCGTCTGGAGGTCAATATCCGCAATACACACGGTTGCCTCAGACTCGGGTGTTGGCAGCACCTTCAGCGACACCTCGCTCAACACTCCCAGGGTGCCATGTGCCCCAGCCATCAGCTTGACCAGATCATAACCGGTAACATTCTTCATCACCCGGCCACCGTTCTTAATCACTTGCCCGGTGCCATCCACAAACCGCACCCCCAGCAAAAAGTCGCGCGCTGCGCCGCATTGAATGCGCCGCGGACCCGACACATTGGCAGCAAACACCCCACCAATGGTCGGCTCTCCACTGGTGCCCAACAGCCCGCGATGATCCATCGGTTCAAACGCCAGCCGCTGCCCTTGCTCCGCTAGCAATGCTTCAATCTCACTCACCGGGGTGCCCGCCCGCGCCACCAGGGTCATCGCCCCCGGTTCATATAGTTCAACACCGCTCAACGCCCGGGTGCTCAACTCCGCCCCCGCCACCTCAAACCCACGGGTCCCACTGCCACGTAGGGCAAGCCCCCCGGTGGCGCTGCCAATGATCTCAGCCAATTCGGCCTCTGTTTCAGGTGTCATCATTTTCTTCTTGTTCCAAATATCYCGGGGGAGTCCRCNAGGRCGGGGGCWGNGCCCCCTACWSMGCCRCNYWYKCTNACAMCRCGYCGACYSTCRGTCACCGCCAACGGAAACACCTTGGCCGGGTTTAAAAGCCACTTCGGATCAAACACGTCCTTGACCTTCAACTGTGCCTCCAGATCCTCGACCGAATACTGATGCAACATCAGATCACGTTTCTCGATTCCCACGCCATGTTCACCGGTCAAACACCCCCCCACCTCAACACATAGCTTCAACACTTCGGCGCCAAACTCTTCGCAGAGCTCCAGATCACCCGGCTTGTTGGCATCAAACAGGATCAGCGGGTGCATATTGCCGTCACCTGCATGGAACACATTGGCCACGTCCAGCCCGTATTGCTTGGACATCTCCCCAATCCGGCGCAGCACAAAGGGCAGCTCAGTGACCGGGATGGTGCCATCAAGGCACATGTAATCATTGATCTGCCCCATCGCTCCAAAGGCCGACTTGCGGCCCAACCAGATCCGCCCCGCTTCCTCCGCATCCTTCGCCTCGCGCAGCTCAACCGGATTATGCGACTGTGCGATGTCACCAATCAGTTTCAACTGATGATCAATCTCCGCCGGGCTGCCCTCAACCTCGACAATCAACAGCGCCTCACACATCGGATACCCCGCCTTGGCAAAGGCCTCGCAGGCTTCGATACAGGGGCGATCCATGAATTCAATCGCCACCGGCAACACCCCGGCCTTGATAATGTCACTGACACAGGCCCCGGCCACCTCGTTGTTGTCATAGCCAATCAGTACCGGCCGCGCGCCCTCGGGCTTGTGCAGGATCCGCAGCGTCGCCTCGGTCACCACCCCCAATTGGCCCTCGCTGCCGCAGATCACCCCGAGCAGATCCAGCCCACCGGCATCCAGATGTGCCCCGCCGATCTCAACCACGGTGCCATCCATCATCACCAGGGTCACCCCCATCAGATTGTTGGTGGTCACTCCATATTTCAGACAATGCGCCCCACCCGAATTCATCGCGATATTGCCCCCAATCGCACAGGCCAGTTGCGACGAGGGGTCCGGCGCGTAAAAGAAATCCTCTTCCTCCACCGCGCCGGAAACACTCAAATTTGTTCGTCCCGTTTGCACCCGGATAAAGCGGTTGTCATAGTCGGTCTCCAGCACCCCGTTCATTCGTGCCACCCCAAGGACCACACAGTCCGCAGTTGGCAGCGCGCCCCCCGCCAGCGAGGTGCCCGCCCCGCGCGGCACCACCGGCACCCCCATCTGATGGCAAATGCGCAGCACATCCGAGACCTGCTGCGTTGACCGGGGCAGCACCACCAACATCGGCGGGCACCGGTAAGCGGTCAGCGCATCACATTCATAGGCCCGGGTTTCGACCTCGTCCTGAATCAACGCGTCGACCGGCAGCACCGCCGCCAGTTTGGTGGCCAGTTCTGCCTTACGCGCCAGGATGGCAGGATTGGGGGTTGGCATCTCCATTCGGGCTCTCCTTTTTTGGTAAACTATTATTACCAATTCGTCGCCACTGGCAAGAACCATATTGCCGCGCTAGGGTGCGATATGATTTGGACCGAACGCTTCAGCCTGTTTTCCCCCCTCGACCTCGCCGCCCTTGCCCTGCTGATCAGCAGCTGGATATGGATCGGCTGGCGGATCGAGAACCCAAGACCCGGGCACCCCTCGCTCTCTGTACTGATGGCTGATTTCCGACGCGATTGGATGATCCAGATGGTCACCCGGCAGCCGCGCATCTTTGACGCCCAGTTGATCACCAACCTGCGCCAGGGCACCACCTTTTTTGCCTCAGCCTCAATGATTGCCATTGGYGGYGGSYTRGCSCTGATCGGCAAYACCGASCSWCTGGCCGRRSTGGCCMASGACYTGACMCWRRRCAMWGYSCCWGCCWTYGTCTGGGARATCAARSTRCTGAYSRYGYTGCTGTTSCTGTCCAATGCKTTTCTGAAAYWCGTMTGGGCACACCGGCTGTTTGGCTATTGTTCGGTCCTGATGGCGGCCGTGCCGAATGACCCTGAGGTCGCGCTGTCTTATCCCCGCGCCGCCCAGGCTGCCGAGCTGAGCATCACCGCCGCGCGCAGCTTCAACCGTGGCATGCGATCAACCTATTTCGCTCTGGCCGCTCTGGCCTGGCTGGCCGGCTCTGTACCTTTGATAGCAGCCACCCTCTTGACCCTGGCAGTGCTCTACCGACGCGAATTCACCTCGCAGTCGCGTGACATATTGCTGCAAATCCCGGCAGACTCGGCCACCTCAGACACAGCAAAGTGACTCGCCGCTACCACCTGCACGGCTAGGGTGCAGCCATGAAACAATTGCTCTCGTTGATACTCTGCGCCGCCGCTCTGCCCGCCCTGGCCGATGACCCTCTCATCGAAACCGTTTCCGCCCAACCCAGCGGCGATACCTGGCAATTCAACGTCACCCTGTCACACCCGGATTCCGGCTGGGATCACTATGCAGATGGCTGGAGAGTGCTGGACATGGATGGCAATGTGTTGGGGTGGCGAGTGCTGGTCCACCCGCATGAACACGAACAGCCTTTTACCCGGTCCTTGAGCGACGTACAGATCCCCGGTGACATCAAACAAGTGCAAATCCAGGCCCGCTGCCTGACCGATGGCTGGGGCACCCAAACATACACTTTCACACTGCCCTGATCTTCTTCTTGTTTTAAATACCTGCGCCGAAGGCCCGCGCCGTCAGGCGCGCCTAGGTCCGGTGATACGGGCTCCCACCCAGAATCGTGGCGGCGCGATAGATCTGCTCGGCCAGCATCACCCGCACCAGCATATGTGGCCAGACCATCTTGCCAAAGGAGATCGAAAAGTCAGCCTCCGCCCGCAGGCTGGGGTCAATGCCATCCGCGCCGCCAATGATCAGCGCCAGATCCTGACGGCCCATGTCGCGCCATCCGGCCATCTTCTGGGCAAAATCCGGTGACGACATCACCTTGCCGCGCTCATCCAGGGTACAGATCACCGCACCTTTGGGCAGGGCCTTGCGCAGCAACGTTGCCTCAGCCCCCATGCCGGCATTTTTCTTGTCTTCAACCTCAATAACCCGCGCCGGGCCAAGCCCCAAGCCACGGCCACTGCGGTCAAACCGGGTCAGATAATCATCAATCAGAGTTTTTTCAGGACCAGCCCGCAGGCGCCCCACAACACAGAGATGCACACGCATGCAAAACTACCCCAGCAGCGGCCCGTGCAAAAACACGGGCCGTTTCCCAGTCAGTRCKTMWWYRGSSKSRYCSMYKSSMAGCCACATTTTTTCAAGCTGGTAGAACTCGCGCACCTCGGGGCGAAAGACATGGACGATCACATCGCCAGTATCAATCAACACCCAATCGCCAGTGTCGCGGCCCTCGATCTTGCTGGTAAAGCCATAATCCTGCTTGAGCCGATCAGCCAGATTTACCGACAGAGCAGATACCTGGCGGGATGACCGGCCAGTGGCAACCACCATGTAATCGCCAATCGCGGTTTTACCGCGCAGATCAATCTGCACAATATCTTCGGCTTTATCTTCATCAAGCGTGGAAAGAATACGGGCCAGCAGCTCCTCGCTGGTTGGTCGGGATTGAGCGGCCATCACGGCTGCCCCACGGTCAGCGGTTTGAACCGCTTCAGATTCAGGTGACAGGACATTGTCCTCCTTTTTGGGCGCCGTCCATCCCCCGGCGCTGGGGATAGGGCAAAAATAGCAAGCCTCAGACCGAATTTCAACGCAGCCGGTAAGATTTGAAGCGAATCAAGCCGCCTCTGTGCCCGATCTGCACGACAGAGTGAAGAGGGTAGCAGCCATGCACGTAAGGAAATAGTGCAATATAGGCTTAGTTTGCCGCAGTTGGGTCGGGCAAACCCTTGATTGACTGCACCGCCACCTGTATCTGACAGCTCATGATACCCGTATTGGCGCAAAAAATCGAACTGCAAGATCGCACCCGCCTGCGTGAGCGATTCTATGGTGCCGCCCGCTCGGTGCTGGCCCGGCCATAACGCCTGCCCGCCCTTCAGCCAGCCTTTTGAAAATACAAAACGGGAGAGGACATATGTCCCCCAAAACGCTTTATGACAAAATCTGGGATGCGCATGTTGCGCATGAATCAGAGGACGGCACCTGCCTGCTTTATATCGACCGCCATCTGGTCCACGAAGTGACCAGCGCCCAGGCCTTTGAGGGTTTGCGCATTGCAGGCCGCCCGGTGCGCGCGCCGGATAAAACCATCGCTGTGCCGGACCACAACGTGCCCACCACGCCTGACCGCGTTAACGGTATTGAGAACGAACAAGGCCGCATTCAGGTCGCAACGCTGGATAAGAATGCCAAGGATTTTGGCATCCATTATTATCCGATGAACGACGTCCGTCAGGGCATCGTGCRTATCGTTGGCCCCGAGCAAGGCTGGACCCTGCCCGGCATGACCGTGGTTTGCGGCGACAGCCACACTGCCACCCACGGCGCCTTTGGCGCGCTGGCGCACGGTATCGGCACCTCTGAGGTCGAGCACGTTCTGGCCACTCAGACGCTGATCCAGAAAAAATCCAAGAACATGAAGGTCGAGATCACCGGTAAATTGCAGCCGGGTGTGACCGCCAAAGACATCACCATGGCGGTGATCGGCGAGACCGGCACCGGTGGCGGCACTGGCTATGTCATCGAGTATTGCGGCGAAGCGATCCGCGATCTGTCGATGGAAGGCCGCATGACCGTCTGCAACATGGCCATTGAGGGCGGCGCCCGCGCTGGCCTGATCGCGCCAGATCAAACTACCTACGACTATGTCAAAGGCCGCGCCCACGCGCCCAAAGGCGCCCAGTGGGAAGCGGCGCAGACCTGGTGGAAAACCCTGTTCACTGACGAAGATGCCGAGTTTGACCTGATTGTCACTCTCAAAGGCGAAGATATCCAACCGGTTGTCACCTGGGGCACCTCGCCCGAGGACGTTTTGCCAATCACCGCAACCGTCCCCTTCCCCGAGGATTTCAAGGGCGGCAAGGTCGACGCGGTCAAGCGCGCTCTGGCCTATATGGGTCTTGAGTCGGGCATGAAGCTGACCGACATCAAAATCGACACCGTGTTCATCGGCTCTTGCACCAATGGCCGCATCGAAGATTTCCGCGCTGTGGCCGAAGTGGTTAAAGGCAAGAAAATCAAAGAGGGCATGCGCGCCATGATCGTTCCGGGTTCAGGCTTGGTTCGGGCACAGGCCGAAGAAGAAGGCCTCGCCGATATCTTTATCGAGGCCGGCTTTGAATGGCGTCTGGCGGGATGTTCCATGTGTCTGGCAATGAACCCCGATCAGTTGTCCGAGGGTGAGCGCTGCGCCTCAACTTCGAACCGCAACTTTGAGGGTCGCCAGGGCTACAAGGGACGTACCCACCTGGTGTCGCCCGCGATGGCCGCTGCGGCTGCCCTCACCGGTCACCTGACCGACATCCGCGATTTGGTATAGGGAATACGAGTATGGAAAAATTCGAAAAACTCCAGGGCATCGCTGCCCCTATGCCGCTGGTCAATATCGACACCGATATGATCATCCCCAAGATCTTTCTGAAGTCCATCAAGCGGACTGGCTTTGGCAAGAACCTGTTTGACGAGATGCGCTTTAACCGCGACGGCACCGAAATCCCAGATTTCGTGCTGAACAAGCCGCAGTATCGCAACGCCGAGATCATCGTCGCCGGCGACAACTTTGGCTGCGGATCGTCGCGCGAACACGCGCCTTGGGCGATTGCGGATTTTGGCATCAGATGTGTGGTGTCGACCTCATTCGCCGACATCTTCTTCAACAACTGCTTCAAGAATGGCATCCTGCCAATCGTCCTGCCGCAGGAACAGGTTGATCTGCTGATGGCCGACTCGGAAAAAGGCGCAAATGCGCGGATGACTGTGGATCTGGAAGCTCAGGAAATCACCACCTCGGATGGCGACGTGATCAAGTTCGATGTTGACCCCTTCAAAAAGCACTGTTTGCTGGAAGGCTTGGATGACATTGACCTGACCATGGAAAAAATCACTGCCATCGACATCTTTGAGGGCAAGGCGGCACAGGCCCGTCCTTGGGTCTAACGCCTCGACCAGAACCACATGTATAATGGGCCATCCGCCAAGGATGGCCCTTTTTCATGGTACAACCCGCTGCAGGGCCACCCGGAATTTTTAAAAATTCCGGGTCATGCCGCACAGGCTTCGCCAATCAAAAACTGTCGACATTTGTATGACCACCGTCCCTTTGCGGTCACGGTTTTTGCCGCCTAGGTTAATTCCCCCTGCACCCAAAGCACAATCTCGGCCATAATACCCGCATATAGCCCGCATAATTGCTTTGGCTATTCGGGTTAAGATCGTTTTTTTATTAGTTTTTGGGAGAGATAAGATGTCAGACTCGATGAAATGGATGCTGTTGGGCGGCCTGTCGCTGATCTTTGGCTTTCTGGTGCTGGGCAACACTGTCATTGCAACCATGGCCGTGACCACTCTGACTGGCGCTGTGCTGATGGTATCTGGGGTGTTCCAGGTGGTTGGCGGCTTTACCAGCACCGAATCAATGGGCAGCAAAATCTTTGGTATCCTGATGGGCCTGCTGATCGGTTTTCTCGGCATGAACTTTCTGTTCAACCCGCTAGAGGGCGCAATTTCGCTCACCATGCTGGTGATGATCCTGATGGCGGCCAGTGGCATCGTGCGGTTGGTGTTCGCCTGGCGCATGCGCAGCACCGTCTATTTCTGGCCGATGATCCTGTCCGGCGCAATTTCACTGCTTCTGGCCGGTTACATCTGGACCAATTTTGCGGTCGCTACATTGACCTTGCTCGGCGTAATGCTGGGTATCGAACTGCTGATGAACGGGTTTAGCCTGATTGTGATTGGCGTCTCCAGCCGTGGTCAGAAACACTCGACCAATTAACGAGTTATCTACCAAGCAAGCCGCCAGCTCAGGCTGGCGCTCTCTGCCTGTTTAGTCACGCGTTCCTGAGGACTACCACATATGGTGACGATCTCTATATGAGTGTAGATGCACTGCATCCCATGATGCATTCGGGCACCACTACCCTGGTCAATCACCCTGCCCAGAGTGATATTTGCCTCTCAGATCTTGAGAGGAAACGCGAAACAAGGCACAAATGAGGCGCAAATGAGGCACGAGCGATCCCAAGCCATTGGGGTTGCGTCAAGTTGGAACAAAGGTTCGGCAACGTATCGACCTGTCCAGTTTGAAGGGAACGAACAGTGATAACACGCATAACAGGCGCAGCAATGCGCGGTATATTTGTGGCGTTTCTGATCGCCATGCCATCCTTGCTACTGCCGAATTCAACCACCGACACTACCGAGATCGTGGCTCTGATGGCATTGCTCGGCGGCTTGCTGACCTTTGCCGAATATTACTCCARCTTYCCCAGYTTCATYGAATTCCGMGAGGCRCCRCCGCTGAACCGRATGCGGTTCCTGTCGMTGCTGCTGACCMTTGGYGCKCTYAGCCTGATGGCCCGCCACCCGCTTGACCCCACCGGCCTGACATCTCTGGTCCAAGGGTTGGGATTCAAAATTGGCACCCTACTGGATTTCTCATATTCGCCCGTGCATCTGATCACCCTGATGCTACCCGCACATGTAGCGCCCGAGACGGTAAATATGGTCCGATCCGCTGCCGGACTGGCCTATGTCATTGGGCTTGCCAGCGTTGCTGCATTTTTCTTTGCCATCCATGTGCGCAACTGGCCAGTCGGCAATGGTGCCTTTAACGTCTGGGTGAACCTGCCGCTGTTTGACCCCACCACTGGCGGCGACGTGGTGCTCAGGCTACAGCGCGATGGCCGCATCAACATGATGTTGGGAGTCCTGCTGCCCTTTGCCATTCCAGCTGCGGTCAGTTTTCTGTCGGCGGTGGTAGATCCGACAGAGCTGAGCAATCCGCAAACCTTAGTCTGGATGATCGGCGCCTGGGGCTTCCTGCCCGCCTCGCTGCTGATGCGCGGCATGGCGATGCTACGAGTGGCCGAGTTGATCGAACATAAACGCCGCCGCGCCTATGCCAATGCCGAGGCGATACAAACCGCATGAGGCGGGTGGCCGCACTTCTGCTGCTGCTCTCCCTTGCCCTTCCAAGCCACGCCGAAACGCTGCGCATAGCCACCTTCAACACCGAGCTATCCCGCAATGGCCCCGGCTTGCTGCTGCGCGACATTGAACGCGGCAAAGATCCGCAAATCAACGCCGTCATCGCCCAAATTGCTGCAATGAACCCCGATATACTGGTCCTACAAGGCATCGATTGGGACTATGAAAACCGCGCCTTGCAGGCCCTGCAACACCAGCTCCAGCAAGCCGGAGCGCCTTATCCACATATCTTTACCCTACAACCCAATTCCGGACTGGCAAGCACCCAGGATCTAGATGGCGACGGACGCCTGGGCGGGCCCAGAGACTCGCAAGGATACGGCGCCTTTACCGGCCAAAGTGGCAATGCAGTGCTGTCGCGACTGCCGATTGATCGCAGTGCAGTACAGGACTTTAGCCAGCTGCTGTGGCGCGACCTGCCCGGAGCCCTGTTACCGCACCACGCCGATGGCACACCGTTTCCGTCAGACCGGGCCCAACAGATCCAGCGCCTGTCCAGCACCGCCCACTGGGTGGTGCCCCTGATATTGCCAGAGGGCGGGGTGCTAAACTTGCTGACCTTCCAAGCCACCCCTCCGCTGTTTGATGGCCCCGAGGATCGCAACGGTCGCCGCAATGCCGATGAAATTCGCCTGTGGCAACTGCTGCTTGACGGTGAACTGGGCCCGCCGCCCACAACGCCATTGGTGATCGCAGGGGGCGCAAATCTCGACCCCAATCGCGGCGACGGACGACGGGCGGCCATCGCTGCACTTCTGGCCGATCCACGACTACAGGACCCACGCCCAACCAGCGCCGAGGGCGGTGTGAATACGGTCGAATGGGAGAGCGCCGGTCGCATGCGGGTGGATTACCTGCTGCCCTCATCCGATCTTCAAATTGTTGATACCGGTGTGCTCTGGCCCCCAGCCTCAGATCAGGCCGGGGTTCTGGCCAGCCGTCATCGACTGGTCTGGCTGGATATCTCCTTTGAGCAGCGCTGACGGCAAAGCCGAGGCAAGTGCAATGTCCAGAGGCGTTTTGCGAAAGCCAGGCAACAGGGCCTCTAGCCGTGTCCCGTCCAGACAATGGGCCGTATTCCACAGATAGCGCATCTCCAGCAGGCACCGGCCCACCGCCCAGAAGGGCCGTGAAATTTGCATCGGCAACCAAGACATGGATTTCAATCGCGCAGCCCGTACTGTTACCCGATTCAGTGCCGCCAACATCTCGCGCCCGCTCAGAGTGTAGCCAGGAAAAGGCACATCAGTGTAGACAGGCAAGTCTTCGCGCATCTCGGCCAAGGCCTCCGCCGCCCGCGCCAGATCCGGCAGATAGGCCCAGGCATGCGGCAAGTCGGGATTGCCAGGATAAGTGAACCGCCCCTTGGCCAAGTCCTTGGTCAGGATCTGGGCAGCCAGCTTTTCGAGCGCCACACCTGCGGGTTCCGCCTCTCGGCCAGCAGCACCCGATTGTTGCCAATGGCGCGTGAAATGCACGCACAGATGAACGCCATCGCGCTTAGCATAGCCGGCCAGTCGCAACAGCTCAGCGGCACGGTCCGCATCACCGCAAGCATCTTTGCCTCCCACTACTTACTGCCGCCCATCCTAGCCCATATCCGTGAACAAGAGCCCTCGATTGAACTGGAACTGGTGCCCTCGGACAGCAGCGAAAACCTACTCTTCCGCGCCGCTGACATCGCAGTGCGGATGCACCAGCCCAGCCAGTTGGACATTATCACCCGACATATCTGCGATCTGCCGCTCGGAGTCTTTGCCTCGCACGGCTACCTGGCCCGTCGGGGCACCCCAGAAACCGCAGATCAGCTGCTGCAGCATGATTTGGTCGGCTATGACAGCAACGACCTGATCTTGCGCACCACCCGTTTGCTGGGCTGGGATCTGGAGCAAAAGGACTTTGCCACCCGCTGTGACAATCAGGCAACCTACTGGGCACTGGTTTGCGCCGGTTGCGGCATCGGCTTCTCCCAAACAGGCATCGGACGCGCTGATCCACGGGTGCAAGAGCTCGACCTGGGTCTCGAAATTCCACCCCTCCCGGTCTGGCTCGCAGCCCATCAGGCCATGCGCCACACGCCACGCATCTCCAGAGTCTGGGCTTTGCTGGCGACAGGACTGGCTGACCACCAAAACCCTTCTTCTTGTTGAAAATACCTCCGCCGGAGGCCTCCCGAGCTGGCTGCCGTTAGGCTGCCAACGAGACAAACAACGCGCCAAAGGCGCTCCTTTAGATCCCCAGACACCACACACCCTTGCTACCGTTATTGACCCTCCGGACTTCAACGGGTACCTCCCGTACAAGCTTTTTCAAGGAGTATCCGCATGTCCAACCCTTCGATTCTGATTCTGGCCGGTGACGGCATTGGCCCCGAGGTCATGGCGCAAGTCACCCGGATCATCGACTGGTATGGCAACAAGCGCGACCTGACATTCGACGTCAGCACCGATCTGGTCGGCGGCGCCGCCTATGACGCCCACGGCGTGCCGCTGCACGACGACACCATGGCCCGCGCGATGGAGGTCGACGCCGTACTGCTCGGCGCCGTAGGTGGTCCAAAATATGACGATCTGGACTTCTCGGTGAAACCCGAGCGCGGCTTGCTGCGCCTGCGCAAAGAAATGGATCTGTTCTCCAACCTGCGCCCCGCCCAGTGCTTTGACGCCCTCGCCGATTTCTCCTCGCTGAAGAAAGACATCGTTGCCGGTCTCGACATCATGATCGTGCGTGAATTGACCTCGGGCGTCTACTTTGGCGAGCCGCGCGGCATTTTCAACGAAGGCAACGAGCGGGTTGGCATCAATACTCAGCGCTATACTGAGTCCGAAATCGAACGCGTCGCCCGCTCGGCCTTTGATTTGGCCATGGCGCGCGGCAAAAAGCTGTGCTCGATGGAAAAAGCCAACGTGATGGAAAGCGGCGTGTTGTGGCGCGAAGTTGTCACCCGGGTGCACGCCGACTACCCCGAGGTCGAGCTAAGCCACATGTATGCCGACAACGGCGCCATGCAACTGGTCCGCGCACCCAACCAGTTCGACGTGATTGTCACCGACAACCTGTTCGGCGATATCCTGTCCGACGTCGCCGCCATGCTGACCGGCTCACTGGGCATGCTGCCCTCGGCCTCGCTGGGTGCTCCAATGGACAATGGCCGCCCCCGCGCCATGTACGAACCGGTGCACGGCTCGGCCCCGGACATCACCGGCCAGGCCAAAGCCAACCCTATTGCCTGTATCCTCAGCTTTGCCATGGCGCTGCGTTACAGCTTTGACCAGGGCGCCGAGGCCGACCGGCTAGAGGCCGCCATCGAGACTGTTCTGGCCGACGGGTTACGCACCGCTGATCTGTTGGGTGAAGATGGCGTCACACCGGTATCAACCAGCGAAATGGGCGACGCCATTCTGGCGGCCCTGGACGCCAGCCTGTAAATTACAGCGTTGCACGACACAGATCCGGCCCCGCCTGCCTGTCAGCGCGGGGCCTTTTTTATGCGAAAACAAACAACCCCAGGCTTAAATTGACAGCCAAACAGTCAGCGAATACGGTTCTGCAACACGGATGACAATCTGGGACGGCAGGCATGGAACATTCAAAGATCATTGAGACAATTGCCCATTCTCTTCGTGAAAACCCCACCGTTCGCGCGCTGTTTCTAAGCGGTAGCTACAGCAATGGGCTTGCTGACAAATACAGTGATATAGATTTCGTCTTGGTCACCACCGACGGCGCAAGTGATGAGGTTGCCGCGCTGTGGCGCAAGGCCGTCAGTCAGACCGGAGAGATCGTTCTTTGGTGGGACCGAACCCCTCGGCCGACCCTTATCAATGCCATCACTGACGATTGGACGCGCATTGATGCGCTGATCCTGAAACCCAATCAGATGGGCCTGCAAACGCAGGACAGCCTGAAACCCTTGTTTGATCACGACGGCATTTTTGACAGCCTTCCGGCAACCTCTGCAATCAAAGGGCCAAATCTTGCCAAGCTCAAATACCAGTTCGAAGAGTTCATCAGAATTCTTGGGCTGTTGCATTTGGCGGCGGGCCGCAAGGAATACATCAACGGWGTGCTTGGTGTTTTCCATCTCCGCAATCTTCTGATCGACCTATTGATCGCAGAAACCGGAGCCCCCCATCGCGGCGGAGCACTGCATCTGAACCGGCTTATTACCAGTGAGCAAAAAGACCTGCTGACCTCATTGCCACCTGCCGTCCCAACCCGCGACGCGATGATCTCAGCCCACCTGGCCTATGCGCAGGCCTATCTGCCACGGGCGCGAAAACTGGCACAGAAATGGGAGATTGAATGGCCCGATCGTTTCGAGGCAGTGACTTGGCACCAACTGCGCAAGAGCCTGTCGATTGAGCGACCTTACGACTTGGATTGAGAATCCCTCTACGCCCAGCAACCAAGTGCCAGGCCTGCTAGAATACCTGTGTTGACCAACAATGGTGCTCAAATTCCATTTTATCCCCCAGCAGTTGCATTTCATATTCCCGCAACACCGTTAGCGCTATAGACTATTTCAGACCGCCCTACACCGCCCCACACAAACCAAACCTCTGGTGACACTCATGAACCTGAAAGCAGCTATGCTGGCCCTGCTGGCCTACGCCATTTTCTCGACCCATGATGTGGTGGTGAAATTTCTGGGTGCCAGTATGTCGCCGTTTCAGTTGGTATTTTTCAGCAGCCTGCTGTCCTTTCCGCTGGTGTTGGTGATGCTGGTTCAGGACACCACCCTCGGCAATCTACGGCCCATCCACCCCTGGTGGGTGGCGCTGCGCTCAATGGCCATGTCCATCGTGCCAGCCAGCGCGTTTTACGCCTTCTCGCAACTGCCCCTGGCGGAAGCCTATGCGCTGCTGTTTGTCACCCCATTGCTGATCACCCTGCTGTCGATCCCGATTTTGAAAGAACGCGTCGGCCTGCCACGAATGATGGCGGTTCTGGCTGGTTTTGCAGGCGTGCTTGTGGTGCTGCGTCCTGGGGGAGTTGATTACGGCTGGGGCCATGCCGCCGCCTTATGCGCGGCGCTCGGGGCTTCGCTCCAATCGGTCATTCTCAGGAAAGTAGGCAACGAAGAGCGTCGCGTTGTATTGATGGTCTATCCACTGGTTGCCACCTTTGTGGTGATGGGGCTGGCGATGCCCTTTGTCTATGTGCCGTTTGAGGCAACCGAATTGGGGGGCCTTTTGATCGTGGCGGTATTTGGCTTTTGCGCCACCCTGATGATGGTCAGCGCCTATACCATTGGCGAGGCCGCAATTGTCGCCCCAATGCAGTATTCACAGATCATCTGGGCCACCCTGTTTGGTTTCTTTTTGTTTGACGAAAAGCCAGACCTGACAACCCTGATCGGTGCCGGAATCATTATCGCCAGCGGTATTTTCATCGTCATCCGCGAGGCCGCAGGTGGGCGCTCGGCCAATACCCCGGTGCWACGCACACGCAGCCGGGGCTATACGCCGGGCGGGGTCAATATCTCACTGATGCTGAAACGAAAATCAGGCAAATAGACTCTCGATATTAGGCTTGCATATCCATCGCAGAGCCTCTATTCCGCCTCTCACGGTCGGGCTATGGCGCAGTCTGGTAGCGCACCTGTTTTGGGTACAGGGGGTCAGAAGTTCGAATCTTCTTAGCCCGACCAATTTTCCCACAAAATCAATGCATATAGGGGATGTTCATCCCGCTTTGCATAGTTTTTGGGGCAAGCGATGTTGGCAACGCCGAAAGCGGACAGTGACGCTTCAGATCTCCTGATCCAGGGGAACCTGGCTGAGCAGATCTGGTAACATCAATGCGTCTCCGACGTTGCTACCGGTGACCTCGATCGCTCTTACTTCAAACGTTTGGTCACCTTTACCGATGTGTATCTTGCACTGTACACGGCGTTTGGCGCCACCATGCTTGCGTGCATGCCACTCCGCAACTTGATTGCCATAACATCCACCGCCCGGCAGGGGATCAGAAGGTGCAGGAGCCTGCGGAGCCGCTGTAAGGAAGTTGCACGACAGAGCCTTCTGACGGCGACACCGCGTGCGGAAGTCAAGCACGTGCCAGTCCAACCGGATCATTTCGACAAAGCCAGTGGTTTGCCGTAGCGCCGTGCCAAACAGGATCTTCGACGTCCAGCACTTCTCGTCATCGAGCCAGATTGGCAGCCACCCGCGCGTTTTCAGGGCTGCGTTGTAATCCAGCCGATTCTGGGCTCGCTGGATCGACAGGGGGGGTACTAATGCAACCCAGTTATCACGCTGGATTCACAAGATGAGTCCCAGCGGACAATTTATGCAACATATGTAACCGCCCCAAGCGCAAGAGGTATTTTCAGAGTTGATTTTGGCGCGTCGTCGGGTGCTGACATATGTCCGGCCTCTCGTTGCGGCGT
>NVUP01000047.1 GCA_002401945.1 Paracoccaceae bacterium
ATTCAACGGTATAGGAGCCTAAATGGTCTTCAAGTCGTGCCCGCCAATGCAACATCAAGCTGTTGCCGGGCTGCAAAACGGGCCGCAAGCGGCGCGAACGCCCTTTCTGCACCGGGCCCATACCCGACACGATCACTGCCCCAGCAACCCTGTCGCGCAATCTTCGTGCTGCGATATGTGCAAAAGCCGCCCCGCCCCGGTGCCCCAGGATAATGGGCCGTTGCAGGTTTTCCCGCACAATCAAAGTTTCCAGCTGGTCGATAAAAACATCAATACTGCGGTCAGAGCTGGGCACAGGGCCGGACTGTCCATAGCCGCATCGCAAGGGAGCATAGACCCGAAACCCGCGTTTCCTGAATTGCGACTGCAGTCGCTGCACCCCAGCAATTCCGTCCAACAACCCATGTAGAAAGATCACTGGCTGACCGGTGTCCGCACCCAGCTTGTAAAACTGCAAGCACTGATCATCAGAACAATCCAAACGACCCTCTGGTGGCGCCACCTCGCCGCTCGCGATCCTGTCATCCGAGGCGACCTCGGCAATCAAAAAACAAAACAACCGCAACATCTCTTCCAGCCCTGGTGCCCCAGATTTGGCCATGATGACCCGCAATTGCACTTTTAGGCTGGAAATGCCGCCACGGGTTGGGTTTGCCAACTCGCTCAGACTGTTGCCTTCGAGGATCCCCCCCAACAATTGCACTTCCTGGCGGTGCAGACCAAACGTCGCCGACAGCATGTCCTGGGCGCGACTGGACCACTGAAAATCCAGAGCTTCAATCATCAAACCATACGACGCCTGAAGACCCTGCCCGCACTGAACGGAGCGGCACATCAACTTGCGAGATTGGTCCGGGGTCGCCAAAACCTCTGGGATCAGACCCTGAATTTTTTGCTGCCTCAACTGCGCCAAACGTTGCTCTATCCGGTCTTGCGCCGCATCACCAAGACCCAGAGCCACGGGCATCGCCCCTCCTCCAGTTTCTTGAAAAAAAGCCCGGGCGAGACGGCTGGCCCGGGCAACTTTGCCAGAGGCCGTCAACAATATCCAAAATTGATCATTGTCGTCAAAAAACTGTTCCGGCGCGGGTCGACCTGATCTGATCCATTGTTGCTCCAGAATTTCGGTCGCGCGGGCAAAATGCAGTTGCAGATCCGGATTGATTCGATGCGCCTGCCCCAGTGAAACCGGCGCTGCTTCGGAAAAACCCGAGACGGCCACTTCTGGAGCCCGCAAAAACCGATCGCATAATTCGGCGCGGATCACCGTCTCATAGATCGCGGCAATAGTCTGATCCTGAGACAGGGCATGCGCATGCCGCGGAATTGTTACACCGTTCATCAAAACAAATCCAATCAGCCCAATGCAGGGCCGCGTGATAAACCTTCTTGTCTATAACGCGAGCTTACTTACATCACTCTTGGCAAAATCCTAGCAGAGCCGCATTAACATTCTGACAGAGACATTAAGTCAGCAATAATCAGCTCATTAAAGGGCAATTATCGAATCGTCCCCACACAACGTAAAATTGTCTTTGCGACCATTACCAACCAGCCACCTATATTCAAGCCGCAATCACGCGAAAATCGACAGTTTTTTCGACCCAAGCTTAAAGGGCTGTTAGCGCCGCGCGGATTTTATTGGCATTCTGTTGGATTTTCGCCTGATCACCCATTTTTCCTGGCGCCCCAAGGTGATCGCCATCGTGTCGAGCAAGCACATGAAAATGCAGGTGATAAACCTCTTGGCCACCGGCCTCCTCGTTGAATTGCTGCAGGGTAATCCCATCAGCACCAAAGGCCACCATCAAGGCGCGCGACATCAGCTGGACTGTTTTCATCACCGCTGCCATCTGCTCGGTGGTTGCGTCCAGCATATTGCGGCAGGGTGTCTTGGGAATAACCAACACATGTCCGTCGGCACGCGGCATTATATCCATAAACGCCACAGAATCGGCGTCTTCGTAAACCCGTATTGATGGAATTTCGTTGCGCAGTATTTTTGCAAAAATATTGTCCGGATCATAAGTCATGGCTTTTCCTTGCTGTCATCGCGCTCGAGTTCGGCTGCTTCTGCAGTTGCGTTATTGCACCGTCAAATCTTGCAGCCCGCCGAACATCGCCCCCAACCGGAGGCACACCATCCACACAGTCATGCGCGTAAGATGGTTTCCCATAACGCCTGCCGACACTTTTTCAAGCCGCACAAAGGGGGGGCGCGTCAATTTATCTTGATGCAGATCAAACTCCGCCATTGAAGGCACAGCCTTGCCACTCTAAAAACCGTATGAATCAAGGTGCCCAGAGTCCGCTCTCGGGGCCTTTCTATATATAACAGGAGGCACCAAATGGCAGACGCAGCCATTCATGGTCACGAGCACGCGGACGAGCGGGGGTTTTTCACCCGCTGGTTCATGAGTACGAACCATAAAGATATCGGCATTCTCTATTTGATCGTTTCGGCGTTTGTCGGTCTGATCTCTGTCACGTTTACCGTTTACATGCGGCTTGAACTGATGGATCCGGGCGTTCAATACATGTGCGAAGAAGGTGCGCGTTTGTTTGCAGACGCCTCGGCCACATGCACCCCGAATGGCCACCTGTGGAACGTGTTGATCACCGCACACGGCATCCTGATGATGTTCTTCGTGGTTATTCCGGCGCTGTTTGGCGGTTTTGGCAACTATTTCATGCCGCTGCAAATCGGCGCACCGGACATGGCCTTCCCGCGGTTGAACAACCTCAGCTTCTGGCTCTATGTGGCCGGCACCACACTGGCGGTTGCGTCGGTGGTTTCGCCGGGCGGCAACGACCAGCTTGGATCGGGCGTGGGCTGGGTTCTGTACCCGCCGCTGTCCGTGAACGAAGGCGGCTATTCGATGGATCTGGCGATTTTCGCCGTTCACGTCTCGGGTGCCTCGTCGATCCTGGGTGCGATCAACATGATCACCACCTTCCTGAACATGCGTGCTCCTGGCATGACCCTGTTCAAGGTGCCGCTGTTCAGCTGGTCGATCTTTGTCACCGCCTGGCTGATCCTGCTGTCGCTGCCAGTTCTGGCCGGTGCCATCACCATGCTGCTGATGGATCGCAACTTTGGCTTTGCCTTCTTTGATGCTGCCGGTGGCGGTGATCCGATCCTGTATCAGCACATCCTGTGGTTCTTTGGTCACCCCGAAGTCTACATCGTGATCCTGCCGGGCTTTGGTATCATCAGCCACGTGATTGCCACCTTCTCGCGCAAGCCGGTGTTTGGCTATCTGCCGATGGTCTGGGCGATCATTGCAATTGGTGTTCTGGGCTTCGTCGTCTGGGCACACCACATGTACACCGTTGGTATGTCACTGAACCAACAGGCCTACTTCATGCTGGCCACCATGGTCATCGCGGTACCGACCGGCGTGAAAGTGTTCTCTTGGATCGCCACCATGTGGGGCGGCTCGATTGAATTCAAAGCGCCAATGATGTTCGCCTTTGGCTTTCTGTTCCTGTTCACCGTTGGTGGTGTAACTGGGGTGGTTCTGTCGCAGGCAGCCGTGGACCGTGTCTACCATGACACCTACTACATTGTGGCCCACTTCCACTATGTGATGAGTTTGGGCGCGGTGTTTGCCATCTTTGCTGGTGTATACTTCTACTTCGGCAAGATGACCGGACGCCAATATTCCGAGAAGTTTGCTCATCTGCACTTCTGGATGTTCTTCATTGGCGCCAACGTGACCTTCTTCCCACAGCACTTCTTGGGTCGTCAGGGCATGCCGCGCCGTTACATCGACTATCCCGAGGCCTTTGCCTACTGGAACTATGTCTCGTCGATGGGTGCGTTCCTCTCGTTTGCCTCGTTCATCTTGTTCTTTGGGATCGTGTTCCACGCATTGATGCGTGGCGCCCGGATCACCCAGAACAACTACTGGAACGAATACGCCGACACGCTGGAGTGGACATTGCCGTCACCTCCGCCAGAGCACACCTTTGAAATCCTGCCCAAGCAGGAAGACTGGGACAAAGCTCCGTCGCACTAAGACGCGGCAAACGGCACATACAAAAGGCCCCGGAGCACCAGCTCCGGGGCCTTTTTCATTGACCCGTGAAAGGTCATATTCGGCCGTGCCAACGATCTTTGCCTTGAACAACCTCGACATACCCCTGCCCTAGGCTAACATGGTTTCCATGCCCTATGACTGGATCCCCTCGTCCTCTGATACCACAAAAGAGCTGCATCTGTGGCCGCACCAATCGCTGCCGCCCAAGGGCTATTTCCGAATCCTGCTGGCCACTGCGGTGCTGATCTCGCTGCCACTTTTACCTGTGCTGGGAACGGTTGTGCTTTGGGGCCTACTGCCCTTTCTACTGCTGGCGCTGTTTGGCTTAAAATGGGCACTGGATCGCAATCGACGCGACCATCAGATCCTAGAGATCCTGACCCTCACCTCTGACAGTGCCCAACTGCTTCGTTACAATCCACGCGGAAAGCCGCAAAGCTGGCAGTGCAATCGCTACTGGGTAACCGTGCAGCTGCACAAGACCGATGGCCCTGTGCCCAATTATGTCACTCTGCGCGGCGATGGTCGTGAGGTCGAGATCGGCGCCTTCCTCTCGGAAGACGAACGCAGCACGCTGTATGATGATTTGCTTAGCTCCCTGCGTGCAGCCTGACTGAAATGCTGATTCGCCCCCTTGATCCGGTGAACGACCTGGATGCAGTCATCGACTTTTATCACCACACCGCTGACTACTGGCTGATGGTCGGCGGACGGCTGCCTGGGGCGCAAAAGGCCTCCGACTTTTTCACCGACGGGCCACCGGGATGCGACCCCTTAGCATCAGCGCGGCTCGGGCTGTTCCTGAAGGATGAGCTGTCCGGCCTGGCCGAGCTTTCCTTTGGATTTCCGGAAGTGGATGCCGCTTACCTGGGCCTGATGCTGCTAGGCACCACAGCGCGTGGTCTTGGTCATGGGACAGCTTTTTCATCCCACGTGGAAGATCTCGCCCGCAGGGCTGGCGCGCCCCGGCTGTACCTTGCCGTTCTGCAAGCCAATCCGCGTGGCCGAGCCTTCTGGACGCGCGAAGGCTATGTCTCGGCCGGCCTCAGCCGCGTGGACAACTCCAACGGGTTGGAACATGTCATCATCCGGCTGGTGAAATTACTTTGACCCGAGAATCCCCGCCAACAAAAAAGCCCCACAGCGAAGCTGAGGGGCAAATCTGGTCTGGGTGTTGAGGTCTTGTTTAGCAATCACCGCCCGAGCAGAGCTGATCCTTGACCAGCGGTCCGACTTTGCCAAAATCCATCTGGCCAGTGTACTTCGCTTTCAAGGCGCCCATCACCTTGCCCATGTCCCGAATGGAACTGGCTCCGGTGCCGGTAACCGCCGCGCGAATCGCATCGGCCACTTCGCTCTCAGCCAATTGCTTGGGCAGGAACTCTTCGATGATGGTGATTTCCTCAAGCTCTCGCTCGGCCAGATCCAACCGGCCACCTTCTTCATAGGCGCGGGCGCTTTCGTTGCGCTGCTTGGTCATCTTGCTGAGAATCGCCAGAATATCGCTGTCAGCTATGGTGATCTCTTCGCCAACGCCCCGCGCGGCAATTTCCATATCTTTGATCGCAGCATTGATCAGACGCAATGTGGCCAGACGGCTGGCCGCCCGATCCTTCATTGCCTGTTTCAGGGCCGTCATGACCCGTGTCCGCATATCCATTGTGTAATCCATCCCCATGGCAGTGGAATTCATAGCCTTAACCAATCAACCACCGCGAGACAAGTCCACCCAGATCACGCTGACGTGGTGGAACGCTGCTGGCGGCAAGTTTTAGCCGGGCTTGACCCTCCAGAGCCCTGCCCTTAAGAACCCATGAATTTATCCCACATGGAGACTCGTGCAATGGCCG
>NVUP01000048.1 GCA_002401945.1 Paracoccaceae bacterium
AATCGGGCGAATGGTTCTTTCGTTTCGTCATTTTGGATCATCTCTTTCACAAGTTGATCCACCTTAACTACTGGTCCGAATTCCCGCGACCACCTCTGATCGTCGAGCTGCTCACAATGCGAATAAGAGAGCCCAGACTTAAGAATGCTGCGTCGTTGACCGATGTCTGCCGTATAGACGGACCGGACCAATCGACAAAGAAATAGTGGTTTGCGTTGGCACATCACTGCGAAGAAACCAACGCGCAGATAGCGACATTTGCAAACTCTGGGCACATCTTCAAAGCCCACATTCGGAAGACAAGACATGCCGGTTGCTTTGAGCGCTCATCGGTCGCTGCCCCAGACACAACCCTTCGCTAGCGCAGCATGTAGCGATCGACCTTAACTCGTCTCTGGTAGTGATGTTCAATGTCGCGATGCGGCATGCCCATTGCGGACATTTATGTATGGGCCGCGATCGGGAATTCAAGTTCGAACTGCACCGCTCGACCTGCGAACCCTGGGCCTCAATATGCCTCTCTCTTGCTTGCATATGCCTCGAAGACCTGCAGTGTTTCTTCGCTAACGTGATGCTCGATACCCTCAGCATCATGTTCTGCAACCTCGGAAGACACGCCCAAAGCAATCAGAAACTCAACAACAGTGCTATGACATTTACGGCAAGACGCCGCGAGCTGCCGACCTTCGTCGGTCAACTGAATTGGGCGATAAGGATCGTGCCGGATTAATTTCTCGCGTTTAAGACGCGCAAGGTTCTTTGTCACAGTCGGTTGTGCAACGCCCAGACGTTCAGCGATGTCCTTTGGGCGTGCAGAGCCATACTGATGAATGAGATCTGCAATCAGTTCGACATAATCCTCCACTATCTCACTTTGATGGGCCGTGCGCACAGATTCAAACTGGCGGACTTGGTCTTCAACGGCGCGCGTAACGGAATTTGAATGAGGCTTCATCATTGGGCAATTGTACTCTGATTGGCGTGGCCCAGCTATGCAAGCGCAATGAAACAGTTTTTTGACCACAACCGTTTTGTGCCTGCTGCCGGTGACGGCACAGGCCACCGCACTTGAAGACGCTCCTTGGGTCCCTCGTGCCGCCGCATATCGCCTGACATTGTTTTTGGGCAACCTTGATCCGTTGCCATGGGGCAAGCTGGAAAACAGCTAGACCGCTCCTGTCACAGGCAGCACACCTAATGTATCTGCGATGTCCAAGATGTCTGACGCCGAGGCCTCCGCGATCACATCAGCTGTTGAAAACCGGGACCTCCACGCGCGGTTCATGGCCGCGACTGATGTGGTGGAAAACGGGGTTTTGCAATTCCTCACAGCAGCGAATGACGCGCTTGGCACGGCAGACGCGGCACAAAATATCGCCCGCGCCGAGGCCCTGTACCGTGCATTCTCCGATGGCATTAAGGCGGGCGATCGCGCTGGCTTTCGCACCCTTGGGCGGGCTTGGTTAATCCTGAATTCAGCCGTGGGAAGTGCCGGGCCATCGCAATCCGGGGCACGTGATCCCNANYKTSMMGCCWYYGYKGANRCWSGTRAGSWRATNTKASAYRKWTNCWGYGMGMYKWCTTNMCRGYYGCYWWTAYCGMKCCACGCGCCAAACTAACTTCTGTGCCCGAGACCATTGTCCAATCAGGGGCACAGGTTAATGTCCCGGTTTCGCTCCCTCCTGGATCTGACATCGCCGATCAGCGCGAATTCCCCCGTCTGGTACTGCAATGGCCTAGATGAGGCTGACATGCCGCTGGTTGCCTATGGCGATATGCTGTTTGACAGCCCGCAGATCTTCGGCGGACCTGCGCGCGACTTGGGCATCTCCTGTTCCACCTGCCACAACCGATCTGACGTGGACCGTGATTTTTTCATACCCGGCTTCAGCAGCCGTGCCGGCGGGATGAATGTGGACGGGTCGTTCTTTAATCCGATGTTGAATGTGCCAGTTCAGGGTTTTGGGGCCTTTGACCACGCTGCCGATGTGGAAGCATTGCGCAATGGCGACGCTGATATCTCATTCATGGGGGCACTGCCATTTGTGCTGGCCGAAGCCCAAATCGGGGCGGAGCCACTGGTGTCAAAGGTCTACCGGGACTATCCGAGCTATGCGGGTCGGATTTTTGTGCGCAGGGACAGCGGCATTAAAACGCTTGCTGACCTGAAAGGGCGAGACATTGCGTTTGCCGATCCCGTGTCAGAGTCTGGATACCTGTATCCATTTGATTTGTTTGTCAAGGACGGCTTGTTCACAGGCACCCAAGGGGCGGCGGAGTTCTTTGGCAACAGCTTCTTTGCTGGTGGTTATCAGCAAGCGATGCAGGCGATGGCAAACGGTCTTGTTGATGCGGCAGGGGCCAGKSRRYMWGYYRATATGCTSWTRTSYYCWKRKCWMCAGAGCAACAGAGCAACAGAGCAACAGAGCAACAGAGCAACAGAGCAACAGAGCAAAATCAAGGTGATTGGTGAATCCGTGCAAATCCCCAGTCATGCGATCATTGCGCTCCCAGACTTGGCTGCCGAGATGAAAGTCAGGTTCACGGATATGATGCTGACGCTAAACGCCCCAGAGAACCGTCACTTTTTGGCGTATATTTATGGCCCGGATGGCTATGTCGTCGCCGATGTCGCGGCCTATGATCGCGTACGGGATATGGCACGAAAATACGGATTTCTCGAATGACCGCATGCCTGTCTCTTTGTGGTGTTTCTCATGAATTTGAAGGTGTTACCGCGCTAAGAGACATCAACCTTTATGTGTCCGAAGGCGAATGCATTGCATCGCTTGGGCCGTCGGGCGCAGGGAGATTCACATTGCTGGGGTTGCTGGATCGCCGCTTAAAACTGGGTTCTGGCGAGGCTCAGGTTCTGAATAAATCCCTTTTCAAAAGACCAACGTATCACGCGTAAGGATCGCTCTGATGTTGGATTTGTCTTTCAGGAATTCGCCCCGCTGGACCGCGTGAGCGTGTACCAAAATGTCATGAATGGCCGTATGGGGCACACGCGACGCGGGCCCTCTCTTTGGGGCTGGTTTGAGACCAAGGATCATCTGATTGTTGCACGTGCTTTAGCTGATGTGGGCCTATCTGATTTTGCAGATAGACGTGCGGATCAGCTTTCTGGCGGGCAACGTCAGCGCGTAGCAATCGCACGCTGTCTTGCACAAGAACCACGCCTGATCTTGACCGATGAACCCGTTAGCAATCTTGACCCGCCGCGGGCTGAAAAATTGCTGGAACTAATTACATCACGCGCTCACGAGGATGGAGTGACCGTCATTTTCGGCTCTCATCAACCTCAACTTGCGCAGCGTTTTGCAGACCGTGTCATTGGGCTACGCGATGNTAAAATCATGTTTGATAACTCCGTACCACACCTTACCCAGAAAGACGTCACCCAGCTCTATGRTGGTTTTCACCCAGAAACTGATCTGCGTGTGGTCAACTGATGACCCGGAACTTGATCTGGATACTGATCGGTGGGGCCGTAATCTGGGCTGGGTTCAGCGCGAATATCAGCACTGACAAACTCTCGACAGCCGCGCCACGTCTGGCCGATTTTCTGGCACGTATGTTCCCCCCGGACTTGAGTGTCTGGCCCGAGACCCTGAAAAGTTTGCTTGAAACCCTGCGCATTGCAATCCTTGGCACATTCTTCTCGGTGATCTTGTCCGCAGGCCTTGGGATGCTTGCTTCGGAAAACTGTTCCCCCGCTTGGTCTGGCGTCCCCTGTGCGCTTTTCTTGCGATAATCCGGGCGTTTCCTCTCATTGTGGTTGCGATGTTGATGGTGGGGTCTGTTGGTTTGGGACTACTGCCAGGCATTTTAGCAATCACTTTCCATGCGACCGGTATGCTGGCCAAATTCTACGCCAAAGCGATCGACAATGTCGCCTCAGCTCCCGTCGCAGCCCTGGAAAGTGCTGGGGATTTGGCCGCAAATGACCCAGGTTATTCTGCGCGATACCATTTTCCGGTTTGAGCTAAATTTACGTGAAAGCCTGGTCTTGGGGACCGTTGGTGCAGGGGGGATTGGTTTGTATGTCCAAACTTACGTACGCTCCTTCCAATATGATGAAGCAGCAGCCGTGACCCTCGCGGTTATTATTCTGGCCCTGATTTCAGAATTGGTTGCAGTGATAGTGCAGCGAAGGTTTTCCTAGTTCTACTTGGCTTGTGCGCATTAGACGTAGATTGAAAAATCCATAGCTCAGCCCCTTTGCACATTTGTTGACCCCTAAGGTGCAAAATGACTACCGTGCGCACAACTTTCAAATGTTTACTTCCTTTGCGCAAAGCTGCCGTCAGTACAGATCGCAGCAAAAGTCCGTAATCCGACCCTCGTGACGCCGGTAAGCTCTCCTAGTTGCGGGTTTTCGCAGATGCAGTTAGTGGCGGATATGGCCGCAGCCTGCCCGTGCTGCACATCGTCTTGAAGGCCCGCTATTGCGGCGATAGTTTTCGGCGTCAGGTCTGCTTCGGGCTGAAAGTGTGAATTCTCTGCGCCGTGGTCCAACAGCCGCAAAGGGCCGTTCGCTACATTTCTGGGCGAAGAAAGCAGTTCTATCGCTGCACCCCGCTCATTTCGACAACAAGGGCGGAAAGCGGTAGGTCGTTGCCTTCGCGAAGTGCTCTGCATTGTCGAGCGTGCTAGACAATGTCAATGTATGCAGTCCCATCACACGACAATACCTCCGCTCGCACTATTTCTCTTGCGCGCAATCAGTCGAAGTAGCGCACCAATGGCCTGGCGGCGCGAAAGATCTTGATCAGTAGATCGATCACCTCGTCGTCAAGCAATAACGCGTCCGGCAAGTTTTTTCGGCATCCCAGGCCGACCATTTTCAAATAGGGTGCCGCGGGATCGCTACTTACAAAGCCGTCCGGCACAATGTCCAACTCCTTTCGTGTGACCATTCCGTCAGGGAAAGTCATTTTGAACTCAGTATCGGCAAAGATGGCTTTCAGGCCCCCCGGGTCATCGACCAGACGCTTGCGCAACTGTACGAGCGCCGCCTTGGATGGTTGAAAAAGCGCTGCGCCTGCGTAACAGTTTCCTGGCTCAATATGGAGGTAGTATCCGAAGTTTTCTGTGGGATGACCGGCATTGGCAAAAACATCCACGTCTGCACGGTACAGAGCACGCCCAACGCGGTTCCGCGGATCCTGATGGAACCTAGTGTAGCTTTGCTTTGGTTTGATCTCCGCGTCAGCTATGAAAGGATCAAAGCGATCAGCATAGTCGTGCAATGTCATCGCGATGCCGGTGAAATTGCGCAGGGCATCGTCGCGCTCAACGCGGTGTTCGTCCATCCAGGCTTTGCGGTTGTTCATTGCGAGATCTGCAAGAAAAGTAAATGTCTCTGGCTCTACCATGGGCACAACTCCTGTTTCGCAGTTGCCGGGAAGCACGTCTGCATTTGATAGCATCCTTGTAAGGCTAGTTCAGAACATCGGCTATGGAATTTTTGACACGAAAACCCGACTGTAAATTGGCCACTTTGATTGGAATCTCAGTGACCAATGAACGGCTTAATGGAAGAATTGAGCTTGCGTAGCGGGATTCTCATACACCTGGCTGGGTAATCCCCCCCGAAACTAAGGGGATGCGAAAGTAGGATTTTCTCGGCAAGAATGACTGAGGAGATTTTGATGAAGAAGACGAGATATAGTAAACCCCAAATTCTGGCGATCCTGCGCCAAGCCGAAGGCGGTGTGCCAGTGTCGGAGTTGTGCCGCGAACATGGATGCTTCGTTTTACAAGTGGCGCGCAAAGTATGGTGGGATGCCCTCTCGGTGATAGATGCGTCGATGATCAGCCCGATGAAGGCGCTAGAGGACGAAAACCGGCGGC
>NVUP01000049.1 GCA_002401945.1 Paracoccaceae bacterium
CTGAATCTGCGGATCAAGCCGCGCAAGCGGTTGAAACGAGACAGGCCCGACGCGTTGGCGGTGCCAGATGCGCCTAATCTGACGTGGTCGATGACCTTTGTGGCCGACCGGTTGGGGGATGGCCGGGCCTTCCGCCTACTGAACGTGTTGGATGTTTCCAACCGTGAAGGGCTGGGCATCGAGGTGGACTTCTCGCTGCCGACTGAGCGCGTCATCCGCAGCCTGAACCGTATCATCGAATGGCGCGGAAGCTAGTGGGTCAGGCAGTTAATCACCATGCTCAGGGTGTTGCGGTCAGACCGGCGACTGGAACAGGAAGCCCGCGTCCATGCCGGTAAATTCCGGGGACCACTCTTCCTTCATCTTGTAGACCCAGCTGTCGGTGTTCTCGTCCAAGTAGGGTTTCATGATCAGATGCTGTCCTTTTAGCCGGTAGGTGTAGCCAAAGGACAGCACCTGATAGTTGGTCCCCTTGGGCCGGAAGGACAAAATGGCGTCATCCCCCCCAGACATCGCTGGCGTCGGCATCATCAGAGGCACTCTCCTACAGCATCACAGCCTTGCCGACAACAACGTCCACGATGTCGAAATACTGCGCCAGCATTTTGGTAGTGACAGAGGTGGTCCTACTTTTTCGACCAGTTTGCAGCCTGCTTAAGGTGGATCAGGGTTTCATTGTTGGATAACCGCCAGGAAAGCACCTTACGGCTGTACCAGTCCATGACCGCCACCAGATACAGGAACCTCCGCCGCATCCATTGCCCGGCAGGCGATTGCAAAGCAATCTGCCGAGAGGGGGGATGTAGGTGATATCCACGCACCAAACCTGATTTGGCCGGTCAATCGTCAGCCTCTGGAGCAGGTAAGGGTAAATCTTGTGCTGAGGGTGCTTTCTACTGGTGTTTGGCGTCTGGTAAATAGGGACCAAACGCATAATTCGCATCAAACGTCGCACACGGTGGCGGCCGCATTTATGATCCTGACGTTGCATGTGGCGCGCCAACTGACGCGACCCGTACCATGGTGTTTCCAGGAACTGTTTGTCCCTCTCGGCAGCATGCTACGCATGCGCCTGCCGGGCAGCGGATGATGGTCATGAAACACAAGTTCTCAGCGCGTTCTCCCTTCGGTCGATAGTACAAATTCGAGCGCGTTAGTGACAACAACCTGCATTGCCGCCGCACGCTGRTTTTTGGGTGACTTCTTTCAATGCACATCTGCCTACGATCCTTACTTACGATCCCAGGCGCGTTTCAAAAAGTCGCGTTCCACCACCAGTTGGCCGATCTTGGAATGCAGCTTGTCGATCTCAGCTTCATTGGGATGTGTGGCGTCATCTTTTCGCTTGGAAACCGTCGAGGCCATATTGATGCTTCTCGGGCATGAAATGCTCTGTCAGCCGATGGATCGCCGTACGTTTCCAAGTGCCAATCTGGGTCGCCTATCGGACATGCTTGCATGTCCTGTCGGTTCCAGATGGACGCCGTATTTCTTCGCAAGCTCTGCCACTGTCTTCTCTTCACGGATCGCCTCAAGCGCAACCTTGGCTTTGAAGTCCGCTGAGTGATTCTTCTCTTCGTCATTTGGGATCATCTCTTTCACAAGTCGATCCACCTTAGCTACTGGTCCGAAATCCCGCGACCACCTCTGTCCGAGTTGCCCGGCTCAGTTTCGCATCGGTAAGGTTGGCACCGCTCAGGTCCCCGAGCTGTTCTGATCTACAACCAGCTCATTTTCAACAGCAGAAAAAAGGGGTATTGCCGCTTAGAAAGAATAGGTCGTTACCTATGCGAAGATCTTCATCAGGATACCTCCCTAGGAACGAAAAAGGCCGAATACGATAGTTACTCACTGTTGGTGGGTCCTTGTCCTCAACAATATTTCTTCAGGGATCGCATTTAATGCGAATATCGCAACTTGATCACACTTGATGCATCTGCGTTATATGCGACCTGCCAGAGAAAACTCTTTCGCGTTCCGTTCGAACACCCTCTAAAGACCTCTGCACAGCACGCTCTAAACGGTTTGGACCGCTAGCCCGCTCAGTTACTGCAAATATCCCTGTCCCAAAATGCCTGCCCCAAGATAACCCCAATCCGCTACAGTTCCCCAAAGGGGGGCGATGATGCGTAAACCATAACGTGCACGGGCGCTCTAACCCTCTTTTCAAAGCAACATNYAMTRKARCATWMGAWAGNMKCCSGTGNKCGMMKYRGNMATKYRMSWSWSARCKGWRSWRTTTGAAACGCTTTGGGCTGGAATGTTAGTTAAGATGTCAGCCCAATCGCACCCACCAACGTCAGGGGGCATCGGCTGACGGCTGCCGATGCCCCGCGCRGACAATTGCGGTGTCGGGCTGCGGAAGCTATTCAAGGTCTATGAAACTATTGCTGGCCCTCATTTCTAGCAGCGTAACCGCCACGTCGCTGACCGCGCATCCACATATCTTCGTCGACACGAAGTTCGAGCTGATCGTGGACGATGGCGGGCAGCTGACTGATGTGCGGGTGATCTGGGAATACGATGAGCTGTATTCGCTCTTGATTACAGAAGACAATTCACTTGACCCCGATGGCGACGGGCTTTTGACAGAGGCCGAAATTACGAAACTGACAGGCTTTGATATGCAGTGGGGTGATGGGTTCAACGGTGACCTTGTGATTGCGGATGGTGACACCCGCGTCACGCTTTCCGGACCACGCGACATCACAGTCAGCTTTGCCGATGGGCGCATCAAAACTACCCATGTACGGGCGCTCAAAAAACCCATATCGCCGGGTGAAACAGYGAMRATSMWMRSMWACGRCYYAACGTWTTRYAMKSSMTWKRWRGTYWMSSSSCMKGTTWYASYYKTRSGAACTGGTATCTGCAATATAAGGCTGAAAGTACCCGAGCCGAATTCAACGCTGGTGGGCCTTCAACAGAAACTCGCAACGCTGGAACCCCAAATGGCCCCGCTGGATGCCGGATTACCCGATATCGGGTCACAGATGGCCACCAGTGTGATTGTGACATGCGACGCGTCCTGACGTTGGCGGCGATCGCCGTTTTAATTGGGCTCTTGGCACTGTGGTGGAGCGGAGGCTTTGAGCGGATCGCTTATTGGGCAGCGGGCCAGCAAAGGACATTTCAGAACTCCATCGCCAGCGCCTTGCGGGCGGCGCGTGGCGGTCAACCAGGTGCGGTTGCGGCGCTGCTTTCGGCTTGTTTTGCCTACGGGGTTGTCCATGCGGCTGGGCCTGGGCACGGCAAGGTTTTGATCGGCGGCTATGGCATGGCGCAGAGGGTGTCGATGTTGCGTCTGGCACTGATCGCTTTGGCCTCTTCACTGGGCCAGGCCGTGACAGCTGTGGCGCTGGTCTATAGCGGTGTCACTTTGCTAAATCTTGGCCGGGAAACCATGGTGGGSGCRACCGAARCYATMATGGCCCCCTTAAGCTATGCAGCTATTGCGCTGATTGGCCTCTGGTTGGTTTGGCGGGGTTTTCGGCACTTGAAGCCCATGCCAAAGCACCATCGTGACGCTGATATCTGTTCGAGCTGCGGCCATGCCCACGGACCTACAATTGCCGAGGTCGAARAGGCGACAACGTTGCGCGAGTCTTTTGTTCTGATTGCGTGCATTGCCGTGCGGCCTTGCACAGGCGCATTGTTCGTATTGATCATCACTTGGCAGATGGGAATTGCCGCACTTGGTGTGGGCGGTGCCATTGCCATGGCGCTTGGGACGGCGGTCATCACGATTGCAGTGGGGATGGGAGCAGGTGTGTTGCGCAATAGTATGCTGGCTGGGGTTGCCAATTCTCCCCGCGCGGTGCTGCTGGCTGCTGTGGTCGAGATAACTGCTGGAGGGTTTGTGGCAATGCTTGCCGTCGGGTTGCTTTTACGAGCGCTATAGCGCGGCTGATAAGTCTCAGAGTGTAACTTTAGAATCTTCCCACGTTGGTGCCTATGGGGCAGATTTGTGGATTTGAACACCGGAGGATTTCTGGTTCATAGTAACTTTTATGGTGTGTAGCTGAATAGGAAACAGGATCACCAAAGCGTCAGAAATGCTGCGCGGTCGACAAATGACTGATCTAAGCAAGCGGCACCGCAGAACCAGATTGGCTGGCCAACGACAGCATGGGCCGTGAACGTCGCTTCTATGCCGTACCTTGAGAGTTAGCAGCGACAATCATCCTCCTGTTGAAGTCGGCGTCCTGACCTCCGATAATACGAGCATGGCGGAACATCACAAAGAAGGGCATCGTAAAAGAAGAGCCCGGCTTGCTGGACATCCAGAGTGGATGGAATATCCACGCACTCGGCCCAGGGCCTTGAAGGCTGGAGTTGATTTTTTCTTCTCAGGACGAATGTGCAAGAACCGGCATTACAACCTGCGCACAGTTTTGGGCTCTCGGTGTGTTGACTGCGAAAGCCAAGCACAACACGTGAGCCCATCTCTCGCTACCTTCATGCGTGATTGGCTTTCCGAGGCGTAGCGGGCGGCAGACACGGTCGGTTACCACGCTGTTCAGCTCAGCGCATTGCTGCGAGGGCCCTGCCGACCTTCAAATTCATCCCTGCCCTCATGCAGGCAAGTCAAATCTGGCTTTGCGATCCGGTATTGCGCGGATACCGGTGTCCCTTGGATACAGGTTGGCCTTGAAGTGGATCAGGCGAGGTGCGGGGCAAGCTGGACCTGAACGCCCCCAAGGCTGGCGCCCAGATTTTGGGTAAATCTACCCCATCGCCGCCAAATCCGCGAGGTGCGGGCAGCAAAGGCAACCAGTCCCCCTCTAAGACTTCCGTTAAATACCACCTAAAGGGCCTCAATAGAAAATTTCAGGGGGATGCCGCTCTCCAGACTCAAGAGCCCTCAGCGAGCCGCGTTCGCGACATCGCGCCCCCGACACTTCTGGGTGATCAATTGAGGCAAACGGCGGCCCGGCGATGACTGACATGGTTTTAAGTGTTGAGGCCATGATGGAGGCGTCCGGGTTAGTCGAAGAATTGCTCAAACACCTGCTGGGCGGCTTTCATCCTCAGTCAACAGACGAAGCCGATCCCCTGCCCCGCCAAACCTTGAACGGGGTTCGCGCAAATTCCCCTCATTCTCGATGATCCCGCAGACCGAGTTCAGCCCACATCCAGCCGAAGTCATACTCGCCGATAGCTGCATCATCATGCTGGGCGCTCCGGTTCTCAAGCAGCTTCAGCCACTGCAACACTTCCTCGCGCCCACCCTCACTGTACACGGCTTCCCGCCCTTTGTGTCGAAATGTGCATGGTACAGAAACAGGACCATTCACCCTCCCGTTATAGCAACAAACGACCGAGGCTGTGTGAAAACTCGGTATTTCGAGAATTTCGCGGGAGGATATTCTCAGTACGCATCAACATCTCAGCGGTTTCGGGAAGGCACTCTCCAGAGTGGACGATACTGGAATATTACTCTTAGAGATCGCGGTCGAATTGAGTTTCCACACAGCCTCGGCCCACTGCGAACCTTCGTGGACGGCGCAGCGAATGGCAGCAAGGAGCCCAACCTACCAAAATACTGCAACACGACGAATGACTGCTTTGTCGCAGCACTCAAAATGGCAAAAATTGTTGGTATCCGGCTGCTTAGCAATATGCCAGAATCTAGGGCTGTTGTTTTCAGCTGTCTAGGTGTCACATCCCGGCAGGTAGTATGGCTGTTTCTTGAACAGGTCTGGCTTGAACTTGTGCCAGTCTTTCATCGCTTGCAAGGGCGACTTGCTTCC
>NVUP01000050.1 GCA_002401945.1 Paracoccaceae bacterium
GTCATCAGCAATGTCGATGACAAGCTCTCCAGACTCTAACTGTGATAGCTTTTCAGCCAGTAAGGTCTCTCTCAAAACCTCGATCTCATCGTCGCTTAACGGGCCGGTCAATCATCGCCAAGTTTGGCGATCAGATCACGGTTGACGACGCGATCGAGCGGCTGCGGTGTTCGCGGTGTCGTGCCAAGCGCATCAAAGAATTTCGGATCGCTTATCGCCGCAAGTCGCCTGCATTAACGTTGCGTAAGGGTGAAACGGCTAGAGCACCAAACAATCGAAGAGAAGGTATTCTCCATGTTGAGTAAAATACTGTCATTTTTCAGGGCTGAAAAAGTGACCACCCCAGACTGGATGTTTAAGGCCAGTTTGGAACACGCCATTGACGCAGTCATCATTATCGACACTAAAAACATAGTGACTTTCTTCAATGATTCAGCCGAGGAGCTTTGGGGCTGGCGCCGGGAAGACGTTCTTGGGAAAAACGTTAAGATGCTTGTGCCCCCACACCATCAAGCACCACACGACGGTTATGTTGACGCCAACCGAACCACCGGGAACGACAAAATCGTCGGCAGCAGCCGCGACGTGCAATTGGTACGAAAAGACGGCGAAACTGTTTCAGTTTCACTTGCGCTTTCAAAGATGAAAGTAGGGGATAGCTGGTGCTACTTAGCATTTGTTCGCAATATTTCCAAGGAATACGATTCACTTGATTTGCTTCTCTCTAGGGTCGAAACGGGTGCCAACGACGTGGCGTCGGGTTGTCAGMAAATGCAAACGGCCACATCAGAAGTGAAAAACGGCGCACACAAACAGGCATCTGCCGCCCAACAGGCCAGTGCTGCGATGGAAGAAATGACGGCAAACATACGTCAAACCACTGATAACGCCGCYACAACAGAACGGATCACAACTGGCGCACTGTTGCAGGCGCAAGCCTCTGCCAAAAGCGTTCAGGGCGCGGTCGATTCAATGTCCGAAATCACCAAGAAAATCAGTATTGTGCAGGAGATTGCACGCCAGACAGATTTACTGGCGCTCAATGCCGCCGTCGAAGCCGCAAGAGCTGGCGAAAACGGCAAAGGCTTTGCTATCGTGGCTGCCGAAGTTCGCCGTTTAGCTGAACGCAGCAAGATTGCATCTGAAGGCATAATGGCCTTGTCCGCAACAACGGCCCATGCGTCAGAAATTGCCGTCAAGCAGCTGAACTTGCTGGTGCCCGAAATCCAAAAATCGGCTGATCTCGTTCGTGAAATTTCAGCTGCATCCAGTGAACAACAAATCGGAAGCGAACAGATAAACTCTGCAATCTCGCAGCTTGAACAAATCATCCAGGCCAATGCCAGTGCCGCAAGCCAGACGTCAGCTACGACACAAAAACTGACATGGAGTGCCGATCAATTACTTGAGTTAATTGGTAGTTTCCGAAACCCCGACGGGACAATTAGCCGGAGCCAGGATGAGACTGAAGACACATCTGCCCGCAACGCCGCCTAAGAGTATCTGTTCGATGTCCCTGCTCTGCTGACGGCCAAGGAGATGATGCGATTGAAGTTATGCCCAGAGTTTGTAACCATTCGCTGCGGTCATCTCCGACGTCTGCTGAGCGGCCATCATTGCCATTCACCGTTGTTGGCCCAAATAGCGCGAACGGTCCAAAGTAGTCTTCATTTTTGACGTGTCTACGCCACGACACTTCTCGCCGAAGCGGACGTTCGCGCATACGCGGAATGATAGCTCCCTACTGTATGTAGGTATGTCGGCACAAAACTAATGCGAATTGATGCGCTCATCACAGCTGGAACCTTCTATCAGGACCTACAGAATGCAAGAAGCCTCGTACTGACAAACTGGCCGCTGGCCGTTGTCCTAGCAGAGCATCAAACGCCGCTACGGCACTATTTTCATCGATCATGGGTAGCGTTATCCAAGCCAGAACAGGGAATTACTTCTTAGCAGGAGCAACACCTGGTTTTAATCTCTTCGAAATCAGATGCTGCGAAACCTTTTGCTGGAATATGGACGTTCGTACAAGACATGGCAGAGCAGCGTATCACTAAAGGTTATCTCCGCCTCCGCAGTGGAGTTGCGCTGGCAATCTTGCTGTCCGCGGCTATTGGCGCCTTTCTCATTACGTTTTCTGGGCGCGACGGCGCCGCTCGACGTGCTGAAAACACACAATCTCTCGATCTGATTTTAGTTTCTCTCGCTGAGCTGTCTCTGGCGTTTGATGAACTGAAAACCGACCCTGCCAAACAAAGGGCATTGATTGCAATTGGACGCGTCCGGCGAAGCGCTGCGAGGGCAAGCATCGCTCTGGAGCAAATAACCCATGCCAACACAAGATCCGCATTTTCCGAGGAATCGCGGGAAATCATGGACCAGCCTTCCTTGAAACCCTTGGCCGAACTTGGCGACATCCTGTTTTTCGCCGATGTCGTCGCGAACCCCGAAAAAAGCAATTCAAATATGTCAAAAGCAGCAGCACTTGCTTCGGATCTGTCCCGGCAGTTGATCCCGGTTATTATGCAGATCAAGTATGCGGAAGTCCGGACCGGCCGCGCTGCCACAGAAGCGCAGTTGACCTATGCGGTGATTGCTGTGGCCATCGGGGCACTGGCAGTATTTGTGGCGGCCCGTTTCGTGCATCTACCGATGGAACGCTATATTATCAGAGCGCAATCCGAAATTGAAACGAGCCGTCGAACTGCCGAGGCCGCATCCGAAGCCAAATCTATATTTCTGGCAACGATGAGCCACGAAATACGAACTCCGTTGAATGGTGTGTTGGGTTTAACGGAGTTGTTGCAAGATACAGACCTTGATGACGAACAGCGGCACATGGTCCACATGATGCTCGTAAGCGGAAATTCACTGTTGCGTATAATTAATGACGTGTTGGACCTGTCCAAGATCGAAGCGGGCAAGTTTGAGATGGAGACCGAAGTATTTGATGTTCTTTCTCTTTGTCAGGAGGTTGTTGACTTATTCTCGGCGCAAGTTCAGCGCAAGAATATTAACCTGAGTCTTTCTGCACGTTCGGAAACGACCAATTGGCGCGTGCTTGGGTATGGCAAGGCCGTCCGACAGATTGTTCTCAATCTTGTCGGTAATGCCGTCAAGTTTACTGAGACCGGATCCGTTGAAATCGAAGTGAACGAACGGGTGTCGCTGAATGAAAAGACGCGGATTTTTTGTCTGGTTATCAGGGACACTGGCATAGGAGTGGAACCAGAATCCCAAAGTCGGATTTTTGAACAATTCACTCAGGCAAACTCGTCAACAACAACACGGTTCGGTGGGACAGGGTTGGGCCTGGCCATTGTTAAGAAGCTCACTGAAGCCATGAACGGCAAGATTTCAATGGTAAGTAAGTTTGGTGAAGGTTCCGAATTTGTCGTTGAATTTCCTGTAGTAGACGCGCCGAAGATAATGGAGTTTGCAGCACCAACTGAGGCCGTCCTGACTTTCAACAAGAACATCCTTGTGGCCGATGATAATCGTGTCAATCGCATGGTTGTCAGAAAAATGCTGGAGCGTATGGGCTGCGTGGTAAAAACGGCAGCGGATGGCATCGAAGCCATCGAACTGGAGAAGTCTTGGTCACCTGACCTGATCCTCATGGATGTTCGGATGCCAGAAATGGACGGTCTCGACGCAACCAGGGCAATCAGGGCGAACGAACGCGAATTGGGGATGGCAACACTCCCGATCATCGGGCTGTCGGCCAACGCTATGAGAGAACACCGCAACGCCGGCATGTCAGCGGGAATGAGCGGCTATCTCTCAAAACCAATCAGAAAATCCGACCTGGCCGAGGCACTTACGTGCCTTTGGCCGGAAGAAAACAGCAATTCAAAGGGACCGAATAAACGATGCGCCTGACAACAACCTCTGCCTCAGCTCTGTTTGCAGCAACTCTATTGGCCGCTCCGATTGCTGCGGAAACCGAACACGTCTGGTTTTATAATTGGAGCGGATACATTGCCCAAGAGACCATCGATAGCTTTCAGAAAGAAGTTGGCACCCAGTTCTCCATGGACACATACGGTGAGGCCGACGAAGCAGAGGCGCGCTTAATCGCGCGTGGTACAGGTTACGACCTGGCGGTGGTCCCCATGGAAATTGTAGGCCGCTTGGTTGAGGCAGGAGCCATCCAGGAAATCGATATGGACGCCATTCCCAACGTGGCGGGTGTGGATCAGCAACTGCAGGAACTTTTCCTCAAGTCCATGCCGAGTGCGGGCGGATACGTGCTGCCCTACCTTTGGGGCACAACTGGTATCTCTTATGATGTTGAAGCCGTGTCTGAACGCTTGCCGAACGCTCCACTCGACAGGTGGGCCCTCGTTTTTGACCSCCTAAACGCGGAAAGATTGGCCGATTGTGGTATCACAATCGTCGATTCAGTAGAGGAGGTTGTTGCCGCAGCGCTCGTTTATCTAGGCCTGGATCCACACTCACAATCCGACCAGGATATTGATGCGGCCTTCGAGGTGATATCCGCCATCGCGCCCTATGTCCGGTCCTTTGATAGCAACCAATACGATGACCTGATCAGCGGGAAAATTTGTCTCGCAATTGCTTGGAGCACAGCCGCCCTAGCGCCGCTATTGGGGGAAGAAAGCGAACGATACCAATACATTCTTCCCCAAGAAGGAACGAACCTGTGGGCCGACGTCCTCGTCGTCCCCAGCGATGCAGCGAATGTGGAGCAAGCAAACCAGCTTATGAATCACATCCTGCGGCCTGACATGATGGCTTTGGCGACCCTAAGTACATTCGCAAACAACAGCGTTCCTTCCTCGCGAGACGGAATTGACGACCCTAACTTTGATATGCCAGTAATGGCGCTCCCTCAGGATATTCGCGTTCCACTTTATTTCCTCAAACCGCGCGACGGCCAAGAGAAACGGGGTCTTGATCGCCGCTGGAGAAGGATTCAGATCGGTCTCTAGTGGACACCACAAAAGATCTGACACCCGTTTTTTTGTTCTCCCATCCCCTCAAGGCTACATTCCACCTTGATCAGAACAAAGCCCAGAACCGCCACGTCCATAAGGGTGCGCCATCTTGTGCTCGATTTGTCGGCCGTTGGCTGATCGAACTTCAAGATTCACTTCTGAACGGCCGCTTTACTAAATCAGTTCACGCCCCATCGCGCTTGCAGAAGATATTGCTTTCCGCACTAGCTACATATTTTTGCGATGGCGGCATTGGTCGAGAAGGGCACCAACCCGCCGTTCGCTGCAGTGGACACGAACAGCGGCAGTGGGCCGTTCGCTGCACTTTGCAAAGGACGCTATCTGCGGCGGTTTCAACGGGTCGACGCAACACTTTAGTCTTCTTGGAAAGATGGAGTGTAGATCATGACCTATCGTCGCCGGATATTTTTCACAGACAAGCAGAAGTCAGAGATTTGGGATCGATGGCAGCGCGGAGAGTCGATGAGTTCGATTGGACGTGGTTTTGATCGCGCATCATCATCGATTTATC
>NVUP01000033.1 GCA_002401945.1 Paracoccaceae bacterium
GAAATCGGGCGAATGGTTCTTTCGTTTCGTCATTTTGGATCATCTCTTTCACAAGTTGATCCACCTTAACTACTGGTCCGAATTCCCGCGACCACCTCTATCACCGAGGGGAATCCATTGCCTGTGGTTCAGTTCGCAAAACCTATCCAACGTGGTTATCGTCGGCGAAGAAGATTCTAGTATACTCCCTGACAAAAATTGCGGATTCAGGCCGCCCTGCTAAACCGTTTTCTCGCACCAACTAGATTCATTCTTATCCGCAGCACATCTTCAATGACCTTCCACTCATCTATTAATGTAGTGAGCGTATTGCCTCCCGTTTGGATCAGTTTATATGAATTCATTGCTGCATCAGCGGAAATTAACCGAGCCGCCTGTCGTGACAGCAAAGTACCGGGTTGCCTTGCGAGGTCGACGATCAAGAGTCTCATAATTGCGCGTATGTTTAACAAGCGCGAGTCACGATAAATCCCTGTTATTGTCACTCATACATCGATGTTACCAGCGCTTCATAATTACCATGAGATGCCAAACCTTTCTTTGATCGCCGGCGTCTTCGCCCAGGGTTCCCCTGGCAATCGGTCTACCAATGTTGTGAACACTTTTCTGAAGGCTTTTGTCGTGGCCTCTTCATCCAGTGCCATTGCTTGGGGTGCCGACAAAAGAGGCCGCATGTCGAGCAGCAAGCGTGGATTGGCCATTTTGCTAAACATGCGTTCTTGAGCCTGAGCACGAGAGATTGCCTGATCCGTAAGCGCAAGATAWCGCCCAAACAGATCAACGATCTTTCCATGATYGATCTGCTCAAAAACCTCCAACGCATGCGCGAGGTCGTATAGATCGCGGCCCTTGCTGCGCTGAAGCAAGGCACGCATCTTCGTTGACAGCATCTCTTCGCGCGAAAATGTCGGGATCGTCGTCTGCCCTTCAAACCAGGGATTGTCCACATGCAGCGGTAAATATTCTACCGGATCGAAGGCCTCGATCTCTCGCGTGTTAATTTCGACTTTCAGTCGGATTAACGCAACACTGCCATCCTCGGCCTCAACCCGAAACCGAAGCTTGGGCGCGATCGGACTTTGATCGAATTTAGCTGGGCCCAACCAAGGCTCGAGGACGACACGCAGCTGATCGAGTATGGGACCGATTGGGCCCGCTGATGCGCGGACCAGATCGATATCCTCAGAGTAGCGCAATGGTGCGGGGAAGTGTAGTTTGTTCAGAGCTGTCCCGCCACGAAAGCGCAATGTTTCACGCAGCATTTCATCGTTGAAGATATCAACGAGTGCGCGACTTATAATCAGATCTTGTTCGATCTGTCTTTGCTCCGCCCAAGGTGCAACATTGCCCCACGCGATAATGTTCTGTGCTGGTATCATTCGTCGATCTCCGGAATACGGTGCACTTGGACACGCCATCGATTGTTGCGCTCTTGTAGTTCGGTCGCGAAATCCAGGTCCAATGCTGCTTTTCGATCAAGATGGGTCCAGCGCGGCACTCCGCGTGACAGGAGGGTGTTGTGCATCTGCGTTGCGATTTGACCGTGGCCAAGCCAATCCATCAGATAGCCTAGCCGTTGGATGATCGGGCGTTCCATGACGACCGACAAATCTGAGAGCTGGTCGGCGTCGATCTTGGAACTCAGGTCAGATAGAACTGTCGCTACGTTATCAATACCGCCCGACGCCTGCGGGTAGCGTAAAAGGTCTAGGGCGGTTAGCGCGGGCGAAGAAATTTTCATCTTTCCGGTATCGGTTTTGCGATCCTCAATTCCTGCAACGACTGCCTCGAGGTCTTTACGATAGTAAAAGGTAATCAGGCTGCGACCAGCTCGGATTTTTGACAGCCGTTTTGACGAGATAACCTGAAACTCCATAACTGCCTGGTGGGTTGCGCCATGCAGTTCTGCCGCTTTGAGCAGACCCACATAATAGGCTTCGCCAATATGGTGCATCAACGCATCAATATACCAAGCAGGTGGCGGAGCACCCCAGGATGCGAATTGTGGTGGGACGATCACATAAAAACCCTGACGGGGGCTCAGGATAGACCCGCGGCGTTGAAGCCGTTCTGCTGCATCCAAAAATGCACCTCGGCTGACGCCGATCTCGATCAAGGCATCTTCGGCAGTGAACACAGTGCGGCCGAGTGAAAGCAGCCGGTTTATATAGCTTGAGAGTGCAGAGCGTTGATCGTGGACCATGCTGCATTATCCGCGCTTAGCACGGATATTACAACATGAATTGTAGCGACGAGGTTATTCATGCCACTAAGTCCGTAGTTGGCGCGGATTTTAGAGCATGATTTTACGCACGGCGATTAGGCTGGGTTTTGTAGTGCTTCTGAACTCTCCTTCTGGGTGTGAAAATTTCCCATCTATTTATGAAACTTAAATGCTTACAGGCATTCATTCTTCACTAAATTTGACATGTCAGCTATTTTAAATTACATACCCTGACATAAGGAGATTCGAATGAGTGACGGCCCTCACAGAAGTCTGCCATTACGCCCAAAATGGCGGGAAGTAGCAAAACGCGCCTCCAAAGACGCGTTTGATTTCGTTTCCGTTCGTGAAGCGCTTGAACCAGCGTTGTTGGGCGATTGTCGCGCAGAGCTGCCTTCAAGGCTGATCGGCCAAATCAGTTCTATTGTCGAAGGCGGCGATTTGCTTTCTCAGACTGCTGATGACCAGCAGGCGAGCCTCCTTAACATACGAGATGACCTGTCCGTTAACCCACTTGGGGCGAGTGTCATAGAGTGTGTGATGATGTCACTCTCGCAAGGTAACGAGGGAAAAGATGTTCTTGAGGATGGAATCAAAACTGCACTATTCGAGCGGGCCATGAGTAACGCCCGTACGATTGAAGAGCATTACAAAGAAAAAGCTAGTGCCTTCCAAGGCTCGAAAGTTAGGCAACAGCTCGGAGAGGCAATCGACGGTGCTGACTGCTTTGGCAGGATCGCGGCATCCATAATTGGTAACGCAGCTGCACAAGTCACCCCAAAAATTCCGGTTCATGACGGCGTTGAGGAAGGACCACCACTATGACAATCAAAGTGCTTCAGGGAGATCGGCCGAACCTACGTGTGGCAGTAACTGAAAAAGGTACCGCTCAACACGCAGGTTTTGAAAATATTGAGATAGGCGAGGCGATCAAGTTTAAAATCAAGGATCTTGAGGCATACCGAAATCGGAATTGGGATGCTCGGGTTTATGACTTTCTAGTGTTAGCTGCAGCCTTTGAATTTTGTGATCGGACTTTAAGGCGCTCTAAGTGGGGTTGGGTACGCCGTTTTGATCTTAAGTTGCCAGTTCACGATTTGACTGTGTGGGAATCTCCTGAAGTTCATTCGTCTCTTCTGTCTGCTTTGAAATTTCTAACCGGCGATGAATGGCATGTTTCCTTCTACAAGCGCCGTGAGGCAGCAGATGAGGTCAATCCTCAATCTCGTCTAGAACTTTTGGATAGTTCAAGAACGATCATTCCCTTTAGCAATGGAATGGACTCTCGTGCAGTTGGGGCGATGCTTGATAACGATAAGCATGAACTCATACGTCTGCGGGTGGGATCGAATGCAGCTGACCGCCCTAAGTTCGGAAATCGCAAAGTTCCGTTCATGACCGTGCCGTATGAAGTCAAACCAAGCGCATTACGTTTCAACGAGTCTTCAGCAAGAACTCGTGGATTTAAGTTTGCTCTACTCAGCGGCATTGCAGCTTATCTTGTTGGAACGAGCGACGTTGCTATGCCCGAAAGTGGACAAGGCGCAATGGGCCCGTCGCTCGTGCAAACAAGTCATGGATACGAAGACTATCGATGCCATCCGCTGTTTTTGGGGCGGATGCAGCGTCTGATATCAGCCGTGTTCCATCACACTGTCATTTATAGGCTGCCGCGTTTATGGAACACAAAAGGGGAAACTCTGCGAGAATTTGCTGCGATGCCAGCACACAAGGGTGAATGGTCAAAGACCTGGTCTTGTTGGCAGCAAAACCGGCAGGTCTCCGTTGATCACAAACGCCGTCACTGTGGTGTGTGTGCGGCCTGCATGTTGCGCCGATTGAGTGTCCACGCAGCTGGTCTTGAAGAAAGCTCGGATACCTACGTTTGGGAAAATTTGGGTGCCAGTACCTTCGAGGCAGGAGCCGCCGCAGGGTTTAACAAAAAGACTAAGGCGATGAAGCAATATGCCATTGCAGGAACTCTGCATCTGGATCATTTAGCGGAACTGTACTCGTCGCCTCAGCATCAACAACGTCTTGATCGATACTCTTGGTTCCTTTCTGAGGAACTGGGGATGACACATCAAGATGCAAGGGAGCGGTTGAATGATCTGCTTAAGCAACATGACATCGAATGGAATGCATTTTTGAAAGACCTAGACCCTAAATCTTTCGTTTTAAATTGGCTGGCGGCGTAGCTGTGATTATCCATGATAACGACCACATTGATGGCGAAATACTCGGCGAGCGTTTACGATTTGCACGAGAGAACGCAAACAAAACTCAAGCCGATGCGGCGAATGCAATTGGTGTCGCGCGCACAACTCTCGTCGCAGTTGAGAAGGGTCAGCGGAGACCAAAAATAGGTGAGGTTCAACAACTAGCCCAATTTTACGATACCTCAGCAAACGCAATCTTGCGTCAAGAATCAGTCCACATCGAACTTTCGCCAAAGTTCCGGAAACTGACGAACAACGAGGACGACCGCGTCTCAATCGCTGCGGATTTGATGACTAATCTCGTGAGAGCCGATGTAGAATTAGAAAACCTTCTTGGAATAAAGCACTTTGACAACCTGCCACCGGAGAGGAGGATTTTACATGGAGAGGTGAGAGATCAAGCTGAGCAACATGCCTTGGAGCTTAGACACTGGCTTGGATTGGGATTGGCCCCCGTCGGGGATATTGTCTCAATGCTAGAGTTGCAGATGGGAGTCCGTGTTTTTGTTCGACCGTTGGATGGAAATATCTCGGGGTTGTATGCTTTCGACGAACGCGTTGGTGCCTGTATTCTGCTCAATGCCAATCACCCACTTGAAAGACGCACTCAGACGGCCGCGCACGAAGTAGGTCATCTTGTTGCAACAAGAGGCGATGTTGAAATCAGCGAGATTGACGAACTCGAAAGTTCGCGAGAAGAGAAATATGCAAATGCGTTTGGGAGAGGATTTCTGACGCCTGCCCAAGCAGTTCGTCAAAAATTTGCGGATATCACCGCTGGCTCAACAAGTTTAACGCGTCGACATATTATCGTGCTCGCCCACATCTTTCATGTATCGCGAGAGGCAATGGTTCGAAGGCTGGAAGAGTTGAAGCTTGCGAAACTAGGAACTTGGGATTGGTTTGTTTCCAATGGTGGAATCACGAATGCGCATGTTGAGCAGGTACTTGGTAGTCCAAAACAGGAGGATGTGAAAAGATCCGAAGCACTTCGGCCCGTCTCTGTGAGAACCGGGCTCATGGCTTACGAAGCTTATAAACGTGGAATTCTGAGTGAAGGACAAATCGCCAAGCTTTTGCACGTCAATCGTATTCAAGTTCGGGACCTTTTGAATGATATCGATGCGGAGGAAATCGAGGGCAATGAAGCAACCTCCATCCCCCGATAACAGAAATGCCTCTGCAGTCGTTGACGCAAGTGTCATCATCAACCTTAATGCCACTGGGTGCGCGGAAGAGATAATTCGTGCTTACGGAGTCAGACTCTCCGCGAGTGAAATTGTAGGTAGGGAACTCTTACAAGATCCAGTAAATGGCCGAAATGATGCCGCGCTATCGCGGCTGCTGCTTGATAATGGGCTGCTTGATTTCGTTCCCTTGCAAGGAGAAGCAGAACGCTACTTTGAGGGGTTTGTTAGTGGAACTGCAAGGGAAACGCTTGAAGATGGCGAAGCAGCAACATTGGCCATTGCGATTGCGTCTTCGCGCCAGGCGATCCTGGACGAGAAAAAAGCAATAAGAATTTCAACAGAGCGATTTCACGGCATTGAGGTAATTTCCACGTCGGATATCCTTGCGTCTTCACGTGTGCAACACGCACTTGGTCTGGACCAGGTCGGGGAAGCGCTGTTTCGAGCACTGCGCGATGCCCGCATGCGCGTCCAAGAACGGCACTATAAATGGGTCGTCGAGTTATTGGGTGAACGGGTGCAGCAATGCAAAAGCCTCCCTGCTTTTGTCCGAGAAAGGACTCTAGGTGCCTATCCTGAAGCGGTTAGCTTACTGATCATAGGAGAAATTTCGTCAGATGAATGATTTGTCAAATGATCCGGAACCACTTGAAGTTGTGACAAAGGAGCATCGTGCTCTTGCGCTATTAAGGTTACTTCAACGCGAGTCAGGATATCGTTTGAATGACCAAGTTATCCTTGGGTGGTTTCAACGCTTATCGCTTGCATCAACTGTAGCTGATATTCGCCAGTGCGCGGAAATGCTGGAAGCAAAAGGGCTGATCAAAATAGACCCCGTCGATACACTGCAAGTCTTTGAGCTGACAAATGACGGTGAAGATGCCGCCCTTGGACGAAGCGTCGTCGATGGTGTTCTTCGTCCTCGTCCTGAGTGTCCTTATTAAGGACGGCCCCCTTCCACATGGATTTCAATCAGGCCGTATGTCAAAAATTGAATGAATCAATGCTTCCAATGAACGACCAAACAAATAGCGGGCGATTGATCTCATTTGATGAATCTGGCTTCACGGGTCCGGAACTGCTGAATGAAGAGCAGCCCTATTTCGTCTATGCTTCTCACGGTCTGACAATCGAAGAAGCGGATAGACGCATTCGAAATGCTGACTTTAGCTGACTTCAACAATAGATTGGCAGCAAAAATGGCTGATCTAAATTGTCAGAGTTCTATAATCCCGCCGCACAAACTCTGCGCGCATTAGGCCGCCGCTGTCAGCAACCATGCGAGCAACAATTTCCTCGGTTTCCTCAAAGTTCTCGCGGTCTTTGCTGTCCTTGGGGAGTTGTGTGGCGGTGGTGGAAAACCAGAACGTAAAGGGACGATCTTCTGCCTCAGGCGACAGCGCGCGACGACTGGCGCTGCCTAGGCGCGACTTATAGTAGTCCCACAGCACCTCTGGTTCGGGATTGCCGTTGCTGCCGTCGCCACAGAACACGTAGTGATCGGCTGACACCCTTTTGGCGAAATTGGCGTCGGTGTTGTGTTCCGACCCGTGGTGCTGGACCTTCAGCACATTCAGATGGCAATGCCCCGCATCAAGAAATCCCGACGCTTCAAGATCTTCCAGCAGTTTGTCCTGCTGCGCGTCGCCTGTCAGCAAAAGCGTCTTGCCGTCCTCTTCGACCATAAAGACAAGCGAGGCAACGTTTGGCGTGGTGACACCTTCAAAGCTGGATATGCCGTTCCAGTTGAACAACTCAAACGGTGAACTTTCGAGTTGGCCAGAGGCAAAGCGATCTAATTGTTTGCGAATCTGGCGCTTTACTCGCGCCACCCCTTTGACGCCGTCTTCAGTGCTCAACCAGTTGTTCCAACCCTTCCTTAGATCGGCCAGCGCCGACTTGGACGGACCAATAAGAGTAAATGTCATAGACCCGATTTGGAAAACCTTTGGCGCACCATCCCGCATCAGCAGTTTGCCCGGCCCGGCCTCTCCTGGCAGGATATTGACGGGGATATCCAGCAGGTCTGGCATGGCAAACCGCGACACTTTTAGCGCCTCGGGGATTGATGTGGCGATGTTGGCTAATTCGTGTGCCTCCTGCATCAGGTCGTCGACCCCAGTACCGTTCAGCACGGGTACGGCCGCAGCCAGCAGATCGCCTATGTCACCGACGTTGTCCCCGACCTGATCGCGAAAAGAATTATGCCACAGCGCGTCGATGGATGGAGGTTCAGGCACGTTCGGCTCATTAACACTGGTGTCGCCATTGTCCACGTGATGGCGATAAACTTTCCAGTCAATCGCGTCTTGCAGCAATTGCAGCACGCCCTGAATGTGGTCTTGATCAATATGCGAGATATAAACCGCGTCCAACCCGCCACCATTGTCATTGACCAGATCAGCCAATGGTCGGCGCACGTGGTTGCGCATGCTTTTGGCCAACCCCCCGTCACATAGAATGTTGTGGCCCTCTGATTGGAGGAGCAGGCAGTCACCATGTTCAGCTTTGAAAATTCTGAGCTTCATTGCGTCCTCCTTATGTCCGGTCTGTGCGGCGCATAAAGAATTCTGCTTCCGCTATGGCTGCTTCCGGGTCGATGCGGCCAAATCCCGCGTCGTTTTGCCATTCATAGGTGGTACCTGGCAGAGGTTTAGCAGTGCGTTGCAAAATACCAATGCACTGCATTGAATTGAGCGAAGGATTGGCGTTCATCATCAGTCCAATCACCCCAGCCACATAGGGGCTGGACATGGAGGTGCCCGACATCGACACCCATTTCTCGCTCCCGGTTGCAAACCCGTTGGCAGCAACAATATCAGTGCCGGGGCCTGCGACGTCGGGTTTCATCCGGCCATCACGCGTCGGACCCTGACTGCTTGTAATGTTTATTTGGTTGTTGTCGGCGTTGAAATTGGACACCGCGATTGTGGCGCGGCCACAAGCCAATGACGAGATTGAGTGTGAATCGATGTTGCTGGCGGCTGAAAAGAACGATGGAAAACGAAAGAGCCGTTGGCTGTTTTGTATGCCAAGCTCGCGAGGGTCATCCCGTTCGATCCAGCAATGAAATGTACCGTTTCGGATTTCTTCGCCCACCAGCCGAACACGCCAAACGCCTGCGCGAATGCCCCGGATTTCACCGGGTTGGAAATTGGGAGACAGATAGATCGCAATGTAGTTTTCGCCGTTTGTAGGGTGAAACAACTCATTGTAGATTGAGACTGTAGTACCGTCTTTCAATCGCGTATTCTCAATGAATTCCTGCGGCTTGACGGACAGCCATCGGGTATCACCAGGTGGCAGCAATTCGACATTGAACCGATCCTGTGGACTGTACCATATCTCGAGCTCGTTTTCGGACACATCGGCAATGCCATTTCCCACCACGGTCCAGCCAAGTTCTACATCCAGCCCCCGCGACGCAATTTTGCCACTGGCATGGATGCGCCCCATGATCCAACCATAGTCCTCTTCATGGAGCTCTTTTTCTTGCCCTGCATTTCCGGCGGCAAAGCAGAGTGAGCGGCCGGGTAAGGTCATCGCCATGTCGAACCAACGGTTGGTTCCGCTGAATCCATCATGAGCACCGCCATTGGTGCCAAGGCTCACGTTAATCGAAATGGGCTTGTTTTCCGCGCGGGCGATGTCGAGCAGGTATTCCACCGCATGGATGATCCGACTGGAATCGCTGAACGTGTGCCTGCGTTGTTGAAAATCGTCATCTGGCACTGGCACATCGATTAGGACCGCAGCAATCTGCGCCTCGGGGCAAACCCCTTTGTTCCCCGCGGCAATGCTCGCCACATGTGTGGCATGTGATGACGGCGATTGCTGTGACTGCGGCTCCAGAACAGCAGCGGGCATCCCCCCAGCAGCCTGCGTGGAAAGCGCGGCGTTCAGATGTTCAGCCCTAAATTCGCAGCCGTACCCATATGCGTCAGGTGAGGAGCGAAATGAGCCGCCTTGATCCCAGATGTGAGAAAAGCGCGTGTTGCCATCGTCGTCGATAAAGTCGGTATGGGCAAAATCAAAACCGCCGACATCAATGATGCCAATGATCACATCGGCGCCATTCTTGTGCAGCTTATCCTTGCCAATGTTGCGGTTGGTAGGACGCCTCGCGGCATGGGGTTGAGGTACATCCAACTTCAGAGGTTCGGTTGGCCCAACAAAGGACACGTCCTCGTCCTCGCGTAGCGTATCCAGAAAGGTAACCGGGACGCTTGCGGAAATGGAATTTCGACGGGTGATCACGTTGGCAATGCTGGGTGGTTTTGTCCCAGTGTTCAAAGCTTCGGTGCAGAGAGCAGCGATGCGGGCGACTGCCTCGTTGGTCCCATCCTCAACCTGCCCAAGAACCGAGGGAATCACGTCAATGATGACATTCACAAAAGAGGAATTAGCGGGTGGTTCTGCCTCTAGCTTTTTGCGTTTTGACAAGTTGGCCTTGCTCAGCGCGCCCATTTTGATACGTGCAGATCCTTCCAACAATTGGGTGCCGGCCTGAAGGGCGGCGATATCCAGCCCGTCTGTCAGCGTGGTTGTGGCTGCATCAGCAGTTTCGGCGGTGGCCACTTGGGCAGAGACTTTTGAGCGGCAGGCATTCACTGGACCACTGCCGTTTTCGATCACCCTAAGACGTGGATGCAAGCGGTGCGCAACACTGGAAAACTTGGTCATAATTGTGCTCGTTCTCGAAAGGCGAATTACTAGTATTCGTCGAGCTTACACTAAAAGCAAAAAAGCGAGAAATTCTCTTTAGATCGTAAAGGGAATCGAGCGCATAATTCCCAGTTATCCGTCGCAACAAAGACCCATATTGACCGCACGATTCATTGCTCCCGTTTGGTATAAGATCCAGACTTCATTATTATTGTTTACCGAGCCTTTAGCTCGGTGGCCTGACCCCTGACGGGGCCCGGCGTGAAACGGAATACAGCCATCATTCGTCCGAAACGAAACGTTTGATTGAGGCGGAACGCATGGAGATCGTTCGCGAGGCCGCAGAAGGTGTGTCCACGTCTGAGTTGGCCGCGCGCTTCGGGGTCACGCCGCGGGCGATCCAGTATACGATAAAGAGCGACGAGGAGCGTCAGCAGGATGCAGCGGTTCCGGTTGCTGCGGTGAGTGTGAAAGTCACAGTTGCCGAGCTGGCCGCATTCGATGCGGTGCTGGCCTCGGCGGGTATCGAGACGCGCTCGGAAGGGCTGCGACGGCTTATGCAGGCAGCCGGTGGTGTCTTTGTTCCAGACGCTCAGTTAGCGGTTGAGATGACCCGATACCGGGCCTCTCTCCATGAGGTTGGCAACGGTATTGCGCAGATAGCCAAGCGTATGGCCGAGGCTATACGCCTGCTGGTTGCCGCCAAGCGCTTTGCCGAATCCATAAGCGCCGCCCATCCCGGCCGAAAGAGCAGGCATCATGATGTTCCCGGAAATAGAGCGGACGATGAATGGTGTGGCAATGATGAAACCCTTGGCCATGAGGATCATCATGAAGAACGGGATAAGGCGACCTCACCTTCGGGTCGCGAGAAGAGGTAGAGCACTGCTCCGCCGAACAGGACGAGGCCGACGATAAGGAGCGCGAGGAGCGGCGAGCGACGCTTYGGWGYCGSACCACGGCGAGGGTYRYTTTGCTCWAWGGCRGCGAGGCGTTTYTCGAGATTGRGGTCTGAAYTGTCGCTCATGAKGTKKSYCCCGCAGGWGGYGTYGCYTYAAYGCAGACGAYCTCTTCGCCRAGCCGGAGCACCCATTGCCGRTTGACGCCSGAGACGCGGATTACKCCRTCSTYAASKSCACTCGWGTTGACCGTGCGYTCGCGCCCGTCGCTGTAGCGGAAAATGGCTGGAATCGGTGCGTTTCGTSKMWRSKCAAAATRCNNNGTGAAYGTGCCATCGTCCCAGATACGCGTTGGSGTGAATTCAGTWCGCGCGCTGGCGCTGTAATTATAGTTCGGGGCGGCGCGCGCGATGGCGTTTGTTGAACGGCGATTGTTGTCGGGGTAGCGGAACTGGACGACGTAGAATGTCGTGCTGGAAACCTCCTCAACGTTAAAATAATAACTCCGCCGATTGGTGTAGACGGTGACGTTGGTATGGACGCCGCGCGCGACAGGTTTAATCGCGAAGGCGCGGCCACCCGGAACGCCATCGATCTCAAAACCTTCCGTATCGCCGGCTATGATCGAGCGAATACTTTCGCCCTCGCCAAACTCAATTGTCGTGACATGGGTGAGTGAGACGTTCAGCCGGTAAACTTGGCTTTCTTGGTATGTGGCAATCCTTACACGCCGATCATTCGGCCCGGCCCGTGGGGTTGCTTCGGCGAGCGAGAGGACAGGGACGAGGGCCAACAGCAGAACCATCAATGAAACGTGCGTTCCTTTGCTTACGGATTTCCAAAGGAACTTATGCAAACTAATTCTCCAATCTGTCTGAGCGGATCGAATATTCGACCACGGTAAAACCGAACGGGTTGGTCCAGACCTGGTCAATGGAACGGCTTTCTTCGGGGCGGAACTCGAACAGGAGCGTCGTGGTGAAGAGACCCGCCTGAACGCCGTTGATTGAGGTCAGGCGCTTCCTGAGACGCACGGTCGCACGGCTGTTACTGATCAGGTTGATACTAAGGATTTCGACATCGAGCCTGGAGTTCGGCCCGTAGACTGTCGGTGGATAGTTGGCATTTGCGGAGTTCCAAATCTGACGTATTGAATCCTGCGCTGCCCCATCCGAGCGTCTCAAGACGCTGCGGATCCGCAGGTCGTTGTCGAGTTGGTTATACACCTCGCGGTCGGTTACATAGCGGAACACCTCGGCTTCGATGATCGCCCGGTTTTCTGTGACRGTGGTTGCACCGACAGARGCTTCGGGCARYGCAAAGCCYGTCTCCGGATCRTAGGGCACAACAACCGGGGGCGGATCGACATCGAGGATTGCAACGGCRGCGGCGCTCAAGCAACCAATGATGCCGAAGATCATCCCCAGGAGTCCGAGGCGCTGCCAAAGCCGTTCCCGACGCAGCGCGCCGTAGACGAGTTCCTCCTCGATGATGGCTGTTTCCTCGTCCAAACCCCTGATCCTTAATCTGCGCGAAGCTCGGGGAGGGTGAACTCCATAAAGCGTTGTTCTTCAGCAATGGTTGCGGCGTCGATGACCCCKCCGGTGCCRTCMGCAACYGYCTGCACRGCYTCRAGTTGCCACATKGCGACRAGYGCRATRGCCAGTTCYGCCGTYACRCGRGTGTTKAGATCGACGCTYTCTTTYAGCTCRTCCATGTCRTCGATGAGACCKACYARMCGWTCGACRCGCTCAAGCGAYTGGCCCGCATCATCATARCTGTTCTGGGCCGCGGCCGAGACAAGCGCGCCGGTTGTGGCTTGTGTCGCCAAACGGTTGGCGCTGCGGTTGCCGCTGGTCGCCATCTCGCTCAACGTGTCTTCGTCAAATCCGAGATCGGACAGCACCCGGTCCATCTGGGTTTCGATCTGGCTGGAGCCCGATCCTGTCAGCCCGGAGAAGTCACCGGTTTTAATCGCCTCGATCGTGGCCATGATGTCGCCGAATTCCTGATCGAGGAGGCCGTTCAACTCGTCTTCCATCCGGGTCTGGATGATTTCCGGTAATTCGGCGAGGCGCGTCAGYGCYTCATAGGTYCKYTGCAACTCSGCGAGTTGATCCGTGAGKGTGGCRAGYTGYTCGCGAAGCTGCACCAGCTGCTCATTTTGCAGGATCTCATCTTCGATCATCTGCCGGAGCTGTTGGATATTTTGTGTAATATTCTGGGTATCGACGACGGGCACGCCCTGAGCATAGGTCGCGTTGCCTGCAATGAAAGAACCTCCAAGGGCCAATGCGGTGACAAGTGCGGTTGAGCGTAGCAATTTGGCCGGGGCCAGAAAAAGGGCAGTGGTACGGGGCATCAATCCAAATCCTCAATTGTAAAATTCATGAATTCCGCCTCGGCCATGCGCGCTGAGGCTTGGGCGAGCTGTGCTGCCGTGAGTGGTYGGGTGCGTGCAGCTTTCAGGCGGATACGCGCGGCCACCAGCCGGATAAGTTCGGCGCGCGCATAGGTGTTGAGCGCCATGCTTTCCTGGATGTCTTCTGTTGTGCCTATCCGGGTAACGATGTCCTGGATACGCAATGCGGCTTGGCGGATCGCAACTGGGGAATTGTTGCCGTAGAACGCCGCGCCAAAGCCAGTAAGTGAGAGATTGGCATTGGCCATGAGTGCCGGATCGATCGTGCCAAGCGCTTCAATGCCACCGATGCGCGTGAGATAGAGATTGTAGCGCGCGGGGATGACCTGAACATAGTGTTGGGTTTCGGCAGGCGGCACACCACCATATTCAAACACGCGTCCGGGGCCCGCGTTATAGGCCGCAAGCGCGTTGATGATGTTACCGTCAAAGGTGTTGAGTTGGGTTGCAAGATAGCGGGCGCCACCTTCGACCTGCAGATAAGGACTGTCATAATATTCCGGGTTGATGCCAAGGTCGTTGGCGGTTCCGGGCATGATCTGGGTGAGACCGAATGCACCAACAGGAGAACGTGCGCCGATGGTAAAGCGGCTTTCTTGCCAGATAAGTGCCTGCAAAAGAGCACGCCACTGCACCACCGAAAGGCTGGCTCGGCCGACCCCGGGCCGCCCATGGGTCGCTYGCGCAACCCGGATGATCAGCTGCTCGATATTCTCTGCTGCATCTCCGAACATGCCCGCGCCACCGGGATTGGGATCGACATCACCCGTTCCGTAAACGGCCGCGACGGAGCGATCTGCATCGCCGCTGCCCGCCTCGAGGTTTGAGACCATCCCCGGCAGTCCCTGACCGCCGAAACTGGTTTGCGCGTCGAGAATGTTGCGCAAAACAGCAAGCTGTTCCCGCTCGATCTCAGCCAGCAATTCTTCAACGGTCAGCGATTCACGCTGGACCGCCAAATCATCTTCCCGATCCGCTGTCTCGATGAGGTCGCGTAGGGTCAGTCCGTTATCGTTGACGGGAACGCCTTGGGCGCTGGCAACATCCCCAAATGTAATCAGACACAGTATGAGGGCGGCGAGCCTATTCATAGACCTCGGCCAAAGTGTTGGGACCGCCAAGAGGTTCAAATGTGCAGTCCGCGGAGGCGGGGCCGCGCGATACTATGTTAAAACAGTTCGCAGTTGGTTCGCGATACTGTTCGCAAGCAGAAAGGGTGCAAATTACGATGAAGAGAGTGAGAATGCGGATCATGAAAGCCTCCAGAAGTCCGGGCGAGAGCGATAATCGGTCCCGACGAGAGCTTCGCCTTTTTCCATGCCGCCAAGCATGGTGAGGTAGGGACCAAGAGCGGAGAGATCGGTATCGACGACAATGGAGCCGCTATCGTCGCGAATGAGCGCGAGGCGGCTGTTGCTGCCAGTGTTGAGGAGCACGTCGAGTTCTTTCTCAAARAGRTTCAACATCTCGTARTCGGARGCGTGCGCCCGGATGTTCGGCAACAGGATCTGYGTCGGRACCGCCTCGATRATGGTCTTGCCGGTGCGGGTACGCTCTAAYTGGCTGGCATATTGCGTCATCATCACCGCGACGGTGTTTTGCTTACGGGCGGTGACCAGCCAGTTCGAAAGCCGTTCCGCGAAATACGGGTTGTCGAGCGCCTTCCAGGCCTCATCGATGATGATGATCGTCGGGCGGCGGTCCTCTATTTCGCGCTCAATGCGGCGGAAGAGATAGCTCAGGACCGCCATGCGTTCTTTTTCACTTTCGCTGTCAAGAATGCCGGTGAGATCGAACCCCACGACATCGCCCTCAAGCGAAAACGTGTCCTCATTGCTTTGTCCAAAAATCCAGCCGTAACGCCCATCTTCTGTCCACTCAATGAGCCGCTGATATAGATCGCCGTCGTCGTCAGTGGAGACAAAAAGCGAGGCGAAATCGTTCCAGTTTCGAAGCTCTGGATTCGCGGCATTGGCGTTCTGGCGCACGACCTCCTGGATGCGGTTGGTCTGGACCGGGGTCAGCGGCTTGTCGGATCGGTAGAGGAGTGTCGCGAGCCAATCTGAAAGCCATGCGGTTCCGCGCTCGTCAATCTCGGTCCAGAGCGGGTTGAGGCCGGTGGCCTGTCCGGCCTTGATCGAGGCATARCGCCCGCCATTGGCCCGCACRGCCATCTCCATRCCGAGGCGATAATCGAGGACGAARATGCGTGCTCCGACACGCCGCGCYTGYGTCATYARGAAAGCCGAAAGAACGGATTTYCCGGAGCCGGGGCGACCAAGGATGAGAGTATGACCCCCGGTTGGTTCTTTTTCCGGCGAACCCTGTTCATGATAAGAAAAGCGGTAGGCGCTCTGCTCCGGTGTTGGGAAGAGCGTAATCTCCTGGCCCCAGGGTAGCTGATGCTTTTCTTTGCCGAGCTGTGTGCGGTGGAGCGCGGCGAAATCCGCGAAGTTGCGGTTGGTGACAGCGCTGGCGCGGATACGCTTGGGTTGGTTGCCCGGGTGCTGGCTGAAATAATGGGTTTTGGCGGCCATCCGATCGCCGATCATTTTCACACCCTCAGTTGCTGCGGCGTTGACGATCTCGGCCCCGAGAGTCTGGAGTTCGTCGAGACTGTCGCAAAAGACGGTCACAACCATGTGGTGTTCGCCAAAGCTCTGGCGCTTGGCCTCGAGATCRTCATGGGCRATGTCGAGGGCTTCSAGRAGCGATAGGGCYGCRTCYTGMGAGGCCTGCATCTGGCGTTTTTGCCGCTTGATCCGGCCCGCCATCAGGTTCGAATTGATCGGCGTGAAGGAGTGGGTGACGATCATGTCGACGGGCAGGTTCAGCATGTCAAACATRGTGCAGGTGGTCTGTTCGGAGTATTCGCCGATGGTGAAGCTTTTGCCGAAGCGGTGCCCCACGACACCTTCGGAAAGCTCAAAGTGATCCTCATAAAACGTCACGCGGGTGTTGGCGACGTTGTATGCGAGGAACCCGTAATGATTGGCGGGATAGAGTGGCAGTTCGCGGCCGGTGTTGAGCGCGCCGAGAAAGCCCACGAGTTCGCCCGACGCGGCTGAGAGAATGCGCGGTTTCAACTCGGCCAGTGCGGATGTGAACACGCCGACCGCTTCTGTGAGACGCCGAATACGTTTCTGGGTCTCTGCCTTGAAACGCTCCGGCGCGCTGCGATTCACGAATCCTAGGAAACTCTTCGACGGCGGGCGATGGATGATTGTCAGCGTCAGGGTTTTATCGCGCAGGCCACTGGTGGTAAGCTTCTCACGCCAGACCTGATCCACGGCTTGAGCGAAACCCTCGCCCTGGACCGGCAGCAGGTCTGGCTTGATCGCTTTTGAGACCTTGTGGACGTAATAGCTGAACTCAGGTCCGAGTTGCGCGATGATCCGGGCGAAAAGCGCGGTTACCTTGTCGAGAAAGGCGTCGTCCGTCGTGTAGCTGTTYAYGCCGCTGAGGCGAATACACTGGAARAGCTCGTTGACCCGGGTCCGGACGGTCTGGTCATCGACCAGGCTGACATAGGGCAGCATATGCGCSAGATGTYTCTCGCGGYYATACCARYTCGGCATRAGRGTGCGYTCATCAWYCWTCTCGTCACGGKGCATARCTRTCGCCTCCGTGRATGSSRCGGTTYCGYGTCGGKGGSGTTTCYTGCARCRMYGTCATCAKCACATCGATGAAGCGSGGGTCCCARTCYGCKGCYTTCCANAAGAWCNGGGTARAGGATYGCYGCCACYCCRAGRACCAWGAKRTGCTGYAYCCAYAYGAASAGYAGYACCGACCCRAARAGCCAGACCACRGCATACATGATYGGCAGRCCGAAGAGTTTYGGCGGGCGSAYAAGKCCYARGAARAGCGGCGATCGTTCGGCCACGGTYTANTCCYCCTTACGYWCCRCYAAATACGGCGGCRACGATTGTSGGGGCSGCKGCCACRCCGGCGATRCCGACAAGCACCCAAAGTGCCTGGCGCAGATCGATCATGTTGAAGAACCAGCTGAGGAACACACCCAATACGGCAAGGGTTGCGATGACGACGCCGAGCGGGCCGGTGAGGGCGTCCACGATGCCCTGCAGGAGGTCCTGGATCGGGGAGAGATCAATACTTTGAGCGAATGCCGGTTGCGCTGTAACCATAAGAATGGTGGCTAATAGAATAAGCCTATTTGTCGTTGGCTTCATGGGGTCTCTCCTTCTAGCCGGTTGAAGACGGCCAGCACACGCCGGACGTGGTTTTGGGTCTCTTGAAATGGGGGAATGCCGGAATGGGCGCGCACAGCGTCAGGCCCGGCATTGTAGGCTGCCAGAGCGAGACGTACGTCGCCGAACTCAGCCAACATCGCCGCGAGATAACGCGCAGATCCGTCGAGGTTCTGCCGCCAGTTATTGGGGTCGACACCGAGGGCACGCGCGGTGCCCGGCATGAGTTGCCCGAGACCAATAGCTCCTGCATGGGAAACGGCGCGTGGATTATAAGCGCTCTCGACCTCAATATTTGCGCGATAGAGGTTCAGCCAATCGGTGAGTGTGATTTCGGCGGCGCGCAGCCCTCGATGGGTCCCGTAGCGCAGGGCGGTCTCTTCAATGGCCGAAAGGATGTCCGGGCGAGGCACCGGCGTGCGGGGAGCAACGGCGGCAATGCGGAACTCTTCAGGCGCATCTGCATCTTCGCCAGTTATGGGGAGTTCGGAAGCAGATGAGCCCTGACCAATTCCGTCATTGTAATTGCGCGAGAAGGTTTCTTGGGATTGCGACGGCGATAATGAACCATCACTCGCCATCACCAGTACCATCTGCGCCGATACGGCCGAGGTTAGAAAACAGAGAAGAAGGGCGCTAAGCCCTGCGGGCAGTGATCTCTTCGCTGGAGAGCTTGTGAACCGTACGCTTGCCTTCTTCCAGCGGAATATCGGCATGGGAGAAACCGATCCCCTGCAGGAAAGAGATAACACCCGTAACGGTCCGGATTTCACGGATCTTGATGTCGTTGCGCGACGTGCGTGTTCGTGCCGTGACCAGGAGCTTTTCAACGCCCTCGTCGCTGACCACGCGCAAAATCCAGACCCCGTGCCAGTTGGGGCCTTTTTTGAAGGCGCCTTCCTTGCAGACGACTTCCACGCGGTAGCCGCTAGCGACCAAGTCGCGGAATTTGGGTTCTGTGACCACATTCGGTGCTTCGTTTCTAAGATCCATGGTCCAGATCACGCTTTCTTCTCAAATGCGCATATCTGGACTTCATTACTTGAAGCTCAAACATACGATGCTATAGTATTGACCGCAAGAGTATATTTACGTCTCAGCGGCTGTATGACGGTTACGCAAACATTAGGCATGGCAAATGGATTCAATCAAGGTTGCATGGGGTTTGCGCACCCTCTGGTTGATCTGCGCCAGAGGCGCACAGGCTATACTTTTGCTGGTATTTCTGGCCGGAATCGCGAGTGCCGAATCCTGTTTGCCTCCCGCGAGGCCGTATGTTCCAGGCGACCCGCAAGCGGCGCGAGACTACGCGGACATAATCCGCAGCGACTTTGAACTCTACATTCGGGATATTCAAAGATACTTTCGGTGCCTTGATCAAGAGCGTGCCCGCGCGTTTGAGGAGGCGCGTGAAGTGAGTCAGGAGTACGGACGTTTTTTGCAGACCGTTGGCGAATGATCGACGGCTTAGTGTTAGAACGCCGCATTTGGGGACAGCGAAGAAATCACACTCTCGCTTGAAATTATGCGTGGGCAAGCTCATGAAAAAACTCATTTATCTACTTTTTAGATAATCTATAAARTAGATTAGCCCAGTCRCAAGGGGTTTGTGRCATATGGCAAAAACAATCAGGAGTTCAGGGCATGAGGCGCTCCGCGGTGCATTGATCGCGGCGCGGAAAAAGGCTGGGCTGACGCAAGCCAAGCTAGCGGACAGGCTCAAGTGCCATCAGTCATTCGTCGCGCGGGTTGAGAGCGGCGAGCGGAGGATCGATGTTGTCGAGTTGGTTGTGCTGGCGCGGGCCTTAGAGGCTGACGCCAACGATCTGTTGGCTGCCACGGAGGCAGCGACCGAACCTGACCACAGGATCTGAGTGCCAGTTAGACCTTGAAATTTCATGTACAGAAAACAGAACTGACATCAGTCGCGGTGTTCAATTGTTGCAGTGTATCTTTGGCCAGGCAGTTGATTCGCGGAAAATTAGGCTTGCAAAGCTATAGTATTGTTGTTGTGATTCTTGTCGGTACAGCTCAATAGTTGACCTGTTCAAACCCGTAATTGCCCTCATAGTCCCGCCAGTCGACGAAAACAGACCGATGATAAATTCTTGGGCAATTCTGGCCATAACGTTCGAGTCCGATATGTGCCGCGGGGAGGGCGGTCGGTGAAGAGGCTCGCCACGCGAAATCCCCCTGTGTTCCGTAGGTGCCAAGAACGACTCTCGCGCTCCGTCTACAATCATCGTCAGGCCCTGACTCGCGCTGCCGCACATAGCGGACGTCAAAAACACGGATCGAGCGCACGAAATTGAACTCCGGTCCACGGATGTCGATGTCGGCCCGGTCCTGAACCAGGCGCAGGGCGAAACCATCAGGCAGTTGACCGGATTGGGTGTCGCTTATGTGAGCTACGGCCGGAATTGGTGTGTTCCATTCTTGTAGCTTTGCGCCAGGAAAGCTCTGGGGCAGGGGGTCCGTTCCATCTAGCCGGATGTCGTAGATGCGAGGGCCGGAGGACTGGTCGCTACCGGGATAATACGAGGCACCCATGGGACAGCGCCAGATTTGCAACGGTGGCTCAATCGGCCAAGGCGTGATCCGGCGGATGAACTCGGCTCGGGCTCGTGCACAAGGAACGGACGGGGGCCATCCGCCGGAAAGACAGATAAGAATGGCGCAATCGATCGGATAGGTTTGGGCCAYTGTTTTGTTTGCTGTCCCAGCGAAGGASASGACGCCAACGAAGGCAATAATGGCGAGGCGAGAGAGTAGATTACGCATTGGTTGGTATCCTGCGGGCAGCGGGTTCATTCTCAATGTACTACAATAGTATAGTATTGTCATGTGTAAATGTGAGAGAAATACGCTTTGATACCGCCGCAAAATGTCAGTCTAGGGTAGCGCTACCGGCTGTCGAGAAGGTGCCCAGAAGCTCGGTGACGGAATCAGTGGTCACCGATTTGGCCCTGGCTAGGGTTTCTGGGCAAAGTGGCGGGTCGATGTGTGCAATGGTACGATCTCCAGTGATCCAAAGGATCGACAGTTCTGAGGTGTTCCACTGGTAGACCCAGCCGATGGTTAGTGTTCCGTCTTCACCCAATAACCGGGCTATGGGCGTTGCTTCTTCTTTGCGGGTTTTCACTGATACCTATCCAACTAACATAATTTTGGGTGGTCGTTTGACCAGTTTAGAACAATCTCTCTTTTTGAGGGTTGGCTGGGCGTAGTCATGCCTCGCTGGAATGGGGCGGCATCGGTAGAACCGACGCCGCCAGTGTTTCGCCCACAGGGAGGTAGTAGAGGGCGAATTTTGTAGTCAAAATTTAATGACGCATAATGAACATTATGTTAATTTTTCATACTCGCTCCAGCGCTATTGAAATGCCTTGTCCGACACCAATGCACATAGTTGAAAGAGAACGCTTGCCGCCTGTCAGCGATAACTCGAGTGCAGCAGTACCCGTAATTCGAGCCCCCGACATACCAAGCGGGTGACCAAGCGCAATCGCACCGCCATTTGGATTTACACGCGCGTCGTCATCTGCGATTTCAAGCGCGCGTAATGTAGCAAGCCCCTGACTGGCGAAAGCTTCGTTCAACTCGATCACGTCAAATTCTTCTTGCTTCAAACCCAAACGAGCCATTAGTTTTTGCGAGGCAGGCGCAGGCCCAAACCCCATAATACGGGGCGCAACCCCCGCAGTAGCGCCCCCCAAAACCCGCGCTATCGGGGTCAGCCCGTATTTATGCGCCGCCGCTGCCGATGCAATGATCAGCGCCGCGGCGCCGTCATTGACACCAGAGGCATTGCCCGCTGTGACGCTACCACCTTCGCGAAAAGGTGTTGGCAGTTTTGCCAGCTTCTCTGGCGACGTTGCGCGCAAATGTTCGTCTTGAGTGAAAACAATAGGATCTGCCCGGCGCTGCGGAATTGTGACGCTGGTAATCTCTTGACCAAGGCGCCCATTATTTTGTGCCGTGGCAGCTTTTTGCTGACTGCGATAGGCAAAGGCGTCTTGGTCGGAGCGAGAAATGTTGAAATCTTCCGCCACATTTTCCGCAGTGTCAGGCATCGGATCAACTCCGTAATGGGCCTTCATCGCCGGGTTCACAAAACGCCAGCCAATGGTGGTATCATAAATCTCAGCGTTGCGTGAATAGGCGCTTGTAGCTTTGGGCATCACAAAGGGGGCGCGGCTCATGCTTTCGACGCCGCCGGCAATCATTAACTCGGCCTCACCCGCCTTGATCGCCCGTGCAGCGACAATAATTGCATCCATTCCCGATCCACAAAGCCGGTTAATCGTTGTCCCTGTCACGCCAATAGGAAGCCCTGCCAACAACGCCGACATCCGCGCCACATTGCGGTTATCTTCGCCTGCCTGATTGGCACATCCATAGATCACATCATCCACAGCAGCCCAATCAACATCTGGGTTGCGCACCATTAGCGCCCGTAACGGCACGGCCCCCAGATCATCGGCACGGACCGAGGCAAGAGCCCCGCCAAAACGGCCAATGGGGGTGCGGATATAGTCGCAAATATAGGCGTCTTGCATGCGGGGTTCCTACAGGTTGGGCACGATCAGATCGGCAACAGGGTTGGGGGTGTGCAGCGTGGCATCAGTGATGGATTGCAAATCTGCCAATGACAGGTCGGGCAGTTTTTCAAGTAAAACGAAACGGCCATCAATGATGTCGATGACTGCAAGGCTGGTATAAACCCGCGTCACACACCCCAAACCGGTCAGCGGAAAGCTACAATGTTCAACCAATTTTGGTGCGCCTTTTTTGGTGACGTGATCGGTGATCACCGCCACACGTTTGGCTCCGTGTACCAAATCCATCGCACCGCCAACGGCGGGCACTCCTTTTTCGCCAACCCGCCAATTTGCCAGATCGCCGTTTTGGGCAATCTGATAGGCACCCAAAATGGCCACATCCAAATGTCCGCCGCGTACCATCGCAAAGCTATCCGCGTGATGAAAAAACGATGCGCCGGGGTTCAAAGTGACGGCCCGTTTTCCGGCATTGATCAAATCCCAGTCTTCTTCACCTTTTTCGGGCGATGGCCCAAAATCAAGGATGCCGTTTTCAGTGTGGAAAACGGCTTGACGACCCGGCGGTTGATATTGCGCCACCATTTCAGGGAAACCGATACCAAGATTTACATATGCGCCGTCGGCGATATCCTGAGCAGCGCGCCATGCGATTTGGGCGTTTGATAATTTTATCCCGGTCATGAGTAGCTTGCCTCGGCACGAATAAGCAGCTCTTCTTGCTGCGGATTGGGAATGGTGACAATCTGATCAACAAACAGACCCGGCGTAATGACGTGTTCGGGGTCAATCCCGCCGACCGCCACAACCTGTGACACTTGTACGATGGTTGTCGCTGCGGCAGCGCACATTAGCGGGCTGAAATTACGGGCAGTTTTATTATAGGTCAGATTGCCATGTGTATCACCGACCTCGGCCTTGATCAGCGCAAAATCCGCCTTCAGCCAACGTTCCTGTACATAGGATTTACCATCAAATTCAGCTATTATCTTGCCATTTGCCAATTCAGTTCCATAGGCCGTTGGTGTGTAAAAGGCCGGTATCCCTGCCCCACCAGCCCGAATTCGCTCGGCCAATGTTCCTTGCGGCACCAGTTCCAGCACAATTTCACCTGCAAGGTATTTTTCATTAAACGCCCGTGGGTCGGAGGAACGTGGAAACGAGCAAATCATCTTGCGAACCATGCCCGCATCAATCATCGCCGCAATACCAATACGGCCATTGCCCGCATTGTTGTTGATTACAGTCAGGTCTTTGGGGCCGTGATTTATCAACGCATGGATTAGTTCGATCGGTGCTCCTGCCCCGCCAAAACCGCCGATCATAACAACGGCCTCATCTGGTATCCGCTCAACTGCCTTGGCCACACTGTGAATCGTCTTATCCATGAAATGCTCCTAGAATTGCCAATTCCCTAATCAAAACAATCCTCGACGACAATCATTTTTGTGCGTTATAGATCGTTTGTTGACATATCGCACAAAAGGAATCTCAATGGAACAGCGTGATATTATGGGTGGATTGGCAAAAGGCCTGGCCGTTATCGAAACTTTCAAGGCTGAATGCCCACGCCAAACCATCTCGCAGGTGTCGGCGAGCAGTGGACTTGATAGGGCAACGGCACGGCGTTGTTTGCTAACACTYGCGCATCAGGGATATGCTGATTATGATGGCAAATTCTTTACATTGACGCCGCGCATTTTGCGCCTTGGAACCGCGTGTCTTGCCACCATGCCTTTACCACAGATTGTGCAGCCGTGGCTTGATAAGTTATCTGATGAATTGGGTGAAAGCACATCTGTGGCAATTCTTGATGGCGATGAAATCGTCTATATTGCACGTGCAGCGAAGCGGAAGGTGATGTCTATTTCACTTATGCCTGGATCTCGGCTTCCTGCAAATTGCACATCTATGGGTCGTGTTATGTTGGCGGCATTGCCTGACTATGAAGCTAAAATAATGACCTCTAGCAAAACCATAGAAGCCCGTACATCTCACACAATTACGGCCCCCGAGGCGCTTCTCACGGAGATAAAAATTATACGCGCTCAAGGCTATGCGGTGATCGACCAAGAAGTTGAACTTGGTCTGATCTCGATCGCAGTACCGCTTTACAATACGCATAATATGGTCGTAGCGGCGCTCAACCTTGGACTATCGTCACATGGGGCCGAAGTTGTTCAGCTAGCGGCTTTGTATTTGGATAAGTTACAAAACATACAAGCAGAACTCAGGCAAATTATCATATAAGTAAGGATTTTCCCACTCGAATGTTGCCACATGGGAACGCCGCTAATCTTTGGGTATTCGAAAGCTGTCGCGCATCCTTTTTCGAAAACGACGTGGAGTCTCATTGGTATGTTTTAGGAAAAACCGTGTGAAATAGGATGCGCTAGAAAACAGCAACAAGTAGGCAATTTCAGCTATGGGAAGGTCGGTAAAAGTTAAATTGCGTTTTGCCTCTAGCATGACCCGATCACCAATAATTTCCCCAGCAGTTTGGCCGCTTACGGCCTTCATTGTGCGGCTCAAATGTGTCGGAGTGACAGAAAGCATGGCTGCATAATCAGACACTGAACGAGTAGACAAAATATGCTGGTCAAGTAGTGATCTGTATCGATTCACAAGCTTCTGACTTTGAGTTGAGATTGTGTTTTCTTGTTCTGTCCCATCACGTAAGCCGCGATATAATGAAATCAACATAAGCGTAAACATTGATTTAAGCGCCAGGTTACGATCTTCTCCGATTATTCGATGTTCGGTCTCGATTTGTTGAACCAGATTTATTGCGTCGACCAGCCGCTCTGTATGTTGAGCGCCGGTAATCATTTGTGGTTGACCAATCCAACGGTCTAACCAAGGAATGTCCGACGTGATACGCGCCAGATCACTAGTGGGTACAGTGATGACCCATCCATCCATGTCTTTTTGGTATTCAAAAGCATGGCTGCATAGTGCCGGTAGCCACACCATTGCAGGCCCCTCAATATCACGCGGCGCGTAATCTATGCGGGAAGTTATTTTACCTTCGCCAAAGATGAACAACTGCGCAAGACCCTCATGATAGTGGGCTTCAACAGACCAACCATGGATATGGGCACGCTCAACGAGCCGTTCGCAATTTAAGAACCCGACATGGGCCGAGGGATCGCCGAGAACGTATTGCTCTCGATCCAAGTGTGTTTCGGACATATTTCTCACCGATGTTGAATTAATGAAATTCATTATCACAGAAGTGTCTTGTTTTTAAACCCAGAAACGGACGAAAAAAGAGGCTAAGTGGTGTGGCGTTAAGAGGATATCCTCCTTCGTAGGTCAGTAAATCTCAGTAATCCGGGGAAAACGAATGAAAAGTATCGTAATTGCAGGTGCCGGAATTGGCGGAATAACGGCTGCCTTATGTTTGCACGAAAAAGGCTTTAAGGTGAAAGTTTTTGAGGCTGTGGATGAAATTCGGCCGCTGGGTGTGGGCATCAATGTTATGCCTAGTGCTTCAAAAATACTGCATGATCTTGGTCTGGGCCAACAGCTTGATGATATTGCCGTGCGTACGCGTTGTATTGAATACCGCACCAAATATGGCCATGTTATCCAATCAGATCCTCGTAATGTGGAAGCGGGATTTGCAGCTCCTCAATACTCCATCCATCGCGGTGAACTGCAGTTTTTGTTGTTGGATGAGTTACGCAGTCGATTGGGTGAAGAAGCTCTGGAAATTTGTAAGCCGGTCGTAGGCTTTCGCCAAACCGATGATATTGTGACAACTTTGTTAGAAGATGGCAGCACATATGACTCTGATTTCCTAATCAGCGCTGAAGGGTTGCGTTCTAAAATACGTGCGCAATTACATCCAGACGAAGGGCCTCTTTGTTATGAAGGAACAATGATGTTCCGCGGCGCAGTCGAGATGGACCAAATTTCTGATGGCAAAACCATGATTATTGCCGGTGACCATGATGTAAAATTCGTGACCTATCCTATTAGTGAAAAACTGCGTAAACAGGGTCGCGCTTTAACCAACTGGGTTGCTGAGCTACGCCATAGTTCGCCGCGCCATATTGACGATGCGGACTGGAACCGTGGCGCAACGATGGACTACATTACACCTTTCAAAGAATTTATGATGGGTGATATGAACTGTGCCAAAATTATGGAAGCAACGGAGTCGGTAACTGAATTTCCGATGATTGACCGTGACGCTCTACCATTCTGGACAGAGGGTCGCGTAACGCTATTGGGTGATGCGGCGCATCCCATGTATCCAATTGGGGCTAATGGGGCTACTCAGGCCATTATAGATGCGCGTGCGATCGCAGACATACTCGCAGAAAATCCAGTACCTGACGGATTGAAAATCTACGAAGCTTCACGCTTACCTGCAACCCGAGCTGTTGTTTTGAGTAACCGTGCTGGTGGCCCAGAACGGGTGCTTGATATTGCGGCGGCTCGTGTGACTGGCCCGGACGATAAAATTGAAGACCTGATCACAGCAGAAGAGCTAGAAGAGGTTGCGGCTTCTTACCGGAATGTTGCCGGTTTTCAAAAAAAGAAGGTTTGATCCGTTGTCAGTATTTCATGCGGGGTTTGAGCCCGGAAACTTACCAGTTCAGGTTCGATTTGAAATTGGTGGACGCCATAATCTTTCGTCAGAATTCGAAGCGATTGGTGGTGCGAAGGCACTAATTCTCGCAACGCCAGAGCAGCTGAAGCAGGGTGAGGAACTTGCTGCTGATCTCGGCGGGAGCGCCGTTGGTATCTTCTCTAAAGCGACCATGCACACTCCTGTGACAGTCACCGACGAAGCAATGAAAATGGTTGCGCAAAGCGGAGCGGATTGTCTGATTGCAATTGGCGGCGGTTCTACGATCGGGCTGGGCAAGGCAATCGCATACCGAACAGATTTGCCACAGATCGTTTTACCTACAACCTATGCTGGATCGGAGGCGACTCCTGTATTGGGACAGACCGAAAACGGTAGAAAAGCTACGCTGAGGTCCACACGTGTTCAGCCAGAAGCAATTCTATACGATGCTGAACTAGTGCGCAGTCTGCCAGTATCAATGACAGTTACCAGCGGACTGAATGCCATGGCACATGCAGTTGAGGCACTCTACGCAAAAGACAGCAACCGTATGTCGAGCGAGCTTTCTACAGCGGGCCTAAAGGCCTTTGTGTCTGGGCTGCTAGCAGTGGTTGCAGAGCCGGAAAACCTTAAGGCACGCGAAGACACGCTTTTTGGTGCTTGGTTGTGTGGAACGGTTATGGCTCAGGTTGGTATGGCACTGCACCATAAGCTTTGCCACACATTAGGAGGCGCACTAAACCYKCCYMMWSCGRWKRYRMRMRCMAYWSWGCYSYYRYWTGCAWCKGCMWRYMMCGAGCCCGCCGCAAAGAGGTCACTTCAGCCCCTTGCTGWMRTGCWGMMTRGCSAKANASSYGCNGRMRGAYWYKMYGRTYWKGCWKNTCRMGMWSGGTGMKCNCAMYRKCGMKWNAATCTTTGGGGGTTTCTGAAGGCGATCTTGATAAAGTTGCAGATCTTGCTGTCAGCAATCCCTATTGGAACCCACAACCGGTGGAGCGACACGCCGTGCGCGTTCTGCTTCAGAATGCGTTCGAGGGTTTTAGACCCGGATCAGGAGAATAAAATTGGRAAATTTTTTTACAGAGGAGAATTCGGTATTTGCGGTGAATTCTCGTATGGGAACCGATAGTAGCGCACGTTTGCAAACGATTATGACGGCACTGGTCAAACACCTGCACGAATTTATCAAAGGCGTTCATTTGACGCAGGATGAATGGGACTTCGCAATCGATTTCCTAACAACAACTGGCCAGATGTGCAGCGAAGAACGACAGGAATTTATCCTCCTAAGTGATGTTTTAGGTGTCTCAATGCTGGTGGATACTATCAACAATCGACGACCAGCAGGAGCCACAGAAAATACTGTTTTCGGGCCCTTCCATGTAAAGGACGCACCCGTCCGTCAAATGGGGGAAAATATTTCTTTGGATGGAAAAGGCGAAAGTTGCCTTTTTGAGGGTCGTGTTGTTGATCTTGAAGGTAACCCAATCGAAGGTGCTAAAGTTGATGTCTGGTGTGATAATGCAGACGGTTTTTACGATGTTCAGCAACCTGAAATTCAGCCTAAATGGAACAATCGAGGCGTCTTTGTCACGGGCACAGACGGGGTGTACAATTTTATTGGGATTAAACCGGTAAGCTACCCGATCCCGGATGATGGACCCGTTGGAAAAATGTTGGCGTCCTTGGGGCGACATCCCTATCGGCCAGCTCATATGCATTTTCTTATTACAGCTCCGCAGATGCAGAAGCTAGTAACTCATACCTTTGTTGGAGGCGACGAATATATTGACTCGGACGCGGTTTTTGGCGTGAAGAAAACTTTAGTGGCACCATTCGAAAAAGTTCGACAAGGCAAAACAAAATGGCAATCTAAATTTGATTTTGTACTCACTCCAGAAGGAGGTGCTGTTACGCATAAATAGAATGTCACATTCTCAGTGCGAGCAAATCACGAAAATAAATCAGACTAAAAATCATTGTAAAACACTAGTTTTACATTTCGTTGTATAGGGAGGAAAAACAATGAAAATCGCTACTAAAGGGGCGCTTACTGCCCTTGCTCTGATGAGCATGACATCAACAGTATTTGCACAAGATGTCACCATACGTATTCACCATTTTTTGTCGGAACGCGCGACGCTACATTCCCAGTTTCTTGTGCCGTTTGCAGAGCGTATCTCAGAAGCCAGCGATGGCCGCATTGCCATTGAGTTATTTCCGTCAATGTCGCTCGGAGGCCGTCCGGGTGATCTATATGATCAGGCAGTCGATGGGGCTGTAGAAGCGGTTCTAACGTTGCCAGGTTACACCGCTGGTCGCTTTAATCGCACCGAGGTTTTCGAGTTACCATTTATTATGGACGATCCGTTGGCAACATCGCAAGCGTTTTGGGATTTGGTTGAAGGCGACCTGCAAAATGCAGAATATGATGAGCTACAAATTCTGTCAGCCTGGGTGCATGGCCCCGGGGTGCTTCACTCTAAAGAGCCAATAACTAGCCTTGAAGATATGGCAGGCAGAGAAATGCGTGGTCCAACTCGCGTGATCACAGATTTGTTGGGTGAACTAGGGGCAATTCCTGTAGGGATGCCACTGCCAGCCGTTCCGGAGAATCTGTCCAAGGGAGTAATCAGTGGTACAACCCTGCCGTGGGAAGTCACCCCGTCGATCCGGCTAACTGAACTAGTATCAAATCACACCGAATTCAGTGGTGATCTAGCGCTGTATACAGCGACATTTGTGTTAGCAATGAACCAAGATGTCTATGATGATATGCCTGAGGATTTGCGCGTAATTCTTGATGCAGAAACAGGCAAAGCGATGTCATTGTTAGCAGCTCAGGCAATGTTAAATGCCGATGATTTTGGACGTTCACTAGCAAATGAGAGCAACATTGTAGTGCTAGATGATGCCGAAGTTGCCCGTTGGGTCGACGCTTCGCGACCCGTGTATGATCGCTGGATTGTGCGCGCCAACGAAGAAGGTTTTGATGGCGCAGCGACCATCGCACAGGCGCATGATTTGATTTCCGCTAACAAATAAACCAACTCACAGGTTAATCCGGCGCTATTAAATTAGCGCCAGCTTTTTTAAGGGACTAAGCTATGCATTTTTGGCGTGTTGAAAATCTGATTGATCGACTATGTATCGGGCTTGCGCTTATTGGCGGTCTTGGTTTGATATTCGCCACAATTTTAACCTGCGTTTCTATTATCATGAAACTAACGCGGCGCCTGGTGGATAAGTTATATGAACCGGGTGCTTTTGAGTGGATCCACCCTATTCTTGGTGAAGAAGAACTGGTGCAGCTCGGCGTTGGGTTCACTTTATTCGCAGTACTGCCCTATGTCATGCTGAGCAGAGGTCATATCACAATTGATCTGTTCTCCCCTGTATTTGGTAAAGTTGGAAACAGAATACTAAACCTGCTTGGTGATGTTGTTTTGGCTGCTCTGGCCTACCTACTCATGTCTCGCCAATGGTTCKTGATTTTCAAGAAAGCCCGGCGTGATGATCCGCTTTGGAGCGAGTTATTCATACGGGGTGATTGGGACGTAATTGGGAACAGATTACGAGACAGTCAGGAAAGCCAAATCATTGGGTATCCACTCTGGCCCACCTATATCGTAGCTGAATTTTTTACGGCTATGTTTTTCATTGTCGCCGTATTCTGCGTTATCCGAGCATTGCGTGACCTGATTCAACCATCTGAGACCAAGGCGTAAACTACTATGATAACGACACTTTTCACTGATTTTCAGCTTGGTCTTCTCAGTTTTCCAATCCTGTTGTTTCTAATTTTTATCCGCATCCCACTTGCTGCCGCAATGTTCATTGTCGGCCTGGTAGGGACCTATCTTGTGGCGGGAAACATGCGGATGATGGATTCTCAACTTAAAACCTTCGCCTATGGAACACTCACCAATTATTCGTTGTCGATCATTCCGCTGTTTTTGCTGATGAGCGAATTTGCGACGCGTGGAGGGATGTCACGTGCTTTGTTTAAAGCTGCAGAGGCGTGGTTAGGGCACCAAAAAGGTGGGCTGGCAATGGCCGCAGTGGGGGCCTCTGCAGGGTTTGGCGCGATATGCGGTTCATCCCTTGCAACAGCGTCAGCAATGGGAAAAGTCGCATTGCCTGAATTGAAACGTGCCGGTTATTCTGGTGCCTTATCTACCGGCGCTCTCGCCGCTGGCGGCACGCTTGGAATTCTTATTCCACCATCTGTTGTGTTGGTTATCTATGCGATTTTGGCCGAAGAGAACATCGAAAAACTGTTCACTGCAGCATTCATACCCGGCATACTCGCCATGCTTGGCTATATGGTTACCATCAGTATTTATGCCCATATGGTTCCCGATTCCGGTGCTGCCTTGTCAAGGCAGCCATTGCGCCAACGCTTCGTAGCGCTTGCTGCTGTTTGGCCAGTAGCAATAATATTTACATTAGTCATTGGGGGCATTTATTCGGGTGCATTTTCTCCAACTGCTGCGGCGGCTGTGGGTGTGGCCGGTACAGCCATAGTGGCTCTTGCAAATGGTGGGCTTACCCTAAAATCCTTGCGAGAGAGCTTACTCTCAACAGGGCTTACATCGGGGATGATTTTTTTCATTATATTAGCAGCAGGAGTTTACAATTCCTTCTTGGCTTCTGCCCAAGTGCCCCAGACTCTCGCCACTTACTTTTTGCAAGCAGATATGAACCCTTGGAGCATCCTGATCGGAATGTTGGTATTATATCTGGTGTTAGGCACAGTTATGGATTCAATGGCGATGATATTTCTAACAGTACCAATTTTCGTACCCATTGTTACGCAGCTTGATTTTGGAATTCCAAACGTTGAAATAGGYGTTTGGTTTGGCATTTTGGTACTCATGTCTGCTGAAATTGGGTTGATAACCCCACCAGTAGGTCTCAACTTGTTTGTTATAAACGCAATGTCAGATAAGGTCAGTATTCGCGAAACCTATCGCGGCGCATTGCCGTTTGTGTTGTCTGACATTATTCGCGTATGTTTACTCGTGGCATTTCCTAGCATTACCATGTTTTTGGTACGCCTACTGTACGGTTAAATTACGAGGAATGTGTGCCGCGAATTTTCTGGATAAAGAGAGATTAATTACACAAAATTTCTGCAAATAATATTGTTTGCGATATCGGAACTAAAAATCCCCATGTTTAGTACACGTTCCACAAAGGGTTTTTTTTAAAACTGGGTCAATGGGTTTGTAGATTTATTTGGCACTCAAAGGTAAAGGGGTAATCCCCCCGAAAAATGGTTGTGTTGGAAGCTAGAATTTTCTCGGCAAGATAGACCAAGGAGATTCACGATGAAGAAGTCACGATATTCAGAGGCGCAGATTGTCTCGATTTTGAAGGAAGCTGAGAACGGGGTGCCTGTTTCCGAGCTTTGTCGAATGCATGGGATGAGCAGCGCTGCGTTTTATCAATGGCGCTCTAAATATGGTGGCATGGACGCGTCGCTTATTTCGGAGATGAAGCAATTACAGGCCGAGAATACGCGCCTAAAACGGATGTATGCCGATATGGCGATGCAAAATGAATTGGTGAAGGAAGCGCTTGCAAAAAAGTAATGAGGCCGTCTTTCAGGCGAGAGATGGCCCAGCAAGCAGTCGCGGTGCGTGGTGTTAGCATTGCGCTGGCATGCCGTGCCTTCGCAATCAGCCAGCGGTGCTATCGGTATGTGCCGCTGTTGAGCGATGAAAATGAAGAAATTGAGGATTGGCTGCTTGCTTTGACCAGCGCCCGTAAGAACTGGGGTTTTGGGCTGTGCTATCTGTATTTTCGTAATGTGAAAGGGTTCAAGTGGAACCATAAACGGGTCCGGCGGATTTATTGTGAGCTGGAGCTAAACCTGCGCATCAAGCCCCGTAAACGCTTGCAACGCGAGCGCCCTGAGCCGTTGTCAGTGCCGGATCAACCAAACCAAGTATGGTCTATGGATTTTATGTCTGACCAGCTGTGGAATGGGAAAACATTTCGAACGCTGAACATTCTGGATGATTTTAACCGCGAGGGGTTAGCCATTGATGTGGACTTTTCCCTGCCAGCGGCGCGGGTCGTGCGCTGCCTCAACCAAGTCATAGCGTGGCGTGGGAAACCTGCGATGATACGCGTGGATAATGGTCCAGAATATGTAAGCGGCAAGCTCATCGAATGGGCCAGCAAGCACCACATAACGCTAAGTTACATCCAGCCAGGAAAGCCGCAACAGAACGCATATATCGAGCGTTACAATCGAACAGTTCGCAACGAATGGCTTGGAACACACATCTTTCACAGCATTCAGGAGGTGCAARAYCACGCMACAAAWYGSSYWYGSRCWKACARCWWKSMSYSMYYKWRYWKKRRSAWSSGSRRYAKCAMAYCCRYSRTRMRWYYSRRYATRWCSRCGWGWWYYYYAMSWCYYSMTCSSAWKMRAWMWKRRKKRMKYAMSAACTCAGTCTCGTAAGGCAGGTCGGCTTCGATCGTTTTTTGGACGCAGCTGTAGAGAAACTCAGCATGTGGCGTGGCGTCAAAGAAGCGGTAGAAATCGCCCGTCCCATTGGTGACATCGACATTGAATTTGTCAGTTGGCTTCCATTCGATGAGAGGTAGAAGGCGTGCTGAATAGCTTTCGAGGGTGTTGTCACCAGCTCATCCCGCTTTTTTACTTCTTGCTTTGAATGGTTCGGAAAATGAAGTACATGGCCTTAAGCCAGTATGGAGTGCGCTATGAATTTGGACGAAACCGATAATGCTTTTCATACGCTGACACCGGAAATCCGAGCGATTTTGGGTGTTTTTGCTCTCTATTGGAAATTGGACGACAGCATCGAAAAGCTGAGCGGCAATCTTAAATTGACCAAGATGGAGTGTCGGATGATCATTCGTCTGGACCGTCCCAAGCGTATGGGGCTGCTGGCTCAAATGATGCTGACCGTTCCGTCAACGGTGACCGCAACCGCCGACACTCTTGAAGAACAGGGCTATGTGCAACGCCGAAGAGATTCTGAAGACAGGCGAGCCTGGTTGCTGGAGCTGACAGAAAGCGGCTGGGAGAGACGCCGCCAAATGGAGCATCAGGCTAGTGAAATGTTCCGCGCGTCTTCAGGGCTGAATGAAGAAGAGACACTGATTTTCTCGGAACTGGCCGGAAAAATTTACGACAACGTACTGCGAACCGGCGTTCCGGAAGGACTAAAGACATGCGATTGATGACAACATTCTCGGCGCTTTTGACATCCGCCATGGTACTGCTGCCTTTGGCATCTGTGGCCGAAACCCTTCCTAAACCGGTAAAGTTGATGACCACGACATCTGGGGATGCGCGTCTGGAGCGTCAGTTCTTTGGGCAGGTTGCGGCTAAGGAAACGGTTGATCTGGCGTTTCAAGTTGGCGGACAGATCCTTGAATTCCCTGTAGCCCAAGGCTTTGTCGCGCCCAAGGGCACGCTGATTGCGCAGCTTGATTTGGAACAGTTTGAGTTGAATTTGGAGCAGGCGCGTTTGCAAAAGGCACAGGCCGACCGCACTGTTGCCCGGATGGCCCGGCTTGAAGGCACGGTCAGCAAGGTCGCCATGGATAATGCGGACACAGAGGCAGGGCTGACTGCGATTGCGGTGCGAAACGCCGAATATGCGCTGCGTCACGCGACCCTGCGGGCACCCTTTGATGCGTTGATTTCCAGCCGTGAGGTGGCGCTGTATACCACCGTCAGTGCGGGCACGCCGATTGTCCGCCTGCATGACATGTCTGAATTGCACATCGAAGTGGATGTCCCGGAAATCCTGTTCCAGCAGTCCGAGAAAAATGACATTTTGCAAATCACCGCAACCTTTCCTGGGCGTGAAGATGAATTCCCACTGCAAATTCTGGAATTTGATGCCGAGGCAAGCAATGTCGGCCAGACTTACCGTGTGACCTTTCTGTTTGAGCCGCCAGAAGGCATGCAAGTGTATCCCGGGGCCTCGGCCACGGTAAAGGTTCAGGCGGATGCCGGCGTAGATATCATTTCACTGCCCGCAACGGCGTTGGTTAACAGCCCATCGGGGCAGATTGGGGCAATGGTGTTTTCCCCAACTGGTGCTGACGTGGGGATCGTGACCTGGACGCCAGTTGACATTGAGCCAACTCAGTTTGGTGATTTTCGTGTGGTGTCAGGACTGCAGGGCGGCGAGGAAATTGTCCTGACTGGTGGTGGCGCTTTGACTGACGGTCAATCGGTGCGCCGGTTCACCGGCTTTGCGGACTAAGGGGCGCATCATGAACATCGCACGCGCGTCAATCGATAAACCTCTTTATACGTGGCTGATCATGCTGATTGCCCTGTTCGGCGGCATTTGGGGTTTCCTCTCGTTGGGACGGCTTGAAGATCCGGCCTTTACCATCAAGCAGGTGGTCATTACGACCCAGTATCCCGGTGCAACCGCAGAACAGGTGGCGCTTGAGGTATCCGAGCCTCTGGAATCGGCTATTCAAAAGATAGCCGAAGTAAAGCTGATCACTTCGATCAACCAGCCTGGGTTTTCATTGATCGAAGTGGAAATGCAGGATACCTATGACGGCACCGAACTTCCTGAAATCTGGACCAAGCTGCGTGCCCGGATACGAGATGCCTCCCGCGGGTTGCCTGACGGGGTTGGGCAACCCTATGTGAACGACAATTTCGGCGATGTGTTTGGCTTGTTTTATGCGGTGACGGCCGAGGGATTTACCGATGCCGAGAAGCATGAACTGGCCACCTTCCTGCGCCGTGAATTGCTGGCGGTGAGTGGCGTTGCAGATGTCGAAGTTGTCGGCCTGCCGGATGAAGCGATTTTTGTCGAGCCGGATCTGGCGATTTCTGTAAACCAAAACATCCCGATCGCGGCCATTGCAAATGCCATTGCCACATCGAACTCGGTGCGCGCAGCAGGGACTTTGGATGCGGGCCCAAGTAAAACCCGCATGCTGGCCCCGGCAGGGTCAGACAGTGTGTCTGAAATTGCCGGTCTGTCGGTGGGGGCTGAGGGCGAAGTCATCAATATCATTGACATGGCGACTGTGCACCGCGGGCGCACCACCAACCCGGATCTGATCATTCGCTTTAACGGGACCGAAGCGTTTTCCCTTGGGATCGCGGGTCTTTCGACCGAAAACATTGTTGAAGTGGGCAAACGCGTCGATGCCAAACTGACAGAGTTGGACGCGGAAATTCCTTATGGTGTTAAACTTGCGCCGATTTATCAGCAGCATGTCGTGGTTGAAGAGGCTTCGAATGATTTTCTGGTCAACCTGGCGATGTCGGTGGCAATTGTGATTGCTGTTCTGGCAATTTTTATGGGCTGGCGCGCTGCCATTGTGGTGGGCACGACGCTGTTGCTGACGGTGGTTGGCACCTTGCTGTTCATGAAACTGTTTTCGATTTCGATGGAGCGGATTTCGCTGGGGGCGCTGATCATTGCTATGGGCATGCTGGTGGACAACGCCATTGTTGTGGCCGAGGGCATGCAGATCTCGATGCTGCGAGGCAGGTCTTCGCGCGATGCAGCGGATGAAGCGGCAGTCAAGACACAGATCCCACTTCTGGGCGCAACAGTGATTGGCATCATGGCCTTTGCTGGCATCGGCCTTAGTCCGGATTCAGCGGGGGAATTCCTGTTCTCATTGTTTGCAGTGATCGCTATCTCGTTGCTGCTCAGCTGGCTACTGGCCCTAACGGTCACTCCACTATTGGGGCACTATTTCTTCAAACAGGGGAAAGAGGGCGAAGGCGATGCCTATAGCGGGTTGCTGTTTCGCGCCTATGGGAGCCTGTTACGCGGCGCATTGAAACTGCGCTGGTTGGTGGTAATTGGTCTGGTTGCCATCACGGTTGTCTGTTTCATCGGTTTTGGCCAGGTCAAACAACAGTTCTTCCCGAACTCGAACACGCCGCTGTTCTTTGTCCACTATAAACTGCCGCAGGGAACGTCGATCCACACCACATCCGAGCATCTGAAAGTGTTCGAGGCATGGCTGGCGGACCGCGATGATGTTGTCTCGGTCACCAGTTTCGTGGGCCAGGGGGCACCGCGGTTTATGCTGACCTATCAGGCAGAGAAACCAAACCCCAGCTATGGTCACCTGATCATCCGTGCGCCAGATCTGGACGCGATCCCCGCTATTCAGGCGGATCTTGAGATCTTTGGTCAGGCGCAGTTCCCTGAGGGTGAATTCCGCACCAAACGATTGGTTTTTGGTCCAGGTGGCGGAAACCCGATTGAGGCGCGGTTCTCAGGGCCAGATGCTAAGGTGCTGCGAGAACTGGGCGCCGAAGCCGCCGCGCGATTGGCCGCTGCTTCGCGCAGTATACTGAGCGTTCGCCACGATTGGCGTGAGCAGGAATTGGTGCTCAAACCGATCTATGCAACTGACAGGGCCCAGACCGCAGGTGTAAGCCGAGAGGATATTGCCGACACGCTGATGTTCTCGACGGATGGTATCACTGGGGGTGTGTTCCGCGAGCGCGAACGTCTGATCCCGATCATCCTGCGGCGTCCTGTCGATGGGGTTTATAACCTGATGGATCAGGTGGTCTATTCCAGCTCAACCGGCAAGTTCCTTCCGCTGGAACAGATGATTGATGGGGTAGAAGTCGAGGTGCAGAACACGTTGGTCCATCGTCGTGACCGGGTGCCCACACTGACGGTCAGCGCCGACATTCCTGCGGATTTGACGGCGGCGACCGTGTTCAAAGAGGTGCGTGAGGCCATCGAGTCGATGGAGCTGCCACCCGGCTACAAGATGGAGTGGGGCGGCGAACACGAGAGCGCGGCGGATGCCAATGCCAGTTTGGGCGGGCAGTTGCCACTGTCGGGGCTGATTATGGTGTTGATCTCGGTGGTGTTGTTCAATGCCATTCGTCAGCCGATCATCATCTGGCTGTTGGTGCCAATGTCGGTGAATGGCGTGGTGATTGGACTGCTTGGCACAGGTCTGCCCTTTACCTTCACGGCCTTGCTTGGTCTGCTTAGCCTATCGGGGATGTTGATCAAAAACGGCATTGTGCTGGTCGAAGAGATTGATCTGGTCCGGGCCGAGGGCAAGAAGGTGCGCGACGCAATCGTCGAGGCATCCGTGTCTCGTCTGCGTCCAGTCATGCTGGCCGCCGTGACCACTGTGTTGGGCATGGTGCCATTGCTTGGCGATGCTTTTTTCAAGTCGATGGCGGTGACCATCATGGGTGGTTTGACCTTTGCCACCGTGCTGACCTTGATTGCCGCACCTGTGTTCTACCTGATCTTCTTTAGCCGGGAGGCCAGACAGGAAGCCAAAGCGGTGTAAACGGCATTCCCAGCCAGGATTGCGCATGGGGGGGCGTGAAATCGCCTCCCCATGTTTCATCGGATCGGACGCATGCCGTGGACATTCAGTCAAGCGTCAACATGAAACACGGACGTGCTGTCCGCACCGCTTACCCAGAGCCGCCCCTTCTTCGGTTGTTTCATAGGCACCTTCAGTCCTTCACGTTTCCACAAGCGCTCAACACGTTTGTTATTCACCCGCTGCCGGCAGGCGGTGTTTACACCGCCGAGAGGGGCCAGCCGGCGTCTCGTAACAAGGCAGCCACCCGGCGGTGGCCGTACTGCCGCGTCAGTTCGATCATGTCTGCGACCAGGTGGTCTTCGTCAGCTCGCCCCTGTGGCACTCGACGTTGGGTGGACCGGTGCTGGCCCAGAACCCGGCATACACGACGCTCAGAAACCTTTATCTGGCTGCGCACATGATCAATGCAGGCCCCCTCTTGTCTTATGTTTATCCCGGCTCTCATGTGATGGTGGAGCCACTGCCCGGCACGTCATTTATGACGGGCAGTGGCGGGGGCCGGACCGTTCCCCTCTTGGTCATAGTGGACCGCGCATGAGTATGGTCGCCCCCGTTTTTTCTATCGACCTGAACGGATACATGGGCTTTGGGCCCGCATGACAAGACGAGGTAAGGAAAAGACAGATGAACGACACCATCGGGGTAGATATTTCGAAAGACGCGTTGGACACATATTGGCTTTCAAAACGTAAGCACAAACAATTTTCCAACAACAAAACGGGCCTGAGGGCGCTCATCTGCTGGGTGCGCCAGGCGAAGGTGTCCTTGGTCGTATTCGAGGCGACTGGCGTCTATCACCGGCTGCTGGAAACCAGTCTTGCAGCGCATGATCTTCCTTTCGCGCGGGTCAATCCTCGCCAGGCGCGCCGCTTCGCCGAAGGAACCGGCACACTTGCCAAAACGGACAGAGTTGATGCTGCAATGCTGGCTAGGATGGGATCTCTCCTGGAATTGAAAGCCGACAAACCCAAGACCGAAACCCTTCATAATCTCAAAGGGATGGAAACTGCCCGGCAGGCTCTGATCAAGGATCGGACCGCCGCAAGGGCGCGGTTGAGTACTGCAACATACCCGCTGCTCAGGAAACAGGCTACTCTGCGCTTGCGCCAGATAGAACGCGACATCACACAGATCGATGCAGCCATTGAGGCGATAATCGCCGCTGACAAAGCGCTCTCCCAAAAGGCCGACATTCTCATCAGCATCCCCGGCATTGCAAAGATAACCGCGTATGCAATGCTGACTGAAATGCCGGAGCTTGGCACATTGAGCGGAAAGCAGGCTGCGAGTTTAGCAGGCCTGGCACCGATTTCCCGTCAATCAGGGAAATGGCAAGGCAAAGAGCGCATCCAGGGCGGGCGCGCCTGTCTGCGAAGGGCAATCTATTTGCCAGCGGTGGTCGCCACGCGATTCAATCCGGATATGAAAGCAAAATATCATGAACTGATTGCCACCGGAAAATGTAAGAAACTCGCTATCACAGCGGTCATGCGCAAGCTCGTGGTCATGGCGAATGCTTTGTTGCGCGACGGTCGGAAATGGACTGAAACACGGACTTGACCAATACGGATACTCATGGTTTGCAAGGCAAACCATGAGAGGGCAGCGGGACGGCGCGAGGGGCTCAGGGGCTCCGCCCGTTCAGGCCTGAACCGGTCCACTGGACCGCTTCCAAGACGGCCATCACTCCCGATGCGGCCTCCMTCAAGATCAGTTTGTCCAGTGTCAGGTCAGAAACCGCGCGCCGAAGGCGCTCGTTCTCTTTCTGAAGACGCTTCAGTTCCTTGAGTTGTTCCGTGCCCATTCCGCATTCGCCGTTGAGCTCGAACCAATGGCGCCTTCAACGGCTCATTTCTTCTTCCAGCGGTAATATGTTTGTTCAGTCACACTGATCTGTCTGATTGCGTCTATCCGGGGCATGCCTTGCCCCATCAGGACTTCAACCTACCGTAACTTCACGACAATCTCTTCGGGCTTGGGTCTCTTAATCGCCATCTATGGTCCTCCTGTTTCCTAATCATAGGCGCGGACCACTTTGGGGGGGGAGGCTTAGTTTGCAAGAATCTCTGTCCGGCTACAGCAGACGTAACCTGCACCTAAACCACTGCTAGGCCCGCAAACCCAAAAACGAGGTGCTGCAGCTATCTGTGGCCGTGTTTGCAGATTTGCAAAATGATCGGTGTTTTCCAGAAAATCATCCCAAACAGTACAGTTTGCAAAGCTTTGCAGGCCCCAAATGACAATAACTGCACATTACGCGCGATAATCTGACGCGCCAAGACGCAGGTCTCTTGCCGACACGCGCGACTTCCGCCTAACTCACTTCCAACGACTGAGGAGGAGCATGCCATGTCAKWMCWAKWSCWMWWWKMRSRCYGRAMMWRWKWYNCCCGMAGSRWYCKGGATKGGTGYYGMYWWKRRSRKMRKCTGGGATCGCCCCCCCAGCAAGGCGCTGTTCAACGATGACGCTCCCTATTACGAATGGTTTGCCGATGCGCGGGTGAACACCTGCTACAATGCGGTTGATCGCCATGTCGAGGCCGGTCGGGGTGAGCAAACCGCAATCATTTACGACAGCCCAATCACCCATACCAAGCGCCAGATCTCATATGTTGAGCTGCGCAACCGGGTGGCCAGTCTGGCCGGAGCTCTGCGGGCCAAAGGTGTGCGAAAGGGGGACCGCGTCATCATCTACATGCCGATGATCCCCGAGGCGCTGGAGGCGATGCTGGCCTGTGCGCGGATCGGTGCCATTCATTCGGTGGTCTTTGGCGGCTTTGCGGCCAACGAGCTGGCGGTGCGGATCGACGATGCCAAACCCAAGGCGATCATCGCAGCCTCATGCGGCTTGGAACCCAACCGTGTGGTGCATTATAAACCGCTGCTGGATGGCGCCATTGATCTGGCTGACCACAAGCCTGATTTCTGCGTGATTTTCCAGCGTGAACAAGACATTGCCGAACTGGTCGAAGGCCGCGATGTCAACTGGCATGGTTTTCAATTTGGCGTTGAACCGGCCGAGTGCGTGCCTGTTGAGGGCAACCACCCTGCCTATATCCTCTATACGTCCGGCACCACCGGTGCCCCCAAAGGGGTGATCCGCCACACTGCCGGCCATCTGGTGGCGCTGAACTGGTCGATGAAGAACATCTATAACGTCGATCCCGGCGATGTGTTTTGGGCCGCCTCGGATGTCGGATGGGTGGTGGGGCACAGCTATATTTGCTACGGGCCGCTGATTGCTGGCAACACCACTATTGTGTTTGAGGGCAAGCCAGTTGGCACTCCCGACGCGGGCACCTTTTGGCGGGTGATTTCCGAGCATAAGGTCAAAAGCTTTTTCACCGCTCCAACCGCATTCCGCGCCGTCAAACGCGAAGATCCAACTGGCGAGCTGATCACCAAATATGATCTTTCCAACCTGGGTCAGGTCTATCTGGCCGGTGAGCGCGCCGACCCGGACACCATCCTGTGGGCGCAAAAACATCTGGGCGTGCCGGTGATTGATCACTGGTGGCAAACTGAAACCGGCTGGTCGATTGCCGCCAATCCGCTGGGGATCGAGGAACTGCCAACCAAGCTCGGCTCACCCTCTGTCGCCATGCCCGGCTACGAGGTCGACATTCTGGGAGATGACGGCCACCCGGTGGCCGCCGGTGTATTGGGCGCGATCGCCATCAAACTGCCGCTGCCACCGGGCACTCTGCCGGGTCTGTGGAACGCGCCCGAGCGGTTCCAGTCCAGCTATCTGGAGGCGTTCCCTGGCTATTACGAGACCGGTGATGCCGGCATGAAGGACGAAGACGGCTATCTTTATATCATGGCGCGCACCGATGACGTCATCAACGTGGCTGGTCACCGGCTGTCGACTGGCGGCATGGAGGAAGTGCTGTCCGGCCACCCGGAAGTCGCCGAGTGCGCCGTGATTGGGGTCACCGATCAGTTAAAAGGGCAGATTCCGGTGGGATTTGTGTGCCTGAACGCCAACGCTAAACGCGATCACAGCGAGGTGGTCTCGGAGGTGGTCAAACTGGTGCGTGAAAAAATCGGCCCGGTGGCGGCGTTCAAGCTGGCAGTGGTGGTGGACCGCTTGCCGAAAACCCGGTCCGGCAAAATCCTGCGCGGCACCATGGTGAACATTGCCGATGGCAGCGCCTACAAGATGCCTGCCACCATCGAAGAACCCGTGGTGCTGGATGAGATCAAACTGGCGTTACAGACCATTGGCTATGCTAAATAGAGCTAAAGGCGGCTCTTTCCGGAGCCGCCTACCTTCGTCATGGGCGCAGGCCTTTAGCATGGGCAAAGAACGTAACTATGGTGGTGCGGCCAGAGATTGGTTCTCCTGAATAGTTGTGAAACCGCACTTCGTATTGTGCCTTACCTGTCACATCCCGGCAGGTAGTATGGCTGTTTCTTGAACAGGTCTGGCTTGAACTTGTGCCAGTCTTTCATCGCTTGCAAGGGCGACTTGCTTCCCAAA
>NVUP01000034.1 GCA_002401945.1 Paracoccaceae bacterium
CGATGAGTTCGATTGGACGTGGTTTTGATCGCGCATCATCATCGATTTATCCCCTCCTTGCGCGCACTGGCGGCATCCGTCCACCGGACCGCATGAGGTCGCGCCTGAGCCTTCCAAGCCATCTCAGCGTTAGACCAGATCGATAGCGAACCGCGTCGCTTCAGGGCTTGGTTGGGCCACCTCTGTTCTGAGGTCGAGCTCCCTATAAGATCACAAGATGTTTTGTGAACAAGGGAGATAGATGATGGAATATTTTGCCGGACTAGACGTATCGCTACGATCCTGTGCGCTTTGCATTGTTGATAGCAAGGGGACGACGCTATTCGAGCGTGAATTGCCTTGTGAGATCAAGGATATCGCTGAGTGCCTTACGAATTTCCCGCATCAGATTGAACGGATCGGCTTTGAAGCGGGCACCTGTACTTCGGCTTGAAAGCCGAAGGTTTTGATGTGGTCTGCATGGAGGCACGACAGGTCAATGCGGCGCTGTCAGCGATGCGTAACAAGACTGATAAGAACGATGCCCGTGGCATTGCCCAGGCTCTGCGTACCGGTTGGTTTAGCAGTCATTCACTGATGTTGAGCCAACTGGAGCGAACTGCCCTTCTACGACATTCGTGCTGGCTGCAGCATGACGCGGCATATGGAGCACAAAGGGCGGTAAGGAGCCGTTCGCTGCACCGAGCATGAACGGCAGCAGTGCGGACAAACGGAGTGTTTACCGCAGACACACCAATGGCCGCTCCCAGTTCAGCTTGCTGAAATGGGAGCGGTGTCAGATCAGGTCGGAATTATTACAATTTGGGGGTTCACCCTCTGGAGCGTCGTGGCCAGAGCGATGATTCGACTCAGTTGCGACGAAATCCTTCCTTGGAAGGCGCCAAGCTGTTCGATGATGGTAGCCAGAGCCTCGCCTTCAGCCGCCATGCGGGCGCTTTCAATTTTACACAATACCCGCGTCAGGCTGAGGCCAAGGAAGTGGCGATGCATCACTTTGCAGGCTGTTAGGATGCGATCTGCTTCAACACTGACCTCCACGAGGCCAGCCCGCGCGTTAGCCCTTTGGTCAGATACCAGTTTCCCCAATATCTTGCGTTCATCCGCCATATTGATCCCTTGAATAGCCTGTCGTTCTTTTTGCAGTTGAACGTCACATTCGATCAAGATCCGGGCCATGCATTCAACAAACATACTGTTGTTTACGGTGCCCCTGATGGCGGCAAAATTGCTTTTTTCGCCAAGGACATGGGTTGAAAACCACTCGGCCATATCACGCGACATGGTGCCGTAGTTCTGTGAGAGCACGGTCACTGGCCCGCCAGCCGGCTCGATCCGTGAGGCGATGACGCGCATATTGTGAGGGATCGTGCGCATGGCCTCAAATTCCCGCACCAACTCCCCGGTTTCCTGAACCAAATCTTGGGCGTTCTTTAGCATGCTGCGGAATTCTATGATCTTTGGGTCTGCAACAGCGCCCAGCCCAACATCCCGTGCAGTCAATTCTTCTGCAAGCGCATGGGCAGCAAAACCTTCGTAGTCCTCGAACCCGAGGTCCTGGAGACGCTCCAACAGCCGATCGGCGCTGTCTTCGGGGCTTAGCCCTTCGTGTTGCTCAGCTTCGAGAAGCGCTTCGTATTCAGCGATGATTGTATCGAATAGAGGGCTGCTTGGTTTGATACGTGCGGACAAAAAGCCGTCCTCGCAGGGAATAACCACTGCAAATACCCAATAATATAGCCCGTCCTTGGCTTTGTTCTTGACATAGGCACCCATTAAACGCCCTCGTTTAATAGTGTCCCAAAACAGTTGAAAAACACCGCGAGGCATGTCCGGGTGGCGGATTGTTTTGTGCGGCATCCCCAAAAGATCCTCCGCCTCGTAATCAGCGACACGGTGGAACACATAGTTATAAGCCTGAATAACCCCTCGGTTGTCGGTGCGAGAGAAAAATACTTCCTCCAAGCCAAAAGGAGCTTCACCGGTTGCGGGGCGAGATTCTTGGCGACGATCATGATATGACAAGTACTTGTTCCACTGTTTGTAGTGCTAGTTGCTGGGTCCCCTTAAGAGTTTTTTCTTACTAAGTTATTAGTAGATAGTACCCAAGTGAAACTCCTTCTTTCATTTTTTTGCCCTGCCTTAACCTACGATCAAGCCTCTTGACCCATTTACCCATGGTTTCGGCATTCGTTGCGCTAGCCTGATGGGTTTTGCGGCCCTGGCAGCCGGTTTGATTGATATTGAATGGACAGACCTGACGAACTACTTTCCTTCGGATTTTTCTACTGAGGCTCTCATTCGGAAACTGGTGGTGCAGGTAGACAGTGGATCACCGGCGGGATGGTCCGCCTAGAATAGCAGTCATTCATTGCAACGCAGAAATTGGTAAAGAAGGGCTCGTTCCTGCCATTCGCAGCACTGGCCACGAAGGTCGGCTCAGGGCCGTTCGCGCCATGTCGGCGCATCCTAGGGGCCAACTTTGCAAAGGTTATTATCTGCGCATTGCTGCCGTTGGAACTGACCGCAGCGAAAGCCCGGAACCCGCCCTTCGTGACGAATTTCTGCGACCGCAGCATTGGTGACAATGGGCTGGAAACTGCCGTTTGACGGGTTTGCCACGAAGGGCTGCTTTGTGTCGTCGAGCGGATGCTGAGCGTGGAAAGCGCCCGATTGCCGAGCTTACTACAGGCGAGGTTCATTAGAACTGCCACCACGATGGATCGGTGAACGGGAGGGTGTCATTGCTCAATTGGGCGTGTCTACTGGCCAAAGAGGTCGTAATGGCCCCGCCGATGATTATTGACCAAATCTCCGGAAGGCAAATCAGGAAAGCCGCCCAGCAGGTGCTTTCGGAATTCTCCCGGAGATCTGGGGACTGCAATCACGGCCTCATTTGTCGAAAACATGTCGTTCATCGCCGGGGTTGGGACTTGCCCTAATTAGTCGCCAGAAGTGTCGCGGGCTCGATATCACCAACGCGGCCCGCTGGGCGCGCCACTTTTTGGCCAGAGGAACCCGAAGCTGCAATCGGTGGGATAGGCGCCGTCAAGACGAGGGTCTAAAGAGATGTCTTTTGCAAAACCCCCAAACGCACGTTCAATCGGCTTGGATTGGCCACTTGCGGGTTTGGCCCAGTGAACCTGGATGCCCAGATTTGGAAGAACGCCAAGTGGGTCGTCTTTACGCACCTTAAAGCGAAAGCGGTTCGGAATGCCGCCAGTCAGCCATTTGCCGGTAAATTCCCGTCCGTTATCAAACAGGCAATGACGAGGGATGCCCCAGTTTTCCACCAGCTCACCAAAGGCGGCCATGACCATGACCATGTTGGGGGAATGATCGATGCGCCAGCTTAGCATTTTGCCGGAGAACAGGTCCTGAAACGCCACGATTTGAGGTCGGTTTATAGTCCCGTCCGGCCAACGTACAAAGAAGTCGAACTTTTGGCAGTCTGCATTTACGCCCTCCATGGCAGTCACGGTGGAGCGGTCTTGGATCTGCGCCGGAAAACAGCGCAACAAACCTGCAAAACCTTCACGGGCCAACACTTGGCAAAGGCGTGGCCTCGGTGTCCAACCGCCGCTTTGCGGTCTTGCTGATCAGAATGTCCCAACCCTCATGCTTGGCCTTTTGCAGGCAGCGCGGTAACATTGGGCAAATGTTGGTGGGCCAAGGCGCAGATAATCGCTGGTTAAATAGTCCATAAACGCACGGTTACAGGTCGCTTTGGTGGGCTTGCGTTGAGCCAGTCGATTGCGCGGCACCAGGTAGGCCAGCCGGTCCTCAGGGCGACCGCGCACCATTGTGATTGTGGCAGACAACCGCTCCTATCCAGTTCAGGTTGTTTCAAATGAAGAATTACTTACCATACGCATTGCTGGCCGCATCCGGGCTGTCATAAGCAAATTCTGACACTAAAACCCCGGAAATCACTTTCAAGTTCCAGCGCCAAATTACGGTCACGTAAATCATCTATATCATTGAAAACTAAGGTGTATGCCCTTTCTTGAAAGAGAGGAGCGCACTTGAACCGGCTCGTTCAAGTTCGCAGCCTTGATTTTCCGCCAAATCCGCGCGTTCACCTAGGGTCTGGCCTCATAGCCAAAACATGACGACCGCTGCGAGCGCGCAGGCTGATAGGAAGACCTTCGGACATCTATCGTAGCGCGTGGCGACGCGCCTCCAGTCTTTGAGGCGAGCAAATGCATTCTCTATCTTGTGGCGTTGACGATAGCGGATAGCATCGTGAGGGATTTGGGTCTTTCGTCCCTTTCGAGTAGGGATGCATGGCTTAATCCCCTTGTATTCAAGTGCTTCACGATACCAATCCGCATCATACCCGCGATCCGCCAGCATGTGTTTGGCTTGTGGCAGTTGGGCAAGTAGCGCTCGTGCGCCAATGTAGTCACTGGTTTGACCTGCGGTCAGGAACATGCGGATAGGGCGCCCTACGGCGTCCGTGACAGTGTGCAATTTCGAGTTCATGCCGCCTTTCGTGCGACCAATCAGGCGACCACGCCCCCTTTTTTAAGCCCCAGGCTGCTGGCCGTGCGATGCGTTTTCAAGTGGGTCGCATCTATCATGAGCGTGTCAGTCCTGGCCCCTTGGTTGGCCATTCCTAACAACATTCGCGCGAACACTCCCTTATCGCTTCAACGCTTCCAGCGGTTATACAGTGTCTTAGGCGGGCCATATTCCGAAGGCGCGTCACGCCAACGCAAGCCATTGCGATTGATGAATATTATACCCGACAATACCCGCCTGTCATCAACACGTGGTTTGCCATGAGGCTTTGGAAAAAACGGCTTAAGGCGGGCCATTTGATCATCCGAAAGCCAAAATAAATCGTTCATATAATCACTCCCCTTTTACAGAGCAGTGATTCAGAAGATCACTCAGAAATCAATGGGTCCTGACCCTAGATACCAACCCCATATTTGCCTTATTTGAAAGGGCTTTAGGCCGCCAATTCGGATTCAGTTTTGATCCCAATGTCCCAGCGAGAACCTGTCGAGGTTTTAGGGCGCGTCGTGTGGTCAGGAAGTGCCGTCACAATTGAAAAGTAGAAACCGAGATAAGTAGAAGGCGATGCCGGGCCGCTTCACAGCTGCTCCCGCGTGGGGAAAATGAACTCAATCTCGTCGAACGACGGGTACAGCCCTTGATGGAACCCATCAGCCCTCCGAAATCAACATTGTGGCGCTGAACTGCCCCTGGTGCCATGGGGTGATGGTGGTAAAAAGACGTTCCATACGATCAGCTGCAGGAAACAATCTATCAGTTCGAACATGTGGACGGGGTGGTCGGACGGATCAACCGAAGCGAAAGCGACCGCCCAAACGGCGATCGCTCTGTAGTTTARTTTGGGAGGAGCACTCAGCTATGGGTGATCGTCGTCCCTAAAACTTTGAGGCATTCGCGCATGAACGCTGCAAGCCCAGTCCATCCTTTGGCAGAAACCATGTTTCCGTCGACATAGGCCTCTTTCGGCTCAACGTCGATGAAAATACCGCCAACTGCGACGACCTCTGGCTGGCAGGCACCCAGACCTGCTACTTTTCGGCCCTTTAGCACCCCTGGCACCGCCATCAAGATCTGAACGCCGTGGCAAATTGTGAAGATTGGTTTCTTTTCGTCATGAAAGTGCTTCACGATGGCCTGCACACGTGGATCGGTCCGGATGTATTCCGGCCCCCGACCGCCAGCGGCATAAACCGCATCATAGCTATCCAATTCAACTTCCGCCTCCGAAAAGGTTTTGTTGATTTCAGCGAAATGTCCCAGTTTCTCAGTATAGGTTTGATCGCCTTCGAAATCGTGCAGTGAAGTCTTAATCAGATCACCTTCATTCTTGTCAGGACATACCACATGTACAATATGCCCAACGGCTTCCATACCTTGTTGGAATACAAAGATTTCATATTCCTCTGTAAATTCCCCGGCCAGCATGAGTATTTTTTTGCCGCTCATTTCAAACTCCTATTGTAGATCAAAGTGGGTGCCCTGCACCGAGTAAGGTGCAGGGTTTGTTTTTTAAAACGGGGAATCAGCGAAATAAAACTGATCCGCATTTTCGGGAGTGATAAGTGGTGCGGCAAGTTTGAACGAGCCGCGCATTGGTGCTTGGCCGGCGAACTGACTAGCTGTCATGTAGATAGCTGAGGCAATCATAGATGGCGGATAAGGCGTAGAAATTGGAGTGCGTTCGTCGCCCGCCATTACCATTTCAATGACTTGCTTCATGCCATTGCCACCAAGTGCAAATCTGATGTCTTTGCGTTCGGCCTGATCAATCGCTTCGAGAACGCCGAGCAACATGTCATCATCGTTTGCCCAGACCGCATCGATGTTTGGGAACCGTGCAAGATAGTCCTGCATCAATGTAAAGGCTTCATCCTGGTTCCAGTTGGCGTACTGAACATCAAGAATTTTGATATCGGACTCTGCAATCACATCGCTGAACCCTTTGATCCTCTCGTCATCGATCACAGTTGGGATGCCGCGAAGCACAACGATTTCGCCTTTGCCTCCCAATTTATCCACCAACCATGCTGCCGTGTTGGCACCAACGGCAATATTATCGCCCGCAACGTACAGATCATGAATTGTCGGATCTGCCAAACCACGGTCAACCACAGTGATGAATGTGCCGTTCGATTTCACTTGCTCAACTGGACCTGTCAGCTCATCCGAGGTGAATGGTAGGATCACCAATGCGTCGAGATCACGGGTCGCGGAAAGGTCCTCAAGCGCCGAAACCTGTGCCGTAGCTGAAGATGCCGTCGTGACGATAACATCAATGTTCGGAAACGCAGCTTCGATTTCTTTTTCGGCGCGTTGCGCATGATATACGACGCCGCCTGTCCAGCCATGAGTGGCTGCAGGGATTGATACTGCAATAGTAAACTCTGCGTCTTGCGCGTGAGCTGCTGCGCCGACCAGCGAGACAGTAGCGACAGTGGCGGCGGACATAAACGTCCGAACGCGGGTGGTGATCTTAATCATTAGTGTTTTCCTCCGTTGGTTTCATTCACCCGATTTTAACGAGCGTTAGTAAAGCGGTGCGCAAGCATGGCGATGATGATTATGGCGCCTTGCACCGCGGCCACGAGGTATTCTGACACCAAGTCCGACAGGACCATGACGTTGGCGATTACCTCGAGGATGAGTGCGCCTGCTACGGACCCCCAAATGCGCGCTTTTCCTCCGCGCAACAGGGTGCCGCCGATGACGACTGCTGTGATGACCTGTAGCTCCCAAAGCTGGCCCGTGGTTGGTGTTGCGGCCCCAAGCCGAGGAACATAACAGATCGCTGCGATGCCGACACAGACGCCCTGGATGACATAGGTCGTTGTCCGGATGCGGCCCACATGGACGCCCGAAAACCGCGCGACGTCTTCATTTGATCCAGAAGCGGTGACGCGTCGACCAAATTTGGTGCGGTAGAGCAGGAAAGCTCCGAACACGATCACAACCAGTGTCATCAGAACAGGATAGGGAACGCCCATGAAGTCCCCGAAATAGACTGGCCGGTAGGCTGCGCGCAGGCTGCGGTCGATGGGCAGAGACCCTCCGTCCGACAGGAAAATGATAAAGGCTCGGAATATTCCCATTGTGCCGAGGGTTACGATAAATGGTTCTATTCGCCCGACGGTGATAATCAGCCCGTTGAAAAGGCCGCATAACGCCCCCACCACCAGCGCCACGCCGGCTCCGCCAAGGATTGCCCAGTTTCCCAAGACAGGAACGAGAGCGTTCATCGATAAGATCATAATGCCGGTGACAAACGCCATCATCGAACCGACGGACAAGTCGAGCCCGCCCGATGCAATGATAAAAGTTGCGCCCACGGCGATGATGGCGATGAACGAACTGCGGGTAATGACATTTAGCAGGTTGTTAGATGATAGAAAGTTCGAGTTGAGCGTAGCGCCCAGGACCAAGATGATGGCCAGGGCGATAAACGGTGCCATCTCTGACCAAGGAATGCGACGAGTCCTAATTTCGGGTGCTTCCGTGATATTTGCGGTGCTCATGCGGTTTTTTTCTCCTCGATGTCTTGGCCATTGCTCGCTGCGGCATAGACAATGTTTTGTTCGGTGATTTGCGCGCCACTCAGCTCGGCTACAAACCGGCCCCCGCGCATGACAAGAACGCGGTCCGACAGGCCCACCAGCTCAGGCAGTTCCGACGAAATGACGACACAGGCCTTGCCTGCTCTCACCAGAGTGTCGATGAATTTGTAGATCTGGCTCTTGTTCCCAATGTCGATACCGCGCGTCGGCTCGTCGATGATGATCACCGACGGGTCGTCCAACATGATCTTGGCCAAAAGCAGCTTCTGCTGATTGCCCCCCGACAGCTTTCCAGCGGCCATTGTCAGTGATGGTACGCGAATGTCGTAGTCTTGGACTGCCTGCTTTAACGCCTCGTTCTCTTTGTCGCGATTGAGCGTCATGCCCGGGCTGACCGTATCCAGCGCTTGTAACGTCAAGTTCGGCGCCAACGGCTCGTTCAGCAACAGCCCTTTGCCCTTGCGGTCCTCGGTCAAATAGACGAGCCCCGCCTGCATTAATTTATCCACGTGGAAAAGTGTTATCTGTTTTCCATTCAGAATGACTGACTTTGCATGAGACGGGCGTAACCCCATCAAGCCCTCCATCAGTTCAGTCCGGCCAGCACCGATCATACCACCAATGCCGAGAATCTCACCGCGTCTGACAGCGAACGACCCCTCGACCTTTCCCTGGTCCACCGATAGGTTGGTGACCTCCAGGATCGGTGGCTCGGACGCGACCTCACGTTTGGCTGGATAGAGCATGGAAAGCTCGCGCCCAACCATCAGTTCCGCCATCTGGCGTTGGTCGAGGTTTGCAGCGGGCCACGTACCGATCATTTTGCCATCGCGCAAGACGGTTACGCGGTCGGCCAGCGCCTCCACCTCTTCTAAACGGTGCGAAATATAGAGAACCGCGACACCCCGGTCGCGCAGCTTACGCACGATGTCGATTAACGCTGCGACCTCGTCGTTGGCCAGCATCGCCGTCGGTTCATCTAGGATCACCACTTTGCGATCATCAAGCAGAGCTCGCGCGATCTGGAACAGCTGTTGTTGAGCAAGCGAATGATCACCCACCCGGTCGGTCGGATGCGCGATAGAACCGACACTGGTCAACACCTCCGCCGTACGGCGGTTCATGGCGCGATCATCCACCATCAATCCACGAGTGAGTTCTCGGCCCAGAAACAGGTTTTGCGCCACAGTCAGGTCCGATGCCAACAGGATTTCCTGATGAACAAGAACAACACCCGCGGCCTCGGCCTGAATCGCATCCGCGAAATCTGACCGCCGTCCTTCCATCAAAAGATGCCCGCCGGTTGGGGCCGTATGACCCGAAAGGATTTTCATCAGCGTGGATTTACCCGCCCCGTTTTCTCCGATCACCGCATGAACCTCGCCAGCGCGAATATCCAGCGTCACATCCGACAGGACAGTGATAGACCCATAGGCCTTGGCCAGCCCTTCAGCCCGCAGGGCTGTCGGCGTATCGATTCCGTCACTTGAATCAGATTTTGAGGTCAGTTCGGTCATTCGAACGCAGCCAGAAGCCGGGTACGAGAGCGGTCGATATGCTCGTGCATCGAGGCGTGCGCCGCTTCAGGATCACCCATTCGAAACGCCGTCAGAAGGCGTTCATGTTCTTCGAGCGCGTCCTCTGTAACGCGTGTGTGAAACATCAGACGGAAGATGTGCAGATGAACATGCTGAACGGCCAATGCCTGGCGGATCATTTCGTTCCCTGCGATCTTAAGTATCTCATCGTGGAAATGGGCGTCAGTGCGCGCGAAGCTCGAATAGCGGCTATTTCGCTCTCCCGATGGCGAGCCTTTACCCATGTCAGATGCGACACTCTCCAGCGAAATTAGCGTCTCAGGCGTCATATTCCGGCAAGCGAGCCGGGCGCCTTCTGGTTCCAGTAGCAACCGGAATATATAGAGATCGTCAAATTCTTTACGGGTGAGCTGTGGTGCGGCAGAATAACCTATCAGGTGCTCTTTCCGAACAAGACCCTCTCTCACAAGTCTACTAAGCGCCTCCCTGACCGGTGTCTGAGACACATTTAAATTGCGCGCGATGGCGTCAATAGGAATGCGTGAATCTGGCGCAATGGCCAGCGACATGAGCTGTTCGTAGATGCGATTGTACACACCCTCCACAATGCTTGAGGGGCGGATAATCTCGCTCTTTCCGGCAGGTTCAGGTGCGAACGCCATCATATTTCTCCCAACTGGAACATCTTGACATGCTCAATTTCTTGGCAGATACGATATCGCATGTCAAATACTATATCATATACGATCTTATTATGAAGCAAAGAGCGCCTGAGCAAAATGCGGCGATTCAAGCCGACGTTTTGATGGAAGCGGACCTTCGAAGCTTGCCCTCTTACGGCCTGCTGCGGCTGATTGCTCGAACTCGTGCATCCCGCCCACTTGATCCATCACGTCCGATCGCCGCTCCCGGTGATGGGATGCGCGCTCGGCGTCAAGCCGCCATGGCGACAGGCAACGATCTACCGACTTCACTTCATTCAGTGCTGGGGCCTTGTTGGCCGCATGATGACAAACACAGAGGAATTTAAAATGACGCTTTTTGGCACGATCAGGGCACCGAGGGAGCTAGTCTTTGGCTCAGGTCAGCGGGCAGCATTAGGCAGCATCGCTGCAAAGTTAGGACGGCGCGCATTGGTGATCACCGATGAACGCCTGATGGCAGACGCGCAATTTGAGCAAATGACCAATCAACTCAAAGCGGCCGGTCTCGAAGTGAAAATCGACCCATCTACCCTGCCTGACGTGCCGGTGGACTCCGCTGTTCGCAGCGCTGAAGCTGCCCGCGCATTTGGACCTGATCTGGTGATCGGCGTGGGGGGCGGTTCATGCCTCGATATGGCGAAATGTGTGGCAATCCTCCTCAGTCACGGGGGCAAACCGCAAGATTATTACGGGGAATACATGGTGCCTGGCCCTGTGCTGCCGCTGATCGCTATTCCCACCACAGCAGGAACCGGGTCTGAGGTTACACCTGTCGCGGTGCTGTCGGATCCCGACCGCAGCCTAAAGGTCGGTATTTCCAGTCCCCATATCATCCCCACCGTCTCAATCTGTGACCCGGAGCTAACGCTGACATGCCCTCCGGGATTAACTGCAATCGCTGGCGCCGACGCCTTGACGCATGCCATTGAGGCCCTAACGTCGATCCGACGTAAGCCTGTAGCAGGTATTGCTCAGGAGCGCGTGTTTGTTGGCAAAAATGCCTTGTCTGATCATTTTGCTCTTCAAGCCATTACTTTGCTTTGGGAAGGCCTTGAAGTCACCTACACCGATGGCAGCGATATTGCAGCGCGCGAAAAGGTAATGATGGGTGCCATGCTGGCGGGGATGGCCTTTGGTGTTGCCGGAACAGCGGCAGCCCATGCCATCCAATACCCGGTGGGCGCTTTGACACATACGGCCCACGGTTCGGGTGTTGCCTGCCTGATGCCTTATGTAATGCAATGGAACGCACCAGAAATCTCCGGTGAACTCGAACAGATGGCCCCCCTTATCGGGCTAAACAACGGCTCAGAGGTCATCTCTGCGACCGCCAGCCTGTTTGAACGCATAGGCATCCCCAAAACGCTCGATATACTTGGATTGGCCGAAAACAAACTGGATTGGGTGGCAGAACAATCCTGTGGAATTACTCGCCTAATCCAGAACAACCCTCGCCCACTTGATCTTCGCGATATGCGCCGCCTTCTTGGCGCCGCCTTCAGCGGCGACCGCGCGGCCCTACAATGACTCAACAGGAATTTTCAATGAATCTCGACAAGAAATTTTCAGGTTACGCTAACCCGGCCCTTCACACTCAAGGCCTCTACATTGGGGGTAAATGGCAAGCCGTCGGCAGCATTCCGGTTCTGGACCCCTCAACTGGAAACACCATCGCTGAAGTGTCCGACGCCGGAACCAGCGAAGCCATGCGCGCCGTCGAGGCCGCCGAGGCTGCCGCTGCTGACTGGCGCCGCACCCCCGCGCGGCAGCGAGCAGAGGTGTTACGCCGTTGGTTTGACCTGATGACAGAACGCGCAGAAGAATTGGCTCTGCTGATTTCACTCGAAAATGGTAAAGCCTTGGCCGACGCGCGAGGTGAGGTTGCATATGCGGCCGAATTCTTCCGCTGGTATGCGGAAGAAGCCACACGAATTCCCGGTGAATTCAGAGCCACACCCTCTGGTTCACACAATATCCTTGTCGATCATGAACCCATCGGCATTTCCGTTCTCATCACTCCGTGGAACTTCCCTGCGGCCATGGCGACCCGAAAGATTGCGCCAGCATTGGCGGCGGGATGCACAGTGATCCTTAAACCGGCTTCAGAAACGCCTCTAACGGCTTATGCCATGGCCCGGATCGGCGAAGAGGCTGGTGTGCCAGCTGGCGTTGTTAACGTACTCACCACTTCCAAGCCTGGGCAAATCACAAATACAATGCTGGCAGACTCTAGGGTCCGCAAGCTGTCGTTCACTGGCTCGACGGGGGTGGGCCGTACTTTACTGGCCGAAGCTGCTAAAACAGTGGTCAGTTGTTCGATGGAACTGGGTGGAAATGCACCCTTTATTGTTTTCGACGATGCAAATCTCGAGGCAGCGCTTGAGGGCGCAATGGTCGCCAAAATGCGCAACGCTGGTGAGGCCTGTACGGCTGCCAACCGGTTCTACGTCCAGTCAGGAATTCACGATGCCTTCGTCGCAGGGCTGACCGAACGCATGGCGAAGCTAAAAATAGGGGCCGGTTACGACCCTGAAACCCAGTGTGGACCGATGATCACACCCGGCGCTGTCGAAAAAATTGACCGGCTGGTCTCTGAGGCAAAAGCACGCGGCGCACGGATCACTACAGGTGGGAAGCCAGTCACAGAGGGTGGCCATTTTTACCCGCCAACTGTGCTAGAAAATGTATCCCATAAAGCCGATATGTGCCACGCAGAAATTTTCGGCCCAGTTGCGCCAATCATCCGGTTCAACCACCAAAAAGATGTGATCTCAATGGCCAATGATACTGAGTATGGTTTGGCTGCCTATATTTATTCTGAGGACCTGCAACGCGCGCTGAGCGTTGGCAGAAAGATCGAAACTGGTATGATCGGGATTAACCGCGGCCTCATGTCTGACCCCGCGGCACCCTTTGGTGGCGTCAAACAGAGCGGACTGGGGCGCGAAGGTGGCGTGACCGGAATACTTGAATTCATGGAAGCAAAATACTTCGCCGTCGAATTCTAACGAAATTGAGGACACACAGTGGACACCGACCTATACTATAACCGCGCCTTCATTCCAGACTTTGATGAGTTGATGGAGGAAACCGCTGCGCGAAGTCGCGAGCTTGCGGCCCGCACCACTATGCAAAAAAATATAGCGTACGGACCCACTGTGCGTCGGCGAATGGACATCGTTTTCCCGAGCTCTCCTGTGGCGGGTGCTCCCCTCCACATGTTCATCCACGGCGGTTATTGGCGCGCTGGCAGCAAGGACGCACATACGCTGGTTGCAGCGCCTGTAATCGCAGTTGGAGGCATTGCGGCGATCGTCACCTACGAGCTGATGCCCCAAACACGCCTTGGGGCCATCGTCGGACAAATACGCCAGGCGGCATGTTTTCTGCAACGCCTTGCGCCAGACCTAGGGGCTGATCTAAACCGGTTCACCGTGAGTGGGCACTCTGCAGGTGCACTCGCACAGACACAGACGACGCTAAGGGCCGATCGCATCCGGGTAGCCGTACCGCTGAGTATTTTCGATCTCGATGTTCAGGATAGTTTTCGAACTTAGGCATCTGCCTCCACAGTTTTGATTGTTGCGCGGTAGAATTCGACGGCGGCATCGTCCTCTATCAGGCATTCCATTGCGACAGTGAGCTGAAGGATCGTGTTTGGCGGCGCGAGGCCCAAAGCCTTGGCAAGAGCTTGATATGTGATGGGAGTCGCATGCCCGACAATTCGGCAGAGATGAGTCCGAACGCGTAGTGCCAACATACTGGCCGTATCCGTGGCAGCGCCTTCGGAAAAACCAACAAATCGCATTTAGTTACCCCCAATTTATACTAGCTTGTAACGTCGCCTCTAATCAGTCAATTTCCGAAAAGCAGACGTGTGTCACCGGCGTTGACAGTGCCGCCAAGCTCAACCGAGACCAGAACCACCCCGGTGCACGTCGCACATGCCGCCCAGGTCTGCGCCCATGGCATCAGAGATACCCAGCTTCCAGCCCCTTTTAGGGCCTTGACTGTCAGCGTTTTGGGGGTGATTGCACGTTGGGCAGCGCTGAACATCGATCGGGGATCTTTGGATCATCAGAAGCGGTTGGCGCTTGTTCTCAAATTGCGAGCGYCAACCTCAAAGAATGACCCGAGGAGCGGTCTGGTCGGGCTCGCAAGGCCGCCAGCACCCAATGGGGATCCCAAGAAGATAGGGGCACAGCCCGCCGCTTAAACTTAACCAATAGGAGAACCGCAGTGGTGTGCCGCGACCAGCTCCTTTGTTTCCCTTGGGCGCACTCAGCCTGTATCTACCTGTTGGAAGATGGCGCTGAGCAGGTGTCGCGTTGAGAAATGAAATATGCACAAAAAAAATCAATTGAGCCCTTGCGCCCATCGCGCGTATTGTCTAAATCCCGGCTCAGCGGGTCGTTAGCTCAGTTGGTAGAGCGCTTCGTTTACACCGAAGATGTCGGGAGTTCGAGCCTCTCACGACCCACCATACTATCCCATTGAAAACAAAGATAACCCTTGCATTGCAGAGGCTTTGTCCGTTTCAAGGTTGCAACTTTGGTTACAGTTGGGGTTGTCAAGGCAGGTAAGATCAAGAGCTTTGTCAACCGTTCTGGACGATAACATGCCCGACTAGTTGTTCCGAAAGACCTTCGGGCAATTATTGGTAAGACAGAGCTGCGCACTCCACTAGGTGGTGACTACCGCGAGGCCATGAATCTTCTGCCCAGTGCAGTGGCGTAACTGCAGCACCAGATGGCCTAGCTGAGCGTCAGGCGGGAGGGGGTATTCGCAGGCAACCACTGCTCGTTATCCGCTAGCGCTTGCGGAGCTGGAGGCCGCAGCCGCTCAAATTACAATCGGCTCGACTGAGTGCCACGGCGTGATCGATGTTGCCCCGTTGATGGTTTGCGATTGGACATCCATGTCTGTCAATTCACGGGAGAGCTCAGATTAGGTTGAATCTGTCTTTCTGGTCCACCGGCCAAGCTAGGTGGGGAGCGCTGTTTATGTCGAGAAATAATAGTCGGAATGTCGCATATAGGGCAGTGATCGACCTAAATCGTTCTGTGTTTCCTGTCTGATATCTTCAATGTTGCTCTAGAAGCAGAAGAGGGCATCATGCGGTATTCCGGCCTAAAAGTGATCAAAGAGGCCTTGACCGGCCACAAGGGATGGCGACCGACTTGGCGCAATCCCGAACCCAAGGCGCGATATGATGTCGTAATCATCGGGGGCGGTGGTCATGGGCTTGCCACGGCCTATTACCTGGCGAAAAACCACGGCATCACCAATATTGCTGTGGTCGAGAAAGGCTGGATCGGCGGCGGGAATGTTGGGCGCAATACCACCATTGTGCGGTCAAACTATTTGCTGGACGGGAACGGGCCGTTTTATGAGATGTCGCTGAAACTGTGGGAAGGGTTGGAGCAGGATTTCAACTACAACGCCATGGTGTCGCAGCGGGGGATCTTGAATTTGGTGCACTCGGATGCGCAGCGTGATGCGGCGCGGCGGCGCGGCAATGCGATGATCCTGAATGGGTCGGGCGCCGAGCTGTTGGATGCCAAGGGTGTTCGGGCAATGTATCCGTTCCTGAATTTTGACAGTGCCAGATTCCCTATCAAGGGCGGGCTGTTGCATCGGCGCGGTGGCACTGTGCGCCATGATGCGGTGGCCTGGGGCTATGCCCGCGGCGCCGATCTGCGCGGCGTTGATATTATCCAAAATTGCGAAGTGACCGGATTTCGCATCGAAAATGGCAAATGTCTGGGCGTTGAGACCTCCAAAGGGTTCATTGGTGCCAGTAAAGTGGCCAGTTGCGTGGCCGGATCCTCCTCGCGGGTGATGGAGAAGGCCGGAATGCGGCTACCGATCGAGAGTCATGTGCTGCAGGCCTTTGTCACCGAGGGGCTAAAGCCGGTGCTGGACGGTGTGATCACCTTTGGGGCGGGGCATTTTTATTGCAGCCAGTCGGACAAGGGCGGGCTGGTTTTTGGCGGCGATCTCGACGGCTACAACTCATATGCCCAACGCGGCAATCTACCGGTGTTCGAGGATGTGGTCGAGGGCGGTATGGCCTTGATCCCGGCGCTGGGTCGGGTGCGTGTTTTGCGCAGTTGGGGGGGCATCGTGGATATGTCGATGGATGGCTCACCCTTTATAGATAAGACCCACATTGATGGGCTCTATTTCAACGGCGGCTGGTGCTACGGCGGGTTCAAGGCCACCCCGGCCTCGGGTTGGTGTTATGCGCATCTGCTGGCCACCGGGCAACCGCACGACGTCGCCACGGACTTTCGGCTGGATCGGTTTCGCCACGGCGGCATGATTGACGAAAAAGGCCAGGGCGCACAGCCCAACCTGCACTAAGAGAGGTTCCACGATGATAATCAACCATCCAATCCTGGGCCCGCGAGACGCGCAGGAATTCATCTACCTTGGCGACGCTGCGCTGATCGACCGGCCTGACTGGCAGGCAGACAATGCGGCCGAGGCCTTTCACGACTATCTTTATCTGCGCGACAATCCGGCGGGACAACACCGTGAGTTGTGGTTTCACGAGCAGGGCGACCGCTCGTGGTTGGTGGTGACGCGCAATACCGTCACCCATGACATCCTGAACGTGGAACTGGCCCGCGATGTGGCCCGCGCACGGGGGCGCAGCAAATGAGTGATACCACGATGAATGCTAGTCACGCGGGTTTTCGGGCGGATGGCAGCACAGCCCATTCTGGGGCCAAGCGCGGGGCTCAGATGAACCGCCTGTCTGGCGGGCTGGTGAACAGCGCCAAGGTGATGAATTTCACTTTCGACGGTAAAACATTCCGGGGATATGAGGGCGATACAYWSGCYWCKKSSWNGYYGGCCANATGGTGTGCGGYTGATGGGCCGGTCGTTCAAATACCACCGGCCACGCGGGCCGCTGACAGCGGGATCCGAGGAACCAAACGCTCTGGTCGAATTGCGTTCGGGGGGGCGACAAGAGCCCAATACCCGTGCCACGGTGGCAGAACTTTATGATGGTATGGAGGCCAATTCGCAGAACCGCTGGCCGTCGCTGGAACGTGATTTCATGTCGATCAACGACAGGTTCTCCAACTTCCTAACCGCTGGGTTTTATTACAAGACGTTCATGTGGCCTGCTGCCTTTTGGGAAAAGGTCTATGAACCGATCATCCGCAAGGCCGCTGGGCTGGGTCGCATCAGTTTAGAAGATGACCCGGACGTCTATGACAAAGGTTTCCTGCATTGCGACCTGCTGATCATTGGTGCAGGCCCTGCTGGTCTGGCGGCGGCCCTGACCGCTGGGCGTTCGGGCGCACAGGTGATCCTGGCCGAGGAAGATTTCCTGTTGGGTGGCCGTTTGAACGCCGANAGCTTTGGGCTGGGTGATATGTCCGGTGCTGCCTGGATTGCCCAGGTGCGGGATGAGCTTGCAGCTTTGCCAAACGTGCGGGTGATGCCGCGCACCACAGTGGTTGGCGCCTATGATCACGGTGTCTACAGCGCGGTGGAGCGGGTGGCGGACCATGTTTTGGCCCCTGAGGTGGGCAAGCCACGACAGATCTTGTGGCGGATCTACTCAAAACGCGCGCTGCTAAGCGCGGGCGCCACGGAACGGCCAATTGCCTTTGAAAACAACGACCGTCCCGGCATCATGCTGGCCGGAGCGGTGCGTGCTTATGTCAACCGTTGGGCGGTGACACCGGCACAGACGGTTGCAGTGTTCACCAACAATGACGATGGTCATCGCACGGTGGCTGATTTGATCGCCAAGGGAGTCAAGGTCACTGCTGTGATCGATACACGTGCTGATGCGCCCAAGGCCGCGGGCGCCGAATTGTTTGCCGGGGCGCAGGTGATCGACACCAAGGGCAGGCTGGGACTGACATCTGTGCGGCTACGTCTGGCCAGCGGCATCACCCGCGATATTCCCTGCGGGGCACTGGCGGTCTCGGGCGGCTGGAACCCCAATGTGCATCTGACCTGCCATCAGCGCGGCCGACCAGGCTGGCGCGAAGACATTGCCGCCTTTGTGCCCGCAGGTGACCTGCCCATTGGCATGGGCGTGATTGGCGCTGCCAACGGTGATTTTTCTACTGCGGCGGCACTGCGCACCGGGGCCGAAGGGGCTGTGGCGGCGCTGAGTGATCTGGGTATTGAGGCGACGGTGGCAGAGCTGCCGCAGGCCGAAGATGCACCGGTCAACCTGCAGGCTTTCTGGTACGTCAAGGAAGGGAAGGGCCGGGCTTGGCTGGACTTGCAGAACGACGTGACTGTCAAAGACGTCAAACTGGCACATCAGGAGAATTTCCGCTCAGTTGAGCACCTGAAGCGCTATACGACGCTGGGGATGGCAACTGATCAGGGCAAGACCTCGAATATGGGCGGGCTGGCAGTGATGGCCGAACTGGTGGGGAAGCAGATCCCCGAGGTCGGCACCACCAYGTTCCGCCCGCCTTATACGCCGGTGGCGATGGGAACATTGGCGGGGCGTTCTATCGGTGAGGATTTCCGACCCACCCGGAAAACGCCCAGCCACAAATGGGCTGAAGAGCAGGGGGCAACCTTTGTCGAAGTTGGAATGTGGCTTAGGGCGCAATGGTTTCCACGAAAGGGCGAGAGCCATTGGCGGCAATCGGTGGATCGCGAAGTGCTGCAAACCCGCAAGTCTGTTGGTATCTGCGATGTGACCACGCTGGGAAAAATCGACGTGCAGGGCGCGGATGCGGCTGAATTCCTGAACCACATCTATGCCAATGCCTTTGGCAAACTGGCGGTGGGCAAAGTGCGTTATGGGTTGATGCTGCGCGAGGATGGGATTGCCTATGACGACGGCACAGCAGCCCGTCTGGCCGAAGATCATTTTGTGGTGACCACTACCACCGCCAACGCGGTTCTGGTCTATCGCAATATGGAATTTGCCCGCCAATGCCTGTGGCCGGATCTGGATGTGCAGCTGATTTCAACCACCGAGGCCTGGGCGCAGTTTGCTGTTGCCGGTCCCAACTCACGTAAATTGCTGCAAAAGATCGTGGACCCCGAGTTCGACCTGAGCAACGAGGCCTTCCCGTTTATGGGCTGTGGCGATGTTACCGTCTGTGGCGGGTTGCGAGCGCGGTTGTTCCGGATCTCGTTCAGCGGTGAGTTGGCGTTTGAGATCGCAGTGCCGACCCGCTATGGCGACGGCTTGATCCGGGCGCTGATGCAGGCTGGCGAGGAATTCGATGTCGTGCCTTACGGCACCGAGGCGCTCGGCGTTATGCGGATCGAAAAGGGTCACGCAGCTGGCAACGAGCTGAATGGCACGGCCTCGGCGTTGAACCTTGGGATGGGCCGGATGGTCAGCAAGAAGAAAGATTGCATTGGCAATACCAGCAGCGAGCGCGACGGCATGAAACAGGACGATGCTCTGATGTTGGTCGGTTTCAAACCAGTACAGAGGACTGATCCGGTGGCCGCTGGATCGCATCTGATGAATGCCACGGGTGCTGTAAGTGCTGAGGCAGATCAGGGTTATATCACCTCTGCCGCCTATTCGCCCATCCTGGGCTGTTCGATTGGTCTTGGATTTCTGAAACATGGCAGCGCCCGCAAGGGCGAGATCATCCGGGCGGTGAACCCGCTGGAAGGCACCGAGGTTCAGGTCGAGGTTGTCAGCCCGCATTTTGTAGATCCTGAAGGGGAGCGTCTCCGTGCATAGATTGAAAGCCATCACCCCTTTGGGGGGCACTAGCCCGCAGATTGACCGCTTTGACGGGCTGGTGATCAGTGAAAACGTAGACCGTGCTCTGGCCTCGGTGGCGGCGCGCCAGGGGCAGGACGTGGCGTGTTCTGCCGCTGTTCTGGACCAATTGAGGCTACCGCTGCCGAAGCCAGGGAAATGGTCTGTCGAAGCGGCCTATATGGCTTGGTGGATGGGGCCGGATCTGTGGATGGTCGATGCCGATCACACCGATCACGAACTGCTGGCAGTTAATGTGAAACGGGCTGTTGGCGGTACCGGCTCGGTGGCCGAGCAGACCGATGGTTGGTGTCGCTTCGATGTGTCCGGGGTGCGGGTTTTGGATGTGCTCGAGCGACTGTGCAATCTCAACCTGCGTGCCGGAGAGGCTGGCGACGCCCATCGTGCCGTGATCGAACATTTGGGCTGTTTCGTGCTGTGTCTGGAGACAGGTAGAAAATATGCTGTGATCGGTCCACGGTCTTCGGCTGGATCATTGCATCATGCGTTGCTCACGACAGCACAATCGGTGATCTGAACGGATAACGTCTGACTCAAAAACGCCTGGCTGATTGTCGGGCGTTTTACATCCCTACCGGATTCAGCAGAGATCGGATCAGATCGATGGGATCGGGCGGTTGTCTTGTACCCGGAACAGGTTGATCTTGTTGCGTTCTTCCCTTGGCGACATGCCAAAACTCTCACGATAGTGCAGCGACAGGGTTGAAGGTGATACATAGCCCACCGCGTTGGCAATAGAGGTGATTGAATCATGTGAGTACATCACCAACTGCCGTGCGGCGTTCATCCTGAGCGTTCGGTAATACAGCGCGGGACTTTGCCCGGTTGCAGCCTTGAAACTGCGCTCCAACTGTCGCGGCGAGATGCCAACATTGCTAGCAACATCGCGTATTGAAACCGGGTGTTCCAGGTTGTTGGCAAACATTTCCACTGCCCGTCCCACAAAAGAGGGCAAGGCATCAGTGGTGCTGTCGGTCTTGAACGCGGGAATTTTCTGTTGCACCCCTTCGGTCCGCACCATTGGATGTTGGAACCAGCAGGCAACTTCGGTCACTACGGCCTCGCCAAGAGCCTGTTCGATCAGAGTGAGCGATAGGTCGAACATGGCTGCGGCACCACTGGCGGTATAGCGTCGGCGGTCCAGCACCATCACATCATCCACCGTGTCCAGATCCGGAAACTCAGCGGCAAAGGCCGCCTTGTAGCACCAGTGGATTGAACAGGTATGCCCATCAAGGAGCCCGGATCGTGCCAACGGGAAAATGCCGCCGGAAACGGCCCCCAGGGTGACCCCATGCCGGGCCAGATGGCGCAGCTTACCATAGGTGGCTCTGGGCTCGGAAAATACCCCTTRTGGGCCGGACAAAAGAAACAAGATGTCTATATCGTCAGCCTTATCCAGCGCACAATCAGGCTGAAAGGCGACGTTGGCCGAGGCATTCACGGTGGCGCCATCCTCTGAGATCAGTTTCCAGCGGAATGTTTCGGTGCCAGCGATTTCATTTGCCGCGCGTAGGGGTTCTATGGCCGAAGTCAGACAGGCCATTGGGAAACCGGGGAAAATGAGAAAGCCGAGGGTCATGTCGTTGGTGCGTTGCATAAGAGAAATACTAGCGTGCAAAGGGGCGGCTGCACAGCGGCAGACAAGGGGACCATGCGCTGCGGTCAGGCGGCGCATGGTCTGGGCTCAATTCTGGAGGTAGGCTTCCAGCGAGTCATCCAGCGCATCTTTCCACGGGGTGTGGTGGACCGGAGCCATGGTGCCAGTGATGACCGATTTGTAGCTGTTGTTGCGGAAGGCCATGATGTCTTTGGCCTTATGGCCTTTCCATTCATAAAAGGCCTGACAGGCCCCGGCGACGTCGAAGGTTGGATAATCGGTCTCTTGGATCAATTCGAGCACATAATCGCCCTGATATTTGATGGCATATTTGATGTCATCCGAGGCCTCTTCACGCGCGACCCGCTCGTCCACATCGGCCAAAAGGCTGGCTTTGTCGGTTGGGACTTCGATTTTACCCATAATGGCATCGCGAACCCACCAGGCCTGGGCGTCGAACATATTGAAGGTGAACCACTGGTCCTGCATGCCGAGGTAGAACATCTTGGGGTTATGAGCAAAAACCACACCTTTGTAGAGGTCGGCAGCGGCCAAGCGGTTTGCCGTCTTTAGGCGCAGATCGTCCGGCAAGTAGTTGAAGTAATGTTTGTAGCCGGTGCACAGGATGATCGCGTCGACCTGTTTGGTGGTGCCATCGACAAATGTCGCTGTGTTACCGTCGACCGTCTCCAGGGCCGGAATTTCATCCCAGTTGTCAGGCCAATCGTAGCCCATCGGCGCCGAGCGATACGACGTGGTGATCGATTTGGCGCCGTATTTCCAGCACTGCGATCCGATGTCTTCGGCCGAGTAAGAGGCGCCAAGGATCAGAATGTCCTTGCCTGAAAACTCGCGSGCATCGCGGAAATCATGGGCATGCAACACGCGGCCGTTGAAGGTGTCAAAGCCAGGATAATACGGCACGTTTGGTGTCGAGAAGTGGCCCGAGGCACAAATTACGTGGTCGAAATCTTCCTTGTAGGTGCTGTCTTTGGTGTGGTCGTGGACCGTGATGGTGAAGTTGCCCTTGTCTTCGTTGTATTCAACCCAGCGGATYGCCGAGCTGAAACGGATCCACTTGCGCACATCCGCTTTTTCTACCCGGCCCTGAATGTAGTCGAACAACACGGCCCGCGGTGGGTATGAGGCGATCTGCTTGCCAAAATGTTCCTCAAAGGAATAGTCGGCAAACTCCAGGCCCTCCTTGGGGCCGTTCGACCACAGATAGCGATACATTGAGCAATGCACAGGTTCGCCGTTTTCATCCAATCCAGTACGCCAAGTATAATTCCACAACCCGMYCMWATWKTSWTGCTNNKSAMAGMANAYGAKSKSSRSGWTGWNCNCKSMCMTYTTTGCGCCGCGGACTGGAAAGCGCGCAGTTGAGCCAAGCCTGACGGTCCGGCCCCGATGATGGCAACACGTTTGGTGGACATATTTATCTCCCTATTGGTACGGACCAATTAATTTTTTTGGTACTTTTGGTTTGAACCAAATAGGTCAAGAAACACCCCTGCAGTCAACTGTTTTTCACCGCAGGAATGAAAAATTGCAAAACAGACTGACGRGGCGGATTATTGCTGGTAAGTTCCAGTCATGAACTCATCAAGTTTTGCACATCAGCTAGCGGGTCGGGCAGCCCTGCCAAGATTTTCGGTAGGAATGACGGAAAGCATCAATATTGGGTTCCTTGGGCCTCTTTCTGGGGCGGTGGAAAGTTGGGGGCAGCCGGGATTGAACGGGTGTCGGATCTGGCAGGACTGGCTGAATAAGGCAGGTGGATTGTTGATCGGTGGCCGTCGATATCCGATCAAAATCCATACCTATGACTGTGGCTATGATCCCGACCGGGCCCTGAAAGGGGCGGTGGAATTGGTCCAGCAGCACAAGGTCAAGCTGTTGATGATGCTGGGAGGGGATACATTCACGCCGATCCGCGACTATGTGAACCGCAACAAAGTTCTGACCACAACTTTGCTGCCTTCTGATCTGTCACCTGACACACCCTATCTGATTGCGCCCTCGGAACTGCACCCAATTTTCAATGTTACGGCCGTTGATTGGCTGGCGCGCGCAAAACCTGATCTCAAAACCGTGGCGATATGTTCGCAGACCGATGAAATTGGACTGCCTTCGCTGGCGACCTACCGCGCCGCGTTTAAGGCTGCTGGAATTGAGATTGTTGAGGAGGTTCAATACGCGCCTGACGCCACCGATCCAATCCCAATTGTGGGGCCAATGTTGGGATCCGGCGCCGATGTTCTGTGTTGGGGTACATCTTATGCGCCGATGGTGCATGCCATGACGGAATATGCCTATGAACAGGGGTTTCAGGGGCAATTGCTGTCTTGTACCTTTGACAAATACGACCAACTGGTCGCCCGTACCTCGCCTGAATTCATGGAAGGTGCATTGTTCCAATTCCCGGATTTTGACGACCCAAAGCTGCGCGAGAAAGCTTTTTTCTTCAACCAACCGCATGTATTTTTTGAAGAATACAATCGCCGCTTTCCCGGCACCTGGTCCGCCGTAAGCTGGGAATATGCCGCTATCCTTGATATTTGGCATGCGGCTGTGGAGAAGGCCGGATCGGTGCAGCCGCTGTCTGTTCTGGCGGCGATGAAGCAGCTGGGGCATGTCACCCATGCCTTTGGGTCGGCAGAGTGGTGGGGCGAGGATATGTTTGGTATTTCCAACGCCTTGATCGGCGATTGGCCAGTTGTGACAATGCAGGACGGAAAGGCGCGGATTGTCGAGTTTGGCTCGATCCCTGCCTGGCTAGAGCGCCATTCGGAGCTGTTGAAACAGGAGATGTCGAATTTAGGTCAGTTGTGGCAGCAGCGGCTGAAGCCCAGAGCCGGGCCGAACCGATGAGTTTACCTACAGGAGATGGCGGGAGGAATTAGACGTCCTGCAGTAACAGTTTTTGCTCTTCAACCAGGTGCAGCTTGATGAATTCAACGGCGGATTCCACGTCCCGCGACGCAATTGCATTGAACAGGGTGTTGTAGCCCTTTTGGTAATCCTGAATGCGCTGCGGAGTCAGGTGGCGGCGGCGAAGCGCTGTGCGATAGGTTTGACGGCAGGCTTCGATGGTTAACTCATAGCACGAAAATAGCAGCGGGTTGCCGGTACCCTCAGCAATTTTGCGGTAGAGGTTTTCCTCGGCTTCAATGAAATCCGCTACATCGGTGCGCACCATTTCGACTTGCGCCAGCAGTTGATCCAGTTCCTCAATTTGGCGTGGATTCATATTGATGACCGCCAGTCGCACCATTTCAGGTTCCAGAATGCCCCGGACCACAAGGTGATCCAGAGGTGAAGTCTCTTGTGCAAGAGAGCTATAGGCAGATTTGGGCTTGGGGCCGGAACGAAATTTGACAAAACTGCCTGAGCCGGGACGGCGCTGGATGACGTTCTGCGCCTCAAGCACGTCTAGCGCCTCGCGCACGGTATTGCGGGAAACGCCCAACTCGGAGGCAAGGGTGCGTTCAGAAGGCAGCCGGGTATCGACAGGGTAGTTGCCTGCCTTGATCCGGGCAAAGAGCGTGTCGATGACCACTTGGACGGTCGCACCGACCGAATGTGTAGCCAGGATCTGGGTTGTGGTGTTGTCCACTGAGTACATCTCGGATCTGAAGGATGGACCAGAGGGCATCCTGGAAAGAATGGCAGGTCAGGCATCAGAGAAACGTGGCACCGTCACCAATTTCTACCATATCCGGTGAGCGTTTTTGGTTCAAGATCTTCCCGAATAATTGGTCCTGAAATTGGTTCCTTTTTGGGTGCCCTGGATCGCTGTTTGGCGTCGCATAAAGCATCCTGCGGTAATCCCCAGAGAGATAATCCTTGCTATTTACAGGCGTTCCTTTGACTCTGATACTGACAGTGAATTTATTTTCCCGAGGCATTTTTTCTGCAGCTTGTTGCGCTTGACGGAAATCTGGCTTACGCGCCGAAGCGCGCTTGTTTGGGGCCAGAAGTAAGGAAATTTGGACGTGGCTAAAACATTGGACGTGGCTAAATCAAAAGTCGATACGGATATGACCGCAAGCAATCTTTCGCAGGATCCGCATCGGGTACGGGATGGGACTGAAAAGGTCCTGGAAGTGGCAATCGGCCGCGAAGTTCGGGCCTTTCGGCGCCAACAGAGTATGACGGTGGCAGACTTGGCCATTTTGACCGGTCTGTCGATTGGTATGCTGTCCAAGATCGAAAATGGAAATACGTCGCCATCGTTGACCACTCTGCAATTGCTCGCCAATGCACTGAGTGTTCCGATCACGTCATTTTTTCGCGGTTTTGAAGAGGCCCGAGAGGCTGTGCACACCAAGGCGGGCGAAGGCGTCGAGACCGAGCGGGCAGGGACCCGCGCGGGCCATCAGTACAAGCTACTGGCACATATTGGAGCCAATGCCTCGGGGGTGTTGGTTGAGCCCTATATGATCACACTCAACGAAACATCGGATGTCTTTCCCACCTTTCAGCACGACGGGATCGAGTTGCTATACATGCTGGAAGGCGAGGTGGATTATCGGCATGGCGACAAGGTGTTTCCGCTGAAGCCGGGCGATACGTTGTTTTTTGACGCGGATGCACCACATGGTCCAGAAGGCCTGGTGAAGCTGCCCGCTCGCTATCTGTCGATCATCTCTTACCCTCAATCAAACTAAGTCGGCTGGCAGTCATTTATCTGTTTTGAGCGGCTGCAATATCTTCCCCTTGGCGGTAGGCCTGCACAGAAACAGGCTACCGCCAAGGGGCCGAAACTAGGCCTCGTCTGGCCAGATGCCGTCTGACGTGGGGGCGCCATCATCAAACCGTGACAGATACTCCAGCATCAGGGGTTTGTTGTCGATGAAGCCTTTGTAGGTGGCCAGCTCATCGGGAATGTCGCGGAGGACGCGGTGCAGGCGACGGCCCCATTTGGGCACGGTCATCAAATCTTCAAAACTGCATAGATAGGCGCGTATCGGAAAGGCGATGGCGTTTGAGCGGGGCAGGCGGAACAGAGTTTGCAATTCGACTCGCAGATACTGCTTGCTGCCGATGTTCTCGCTGGTCAGCCCGGTCTTCATCGGGCCCCATTTGTGATAGTTTTCCGGACTGGTATCCAGCAACGGGTTCACCGTCATGGTCCAATTCAAACGGCGCGCCGGTGCGCCTTGCTGCAGGTTAAGAAGGAATTTCAGTGCCCGCACAAAGATGCCCATTTCATTCGCTTTGGGAACTGGAGCGTGCCATTCGAAGAAGTTCATGCCGACGTTGAAATCCAAAGACCAATCGGCCTGTGAGGTGATCATGCCGGCGTCCAGCCAAAGATTGTCGTCGCGTTGATCCAGCAGGGCAAAATCGCCTTGGGTCTGACGGGTTATATACTCCATCGGGCCATAGGGCAGAGTGCTTTCGTCCATGAAGATGAACGTCTGGTCAATCTCCAGCGGCTTGTTCACCCAGTGCCAATTGTTGCCATCCTTGGTCAGGCTAAACAAGTCGGGGTAATCCCGTGCCTTGGCGTCCATGATGTATTCCRGCAAGTCCCAGCCTGCCAGCGTCATATGTGGCAGGGATTGGCACCGCAGCGGGTCGTCTGCCAAAGTTACCGCCCGGTCCTTCATCTCGGAGACATAGTGTTCGTCCACGTCAAAGGCGAATTCAAAAGGAGAGCCGGGACGGGTTTTGGTATGTGGCTCCAGATTCACCGAATACATATAACTGTCCTCGTGAAACGGGAACGGGAAGCGCTTGATTGCTGCTGGCGAATTCTTGAAGGAGAAGTCGTCGCGGAAGGTTTCGTCGTTGAATTGAATGGTCATTGTCTTTTCTTCCCTTACCGGTCCAGCACGAGTGTTTTGCCATCAAAGCGCGACACGCAGGGCATGATCAGTTTGCCTGCGCGGTGTTGTTCATCACTTAGCCAGTGGTCACGGTGGATCAGTTCGCCGTCGCATTCGACAACTGTGGTCTCACATTGTCCGCAGGCCCCGCCGCGGCAGAGATAGGGGGCATCGACATTGTTGGCCTCCAGGGCCTCCAGCAGAGATTGGTTCTCGCCGACCTGAATGGTTTTGTTGCTGATCGCCAGCCTGACTTCGAAGGGTTTCCCAGARGCCGGGGCTAGGAATTCTTCGTAGTGGATAGCTTCACGTGGCCAGCCCAAGATCGCAGCCTTGCCGCGCACCCAATCAATCATGCCCTTGGGACCACAAATATAGATGTGAGTCCCCAGTGGCTGACCTATGAGCAGGTTTTCCAAATCGATGGCCTGGCCCAGATCGTCGTGATAAATATTGACCTTGTTGGGGAACCGCTCAGTCAACTGCTCGGCATAGGAACCAAGCGAGGCAGAACGCACCGAGTAGTGTAATTCGAAATGGCCATTGGTGGTCGCCAATTGCTGCATCTGCGCCATAAACGGCGTGATACCGATGCCGCCAGCAATCATCAGGTGTTTCTTTGCGCGCAGGTCCAACGAGAAAAGATTGACCGGGTTGGAGATCACCATCTCCAGACCCTCAGTCACCTTCGAGTGCATGAATTTGGAGCCACCACGGCCTTGGTCATCACGACGTACCGAGATCATATAAGCGTCGCGATCAGCTGGATCGGACATCAGCGAGTAAGGATTAAGACGCGTGAGGCCGTCATCCAGCATTTCAACCACGGTATGGGCCCCGCCCGAGAAGGTTGGCAGTTCGCCACCATCCGTGCGGATAAATTTGAAACGGGTCACCAGATCATTGATMRCWTTGACCTCGGYMACRGTRACATTCAGTTTYGCGGTTCCRGCRCTCATTTGAACAGCTCCACACTTTCGGGCAGGTTGCCGGGGTCTTCCGCGTCGATGCAGACGCCCTGAAAAGCAGCCATTCGGCGCGAGTAGTGATCGCGCACAAACAGGTTCAGGCCACAATGCGAGCAGATAAATGGATCGTGGGTTACGTCCTCGGTGATGCCTTTACAATGAACGCATTGCATCCGCCGCGCGGTCGAGCCGCGATGCTCGGTCTGGATGGCTGTATGCGGAATTCCGGCTGAGGTTGCGGCGTACATTGCCTGCCCCATCAGGCYCTCGGTGCCGGCCAAATAGACCTGCAACCCCATATGGGCCTTGGAGAACGTGTCGGCAATGCGCTGCTTTGCCGCCTCGTATGAGGGGCCCGTATAGAATTGCCCGGGGGACAGCGCCTGTAGCTTGGCAACATATCGGGTGCCGGTGGTCTTGGGGATGTAAATGATATGGGTCTTGGCCCAGAGATCAGCAGATGCGGTGGTTGCGAGATCCAATAGGGCCTCAGCGCCTTCGGCGTCTGCGATCATCAARTGGCGCTTGCCTGCGCGCATCTCAAACACGCCATAAACCGGGCGGCTATTGATCGAAAGAGGAAATTCGGTTTTCGACATGTGGGGTTAAGATCCTGCAGTCTGATTATCGAAAGCGGGCGCCCCCAGGGGACTGGGAGCGCCAGGAAAGAAGGTCAGCCTTTTGCGGTGCGGCGCTTCTTTTCGGGWTCKKSWRAMKRSATSRYGKMWKCGNAYWCASSCWWKRWTGCSANNGAANNGCAWTNCWKYACNGKGAGNNRSWTTCCSGGNYWKGCRYAGTYCACCGGCATACGGGCGATCCCCACGTTGTGCTTGTTCAACGGAGAGTACATGCCGACAGTCACAATGCCGACCTGGTTGCCATCACGTAGCAATGGCGCGCCTTCATCTGCCGGTTCGGTGCCCTCCAGTTTCACGCCGTATATCTTGAAGCGCTCTTTGCCCTTCAGGCGATAATGCTCTTCGGCGCCAAGGAAACCTTGTTTGCCAGGGGAAACGGTGAAGTCGAGGCCAAGCTCCCATAGGGTATCGCCATGTTTTTCGTTCTCGAACGGGTACATGTTTGAGTTGTCATAGGGGAAAAACAGCAGATAGCTTTCGGCGCGCAACATATCCAACGTGGTAAAGCGGGTGGGGATGATCCCCATCGGCGCGCCGAGCTCCACCAGTTTGTCCCAGATATGAGGCGCATCCTGACCACGACAGAAGATTTCATAGCCGCGTTCACCGGTGTATCCGGTGCGGGAAATGGTGACCGGCTTGTCGAACAACGTGGTGTGGATGTGGCTGAAATAGATGACATCGCGGATGCCCGGTACGCCTTGTTCTTCAAGGAAGTCCACAGCCATCGGACCCTGCAGCGAGATATCGTGCAGATTGTCATCGAAACGGATGTCAACGTCGCGCCCGGTTGCTGCCATGGTCAGTTGCTCGTGGCCCTGGCCCGAGCCATGCACGACCATCCAAGAGTTTGGCCCCATACGGTAAATCACACAGTCGTCGATGAATTTCCCGTCATCGTTCAGCATACAGGCATAAGAAGAGCGGCCCGGTTTGATCTTTTCGGCCCGACGGGTGGTGGCGCGATCAATGACGTGGCTGGCGTGAGGCCCAACAATATGGACTTTCTTCAGGCCCGACACGTCCATAAATCCGGCCTTGGTGCGGATCGCCATGTATTCTTCGGTCTGGTCTTTGTCATACGACCAAGCGGTGCCCATACCGCTCCAGTCTTCCAGATCAGAGCCCATGGCGCGGTGACGGTCGGCAAGCGTGGAAAATCTCCAGGATGCAGTCATTTTTCTCTCCTGTTTCGTCTTTAGTTGCCGGGTATTGAGCCCGAGGCGCAGGCAAAAAGCAAGAATGACGTTAAAAAATCTTTCCTAAGAGGCAATATGCGACCCTATGTGCCGTATCCAGAGCATCCCACCACATACAAAAGGGGCCGCAAGTAATGCGGCCCCTTTCAGTCATTCTTCGATTCGCTATTTGCTTTCGAATTTGGCGAACCGCTTGTGTTCCGAGCGGTTGCCCTCGACCAGCACCCAGAAGCAGATCACCGCTGAAATCGCAGTTGTGATGGCGGGCAGGGAACTGCCCCAACCGATGAACATGGCGCCGTCCACAACAGACCAGCTTACTTCACTATATGGAAAACCCATTGTCTTCTCCTTTTCCTGTTGTGATTATTCGGCGGGTGTGGCCGAGGCCGGAATGCCCTCGGGATACCCCTGGATAGGCACTTTCACGGTGTCCATACCTGCCAGTTCCGCGGCTTCTGGGATGCGCAGCATATTTACCTTCTTGAGGATCCACGAGCAAACATAACCCGGTACAAAGCCAAGCAGGGCAAACACCACGGCGCCAACGATCTGACCCCAAAGACTGATGGTCGGAACTTCGCCTGCCGCTCCTTGCAGAGCTGGCCAGCCAGAGGCAAAGACACCCAGCATGATCACACCGTAAAGGCCGATCGTGCCGTGCACCGTGACTGCACCCACCGCATCATCGATGCCGCGGTTCTGCAACCAGTTGGCGCAGGGAGCCAAGATAGCACCGGCGCCAAAGGCAATGATGAAGGTCATGCCTGGGAAGTAGATATCCAGACCAGATGCGGTCGAAATGATCCCAGCCAGGGCCCCGGACATCATCCAGAATGGATCCTTGGTGAAGATCCAGGTGCCGATGATCCCGCCGGCAACGCCCATCAGAATGTTAAACGATAGCGCGCTCAGGGTGATTGGGGTGCCATAGATGGTGGCAGGCTTGTCGGCAAACCAGGACCAGGATTCACCCGGCACGATGACACAGGCCATCAGGAAGCCAAAGAAACCAACGATGATCATCATCAGTCCCACCAAGGTCAGTGGCATGTTGTGGCCAGCGATATTGTTGGCCGAACCGTCGGCGTTGAATTTGCCAATGCGCGGGCCAAGGTTGATCAGCACGCCGAGGCCAAAGAAACCGGCAACCGCATGTACCAGACCGGCAGCGCCGAAGTCATGTACCCCGAACTTGGTAACCAGCCAGCCATCTGCATGCCAGCCCCAGGCTGCTGCGATCACCCAGGCAAACGTACCCAGTACGATGGCCAAGATCACAAAGCCAACGGTCTGGATGCGTTCGATAACCGCGCCTGACATGATTGAGGCCGTTGTGGCGGCAAACAAAGCAAAGGCGCCAAAGAACACGCCAGACGCTTGGTCGGCAATGTTTGGCCCCATGTATTGGGCAGCGTCACCCCAGCCCAGTGCAATCGAGCTGGCATAAGCGGCACCCGAGATGCCGGCCGGACCAGCCGAGAGAGTAAGCCCAGTGGGGAAGGCCCAATAGACCCACCAGCCGACAAAGTAGAACGCCGGGATCATGAACGCGAAGGCGAGGATGTTTTTTACACCCGACGACAACACGTTCTTGAGGCGGGACGAACCCATTTCATAGGCAAGGAACCCCGCGTGGATGAGGACCATCAATGGGATGGTCAAATAGTAAAAGGTTTCGGCAAACATTGAGTTTGTCACCGCGCTGGCCCCTTTCAGCGCAGCGACCTGTGCCGCCAGTTCTGCGAGTTGTTCTTCCACGTTTCCCTCCAAGTTGGTTTAGTCTTCTTTTTTTGTTCGCTTCTGTGAGCATCGCAAATGAAGCACGAGTAAACCTGTATGGCTAGAAATTTTTGCCTAAGAAGAAAAAAAGTTTCTTGATGGTTGAGCGGTGAGATGTTTGCTGCTAGCGTTCTGGCAATTGCCGTGATGGCAAACCATGAGGAGATGTTTCACTAATGTGTGGGATTGTAGGGTTGTTTTTGAAGGACAAGGCGCTTGAACCCCAGTTGGGTGCGCTTTTGACCGACATGTTGATCACCATGACGGACCGGGGTCCCGACAGTGCTGGAATCGCGATTTACTCTGACTTTTCAGAGGGTACGGGGAAATTGACGATCCAGTCAGACGACCCTGAAAGCGACTTTTCTGGGTTGGATTCACAACTGTCCGAGGTCTTGAATGCCAAGGTCTCAATCCGGGTTATTGACACCCATGCAGTGGTGGAAACAGCCAATGATAAGACCGCGCAGGCGCGCAGTATTTTGACCACTTTGCGCCCGGGTCTACGGGTGATGAGCGCAGGCGAATCCATTGAGATTTTCAAAGAAGTGGGTCTGCCTAAAAATGTGGCAGATCGCTTCGAAATTGCCAAAATGAGCGGATCTCATGGCATTGGTCATACCCGGATGGCCACCGAATCAGCAGTCACCACCGAGGGAGCGCATCCGTTTTCCACCGGTCCGGATCAATGTTTGGTGCACAATGGATCGCTGAGCAATCACAATTCCTTGCGCCGTAAACTGATCCGTGAAGGGGTGCAGATCGAAAGCCTGAACGACACAGAAGTCGGGGCCGCCTATCTGACTTGGAAAATGCAAAACGGCGCAACTTTGGGTGAAGCTCTGACCAGCTCGCTAGAGGATCTCGACGGGTTCTTTACCTTTGTTGTCGGCACCAAGGATGGCTTTGGCGTGGTGCGGGATCCAATTGCCTGCAAACCTGCCGTCATGGCGGAAACCGATCAATATGTCGCCTTTGGCTCTGAATACCGGGCGCTGGTCAACCTGCCGGGTATCGAAGACGCTAAAGTCTGGGAGCCCGAGCCCGCAACAGTTTACTTCTGGAACCACTAAAATGCAGACATATGATCTTGAAGCCAATGGCTTGCGCGGGCTGAATGAAACGCTGCATGCCCAAAGTGAAACCACCACCCAGACAGTGTGGGAAGTGGTGAACCCAAAAGGCAGCCACGCAATTGCTGTGGGTCTGGACGCACCGATTGAGGTCACCGTTAAGGGCTCAACCGGCTATTACTGTGCAGGCATGAACCAGCAGGCGACTATCAGGGTTGAAGGCTCGGCCGGGCCTGGTGTGGCTGAAAACATGATGTCGGGCACTGTCATCATTGACGGCGATGCCAGCCAATATGCCGGCGCCACCGGCCATGGTGGTCTGCTTGTGATCAAGGGCAATGCCAGTTCACGCTGCGGAATTTCAATGAAGGGCATTGATATCGTAGTACACGGCAATATCGGCCATATGTCGGCCTTTATGGCGCAGGCGGGAAATCTGGTGGTCTGCGGAGACGCAGGGGATGCGCTGGGGGACTCGATATATGAGGCTCGCCTCTTTGTGCGTGGATCCGTCAAAAGCCTGGGCGCTGACTGTATCGAAAAAGAGCTGCGCCCCGAGCATATAGAGATCCTGAAGGATCTGCTGGACCGCGCCGGTGCAGATGCCAAACCCGAAGARTTCAAGCGCTATGGCTCGGCCCGTCAACTTTACAACTTCGACGTCGATAACGCAGCTGCGTACTAAGGATAACATCATGAGCGATAACAACATCCCGCGCACTGTGCCGATCCAATCGGCAACATTCACCAAAGAAATCAACGCCGAAATTCGTCGTGCKGCSGCCACMGGCATCTAYGAYATTCGCGGCGGCGGCGCCAAACGCAAGGTGCCACATTTTGATGATCTGCTGTTTCTGGGCGCGTCCGTTTCACGCTACCCGCTGGAAGGCTACCGCGAAAAATGTGACACCAGCGTGCTGCTGGGTACCCGTTTTGCCAAGAATCCGATCAAGCTGGATATCCCGATCACCATTGCCGGGATGAGTTTCGGCGCCCTGTCGGGCCCCGCCAAGGAAGCTTTGGGCCGGGGGGCCTCGATGGCGGGCACCTCAACCACCACCGGTGACGGCGGCATGACTCAGGAAGAGCGTGGTCATTCCACCCAGTTGGTCTATCAATACCTGCCATCGCGCTATGGGATGAATCCCAACGACCTGCGTAAGGCGGATGCAATTGAGATCGTGGTCGGTCAGGGTGCTAAGCCCGGCGGCGGCGGTATGCTGCTGGGCCAAAAGATCTCGGACCGGGTTGCCGAAATGCGCACCCTGCCCAAAGGCATTGATCAGCGGTCCTCTTGTCGTCACCCGGACTGGACTGGCCCGGATGATTTGGAGATCAAGATCCTTGAGCTGCGCGAGATCACCAACGGTCGGATACCGATCTATGTGAAGATTGCCGGCGCACGGCCCTATTTCGACACCACTCTGGCGATCAAAGCGGGTGCGGATGTGGTGGTTTTGGATGGTATGCAGGGCGGCACTGCCGCAACTCAGGACGTGTTCATCGAACATGTCGGCCAACCAACACTGGCCTGTATCCGCCCCGCCGTGCAGGCGCTGCAGGATCTGGGTATGCACCGTAAGGTGCAGCTGGTGATCTCGGGCGGTATTCGCACCGGCGCCGATGTGGCCAAGGCGATGGCGCTGGGGGCGGATGCCGTGTCCATTGGCACCGCAGCGATGATTGCGATTGGCGACAATGACCCCAAGTGGGAAAGCGAATACCAAAAGCTTGGCTCGACCACCGGCGCTTATGATGACTGGCATGAAGGCATGGATCCAGCTGGTATTACCACCCAGGATCCAGAACTGATGAAGCGCGTCGATCCGGTCGATGCAGGTCGCCGTCTGCGCAACTATCTTAAGGTGATGACCCTGGAAGCGCAGACTATTGCGCGGGCCTGTGGCCACAATCACCTGCACAACCTTGAACCCGAGGATCTGTGCGCCTTGACCATGGAAGCCGCTGCAATGGCCCGCGTGCCGCTGGCAGGTACCGATTGGTACCCGGGTAAGGCCGGTTTCTGAGAGATCAAATAAAGGGCGCGGTCTGCACAGGGACGCACCTATTTTTATATAAAAACACTAACAGGGAAAGGAAGTGGAACTATGATGATCGATCTGGCTGCTTTCGCAAAAGAAAAAGGCGTCAAATACTTCATGATCTCCTTCACCGACTTGTTCGGTGGTCAGCGCGCCAAATTGGTGCCGACTCAGGCGATCGCGGGTATGCAAAAGAACGGTGCGGGCTTTGCGGGTTTTGCCACCTGGCTTGACCTGACCCCGGCGCATCCCGATATGCTGGCAGTCCCGGACCCGGACGCGGTGATTCAATTGCCCTGGAACCCCGAGATAGCTTGGGTGCCTGGCAATTGTGTGATGGAAGGTGAGGATGTCGCTCAGGCTCCGCGCAACGTGTTGCGTCGTCTGATCAAGGAGGCTGCCGACGAAGGCCTGCATGTCAAAACCGGTATTGAGGCCGAATTCTTCTTGCTGACCCCGGACGGAGAGCAAATCTCGGACCCGTTTGATAACGCTGTAAAGCCTTGCTACGATCAGCAGGCGATGATGCGTCGTTTGGATGTCATCCGTGAGATCAGCGATTACATGCTGGATTTGGGTTGGGGCGCTTACCAGAACGACCACGAAGACGCCAATGGCCAGTGGGAAATGAACTGGGACTTTGATGATGCGCTTGCCACTGCGGACAAGCACAGTTTCTTCAAGTTCATGACCAAAACCGTGGCAGAAAAGCACGGCTTTCGCGCGACGTTTATGCCCAAGCCGATCGAAGGTCTGACCGGCAATGGTTGCCACGCGCACGTCTCGGTCTGGGATGCTCCGGGCAAGGATGCACGCGTTAACGTGTTCGCGGTCGAAAAAGGCGAAGGTCAGCTGGCGGAACTGGGGCTGTCTGAACAGGGCGGCTATTTCCTGGGCGGCATCATGAAACACGCCTCGGCTCTGGCAGCGATCACCAATCCGACGGTGAACTCGTACAAACGGATCAATGCGCCGCGCACCATGTCCGGAGCCACCTGGGCGCCAAACACCGTGACCTGGACCGGCAATAACCGCACCCATATGGTACGCGTGCCGGGTCCGGGCCGTTTTGAGCTGCGGCTGCCGGATGGCGCGGTGAATCCCTATCTGTTGCAAGCGGTTATCATCGCAGCAGGCCTGTCCGGGGTGCGCTCCAAGGCCGATCCCGGTCCGCGCCATGATATCGACATGTATGCTGAAGGTCATAAAATCACCGATGCTCCGAAGCTGCCGCTGAACATGCTGGATGCATTGCGATTCTATGATCAGGATGTCGGCCTGAAGGCGATGATGGGTGAGGAATTTTCAGCTGCATTCCTGAAGATGAAGCACCAGGAATGGAATTCCTTCGTGTCGCATTTCTCGCGCTGGGAAAAAGACAATACCTTGGATATCTAGCGGGGTTTTAGTGATTACTGCTTAAGTCTGAGTGTTTTGCAGGTTTTTGGATTTGAGTATTTGTGAAAAGATGAAGAAGGGGCGGCTCGCAAGAGGCGCCCCTGATGAATTATAAACCCAGAAACGCGATGCCTGCAAAGGTCACCGCGACGCTGATCCATTGGTTTTTGGTCATTGTTTCGCGCAGGATAGCCCAAGCAAGTATCACCGTCACCAATCCGAAAAGAGACGAGCCGACGGCGGCAAATTCAGGCCGGGGCAGGCTGCCGGCAAACAGAACCAACCCCAGGGCCAGCGCATCAAGGGCGCCCATGGCGCAGAGCAGCGGCAGGATCTTCAGGGGCGGGCGGACGCTGGTTTTGCTGGCAATAACCACCACGACAATGACTGCAAAAGCGGTAGTGCGGGTCAGCAGCAGCACTGGCAGTTCGGCTCCGGCGCGGGTGGCAGACTGGCCAACGGCAAAGGTGAGGGCAAAGCCGAGCGCTGCCGCTATGCCCCAAAAAACGCTGGAAGGCTGTATGCGCTCGCCGTCCTGCCCGGAGGCGAACAGGGCCACTGCTGCAATGCCGGCAACCACAACCAAAACCGCAATCCAATTGCCCGGACTAACCGGTTGCCCCTGCAAGCTGGCCATGGTGACCGAAAGGACGGGATAGGCGCCAATGAGCGGCGCCACCAGTTTGACCGGCCCCAAGGCAAAAGCGCGGTAAAGCGCATATGAGCCGCCGGCGTAAAACGTGCCGGACAGGGCAGAGAGCCAGAGAGATCGAAACGTCACCGCGTGCCAATCGCCCCAAATCAACGCCACGCCAGCGACCAGAACCAATCCGGTGACCAGCACGATCAGCATGGCAGGCAAAATCCCGGTGCGCTGTGAAACAAACCGAACACAAATGTCATGAAATCCCCAGGCGAGTGCTGCCACCAGCCCCAAAATTAATGCCTGCATCGGTGTGGTCCCTTCGTTTGCGGCATGTGATCTTTGGAGAATGCCGCATCTGCCGTCATGGGCTAGTTTTTGGATGAAATACAACAAGTTTGTTGCTTAGATCGAAAGCTCGACTTATTCTTATCACTAAATAAATATTCCGACGGTGCAATATGCGAAATTCAAGCTACCGGGAGACCGCGCAATGAGTGATATGAGATTTCCTGACGTTCCAACCGGCCCCCCTCGGCCCTCGGGGCTGTATCAGCCTTCGGTGTTTTCTCTGCCCAAGGGTAGTGAACGCTATGTGGTTGAAGGTAGCGGTGCTGTTTTGATCCCGGTGGAGCAGGGGGACCGGATTACTGTCAGCAATGAAGAAGGCGGTCAGGTCTGCGAGATTGTGGCTGCGGAGAACAAAGGCGCGATAGATGCCGGTATCATCGGTGCGGCGGCCAATAGTGATGCGGCAGGACTGAAGGCGTTGCTCAGCGGGGCAGACCGCTCGTTGCGCGGATTGCGGATGGGGGTGCAGGCCCGCGGCATTGATCTGTCGCAGGGTGGCGCGTTTCGGTTTTTTGACTGGGCTACTCCGGCCAAGACCGAGCAGAAGTTCACGGCGCAGCGCGAGGGTGTGGTGATCATTGCGGCTCCGGGCGGCATTATGGACTTTGAGCTGCAGGACACCGCGACGCCGCTGACGGTGATGATCAAACGTGCGGTGATCAAACAGGTGCCGCGGTTTGAGCTGCCGGACCCTCTGGCGGATCCTGTGTTGGATCTGCGGGTCAAAAGCGCCAGCGTCGAAGCCTATTTTGTCAAGGCGGGCGACTATATCCAGATCCAGGATGTGGATGGCCGTCAGTGCACAGATTTCCAATGTTTCAGCGCGCGCAAGCTGGATCAGGGGATTGTACATGCATTGGATGTGACCACCACCCGGACATTGCAGGGCCATGYCTATCCGATGCCGGGGCTGCATGGAAAATACTATGATCAGGACATGTTGCCCCTGGTTGAGGTGGTACAGGATACCTGTGGGCGTCATGATGCTTTTGCCCTAGCCTGTACTGCTAAGTATTATGACGACATTGGGTATCCGGGGCATGCCAATTGCTCGGATAACTTCAATGGTGCGCTTGCTGGCCGTGGTGTCAACCGTCGGGCCGGCTGGGCGGCAATCAATTTTTTCTTCAACACCGCCATTGATGAGCACGGGGTGATGTTCGCGGATGAACCGTGGTCGCGCCCTGGGGATTATGTCCTGTTGCGCGCGCTGACTGATCTGGTCTGTGTCAGTTCGGCTTGTCCCGATGACACCTGTCCTGCCAATGGCTGGAACCCCACCGACATTCATGTCCGCACCTATAGCGGCGAAGAGAAATTCCAACGTGCGGTGGCGATCCGGGCCACCCCTGAATCGGAGCCAAAGATGACCAAAGAGACCGGTTTTCACGATCGACTGAGCCAGCACACCCGCAATTTTGTTGAGTATAAAGGCTATTGGCTGGCCAATTGTTATGCCGAGTCTGGCCCGATTGAGGAATACTGGGCCTGTCGTGAAAAATGTGTGGTGCTGGATCTTTCTGCTCTGCGCAAATGGGAAATCACCGGACCCGACAGCGAAGCGCTGTGTCAGTATATTTTCACCCGCAACATCAAAAAGCTGGCGGTGGGGCAGGTGGTCTATACTGCCATGTGTTACCCGCATGGTGGCATGWTTGACGACGGCACCCTGTTCCGACTGSGCAAGGATAACTTCCGCTGGATCGGCGGCGATGATTACGGCGGCGAGTGGATCCGTGAAAAAGCGGATGAACTTGGTTTGAAGGTGCTGGTGCGCAGCTCGACCGATATGCAGCACAATGTGGCAGTTCAGGGCCCTGAAAGCCGTGATCTTATGAAGAAGATTATCTGGACCATGCCGCAAAACCCGACGCTGGGGGAGCTGGGATGGTTCCGTTTCACCCCGGCCCGGATCGGCGGCGAGCAGGGGGTACCTGTTGTGGTGTCGCGCACCGGATACACCGGCGAGCTGGGGTATGAAGTGTTCTGCCACCCAAAACACGCCAGCGAAGTCTTTGATGCGATCTGGCAGGCCGGGCAGGACCATGGCATCCGCCCGATGGGGCTTGAGGCGCTGGACATGGTGCGGATTGAATCCGGACTGATCTTTGCCGGATATGATTTCAGCGATCAGACAGACCCGTTTGAGGCTGGCATTGGCTTTACCGTGCCGCTGAAATCGAAAGAGGATGATTTCATTGGTCGCGAGGCGTTGATCCGCCGCAAGACCACTCCGGCGCGCAAGCTGGTGGGGCTCGACATCGATTCAGCGGTGGATGTGGCACATGGGGATTGCATCCACATTGGCCGGGCGCAAATTGGCGAAGTGACATCCTCCATGCGCTCGCCATTGCTGGGCAAGAATATCGCCTTGGCGCGGGTCGACGTGGCGCATGCCGACCTGGGAACCGAAGTGGAAATTGGCAAACTTGATGGACATCAAAAACGCCTGCCCGCTAAAATAGTACCCTTTGCCCATTACGACCCTCAAAAAACACGACCCCGATCCTGAGGTCGTCTCAGCGCGAAGCGAGGACAGATGGTAGAAAAGCTGATTGATCAGATTGGTGGTGAGGCTGCTCTGCGGGCGCTCGTGGAACGGTTTTACGATATTGTGGAAGAGACCGACACGGGGGCCCAGATCGTCAAACTGCACAAGCGGGGCCACGGCATGGGCCACGCCCGRACTGAGCAGTTCAATTTTCTGTCCGGGTTCATGGGGGGACGGAATTATTATCTGGAGAAACATGGTCATATGGATGTGAAGGTGATGCATGAACATGTGCCCATCACCCAGCAGGATGCCGAGAATTGGCTCGAATGTATGGATCAGGCGCTGGCAGAATTGCAATTGACCGGGGTGCATATCGAGCGTTTGCAACGGGTGTTCCGCCGAGTGGCGTTACTGCTGGTCAACAATCTGGAAGATTGGGGAGAAAAACAGGCGACAGCCAATCTGCCAGGTTAAAGTGCAGTCGAAACCTATGTATTTCACATATAGTTAGTGTGAGTTAAGGTAGCAGATGCCTGTGTAGGGGTAAGCCCTGTGCCTCCTCTATGTTTTCGATGATGTGTTGGTCCAACCATTCGTGCCGGACCGTGCGGTTATAGCGCTCAATATAGGCGTTCTGTTGGGGTTGTGGACAAGGTCCGCGCTGGTAAACGCCATAATCTTGCGTGTGGCTGAGGCGTATTTGAATGTCGGGCTGATGAAACGATATTCACGTTCCTGGATCATGTTGGCGGCTGTTTTAGTCGACGGTCTTGCATGGGGTCTGAACAACAAACGCGGCCCCAGTGTTCTCAGTGGGACCGCGGATTCTTAACCGCCGTTTCGCTCTCTGCTGCGTCTAGAACGCGAGGCTATAGCCCAGGTTGAGGCCGTAACTTTCATAGCCCTTTGCCCCCAGACCATCCAGAAAGGTCGACACGGTAAAGGTTCCATAGCTATCGCTCGCATAGTTCAGGCCAAGGTTCACCTTGGACCGCCAACCGGCGTAGCCCGGCAGGACGGATCCTGCGACCTCGGTGCCACCGGTGTTGGACCAGATGCCAGAGACCCCGGCGCGCAGCTCCAGATCGCCGGTCTTCAACGGCACATGCTGGGCCACATCCAGACCAACCGCGATTTGCATCAGCTCAACCTTTTGCATGGGAACAAGATTGCCCAGGCTGTCCTGGTAGGTCTCCTGTTTATCCGCCGCATAAGCCGCATTCAGATAGGGGCTGAGCCGCGTGCGACCCTGCTCAAAACTGCCAGCCACTTTCATCTGCGCCAGCAGGCGTGTGGTGTCAAAATCGTCCCGGTAGGTGCCAAAGGGCGACACCGTGTTGGAGGATTGACCATAGAGCAAACGGGCCTCAA
>NVUP01000008.1 GCA_002401945.1 Paracoccaceae bacterium
GGAAGCAAGTCGCCCTTGCAAGCGATGAAAGACTGGCACAAGTTCAAGCCAGACCTGTTCAAGAAACAGCCATACTACCTGCCGGGATGTGACACCTAGTGAATGCGCTCACACGGCCTTTTGCAAATGGGTCCCCCTCCCCCCGGGGAGCCAAACGCTCGCCTTACCTTAAACTCACTGCGGCAACATCCCGCCCAAATCCACACATCCATTTACCACGATTGAACCCCTCCCCAGCTTGCGTCATAGTGCCGCCGATACGCGGACGCCAGATCCGCCGATCCAGACCGGGGGATAAACCATGAAGCGCATTTTTACCGCTCTGCTTTGCGCGGGCACTTTCACCGTGATGGCCCCTCTGCCTGCTCAGGCAGGCCTGATTGAGCGCGCCTGTCGTCAGGCTGATCGCACCGCAGCTACCCCGTCGAAATGCAGCTGCATTCAACAGGTTGCCAATGCCAGCTTAACCCGGTCAGAGCGCAAAAAAGTCGCCAGATGGTTCGACGATCCGCATCAGGCTCAGGTGGTACGTCAATCCAGCCAACGCGGTGATGAACAGCTGTGGCTGCGTTACAAAGCCTTTGGCCAACGCGCGGCCCGCTCCTGTAGTTGACCCAGGCCTTATCGCTGGTCTGTGCAAACACACACCCGACACCAGGGCCAAAAATCCTGCGACCCACGGCTGATGCAAGCAGGTTACGCGCCCACTAAGATACCCGCGGACCGTTCACCTTAAAGCAGCTACCAAATCCACCCTCTCGCCTCTGGGCGGTTTTCCCTCTTGACCCTCAGGCTGTTGAGTTTCACAAAAGGCAAATCAAAACAGGAGCGTGGTAGATGCTGATGAAAGGGGTGACCCTTCGGGGGTTGGAGGTTTTTGAGGCCCTGGCCAAGACCGGATCTGTGGCCCAGGCCGCCGAGTTGACCGGACTGAGCCAGCCTGCCGTCAGCCAGCAGCTCCGCAATTTGGAAAAGGCTTTGGGCAGCGATCTGGTTGATCACAGTCGTCGCCCAATGTTGGTGACCACTGCCGGGCGCAGCTTTCTGAGCCGCACCGAGGCGGTGCTGTCCGAGCTGCGTCTGGCGCAAAGCGAGTTGACGGTGATGGACCTAACCCATCTGTCGACCCTGTCGATTGGGCTGATTGACGATTTCGACAATGACCTGACCCCACGTCTGGCCACTATTCTGGCCGACAGCCTGACGCATTGCCGGTTCAAGATGGTCACCGCCTCGAGCCATGACATCAACCGCGCAATGGCAGCGCGTGAATTGCATATCGCGGTGGCCGCCAGCACGGGTGAATTGCGCGATGACATTGTTGAGTACCCCCTCGTACGTGATCCCTTTATTCTGGTGGCACCCAAGGGTTTCCTGAATGATCCCAATACTCAAGGTGAATTGTTGGCCGAATTGCCATTGCTGCGCTACGGTCGCGAGCAGCTGATTTCGCAACAGATTGAGGCCCATTTGGCGCGACAGCAACTGGTGTTTGAGGAACGCTTTGAAATAGGATCACATCTGGCGCTGATGGCCATGGTGGCGCGCCGTATTGGGTGGGCAGTAACCACGCCGCTTGGCTATATGCGAGCGGTACGATTCCACGATCAAATCGATGCCTTTGCGCTGCCTTTTGGCGCCTTCTCGCGCAGCATTTCGCTGTTTGCCGCCGCGGATTGGGCCGACCGGGTGCCGCGGGACGTGGCGCAAACCATGCGTCACCTGGTGCAGAGCCAGATCATTGTCCCAGCGATTGGGCTGTTGCCCTGGCTGACCGGACAATTGCAGGTGATTGAGGAATAACCTCCCCAGGCAAATCGATAAGACTATGGCCAGTGACCTTCGCAATACATAGCTGCTACCATCCCACATATCGTTCCGCACAACTTAAACACATAACGCACTAAACCACTACCGACTGGCATCGGTAGGATTTTTGATATGCACCTCCAAGTACTGAAGTACGATGTCTTCGGTGATTGCCCCGTTGGTGGTTGAAAAATACCCCCTGCCCCAAAAGTGCTCCCCCCAATAGCGCTTTTTCAACTGTGGAAACTCGCGCTGCGCCTCGAGGGAAGACCTCGAATGATATCGACGCCGTTTTCAGCGCAAACCTGGCGGCAGATGTCACCCACACGACGGCGAACGTCACCCGACAGCACCTTATCACGCGACCTTAACATCCCAAACAGGGCCCTGAAACGATTAAATCCATTTAGAGCTTTCCCGCAGTTGCGTGAGAAGAGCCTGAAAGACGCCCGTGCCAGGCGACTGAAAATGCTTACATCTGTGGCGCGACATGACCTTCCCCCGACAACACTGCGGCCTTGGTGAAACCGCCCACCAACGCCGAGGCGCTGCAAAAGCACCTAGCGAGGATCAGCCTGTCAATCGCGTCCAAGACCCACTGCGTTGACATCAGGAATCCTGTGGGTTGGCACAAATCCAGCACACTGAAAATTCCGGAAAATCTCACGATCCCGCCCCTGCCCCCCTTTTTCGCCGGAATGAAACCGGATAGTCGGCGCTATCGGTAATCTCGCCGACCCAAAGCCAGCCCTCACAGGGCTGGCCGGGCGCGAAGGAAGGCGGCAGCGTCGTCGGACGCCGCGCCCCACCCCCTTAGTTTGTATGTTTTGAATGGCCGCCTTGGCCTGGTTTGCGTTCAAGATCCACTGGCACCTCAACCACCACTTCGCCAGCGGTTTCAAAAACCAGAGTCAGGGTTATGATATCCCCCTGCTTCATAGCCTGGGTCAGCCCCATCAACATCACGTGGTCACCACCACGTTTCAATAGGTGGGTTTCACCGGCTGGGATGGCAAACCCCTCTTCGACATGCACCATCTGCATCACACCATCGCCGGTTTCTTTATGCGTGTGCAACTCGGCACGGGCGGCGGCGTCTGTGCGCACAGAAATCAATCGATCATCCTGAGCGCTGTGGTTCACCACAGCCATAAATGCCGCGCCGGTGGTGCTTTTGCCGGTCGAGGCGCGAGCATAGGCATCCTGTATCATCATTTTCGACATTTCATCTGCCTGAGCAGCGCCAGTGACGAACAGGGACGCGGCAGCAGCGGCGGCCATAATAGTGGATTTGAAAGACATCGTGGTCTCTCCTCATACTTGAAGTTCTGATTTCTTGGGGTGGTGAAGTTGGTAGAATCAGAAATCAAGCGGCGGCGCCCGCGCGGTGGCACGTATTGGCATCCGGGACTGAACCCAGATTTCCGCGCGCAACGCAGTGGTTCGCAGCGGCACTGGTGCAACCTGCCGGTGTTGGAGGGGTGGCGTCAGCGCGTCCACACTCATGGAGATGCAGTCGGGACAGTCATACGGCGCCCGCGCGGGCTGGCCATCGCTGTCCACATAGATCACCATCGGACCACTGCCCGAACAGATCACCATTTGCCCAGCAGCATCACGCATTCCGCGCATAGCGCCAGCGCTATGAGCCGTCAGAGTGACTGCCAGGACCAGAAACAGGGTCAGATATGAACGCAGATATAGCCTCATTGCCGCAAGATAGGCTGCGACCATGCCTGCCTACAAGTGTCAATGCTGCCGCAGTTTGTGCTATCGCAACAACAAAAAAAAACCCTGCATGATTCTTCATGCAGGGTCAAAATCTTAGATCCGGTAAAGGATCAGGCCTGAGCAGCAACAGTTGCTTTGGCAATCTCTTTTTTAACCTTCAGCGCGCTGATCGACAGCTCGTCGTCTTTGGACTTCGCAAAGAACGCATCCAAACCACCACGGTGGTCGACGGTGCGCAGGGCTGCGGCCGAGATGCGCAGTTTGATGCCGCGGCCCAAAATCTCGGACTGCAGGGTCACATCATTCAGGTTCGGCAGAAACCGGCGGCGGGTTCTGTTTTTGGCATGGCTGACATTGTTGCCAGACATCGGGCCTTTTCCGGTCAGTTCGCAGCGGCGCGACATGGGTTTATCCTTCGTATCTGGAGGCACCGGAAATCCCGGGGCCAAATCACAAGGGGCGCAGCCATAAGCGGCACCCGAAAACTGGTTGGGTGCATTTAGGAGGAATCGCCGGTGGGGTCAAGCCACCTGGCGATGATTTCCTATCATCCTGCCAGCCCTGAATTGCCAAACCCGGCAACAGCTGGGTCAGCCAGCGGATAATAACAGAGTGGCCCCACTGGGGCCATGCCTCCGGCGGAGGTATTTTCAACAAGAAGAAGGCTCAGTCCGAATCCAGATCCGCAAGCATCTGCTGAGCCGCCGTTGTCGCGCTTTGGTCGCCGTTGGCAACGCTGTTGGCCAAGTCAATCATGCGCGCACGCGCCTGCGGGGTGTCCAGGCGGGCCAACAGCGTCTGCCGAACCTCCTGAGCAAACCAATAACGCGCCTGTTCGGCGCGCCGGCGGCTCCAGTGGCCCTGCTCGCACCGCCATGTGTTTAGCTGTTGCAGCTCCTCCCAGGCCAGCGCCAGGCCCCGGTCTTCGAGTGCTGACACCATCATCGCCTTGGGAAAACCCGGCGGATCCTGTGGCCGTTTTCGCAGCAGTCGCAACGCGCCGGAGTAGTCAGCGCAGGTGCGGGTGGCAGCTGGTTTCAGATCTCCGTCTGCCTTGTTGACCAGAATCACATCGGCGATTTCCATAATGCCGCGTTTCACCCCCTGCAACTCATCGCCACCTGCCGGCGCCAGCAGCAACAGGAACAGGTCCGAGATCTCGGCCACCACGGTTTCGGACTGACCGACCCCGACTGTTTCGATCAACACCACGTCGTAATCGGCGGCTTCACACAGCGCCACCGCCTCTCGCGAACGGCGCGCCACACCGCCCAGATGGGTCTGGCTGGGGGATGGGCGAATAAAAGCGTTGGGGTCCCGCGCCAGCCGCTCCATCCGGGTCTTGTCGCCAAGAATCGAGCCGCCGGAGCGAGCTGAACTGGGGTCCACCGCCAGCACTGCCACGCGCAACCCCTGTGCTGTCAGCATCAGACCGAAGCTTTCGATGAAAGTGGATTTCCCCACACCTGGGGTCCCTGAAAGCCCAATGCGCAGGGCTTGGCGATGGTGTTTTGCCAGCTCACTCAGCAAGTGTTCCGCCTGCGCCCGGTGATCGGCGCGCTGGCTTTCCACCAGGGTAATGGCGCGGGCCAGCGCCCGGCGATCACGGTTCAAGATCTTATTGCTGAGCTCGGTAATATCCATGCACACCCCCTGAATTTGCCCGCTTATTTGACGCAGCACAGTGCGGATTGTCCAGTCCCGGTTGTCCAATGGCTAGACCTTGCTCCGCGCATTGACGATAACAGCGGCCATGACAAAACTGCCTATAGATGCCATCCTGCCCGAATTGATGACCGCCCTGCGCACGCATGGCCGGGCTGTGCTGCAGGCCCCGCCCGGCGCGGGCAAAACCACCCGGGTGCCGCTGGCGATGCTGGATGCCGGATTGACCAAGGGTCGCATCGTGATGCTGGAGCCGCGTCGCCTGGCGGCACGCGCCGCAGCCGAACGCATGGCCGAGACCCTGGGAGAGCGGGTTGGTGAGACCGTCGGATACCGGGTGCGCGGCGAGACCAAGGTCTCCAAGGCCACCCGAATCGAGGTGGTGACCGAGGGCATTCTGACCCGAATGCTGCAGAGCGCCCCCGACCTGGCTGGTGTTGGTGCGGTTATCTTTGACGAATTTCACGAACGTTCGCTGAACGCCGACTTTGGATTGGCGCTGTGTCTGGAGGTGGTCGGCGCCTTACGGGAAGATCTGATTCTGATGGCGATGTCGGCGACGCTGGATGCGGCTCCGGTTGCGACTCTGATGCAGGCGCCTCTGGTGACCTCGGAGGGGCGCAGTTATGATGTAGAGACGCGTTGGTTGGAGCGGCCTTTGGGACCACGGGCCCGTCGATTGGATGCGCTGGTGGAACTGGTGCAGCAGGCCGAAAAGGATACCCGCGACATTGGCGGCGGCATTCTGGTGTTCCTGCCTGGCGAGGGTGAGATTCGCCGGGCAGCCTCGGCCTTAGCGGGTCGCCTGCCGGGCAACTGTGACATCCGTCCGCTGTTTGGTGCCCTGCCCTTTGCCGAGCAACGCGCCGCCATTGCGCCGGTCAAATCAGGGCGCAAGGTGGTGCTGGCGACCTCGATTGCCGAAACCTCGCTGACCATTCAAGACATTCGCGTGGTGGTCGATATGGGCCAGGCACGTCGCGCCCGGTTTGACCCCGGTTCAGGCATGTCGCGGCTGATCACCGAGAAAGTCACACGGGCCGAGGCCACTCAGCGCCGTGGACGCGCAGGACGTGTGGCCGACGGAACCTGTTACCGGTTGTGGACCAAGGGTGAGGAAGGGGCGTTGGCGGCGTTTCCGCCCGCCGAGATCGAGGCCGCTGACCTGACCGGGCTAACGCTGGAACTGGCGCTTTGGGGCGCAGCCCCTAGCGACTTGGCGTTTCTGACGCCGCCACCCGAAGGAGCGATGGCAGAGGCACAAGCGTTGCTGCAGATGTTGGGCGCCCTGGATGCAAAGGGTCGGATCACGACCCATGGCAAGGCGTTGGCAGCGCTGCCACTGCATCCGCGGTTGGGCCACATGCTGGTCACCGGAGGCGGCGAGGCGACACAGCTGGCGGCGCTGCTGGCCGAGCGCGACCCGCTGCGCGGCGCGCCTTGTGATCTGCAGTTGCGGATGCAGGCGCTGCGAGACCCCAAGGGGTTCATGCGCAAACGTCCCTATCAGGTCAACTTGCCGGTGGTCGAGCGCATCAAATCCGAGACACGGCGTTTGCAGCGACACGGCAGGAAAAGCCAGACACAGAACACGGATTTCTCGCCTGCGGCCCTGGCGGCACTCGCCTATCCTGATCGCATTGGCCAAAGACGCAAAGGCGACACACCTCGTTATGTGTTATCCGGCGGCAAAGGCGCAGTGCTGGATGACAGCGACACTCTGGCAGCCGCGCCCTTCATCGTGGTGCTGGACAGTGATGGCAACCCGCGCGAAGCCCGAGTGCGGATGGCAGCACAGATCTCGCAGGGAGAAATCCGTGCGCTCTTCAACGATCAGATTGACTGGCACAACATCTGTGAGTGGTCCAAGCGCCAACGCCGGGTGGTGTCGCGCAGGCAGGAACAATTTGGTGCCATAGTACTGGACGATCAGACCTGGAAGGACGTGCCACCGGAGGCCGTCGCCGTGGCGATGCTGGACGGGGTTCGCGACCTTGACTTGCGTCTGTCGGGCGCTGCGGCGCGACTGGCAGCGCGGGTCGAGCTGGTGCGCGCCGAAGGCCATGACCTGCCCGATTTCTCGCTCCAGGGATTGTCGGACACGATCCACGATTGGCTGCTGCCGATGCTGAGTGGGGTAAAATCCGCCGAGGACTGGAAACGCTTTGACTTGCTGCCCGCCCTGCGCACCGCGCTGAACTGGGATCAGACACAACTGCTGGATCGCGAAGCCGCCAGCCACTTCACCAGCCCGCTGGGCAACCGAATCCCGATCACCTATGCCGAGGCAGGCCCCGAAATTGAGGTGCGGATACAGGAACTGTTTGGCGTTACCCGTCATCCGGCCAGCGGTGGTGTGCCGCTAAAGATCACTTTGCTGTCGCCTGCCCGGCGCCCGATCCAGATCACCCGCGACCTGCCCGGCTTCTGGACAGGGTCTTATGGCGATGTACGCAAGGACATGCGGGCACAATACCCCCGGCATCCCTGGCCCGAAGACCCAACCCAGGCCGATCCGACCCTCAGGGCGAAGCGGAGGAAGTAGAAATTACTGGAGGTTTCGTCAATTCGTCGTGAAATTTGGCGGATTCCGTACTTTATACGACGTTTGGCGGCAAAAATGAAAACCATGGCTCAAATGCTCATATTCAAAGCCGGGCTGAAAATGTATGATGATCCCATAATAATAAAAACAAGATCAAGATGGGCAGACTTGACAGGCTTCGAGTAGAACTCCTTATTTCCTCCCCTCCGGTCCCCGGGACACTCTCGGGTCCAGGGTCAACAGGCGTTCCAGCCTGAAGTGAGGGCGGCGCGTTTAATCCCTCCCCAGCGCGTCTGCCCCCCATTTTTTCACACAAAATCAGATATCTTGGGCCATAGCTCTTAGGGCTGGCAAGCCAATTCCCACCGCCGCAAACCCGCCATCTGCGGCCAGGATCTGGCCGGTGATAAAGCTGGCCTTGTCGGACAGCAGAAAATTGATCGCGGCGGCGATCTCATCTTCTTTGCCATAGCGGTTCAGCGGCAGAGCATCGTGATAGGCGGCGATGATTTCAGGCGAATGCACCGCCATTGCCAATTTGGTAGCCACCGGCCCCGGGGCCACTGCATTGACGCGAATGCCCAGCTCTCCCAGTTCCGCAGCTTGCTGCAGCGTCAGCTGCGCCAGCGCCGCCTTGGAGGTGCCATAGGCCACCCGCAGGGTGCTGGCGCGCAGCCCCGAGATCGAGGTGATATTGACCACCGCGCCGCCGCCATCAGAAGCCAGCAGATCGGTAAAGGCCTGGGTCATCAGGAACGGCCCATCCAGATTGGTCCGCATCACTCGTTGCCAGCGGTCATATGTGGTCTCGCGGATCGGGCCAAAATCGGCCACACCGGCATTGTTCACCAATCCATCAAGACCGCCAAAGGCACTGGTAACCTCGGCAACCGTACGCTCGACATCCGCCGGAATGGAAACATCTGCTTCAATGCCCAAAGCGCCCGGAAGCTCCCCCCGCGCCTCATCCAGCGCCGCGCGGTCACGATCCAGAATCGCCACCCGCCAACCCTCGGCCATCAACCCCTTGGCCGTCGCCAGTCCAATGCCGCGCGCGCCACCGGTGATCAGTGCAGATTTCATCGGGCTCTCCTATGCCTGTTCTTTGGTCAGCGCATGGCGCCCCAGAGCCCCCGGTTTGTCAATCCAGCATTTCCCCACAACCAAACCCGCTGAAAATGTGACACCCACCAGAGTTATCCACAGCCTTCATTGCATATTCGCAAGCATGGCCTATATTCGCGGCACCTAAATCCTAATCTGAGGCAAGCCGCAAAGGCACCGAGCAATTATGACCCGCGCTTTCTCCCGCGCCTGGGAAGAGATTCTCAGGCCGATGATATTCAGACCCAAACGCTTGCAAGTGGCGGCGCTATGCTATCGCAAGACAGACCTCGGCACCGATGTGCTGATGATCACCAGCCGTGGCACCGGACGTTGGATCCTGCCCAAGGGCTGGCCGATCAACGGCAAAGATGGCGCCGAATCGGCGCTGCAAGAGGCCTGGGAAGAGGCTGGAGTAAAGAAGGCCAAAATTCAGGGCGCGCCTATCGGCCACTATGACTGCCTGAAAAACCTCGGCAAGGGCCGTTCTGAGATCGTGCAGACGCTGGTCTATATTGCCAAAGTCACCAAACTGTCCAAAACCTATCCCGAGCGCCATCAGCGCAAGCGGCAATGGATACGCGCTGAAGAGGCCGCCAATCTGGTACGCGAACCAAAACTACAGGCTTTGCTGCGACAGTTGTAACGATCTCATGTAACGATCTCACGACAGAAATGTGACGAATCTCTTGCGTCAGGGCCAGTGGGGGTCTACGCGCGGGTCCTATCATGGAATCCGGGACTGACACGATGAGCGACGAACCACAGCGCAGACAATGGAAAACCCTCGACCGCGATCTGAACCGGATCGCGATATTGGAAAACGCCACCAGCTATGTTTCCCGGCCGATGGTCGGCCCAGGCATTGCACTGGTCTTTATCGTTTTGGCCGGTCTGGCTGCAGCGGTGCTGCTGGGCACCACGCCGATCAACTTTGTGGTGGTCGCGGCAGCCGCCTTTGGCGCCTACATGGCGGTCAATATCGGCGCCAACGACGTTGCCAACAACATGGGCCCAGCGGTAGGTGCCAATGCGCTGACCATGGGTGGCGCCATTCTGATAGCAGTGATTGCCGAAAGCGCCGGCGCCCTGCTGGCCGGTGGCGAGGTGGTATCTACCATTTCCAAGGGAATCATCGACCCAGCCGTAATGGCCTCTACCGATGTCTTTATCTGGGCGATGATGGCGGCGCTGATCTCGGCGGCTCTGTGGGTCAATCTGGCAACCTGGCTGGGCGCACCTGTGTCCACCACACATTCGGTGGTGGGTGGTGTCATGGGGGCGGGCATTGCCGCCGCAGGCATGGCGGCAGTGAACTGGCCAACCATGGGCAAGATTGCTGCCAGTTGGGTGATATCCCCGTWGCTGGGCGGTATAGTTGCGGCGCTGTTTCTGGCACTGATCAAATCCCGCATCATCTACCAAGACGATAAAATCGCCGCCGCCCGCCGCTGGGTGCCAATCCTGGTCGCTGTTATGGCCGGCGTGTTCTCTGCCTATCTGGCCCTGAAGGGCCTGAAGCGGGTGATTCAGATCGACATGCAGACAGCCCTGATGATCGGTGCTGCCATGGCTGCGCTGTCTTATGCCATCACCGTGCCGCTGATCCGGCGGCAATCGCAGGGGATGGAGAACCGCAACAAATCCCTAAAAGTGCTGTTCCGGATCCCGCTGGTGATCTCGGCGGCATTGCTGTCCTTTGCCCATGGCGCCAATGACGTGGCCRATGCGGTGGGCCCTCTGGCTGCCATCGTGCACGCCACCGAGTTTGGCGATTTTTCCGCCCAAGTCGAGATCCCAACCTGGGTGATGGTGATTGGCGCCTTTGGTATCTCGTTTGGACTGTTCCTGTTTGGCCCCAAGCTGATCCGCATGGTCGGTAGCCAGATCACCAAGCTGAACCCAATGCGCGCCTTTTGTGTCTCGCTATCTGCTGCAATCACAGTGATCGTCGCCAGCTGGCTGGGCCTGCCKGTSWSYTCWACCCACATTGCYGTNGGNGCGGTGNNTTTGGCGTTGGMTTCTTCCGYGARTGGCAYATGGAGCGSCGMYTGCGTMARWYGGCCGSSRMTMKTCCMRMSRMSAAAMGYMTYGCCCCCGARGARCGCCGYCGCCGCAAACTGGTGCGTCGCAGCCATTTCATGACCATCATTGCTGCCTGGGTGATCACGGTTCCTGCCGCAGCGGCCATGTCAGCGGTAATCTACCTGCTGTTGGTCACTATGGTCGCCTGATCACAAAACCTACAAAAGCCCCCGCATTTATAGTCGCGGGGGCTTTTTTGGGGGGGGGAATGATGCATCTCCCTGCGCCATCATCACTCTTGAGATGACAGCTGATCCAGCACCTCCTGGGTCGGCAAGACCCGGCCAAAGCCCGCGTGCAGAGCGGAAAGCGTCACCTCAAGGACCACATCCGCATCAATGTCGCCGCCATGGCGTGACGGCAGGGCAAAGGCGATCAGAGCATCCTCTGGCACCAGCACCTCAAATCCCAGATTAGCGGCTGATCGCGCGGTGGAATTGACGCAAAAGACCGCCACTCCGCCAACGATCACCAACCGGGAGATATTGTTTTCGCGCAAATGCTGTTCCAGGTCGGTGTCAACAAAACCAGAGGATCCTGTTTTCCAGAACACCCTCTCGCCCTTTGCAGGAAGGGCACAGGGCATCGGCTGGCCACTGGCCAGATCCCGGCGGAACTTGCTTTCAGGGCGTGGATCATCGTGCATCACATGGCACACCGTCAGGCCTGCACCGCGAAATGCCTCGAGCAGGGCCGCTATTTTTTTTTCCGCATCTGGATTGGCGCGGGGACGGCCTGCCRCTGTGACGTTGGCCATCTCCATCTGCATGTCGACAATCAGCAGTGCTGTAGTGTTATCCATAAAATCCCTCGCGCCTTAGATATCAGGCGCGAGGGTGGCAGATCAAACGCCCAGGCACCAGCGCATGACGGCCTTTTGTGCGTGCAGGCGATTTTCGGCTTCGTCAAAGATCACCGACTGCGGACCATCCATCACCTCGGAGGTGACTTCCTCTTCGCGGTGCGCAGGCAGGCAATGCATGAACAAGGCGTCCGGTTTGGCGTGGCTCATCAGTTCCTTGTTGACCTGATAGCCGCGCAGCATGTTGTGGCGGCGCTCTTTTGAGGATTGGCTGTCATGCATCGAGATCCAGGTATCGGCGACAATCAGATCAGCACCTTCGACGGCTTTTTGGGCGTCGCGTTCGATGACAATCTTAGAGCCCGCCTTGCGGGCCAACCCGATGAATTCATCCTCGGGATCCAACTGCGAGGGGCCAGTGAAGGTCAGGTCAAAGCCGAACTGGCCAGCCGCATGCAGGAAGGAGGCGCAGACATTGTTGCCGTCGCCTGCCCAGACCACTTTCTTGCCTTTGATCGAGCCTCGGTGTTCCTCGTAGGTCAGGATGTCGGCCATGATCTGGCAGGGATGGGTGCGGTCGGTCAGACCGTTGATCACCGGCACCGAGGCGTATTCAGCCATCTCCATCAGCACGGCTTCATCGAATGTGCGGATCATAATCATATCGACATAGCGCGACAGCACCCGGGCGGTGTCGGCGATGGTTTCGCCGTGCCCCAATTGCATGTCGCTGCCCGACAGCACCATCGACTGGCCGCCCATCTGGCGCACGCCGACGTCGAACGACACCCGGGTCCGGGTTGAAGGCTTTTCGAAGATCAGCGCCACCATACGACCCGCCAGGGGTTGGTCATCGTCCAAGGCGCCTTTGGGGCGGTCCAGACGGGCCTGTTTCATCGCACCGGCCTGGTCGATCATGGCGCGCAACTCGTCCGGGTTGGTTTTATGAATATCTAGGAAATGGTTCATATCGGGTTCGCTTTTTGTTGGTCCGGGCCGGGGGCGCTGCCCCCGGACCCCCGAGGTATTTTTAACAAGAAGAAGATCAGGCGGCTGCAATCTGGGTTGCGGCTTTGTCGAGGCGGATCAGCGCTTGGGCTATGTCATCGTCACTGAGGTTCAGTGGCGGGAGTAAGCGGATGATGTTGTCGGCGGCGGGGACAGTGATGACGAGGTTGTCGTAGCCTGCATTGACCACGTCGATATTGAGAGCTTTGCATTTCAGGCCCAGCATCAGGCCGGAGCCGCGCACCTCTTCGAAGACCTCCGGATGGGCGGCAATCAGGCCTTCCAGCTTTTGCCGCAGCAGTCCGGCCTTACGGTTCACCTCGGCCAGGAACTCCGGGTCGGTAACAATGTCCAGCACCGCACTGCCAACCGCGCAGCCCAGCGGGTTGCCGCCGAAGGTGGAGCCGTGGGTGCCGACGACCATGCCCGAGGCGGCGTCTTCGGTGGCCAGCACTGCGCCAAGGGGAAAGCCACCGCCGATGCCTTTGGCGACCATCATGATATCCGGCGTGATGCCGGCCCATTCATGGGCAAACAGCCTGCCGGTCCGTCCTACGCCGCATTGCACCTCGTCCAGGATCAGCAGCAACCCGTGTTCATCGCAGAGCGCCCGCAGGGCTTTCATGTCAGCGTCGGGGACTTGGCGGATACCGCCCTCGCCCTGGATCGGTTCGATTAGAATGGCAGCAGTCTGCTCGGTGATCGCATCTGAGACACCGTCGAGATCGCCAAACGTGAGATGCACAAAACCTGGCAGCACAGGGCCGAAACCCTTGACCATTTTGTCCGAGCCTGAGGCGGCGATACCAGCCGATGAGCGGCCATGAAAGGAGCCGTCAAAGGTGAGGATCTCGACCCGCTGTTCCTGGCCCCTGTCGTAGAAATACTTGCGCGCCATTTTCACCGCCAGCTCACAGGCCTCGGTGCCCGAATTGGTGAAGAACACAGTGTCTGCGAAGGTATGYTCGACCAGCTTGTCGGCCAGCGCTTGTTGYTGCGGGATCTGGTASAGRTTGGAGACATGCCACAGGTTTTGYGCCTGATCGGTCARSGCCTKWACCARKGCMGGATGRGCATGGCCMAGCGCRTTCACMGCRATRCCKGCRCCMARGTCCAGAAAGCGTCGCCCGTCRGCCTCAATCAGCCAGGAGCCYTCRCCTTTGACAAAGTTCAAAGGGGCGCGGTTGTAGGTYGGCAGAACGGAAGCGATCATCGGGATCATCCTTTTYGGAAATAGAAGCCCAAGMMGTGCWRTAGGATGGGCAGTTGGTCAACGATGTTGAGGGGGTATGCGCCAATACCGGGCGCATGGATCAAGGGCCGAAACGCTAAATTAGCGTCGGCGTCGCAGGGCCGCAGTCAGGCTGGTGATATGTGCGAGATTGATCATAGGGACATGCCATACCGGAGGAATTGGCGGAAAGAAACCCCCTTTGTTCACTCGCAGCTAACAGATCGGAACAGGCAACCGCAGCGACACCGAAGACTTCGCCCTTTGACTGATCGAAACCCCTTGCACCGCAGTGCGGGTTGGCGCACCGCTGTTGCATGAGCCCGATCAAACAACAAAACCCGGCACTGGCCGCCGCCTTTATCCTGGTGGCCACCACYTTCATTGCCGSCACCATGCTGATWGCCAAGGCSCTRGGMACSGATGTWYTSGGSMCKCCRCTRCATCCGCTGCARATCAGCCATGGGCGTTTTRTCTTTGCMTTTCTGGCRATTTCTTCGGTGGCRRTGGTGCTRCGGCCACGTCTSACCCGGCCMAACTGGGGKCTGCAYATCGGGCGCACCTYTTTTGGCTGGGCCGGGGTGTCGCTGATGTTTGCCTCGGTGGCCTATATCCCGCTGGCTGATGCCACCGCGATCACCTTTCTGAACCCGGTGTTTGCCATGATGCTGGCAATCCCGCTGCTGGGTGAGAAGGTTGGCCCCTGGCGCTGGGGCGCGGCTGGCATTGCGCTGATTGGTGCCATGGTGCTGCTGCGCCCTACCCCGGCCAGCTTTCAACCTGCGGCGCTGCTGGCGCTGGGGGCGGCGATGGTGATGGGGTTGGAGCTGATCTTTATCAAGAAACTGGCCAACCGAGAGCCACCCTTGCAGGTGCTGCTGGTCAATAATGCGATTGGCATGGTGATCGCCTCGGCAGCCGTGTTGCCAGTCTGGCAGATGCCCAGCCTGGCGCAATGGGCGGCACTGGCGGCGCTTGGTGGCCTGATGGCTTGTGCCCAGGCCTGTTTCATCAATGGCATGGCCCGCGCCGATGCCTCGTTTGTGGCGCCGTTCAGCTATGCCACGCTGATCTTTGCCGCTGCTTATGATTTCCTAGGCTTTGGCGTCACCCCGGATGCAGTGACCGTGCTGGGGGCTGTCATCATCCTGACTGGCGCTGCAGTGCTGGCCTGGCGCGAAGGGCGTCAGCCCCCGGCCAACAAGGTCAGGCCTTCAGGCGATAACCCGAACGCAGCATGAGCCAGCCCAGCAGCCAGACCACACARGTCGCAMARMYACACACCRSCAGCCCYARCCATGGMGAGCTGTCCGAGGTGCCAATCATACCGAATCGYACRCCGTCGATCAGATARAACACCGGGTTCAKATGCGTCAGCGTTTTGAGYACCGGCGGTAGCGCSGMWACGGAATAGAASGTGCCRGACAAAAACGCCAAYGGGGTGACGATGAAATTGGTGATCGCCGCCATCTGGTCGAACTTCTCTGCGAAGATCCCGGCGATGATGCCCAACCCGCCCAGAAGCGCGGCGCCCAATACCACAAATACCAAAGTCACCACTGGATGAGTCGGCCAGATACCAAGCGCCAGCCCAAGTCCCAGAGCAATACCCAGCGCAACACAGGTTCCGCGCACCACTCCGCCTGCCAAATAGCCCAGCAGCAGCTCGATCCCTGACAGCGGTGGCATCAGCGTATCAACGATATTTCCTTGGACTTTGGAGATCATAATCGACGAGGATGTATTGGCAAAGGCGTTCTGAATCACTGTCATCATCATGATGCCCGGTGCCAAAAACGTCATGAACGGCACCCCCATCACATCGCCGCGACCTGGTCCGATGGCGATGGTAAATATCAACAAAAACAGCGCCGAGGTGACCAGAGGGGCCAGCAGCGTTTGGGTCCAGACCACCAGAAACCGCTTCACCTCGCGCCCGGCCATGGTCTGCAGGCCCAACCAGTTGACGCGGCCAAAACGGCGCTCTCCCAGGCCAATGCGATACTCACTGTCTGACATGACTTCCCCCAAATTCTGTGTCTGGTCTGCATAACCCCTGCACAGTCAGGTGCAAGATGGCTTGTATCTCGCGGCGCAGTGACTAAAATAGGGACAGATACGGATTACTATGGCGGCCGCAGGTATCCTGGGGCCGCTTTTAGCTTGGAAAGGCAAGATATGTCCTGGACAGACGAGCGCGTCGATTTGCTCAAGAAAATGTGGGGCGAGGGTCAGTCGGCCAGCCAGATCGCCAAAGAGCTGGGCGGTGTCACCCGCAATGCAGTGATCGGCAAAGTGCACCGGTTGGGATTGTCCAACCGCAACTCCACCGGTGGAACCAAATCCGCTGAGCCCAAGGAAAAGCCCGCAGTGGCGGCTAAACCGGCGGCTAAGCCCAAGGTGCAGCCCAAGACCGAGCCTGCCCGTCCGATCCCGCCGGTCCCAGCCAAGACCGCCGACAGCAAACCTAATTTGCCCGTGCGCAAGCAGATCATTCCAGCGGGTCAGCCACTGCCACCGCAGCCCTCGGCCAATGAAATTAGCCCCGAGGCGCTGGCCAAGGTCAACGAAATCGAGAAGAAGGCAAAACGCCTGACCCTGATGGAACTGACCGAGCGCACCTGCAAATGGCCAGTGGGCGATCCGGCGACCGAGGATTTTTGGTTCTGCGGACTAACAGTTCAACAGGGCAAACCTTACTGTGAAGCCCACGTTGGCGTTGCCTTCCAGCCAATGAGCGCACGGCGCGACCGCAAACGGTAAGCTCGCCTTCTTGGTGAAAATTCAGCGCCTCGAGCCTTAGGGTTCGGGGCGTTTTTGTTTGGCACAAATCGCATTGCGGTGGGTTCTGTTTGCAAAATATGGGACGCGCCTGACCTTGGAGAGGCGTAAAGCGCCTTCCCGGGGGATAGGTCAAGCGCAGCCCGACCTATCCCCCGGGCGAATCACATTTATTTCGCAAGCCTCAGCTCCCTTCGGGCGCCTTTGAGCTGAAGTTCGGGATCTTGTTGCCCGAAGCACCAGTGCCTTCAATTCCCGGCCAGTTGCCCTCGGCCAGACTGATGTTGGCGGGAATGTCCTCTTCCCAGAATGTCACAACCGTTTTGGTAATATTCAGGAACAGTTTGTCATCCACAATGCGCCACAGGTTGGGGTTGCCCGGCACTTTGCCGCCCTTGGACACGCCATAAGCGCAGTGACCATCATACTGCGGCGCGTAATATTCGGGGTTGTCCAAAAACTTGGCTCGGTTTTCCTTGGTGGAAAACGCAAAGGTGGCATTGTTAAATTTGGCAGTGATATCAGCCTGTCCAGCCACACCTGCAACCTGCGGCGCGCCAACCACATTTGACGCCAGGCCGCGATAGGCCACAACATCGTAGCCCGACACTGCAAAACCGGTGCCGTCAATATACTGTTCACCGGCGAAAGCAGGCAAACCAAAGGAAATTACGGCCACGGCGGCCAAAGCAAAACGCTTCATAAAGTCATCCTCTCGCAGAATTTGTCATTCTAATCTCACCGACAACAGCGCCGGATTGCAGACACAATATGCAATGCCGGGACAATGCGAAGGGGGTCTCACGCGGCTGTGTCTGACCACGAGCCGACGTGATCAAACTGGCAAAAATGTAGCAATCAGACCTTCCAGTCATTGGAATTATCAAAATGCACCTTAAGTCTGTCGATGCAATTTGTCGCAAAGATGGTATTGCTGAACATAACAAGCCTTCAAATCACAGGGACCAATAGATGAGTGATATTTCTTATACCCCGCCGAAAGTCTGGACCTGGAACCGGGAAAGCGGAGGTAAGTTTGCTTCGATCAACCGTCCGGTGGCTGGCGCCACTCAGGACAAGGACCTGCCGGTTGGCAAACACCCTATGCAGCTCTACTCGCTGGCGACGCCCAACGGGGTCAAGGTCACGGTGATGCTGGAAGAGCTGCTGGCAGCGGGACACACAGGCGCCGAGTATGATGCCTGGCTGATCAATATCGGCGAAGGCGACCAATTTGGGTCCGGCTTTGTCAACGTCAACCCAAACTCAAAAATCCCGGCGCTGATGGACTACAGCGGCGACACTCCGCAGCGGGTGTTTGAATCCGGCTCGATCATGGTGCATCTGGCCGAGAAGTTTGGCGCCTTTCTGCCCAAAGAGGGCGCCCAGCGCACCGAAGTGATGAGCTGGCTGTTCTGGCAGATGGGCAGCGCACCTTATCTGGGCGGTGGCTTTGGCCATTTCTACGCCTATGCGCCAGAAAAATGGCAATATCCGATCGACCGATTCTCGATGGAGGCCAAGCGGCAGCTGGATGTGCTGGACCGTCAACTGGCAGACCACCAGTATATCGCCGGTGGTGAGTACAGCATTGCCGATATGGCCATCTGGGCCTGGTATGGTCAGTTGGTGCTGGGCCGTCTGTACGACGCCGCCGAGTTCCTGGATGTCGCCAGCTACACCCATGTGCTGCGTTGGGCCAAGGCCATCGACGCCCGCCCCGCGGTCAGCCGCGGCCGTATGGTCAACCGCGCCTTTGGCGAGTTGCACACCCAACTGCGCGAACGTCACGATGCGTCGGATTTTGACACTCAAACTCAAGACAAGCTGGAAACAGCGGCCGAGTAGAACAAAATATACCTTTGCCCGGCAGCAACGCCGGGCAAAGGTCAAACTTATCGCAACTTCGGCGGCTGATCGGGATCACTGCCCGGAATGACTGGCTGATAGGCCTGCGCTGGCTCAGGTTGCGGCAGATCGAACCGCAGCCCCACCTTGGCCAGCTTTGCCGTCATCACATCCGCCGCCGCAAAAAAACCCACATCCATCGCACCGGCCTCGATCCCCGAGAAGATCAGCGCCTCGCTTGCCGCCTTGGCCAGTGCCGATTGCGCCGCCTCGTTGGCATCGACAAAGCCCAACAGGTGCCCCTGCCCGCCGCCAGCATAACGCACGCCAACCAGATAGGCCGAGGCCGCCAACCCAACGGCAGTGGCCAGCTTGGCGTCCAGCGCCGTCAACAGAACTTCGGGCAGCCCTGTTGGTGGTAAAACCTCGGCAATCGCGGCTTCTACCTGTTCCGGAATATTCTCTAGCGTCTGGTGCAACCAGCTGACTGCCTCGGCTGGAATCATGATCGACGACGGTGCGACATCGAGGTTCACCCCCAAACCAATGTCCTGTCCCGCCAGCATCTGCACCACCACCCGCCCAGACAGCGCCACATAGGGCACGGGGCGATCGGCGAATTGCGCCAGTCGCTCTTCTCGGTCGAATAGCAGAACAAAAGTTCCGTCGGTCAGATCAAACATCTCGGGCGAGATATTGCCGCCGTTCGCTTCTTTGGTCAGCATCATGAACARTTCACWATCRGCCARCCGYTCATAGAACCGCAGYCGYGCGCCRTCATCWTCGGGCGCRGCCATCATYGCRGCRTGGGCGCKGTCCAGCGCGGTGGTCTCRGTCATTTCAGCACCTCYTTCACCCTGGCGCGCARSTCCGGTAACAGKTCKGYCTCRAACCAAGGGTTTTTCTTTAACCACCCGGTATTGCGCCAGGACGGATGTGGCAAGGGAAAGCGCTGCGGCGCATGATCCCGCCAGCCACGCACCTGATCATTGACTGGTCTTTTCTCGCCCAGATGAAAATGCTGCGCCTGCGCACCAACCAGAACGGTCAATTCAATGTTCGCCAATTGGGCCATCACCCGGTGATGCCAGGTGCGATGGCACAGGGCTGGCGGCGGTAAATCACTGCCTTTGGCATTGTAGCCGGGAAAACAGAACCCCATCGGAACTATCGCAACGCGGTCCTTGTCATAAAACTCTGCCGCATCCATTCCCAGCCAGTCTCGCAGCCGGTCCCCCGAGGCGTCGGTAAATGGGCGACCGCTGGCATGCACCCTTGCCCCTGGCGCCTGACCAGCAATCAGAATTCGGGCAAAGGAGCGAAACCAAGCCACCGGTCGTGGCGCATGGCCGGTGGTAGTCGCCGCAARACGATCAGCACACAGCTGACAGGAGCGGATTTCAGCCTTTAAGGCGCTACAGCTTTCCATTGCCTGTCCCTCTGGATGTTGGCATTATCGCCCCTCAGGACACAATACCTAGGTTTCCCGCGAGTGTGTTCACAACTGCCCTTTCCATACAGGAACGTACCTCCTAATATTTGACGGCGAAAAAAGGTTAATAGACCATTGATAAACCATGCCACAATTCGACATAATATGGCCAGATTGGACGGGTAAGCCGTTAACACGCCTCTGCTATGGAGGTCACAGGTGCCACGCCACCCATAGTCACAGCCGTGAAAAGAGCCTTGGATTAAAGGCCGAGCGGGCAGGACCGGATCGTCGATGATTGAATTTTTAAACGTCAGCAAGTCCTTTTGGACAGGAWSYCAAYRCAAGGTGATCCTGGAYMRGGTSTCSTTYCGGGTTGAGTTGGGCAAATCGCTTGGCGTGCTGGCCCCCAATGGCACCGGAAAAACTACCCTGATCAATATGATGGCGGGGTTGGAAAAACCTGATGATGGCGAAATTTTACGCACCAGCAAAGTCTCCTTTCCGCTGGGTTTTATGGGCGGCGTGATCAGCCGCTTGTCTGCCAAGGAAAACGCCCGCTATATTGCCAAACTCTATGGGTTGGACGCGGATTATGTCGAGGCCTATTGCCGGTGGCTTTGTGGGTTGGGAGAATACTTTGACCAGCCGATGGGCACCTATTCATCGGGCATGCGGTCACGGTTCAGCTTCTCGTTGATGCTGGCGCTGGATTTCGATATCTACCTGATCGACGAAGGCATGCCCGGCACCACCGACGTTGAATTCAACAAAAAGGCCGGGGCCATCCTGGAAGAGCGGTTGCAGACCACCACGATTATTATCGTCTCGCATCAGGCAAAGACGCTAGAGAAATTCGCCCGCTCAGCCGCTGTGCTGCTGGATGGGCATTTGCATATGTTTGAAACCTTGGAAGAAGCGAAACAGCTCTATGACTACGAAACCCAAGGCTAAGAAATTTCGCATTCGCCGCAACCCCGCATCCCCTGGTGCGGCACCTGCTGCGCCTGCCAAAGAGCAACCGGCACGGGCCAAATCCGTGCCCGGTCCAAAACGTGACGCAGCGGCGGCCTCGGCGCAGATGCAAGCAGGGACCGAGACGCCCGCCACAATGCGCGGCCAGGTAAGTTCCCCGCGTGAAACCGGCGTGGAAACCGACATCAATGCCATCCGCCACGAAGGGCTGACCGGTCGACAGTTGCGCATGGCACGCCGCGTGGCACAGAAACACAATCTGCCTGCCACTTCGGATTTTGATGCTGTTCGGCTGTTGCGCGAAAAAGGCATTGATCCGTTCAAGCGCTCCAACATGCTGGAACTTGTGGTGCAGCAAAACAGTGCCCAGCCCGTAGGCAGCCCGGCGGCCCCCGGCGCGGTACAATTGCCGCAGACCGTTCCCGCCGCCAAGACCAACCTGCCTTCGACCGAATTGAGCCCGGCAGAGCGCCGCAATCGCGACATCCAGTCCATCCAACGTGACATTGTCAGCCGTCGCCGCCGTAAATTGATACTGCTGGCCGGCCGCCTGGCCTTTTTTGTCCTGCTGCCTACAATTCTGGCGGGGTATTATTTCTACAGCGTCGCAACGCCGATGTATGCCGCCAAATCGGAATTTCTGATCCTGAAAGCAGACAATACCACCGGCGGCGCAATGGGGTTGCTCAGCGGCACCCAGTTTGCCACCAGCCAGGATTCAATCGCTGTGCAAAGCTTTCTGCAATCAAAAGAGGCGATGCTGCGGCTGGATCGGGACATCGGCTATAAATCCCATTTCACCCAGCCGTGGATTGACCCGATCCAGCGGTTGAACGACAATCCCACCAATGAAGAGGCCTATAAAACCTACACCCGCAATGTCAAAGTTGGCTATGATCCGACCGAGGGGTCGATCCGAATGGAGGTCACCGCGGCGGACCCCGAGGTTTCGGCCCAGTTTTCGCGCAGCCTGATTGCCTATGCCGAGGAAATGGCCAACAATCTGTCCATCAACAAGCGTGGCAATCAGATGAAAGATGCTGAGTTGGCCATGGAAAATGCCGAAAAAGCACGTCGCACGGCACAGGTGGCTCTGGTTCAATTGCAACAGAAAGGCTCCGTGCTGGACCCCGAAGGGGTGATCCTGTCACTGCGCTCGCAGATCAACACCTTTGAATTGAAGGTGCAGGAGAACGAGTTGGAACTGGCAGCCTTGCTGGACAATACCCGCCCCAACARRGCCAARGTYGMCGGSACYCGCGCCGACATCKCSCGGTTGCARGCSGTCATTGACCGGCTWAAYCAACGYATGATCAACGCCTCGGCCGGCGAAAACTCGCTGGCCAGCCTCAGCGTGCAGATCCAGATGGCTCAGGCCGATCTGGCCACGCGTGATCTGATGCTGCAATCGGCGCTGCAGCAGGTCGAACAGACCCGGATGGAGGCCAACCGTCAGGTTCGCTATCTTACAACCTCGGTTCAGCCGGTTCCCAGCCAGGAACCGACATATCCACGTAAGTTCGAAAATACGATTTTGGCTTTCCTGATCTTTTCCGGTATCTATCTGATGTTGTCGCTGACAGCCTCCATCCTCCGCGAACAGGTCTCATCGTAAGCTCATGAAAAACATCCAAATCGCCGACCTCACCATCGGCAATGACCGTCCTCTGACCCTCATTGCCGGTCCGTGCCAACTGGAAAGCGCCGATCACGCACAGATGATCGCAGGTAAAATGAAAGAGGCCTGCGACGCAGCAGGCGCGCAATATGTGTTCAAGGCCTCCTACGACAAGGCCAACCGCACCTCGCTCAGCGGCGTCCGGGGCCCAGGTATGGACGAGGGTCTGGCGATGCTCGCCAGCGTCAAGCAGGCCATTGGCGTACCGGTCCTGACCGATGTGCATACGGCTGAGCAATGTGCCCCAACCGCTGCGGTCTGCGATATCCTGCAAATCCCGGCGCTGCTGTGCCGCCAGACCGACCTGCTGTTGGCAGCGGCTGAAACCGGCGCCGCGATCAATGTCAAAAAGGGCCAGTTTCTGGCGCCTTGGGATATGGCCAATATCGTCACCAAAATCGAGAGCACTGGCAATCAGCGCATACTGTTGACCGAGCGAGGCACCTCCTTTGGCTACAACACTCTGGTGACCGACATGCGTTCGCTGCCACAGATGGCCGCCACGGGGTATCCGGTGGTGATGGATGCCACCCACTCGGTGCAGCAACCGGCAGCGCTGGGCGGCTCGACTGGTGGTCAACGCGAATTTGCCCCAGTGATGGCACGCGCCGCCGCCGCGATTGGTGTGGCTGCAATCTTTATTGAAACCCACGAAGACCCCGATCGCTCGCCATCGGACGGCCCCAACATGATCTATCTTGACCAGATGCCGCAATTGATCGAAACCTTGATGGCATTTGACGCGTTGGCCAAAGCCAACCCAATGTCCTTTTGATTTCAGCGTAAAAGAGTTTTCCCATGACCAAACCAACCGCCCCGGTGATGCCCAACACCTGGAATTTTCTACGTGATCCGATGATCGTGCCCACTGGCTTTCGCGAATATGACGCCCGCTGGAAATACCCGGACGAGATCAACTTGCCCGGCATCACCGCACTGGGCTTGGGGCTAGCCACCCAGATGCACGCTCGTGGCATCGACCCGGTGATTGCCGTGGCCAACGACTACCGCGATTATTCTCTCAGCATTAAAAATGCTCTGATGCTGGGGCTGATGCAGGGTGGAGTTCTGGTCAAGGACATCGGCCCTGCGGTATCGCCAATGGCCTATTTTGCCCAGTTTCACCTGGATGTGCCTGCCGTGGCCATGGTCACTGCCAGCCACAACCCCAATGGCTGGACCGGGGTCAAAATGGGCTTTGAACGCCCCCTGACCCACGGCCCCGATGAGATGTCCGAGTTGCGCGACATTGTGCTGAACGGCAAAGGCATCGCCCGCCCCGGCGGCGCCTATGAATTTGTTGACGGCGTCAAAGAGGCTTATCTCGACGATCTGGTCGGCGACTTCAAAATGTCCCGCCCGCTCAAGGTAGTCTGCGCCACCGGCAACGGCACCGCCGCCGCCTTTGCACCCGAATTGTTCGAACGCATCGGTGTCGAAGTTGTCCACAGCCATACCGAGCTCGACTATACCTTCCCCCACTACAACCCCAACCCCGAAGCGATGGAAATGCTGCACGACATGKCCGMCWSSGTCMSRGCSTCGGGYGCKGATTTCGCGCTGGGGTTTGACGGCGAYGGTGATCGCTGYGGYGTGGTSGATGACGAGGGCGAAGAGATTTTYGCCGACAAGGTTGGCGTCATCATGGCSCGCGATCTGKCCAAGATYTAYCCCRRYKCSACCTTTGTCGCSGATGTSAAATCCACCGGGYTRTTTGCCTCKGACCCSGAAYTGTTGAAAAATGGCGCCACTGCGGACTATTGGAAAACCGGCCACAGCCACATGAAACGCCGCGTCAAGGAAATCGGCGCCCTGGCCGGCTTTGAAAAATCCGGCCACTACTTCTTCGCTGAACCCATTGGTCGCGGCTATGATTGCGGCATGCGGGTGGCCGTGGAAATCTGCAAACTGATGGACCGCAACCCCGACATGAAAATGTCCGACCTGCGCAAAGCCCTGCCAAAAACCTGGTCCACCCCAACCATGTCACCCTATTGCGCCGATACTGAAAAATACCACGTGCTGGACCGCCTGGTTGCCAAACTGGTCGCCAAGCATGAGGCTGGTGAACCCCTGGCTGGGCGCACCATCAAAGAGGTGGTCACCGTCAACGGTGCCCGCGTCATCCTCGACAATGGCTCCTGGGGCCTGGTGCGCGCCTCCTCGAACACCCCCAATCTGGTGGTGGTTTGCGAAAGCTCTGACAGCGAGGCAGAAATGCGCGCAATCTTTGCTGATCTCGATGCCATTATCCGCACCGAACCTCTGGTCGGCGACTACGACCAAAGCATCTAAACCAAAAAGCGCGCCAGGTCCCCCCGGCGCGCCACCACCTGCTCAAGCGCAGGATCCCGGACTTCATCTGGCCCAAAATATCCCGGGGTCTGGGGCAGAGCCCCAGCGCGATCCCCTCTCAGTTTCCCTGCAGCAGCCGCAGCAAGCTGTCCTTGGCCCGCTGTTCCAGCCCGTCTTGTATCGCCTCCTTCAGATCCTGATCTGGGGCAATCTCCACCTCCAACTCCTCGCTCAGTTTCTGGCGTAATTGATCCGTGGCCTGTTCCTCGATCCCGTCAATTTCGGCCTTCAGAACCTGGCTCAGATCAGGACGGATCTTGGGATCCCCCCAAGGACCAGTGATGCGCAGAGGGATCGACACCCCCTGACCGCTGTTCACCCCCGTCACAGTTGGTGTGAACAGATAGTCCAAATCCCGCGCCCCCATTCCGATCCGCCCCTTACCCTCAGCCCGCACCGCTTTTAGTGAGATCAGCAGATCCTGATTGTCCAGATTTCCATCCTTCAGAGTGTAGCTTGCCGTCAACCCGTCGAATACAGTGGAGCCGCCATTGCCACCGCCTGACCGCATCAGCCCCTCAAGGTCAAAGCCGGTAAAGAACCCCTTGCCGATCTCCAGCCAGCCCTTGCCGCTCAGCGAGCGCATAATGGCGTCCTGCGAATTGCCGACGCCTAGAAACTGCAGCTCCCCCRAGGCCTCACCGTTCAATCGGTCATAGCCTGCCAACTGCCCCAGCGCCTGCTCCAGACGAATGCCGGAATAGGTCAGCTTGCCGCCCACCGACAATCCACCCCGGTTGTTGGCCACCAGTTGCCCCTGCACCGAGCCGCCAAACACCGAGGCTGGGTGGAGTTTCAAAACAGCCCGCGCGTTATCCAGCGACAGGCTCAGTTTACTTGCCGCCAGTTTTACGCTGCCCGCGTTCAGACTGGCCATCGACAACTCCAGGGTGCCGTTTGCCAGCGCCAGTGCCGAGGCATCAATCCGCTCTGTCGACCAGCCAGCGCCACCACCACTGGTTCCGGAATCCGCACCCACAGTGGAAGCTACCGCTGACAGATCCAGATCCTGCGCCTRCAATTTGACAGTGAAATAGGGCACTTCGCCCAGTACAAAATCCGCTGCTCCGCTCAGACTATTGCCATCCAGATCAAGGCTCAGATCCCGCAATGCCAGTCGCCCGTCCGGGGTATAGGTCATATCCGTGCCCAGCAGCGCGCCCTGCCCNAGCCCGCGCGGCAGCGAAACCTCACCCAGGCCCGCCGCACGCAGCATCCGTGCGGTGTCCTCGGCCTTGACCGTCAAACGCCCCGAGGCCTCGCCGCTGATCCCGGCCCGGCCATCAAACCGCGCAATGCCCCCCGGCACCGTCACCGTCACCCCAACCGAGGACACTTGACCGTCCAGAAACGCCGAAAAGCTGCCAATCTCACCCTTAATCTTGACCACGTCACCGGCGGGGTTCAGCGCCAGCGCCAGCTCAACGGTGCCGTTCGGCTCAGGCCACTTCAGCTGCAGATCGATATTCTGCATCGCCACAGGCGTCTCACCATACTCCGTATAGGWMMKKCYRGMRTTGTTAAGCATCAGCGTTTCGATACTCAACGACGAGCCCGCGCCGCCACCCTGATCATCGCCTTCGGGTCCAGCAGCACTGACGGCGGTCAGCACCCAGTTGCCCTCGCCTGTCGCATTGGTGCTCAGGTTCAGATGAGGGTCCTGCGCCGTGATCGATTTGATCCGAACGTCGCCCTTCAGCAGGTCCGGAGCTGAGATACCAATTGACAGCGTTCGGGCGGTCAGCATCGGTTGATCCCCGGCCCAGTCGGCGTTGGACAGGCTAACGCCCTCGGCTTTGACCCCCAACACCGGCCACAGGCTCAGCGCCACCTCACCCTGCACCGTCAGTCGGCGCCCCGTCTGAGCCTCCAGCTGATCCGCCGCCAGTTCCGCCAGCTTGTCACCCGGCAGCACCAACAGCCCACCAATCACCACAATCGCGGTGATCACCAATGCTACAAAAATCCGAAATATCAGCCGCATGCCCGATCTCCTCGCATGTTCACTGCTAGAGTAACGAGGCTTGGCCAAGGTGCAATGGCCTGCGCGGGCAAAACCGTGACCGCCGGTCGCAGCAGTACCCCAATCCCCTCGTCAGAGTGGCCTAGGCTGGCTTGTCGACGGATAGGCTCAGGGGGCTGGCATACCCCCACCGGATTGAGATCAACAGCATCCCGATGAGCCATGATAGATTTGGCAGCACCCGCCCCTCCCCACGGAAGGCCGCTGGGATGCCTCTAAAGAAAGGGCCTTACTTTAGAGCGCATCGCTACGTATTCCAGAATGCGCCCCAAGACGCTTTTGCTCCGGGTGTGGGCTCCCGCCCGCAAACTCGGGAAATGGTCTCCCAGACCATTTCTCTATCCGAGTTTACCCCACAGATCATACTCTCCAGCCTCATCCACCTCGACAGTGACGATGTCTCCAACCGACAGCCCCTCGGTGCCCTCATCTATGAACAGGTTGCCGTCGATCTCAGGCGCATCCGCCTTGGTGCGGCAAGTGGCGATGCCGTCCTCGTCGATGTCATCAATGATAACGTCCAGGGTCTGGCCCACCTTGGCGGCCAGCTTGGCCTCAGAAATGGTCTGCGCCTTCTGCATGAACCGGTCCCAGCGCTCCTGCTTGATCTCTTCGGCCACATGATCCGGCAACGCGTTAGACCGCGCACCCGCGACGTTTTCGTATTTGAAACAGCCAACACGGTCCAGCTGCGCCTCGTCCATCCAATCCAACAGATGCTGAAATTCCGCCTCAGTCTCCCCCGGATAGCCAACAATAAAGGTCGAGCGCAGGGTGATATCCGGGCAAGTGGCGCGCCAGGCAGCAATCTCGTCCAGGGTCCTAGCGCCAGCCGCGGGCCGCGCCATGCGTTTYAGCATATCGGGATGDGAGTGCTGGAATGGRATATCCAGATAGGGCAGCACAGCRGTGTCCGGGTCCGCCATCARCGGGATCARCTCGCGGACAAAGGGGTACGGGTAGACATAATGCAGCCGCACCCACAGGTCCTTGGCACTGCCCAACCGGCCCAACTCGCGGGTCAGGTCGGTGATATGGCTGCGCACCTCCGCCCCCTTCCACGGGTTCAGATCATGTTTGCGGTCCATGCCATAGGCCGAGGTATCCTGCGAAATCACCAACAACTCGCGCACCCCGGCGGCGACCAGCTTCTCGGCCTCGCGCAGCACCGCATGGGCCGGGCGCGACACCAGACGGCCGCGCATATCGGGGATGATGCAGAACTTGCAGCGATGGTTGCAGCCTTCCGAGATCTTCAGATAGCTGAAATGGCGCGGGGTCAGTTGCACGCCGGTTGCCGGCAGCAGGTCCACAAATGGATTAGGATCAGGCGGCACAGCGGCATGCACCGCATCCAGCACCTGCTCATATTGATGCGGCCCCGTCACGGCGAGAATGCGCGGATGGTGCTCGCGGATATAATCCGGCTCTGCCCCCAGACAGCCGGTGACGATCACCTTGCCGTTTTCCTTCAGCGCCTCGCCAATGGCCTCCAGGCTTTCGGCCTTGGCACTATCAAGGAACCCGCAAGTGTTGACGATCACYGCATCAGCCCCGGTGTAATCGGGCGAGATGCCATAACCCTCGGCGCGCAGGCGGGTCAGGATGTGTTCACTGTCGACCAGCGCCTTGGGGCAGCCCAGCGACACCATGCCAATGGTCGGCTGTCCGGCACGCGGCACATCAGCGATACGTGGTTTCGGGGCAAGGTCGGGGCGGAGTTCTGGCGGATTGCTGGTCATGAGAGGGCATATAGTATGGCTGGAGGCGTTTGGGAATGGACGAATTTACCCCGGTTTGTCTGAGGCAATCACTGATCAGTGCCGTCTCCCTGGACCAGGCGCTGACGAATGATCAAAACAGGAAAACTCGGCTCAACCATTACGTCGGTGAAGTCGTTTGCCCGACGACGAACCTTCCTAACAAGGGCACGGCGTCGGGAAATTGGGTTTTGAGGGCCTCACTCACCAAACCGTTCCGGCATGAACACGATGGCAAGTAAATAGTTTTCATCAACATTATAGGTCTGAACCAAGTCTCGAATCGAGGTTTCTGCCGATGCGTCCAGGCCATTATTTTGAAACCGACGGATTAGATCGRCAGAACTCTCGTTCGATAATTCTGCCAGCGCAGAAAGAGATGAATCGACCAAAAGAAGCTCGATTTTGTCTTTCATCTGCGGGCCAGTGATTTGCCCCCAGGTGAAAAATGACATGATCAGAATAAGGCTAAAGAGGGTGATACTGGCTCGTCCCCAGCGCGTTTTTAGATGCAACTTGAATGGCCGAAAGTTAACGGCGACATGCACGATGACGGCGAACAGAAATATCCAAGACATCCATTGGTGAACAACCGTAGTCAGGCCAGGCTCCCAATCGAAGAACATCGCAATGCCGGTAACGGACATCAGTATAAATGATCCGATCGCTGTCGGTGTCGCCCATCGGCGGAGGGAGAGAAGTTGAAGCAATTGCGAAATTCCTTTCAGTGTGGGTAAGACTTGCAGCGGGACGTCGCATCACAAATGTGATCTTTTAGTCTCGCTCGGACACCTCGGCTTTGCCAAGTCGAATCCTTTGTGTGCATTTTGCACGTAACTGGAGGCTTTATATGGCCACGAAAAATAATGTGCAAGATGCACATATATCAACCCAAATCAAAACCCTTCACGGGGCTTTGGTTGAAATTGTCAGCGTGATCAATGAACCTCAACGCGATGAGGTCTTGCTCTCAGAAGCAAATGTTCAACTCGACCGCGCCCTATTTCCTCTGCTCGTCGGAATAAATCACTTTGGTCCCATTGGCGTCGTGGATCTCGCTAACCGCGCAGGACGGGACTACACAACGATCAGTCGACAACTTACAAAGCTTGAGAAACTTGGTCTAATTGAACGGCGAGGCGCAGAAGCTGATCGACGGGTACGCGAAGCGATCGTGTCTCCGAAGGGAGCCGAAATTTTGTTAAAAATAGAGGCGGCACGAGACCGGATCGGACGTGCCATATTTTCGACCTGGACGAAGGACGACGTCGATAGTCTGGTGAAACTGATGTGTAGGTTTGCGGATGAAATAGGACGCCGTCCGTTAGATAAATAGCTGCCAGCTGGCTCGGTCCTTCCGCTCAATGCACCATGCTGGACCTAAGGTGCTGATGTAGGAATTTCACGGACGAATCAAACCGACCGCTGATCAGTGACAGGTTGCGATTTACACGGGCCAGAAGATACTATCCTTCTTTTGAAACCCCGCTATCCTCTCCCCATCAGCCAGGGAGAACCCCAAGCCATGTCCGACGCCCCCAATATCGCCCAGAAAGCCCCCTACCCGGTCGAGGTCACCGAAGGAAAAACCTATTTCTGGTGCGCCTGCGGCAAGTCCGGCAAACAGCCTTTCTGCGACGGATCGCACAAGGGAAGCCGTTATGAGCCGCTCAAATACACAGCTGCGACAACCAAAAAACTATTCTTCTGCGGCTGCAAACACTCTGCCAAGGCGCCGCTCTGTGATGGCAGCCACAGCAAACTCTAACCTCGAACACAATCTCCCACCCGCTGTCGGGCAGCAAAGATGCCTCCAGCGGTTGGGCCAAGCGCCGCTGCGCGGCGCCGGGCCCAACGCCGTAACGGGGGATTGGCGCAGCCAATGCACGGCGCGGGGGCGGGAGGGCTTGGAGGATTGGGGAACGGTGGTATCGATTAGCGTTTTAGCCTTTTCAGGGCTTCACTATTGACGCAGAACTCGGGTGCGRCCTTTGCGATGCCTTGCTGCTGWGTCACCCATAAGGCGCARCTTTTGTYGCAATCRGCGCTGCGGCAGTTGGTCAGCATGCGGCTATATTCAAACRYATTCAGCCTTCCMTCGGCYCGGGCCASGCYCAGATCTACACCGATGGCSGCGGACACTGATTTCATCAGCCACATATGCCGGTAGATATCTCCGCTCGGCAGAGGCGTCTTGCTGCCGTCTTTCATACCTTTTTGTCCTTTTCTGCAGCCCGTTTGAGCCGCAATAGTGTTTCGGCGTTACGACATCCCCGCAGCGGCGAGCTGGCTTGATCATTGGCGGTCAGCCAGGCGTGGCATCGCTGCGGGGATGGGCAGGCGCGGCAGTTGTTGATCATCACTGCCCAGGCCTTATTGTCGATTCTGTCGGCGTTAAATGCCTGCGCCAGATCAGCGCCAACGGTTTGCCCCATGCGGCCCAACAGGCGCAGATGATACAGAGAGTCGCCCAGCTTTTGCATGTTCCACTCTCCCTAGGTCAGCTGACCTGCTCCCGCAGATAGTCGAGCAGATCCCGGTTACGGCAATARTCCGGCGGAGCTGCAGGCTGMACRRTCTGCCCGTCCASCCAACTGGCACATTGCCCGGGGTGGGCACATTTTGTGCAGCGTAAAACGGCCTCCGAGATCTCGTCCAGCGCCAAGCCGCCGTCGATCGCCTGTTGCTGCAGATCCAACCCCATGGCGGTGCCCATGTCGTCAAACAAACCCGCATGTTTTTTTAAAGTCGCAGAGTCGCGCATGGCCATCTCCTGATCTGATCAGCTGCCGACCTAGGTAGACACCAAAGGCAAGTCTCGCCTTGATGCAGGTCAAGAGCAGTTTTGGGTCAGCAGCCAAACCCCTGATCCGCCAAATAGGCGCGCACCGCATCCTTGACCCGCCGAAACCGATCTCCGCCCAGTTTCTTGCCGCCGTACCAACGGGTGACGATGATCACATGGCCCTGCAATTCAGCGCGCTCCAACATCCGCAGGATCACCATGCTCGCACCGCTTTCGCCGTCATCAGCCTTGAGCCCGCCGTTGGACAGCAACGCCGCCCAGGTATTATGGGTGGCCTTGGCATAAGCCCGGTCGCGTTTCAGGGTCGCAAGCACCGCGTCAATCTCGGCACGGGTGGTCACCGGAGCGCCGGACACCGCATAGCGCGAGCCGCGATCTGTCAGGATCACACCCAGCTGTACCAGCTGCGGTTTAGGAGAGGTTGATGAGGTCATAAGTCAGTTCAGACGGTATTTCTGAATGGTCTGCTGCACCACCTTCACCCGGTCATGGTTGGCAGGATGGGTGCCCAGAAATTTATCCCCGGGATCCGGCAGGCGGGCAAAGAACAGCACGCCGGCGCTGGGCCGAAAGCCCGCCTGATGGGTAATAAGGGTACCCAGCTGATCCGCCTCCAGCTCAAACTCCTTGGAATAGCTGCGCGACCCGACCAGGGCCCCAAGATCCTGCGCCTCGGCGATATCACTGGCGCTGGCCCCGGCCACGGTGGCCAACCCGGCAAAAATGATGGCACCAGAAAGGGCGTATTGCTGTTGCCGTTGCAGGTGGCCGCGAATGTGATGCGCCACCTCATGCGACATCACAAAGGCCAGCTCGTCCTGGTTGGCCAGATCCGCCAGCATAGCGCGGGTAAAGGTGATCACCGGGCGCCCCGAACTGCTGAGGCTTTGGTAGGCGTTGGCGGGAGCCTTGGGGTTGGGGTCGATGCGGATCAGGAAATCACAGTTCAACCCGTGGGTCCGGGCCTGGCATTCGCGCTCGGCCACTGGTTCCACCATCCGTGTCACCGCGGCAAAGGCGGCGCTGGCATCAGCTCCGGTCAGGCCCCGGACCTGATGTTGCTGGCCAAGCCCCGGCCCTGGAAGCGGCGGCACCGAAACCTCACAGGCGGCAACAACAAAAACCAGCAATAACAGAATACGGTGCATGACACTCCCTTTGGCAATCCAAATCCACAGTAGAGGACAAACCGTGCCGGAATCAATTGCGCGAAACCCGACCTTGCCTCCAATTCGTCAAAAGATACCGTGATGGGGCAAGGTCTTGCCAGCGAGGCGGTCACAGGGCAAGCTGGCCGCATGTTTACCATCGAACATGAGTTTGACTCCACCGTGATCACCCTACTGGATGAGGGCGAGGCGCCGCTGCAGGAAGATGTCACCATCAACTCTTTTGCAGAATGCGTCACCATCGAACAATATGACCCACGCACCGACCGAATGCAGCTGATCACCCTGTCGCAGACACAGCTACGTGACCTGTCGATGGCGCTGGACCTACCCGAAGGCGTGTATCAACTGCGCGACGGTCCCAAGTAGACAAACAGTTTCGCCCGTGCGCCCTGCCCTCGTTTGAGCGTCAGATGTGACGGCGCCACTCCCATCGCTTTGGCCAAAAGACCCTGCACCGCAGTATTGGCCTTGCCCTTTTCCGGCACCACAGTGACCAAGACCCTCAGCACCCCATCGCGAATCTGGATCGCATTGCGTGCGGCCTTGGGAGTGACTGTTACCGCAATTTCGGCCCCTGGCTGGGCCAGATGGCTCAGGTCGGGCAGGTCTTTCTTTTTTGGCTTTCCCATAGCTCGAAAGGCTGCCCGATACTTGGCCTTGGTACCATCAGTTTTGTGCCTCCGGCGGGGATATTTTGGACCAGATGAAGCATGATCCTCAAATTGCACCAATGACTTTGTGATTTTTGCCTTGAATTTCCTGCTTTGGTTGCCGAAATGAAAGACACTCGATGTAAAAAGGTTTTACATATGCCCTCGAAAAACTCTGCCGCGCTGGAATTTCTGCTCACCCGCCGGTCCCGCCCCGCCAAGACCCTGGTGGCACCAGCGCCATCACGCGCCGAATTGGAGCCCCTGTTGACCGCTGCTGCGCGCACCCCGGAYCATGGCAARYTRSAGCCCTGGCGGTTYATTGTGSTGGAACGTGGCGCCATGGYKCGGCTGGCWRATCTRACCACCCAGGCCGGGCAACGGTTGGGCAAAAGCCCTGAGGATATCGCCAAGGGGCGCAGCCAGTTTGAACTGGGGCAGCTGGCCGTCGTGGTGGTCGAGGTCCAGACCACAAGCGCCAAGATTCCCGCCATCGAGCAAACTTATTCGGCCGGAGCTGTGTGCCTGGGGCTGCTAAACGCCGCGCTGGCAGCAGGCTGGGGGGCCAATTGGCTGTCTGGATGGGCCAGTCATGACACCGGGTTCTGCAGGGACGCCTTTGATCTGGCTGACAACGAGCGCATCGCCGGTTTGATCCATATCGCTACCGAAGGTGTCGCACCGCCCGAACGGCCACGGCCGGACCTGAGCGCCATTACAACCTGGGTGTCGACATGATATTTGACGCGTTTTTCAAGGCGGTTGGCCAAATTGGGGATCCGCGTTTCCGCAAGGTTTTGGCCTTGGGCATTGGTCTGACGCTGGCTCTTTTGATTGCTGCCTATGCTTGTTTTCTGGTCCTGATCCAATGGTTTGTCGGCCCTGACACCACAGTGCCAGTGCTGGGAGACGTGCGCTGGCTGGACGATCTATTGTCGATCGGATCACTTATTTTCATGCTGATCCTGTCGGTATTTTTGATGGTGCCGGTGGCTTCGGCCATCACCTCAATGTTTCTCGACGAGGTTGCACAAGCGGTTGAGGACAAACACTTTCCACATTTACCACCGGTGCCAAAAACACCTCTTTGGGAGGCGATAAAGGACACGGTGAATTTTCTGGGTGTGCTGATCACCGCCAATGTGCTGGCACTGATCCTCTATGCTATTTTCCCACCAGCGGCGGTGTTCATCTTCTGGGGCTTGAACGGATTTCTGCTGGGGCGCGAATATTTCACCTTGGCCGCCGCACGCCGCATAGGCCTGCCTGCGGCCAAGAAACTGCGCCGCAAACATGCGGGCTCCATTTGGTTGGCAGGAACGTTGATGGCAATGCCACTGTCCATTCCGCTGATCAACCTGGTGAYSMSKWYMTTRSRWRSYSMMAMMWTSASMMRKRTKWWSYMYSSSMTKCRWYRSMKSRAGWAACKMKRRYWWTRSYWCSYYMSSMAGCCRTKRKTGACCTGTATCAGTGCACTCCGGTTACTCCGGGTCTGGATAGACATCCAGCCAGTCAATGTCATTGATGCTGATTACACCTGACACAATAATCCCGGCGATAATCGCCCACAGAACCGCCGCCACCACTGTGGTGATAATGGCCTTTTGTTTCAGATAGTGGTTTTCGGGTGCACTGGCATGAGTGCCCGGCACCACCTTGCCCACATCGCCCWRKGTTKMCMANYGKMTCNNGGTMTGRKYRCYRRRAMWCTCAGGAACCAGATCACCGCATAAAGCACCAGCCCGGATGTAATCGCCATGTCGCGTATCTCCATAAAGCGGCCCGCCCGTTGCTACGGGATCAGGCCAGACTGCCGTCAGACCTGTTCAAGTTCCACCAGGCAGCCATTGAAATCCTTGGGGTGTAGGAACAGCACAGGTTTACCATGGGCACCAATCTTGGGCTCACCTGATCCCAAGACCCGCGCGCCCTTGGCCAACAGATGATCGCGGGCCTCTAGGATGTCTTCGACCTCATAGCAGATATGATGGATGCCGCCAGATGGGTTTTTCTCCAAAAATCCGGTGATTGGCGATCCCTCACCCAGCGGGTAGAGCAGCTCAATCTTGGTGTTGGGCAGCTCAATAAACACCACGGTGACGCCATGATCGGGCTCGTCCTGTGGGGCCCCGACAGTGGCCCCCAGCGTATCGCGATATTGCACTATGGCTGCCTCAAGGTCGGGCACCGCAATGGCCACATGGTTCAACCGGCCGATCATCATCGCGTCTCCTGTTTGGTTTTGTGCTGGGGTTATGCGGGCTACCGAGGGCTGGAGCAAGTGCGCCAATGCGCCCAACCCCCTGTGAGGGCATCAATGTAGGACCATGCGCCGCGTTAACTTGGAATTAGCCTCGATTTCTTAGCGTCGGGAAGTCTGCCGAAAGGAGCAAGAGTTATGGATGATTCGGAACTATTTGCCGCCGCACACCGCCAACCTACCACCCGACGCCCCCTGTTGGGGCTGACCATTCTGGTGATTGAGGATAGCCGCTATGCCTGCGAAGCTATGCGACTACTCTGTCTGCGCAGTGGTGCCCGCATCCGCAGGGCGGATTGCCTTAAATCCGCAAGGCGACATTTGCAGGTTTATCGCCCCTCGGTTCTTATTGTTGATCTGGGACTGCCCGATGGATCTGGCGTCGATCTGATTGCAGAAGCCGTCAGCGCAACCCCCCGTGTCAGCGTGGTTTTGGGCACCTCTGGCGACGATACAGGCCAGGACGCCACTCTGGCTGCCGGCGCGGACGGGTTCTTGGCCAAGCCGGTGACCTCGCTTGCCACCTTCCAGCAGGCGATCCTGTCGCGCCTGCCCGCTGACCGCCAGCCCATGGGGTCAGGGAATCTCCCGGATGAGGTCATTCACCCTGACCTGTTGGCGTTTCAAGATGATATGGCGCATGTCGCCGATGTGCTGAACGATTCGCAAGAAGACAGAATTCTGAGCTACGTCGCCCAATTCCTGGGCGGGGTTGCCCGTAGCGTCGGCGACAGCCCGCTAGCCGAAGCCGCTGCGGGACTGACACAAGCCCTATCTGCTGGACGCCCGGTGGCCACCGAGGCTGCCCGTATCGCAGGGTTGGTGCAGGATCGTTTGAACCAAAAACTGGCAATTTGACATGCTGGAGATTGTTCTAATCGCAAGCGCCACCCTGACCATTGTTCTTTATGGTCAGGCACGGCACGCCGCGTTTGAAATCCGCCGCAACCGGGCTGACAAGGGTCCATTCCGGGCCGATCCCTTACTGGTCTTACCACCACAGGACAACTGACAGGGCATGCTCCCCCCCGATTTTTCGAGTGCCGCGCCCCCTGCACGATGACTTGCTAGCTGCCCAGCCGCATTTGCAGAGGTGTCGACATAACCATTTGCCTTGCATGGTAATCAACAGTCCCGCCGCCGGTTGCCGCATCAATCCGTCAGTTTACAGCAGCAACCCCGGATCCGTCCCCATGTCGAGGCCGGGAAACACAACCTGTTCCAACTTCGCCCGGTCAATCMCGATCAATCCCCGCATAATCCAGGCCACCTGGGACCGCACATCTGCGGTGGGCATCAGATCGCGGCGGTCGAACAGATCCGCCTCAGCCAAGCCGGGCCAGCGCCCATAGACCCGCCCGCCCCGAATTGCACCACCAGACAACAACATCGCACCGCCGGTGCCATGATCGGTGCCACCAGTGCCGTTCTCGCGGACGGTACGACCAAATTCAGTCAGAGCCAGCACGGCTGTTTTGCCCCAAATTGTATCTCCGACCCCGTCGCGCAGGGTCAGGATGGTATCCGCCAATCGTCCAAACGCCGTTTTCAACCCTGCCGACTGCCGAGAATGTGTATCCCAGCCATTGATCGAAAACGCGGCGACCCGGGTGTCGCCGCGCAGTTTCTCGGCCGCAAATTCAGCAATTTTTTGATGCGTTTTTCCACGGCTGGGCAGCGGCATGGTCATCTCCATCACACTGCTCCCGTCATCTTCCAACCCTGCCCCCATCCCTTCGCCTTGAGACAGCTCCAGAGCCTCCGCCAAAGCGGCTTGAAACAGTGGGTCACCCTGCATCATCTGCTCAACCAGCAACTTGGCCTGCGGGCTCAAAATCAAGGCTGCGTCTGGCGCCCAATCCGATACCGGTGCCCCTCCCTGCAGCAGTTTCATCTCGCCATGCCCAATGGCAAAGGCGGTGTGGCTTTCCACCCCACCCATCTGCTGCAACATGCGGTTCAACCAGCCATCGCGCACCTGCCCCAGTCCCGTGCTGCCAGCCTCGAGCAGATCCTGCCCATCAAAGTGGCTGCGCCGATTGCGGTAAGGGGTTGAAACGGCCTGCACAAAACCTAACTCGCCTCGTTTCCAGAGCGACATCAGTGGTGCCAATCCAGGATGCAGTGCATAAAATCCGTCCAGATCCAAACCGCCCCGTCCGGGACCACCAGCCAGCTTGTTGCGCAACCCGGCATAATCTGGATCGCCATAAGGCTGCAGCATATCCAACGCATCCATGCCACCACGCAGAATGATCACCACCAGTCGGGTGTCCCAGGGGGCTGAGGCAAAACTGACCGGGGTCAGCAGTGGACTGGCGGCGGCGGAGCAGCCGATGGCGGCGGAACGGGCCAGAAAATGACGACGGGACAGGGTCATGAGCGTTCCCTCCTGTTAGCGGCGCTGAAAGGCGGGTGAGGACAACACCAGCCCAATCGCCTCGGATTGAGTTTCAGCAGCGCGTGCAGCAAACCGCACCCGGCCATCGGCAAATTCACCCAGACTGGTCTCGACAAACTGCTCTGGTGGCGGCAGCCGGGTGACCAACTGTTGCGGCGCCAGCATGGCCCAACGTATCCGGGCCGCCAGCCCTTGAGGGGTGATCCAGGCGGCATCCTGTTCCGGCCAACCGTCAGGGCCGTTGGGATGTTCCCAGCGTTGCCCCATCATAATCAGCGGCGTCATTAATCCCTTGGCGAGCGTCTTTGGAGCAGACCGTTTCAGTTTTTCAGGGTGGACTGCCAAAGCACGACAGGCGCTGGCGACAAAATCCAATGGCGGCTTTACATTGCGCAATTCAGGCTGCCAAGCGGCAGGATGTTCCAGCAGCGCCGCATAGACCTGCGCCAAATCGCCTTTGGTGTCGCGGAACCGCGCCGCGACGTGTTCAATCAGCGCTGGATCGGGATTGTCTTCGACAAAATGCACCACCAGTTTGCGAGCAATGTGATCCGCCGTCGCAGGGTGCTCTGCCAGATCGTGCAGCACCGCATGGATCGGCTCCAGCCGCGCCGGATCGCCGCCATATTGTGTCCCCAGCACCGTTTCCTTGCCCGGCTCAGCTTGATTGGGACGGAACTGAAAGCCGTTTTTGGCATTATAGCTCAAGCCAGTGAACAACTCGGCCAGTTGCCGCACATCCTTCTGACTATAGGGACCACCCACACCAAGGGTATGCAATTCCATCACTTCACGGGCCAGGTTCTCGTTCAATCCCTTTGACCGCCTGGATTTTTGCGCCATTGGGCTTCCGGGACCAATCGAAGCGCTCTGATCCAGATAGTGCAACATCAGCGGGTGAGTGACCGCCGAGATCAGCAGATCCCCAAAGCGACCGGACACATATGGCCTGATGGCTGTTTCCACATAAGGCGCGCCCATCAACTGCAGCAGCCCTCCTTTACCCTGTGCGGTAAAGTGGTCGCCCCAAAAAAGGGCCAGCCGCTCGCGAAACCCGTCTTCGGTCTGGCTATGGCGCAGTATGACTTGGCCAAACCAGCGGACACGGGTGAACCGGGATTTTTTGCGCATGGATTTGAACTGATCGTTCAGTTCCTCATAGGCCTCGGTACCACGAGCCTTACGTCGTTTTCGTCTCAATGATTTAAACGCAAACAAATGGGGCCACAGGCTGTTGAAATCATCAATTGGATAGGCTGCGGCCATGTGGTCGGGACCGTCAAGTTTTTGCAAGATTGCCTCAACCGAATCCTTGGTCGGCAGGTCTGGTGACAATCCACATCCAAACCGAATCTCTGCCAGCGCCGGTAAAAACATCGTGGGCTTGCTCCCATTCAACAATTTTCGTGTCTATTTCCGGCCCGAATTGGACCGTCACGATTCATCTTAGACTAAACGATCGCAGCAGAAAATTCCGTCGATTTTTTATCAATCGGCTTATCTCTGCTCACAAAAAAGGCCCGGAAAATTCCCGGGCCTTTGATTAGTCATTTCACATAGCAAAGATTACTGATCCTGTGGGATCAGCCGCAGACCCAGTTCCATCAGCTGATCCGAGGTTGGTTCGCTGGGGGCATTCATCATCAGATCTTCGGCGCGCTGGTTCATCGGGAACATCACCACTTCGCGGATGTTGGCCTCGTCCGCCAGCAGCATCACGATGCGGTCGACACCAGCGGCACAGCCACCGTGCGGCGGGGCACCGTACTGGAAGGCGTTGACCATACCGCCAAAGCGTTTTTCGACTTCTTCCTTGCCATAACCCGCCAGTTCAAACGCTTTGAACATGATGTCTGGCTGGTGGTTCCGGATCGCACCCGAGACCAGCTCATAGCCGTTGCAGGCCAGGTCATATTGCCAGCCGCGCACCGCCAGAGGATCACCTTCCAGCGCCGCCATACCGCCCTGCGGCATCGAGAATGGGTTGTGGTCAAAGTCGAGTTTGCCGGTTTCATCATCCATCTGGTAGATCGGAAAATCGACGATCCAGGCAAAGGCAAAGCGATCCTTGTCGGTCAGGCCCAGCTCGTCACCGATGGCGGTCCGGGCGCGTCCAGCTACGGATTCAAAAACCTTGGGCTTGCCACCCAGGAAAAACGCCGCATCGCCCACTTCCAGACCCAGCTGTAGTCGGATCGCTTCGGTGCGCTCGGGGCCAATGTTCTTGGCCAGCGGACCAGCGGCCTCGTTGCCCAGAACAATCTCGCCCGATTTGATCTTGGCGTTGACTTCTTTGACCGTGATGCCCAGCTCCTGAGCGATGGCATCTGCGGACTGCTTGCGCCAGAAGATATAGCCCATGCCGGGCAGACCTTCGCCCTGAGCRAATTTGTTCATCCGGTCACAGAACTTGCGGCTGCCGCCTTTGGGGGCCGGGATGGCGCGGATTTCGGTGCCTTCATTTTCCAGCAAGCTGGCAAAGATGGCAAAGCCGGAGCCACGGAAGTGCTCCGAGACAACCTGCATTTTGATTGGGTTACGCAGGTCGGGCTTGTCGGTGCCATACCACAGTGCCGAGTCGGCATAAGAGATCTGCACCCAATCGCTATCGACCTTGCGACCCTTGCCAAACTCTTCGAACACGCCTTGCAGCACCGGCTGCAGGGTGTCGAACACGTCTTGCTGGGTGACAAACGACATCTCGAGGTCGAGCTGGTAGAAATCGGTTGGCGAGCGATCGGCGCGCGGATCTTCGTCGCGGAAACACGGCGCGATCTGGAAATACTTGTCAAAGCCCGCAACCATCATCAGCTGCTTGAACTGCTGTGGAGCCTGCGGCAGCGCGTAGAACTTGCCTGGATGCAGCCGCGACGGCACCAGAAAGTCACGCGCGCCTTCGGGGGAGCTGGCAGTGATGATCGGAGTCTGATATTCGCGGAAATCCATCGCCCACATGCGCTTGCGCATCGAGGCCACAACGTCTGAGCGCAGCTTCATGTTGTCCTGCATTGCCTCGCGACGCAGATCCAGGAAACGGTATTTCAGCCGGGTTTCTTCCGGGTATTCCTGATCGCCAAACACCATCAGCGGCAGTTCTTCGGATTTGCCCAGCACTTCGAGATCTCGAATGAACACCTCGACCTCACCGGTGGGGATGGCCTTGTTGATCAGGCTTTCGGCACGCGCCATCACGGTGCCATCGATGCGGATACACCATTCGCTGCGCAGCTTTTCCAGATCGGCAAACACCGGGCTGTCGGGGTCGGCAATAATCTGGGTGATGCCATAATGGTCACGCAAATCAATGAACAACAAGCCGCCGTGATCGCGGACACGATGGACCCAACCGGACAGGCGRACAGTCTCGCCGACATTGGCRGCAGTCAGGGCGGCGCAGGTGTGGCTGCGATAGGCGTGCATAATTTGACCTTTCGTCACTCAGGATCAGCGCAGCAAAGCGCGGAATTCGTCCGGGCCGATACACAGGGTTGCGGCGCTGTTGTCAAGCAAACAAGGCGAATTGACTGCACTGTGGCGCCCAAATTGCCGGTGTCGAYCCCCTGAGAGAGTTGACCAGGTTAATACTGCGGGCCCGCTTCAGATCCGCTAGGGTTAGCACGGCTTCGCGCAGCAAGCCCTGATTCAGTTGGCTTTGTCGATAAACACCCGGCAAACACCCCGAGCTGAGCGGCGGCGTCAAGTGGTCCCCGTCCGGCGAGATGACCGAGATATTGGTGACTGTCCCCTCGCAAACCTCGCCCCGCTCATTCAGAAAGACAGCTTCGTCAATCCCTTCGGGTAGCGCCGCCCTTGCCCGATCATAGATCTCTCGTCGGGTGGTTTTGTGACGCAGCAATGGATCATCGGATTGCAGGCGCTCCTCGGCAATCAGCAACCGCATCTGCGCTTGCTTGGCGGGCGGTGGCGCGGTGGTCAGCTCCAGATCCCCTGCCCGTYCCAGCGTCAGGCGGCACCGCAACGGCGTGTTGGACGTGATACAGTTCATTTTCTGCACCACCAGGCGCCGGTCAAAATCAAACCCCAGCGCCTCAGCCGAACGCTGCAACCGCTGCACATGCAAGGCAGCGCGAGCGATGCCCTGACCAGGACGATACCCAAAGGTTTCGATCAGGCGCATGTCTTGGTCAGATGGCGGGCAAATCGAGTTTTCCACAGGGCTTCCTCATACTCGGATTCGGCTGTGCTGTCCCAGACAACCCCGCCGCCAACATTCAGCACTGCCTTGCCATCCTCAACCATTAGGGTGCGGATCACCACGTTGAAGCAGGACCGCCCGTCGGGGGCGGCCCAACCAATGGTGCCGCAATAAATCTCGCGCGGCCAGGGTTCCAGATCAGCCAGGATCTGCATGGCGCGGATCTTGGGCGCCCCGGTGATTGACCCACAGGGAAATAGCGCGTTGAAAATCTCAGCCAGCCCGACACCGGGCCGCAATTGCGCCCGCACCGTCGACACCATCTGATGCACCGTCGCGTAGGTCTCAACTGCAAACAGCTCGGGCACGCAGACCGATCCGGTTTGTGCGACGCGGCTGATATCATTGCGCAACAGATCCACAATCATCAGGTTTTCGGCGCGGTTCTTTTCATCKCTCTGCAAGAAATTCCGCAGGGCAGCATCCTCAACCGGATCATCGCTGCGCGGCTGGGTGCCCTTCATCGGGCGGGTTTCGATCATGCCCTTTGCATCGGTGCGAAAAAATAATTCCGGCGAGCGTGACAGCAAGTCTGGCAGATCCGTCTGCTCGACCAGCACGCCATGGCCCACCGGCTGAACATCCGCCAGCGCCGCATAAAGGGCCTCGCTGTTGCCATCCACAATGGCATCCAGAGGAAAGGTCAGGTTGGCCTGATAGATATCTCCGGCCTCGATTTTGCGGTTCACCTCGGCAAAGGCAGCTGCATAGCGGCTAAAACCCCAACGCGGCGCGAGATTATCCAATGCTGCGTTGCCCAGCCAAGGTCTGTTGCGACCCTCGGCAAAATTCGCCTCTGGTGCGCCGTAAACTCCAAAGCAAAGCAACGGCAGGCGCCGCTCAGCAGGCATCAGCGACGCAAGTTTCGGCTCTAGCGCATAACCCAATTCATACGAGGCATAGCCAGCCAGCCAATTGCCCGCCGCACGCGCAACATCCAGATCCGCCAGCGCCGCGCGTACCTGATGCGGATGATCCGCCCGGATCACCCAATGTGGGGCCTCGAAACAAGTCCCCTGCCCTTTCGGACCCTGATCAAAGCGGATACGCACCTGAGCCCACTCCATTCGTCGATGAATAGCTCTATACGCGTTCGCTATGTGAACAAAAGGGATATTTGCGGCAATTTTGGCCTCGTTTCCGATGCCCCTTGCACCTTTCTTCGCGGGGCCTATAACCCATGACAATTTGGCGCTTGGGGGCGTCCCGACTCGCGTACATCAAAGGAATATGGCCATGCCAAAAAGAACCGACATCCAATCGATCATGATTATTGGTGCGGGACCGATTGTTATTGGCCAGGCATGCGAATTTGACTACTCGGGGGCCCAAGCCTGCAAGGCACTGCGCGAGGAAGGCTACCGAGTCATTCTGGTCAACTCGAACCCCGCCACCATCATGACCGACCCCAATATGGCCGACGCCACGTATATCGAGCCTATCACCCCCGAAGTGGTCGCCAAGATCATCGAAAAGGAACGCCCCGACGCGCTGCTGCCAACCATGGGTGGGCAGACCGGATTGAACACCTCGCTGGCGCTGGAAGAGATGGGCGTGCTGAAGAAATTCAGCGTCGAAATGATCGGTGCCACCCGCGACTCGATTGAAATGGCAGAAGATCGCAAGCTGTTCCGCGAAGCGATGGATCGTCTCGGCATTGAAAACCCCCGCGCCACCATCGTCACCGCCCCCAAGCTGGAAAATGGCAAAGCCAACCTGGATGAGGGCGTGCGCATCGCTCTTGAATCGATCGATGACATCGGCTTGCCCGCCATCATCCGCCCCGCCTTTACTATGGGCGGCACTGGCGGCGGTGTGGCTTAYAATCGCGAAGACTACATCCACTTCTGCCGCACCGGCATGGACGCCTCTCCGGTCAACCAGATCCTGGTCGACGAAAGCCTGCTGGGCTGGAAAGAGTTCGAGATGGAGGTGGTGCGCGACAAGGCCGACAACGCCATCATTGTCTGCSCCRKCGWMRMYRKSKMCMYKWYGGKKGYGSAYAYCGRYGMKYMGRYSRMMSTGRYCCCTGCCCTGACCCTGACCGACAAAGAATACCAGGCCATGCGCACCGCCTCGATTGCGGTGTTGCGCGAAATCGGTGTTGAGACCGGCGGCTCCAACGTGCAATGGGCGGTGAACCCCGCCGATGGCCGTATGGTGGTGATCGAGATGAACCCGCGGGTCAGCCGCTCTTCGGCGCTGGCGTCCAAGGCAACCGGTTTCCCGATTGCCAAGATAGCCGCCAAACTGGCGGTGGGCTATACGCTGGATGAGCTGGACAACGATATCACCAAGGTGACCCCGGCCAGCTTCGAGCCGACCATCGACTATATTGTCACCAAGATCCCAAAATTCGCATTTGAGAAATTCCCCGGCGCCAAGCCCTACCTGAGCACCTCGATGAAATCAGTGGGCGAGGTCATGGCGATTGGCCGTACCATCCACGAGTCGCTGCAAAAAGCCCTAGCCTCGATGGAATCCGGTCTGACCGGGTTTGATGAGGTCGACATTCCCGGTGTCTCRGTTGGGCTGTGGGACGATGCAGGCGCCGAGAAGGCCGCCGTGATCAAAGCAATCAGCCTGCAGACCCCGGACCGGATGCGCACCATTGCTCAGGCGATGCGCCACGGGTTGTCGGATGCAGAAATCAACGGCGTCACCATGTTTGACCCCTGGTTCCTGGCCCGCATCCGCGAGATCGTCGAGGCCGAGGCTGGCATCCGTGCCAATGGTTTGCCGACAGATGAGGCCGGTATGCGCGCCTTGAAAATGATGGGCTTTACCGATGGGCGTTTGGCCAATCTGACTGGCGAAACTGAAACCGCTGTTCGAAAGACGCGCCGCGATCTGGGCGTCATCGCCGTGTTCAAACGCATCGACACCTGCGCCGCCGAGTTTGAGGCGCARACSCCSTAYATGTATTCCACCTACGAGGCCCCRATGATGGGCGAGGCGGAATGTGAGGCRCGCCCYAGCGACCGYAAGAAAGYGGTCATTCTGGGTGGYGGTCCYAACCGKATTGGTCAGGGTATCGAGTTYGAYTATTGCTGCTGCCACGCCTGTTAYGCGCTGACYGAAGCYGGCTRTGAAACCATCATGATCAACTGCAACCCCGAGACCGTCAGCACCGATTATGACACCTCGGACCGCTTGTAYTTYGAGCCGCTGACSTTTGAGCACGTGATGGARATCCTGGAGACCGAGAAGAAAAACGGCACCCTGCACGGTGTCATCGTTCAGTTTGGTGGTCAGACCCCGCTGAAACTGGCCAACGCGCTGGAGGCCGAAGGCATTCCGATCCTGGGCACCACCCCCGACTCCATCGATCTGGCCGAAGACCGCGAGCGGTTCCAGGCACTGGTGAACGAGTTGGGCCTGCTGCAGCCAACCAACGGCATTGCCTCAACCGATGCGCAGGCAATGGAGATTGCCAAAGACATCGGCTTCCCACTGGTGATCCGTCCGTCTTATGTGCTGGGGGGCCGCGCGATGGAAATCGTCCGCGACATGGCCCAGTTGGAACGCTACATCGCCGAGGCAGTGGTCGTCTCCGGCGACAGCCCCGTCTTGCTCGACAGCTACCTGTCCGGCGCGGTGGAACTGGACGTGGATGCAATCTGCGATGGCAAAGACGTTCATGTGGCAGGCATCATGCAGCACATCGAAGAGGCCGGCGTGCACTCAGGCGACAGTGCCTGCTCGCTGCCGCCCTACTCGCTGTCGGATGAAATCATCGCCGAGATCAAAACCCAGACCTATGCCCTCGCCAAAGGGCTGAACGTGGTCGGTCTGATGAACATCCAGTTCGCCATCAAAGACGGCGATATCTACCTGATCGAAGTCAACCCACGCGCCAGCCGCACCGTGCCGTTTGTGGCCAAGGCCACCGACAGCGCCATTGCCTCGATTGCCGCGCGTGTGATGGCGGGCGAGCCGCTCAGCAACTTCCCACTGCGCGCACCGTATAAAGAAGACGCCAAATACTCAGACGTGTTGCCGCTAGGCGATCCGATGACACTGGCAGACCCCAACATGCCGTGGTTTTCGGTCAAAGAGGCGGTGCTGCCCTTTGATCGCTTCCCCGGCGTTGACACCCTGCTGGGACCAGAAATGCGCTCTACCGGTGAGGTCATGGGCTGGGACCGCGACTTCCCGCGCGCCTTCCTCAAGGCGCAAATGGGCGCTGGCGTGGTGCTGCCGCCTGAGGGCTGTGCCTTTATCTCGATCAAGGACGCCGACAAGGGCGCCTTGATGCTGGAGGCGACGCAGGTGTTATTGGAGCAGGGCTTTACCCTGGTTGCCACCCGCGGCACCCAAAGCTGGCTGGCCGAAAACGGCGTTGCCTGTGACGTGGTCAACAAGGTCTACGAAGGCCGCCCCAATATCGTCGACATGCTGAAAGACGGCGACGTGCACCTGCTGATGAACACCACCGAGGGCACTCAGGCGGTCGAGGACAGCAAAGACRTCCGCGCCGTGGCGCTGAATGACCGGATCCCCTATTTCACCACCGCCGCCGGCGCCAACGCCGCCGCCCTGGCGATCAAGGTCCAGGCCGAGGGTGAGATCACGGTGAAGAGCCTGCAGGGGTAAGCAAGCTCCCCGGAAACGCCCCAGTGGGGCGTTTTGCTTGCGAACAGGCGGAGCCCTGGATTGTAAACCAAAGAACCCCGGTCCATTTGGCCGGGGTTCTTTGGTTTATAGATGCCAGAGATAGCAGCCTAGGTACTATTGACGTTCAGTATTTTTAGCCCTTCGAAAAGTGGTAAGTCTTAAACTTTGCACCCAGCAACTTTCTCACGAAGAAGGTCATTCGATGGCGTATTTTTTTCAACAGTACTTGCTGAATTCTTCTCTACAATTTCTTTGTACTGCTCGAATAATTCTGCGTAGTACTTTGGATCCCTGTCTAGATCCGCACGCAGTTGAAAACGGACATCAACAAATGCTTCTCGCAAAATCAACAGTGTTTCGGGACTAGAGCCCTCTGGTGCATACGTTTTGGCTGCGTTCACCACACAAAGATTCCGCTTTGCGGCTTTGGTTAAGGCATTTCTCGCAACTACCGGATCAAAATATGATCCTGTCTGATTGATAGCCAATCCAGCAATGCCAACTCTAGCAATACTGTCGGAACTCATTCCATTGACGACACCAAACGCTGCCCCTGCTGCCAAAAGTATATTAAAGACAGACACGGCATCTTGGGTAGTAGCTACTTGATCAGACAGTTTCAGGTACTCATTTGCAACCTTTAGACCAGCCTCAGTCAAAGCGACTGAAGTTGTTGCGGAAAAGTACGGATCCGTCCCTCCGGGAGCCTCTATTTCAGATATTTGAATTCGACTGACGCACCCAGACAAAAGCATGGCAGCTACAGAAAGCACAAACGTTCCATGACGATAATTGATAACTGAAGCCCCCCCAGGCAGAATAAACACCTCTTAACGAGAGTGTGTCTTGGACTAGACACTCAAGAGCAGTATTAAGTCAAAGTAAAAAATCTACTTAAGGGAATATCTACCTTCCGCTACTCGCGCGGAACCCGCCCACTGCCTTGACCTTCGCCCCCTAAAATGGCCAACTCAGCACTACTTTGAACCAGTCAGAGTTCCAGCCCATGCACACAGCAGCCATCACCGGTACCGGGGTCTTTACCCCCTCACAAATCATCACTAACGCTGAACTGGTAAAGGCGTTCAACGCCTATGCCGAGCTCACCAACGCTAAGAACGCCGACGCCATAGCGGCGGGCGAGGTCGAACCCATGGCGCATTCYTCTGTRGAATTCATCCTCAAGGCCAGCGGCATYGARCRGCGCTATGTGATGGACAARTCCGGCATTCTGGAYCCGSRAATTATGTACCCGCAACTGCGCCAGCGCMGCGACGATGAACCCTCGATCATGGCSGAAATGGCRYTGGATGCSGCRCATAAGGCGCTGGCGCAGGCCGGACGCACGGCGGCGGATGTTGACCTGGTGATCTGCGCCGCCTCAAATCTGGAGCGTGCCTACCCGGCCGTGGCCATCGAAATTCAACAGCTGCTGGGGGTTCAGGGCTTTGCCTTTGACATGAACGTCGCCTGCTCCTCGGCCACCTTTGGCATTCAGGCCGCCGCCGACATGGTGCGCTCCGGCTCGGTGCGCGCGGCCCTGGTGGTCAACCCCGAGATCTGCTCGGGCCATCTGGAGTGGCGCGACCGCGACTGCCATTTCATCTTTGGCGACGTCGCCACCGCCACCCTGATCGAACGCACAGACGACGCCCAAGACGCTTATTTCGAGATTCTCTCGACCCGCTGCGCCACCCAGTTCTCCAACAATATCCGCAACAACAACGGCTACCTGCGCCGCTCGCGCCCCGATGGGGTCAAAGACCGCCGCGATATGCAGTTCATGCAAAACGGCCGCAAAGTGTTCAAGGAAGTGCTGCCAATGGTCAGCCAACATATCGCCGAACACCTAGCAGACAACGACATCACCAGCGCAGATTTGAAACGGCTGTGGCTGCACCAAGCCAACAAGGCAATGAACGATTTCATTGGCAAAAAGGTGCTGGGCCGCACCCCAGAACCGGGCGAACAGCCCAATATCCTGCAGGATTATGCCAACACATCCTCAGCAGGATCGATCATCGCCTTCTCGCAAAACTCCGACGATCTGCCTGCGGGCGACCTGGGCCTGATCTGCTCGTTTGGTGCGGGCTATTCGGTCGGCTCGGTGATTTTGCGCCGTTGCTAGTACCTGCCTGGTAGGTCCTGATCACATCAAGCAGAGAACCAGCAGCACCAACCGAACCTTTTCCGGGCGTACAATTCGCCGATTTTCAGCTCAACTTGGCTTTACTGGCAGCTCAAGCGAACCGAATTCAGAACCGTAGATGTAGAAGAGGCACTGGCCGAGGCCACTTGATCCACCTTTACCGGAACTGACTTGCCGGAGCGGATACAGTAAGCAGCGTATTTTCGCACATATTTTTGCACAGGAATCCGGCTGYTTTGAATCCGAAAAATATGGCTGCCGTCATCAACTTGTGTAAATTCTGAGATCCCCTGATTGTATTTTTTATCTGGAAAAATTTCATACAAGGCCTGCGTTTGACCTGCAGACATGTTGTTCGACGAGCACCCAGAAAAAATTAGAGACACGGCAAAAACGGTGCAAACAAATATGTACTTCACGGTACCACTCCTAATAAAATCTGTTCTAATTCCGTAGCCATTTGGGTGAATTTCCCAAGCAGCTATTTGCTTTATCCCCTACGGCCTCAAAAAGCTCACGACATTCCACTTAAGACGTGGTTGACACCCGCTGATGGACTTCATCAACGCTTTCCACCCGCTCCGAATAGCGGTCGACCATATAGTCCTTGCGACCCCGCAACAGGTAGGTGAACTTCACCAATTCTTCCATCACATCGACAAGCCGCCGGTAATACGACCCATCAGGCAGCCGTTCGCCCTCGCCAAACTGCAGCCAAGCCTTGGGGATCGAGCTTTGATTCGGGATCGTCACCATGCGCATCCAGCGCCCCAGAATGCGCATCTGGTTCACCGCATTAAAGCTTTGCGATCCACCGGACACCTGCATCACCGCCAGGGTTTTGCCTTGAGTCGTGCGGATACCACCCTTCAGCGATAGCGGCAGCCAATCGATCTGCAACTTCATGATCGCGGTCATAGAGCCATGGCGCTCGGGGCTGGACCAGACCATGCCCTCACACCAAACAGCGAGGTCACGCAATTCTGCAACCTTCGGATGATCCTCGGAACCTGTATCATCAGGCAGGGGCAACCCGGAGGGGTTGAAAATCCGCGTCTCGCAGCCCAAAGCGCGTAAAACTCGGGCCGATTCTTCGAMGGATTTTCGCGAATAGCTCACCGGGCGCAGGCTGCCATAGAGCAAGAGAATGCGCGGCGGATGGCGCGGATCTGACTCTGCAACCAGCCCCTCCACGTCGATCTCATGTAAATGGCCTTCAACGATTTCCGGCAACTCGCTCAAGTCAGGTGCTTCAGGCACTCTCTTCTTCCAGATGCAGTTTCATATCAATCAGAACATGCTGCAAATTCACCGTCTCGCGCAGCAGCCGCTTGGCCTCGTTGACAGTGATAATGCCATCCTCCATCGCCACCTGATATTCGCCCATCAACATGGCGAATCTCTGGCTCAGGGCGATAACATCCGAATTCACGCCACCAGTACTGGGCGAATTGGGCCTGCGGTTATCGTAGGACAACGATATTCTCTTAAGGTCCGCCAAGGCTGATGTTACATGCGGGTAACTGGATTCCTCCTCCAGCTTGGCAACCGCATCCACTGGCATGAAACGGTCAGCATGTTCGGCGTTATCAGAGTAGTAGCGACCCAACGTGGCCTTGGACTTACCGGTGATCTGGCATGCGGCTTCGATGCCGACATCTTTGACCAAGGCCTCGGTATGTTTCTTCAGGTAACTCCCAATTTCCGCCATCTTCACCGCCCCGGCTTATCGTCCGGCATCCCATGGGGAACCGCCGGATCTTTTTCCCATTATGGTCTTCTAATCTAAATGCAATACCTTTGCTATCCCTCAGGTTTTGGGGGATTTTAAAGAGTACAATGATGGAATTTTCCCATTTGGTGCCCAACAGGGACAGGGAGTGAGTGAGTATCCTGATCCTAGGCCGGTTTTTTCGGTCAAAGAGCGTCGCTTGTTTTGTCTTACTCCGTCCATCCCCAGGGTTGTTCCGCCCGGCATGGATAAGCAGGCAGGCGGCGCTTGTTTTCTTTGCAAATCGCCACAGCAGCCTGCCAATTGATTCAGAGCCCGCAATAGTGGTTTCAACCTGCCCGACCAATCGCTAAACCACCGACATGGCAAAGCTCTACTTTAATTATTCGACCATGAACGCGGGCAAATCGACGGTTCTGTTGCAGGCTTCACACAATTACCGCGAAAACGACATGGACACCTACCTGCTGACCGCCAGGGTTGATGACCGGGCTGGCCAGGGCCGCATTGCTTCGCGCATTGGCATAGGTGCCGAAGCGGACATGTTTTCCCCCAGTGATGATTTATTTGCCATGGTCAGTACCCGCTTGATACAGGGCAAAGTGGCCTGCATCTTTGTCGACGAAGCGCAATTTCTGACAGCAGACCAGGTCTGGCAATTGGCCCGGGTGGTGGATGACCTAAACCTACCGGCGCTCTGCTACGGTCTGCGCGTCGATTTCCAGGGACAATTGTTTCCGGGCTCAGCGGCGCTGCTGGCGCTGGCGGATGAAATGCGCGAAGTCCGCACCATCTGCCGCTGCGGTCGCAAGGCCACCATGGTGGTTCGCCAAGATGAAGAGGGCAATGCAATTACCGAAGGCGCCCAGGTGCAAATCGGCGGCAATGAAACCTATGTGTCGCTGTGCCGTCGCCACTGGCGCGAATCGGTTGGCGATCTAGCCCCGAAAAAAGACCCGGCACAGTAACTGCTGCACCGGGCTCTTTCCATTGGCCTATCTTCTTCAGATCAGACTGGATTCGGCAAGGAGCGACCGGCCACCAAAGCCGCCACGTTATCCAACGCCATATGGCCCATATTGTTGCGCACGTCCTCGGTCGCGGTGCCCAGATGTGGCAGCAGGGTAACGCTCTCCAGATCCATCAGTGCCTGTGGCACTTTTGGTTCAAACTCATAAACATCCAGCCCCGCTCCGGCAATCTGGTCCTGCTGCAGCGCCACAATCAACGCCGCCTCATCCACCACTTCACCGCGGGCGATATTGATCAGATGTGCCGAGGGTCGCATTGCAGCCAACACCCCTGCGTCGATCATGTGCCGTGTCTCGGCACCGCCAGGCACTGCCACCACCAACACATCGACCTCTGCCGCCATCTGCAACAGATCACCGGCCTGACGGGCCTCAAAGTCCAGTTCCTTAGGACTGCGGGCGATATAGCTCACCCTCATGCCAAAACCAAAATGGCAGCGCCGGGCAATCGCCTGGCCAATCCGCCCCATACCAACAAGACCAACGTGTTTGCCACTCAGGTGCAGCCCCAGCAATTGGGTCGGATGCCAGCCCTGCCATTGCCCCGAGCGCACCAGCCGCTCGCCTTCGCCCGCGCGCCGCGCCGACATCAACATCAGGGTCATGGCGATGTCCGCCGTGGCATCGGTCACCGCACCAGGCGTGTTGGTCACCTCGATGCCAGCAGCCATTGCTGCAGCCACATCGATGTGATTGATACCAACACCAAAATTGGCCAGCAGCTTGCAGCGCGGATCAGGCACTTGCGAAAACACCCCAGCGTCAAAGGCATCCCCCAGCGTCGGCATAATCACGTCAAACTCGACCAGAGCGTGCTGCATTTCACCCGCAGACATCACCGCAGTGCTGGCGCGGATCTCAACGTCAAACTCAGCCCGCGCCCGAGCCTCAACCTCAGCCGTCATTGGCCGCGCTATCAAAACCCGCATCAGTGCATCCTACCGCCCAGCGGCACCGGTCCATCAGGGCCAATCAACCGGATTTCACCGCTGTCATCGGGCAGCCCCAGCACCAGCACCTCGGACATGAACTTGCCAATCTGGCGTGGCGGAAAATTCACCACCGCCATCACCTGTTTGCCCACCAGCGTCTCGGGCTGATAATGTGCGGTGATCTGCGCCGATGTCTTTTTCTCGCCGATCTCATCACCAAAATCGATCCACAGCTTGATGGCCGGCTTGCGCGCCTCGGGATAAGGCTCGGCCCGCAGCACCGTCCCCACCCGCACGTCCACTTTCAAAAATTCATCAAACGAAATTTCAGCCACGCGATAGCTCCTCGGATCGGTTGGTTGCGGCTTCAACAGCGCGGTTCAGCAGCGCCGGAAAACCCGATGTTTCATCCATCAGCACCTCAAGTGCCGCCTGGGTGGTGCCATTGGGGCTGGTCACATTAACGCGCAACTGGCTCGGGCTGTCATCAGAGATTTCCGCCAGTGCTCCAGCCCCAGCCACGGTGGCCTTGGCCAATTGCAGCGACAGCTCTGCCGACAGACCCTGAGCCTCTCCTGCAGACGCCAGTGTTTCAATCAAGTGAAACACATAAGCTGGCCCCGAGCCGCTGACCCCGGTGACCGCATCCATCTGCGTCTCGCTGTCCAGCCGCACCACCTGCCCCACTGCCGACAGCAGTAATTCAGCACTGTCCAGGTCAGCGGCACTGGCSGTRYCRTTRCCRATGATCGCYGTGATGCCSCGRTTGATYGCAGCYGGMGTRTTKGGCATGGCSCKYACAATCGGCGTSCYYRCYCCYARRATGTYYTCATAGGTRGWAATYGAGGTKCCMGCAGCGACCGARATAAACARKGTCKYYCCACCGCCCARCARKTGCARATTGGGCARTGCKGMCCCCATCATCTGYGGYTTRACCGCRATCAGCACKATGGCCGGAGAKTYKGGCARMRGTTGATTGATCRRMACRCCRSWSCCCTGCAACCAGTCAGASGGRTAWGGATCAATSACCGAGACCGASGCCGCWGGCAAWCCGCCSTCCARCCAGCCCGCCARCATKGCCGAGCCCATCTTGCCRCAGCCCAGMAGMACMAGCCCCCGCGCTGCWATATCMGCCATATCCATCTGCTCGCCCTTCTCTGTAAATCAGTTCAGGGCAAAGTGTTACGCGCGACCATAAGCCTCTGCAATGGCCACCTGCATCGCATCCTCGGGCGAGCGATCGCCCCAGACCATCAGCTGAATTGCCGGATAATAGCGTTCAGCATTACGCACAGCCCCGTTGATCATGGTGTCGATCTGCTCGGGCCCCGCCACCTGACCACCCGTCAGCACCAGCCCATAGCGGTAGACCATCAGTTTTTGCTCGGGCCAATAGGTAAAGGCGCCAGCCCAACACTGGTCGTTCATCTTGTTGAGCAGCTCATAGAGTTTCGGCAGTTTGTCTTCTGGCGGATCCATCTCAAAACTGCACACCATGCGCAGGGTCTCGTCATACCCCGACCAGGCCAGGGTCAGTGAATAGGTCCGCCACTGCGCCTCAACTGCCATGGCGATCTGATCATCGCCGATACGATCAAAATCCCAGTCGTGATGAGACGCCAGGTTTTCCACGATATCAATCGGGTGAATATCATCGTCCAGGTGATGCTCGGAAAGGGTCATTGTGCCACCTCACTGAATCACTAGCTGTACGGAGCACACACCCCCCACTTGCTAGCTGATTACACAATGGACCGGGTGTTTTCCCCCGTGCCCATACCAGATATGGTGCGGTGCAGGGCACGCTGTGGCAACCCTTATTTTGGGGATAACTGCAATAAGTTGTGGATGAATGACAACTTGCCCCTAAATGCGGCAAGTTTAATGCGCAACGGCGCCCCCCCTAAACCCTAAATCTTCATCTTTTCAAAAATACTCATAAAACGACTTAGCCAATCACGGCCCCACAGCGTTGTGGGGCGGCACCTAGCATCAAAAAGCAGCGCCCATCCCCCACACCCTAAGCACCGTCAGTCTTTTGCAGCCTCTTCCAAAGCCACCAACCGCAGCTTCAGCGCTTCGTTTTCTTCACGTGCCTTTTGCGCCATCGCGCGCACCGCATCGAATTCCTCACGGGTCACAAAATCGCGATCCGCCAACCAACGATCCATCAGGCCTTTCATCGCGGTTTCGGCCTCGTCCTTGGCCCCCTGCGCCACGCCCATGGCGTTGGTCATCAGCTGAGAAATATCGTCCAGGATTTTATTTCGGGTCTGCATTGTCTTCTCCATGTCTGGCTTGCTTCCTATATGGGCAAGCAATGGGTCRRCGGCAAGRCGTTGACTTTRYAACMACAGCACAGGCATTCAGATMYCYATGYATGCAATGATCCAATTCCCCGACCTCTCGCCCGAKATTTTCTCGATTTCCATYGSTGGTTTCGAGTTTGCCCTGCGTTGGTACGCGCTGGCCTATATCGCAGGCATTGTAATCGCCTGGCGGCTGGCAGTGGCGGCGCTGAATCGCCCCGCGCTCTGGCCCGACCAGACCCCACCCATGCGCCCCGAGCAGGTCGAAGATCTGCTGACCTGGATCATTCTGGGCGTCATCCTCGGCGGGCSGCTGGGATATGTGCTGTTCTATCAGCCCGGGGTGTACCTCTCTGACCCGCTGCAAATCCTGCGGGTCTGGGAAGGCGGCATGGCCTTTCACGGCGGGCTGCTCGGAGTGATCACCGCTAGTTGGATCTATGCAATCCGCCACAAAATTCCAAAACTAAGCATGGCTGATCTGGTCGCCCATACAGTGGCGCCCGGATTGCTGCTGGGACGGTTGGCCAACTTCGTCAACGCCGAGCTCTGGGGCCGCYCYACYGATCTGCCCTGGGGCGTYGCCTTTCCGGGACGCGCCGCACAGGACTGCGGCCAGGCCCTSGGAGAGCTCTGYGCCCGCCATCCCTCGCAACTATATGAGGCCCTGCTGGAGGGGCTGTTGCTGGGCGTTCTGCTGCTGTGGCTGGCCTACCGTCGCGGCGCCTTTCACAAACCCGGTCTGATCCTGGGCATCTTTCTCAGCACTTATGGCTCAGCCCGGTTCATCGTTGAATTCTTCCGCCAGCCAGATGCACAGTTCGTTTCCCCCGGCAATCCGCTGGGGTTGGCCTGGCAGATAGACGGCTTTGGCATCACCCAAGGCCAAATGCTGTCGCTGCCGATGATCGTGCTGGGGTTGATATTCATTCAACGCGCGCTGTCAAAAGCAACGAGACTGGCATGAGCCTGCGCGACCACCTGATTGCCCGGATCGAGGCCGATGGCCCACTGTCCGTCGCCGACTATATGACCGAGTGCCTGCTGAACCCAAAATACGGCTATTATACCACCCGCGATCCATTCGGCGCAGCGGGAGACTTCATCACAGCACCCGAAATCAGCCAGATGTTTGGCGAGTTGCTGGGTCTGTCGCTGGCGCAAAGCTGGCTGGATCAAGGCTCGCCTGCGCCATTCACCCTAGCGGAACTCGGCCCCGGACGCGGCACTCTGATGGCGGACCTGCTGCGCGCCACCAAATCGGTGCCGGGCTTTCACGCCGCCGCGCAGATTACCCTGGTCGAGGCCTCGCCCACCCTGCAATCCGCACAGCAACAGGCGCTGGCCGAATACCCCGTCCAATGGCACAACACCGTGGTCGATCTTCCGAATCAGCCGTTGTGGCTGATTGCCAACGAATTCTTCGACGCCCTGCCAATCCGCCAATTCCTGCGCCAGGGYAACGACTGGCGRGAAAAACGCATTGGCTTCAAACACGGAAAATTGGCCTTTGGCCTTGGCCCCCTAAGCCCTCAGGCCGCATTGACCTACCGGCTGGACGACACCCAAGACGGCGATCTGGTCGAGATCTGCGAGGCCGCGACYCCGATCATGGCCAGTATTGCGCAGCGCATWGCCCAACACGGCGGCGCGGCGCTGATYGTGGATTACGGTGACTGGCGCGCATTGGGCGACACCCTGCAGGCCTTGCGCCGCCACAAACCCACCGATGCACTTGCCGACCCTGGCCAGGCCGATCTGACCGCGCATGTGGATTTTGAGGTCCTGGCGCAGGTGGCGCAATCTGCTGGCTGCAACTATAGCCGGGTGACACCACAGGGCGTCTTTCTGGAACGTCTCGGCATCACCGCCCGTGCGAATTCGCTGGCCGCGACACTTTCCGGCACTACTCTAGAAACCCTGATCACCGCACATCAGCGGTTGACGCATCCGCAGGAAATGGGAAACCTGTTCAAGGTACTGGGCCTCTACCCAGACCAAGCCACTCCGCCACCGGGATTGAACGCATGACGCTGGAAATTCTTACCTCTGAGACCCTCTCTCCAATCCGGCATGGTTTCTTCACCCGTCGTGGTGGCGCCTCCTCGGGCATATTCCTGGGACTCAACTGTGGCACGGGCTCGTCTGACCAGACCGAAGCGGTCAAGTTGAATCGCACCCGCGTGGCCGAAGCCATGCAGGTCGACCCACTGGCACTTGCCGGTGTGCACCAGATCCACTCTCCGGATGTGGTGACAATCACAACCGCCACCGCGGATYGCCCCAGGGCCGACGCGATGGTAACCAATGTACCGGGCATCGCCCTGTCGATCCTCACCGCCGATTGCCAGCCGGTGCTGTTTGCCGATGCCGAGGCCGGAGTGATCGGCGCCGCCCACGCTGGCTGGCGCGGCGCGCTGGACGGCGTACTCGAAGCCACACTGGACGCGATGGAGGCCCTGGGCGCTGATCGCACCAGCACAGTTGCGGTGATTGGCCCCACTATTTCTCAACGTGCCTATGAGGTCGGAGAGGAATTCTTTGACGATTTCTTGGTGCAGGACAGTGGCAACGCCCGTTTCTTTGCCAATGGCGAGGCTGGAAAATACCTGTTCGACCTGCCCGGTCTGGGCCYGCAAAAGCTGCGCCAGGCCGGCATCGGCAGCGCCGAATGGACCCGCCACTGCACCTATTTYGACCCGGATCGGTTCTACTCCTACCGCCGTACCACCCATGCCAAAGAGGCCGATTACGGTCGCTTGATCTCTTGCATTCGACTGTAAGGCCCTAGCCATTTCCGCTCAGAAAGCAGAACGGTGCCAGGCAATCGACCAGAATACGGCAGTCTCGTAAAGTTGTTGCCATAATCACCACCGCCAGCAGCTATTTTGCGGTCGCGATGCGCGAATAACTGAGGCTTATCAATACCTCCGCCTACAAACCGCCTCTCCATTGGATTTGCATCAAATTCCCCCGGATAGCCACATTGGCGGCGTATTGGCCTGTCATATCCTAGATCAACGCAGCAGAGGGCCCAAACAAAGCCCGGCAGGAGAAGAGCAATGACGGTCAACACCCGATTTATAAATTCGATCATCACCAGTGCGCAGAGCCATGCCAGTGCCATGCCCTGGACCCGTGGTGCTGCCCGGCGCGCCTCACTATCCCGCCGCCGTGATGTGAGCCAAACGACCACCACCACCGTGACCACAGCCGCCAAAAGCGCCTGACCACGTCGTCATTTCCTTGGTGCCACTTGCACCAAGGCCCCGCCTCGACAGCTGCCCAATGCGGAGCGGGAGTCGGGGCCAGCCCATCACACAGGGCGGGCCCCGCGAAAACCAATTCTTAGGACATTATGGCAATATTGCAGGCAGAATAGGAAACAGTCCGGCGAGCTGCTCAACCATTAAGCTAGTGTTAACTATAATCGCTTGGATTTTTTGACAATTATTGATAAATGCCCCCATTATCTAGCCATATAGACAATGATCATGTGTGTTTGAATTTTCGGTGGGGGCCGGTTCAGAGACGCCGAATGAGAAAGGTCCGATTGCTATGACCATCCCCCACTCGCTGCAGCGTGCGGCGAAAAACGCGGTGGAATCCAGTGCTATTCTGCAGGATCCTGCTGCCCTGCGTGCCTCCAACCGGCCGCAACTGCGCCGGTATGAAGTCGCCAGCCTGTTGCCCAATGGCAATATCGCCGAAACCCGTCACATTGCCCCGGCTCTGCCGCTGTTCGAAGAGGCTTTCTGCGCCTTTTCCCGTGGATCTTTGGTGGACACCGAGAATGGCCCCATTGCGGTCGAGGATTTGGTGCCGGGTGACCGCCTCGTCACTCATGACGGCAGCCTGCAAACATTGATGTGGAAAGGCAGCACCAGCCTGATCCCAGCCCGCTCGGACAATCGCGGGCGCAACCACAAGCTCACCAGTTTTATGGCCGACAGCTTTGGCATGCAAAAGCCAATGTCCTGCGTGACGGTCGGCCCTGCCGCCCGCCTGCTGCGCACCCCGCCGCACCTACGCGCCATCGCCGGAGTTGCGCCTCTGCTGACCCCCGTTCAGGAATTTCAAGACGGTATGAATATTGTTGAAGCCGCGCCACCAACACCAGTGCAAGTGTTCCACCTCTGCCTCAGAACCCATGCGGTCATCAAAATCGGCGGGTTGGAGTTTGAAACCTATCACCCCGGCACTAAGGCGCTGCAACTGATCAGCCATGCCATGCGGACGTTGTATCTGAACATGTTCAACCACATTGACCAGCAGTCCGATTTTGGTCCCCTGGCCTATGCCCGCGCCGGCGACGGCCAAATTGACGCAGTGCCCTCCTGACCTCGACAAATTACAACCAACGGCCCCCTTCATCTGGTCAAAAGGGGCCGCGCCCCCAGCCAATCAATCTGACGTAACGACCACTCCAAAGCTCAGCCCGCCAGCGCCAGGTCCGGCCGCGCCAGCATCAACCACACTATACCCAGCACCGCAAAAAAGGCCGGGATGCCACAGACAAACCAGATCGCGAACAGGCGGAAGTAGACCGGCGGCAAGGGGGCATTCGCTTGGACCGCCTGCCGCGCTAGGTCGCGCAGGCGAATCTGGATCCAAACCACCGGCAGCCAAAACAGGCCCGTCAGCACATATAATCCCAATGACAGTGCCAGCCAGCCCTCAGTCAGGTCCCAGCCCAGCCTCCAGGCCAGAATGGTTCCGGTCACAGGCTGCACCACCACCGCAGTGGTGGTGAACACCAGATCAGCCAGCACCACAACATTGGCGGTATGGGCAATGATCTGCGGTTGTTTGCTGCGATGGGCCATCACCATAAAAAAGGCGATGCCAGCGCCGGTGCCCAGCAACACGCAGGCCCCAATAACATGCAGCCAGCGCAACAGCAGGTCGAGATCCATCATCGCAACTGCACCAGTTGATGGGTGATCAGCGACAGAGAAATCGCTGGCAGCACTTTGACCAGTGGCCCCAATGGATCGCCCCACAGTGCCGGAGTGAACACCGTAGCGGCCCCCAAGTAGAACACAGATACTGCTGCCATCGCCAGACAGGTTCGCGCCGCCCAAGGCCGCCACAGGATCGCCGCCCCCAGGGCAAGATCAACAAAAGACCAGAGCGCCACAGCCATCATCGCGACCCACAGCGGCCAACCAACTGCGGTCAGCGTATGCGCCGCGACCTCAATCTGCCAGAGCCCGACCACGCCCGAGGTCAACCAGAACAGCGATAGAATCATCACCGCCAGTGGCATCATCAGTGCCATACGCGCCGCCAACCGCTGCTCACGCCCCGAGGACAGTCCGGAATAAATTTCTTGCAGCGGGCGCAACGCCTGCCCGGTGGCACGGCGATAGGGGGCCGGATCGCCGCAAATACCCAAGTCCAACAGCCTTAACGAGGTCGAGCGCATCGGCGAGCGCCAGCCAAGCCGACCCAGCAGGTCCGCAGCACGACCAACCTGGCGCGCCAACCAGGTTGGGATGACAAAATTTAGCCGCGCAGGTGCAAAACCCAGCCATTTTCGGGTCTCTTCCACAACCTGCAACAGGTTCTGCGCCTCCTCCTCGACTAGATCATACTCTCCGGGTGGCAGCCGACCACTGACTGCAGCAACAACAGCCTGGGCCACATCCGTTAGCGCAACGGATTGCACCGGCGTCTGCGCCAGTACAATAGGCTGTATCCCTGGAATGGCCGCCAGCATTCGCAACAGCGCGGTGCCGCCATAGGCTCCTTGCCCAATCACCAAACCCGGTCGCAATATCCAGACCAAAGCCTCCGTTTCTCTCAGCGCCGCATCACCGCGCCCCTTGCTGCGCATAAACTCGGTGCTGGCAGTTTTGCCTGCCCCCACCGCCGAGATCTGCACCACTTTGACGCCGCGCAGTGCCGCCGCCTGTCCCAGAGCCGCCACCGCGCCGTGATGCACCGCCGCCAGATCATCGCGAGCACTGTCCTGCAAAACACCGACACAGTTCACCACCACATCAAACCCTGCCAGCACGTCGGCCCAGTCGCTGACCGCCTGCATATTGTGCAGGTCTGCCACGACASCSCYSAMMCSMKGYAMAGCCCGCGCCGCCATTGCCGGATTCCGGCCTGCTGAGCAGACATCAAACCCCTTGTGCACCAAGGCCCGCACCACCTCGGCCCCGATAAACCCATAACCGCCCAGCACCAAAACCCGCGCGGCGCTTTGTCTCTTTTCCTCAGCCATGACCATCCCTATTTATACCCAAACAAAAGTCACATACAGGCCAGCCCATGCCCGACCCCACTCTGAATAACCCATTGAAGCGCTTTGACATCACCGCTGATCAAATCAACCATGTGGTGACCGTCTTCTACGCCCATATCCGCCGCCACCCGACGTTGGGGCCAATATTTGCAGCCCATGTCGGGGCCGGTGACTGGCCCGAGCACGAAGACAAGATCGCCCGGTTCTGGCGCAACGCAATCCTGCGCGAGAAGAGCTATAATGGCAATCCAATGCGGGTGCATCTGATGCGCCCGGACATCAAGGCCGAGCATTTTCCGCAGTGGCTGGAGTTGTTTCATCAGGTGCTCAAGGCTGAACTGCCCGACCCACTGGCACTCAGCTGGGCGGCACTGGCGGATCGGATCGGTGAGGGTTTTCGCGCTGGACTTGTCTCCATGCGCCAGCCCAAAGACGAGCCGCCAAAACTGTTTTGAGGGCCACAGAGGTCGCGCCTGACCTACTGTGACGTCTTGGAGAACAGCCCGGTCAGCGCCCGCTGAACCACTGCGCGCACCTTGGGCCTGCGGCCTTTCGAGAACGGCATCGGACGACAGACCTCCATCGCGGCGATGCCAACACGCGCCGTCAGCGCCCCATTGACCAGCCCCTCGCCAAACCGACGCGACAGTTTCGACAGCACCGATCCACCCAAAACCGGCTCAAGCAGATCATCGCCCACCGCAACCGCGCCCGTGGCCACCAGATGGGTCAACACCGCGCGGGTCAGCCGCCACGAACTGAAGAACCCGCCGCGCCCGCCATAGATCTCAGCCACCCGGCGGATCATCCGCATCGAGGACACCAGCGCCGTCACCACATCCGCCAGCGCCAGCGGCACCAGCGCCGTCACCATGGCCACCTGCCGCGCGGCAGCTTCGACCTCGCGCAGCGCAGCGGCGTCTAGCGGCACCAGCAGTTCAGCTTCGACAAGTTGGAGCACCGCATCAGCGTCCATCAACTCTCCACGGCGTTCAGCCAGCCGGGCCCGCCCCCAGGACAGATCGTCCCGTCCCGCATAGAACCGATCGATCCGGGTGGCATAGGTCTTGGCCGCCGCCAGATCGTCGCCCACGTTATCCGCCCCATGGCGCAACCCGTCCACCCGGCGCAGCCGCGCCAAGGCCGCCAGTTCCCGCAGGCCCATCAGCAAGGCCAGGACCAGAGCCACCGCCAGCCCCACAGTCACCGCCCAGCCCAACAGCGGCACCCGTGTGATCAAACCAGTAGCAAAATCCCAGGCCGCGACAGAGACACCGGCACTGACCAGTGCAAAAACGGTACTCCAGAGCCAACGCGCCAACCGCGAAGGTTTACGCGCCGCCAATCGTGCCGCCTGCAACATCGCCGCAGTTGGGGCTGTTTGTGTCAGATCAGGCACCGCGGCGGCGGCTGCCACATCAGGCGCCGCCTCTGCGTCGTCGAGATCAAACAACACCGGTTTATCGCTCATACTTGAGCCCCCTTTGCGCCCTCGGCCCATTGATAGGTAATNKCCRRCAKMCCWNTCWYCKTTGGCRGMYCCRTCACTGCGCTCAATTTCGATAAACCCCTGACGGTGATAGAACCGCCGGGCTGCGTCGTTCGCCTCGAAGCTGCGTAACACCAGCCGCGGGCTGGCTGCCTTGGCATCGGCCAGCAGGGCTCGGCCAAATCCACGCCCGCGCACATCAGCCGCCAGATACAATGAGCAGACCTCGTCTTGGTCTCGCGCCAAAAAGCCGACCACGCGGTCCTGATCCTGCGCCACCGTGACCCAGCCGCGTTCAATCATGATGGCACAAAACCCGATCACCTCTTCCAAAGAGTAGAGTTTGGGCATCCATTCGGTCCCTTGCTGGAACTCGAACAGGATCTGACCCGTCACCTGAGCATCACTCGGGCATGCTCTGCGCACAGGTGCACTCATAGAAGGTCTCCGATCARGAATTCRGCKGCCCGGTCCAACCGGATATGCGGCGGCCCGTCGCCGGGCTTCAGGGTCAGTTTGGCAGGCGCAAAGGCCATTGACTGATACTCGCCATCCAACCATTTATCCGCTCCAGTCCGCGCAGGTCCCAGTAACTGGCCAGGGTCATCCGGCAAGGCTCCGGGATAAAAGGCAGCCTGCCGACCGCTGCCCAGCAAAGTCCCACGCACACRGGCCAGATCAATCCCATTGTGGCTGCGCATTTCCTCGGTGGTGGCGCGCAGCGAGGCCAATGCAAGGGCCGAGGTCTGGGCCCCGGCAAACTGCGCCCGATCCTGTGCGTCCCGGGTCAGTGCCTCGATGATGGCGGTCATCTGCGGATGTTGCGTGTGGTGCAGATGGTCTGCCTTGGTTGCCGCAAACAGGATTTTTTCCACTCGCTTGCCGCGCAACAGCCGCGACAGAAACGCATTGCGACCGGGACGGAAGGCGCCAAGGATATCAGCCATCGCATGGCGCAGGTCCTCTAGGGCGCGCGGCCCGGAATGGATCGCACTCAGCGCGTCCACCAGCACCACTTGGCGGTCTATCCGGGCAAAGTGATCGCGAAAGAACGGCTTTACCACCTTACGCTTATAGGCMTCAAASCGGCGYTSCATCTCGCGGTGMAKCGASYSSYKCTGYGAYKYKCCSACAAAMGGGATTGGCGCAAAGGTCAGCACCGGTGATCCCGCCAGATCCCCCGGCAACAGGAACCGACCTGGTGTGCAGTCATAAAACCCATCCGCCCGAGCCGCGTTCAAATAGGTGGTGAACTCCTTGGCCAGCTGTCGCGCGCGACCTTCGTCATGCGGCGCGGTGGCATCAACCGCCTGGGCCTGCGTTAAATATTTTCGGGCACAGCCCCGGTTGCGGATCCGCTCCAGAACCTCGGCTGACCAGCTGTCATAGCTCTTATCCAGCAGCGCCAGATCCAGCAGCCACTCGCCGGGATAATCCACGATGTCGATGTGCACCGTGCGCGGCCCCTGCAGCCCTGACAGCAGCCCCACGGGCGCCAGCCGCAAGCTCAGCCGCAGCTCCGATATCGCGCGGGTGCTTTCGGGCCATTGCGGCTCGGGACCGGTCWGCATCGCCAGATGGGTCTCATAGTCAAACCGAGGCACGGTGTCATCCGGTTGCGGCTGCAGAAACGCCGCAATGACCCGGCCCTCGCGCACCGCCCCCAATTGCACCATGCGGCCCCGGTCCAGCAGATTGGCCACCAGTGCAGTGATGAACACCGTCTTGCCCGACCGCGCCAACCCGGTCACGCCCAGTCGGATTGTTGGTTCAAAGAATCGCTCCGACACAGAATCGCTCAGCCACTCAACCCTGCGTGCAACCCCGTCGGCCAATGAAGAAATCACCAAATTCACATCCTGTCCCAATACCCTATCCGCCAAGATAGGCAGGCAAAGGCGCTGTTACCAGCCTGATCCCTGCGGCAAGACAGGGCTTGTGCCATGCCCGATGGCACGCTAGTTGCCCCGCCATGCCGCGTTTTGCTTTAAAAGTCGAATATCATGGGGCGCCTTTTGCCGGTTGGCAGCGCCAGAAAGATCAGCCCTCGGTGCAGGGCGCGATCGAGGCTGCGCTGGCGAAACTTGAACCCGGCCCCCATACCATCGCCGCCGCCGGGCGTACCGATGCGGGCGTACATGCGCTGGGTCAAGTGGCGCATTGTGATCTGAGGCGCGACTGGGATCCCTTTCGCCTGTCCGAGGCACTGAACTACCACCTTAAACCCGCGCCGGTGGCCATCGTTGCCTGTGTCCGGGTGGCTGACGATTGGCACGCCCGGTTCTCGGCACTGGAGCGGCAGTACCTATTCCGCATCCTGACCCGCCGCGCCCCTGTTACCCACGAGGCCGGTCAAGTCTGGCATCTAAAGAATGATCTGGATGTCGACGCCATGCAGGCCGGAGCTGACCTGTTGATCGGGCGGCACGACTTCACCACCTTCCGCTCGACCATTTGCCAGGCAGAAAGCCCGGTCAAAACCCTGGACGAGCTGCGCATTGAACGGGTGAATGGCTTTTCTGGCCCGGAAATTCACTTCCACGTCCGCGCCCGCAGCTTTCTGCACAATCAGGTGCGCAGCTTTGTTGGCACGCTAGAGCGCGTCGGTGCAGGCTCGTGGTCTCCGCAGGACGTCGGAGACGCATTGCAGGCCCAAGACCGCGCCGCCTGCGGCCCGGTTTGCCCCGGTCACGGGTTGTACCTGGCACGGGTGGGATACCCCGAGCCGGTGTTTGACTGACGCCCCGCGCCCATCGTCAAACCCACAGTAGAATTTCCACAGTAGAATTCCTGCATGGATTGCCTTCGGGCACGCCCCCCCTAGGTGGTACCTTGGCCCCGTGATTTCCAAGCGGAAACCATACTCCAACGGCCACAAAACCAACATCAGATGGGATCGCAACCAAAGGGGATACAATGCCCGATAACCTTCAAACCCTGGAGAAAAAAGTCCAGAGCCTTGAGAAACAGCTGGGTGAGCAAGGCAAGCTGTCCGAACAGCGATTTGAAAAGAACAAGTATAATATCAAAGACGTTCTTTTCCAGAACGACAAAATGCTGAATGCCAAACTGAAAGCCAATCAGCAAGAAGATGCCAAGCGGGCCGCCGTCATCGAAAGCCAGGCGGATCAATCCGCCAAAAACGTTCAGACTCTGGTCAGGAAATTTGGAGAGATTGACAGCCATCTAAAAACGTCTGACTCGCAGATCAAAGCCAACACAGATGACACCGAAGGCAATCGCCAAGCGCTAATCCGCGCCCGCAAATATGTCGATACCGAGGTCAAGGGCATGAGCTCACAGATCAGGGCCACTGCCGTTGAATCGGAAGAGAACCGGCTGGCTCTGGTGCGGGCCAGGAAATACGTCGACGACCACGACACCACGTTGGAAAAGAAGATCACCGAGCTTAAGAAAATCATCTCAGAGATGGAGAAAAGGCACGTCAAACTGATCGATTCCCAGATCAAGAACTATGACAAGCTGATCCGCAAAGTCATCTCGCAAGAGGTGGCCAAGGCGGCGAAGGGAAAACGCTAGAGCGGGTCACACCTGGCTCGCGATATAAGCTGTATGCCCGACGAAGCGCCGGGCATACAATTTCTGTTACATTTTTTCCTGGGTGTATTTCTTCAGTTCGACCCGCGCCACCTGACGCCGGTGCACCGCATCTGGGCCATCCGCCAGCCGCAAGGTCCGCACATGGGTCCAGGCCCGTGCCAATGGCGTATCTTGAGAAATGCCCTGACCGCCAAACATCTGCACTGCCTCGTCGATCACCTTCAGCGCCACCCTTGGTGCCACCACTTTGACCTGGCTAATCCAAGGTGCGGCGGCCCGCGCATCTCCCTGATCCATATACCAGGCTGCCTTCAGGCACAGCAGCCGTGCCATTTCGATCTCCATCCGGCACTCGGCGATGATGTCATAATTGGCACCCAGTTGCGCCAGCTTCTTGCCAAAGGCCTCGCGTGCAAGTGACCGGCGGCACATCTGTTCCAACGCAATTTCGGCCTGCCCCACCGCACGCATGCAGTGGTGGATACGCCCAGGCCCAAGACGGCCCTGCGCGATTTCAAACCCGCGCCCCTCGCCCAATAGAAGGCTCTCGGCGGGCACCCTGACATTTGTGAACCGGATATGCATATGACCGTGCGGCGCATCATCGTGGCCATAGACCTGCATCGGCCGCAGCACCTCGATACCCGGAGAGTTCGCCGCCACTACAATCATCGACTGACGCTGATGCTTGGGCTTTTCCTCGCCAGCGGTCCTGACCATCACGATATAGACCTTGCAGCGCGGATCCCCCGCCCCACTGGCCCACCATTTCTCACCGTTCAGCACGTAGTCGTCGCCATCCCGCACACAGGACATGGCGATATTGGTGGCATCCGAGCTGGCCACATCCGGCTCGGTCATCAGATAGGCCGAGCGGATCTCGCCGGCCAGCAGCGGCTTCAGCCACTGTTCTTTCATGGCAGCGCTGCCATAGCGCTCAAACACTTCCATATTGCCGGTATCGGGCGCGGCACAGTTGAACACCTCAGCCGCCAGCGGCGTCTTGCCCATCTCTTCGGCAAAATAGGCATATTCGACGGTGCTCAGGCCAAATCCCCTGTCGCTGTCGGTCAGCCAGAAGTTCCACAASCCKGCRGCYYTGGCCTTGKCCTTCAGCCCTTCCAGKATCTCAGCYTGRCGCGYGGTATAKGTCCAGCGATCCCCYTTGCTGATCTCGYCGTGATACTCGTCTTCCAGCGGCATCACCTCGTCGCGGATCATCACGATCACCCGATCCAGCAAGGCACGGGTTTCCTTCCGCATGCCAAAATTCATATCCATCTGATCCTGCCTCCCAACAACTGCTTAATCTCTTGCCTGAAACCATGTCCTAGCCACCCCAGGCTTGTCCACCTGAGTGACGAAACGTAACAGCAACAAACCGACCAACACCAAGCAATATCCCCTTTATCTGGCCAAAATATCCCCACTAGAGGCCCAACCTTATGCAGGAAAAAGGGTCACCAAAAAAACAGCGGCGGGCCCAAGGACCCGCCGCTGTTTGGTCTTGATTTTCAACAGGTCGAAACGGCCCGGCGTTAGCTGATAAATTTCCTATACTCTGCCTCATCCATATAATCATCCATCTGCGACAGATCCGAGGCTTTGATCTTGAAAAACCACCCGCCTCCCTGAGCATCTTCATTGACCAGACCGGGTGTATTGGCGAGCGGTTCGTTGACCTCAACAATCTCACCGTCCAGTGGCGACAGGATGTCCGAGGCGGCTTTGACGGATTCAATCACCACCACCTCTTCGTCCTTGGTCACTTCGATGTCCGCCTCAGGCAGTTCGATGAACACAACATCGCCCAGCTGCTCGGCGGCATGTGAGGTGATCCCCACCACAATCAAATCGCCTTCGGGCAGCAGCCACTCATGTTCTTCGGTGAATTTCATCTTTGGTTTCCTTCAGACGCCAGGATTAAACGTTGGCCTCAGACTACCAATCACGCCGCAGCCGTTCAAGCCGCTAACACCCAGCCATCCGCGGTCAATACAGGTTGAAATACTCAGCCTGTTCCCACTCGCTGACAGTGTTCAGATAGCGATCCCACTCAAAGCGTTTGAGGTGCAGCAGGTATTCCGCAAAATCGTTGCCCAACGTCCGGCGAAACAGCGGCGACGCCTCAAACGCCTGTAGTGCATCGCCCAAGGACCTTGGCAACTCATCTCCGTCACCTTCATACGGGGACAACGTCGGCGCGGGTGCCACATGGCCGTTGGCAATCCCATCCGCCCCAGCAATCAACTGTGCGGCTAGGGCATAATAGGGATTGGCAGAGCTGTCAGGCGCTCGGTTCTCCACCCGGCTGGCACTATCGCCCTCCTGCAGCAATGCGCGCAACATGGCGCCACGATTGTCCTCGCCCCATTGAATTCGGTTTGGTGCCAGCTGAAACGGCAAATAGCGTTTATAGCTGTTCACACTAGGCGCAATCAGCACCGAGGCGGCAGCGGCGTGTTTCAGCAGCCCGGCGATCCAGCCACTGGCCTGCGGCGTCAACCCGCCCCCCTCATCTGGCATGAACAGATTGCGGCCWGAGTTCAGATCCAACAGCGACTGATGGATGTGCCAGCCATTGGCACAGGTGTTTTCCAACCGTGGCTTGGCCATGAAACTGGCRTGYAAGCCCTGCGCCGCACAGACCTGTTTGACCATGGTGCGAAACATCACCATGGCGTCKGCCTGGGTCAYYGGRTCGGCRGGRTCAAARGTGAAYTCMACCTGRCTKGGGCCCATTTCCACYTCAACCGWGCGCACSGCCAGMCCCARCCCCTGMGCAKTKCGCCKMAGMKKRTCCAGYAYRSCTTCCAWCTCGCYRTASCGGKTKTCAGTMWSMHMCTGMKNASSSMTGBSSCRSATWWCKNNTYWMSMCCGGRSNYVCSSGGCATNCYVGANTDBSSATSAKYSSYNGGNCRMWRTCMNTCYGYTCAWAGAYGTGAAAYTCAACCTCCAGMCCAATYRYYGCCGCSATGYCCTGATCCGCCARCYGMTCCAYCGCAGWKYGCARCACAYKMCGSGAACWGAACGGGAYSGGACGGCCATCGCGGAACACCACWTYRCAAAAGATCCAGGCCGAATGCGGCGACCAGGGCAGCACTCGAAAGGTTTCAGGACAGGGCACCAGCAGCACGTCGCTGGCCCCCTGCATTGGCCCCGTAGGACTATCCGTGTTGCGCGACCACACATCAAAGGCGGTGCGATGGGAGGTATCTTTCAACAGCAGCGTCGAAGGCACCGCAAGACCGGCGTCAAACACCGAGGCAAAGGCGCTGGCAACGATGGTTTTGCCCCGCAAAATACCGTGCTGATCGACAAACAACACCCGCACAGTCTCGATACCGTTGGCCTGCACATGCGCCACCAGATCCGCCGCTTTTGCACGATCGGTGTCAGACAACAGCCCCATTTGGGCCAGTTTCCCGGCCTTGAAATTATCACGCATGGCGCGCCCCTCGCAGTGTGTTAGTTTAGACAGTGGCATCCCAGGGGCAAGCCTGGCGCCGGACAGCGTCCGACTCGGCCGTGGCCTTGTCCCAATCACCATCTTTGGCAATGGCATCGTTGGACACTGGGCCATACAGGGTGGCAAGGTCCAGCCCGTTTCGCATCACCAGCGCCTCGTCCCGGCCCTCTTTGACCGCTGAGATGGCGGCGCGCAACATCCGGCGGTAGCGAATGATCGCCACATCCGTCTTACCCAGATGTTCCTGGGTCCGGTCCTGAATAGCCCCCATGCTTTCGACCGCCCATTGGTCGTGCACGTTGATATCCAACCCCATGCCAGTATAGGTCTCGCTCTCCTGCTCGGCGGCATTGTAGCCATAGTTGTTGGAGGCATTTTTCAGCGGCGCGTAATCTGGCAGGCTGTGTTCTTGCAGCCGCTGCGCCCGCATCCGATCCTTGTCCACCGGCGCGGTATAGCTGGTGAACATCGAGTACCAATAGCAATTCTCATCGTCGATTGGCACGTGCCACTGGGTGATGGTCATTTCACGCGACATCGGGATACAGATCGCCTGCGGGAAGATCTGATTGGTCACCCGCACATGGGTCTGACCACCCTCAAGATGACGCAGCGCGGTGAGTTTCAGCCCATAGTCAGTCTCGTCCACATGGATCTCTGGGCGCGGATAGTCGCGCAGCAGTTTGGTCATTGGAATTTCGGTATCGGCTGCGGTGTCACGGAACTGCTTGCCATAGCTGTCGGCGGGGTCTTCGTCTTGCAGGAACCGGTGCAGGAACGAGGCATGCGCCGGATCAATCCCCACTTCCATCGCCTGCAGCCAGTTGCATTGCCACAGCCCTTTGAAAGCAAACACATGGGTGCCTGGCGCCCGAAAACAGTCGAAATTGGGGAAGGCAGGCGGCTCACCCGGGCCCATATAGGCCCAGATGATGCCGCTTTTCTCGACCACCGGATACGACGGCGATTTGATCTGCTCAAACATCCGGCTGCCCTCGGGCTCCCCCGGTTGTTCGACGCACTGACCGGTGCGATCAAAATGCCAGCCATGGAACGGGCAGCGCAGCCCGTTGTCCTCCAGCCGACCAAAGCACATGTCGGCGCCGCGATGTGGGCAGTGACGCCCAATCAGACCCAGCTCACCAGCGCTGTCGCGGAACAAGACCAGTTCCTCACCCAACAACTTCACCGGCACCACCGGACGACCCTGCTCCAACTCGTCCAGCAACGCCGCAGGCTGCCAATAGCGCCGCAACACCTCGCCGGCATCGCTGCCCTGGCCCACACGGGTGAGACTGTCATTCATCTCTTGGCTGATCATTGCGGGCTCCTGTTCGCTGGCAAATCGTAAGATGCTGGCTTGACTTAGTTCGAATAACGAACTAGCTGCCTGCTATACGATCAAATTGCAAGAGCATTTCCGCACTGTCAAGACTGATCAGGCAATCCCAAGAGGTTAAAAATGTCCGCCAGTGAACAGGACCGCAATATTTCATCCAGCTTTGCCAAAGGCCTGGCGGTTTTGGCGGTATTCGATGCCCAGACCCCAAGTATGAGCCTGGCCGAGATTGCCCGGCGCACGGGTCAGGACCGGGCCACCGCACGACGCGGCGCATTGACCCTGGTGCAGGCCGGTTACCTCCGCCAGGACGGACGCATGTTGTTGCTGACCCCAAGGGTGCTGGAACTGGCCGGAGGCTTCTTGCAGGCCAACCAATTTGGCCGCCGGGTGCAGCCACTGCTGGACCATCACGCCACCAGCCTGGGGGCCGAAATCACCCTGGCGATGTTGGACAATGAGCAGGTGTTGCTGCTGGCGCAATCTACAGTCGACCATGGCCCGGTCACCTATGGCTTTACCGCGGGGGCCCGTATTCCACTGATCCACACCAGCCTGGGCCGCATGCTGCTGGCCTGCCTGCCGCCGGATCAGGCCGAGACACTGGTCAACAGTGTTGCAATTCCCAGATACACTGAACAGTCGATCCAAGATCCCGCCGCGATTCTTGAACGGATCGCTCAGGCGCGCCAGGACGGGTTGGTGCTGACCGATGGCGAATTTGAATCCGGCATCATCGGCTACTCTGTTGTGGTTTCGCGGCCTGGCGATACGCCAGTGGTGGTGGGCAGCACAGCCCCACGTGGGTTGAGCGCACCGAACCAACCCGAAACAATCCTGCAAGAGCTACAGCTATGCGCGGCAGAACTGCGTCAGGCTGGTGCAGTCGAAGCGCTGTAATCTGTCACGCCACGCCAAAATTCTTCAAAGAATTTTACTCGGAAAATTCGAATTTTCCGGGCTGGCTCGCAAAGGCAGTGAACAATTCCTGCAGTAAAATTTGCTGAATGCTATGGTTTCAGGGCTGCAAAACCCAGACACCATCGGCATTTTTACAGCGCCGGGTGTGGATCAACACCGGTTTGTCCTTGCCGCCCGCCATCGCCTCGTGGCGCAGCAATACGCAGTTGCCTTTGACCTCTTGCAACGTCACCGTGCCCGAGGCGCCACTGTCACCATTGGCCCAGTTGGCTGAGGCACCTGTCTTAGGCGTGCCACGCTGGTACAGGCCCGCCGCATATTGCCCCATCAGGTCAAAATCCTCGCTGCTAAGGCCGGTTTCCGCCAGAATGCGCACCAGCGACTTGGCATCGGCGGCACCGCTGATGGAGAGCAGGATGGCACAGATGCTTAGAAGTTTTTTCATAAAAGGCCCTCAAAATTTCAATGCCGCCCTAACGGCTCCGGCCCAGCGTTACACCTCCAACCCAGATTTGTCCAAAACCTGCCACGCGATATTCAAATTTTTGCGAAGAATGTTATTGCACCAAGCCATCTTTCAGCCGGCCAGAGAGGCTCGCATAGTTACACCAAACACATGGAAAGGATCTGCTTATGGCATCGCCCACCTATCACACCCCCCAGGGTGGCCACCCCGGGCAGGACCAGTTGCTGACCGATCGGGCCATGTTCACTGACGCCTACGCGGTGATCCCCAAGGGCACCATGCGCGACATCGTCACCTCATTCCTACCCGGCTGGGACGGCATGCGGATGTGGGTAATCGCCCGCCCGCTCAGCGGTTTTGCCGAGACCTTTTCCCAGTATATTGTCGAACTGCAACCGGGCGGTGGCTCTGACACACCCGAGAGTGACGCGTCCGCGCAAGCCGGGCTGTTTGTCACCCAGGGCAGTCTGCAGCTGACCATCGACAGCGCAGCCCATACCCTGACACCCGGCAGCTTTGGCTATCTCCCCGCAGGTGCTGACTGGGCAATCCACAACACAGGCACCGAAACGGCGGCGTTCCACTGGATCCGAAAACAGTGGCAGGACGCGCCGGGGGTACAAAAGCCAAAAGCCTTTGTGGTCAATGAACAGGACATTACCCCTAATGTGATGCCGGACACCGAGGGCCGCTGGGCGACCACAAGGTTCATGGACCCCGCAGATATGAACCACGATATGCACGTGACCGTGGTGACGTTTGAGCCCGGTGGCGTCATCCCCTTTCTGGAAACCCATGTGATGGAACACGGGTTGTTCGTGCTGGAAGGCAAGGCCGTCTACAAGCTGAACCAGGATTGGGTCGAGGTCGAGGCCGGTGATTTCATGTGGCTGCGCGCCTTTTGCCCGCAGGCTTGTTATGCTGGTGGGCCAGGCCGGTTTCGCTATTTGCTGTACAAGGACGTCAATCGCCACATGCCGCTGGGCGGATAGCCATTGCATGTGGCGCGGCCTACGCTAGGATTGCGCCACGGTATTTTTTGCGGAGAATTGGCATGTTGAARCAAATSACCCTRGCCRYYGYWCTGGGAYTRGCMYTGRCRCCWMTGGCGCAGGCYAARGRGRTYGAKGGYAAGCARGTCACCGTGCTGGGCCGCAATTGGATCGTGACAGCGGTCGAAGACGCGCCGGGGCGGTACCGCGCTCAGCGGCAGAATGTGGAGCTGATCCCGTTCCGCCCTCCTGCGGTGATCGGGGTCCGTCAAGCCACGCGGGCCTTCCAAGCCGCCACCGGCTGCAGCGCCAATATCGACACCATGGTGCAATCGATCGACGGCTCCTATTTTGCCCAGATGATTTGCCCGAACTAAAAGGCGGTATACAATTCTCGCGAGCCCGCCCGCAGGTCGGGCAGCGCCTTCTCCTTGTGAGGGTTAGGCGCGATGGGGACCTTCACAAAATGTGATCAAATTCCGCCCCAAGGTGGATTGAGCCAAAACTCTTCCCCTGCCATAGCTTACCCATGAAAATTGCAATCAACGGATTCGGCCGTATTGGCCGCGCAATCCTGCGTCAGGTGCTGACCTCGCAACGGGGCGCAGGAATTGAGGTGGTGCGGATCAACGACATCGCCCCGTTGGACATGTGCGCCTATCTGTTTCAATACGACAGCACCTTTGGTCCTTTCCCCGAAACGGTTGAACACGGTGACAAGGCGCTGACCGTGATGAGCCGCTCCATTCCGATGAGCCATCATGCCGACCTAACCCAGGCTGACCTGAGCGGTGTTGATGTGGTGCTGGAATGCACCGGCATCGCCCGCACCTCGGATGTCGCCGAACGTGGCCTAGCAGCGGGGGCCCGTAAGGTGCTGATCTCAGGTCCCTCACCCGCTGCCGAGCAAACGGTGGTGCTGGGCGCCAATGACGCGGCGCTGGGTGGTGCGCGAATTGTCTCCAACGCTTCCTGCACCACCAATGCGCTGGCGCCGCTGGTCAAACTGGTGGATCAAATCGCGGGGATCGAAACCGCTCATATGACCACCATTCATTGTTATACCAACAGCCAGCCCATGGTCGACGCCCCCCGCGGTAATTTTGCCCGCTCCCGCGCTGGCGCTTTGTCAATGGTGCCAACCACCACCTCGGCAACCCATCTGATCGACACGGTGCTGCCACATCTGGCAGGCCGCATCAGCGGCGCAGCCGTGCGGGTGCCCAGCGCCAGCGTCTCAGCTGTGGACCTGGTGGTGCAACTGTCACAACCCACCAGCGAACAGGTCTTTCTGGCCGCATTGAAAGAATCCGTTGCCACCTCCTCCGTACTGGGCTGGACCGAAATGCCGCTGGTGTCGTCTGATCTGCGCGCTCGCCCGGAATCTCTGGTCATCGCCGCCCCCGAGACCCGCATGGTGGGCGACCGTCAGGTGCGCATTTTTGGCTGGTACGATAACGAATGGGGCTTTTCCGCACGGATGCTAGATGTCGCCCGGTTGATGGCTGCGAAGTAATATCTGCCACCTTACCCGATATAAATAGGGACTGCATCGCTGCGCAGCCCCTCTATTCTTCTTGTTGAAAATACCTCGGGGAGCGCGAGGGGCTGGCCCCTCGCATCCTTTGCCTATTCGCCCGGCAGGCTGCCCTCGCCGTGGCCAGCATGACCACCAGACACCTCATCCGTGGCCTCATCCGCCAGATCCTGCGGCAGAATCAGGTTCAGCACAATCGCCAACAGCGCCGCAGGCAACAACCCCGAGGTCATCAGGATCCGCGCCGTATCCGGCAGGTGCTGCACCGCGCCGGGTTCCATTTGCAGGCCCAGACCAATCGACAGCGAGATGGCAAAGATCACCATATTGCGACGGTTCCAATCCACATCCGACAGCATCGAAATACCGGCCGCAACCACCATGCCAAACATTACGATGACACCGCCGCCCAGCACCTCGATCGGGATGGTGCGAATGATGGCGCCAACCTTGGGTACCAGCCCGCAGATGATCAGGAAGAGGGCACCGATAGTCACCACATGGCGGCTCATCACGCCGGTCATCGCGATCAAGCCAACGTTCTGACTGAACGAGGTGTTCGGCAGCCCGCCAAACAACCCAGCAATAGCCGTCCCAAAACCGTCGGCATAGGTGGCGCCGGTGATCTCTTTATCGGTTGCCTCGCGGCCAGCACCACCCTTGGTGATACCGCTGACATCGCCAACGGTTTCCACAGCTGACACAAAGGCCATCAGACAGAATCCCAGCACTGCGGCCAACGAGAACTCAAAGCCGTATTTGAACGGCACCGGCAGCGCAAAGGCAGCGGCCCGCGACCAGCTGGTGCCAATCGCCTCAACCGAGACCATGCCCATCATCAACGCATAGCCATAGCCCACCACCAGTCCCAGCAACACCGCCGAGATCGACAACATGCCACGGGCAAAAAACTTGAGCCCCAGGGTGACCACAATCACCACCAGTGCAGCCGACCAGTTCAACAGCGAGCCATATTCAGCCGCCCCTGACATCTTGGCAGGCACGCCACCAGCAGCGTATTGAATGCCAACTTTGACCAGCATCAACCCGATCATCAACACCACCAGCCCGGTGACCAGTGGCGGCAGGGCAAAGCGGATTTTACCGATCACGGTGCCCAATGCGGCGTGAAAAATGCCGCCAATGATAACACCGCCATACAGCGCCGCCAGTGCATCAACGCCTTTGCCCGCCACCAGCGGGATCATGATCGGCAGAAAGGCAAAACTGGTGCCCTGAACAATCGGCAGGGCCGCGCCCACCGGTCCAATCGTGACGGTCTGCAATAGGGTGGCAATGCCAGCAAACAGCATCGACATCTGGATCATGTACAGCAGCTCGGGGAAATCGGGGGAGTTCGAGCCAAAACCAAAGCCCGCCGCTCCGGCCACGATAATGGCCGGGGTGACGTTTGACACAAACATCGCCAAAACATGCTGGATACCCAGCGGAATSGCCNYGYGNYARKGCRGGYGTATAATTGGGATCGCGCAGCTGCTGCGGCGTCCCGATGCTTCCATTATTCATGTCTTCGTCCCTATTGTTGGTTCTCCATAAAAGCTGCCTCTTTGCTGGGCAGCCTTGGTCTTTACGGGCGCGACACCATGTAGGCGGTGTCAAACCAGTGTTCTTCCAGATTGATTCCCGGGCCAATACGGTCGACGACAGCAAACAATCCCGGCGCCTGCAGAGGTGTCAGCACCCCGTGCCAGATGCCCCGAAACAGGTTTATCCCCTGTCCCGGTGTGGTCTCAAACGCCAGAGGCCTGCCCGGCTTTCCGCCCTCATCCGGCGCAACAATCACCAAAAAACGGGTCTGAGACATCGGAATGAACGCCTGCGAGCCATCCGGGTGACGCTCAACCATCTCCAGCTTGTAGGGCAAGCTGCGCGGCTGCGCGTCAAACAGCGAAATCCCGGCGCGCCCACCCGAAAACGCCAGCGTCGCCAGATCGTGATGGCGCCCACATTGCCCTTGATTGATCAACTTATCAGGCTGCGCCTTTAGCTCCAGCACGTCACCAAAAGGGGCGAAAACTTCAGCGCTCAACTGTCGAATAGTGATCAAGGTCATAGTTTATTACCTTTACTGGGACGCGGGGGAGTTTCTTCGACCCTGTTGGGCCAGCCTAGAAACACCAAGGGCTGCGCCTGACCTTGGGGAGGTGCAAAGCGCCTTCCCGAGGGGAAGGTCAGGCGCGGCGCGGCAGTGCCGTCGGGCGAAACACTCGCCTTCCTTTCGCCCGCGACACCGCCACTCATGATGGCAACACATCCCGCAATCGAAACTCGGCAATCCGCTCTACCTGCTTGCAGGCCTCGGCAAGCTCCACCTCGCGGCTGTTACCTATGCGGTGATGAAACGCCGCCAGAATCCTGGCCTTGTCGTAATCTCGCACCGCGATGATAAAAGGAAACCCGTGTTTGGCGACATAGTCATCGTTCAACCGGGTGAAACTCTCGCGCTCTCCGTCGGTCAACATGTCCAGCCCCGCTGCCGCCTGCTCGCCGGTGCTTTCCGCCGTCAGCCGCCCGGCCAAGGCCAGCTTGCCCGCCAGATCCGGGTGCGCCGTCAACACGCCCAGACGTTCATCGCCGGAGGCAGAGCGAAACATCCGCGCCAGCGCATTGTGCAGCCCCCCTGCGGTGTCATGCGCCGGGCCCAGCTCCAGATCAAAGGCGCGCTCGGCAATCCAGGGCGAATGTTCAAAGATCGAGCCATATTTACCCACAAATGTCTGGCGATCCATCTGACTGGGGCGCGCGTACCGCCGATGCGGATGGGTCTTGGCCCAGTGCTTGGCAATATCAATCCGACGCGGGCACCAGACACCGTCAAAGTCTTGAATATACTCAATGAACCGCTTCAGCCCGGCAATCTTGCCCGGACGACCAATCAGGCGGCAATGCAAGCCCACCGACATCATCTTGGCGGCCCCAGCCTCGCCTTCGGCATACAGCACATCAAAGGCATCTTTCAGATACGAAAAGAACTGCTCGCCGGTGGTATATCCCGGTGCGGTGGCAAAGCGCATGTCATTGGCCTCCAGCGTATAGGGAATGATCAACTGGTCCCGCGTGCCCTGCTCACGCCAATAGGGCAGATCATCATCATAAGTGTCCGAGATATAGTCGAACCCAGCCTCTTCACTCACCAAACGCACCGTATTGGTGCTGCATCGCCCGGTGTACCAGCCACGCGGTCGCTTACCGACAACCTCGGTATGCAGACGCACCGCCTCACCAATTGCGGCACGTTCTTCTTCCTCAGGCATGTCCTTGTGCTCAACCCACTTCAACCCATGGGATGCGATCTCCCAATCCGCCGACTTCATCGCCGCCAGTTGATCAGGACAGCGCGCCAATGCGGTGGCGACGCCATAAATGGTGACCGGGATATCCGCGCCAGTGAACAACCGGTGCAGCCGCCAGAACCCGGCGCGCGCGCCGTATTCATAGATCGACTCCATGTTCCAGTGCCGCTGACCGGGCCAGGGCGCCGCGCCGGGGATATCGGACAAAAACGCCTCGGAGGCCGCATCGCCGTGCAAGATATTATTCTCGCCGCCCTCTTCAAAGTTCAGCACAAACTGCACCGCCACCTTGGCGCCACCGGGCCATTGTGCATCCGGAGCATTGGCGCCATATCCAATCATGTCGCGCGGATATCTGGTCATACAGCCTGGCCTTTCAATCTATTGGGTTACTCCTTTACTATGGCAGAAGATGACAGCGGTTTTTCAAATTTTCCCGAAGGCACTGTCAAAGCTGCAAAGTTTGCAACCTCTTCGGGCATCGTGCAGGATTGTGACGCGAATTTAGGAGACCTGTAGATGACCGGCTATCTGACCACTCACGTTCTGGACACCGCCCAAGGATGCCCGGCGGCGGGGTTGAAAATTACGCTCTACCGCATTGAGGGCGAGACCCGTGCTCAACTGGCGGAGATGCAGACCAACGACGACGGCCGCACCGACACGCCGATTCTCCCCCAGGACAAGTTCTCCACCGGCACCTATGAGTTGGTGTTCCAGGCCGGAGAATATCTGCGCTCCAGCGGGCAGGCCAAAGTCGAGCCCCTGTTTCTGGATCAAATCCCGATCCGCTTTGGCATCAGCGACGCGCACGCCCATTACCACGTGCCACTGTTGCTGTCCGCTTTTGGATACTCCACCTACCGCGGCAGTTGATCCGCAAATCGCCTCGTATGCTCCCGCCCGGCAGTTCCCGCATCAAAGATGCCGGGCCTGCCCGTTGGGCGTGGCGCCTGCAGCGGGCGAGCCCTTGGCAACCAGCTCACAGCGCGCGGTACGCACGAAGCTACGCCCTACCCTGCCATGCGCCGCAAGGTGTTTTTAAAGGCGGGAGGGTTACGCGTCTTGCAGTCTTCACATCTGCAAAGGTTGGAGCGGACCTCACTTAGCAACTCACTCTGAATCGTCAACCCAGCCTTATGTGGTGCCAATGTGGCCACCGCTTAGCTTAGAATATCCCTTGGAAGATCACCATCACCACAACACTGACAACCCAGTACCCGGCATCCACCGCCCGCGCATAGGCGCTGTTCTTGCGGAACAATCCGCTCGCATAGCCCATGACAGAGAACGCAACTACTGCTAGAATGATCGTCAGCAACGCGTTGGAGACTGCGGTGACACCAACCAGCCAACTGACCAGAAACAGACCCGAAATCTGACAGATCATCGCCGCCTTGGGCATTTCATCGGCCGCGCCCATCTTTACCCCAACCCCTTGGGCCCACTTTACGCCAAACAGCTTGGGCGAATACCAAAGCCAGCCGAGCAGGAATGCCGCAATAGCCCCGGCAATGACCCCGGTCCAGCTTACACCCTGAAAAAGTTCTGCCATGAAGTGTCCCCCTGCAAATGGTTTGGCGCATGTCGCGCGCCCTATACTTAACTATATCGTTAATTAAATGGTCAACGAATAGGTGACTCCAGCGCGGTTCAAAACCCGGGTAAGGCACCGGCAAGCCCCTTTAGAGGCGAGAGACTTCCTTTGCAACACGGGCCTCCGCCTCGCGGATCGTGCGCGCCATATGCTCGGTCATAAAATCCATAAACAGGCGGGTTTTGGGATCCTGATGACGCCGATGGGTATACAGACAAGCCATCTGAACCGGCACCGGAGGGGTCTGTGTAGCCACCGGCAACAAGCGTCCATCACAGAGATGATCGGCCACTTCGAACACCGGTTTCAGAGCAATACCCTGCCCGGTCAGAGCCCAATCGGTCAACACATCACCATCGTCACATTCGTACCGCCCCGAAACAGCATAGCGTTTGGGTCCCTCAGCTGTCTGCAGCATCCATTGAAATTCAGCCGCTCCGGGAAACCGCAGGTTCAGGCAGTCATGGGTGCCATTGACCAGATCAGTGCCACTGTTTGGGGTGCCATGCCGCGCCAGATAGTCAGGCGATGCACAAAGCACCCGCTGGCAATCAGCGACTTTACGAATGCGCAAGTTGCTGTCCACAGGCTGGCCGAGGAAAAACGCCAAATCCAACCCCTCGGTGGTCAGATCCACTGACCGATCCGTTAGCCGGAGCCGAATGCTTATCTCAGGATACTGGGCCAGAAACTCTGGCACATGAGGGGCCACCAGCCGCCGCCCGGCCCCCAAAGGCGCAGCAACGAACAACGAGCCGCGTGGCACTTCGGTCAGGTGCATCACCTTGGCCTCGGCCGCATCCACCGCTTCCAGCACCGTCACCGCACCGCTGTAAAAGGCCTTGCCCTGCTCGGTTGATGTCAGATTTCGGGTGGTGCGCTGGAACAGCCGCACCCCGAGATAATCCTCAAGCTGCGAAATTCGCGCTGAGGTCACCGCTGGCGAAATCCGCAGATCACGGCCCGCCGCAGACATCGAGCCCAGTTCATAGACCCTTACAAAGGTCCGGATGTTATCGAGATACGACATTGTTCCAATTTTTTTGATACAGCTTGATAATATGCGGGAATACCGAATAAAGCGCGATTTGCCTAGGGTGACGGTGGATAACAAAAGAGGCCGATTATGTTTGAGCTAGTGATGATGTGGGATTGGCTGGGCTTTGCTATACGCTGGCTGCATGTGATTACGGCAATTGCCTGGATCGGGTCCTCGTTTTATTTCATTGCCCTGGACCTGGGGTTGCGCAAGGCGGCGGATCTGCCCGCAGGCGCCCATGGCGAGGAATGGCAGGTGCATGGCGGTGGGTTCTACCACGTGCGCAAATACCTGGTGGCGCCAGCCGAAATGCCCGAGCACCTGACCTGGTTCAAATGGGAGAGCTATTCGACCTGGCTCAGCGGCGCGGCTCTGCTGATGGTGGTCTATTGGGCCGGCGGAGAACTGTTCTTGATTGATCAGTCCAAGGCTGATCTGGCGCTATGGCAGGGTATCGCAATCTCGGCGGCCTCTCTGTCGGTGGGCTGGCTGATCTACGACCGACTGTGCAAATCCGGTCTGGCCGAGCAACCTACCCTGTTGATGGTACTGCTATTTGTGCTGCTGGTGGTGATGGGTTGGGGGCTAAACCAGGTCTTTACTGGCCGCGCCATGATGCTGCATCTGGGGGCGTTCACCGCCACCATCATGACGGCAAACGTGTTTTTCATTATCATGCCCAACCAGCGCATTGTGGTGGCGGACCTGCAGGCCGGGCGCACGCCGAATGCCAAATACGGCAAGATCGCCAAGCTGCGCTCGACCCAYAAYAAYTAYCTSACCCTGCCAGTGATTTTCCTAATGCTGTCGAACCACTACCCGCTGGCCTTTGCCAGCCAGTACAACTGGTTGATCGCAGCGCTGGTGTTCCTGATGGGGGTGACCATTCGCCATTACTTCAACACCCGCCACGCCCGCAAAGGCAATCCGACCTGGACCTGGCTGGCCACCGCGCTGCTGTTCCTTGGCATCATCATCCTGTCCACCGCCGGGTTGGAGAGCGACGGCGACGATGAGAAACAGGCCGCCCTGCGTGGCACCGCGCTGATAATGTCACAGACCGAGGGCTTTGAAGAGGTGCACGAGTTGGTCATGGGCCGCTGTTCAATGTGCCATGCGCGCGAGCCGTTCTGGGATGGTATCCGCCGCGCCCCCAAAGGCCTGTTGCTAGAGAGTAAGGCCGATGTCGCCCGTCAGGCCCGCGCCATCTATCTGCACGCCGGAGTAACCGACGCGATGCCGCCAGCCAATGTGACCTTTATGGAGCCGGAAGACCGCGCTGCCATTCGCCGCTGGTTCCGCGCCGCGCAGATGTAGGGTAACTGCTGTTTTTGTTTCGCTCGGTCAATAGCCCGCGCCTGACCGTCCCCTCACGCCAAAGGCATGCTTACTGCACGACGAAGGCACTTTGCAGCTGCTCAAGGCCAAGCGCAGCCCTCAATTCTTCTTGGTAAGCTATATCATTTAGGTGAGTAGGCACCCGTGTTCGCCCTGAACTCCGCCCGTTCGCGCCTGAAACGTTGCCCCGGATCGGTCCGAAGACGGCGCTCACCCCCAAATCTAGCACCCAAAGGGCGATTTCCCGGCTTCTACCACCACCTCTGGTGTGTTACCCCTGTTGCCAACCCGCGAGTCTCTGGATTTACCAGAGGAGTTGAGTTTTGCAGGCAGCCCCGGAGCCCGCCGATGTATTTGTTTTGTTACCCGCGCCACATTCTACGCGTCTTTCTGCTCAGCCTCTGCAGCTTTGGCCTGTCTCTGCCCAAGGCGGCTTGGGCTGCTGACGTCACCCTGACAGCACCGGGCGCCGATGAGGACTTAACCGAGCGGTTGCGCGGCGCATCTGCCGTTTTGTCGGTGCAACCGGATATCGATGTGCAGGGTTTGCTGGCAGTGGCACTGTCGGATTACCGCACTCTGGTGCAGGTGCTGTATGACGGTGGCTATTTCTCGCCCGAGGTGCATATCCGGCTCGACGGGCGCGAAGCCGCCGCGATCCAACCCTTGTACCCACCACGCAGCATAACCACCATTGCCATCACTGTTAATCCGGGCCCAAGGTTCACTTTTGGCACCGCCCGTGTCATCCCCCTGCCCGATCCTACTGAGGTGGAAATACCTGAAAACTTTGCCACCGGTTTACCGGCCAGTACCGGCGCTATCCGCGATGCCAGCCATGCCGGGATAAAAGCCTGGCGCCACGCCGGTCACGCCAAGGTTGCCCTGCAGGATCAGGACATCACCGCCAACCATGTGCAAGCCCGTCTTGATGCCACTCTTTATTTGACCCCCGGCCCCCGCCTGCGCTTTGGTCAATTGCATCAAACCGGCGAGACCACAGTCAACGCCGAAGCAATCCGCCGCATCGCTGGTTTTCCCACCGGCGAGGCCTATCATCCCGACCACCTCGCCAAGGTTGGCACGCGCTTGCGCCGCACCGGCACATTTTCAGCGGTCTCGCTGACCGAGGCACAACTGACCAACCCCGATGGCACCCTGGATTTCACCGCCAATTTCGAAGACTTGCCGCCGCGCCGCCTGACCTTTGGCGCCGAGCTAAGCTCCAGCGATGGGCTAGAGCTGACCGGAACCTGGATGCACCGCAACCTATTTGGCAACGCCGAAAAGCTGCGTTTTGAAATGCGGCTCAGTGGCATTGGCGACAGTAGTGATCTGGACGGGCGCATTGCCCTGCGGCTAGACCGCCCCGCCACCCTAGGCCCAGACGACAACACCTATTACCTGCTCGAGGTCGAGCGACTGGACGAAGAGCATTACAAGGCCACCCGTGGTTTGGGCGCGATTGGTGTGCGGCGGGTGTTCTCGGACACGCTGTTTGCCGAAGGCTCGATCGGGTTTGAATCCATCCTCGCCGAAGATGTGTTTGGCAAACGCCGCTTCAAATATATCGAAGGCAACCTGCGGATCGAAAAAGACCGCCGCAACAATCGGGTCAGCGCCACTGATGGCTATTACTTGGATGCCCGTCTGGTTCCCTTTATTGGCATCGACGGCAGCAAATCGGGAGCCCAGATCAAACTGGACGCGCGTATTTTTTACAGCCTCGGCGGGTCTGACACCGTGGTTCTGGCCGGGCGGGTGCAGCTGGGGTCGGTCATTGGCCCGGCGCTAAGCGAAGTCTCACCTACATTGCTGTTCTTCTCGGGCGGGGCAGGATCGGTGCGTGGCCATGAGTATCAATCGCTGGGGGTTCCAGTGTCCGGCGGCATCGCTGGCGGCAAGGGTTATCTGGCGCTGTCCACCGAGGTGCGCGGCAAGGTGACCGACAAAATCTCGCTGGTCGGATTTTATGACCTCGGGTTAGTGGACGCGAGCAGTCTGGTGTCCAGTTCCTCGCAACGCCACGCAGGGGCCGGGTTTGGCATACGCTATGACGTGGCGGGCATTGGGCCGTTGCGATTGGATCTGGCCTACCCGGTTGATGGCGGCAGCGAAGACGGGCTGCAATTTTACATCGGCATAGGACAGGCGTTTTGAACAGGTTCATCGCATATACCCTGGCCGGAGCACTAGTCGCGGCTCCACTGGTTGCGCAGGACCAAGACAGCAAAGAACCCGGCGGGTTTCTGGTCGATTTCCTGGAAGACACCCTGTCGAGTGAGAACCGCCAGATCAACGTGATCGGGCTCGAGGGCGCGCTATCGTCCTCAGCCACCATCGAAAAGATCACCGTATCGGACGAGGACGGCATCTGGCTGACCATCGATAACGCGGTGCTGGACTGGAACCGGCTAGCGCTGATCAAGGGCAAGTTTTCGGTCAATGCATTGACCGCTGATTCCATCATTGTGGTGCGTGCGCCCAAACCAGCACCGTCAGACCCAGACCTGCCCACCCCCGAGGCCACCCCATTCCAGCTGCCAGAACTGCCCGTCGCCGTTGAGCTGGGTGAGATCCGCGTCAACCAGATCAATCTGGGCAAGGAGTTGTTGGGCACCGCCGCCAGCCTGTCGCTGAACGGATCGCTTAAACTGGCGGATGGCGCCCTGGACATCGACCTTCTGGTGGCGCGGCTGGACAAGCCCGGAGATCTGCTGCGATTTGATGCATCCTTTGCCAATGAAACCAGTGTGATCACCCTGGATTTGGCACTTGAAGAAGCCGCCAACGGACTGGTCGCGACACTTCTGGATCTGCCGGGACGCCCGACCATTCGGCTGTCGGTGCAGGGCACCGGCCCGGTCGACAACTTCAACGCCAACCTTGAACTCGACACCAATGGCACCCGGCGGCTGAGCGGCCAGGTGGTGCTGGCAGCACTACCCGCAGGTGACTCTGAAATCCCGAACAGCATCGCCTTCTCGGCGAATCTGGGTGGTGATATCGATCCGCTCCTGCCGCCAGTCTATCGGCCCNTTTTTGGCGCCGGAATACGCGCCAATCTAAAGGGGTACAATGACCCCGACGGGGGCATTACCCTGGACAATCTGGTGCTGCGCACCCAGGCGCTGCAACTGACCGGCGCCCTGGCACYGGCCCCCGGGGGCGTGCTGGCCACGGCCAACATCAAGGCGGCCATCACTCCGCCTAAGGGTCAGGCGGCAGTGCTTCTTCCTGTTGCCGGGGGGGCGACTACGCTGGCCGGGGTTGAACTTACGGCGCATAAAACTGCCGGTTCGGACTGGCAGATCAAGGCTTTGTTGGATCGCCTGAACCATCCCGGATTGTCCTTGGCAAAGGTTGAACTGACGGCGGCGGGTACGTTGGATCAAAGCGACGGATTTACCATCAACGGAGATATCAAGGCGTCTGTCACCGGCATTAAACCCGCTGATGCGGCGCTGGCGCTGGCTCTGGGCAGCCAGATCACCTTTGTCGGCACACTGACCACACAGGGGGACGGCGCGCTGCGGATCAGGAATATGGCACTGCGGGGCAGCGACTATCAGGCCAGCGGTGATGTACAAATCGAAGGCTTRGACAGTGGATTGAAAATCACCGCAGACCTGCATCTGGGCGCGGCAGATCTGGCGCGGTTCTCTGGCTTGGCCGGGCGTCCAATTGGCGGCGCAGTCACGGCAGAAATCAAAGGCTCAGCAGCGCCGCTGTCGGGCACATTTGACGTTGATCTGGACATGCGAGCTGAGGCGTTGAGCGCCGGGATTGAGCAGCTTGACCCGCTGATTGCGGGCACAACAACGCTAAAGCTCCAGGCCGCGCGCGATGCGCAAGGCCTGCGCATCGATCATTTCGACCTGAGCAATCCAGCCCTTTCGGCGCAGGCTAAGGGCCAGCTGGACAGCACAACCGGGTCACTGAACCTGACCGCCCGGCTCAACGACATCAGCCCTCTGGTGCCACAATCCTCGGGGCCACTGGAACTCAGCGCCGATGTGACCCGGGACGGCGACACTCTGGCGGGCAAGGTGCAACTGCTGGGGCCTCATGCATCGCGTGCGCTGCTGGACGGCTCCATCGACAGCAGTGGAAATGCCGACCTGACATTTGATGCCGCGCTGGAAGAGTTGCAACGGTTCCTGCCCGAATTGGCAGGCAGATTGACGGCGCAGGGCACCGCCAGTCGGCGCGCAGGCCTCTGGAAGATCAACAGCAACGTGACTGGCCCGGCGGGCATCGACGCCRCSSTSAMCGGCAGCTGGRACGAGGCAWMGGCCAGYGCCRAYMTGMRCGCCAARGGSCAKYTKCGMCTGGAYGCSGCCAATYTGTTCATMWCSCCMAACTCRGTYCGGGGSYTGGCKGAATTTGATRTGACCCTAMRCGGYCCCCCTGCCCTGGAATCCCTCAGCGGTACCATTTCGACCGCAGGCACCACCCTGGCCATTCCGGCGGCCAAGCAACAGATCGAGGCAATAACCGCCACCATCTCGATTGCGCAATCCAGCGCCAGCATTCAGGTTTTCGCCCATCCTCGGTCCGGCGGCCAATTGCGCATTTCCGGCCCGGTGGCCCTGACCGCGCCGTTTGATGGCAACATTCATGTGGCGCTGGACGGCGTGGTCCTGACCGACAACCTGATCTATGACACCATACTCGACGGCGCGCTTAGCTATACAGGACCACTGGTCGGCAACGGGCGGCTGGCGGGCCATATCAATGTCGGCGAGACCAATATCAATCTGGCGGCGGCTGGCGGCTCGGTCACTTCGGCACCGATCCCGCCAATCCGTCACGTCAATGAACCCGGTGCCTCGCGCAGCACCCGCGCCCGCGCCGGTCTGATTGACCAAGCCAAACCGGGCAGCGGCCCCGATATCTCGCTGGATATCATGATCAACGCGCCGGGGCATATCTTTGCCCGTGGCCGTGGGCTGCGGGCCGAGCTGGGTGGTCAGATCCATGTGCGTGGCAGCRCCGCCAACTTGGCGCCTTCGGGTCAGATCGGGTTGATCCGTGGCACTTTCAACCTGCTGGGCCGTCGCTTGGAACTGGACGAAGGGCGAGTGACCTTGCAGGGCAATCTGGTACCCTATCTGGAATTCAAATCCACCGCCAGCACCTCTGAGGGATCGGCGACCATGGAGATCTCAGGCCTGATCGACGCGCCAGTGATCAAGGTCTACTCGGACCCACCCCGCCCCAGCGAAGAGGCGCTGGCGCTGCTGCTGTTTGGCGATAACATCGAAGATCTTTCGCCACTTGCTTTGGCACGAATGGCCGGCTCCTTACGCGAACTCAGCGGCCGTGGCGGCAAGACCGAGGGCTCTTTGCGCGATGAAACCGGCGCCGACGAAGCTGAACTGGGTCTTGATGGGCTGGGGCTTGGTGGCTATGTCGCCGACAACATCTACACAGATTTTAACGTCAACACCCGGGGCGAAAGCGAGCTGAACATCAACCTGGATGTCAGCGGCAATGTCACCGTCACCGGCACTGTCGAGAGCGACGGAGATACGGGTATCGGGCTGTTTTTCAAGAAGGATTATTAGGGTCTGYCSCGTCTTTAGAGAGCACTGACCAATAGCCAAAAAGGCGAAGTTTTCTCATTTGACTGTTTGCCCGGCCAATAGGCCGGGCGCGCCTGAGCTTCGCCGTCAAACCAACGATTTTGTCAATAAATCGCTTAGGCCGAAGTTCCAGCGCCCACGGCCTCTAACGCCACCCGCGCGGACCCACTTACGCCAGCGGCATCGTCGGTGATCACCCACAGCGGGATCTTTTGGCACTGTTCCTGCAACAACCCTCCCCCCTGCGAGAACCCTTCAAGGAACTGCGCCTGCGCGGGCGAGCTGAGCACCGCACGCGCCACGCTACCGGCAAAGAACAGACCCTGGCCGGGCATATAAGTCGGAACCAGATTGTAGGAAAACAGGCCCAGCAGTTCAGCCCAGATCTCAACCGTGCGGGCTGCGGTACTGTTCGCATCAGCCAGATAGTCCTCCATCAGTTGCTTACCACCGGCAATCGCTTCCCCGCTCATCGCCTGATGAAAGCGAACCAGACCATGGCCCGAAAGCAGATCTTCGTTGGTATCGAACCCCACGGGCTCGCGCCCCAAGGCCACCGCGAGTTTTTTGTAGACCGAGGCCGGCAGGTCCGCATGTCCCATTTCCGCCCCGGCCGTGTGATTGCCCGCAACCAAAGACACGTTAAATCCGGTGCCCAACCCCACCACCAGCGACTGATCGCCCACCTGAGGCCCGGCCCGCAGCGATGACAACTGCCCAGGGCTCAACACCGGCAGCGCGTGACCCAAGGCAGCCAGATCATTAATCAAATCCATCCGCGCGCCCTCGGGCAATTGCAGCCGCGCCGCCAACGAGGTGGTATCCCCGTGCCAGTCCCGGTTGGTCAGCCGGTATTCATTGCCATAAACCGGCCCGGCCACCGCAATACAGGCGCCCTGAAACACCGGCAGATCGGGCTGAGCGCGATAGGCGGTCAGCACATCCTCGAGGCAGGTAAAGCTGTCGTTGTCAAAACTCTTCAGCGCAGTGACGCCAATCTCAGGCCCCGCCAGCGCCAGCCGTGTATTGCTACCGCCAACATCGCCGACCAGTACCGTGACATCCGTGTTCATCCAGCTGAACCCTTTTTTGTTTTTATTTCGCGCAAATGGTGCTGCATATGTATCCCAAATGCAAACGCTCAGGGTACAAATGCTTGCAGCTGCAGGCCAATTGCCTAATTTGGGGACAGTAGTCAACAACGGGCACCCGACACGATGGACAACACCAGCAAATCCCTGTGGCAAAGGATCCGTGGAAAACTGGCCCGGATAGCGCACCAACGCCAGTTGTTGAAATCCATCCAACATTTGCACGGCCCGACCGAGGCCTACGCCGGCCCTGAATACGTGACCGTGGTGGTGTTGGTCAAAAACGGGTTGTTTTATCTGGAAGAATTCTTTCGCCATTACCGCAAGTTGGGCATCCGCCACTATGTGTTTCTGGACAATGGCTCCACCGATGGCACCGTCGAGCGTATTCGTCAGGAACCGGGCACGGTGATCCTGCAATCCCCCCTGCCAACGGCTAAGTTCGAAAACGATTTCCGCCGCTATGCCGCCGAACGTTACTGTCAGAATCGCTGGTGTCTCTATGCCGACATCGACGAGCTGTTCGAATTTGAGGGCCAGCAAGACATCGGCCTGCCGGGACTGCTGCGCTATATGCGTGAGAACGGCTATAACGCCCTAATGGCGCAGATGCTGGACCTGTTCTCCACCCGTTCGCTGCGGGACGAGGCCACCACCCCGTTTGACCAGGTGATAAAAACCTATCAGCACTACGATCTCGAAAAAATCGAAAGGGTGCCTTACCACCAAAGCGACCATCCCCTGACCCAAGGGCTCAACTACTATCTGCAGCATAACCAAGTCCCAAACGAGCAGCTCGAATTTCTGTTCGGCGGCATCCGCAACAAGATGTTTTCCGAGCTGTGCTGCCTGACCAAGCATCCGCTGGTGTTTCTCGACCCCGAGGTCGAACCCGGCGTGCACCCGCATTTCTCGGCCCACCTGCGAGTCGCTGATTTCTCGGCCCTGTTGCGGCATTACAAATTCAGCGACAATCTGATCCAGCGCGATATGAACTCTGTCACCAGCGGCGTTCTCTCTCACGGAGAAGACAAACTGCGTATGTCTGTGGTTCAGCAACACGCCGACTTGTCTCTGTATACGCCGCAGGCACTGACCTTCACTGGAATTCAGGCGCTCTATGATCAAGGTTTTCTGGTCCACTCGCCACGCTACTCTGCCTTTGTTGCAGAGCAGGCGAAACAGGCCTGACCCGAAGATGTCCAACACACTCATCGACGCCGTAGTGATTGGCCGAAACGAGGGGGAACGGCTTCTCGCCTGCCTGACGTCTCTGCACGATCAGGTCCGACAAGTCGTCTATGTCGACAGCGGCTCCAGTGACGGTTCGGTGGCAGCCGCTCAGGCCTTGGGTGTCAGGGTCATCGAGCTGGACATGTCCCTGCCCTTCACCGCCGCCCGCGCCCGTAACGCTGGCATGGCCGCAGTGGCCAGCGATTGCACGCAGGTGATGTTTGTCGACGGCGATTGCACGGTTGATCCCAACTGGATCAGCACAGCCGCCGCTTTCCTGCGCGWTCAYCCGRATATGGCGGTGGTCTGCGGACGRCGRCGCGAGCGGTTCCCRGASRCCTCMRTCTACAACCATCTCTGCAATGAGGAATGGAACACCCAAGTGGGTGAGGCATCGGCCTGTGGCGGCGATGCCCTGATGCGGCTGGCTCCCCTGCAAGCGCTTGGTGGCTATCGCGACGATCTGATCGCTGGTGAGGAACCAGAACTGTGCCTGCGCCTGCGCGCTGCAGGCTGGCGCATCTGGCGGCTGGATGCCGAGATGACATTGCACGATGCCCAAATACTACACTTTGCCCAATGGTGGACCCGTGCCCGGCGCGCCGGATACGCCTTTGCCGAGGGCGCAACACTGCACGGCGCGCCACCGGAACACCACTGGGTTACCGAGACCCGCCGCGCTTTGCTCTGGGCTGTTGGGATTCCGTTAGCGATTGCATTGTCCAGCCTGATTACCTGCTGGCTGCTGCTGGCCCTGATGATTTATCCGGCGCAGGTTCTGCGCCTGTCGCGCCGGATGGGTTGGACGACGGCACTGTTTTCTGGGCTAGGAAAATTCCCCGAGGCGCAGGGTGTCCTGGAATACCACTGGCATCGCGCCATAGGTCGGCGACGCGGGTTGATCGAATATAAGTAAAGCGCGCCTTCTCCCCAGAAAAAAGAGTTACCATCTGCGCTGCTTCAACGCCAACCTCACCTGCCGCGGCAGGATCACAAGACACCGCGCATAGCGGGGCAGCATTCGCGCCGGGCTGCTCAGCGCCCGCCACAGCCATTCCAACGCCAACCTGCGCATCCACAACGGTGCGCGGTGCTGGTGGCCTGCCAGAAAGTCCAACCCGGCCCCAATCGAGGCAAAGCCAACACCCGGAGCCAATTGCCGCCCACGCGCCGCGAAAACTTCCTGCTTAGGAGCGCCCAGCGCCAGAAAACACAGCCCTATGCCTTGCTCATTCAACCGCTGCAGGATCTGCGCCGCCTCATCCCCCATCGGATCAAACACACCCGACGGCGCATGAAGAAGGGTGATCTCCAGCCCCGCCACCTGCCCCTGCAAAACAGCCGAGGCATCCTCCAGCGCTCCTTGTGTACTCCCCACCAGCGCCACCGGGATATTGGCACGGGATGCCATCTGGCACAGCGGCACCACCATGTCCGATCCCGGCATCAACTCGACCAATTGACCTGCCAGCCAAGACAGCCAGACAATCGGGCGACCATCCGCCACCACCAGATCCTGCGCCGCATAGGCATTCAGGAACGCGGGTGAGGCCGCCATCTTGACCAGATGATCCAGATTCACAGTCGCCAGAGCAAACCCCTGCCGTTGCGCAAACCGCTGCTGGACCTCCGCCTCCAGCGCGCTGCGGGTTGGCATGTTGACCTCAATTGGCTGGCCGTGGAATACAAACTGCACGCACATCTCTCCATGATAAATCGTGGTGATCGTCATTTTTGGCATAGGTTGCCACGTCTCTCGACGGCAGACGACCCTCTTTAACGCCTCCATAACCGTTGTTTCCTTGCCATGTCTGTGTCGTAGCTCAGGAATGGGCTGGGATTTGGCCACCAACAGCGGTTAAACTGCCCTGAAAACCCTTCAAACCAGCAGGTTGCCAACACTGATGCCCAACACTCTGGCCTATATGATGCTGATGATCTGGCCGCTGGTCACCCTGTGGCTGTTTCGCCGACAGAGCATCGAGCGCGCCATCCTGTGGAGCATCCTGGCGGGTTACCTGTTGCTGCCACCATTGGCTGAGTTTGATCTGCCGCTGGTGCCGGACATGGACAAATACACCATCCCGTCGGTCGCCGCCTTTCTGATCTGTGTGCTGGTGATAAAAAAGCCCGTTTCCCTATGGCCGCGTCATCCGGTGGTGCGGCTCCTGGTGGCGGGGTTTGTGCTCAGCGTCATTCCCACGGTGTTCACCAATGGCGATCCAATCCTGTTCCGGGTGATCGAGAACTCGGACCCGATTATTTTTGTCATTGACGCCCTGCCGGGGCTGCACTGGCGCGACCTTGGCTCGGTGATGATCAACCAGATCATAGTGTTGTTGCCGTTTTTCATGGCCCGCCAGTACCTGTCGACCGAGACGGGCCTGCGCGAATTACTAATCGCACTCATGCTGGCGGGGCTGGCCTATAGCATCCCCTCGCTGATCGAGATCCGGCTGAGCCCGCAGATCAACGTTTGGACCTATGGCTTCTTCCAGCACAGCTTTGAACAGATGATGCGCAACGGCGGCTTCCGTCCCATCGTGTTCCTGCCACATGGGTTGTGGCTGGCGTTTTTCATCATGTCCTCGGTATTGGCGGCCACTGCTCTGGCGCGCACGGCGCAGGGCGGCGACCGGGTTAGACTTGCATTGGCTGCCGCTTATTTGTTTTGGGTGCTGGTGCTGTGCAAAAGCCTGGCCTCGCTGGCCTATGGGCTGGCCTTTACCCCGGTTGTGGCACTGGCGCCGCTGCGCTGGCAGATCCGCATCGCGCTGACACTGGCGCTAATCGCCATTGTGTACCCTATGCTACGCAATCTGGGACTGGTGCCGACTGACGCCATTCTGGCTCAGGCCGAAGCCATCAGTGCCGAGCGAGCACAGTCACTGCAGTATCGGTTCGACAATGAGCGGGTGCTGCTGGAACGGGCCGCCGAGAAACCCTGGTTTGGCTGGGGCGGTTGGGGCCGCAACCTAATCCGCCATATCGAAACCGGGCAGATTCTGTCGATCCCGGATGGCCGCTGGATCATCACCTTTGGCGCCTTTGGCTGGATCGGCTACATCGCCGAAATGGGTTTACTGGCAGCGCCGCTGGTGATGCTGAGTGGCGAAGTCCGGCGCCAGGGCAGCTTTGCCATTTCACCCTATGTGGCACCAATTGCGTTAATGCTGGCAGCCACCATGATGGATATGCTGCTAAACGCCACCCTGATCCCGTTCACCTGGATCTGTGCCGGAGCGGTGCTGGGCTACGCTGAGCGGTTGCGATATCCTGACTTCGATCACCCAAAGCGAGCGTTGTTTGGCGGCGCGCAAGCGATGGCTGCTCAGCCTGCGACCGGGAGACGCAGCGTGATGTGATGCCGCATTCTTTCCGCTTTTGTGGCTAAATTGAACACATAATGATCATACCCGGGCCGTATAGATTTTCGAAATTCGACCCAGGTTGAGGGAAGTTAAATACTGGGGGTAACAATGCGTTAATCCCCACTTGCTTGAATTTCGGTTGGGTAAAACCCCAACAGCGTTAATATTTTCGGTCCTATGGGTTGGTCACAGCAGCAGTGAATACTATGTTCGTGGCGGATGCGCGGGTACCTTTACAATGGGTCACTTGGTCTGGTTATGTCGACACATGATACTCAAATTCGCTCTGGCGCTCCGGCTGCCGGAGACATTGCCATTGTTGGGCAATCCGTTTGTGTGCCCGGTGCAAATTCACCTGCAGAATTCTGGGAAAACCTGAAAAACGGCATTGAATCGATCACCGTGCTGGATGAGCAGGCGCTGTTGGACGCCGGCGAGCGCCCGCAAACTCTGGCCGATCCCAACTACGTCCCCTCAGCGGCGCTATTGCAGGGCTATGACCAATTTGATGCTGACTTCTTTGGCTTTAGCCCAAAAGAGGCCGCCATTCTGGACCCACAGCACCGCAAGTTTCTAGAAGTTGCCTGGTCGGCGATGGAAGATGCCGGCCACCCGCCCGAGAGCCTCAAGGGCTCGGTTGGCGTCTACGCGGGCTGCGGCATGGGCAGTTATTTCTATTTCAACATCTGCTCGAATCCGCATCTGGTGGATGACGTTGGCATGTTCCTGCTGCGTCACACCGGTAACGACAAGGATTTCATGGCCACCAGAGTCAGCCATGTGTTTGACCTGAAAGGTCCGTCAATCAACATGCAGACCGCCTGTTCTACCTCGCTGGTGGCGGTACATTACGCCTGCAAGGCGCTGCGCGAGGGCGAGTGTGACATGGCGCTGGCCGGAGGTTCGACCATCGAGCTGCCGCAGGGGCGCGGCTATCTGTTCAAGGAAAACGAAATTCTGTCCCCCGATGGTCATTGCCACGCCTTTGACCACCGCGCACANGGCACGGTGTTTGGCTCTGGCGCTGGTGTGGTGGCGCTGCGGCGGCTTGAGGATGCCATTGCCGACGGCGACCACATTTGGGCGGTGATCAAAGGATCGGCAATCAACAACGACGGAGCCGCCAAGGCAGGCTACCTGGCGCCCTCGGTCGATGGTCAATCGGCAGCGGTACGGATGGCGCTAAAGGCCGCAAATGTGGCTGCAGATACAGTGGACTACGTGGAGTGCCACGGCACCGGCACCTATCTGGGCGACCCGATCGAGGTCTCGGCCCTGACCGAGGCTTACCGCGATACCACCAGTGACATCGGCTTTTGCCGGATCGGATCAGTCAAGACCAATATCGGCCATCTGGACACTGCTGCCGGGGTGGCCGGACTGGTAAAAACCACGCTGGCGCTGCACCATCGCCAAATCCCGCCCTCGCTGGGCTACGAGGCGCCCAACCCGGCAATTGATTTCGACGACAGCCCGTTTCGGGTCAATGACACGCTGACGGATTGGACCTCGCACAAAGGCCCGCGCCGGGCCGGGGTCAATGCCTTGGGCGTTGGTGGCACCAACGCCCATATGCTGATCGAGGAAGCCCCCAAACGTGTGGCCTCGGAACAAAGCGATTTCCCATTCCATATTCTGTGCCTGTCGGGGCAGTCCAAGGCGGCGTTAGACGACAATGCCAAGGCCCTGGCCGCACATCTGCGCGACAATCCAGATCTGGATCTGGCGGATGTGGCCTGGACCCTAAAACAGGGTCGCCGTGGGTTCTCCAAACGTCGGGTGTTGGTAACCGAAACCACCGCCGAGGCCGCCACCCTGCTGGAAGACAACACCCCGCGCCGAGTGTTCAACCACGAGTATCTTGGGGATTCCCCCGAGGTGGTCTTCATGTTCCCCGGCGGCGGCGCGCAATACGCTGGCATGGCACGGGATTTGTACGAGACAGAGCCCGAGTTTGCCGACTGGATGGATCGCGGGCTGGAGCACCTGCAAAAGCAACTCGACTATGATATCCGGGCGCTGTGGTTGCCCGAACCCGAGGACAAAGCCGCTGCCGATGSCCAACTGACCCGCCCGTCGGTGCAGCTGCCTCTGATCATGATCATCGAATACGCGCTGGCGCAGCTGTGGATCAGCTGGGGCGTCAAACCTACCGCCATGGTCGGCCATTCCATGGGCGAAAACACCGCCGCCTGTCTGGCCGGGGTGATGAGCCTCAATGATTGCGTCGATCTGGTACTGCTGCGCGGTCGGTTGTTTGACACTGTGCCTGCAGGCGGAATGCTGAGCATCTCGTTGCCGCTGGATCAGGTGCAAGCGCTGATCTGCGCTGATCTGGACATCGCATCAGTCAATGCGCCCAGCCTGACCGCCGTGTCCGGACCACAAGCGGCACTGGATGCCTTGTCGACTGAGCTAAAGGCCCGCGATGTAGACCACCAGCGCATCCCGATTGATATCGCRGCCCACAGCCGGATGCTGGACGRAATTCTAGAAGAATACCGYGRTTTTCTRGGYTCKMTGACCCTGAAGACACCGCAAATTCCGCTGATGTCAAACCGCACCGGCGAGGCGTTAACAGATGCACAGGCCACCGACCCCGACTACTGGGCTGGTCAATTGCGAAATACGGTGCTGTTTGCCGATTGCATAAACACTCTGGCAGCCGTCCCAAACCGGGTGTTCCTTGAAGTCGGCCCCGGCAAGGCGCTCAGCTCGCTGGCGCAAATGGCCCCCGATGTGGCCCCCACTCAGGTGCTCAGTAGCCTGCGCCACCCCGATCATGAKRTYGCCGAYGAYRYYTATTTNTWTGGSKKYRYTGGCNCRKCTYTGGGCCTKWGGSGYRGASRYYGAYTGGGGGCAGATYTGGGGYGAGGCMAAACGCMAMCGYSTKSYKCTGCCSACWTATGCYTWTCAACGSWSMYSYTATTTCATCGAGCCCGGCAAACAGGCCGTAGCTGAGGACATCCCCCTGCCCGCCCGTCTTGAGGACATCACCGACTGGGGCTATCGCCCCGCCTGGCGGCCCCGGCTGGCAGATTGCGCGATGGACGTTGAGATCGAACTGGCATCGGACCCGCAGACCTGGCTGTTCTTTGAGGACGACACAGGGGTGGTGGCCGCCGCCGCTGATAAATTACTTGCAGCGGGTCACCGCGTGGTGCGGGTGCGCCCCGGCGACAGCTATGCCAAACTCTCGGATACTTCATATGTACTGCCACCCGAACAAGGACGGCTGGGCTATCAGGCGCTGCTGGCAGATCTGATTGAGGCCGATCTGTTGCCCACCCGAATCGGCCATTTCTGGCTGGTCACCAATGGTGAAACCTTCCGCCCCGGATCATCGTTCTTTGACCGCAATCTTGAGGTCGGGTTCTACTCGCTGACCGCGCTGGCGCAGGAGTTGGGCACTCTCGAACTGCCCGGCCCCCTGCACCTGAGCATCTTCACCACCGGCGCTGCGCAATTGCGCGACGAGCCGCTGCCCTACCCGGAAAAGGCGCTGATCTCTGGCCCCGCCGGAGTGATCCCGCGCGAGTTGCCAGGATTGACCTGCTCGACGGTGGATATCGAACTACCCCAACAAGCCAAAGGATGGCGCAACCTGCTCGCCGCGCCGGAAATGGAGGATATCACTCCCCGCGTGCTCGAAGAATTGCTGGCCGCACCTGAAAACCTGACCGCCATCTGGCGCGGTGACAAACGCTATGAACRAAACTGGCGCCCTGTYCCTCTGAATACGGTMGAKRMTCCGGTGTTCAAAACGGAKGGTCAYTAYCTGATCACCGGCGGCTACGGCGGCATTGGTCTGACCATCGCGGCGGATCTGATGCGCAGCCACAACGCCAATGTGGTGCTGATCTCACGCGATGGCTTGCCACCGCGCGACACCTGGCCCCGCTACCTGCACAGTCACAGTCCMGYCAACCGMACCGCYCARCGYATTCGCGCSGTKATGGCACTAGAGGAAATCGGTAGTGGTCAGGTGCTGCCGCTGGCGGCGGATGTTTGCAACAGCGATCAGATGCGCAAGGCAGTCGAGACTGCCGAGACCCGTTTTGGCAAGCTGAACGGCGTCATTCATGGCGCCGGCCAGATCAATGACGGCCCAATTCTGGCCAAAACCGAACAACAGATCGCCGAGGTCTTTGCTCCCAAGATCAGCGGCTTGCGGGTGCTCGACGGGCTGTTCCCCGATGGCACCCTGGATCTGATGGTGCTGTTTTCCTCATCCTCCACCGCCACCCGGCCTGCCGGGCAGATCGACTATGTCGCCGCCAATGAATACCTCAACGCCTGGGCCATGCACCGCAAGGGCGGCAAAACCCGCGTGGTTGCGGTGGATTGGGGCGTCTGGAGCGACACCGGCATGGCGGCTGAGGCAATGGCGGCGCGCATGGGCGGCGATGGCCCCTCGGAGCGCGTGCCCTGTGACCAACCGCTGTTGCAGGAACAGGGCTTTGATGCCTTCGGCAACCGCATCTTTGCCTCAAGCTTCACCGGCGCTGGCGATTGGCTGCTGAACGATCACCGCACTCGCGACGGCACCGCGCTGGTCCCCGGAACCGGCTATATCGAGCTGGCCGCCGAAGCACTGGCTGCGCAAGGCGTTGACGGGGCGTATGAAATTCGCGACCTGTATTTCCTGCGCCCTCTACGGGTCATGGATGACACCCGGCGCGAAGTTCTGGTGCGACTTGACGCAAATGAAGATGGCTATGGCTTTGGTGTGCATAGCGGCGCGCAACAGGGATATGCCCTAAACGCTGAGGCCTCGCTGGTGCTGACACCTGATGTGTCGCAACCCGAACCGCTGAACCTGTCAGCTATCGCTGCACGTTGCCCACGGGTAACAGCCGACGGCGACGACCGGCTACGCTCACCGCAGGAAGAACAACTGCTCTTTGGCTTGCGATGGCATGTGCTGGAACAAACAGCATTTGGCGAGGGTGAGGGCTTGGCCCATCTGCGCCTGCCTAAGATTGCCGAGAATGATGGCGCGTTGCTGCATCCCGGCCTGCTCGACCTTGCCACCGGTTGGGCGATTGATCTGGTGCCCAGCTACAGCAGCAAGACCCTCTGGGTGCCGGTGTCTTATCGCAGTATCCGGGTATTTGCGCCACTTAGCGTCGAAATCCGCAGCCATATGCGGCTGTCGCCCAACCAATCCGAAGGTTTTGCCGCCTTTGACGTGACCCTCAGCGATGCCAATGGCACTGTGCTGGTCGAGATCGAAGGCTTTCAAATGAAACGGCTGGACGGCGCGCTGGACTTCTCGGGCGCCGAGGAAGCCGATACCAGTGCCGCCAAACTGGGATTGGCCACCACCAGCAACACCCAGCCGCTGTCGCCCGAGGAACAACGGTTGCAGATGAACATCGCAGGTGGCATTCCCGCCAAGGATGGTGCCGAGGCATTGACCCGGGCGCTGGCAACTGGGCTGCCACAGGTGGTGGTTTCCTCGCTTGATCTGCCCGCGCTGATCAACCAGACCGCGCAATCCGCAGCGCCCGCTGACGGCGAAGCGCAAAGTTTTGAACGCCCCGATCTGGACACCGATTATGTCGCCCCGCGCAATCCGGTTGAAGAAACACTAGAGCGCTGTTTTGCCTCTCTGCTCGGCGTATCGCAGGTCGGGATCGAGGACAGTTTCTTTGATCTGGGTGGCCACTCACTGATCGCGGTGCGGCTGTTTGCCCAGATCAAGCGCCAGTTTGATGTGGAATTCCCGATTTCAGTGCTGTTCGAGGCCCCAAGTGTGGCCAAGCTCGGCGAGCTGGTGATCCAGCGCACTGGCGGCGGCATCACTGCTGAAGACACTGCACCGGGTGCCAGCGAGGCCACCGAACAGGCGCCTCAGTTCAAACATCTGGTCACCCTACACCCGGGCGACGGCACTGGCCGCAGACCTTTCTTCCTGGTCGCGGGCATGCTGGGCAATGTGCTGAACCTGCGCCATCTGGCGCTGATGGTGGGCCGTGATCGCCCGGTTTACGGACTACAGGCGCGCGGGTTAATCGGCGACGAGACACCGCATACCCGTATGGAGGATGCCGCCCGCGACTATCTGGCCGAGGTCCGGCAGGTGCAAGCCGACGGCCCCTATATGCTGGGCGGCTACTCAGGCGGCGGCATCACCGCCTATGAAATGGCGCAACAGTTGCAGGCTGTTGACGAGGAGGTCTCCCTGTTGGCGCTGCTGGACACGCCTTTACCCGTGCGGCCCAGCTTGAACCGGCGCGACAAGGCCATCATCAAGATCCACCAGATACGGAGCCAGGGGCTGTCTTATCTGGGTGAATGGGCCAGGAACCGGCTGCGCTGGGAGATCGAGAAACGACGCGCCAAGCCCAGCGACACCAATCCAAGTGTGGATTTCAACAATCACAAAATCGAGGCGGCCTTTCGCGAGGCACTGGACCAGTATGAGCTGCAACCCTGGCAAGGGCCGCTGACCCTGTTCCGGCCGCCTCTGGATCGCCAGTGGCAGGTCTCGAACGGGCAATGGGTCAGTGAAACACGTGAATATGTCTATGATGACAACGACTGGACCAAATGGGCGCCGCACACCCAGGCGGTCGAGGTGCCGGGCGATCATTTCAACATGGTGCTGGTGCCCAATGTGTCTGTGCTGGCCGAACAGCTACAGCAGCAAATCAAGCGCGCCGAAAATCAGCAAGACAGTCCCTCTGCCGACGCCCGCGATTGGCACCCCACTGCAGCCGCGGCTGAATAATTCTGAAAGCGACTATGACCAATCCGACGATCCTGACCATCATTCTGAACTACCGAACCCCGGAACTAACCCTGCGCGCGACCAAGGCGGCACTGCGCGAAATGCAGGATCTTGCAGGTGAGGTGGTGATTGTCGACAATTGCTCCGGCGATGGATCGTTTGAAATCATCCGCGAAGAGGCCAAGGATCGCGGATGGCTGGACGGTCAGCGGCTCAGATTGTTGCAGTCGTCCCAAAATGGCGGTTTTGGCGCCGGGATGAACTTTGGCATGTTCGCAGGACTGTCGAACGGCAGCCGCCCCGANTTTTACTATCTGCTAAACTCGGATGCCTTTCCCGAACCCAAGGCGATACTGCGCCTACGGGATTTTCTGCAAGACAATCCCAAAGCCGGGTTGGTGGGGTCTTTTGTACGGGGCGTCGATGGCACGCCCCATGCCACTGCCTTTAGGTTTCCGTCTGTTGCCGGTGAATTTGAGGCCGCAGCCCGAACCGGAATTTTCTCGCGGCTGCTGAAATCATCCATTGTCTCGCTGGATATCCCCAAGACGGAAACTCAGGTCGACTGGACCGCAGGGGCCAGCCTGATGATCCGGCGCCAGGTGATCGAGCAGATTGGCGGTTTCGACGAGACTTTCTTTTTGTATTTTGAGGAAACCGACCTGTGTCGACGCGCAGCCAAGGCTGGGTGGCCCACCCATTACCTGCCCAGCAGTGAGGTGCAGCACGTCGGATCAGCCTCAACCGGGATGAAGGACTGGGCGCGCGCGCCGTCTTACTGGTTTGACTCACGGCTGCATTATTTAACCAAGAACCACGGATGGCTCTATGCCGCTGCAGCGACGCTGGCGCTGTTGGCGGGCGGCTTGATCTGGCGGCTGCGTTTGCTGCTGTCCAACAAACCCCGACGCGACCCCCCCCATTTTCTACGCGATCTGATCACGCACGCCCTGCGCAGCCTGCTGACGTTAGACCGCCGCGCATCTTTTGAACCAAAATTGACCGCCGTCCCCCCGGAGGATTTGAAATGAGCCATTTTTCTTGTGTTGTAATCGGCAATGAATCGTTGCTTATCGGTTGCGCCGAGACCCTGTTGCGACGCGGGCACGACATTCGGGCGGTGATTTCATCCGACCCCGCCATTCGCGCCTGGGCGGCGGGCAAGGGGTTGGTGCAGCACGACACAGCCACTGATCTGACCGGCGGATTTGACTGGCTATTCTCGATCGCCAACCTGACCCTGATCCCCGATACGGTGCTGGCTCTGGCGGCGCGCGGTGCAATCAACTTTCACGACGGACCGTTGCCGCGTTATGCCGGGCTGAACACGCCAAACTGGGCACTTATCAACGGTGAGGTTGAACACGGCATCAGCTGGCACATGATCGAAGGCGGCATTGATGAGGGCGACATCATTGCCCAGCGCCTGTTCGAAGTGGACAAGGATGAAACCGCATTCAGCCTGAATTCCAAATGTTATGCCGCCGCGATGGACAGCTTTGGCGATGTGGTGGCCCAACTGAACGATGATGCGTTGCAACGGCAACCGCAGGATCTGAGTCAGCGCCGCTATTTTGCCCGTGCTGACCGTCCTGCCGCTGGCGGGCGGCTGGGTTTTACCCGCCCGGTGGCGGAGGTGTCTCGACTGGTGCGTGGCCTGGATTTTGGTGGCTATTGGAACCCGCTCTGTGCCGCCAAGATCGAGATCTATGGCCAGGTTGTGCTGGTGGGCGCGGCCACGGCGGCTGATGGATCAGGTACCGCTGGCACGGTGTTGGAGATAACAAAAGACACACTCACCGTCGCCACCAGCGATGGTGCACTGACATTAGGCGGCTTGACCCTACCGGATGGATCAGCTGTCAAAATAGCAAAACTGTGTCAACCCGGTGATGTGCTGGCAGCCCTGACCGCTGAACAGGCCAAGGTGCTGACCCAGCAAATGGCCGCAACCCAAGCCGGTGAAAATCACTGGCGCCGCGCGTTGAAGGCTATGCACCCGGTGCAGATGCCGCTGGCAAAGGACCGGACTGAAAGTGGCTATGAGACGCTAGAAATCCCCCTGCCCCAGACGATGAGTGTGGGGCAAGTACAGGCTGCCGTGCTCGCCTGGGCATTGCTGAGCTCAGGTGAAGACACCGTCGATCTGGCGCTGTCCAGCACCGGTTTGACAGCGAAGGCAGTGCCAGGACTGATTTCAGGCTGGGTGCCTTTGCAGGCGCGCCGTGATGAGACCCTGTCCGAGCTGTTGCCTCGGCTAGAGACGGATCTGGCCAAGGCCGCCAAATATGGTGGTTTTGCCACAGACCTGATCGCCCGCGACCCTGAGCTGGCACCGCAAAAGATGCCCGCAATTGGTCTGATGCTGGGCGCCGATGCCCCGATCACTGGCTGTGCCGTGACTCTGGCTCTGATGGATGGCAGCGCCCGATTACACATCGACTGCGCCCGTCTGGGCAAGGATGAGGCTGCGCTTTTGGCTGCCCGCCTGAGTAAAACCCTGACCGGGATCTCAGATCTTGATCACCAACCGCTATCAGCATTGTCGATCTTGCCGGAAGAAGAGCGCCACCAGATCCTGACGGAATGGAACGCCACCGCACGGGACTATGCCTCGGACCTGACCATCCACGCCGCCTTTGAGGCGCAGGTTCGCCGCAGCCCCGAGGCCACCGCGCTGGTCTATAAAGATCAGAGCCTCAGCTATACAACACTGAATGCCCGCGCCAATAGGTTGGCGGCGCAGCTGCAGAGCCTGGGCGTCAAACCCGGCAGCCACGTTGGCCTTTATGTGGCGCGCTCCCCGGATCTGGTGATTGCCGCCCTTGCGGTGATGAAGGCCGGTGGCGCCTATGTGCCGCTGGACCCAGCCTATCCCACTGACCGCATTTCCCATTATGTCCGCGACAGCCAAGCCCAGGTGATCATCACCCAACAGGAGCTGCAGGGCAGTCTGCCACGCTCGGACGCGCAGGTGCTGGTGATCGACGGTATGTTGCCCGTCGATGCCACCCAAACCGATGTTGATGGCGGCGCAACCGCACAGGATCTGGCCTATCTGATCTACACCTCCGGCTCGACCGGCACGCCAAAAGGCGTGATGCTGCGCCATGCCAATGTGGCGAATTTCTTCGCCGGTATGGATGATCGCATTCCCTATCACGCAGGAGACACCTGGTTGGCGCTGACCAGCCTATCCTTTGATATTTCGGTACTGGAATTGTTCTGGACCCTGTCGCGCGGCTTTAAACTGGTGCTGTCCAGTGATGAGAGCCGGTTGAACCTGTCCAACGGTCCCATGGCGATCTCCAATCGAAGGATGGATTTCAACCTGTTCTATTGGGGTAATGACGACGGGCCGGGGCCAAAGAAGTACCAACTGCTGCTGGACGGCGCCCGCTTTGCCGATCAGAACGGTTTTAACGCGGTGTGGACGCCCGAGCGGCACTTCCACGCCTTTGGCGGCCCCTACCCTAACCCGGCGGTGACCGGCGCAGCGGTGGCGGCGGTCACCCAAAACCTTAGCGTGCGGGCGGGCAGCTGCGTCGCACCGCTGCACCACCCGGCCCGTATTGCCGAGGAATGGTCGGTGATCGACAACCTGACCAATGGTCGCGCTGGCATTGGCTTTGCCTCGGGCTGGCAGCCGGATGATTTCATCCTGCGACCGGAAAACACCCCACCCGCCAACAAGCCGACGATGTATCAGGCGATCGAAACGGTGCGCAAACTATGGCGCGGCGAAGAGGTGGAATTCCTCCGTCAGGACGGCACCCGCCATGCGGTGGTGACCCAGCCGCGCCCTGTGTCCAAAGAGCTGCCGATCTGGGTGACCACGGCCGGCAACCCCGACACCTGGCGCGAGGCCGGCGAGATTGGCGCCAATGTGCTGACCCATCTGCTGGGCCAGAGCATCGACGAAGTGGCAGGCAAAATCCGCATTTATCATGACGCCCTGCGCACCGCCGGTCACAACCCGGATGACTTTACCGTCACCCTGATGCTGCACACCTATCTGGCCGACACCCGAGAACAAGCGCGTGCCATCGCCCGTGACCCGATGAAGGATTACCTGCGGGCCGCCGCCGGGCTGATCAAGCAATACGCCTGGGCCTTTCCCGCCTTCAAACGCCCCAAGGGGGTGACCAACGCCTTTGAAATGCAGCTGGATATTCTCAGCGAGGACGAGCTGGAGGCGATCCTTGAGTTTGCCTTTGAGCGGTATTTTGAGGACTCCGGGCTATTTGGCACCGTGTTGGACGCAGTGGCGCGGGTGGAACAGCTGAAACGCATCGGAGTGGATGAGATCGCCTGTCTGATCGACTATGGCATCGAATCTGCCGTGGTGCTGGAGGGATTGAAACCGCTGGCCGAAGTGCTGCGTCGGTCCAATGCGCCCACCGAACTGGCCGCAGATGACTTCTCGCTGGCTGCACAGATCATACGCCACGACGTCAGCCATATGCAATGCACCCCGTCGATGGCACGGATGATCACCATGAACGATGAGGCGCGAATGGCCTTGGGTCAATTGCAGCAGCTGATGATCGGTGGCGAGGCGCTGCCGGGTGATTTGGTGGCCACGCTGCGCCAGACCACACAGGCGCAGATCCACAATATGTACGGGCCAACCGAGACCACCATCTGGTCCACGGTACAGACATTGAAAGACACTCCACCGGGCATTGCCCCAATCGGCACGCCGATTGCCAATACCAGCACCTATGTCCTGGACGTCGACCGCCAGCTTGTGCCCATCGGCGCGGCGGGGGAATTGTTCATCGGAGGCGACGGCGTTGCGGCGGGATACTGGCAGCGCGAGGATCTGACCGCCAGCCACTTTGTGCCCGATCCCTTTGTCGGCGGTGACGCGCGGATGTATAGCACCGGCGATCTGGTGCGCTGGCGCAGCGACGGCGCCCTCGACTTCCTTGGTCGCAGCGATACCCAAGTAAAGATCCGTGGCCAACGGATAGAGTTGGGTGAAATCGAGGCCGCTTTGACAGATTTCGCCGGGGTCAGCGCTGCCGTGGTGGTGGCGCGCAATCTGGGCAAAAACGAGCAGTTGGTCGGCTATATCACCACCACCGGGCCGGTCGACGATCTGGCCCTGCGCGGCAGTCTAGCGCTGCGACTGGCCGAAGTGATGGTGCCCGCGCATATCGTCACGCTGCAGGATTTCCCGCTGACGCCAAACAAAAAGATCGACCGTTTGGCACTGCCGGATCCCAAACCTGTGCGCGATGCGGTTGCGGTCGGTGCAATCCCGCCCACCGCTGGAGCTCAGGCGCAGATTGCGGCAATCTGGGGACGTATCCTGGGTGTGCAAAACATTGGGCCACAGGATAATTTCTTTGCCTTGGGCGGTCATTCGCTGCTGGCGGTGCAGGCCCACCGCGATATTCGGTCCGAGACCGGAGCGGCAAAGCTGTCGATCACCGATATTTTCCGCTTTCCAACCCTGGTCGGGCTGGCCGGGCACCTGGAGGGGTTGACCGGTGGTGGGGCTGTGGTGGAAGACAAACCTGATGCCGAGGCGATTGCAGCAGCAGAGACCGCCAAATCAGACACCATGTCGAAACGCCGCGCAATGCGGGCAAACCGCAAAGCAAGGACCGGATGAGCACAGCTTTGACGACGCAAAACTCGGAACGACTAACCCTGGCTCGGCCGCTGTTTGCCCGGGATGTGGCCTTGGCTGTCACAAATCCGCTGGACACTCAGCCTGATCCCTTTGCCGCCGAGCTCGTCGGCCTGTCATCAAATGCAGTCGACAAACGCCGCCGTGAATTTTCCGCCGGCCGCGCCGCCGCCCATGCCGCGATGAAAGATCTGGGGTGGCAACCGCAACCGGTGCTGGTGGGTAAAAACCGTGCGCCCGTCTGGCCAACAGGGCTGACAGGCTCGATCACCCACACCCGCAGCTGTGCTATGGCAGTGGTGGCCCGAAACGATACGGTGCGGGCGCTGGGCATTGATGTCGAGGAAGACACGCCGCTGAGTGATGATCTGCTGCCCGCAATCTGCTCGGATTTTGAGCGTGCATGGCTACGGGCGCAGGCCAATTCCGGTCAGCTGGCCAAGGTGATCTTTTCCGCCAAAGAGGCGGCCTATAAGTGCCAATACACACTGAGCCAACGGTTTTTCGGCTTTGACGGCATGGAATTGGAGCTAGATCTGGCGCAGGGTCACTTTCAGGCCCACTTTACTGCCGAACAGCCCCCCTTTGCTCGGGGCACCGTGATTGATGGTTGTTTTGCCATTGGCGTCGGGGTGATTGTGACCACGGCTGAACTGCGCAACTAAGGGAGGTGCTGGAATGAAGCGACGTGGATTTCTGGCGATGTTGGCGCTGCTGCCCGCCACAAGAGTCGGTGCCTCATCGCAGCCGGTGCCGCCTCTGACACCACCCCAGGCTCCGCTGACCGTCTTTCACCTGGGCCATTCCTTGGTTGGTTCCGACATGCCGCATATGCTGGCGCAGCTGGCCGGTGATGGCCATCGTTGGAACAGTCAGTTGGGATCGGGCACCAGTTTGAAACAGCATTGGGAGCCCGGCGAGCCAATTCTTGACTTTGATCTGGTCAACCATCCGCCCAATTACCGCGACGCCCGCAAGGCTCTCGGGTCCGGCGACTATGACGCAGTGGTGCTGACCGAGATGGTCGAGCTGCACGACGCGATCCGCTATCACGGTTCGGTCAAATACCTGCGCCGTTGGGGTGATCTGGCGCGTGAGGCCAATCCTGACACTCGTCTCTACATGTATGAAACCTGGCATTGGCTGGACGACCCGGCGGGCTGGCTGCAGCGTATCGACACAGATCTGGAGCCGCTGTGGCTGGGTAAACTGCTGGGCTCGGATACCCGTCGCAACCCCAAACGCCCAGTCTATCTTATCCCCGCAGGTCAGGCGATGGCTGCGGTGGCGCGGGCAGCTGAGGCGGGCCAGGTCGACGGGCTGACCAAACGCCAGCAGCTGTTTGCGCTGGAACCGTCGGGTAAGCAGGACAAGATCCATTTTAGCGACTTGGGCGGCTATGTGGTGGCGCTGACCCATTATGCGGTGCTCTATCACCGCTCCCCCGCCGGATTGCCGCACCAACTGATGCGCGCAGATAGCACTGCAGCCAATGCCTTCACGCCCACAGCAGCGCGGCAAGTGCAGGATATCGTCTGGCAAGTTGTCAGAGCACAGCCGCGCACCGGAGTAGCGCCATGAGTTGGACCACCATCCTTGGCTCGGTGGTGATGATCGGTCACAGCCTCATTGGCCCGGACAACCCGCAAATGCTGGATCAATTGCTCAACACCCGCAGCCAAGCCCCGGTGAGTGTTGAGGCGCAGATCATCAATGGTGCGCCGCTGCAATACAATTGGGATCACGCCGACAGTGCCGAGGGCATCAATGCCCGCATCCGGCTGCGCCAGCCAGCGGGTGCAGTGATCGTGACCGAGGCAATCCCGCTGGCCAATCATCTAAAGTGGAGCGGCACCCCCGAGGCGGTCACCCGGTTCTACTATCTGTCCCGCGCCGCCAACCCGGATGTGCAGTTCTACCTGCAGGAAACCTGGCACAGCCTGCGCAGTGGCAGCGGTGAGGTGGTCGAGTTTGACGACGGCATGGCCATCCCCTGGCGCCAGCGATTGGCGCAGGATCTACCGCGCTGGCAAGGGGTGGTGAACAAGGTCAACGGCAATACCGGTGGCAACATAAAACTGCTGCCCGCCGGTCAGGCCATGGCGCGGCTGGATGACGCGATTCAGGCAGGCACGGTTCCCGGACTGACCCGTATCGATGATGTCTTCGTCGATGACATTCACCCCAATGATATCGGGTTCTACTTCCTGGCCCTGCTGCAATACGGCGTACTGACCGGCGACAGCCCGCTGGGCCTGCCACACCAGCTCAGCAACCGGTGGGGTGCGAATTATGCAGCGCCCTCCCCCGAGTTGGCCACACGGTTGCAACAGATCGCCTGGGAGGCTGCGCGCAGCACCGAGACGCGCACCGCCCTGCCCCCCGACCCAATTGCGCTACCCGACGAGCCGGTAATGGCGCGGCTCAACAGTCCGGTCTCTGCCGTGGCCGCTGCTATCCCCTCAGCCCGCCGCCAGCCCATCGCCATTAATCTGGCGGCGATTGCCGACTGGAGCCCGCAGGCACCGTTTCTGGATCATTTCAAAACCGCGCGCCCTTGGATCGGCCATATCGCAGGGCAATGGGGGGGGGCCGGGCATGAGGATCTGGCCAGTGCTGGTTATCTGGACCCCGACGGCTGGCCCACCGCCATCCCGCCCGAGCTGGGATCCATTGGCACCGTAATCTTGACCGACCTGCCCGAGAGTGCCACCTCGCTGGCCGGGCGCTACCTGCTGCGCTTTGATGGCGATGGCATTGTCGAGGTCTCGGGTCGCGGTCGCAACGTGCGCTACGGCAAGGGGCAGGTCTGGTTTGATTACGCCCCCGGCCCCGGTCCGGTTGAGATCCGCATTCAGCGTACCGACCGCGAGCATACAGACAATTATGTGCGCAATATCACGGTGGTCAAACAGCAACATCTGGACGCCTATGACAGCGGCGCGGTGTTCAACCCGCTGTGGCTAAAACGATTGCAGGGTTTTGCGGCGCTGCGATTCATGGATTGGATGGCCACCAATGGGTCCGCCCAGGTTGGCTGGGAGGATCGTCCGCAGCTCAGCGACTACACCTGGGGCCGCAAGGGTGTGCCCGCCGAAGTAATGCTGGCATTGGCCGATCAACTGGGCACCGCCCCCTGGTTCACCATGCCACATGCCGCTGATGACAGCTATTTCCGCCAGTTTGCCATGCTGGTCGCAGCCGGGCTGGATGAGGACCGCAAGGCCTATGTGGAATACTCAAACGAGGTGTGGAACTGGCAATTTCCTCAGGCCAAATGGGCCGATGATCAGGCTCGCGCCCGCTGGGGTGGCGATGATTTATGGATGCAGTATTACGGCGGTCGCGCGGCTGAGATGGCGCAGATCTGGAGTCTGGCCTTTGGCGAGCGCGCTTCGGAGCAATTGGTTCGGGTGATGGCCACCCAGACTGGCTGGCTGGGCTTGGAGCAACAGATCCTCACGGCGCCTCTGTGGGTGGCGGAACAGCCCGACCGCCATGCCCCCGCCGCCTATTTTGATGCCTATGCGGTGACTGGTTATTTTGGCGGCATTCTGGGGCTCAGGGACCGGGCTGGCGTGGTGCGCGCCTGGATCGCCGACAGTGCTGAACGGGCAAGTGACGTCGCCAATGACAAAGGTTTAGCGGGCGAGAGCCGCCGCGATTTCATTGCCGCGCATCAATATGACGTGGCCAGTGCTCAGGCCGGAGCCGAGCTGCGCGACGGGCTGATCTCGGGAGATCCGGCGGATACTTTGGCTGACCTGTTGGGCCGAGTGCTGCCTTATCACGCTAAAATTGCAACGGAACAGGGGCTGGACCTGATCATGTACGAAGGCGGCAGCCATGTGGTGGGCATTGGCCCAATGGTTGATGACGCCGCGCTGACCGGGTTTTTCACCCATTTCAACTATACAGCTGAGATGGGCGCACTTTACGCCGAGTTGCTGGCCGGATGGCAGGCCTTGGGCGGGCAGATGTTCACCGCCTATGTTGATGTCTATACCCCGGCCAAATGGGGCAGTTGGGGCGCTTTGCGCCACCTAAACGACAACAACCCGCGCTGGGATTCCTTGGAGGCGGTGAAGTGAGCCGCCTGATCTCGGTGCTGATCCCGGCCCATGACGAGGCCGACTATATCGAGGCCTGTCTGAAGGCGCTGTTTGCCTGCCAGCCGCTGCCCARAGGGACAACCGCCGAGGTTCTGGTGCTGGCCAATGGCTGCACTGACAACACAGCGCATATCGCCAGGGCCGTGGACGTACCGAAAAACTGGGCACTGCGGGTTCTGGACCTCCCCGAGGGTGGCAAGTTAAACGCCCTGAATGCAGGGGACGCGATCGCCAAAGGCGAGGTGCTGATTTACCTGGACGCCGATGTATTGGTGGAGCCGCCCTTGATTCCACAAATCGCCACAGCCCTGGCCAGTGATCTGCCCTTGTATGCCAGTGGCCGTCCGGTGGTCACCGATGCCAACAGCTGGCTGACCCGCGCCTATGGCCGCTTCTGGCAACAGCTGCCGTTTGTCGCTCAGGGCGCTCCGGGATTTGGTCTGTTTGCCATGACCCGCGCCGGGCGGCGGCGCTGGGACAATTGGCCGGATATCATTTCCGATGACACCTTTGCCCGGTTGAGCTTTGCCCCAACCGAGAGGCTCTCACTTCCGGCGCGCTATCACTGGCCAATGGTCGAAGGGTTGGAAAATCTGGTGCGGGTGCGGCGGCGACAAAATACCGGAGTGGCTGAGATCGAGGCTAGCTTCCCCAAGCTGCTGCAAAACGACACCAAAGCACGCCTTGGATGGACTGGGCTGCTGCGGCTGGCGCTGCGCGACCCAGTTGGGTTTGGCGTTTACGGGCTTGTCTCACTGCTGGTGAAAACACCCGTGTTTGCATCCAAATCCCGCTGGGTGCGCGGGCGATAGTGCCCAACGGTAGCGGCGGCGCGGCCCTTAATCGACCTGAGCAATAGCGTCCTGAAATAACGCAGCCAGCTTGGCCGCCTCACGCTCACTGTCATGGCGCTGCAAGACACGGATCCGCCCCGCCTGCCCCATCTGAACCAATATGTCATGCGGTGTGGCCTCCAGTTTTTGCACTGCCTGCACCAGTGCCGCACAATCCCCCGCCGGTACCAACCATCCGGTCTGCCCCTCCAACACCAATTCCGGTATCCCCGCCACATAGGTCGTGATCACTGGGCGAGCTGCGGCCATGGCCTCCATCACCACCATCGGCAATCCTTCGGCAAAAGACGGCAGCACCAACGCCTGACAGGCGGCCAATTCCGCCCGCACATCCGCCTCACTCAGCCATCCGGTCAGGGTAATATTGTTTTGCAAACCCAGGGTCGAAATCGCCGCTTCAAGATCGCCGCGCATCTCTCCATCGCCAATCAGAGACAGGTGAATATCGGGCAAATCTTTCACCAGTTCACCCATCGCCTGCACCAGAACCATCTGGCCTTTCTGCTCGACAAACCGACCAATCGAGACCAGCCGGAGCGCCCCGCTCGGGACCGGCGTCGGGTCCGCAAACCGGGCGGGTTCAATACCGCAATGCACCAATTTGATACGATCCCAGCGGTCAAACTCCGCCCAGCGGCTTAGCTGGCTGCGACCAAAGCTGCTGATCGCCACGGCAAAGGCAGACCGGTTCACCTTTTCCCCCAGCGACAGCGCCTGTGGGGCATCGAACTCCTCGGGGCCATGGGTGGTAAAACTATAGCTGGGGCCGCCCAGCGCCTCGGCCAGCATCGCCACGGTAGTGGCATTGGTGCCAAAATGCGCATGCATATGCTGTACCCCCTCGGCAGCGCAGCGGTGTTTCACATAGACCGCCTCAGCCAGATAAATCAGATGCCGCAACACGCCCCGATCCGAGGCGCGCGCCAATGTCAACGCCAGCCACACAGCGCGCCAGACGCGCTGCGGCGCGCGTCCACCCTCACCCAGCAAACCCAACAGCAGACGCGCCGCTCCGGTCCGCAGGACATAATGGGTGCGGCTTGCTTCCTCCCGGTCGCCGGGATCGACCAGCCCCACATCCGAGGCCCGCATCGCCAACCGCACCACCTGCACACCCTGGCGCTCCAGCGCCTGCACTTCACGGCGAATGAAACTATGCGATGGCTGTGGGTAGGTGTTCAGAATATAGGCGATTTTCAAGGGTTGGGTCCAATCCGGAAATACTGTCTGCGGCAGACTAACGGTGGTTTCACTGCTTGCAAAGTTTAACAATTAGCAAGCGGGTCATCGACCACCAATCCGCCCTTCAGCCTGGGATTGTTGCTTCTTTGACCGGAAATTTCCCGGTCCATGCCCACATGCGGGTCACAGCGATTGACGCAATTCGCCGACACCAATAGCGTGCGCACKANCYAAGYTCAGGAGACYWCATGGCRTTGCTTGCCCCGCTTTTTCAAGGACACGGCCTGATGGCACGGGTGCTGCGCTCAGCCTCGTGGTTGGTAATTGGCTATGGCGGCAGCCAGGCGCTGCGACTGGCGGCCAATCTGGTGCTGACCCGGTTGCTGTTCCCCGAGGCCTTTGGCCTGATGGCGCTGGTCTCTGTGGTGACCGTAGGGCTATCGCTGTTTTCGGATGTAGGCGTCGGCCCGTCGATCGCCCAAAGCAAACGCGGCGATGATCCGGATTTTCTAAACACCGCCTGGAGCATTCAGGTCACCCGTGGGGTGCTGCTGTGGCTCCTGACCGGGGCGGTGGCCTGGCCGATGGCACAGTTCTACGGTGCAGCCGAGCTGTTCCTATACCTGCCGATTGCTGGCATCAGTTTGATGATTGCCGGGTTTAACCCCACCCGGATCGAAACCGCACACCGGCACCTGCTGGTGGGGCCGCTGACGGCACTGGATCTGGCCAGTCAGGTGATTGGCATTGGGTCGATGATTGTGCTGGCGCTGGTGACCCAATCGGTGCTGGCGTTGGTGCTGGGCGGGGTCATTCAAGCTGCGGCCAAGCTGGCACTGACTCATTTTGGCCTGCCCGGTGCCGCCAATCACTTTCGCTGGGAAAAGGCAGCAGCCAAAGAGCTGATCCATTTTGGCAAATGGATTTTTCTGTCCACCGCATTCTGGTTTGCCACCTCGCAGGGCGATCGGGCCATCCTGGGCAAGTTTGTCTCGCTCGAGGTGCTGGGCGTCTATAACATCGGCTATTTCCTGGCCAGTTTCCCAATGCTACTGGGCCATGCGGTGAACCAGCGGCTGATGATCCCGGTCTACCGGAACAWGCCSSWRMYYGMRSYGSCSKMRAACCSMMSCAAGCAGCGAATGTTGCGCTACGGTCTGAGCGCAGGGATCCTGTCACTGCTGTGGCTGATGGCTTGGATCGGACCGGGTCTGGTCGAGCTGCTCTATGATGATCGCTATGCTTTGGCCGGGTCGATGGTGGTGCTGATATCGTTGGCGCTGGCGCCTGCGGTGATTGGCATGACCTATGATCAGGCGGCGCTGGCGGCCGGAAACAGCCGGGGCTTTTTTGTCTTTACGGCCAGTCGTGCGGTGCTGCAGACAATCATGTTTCTGCTTGGAGTGACGCTATTTGGCCTACCCGGAGGCATTGCCGCGCTGGGCCTGTCAATGCTGGCGGCCTATCCGGTGTTGATCTGGCTGGCCCGCAAACATCAGGTCTGGGACGGGATGCATGATCTGGGATTTRCCGCGCTGACTTGTCTCATCGGAGCGGGCGCGGTGTGGTATCACCGCGAGGGAATTGCCCTGATGATCAACGCTTTAAGCTAACAGCAGTTAGATTTTTTCCAATGCCCAGCAATGCCGGGCAGCGCCTTGCCCGATATTGTTTCATTAGGCGTCCGGCGTGGCTTGGCGGCGCCACAAGTCCCGCAGACGTCTTTTGCGCCGGGTGTCCAGCACCGGGATCGACACCACTGGAGTCAGCCCGGTTTCCCGTTGCATCTGGGCGGCGCTGCGCAGCACCGGATGGCGCAGCTCTTGCACAAAGGCCAGCACCAGCGCCACCATCACACTGGCAAGGGTTCCCATGATGGCCAACCGCTTGCGGCCGCCTGAGATCGAATAGTCGGGCAGTGCGGCTGGCTCGATCACCGTGAGACGCTCGGATTGATGCCCCGTTTCAAGGCGAAAGCCTACTTCGGCTTCGCTGCGGCGAGCGGTGATGGTGTCCAGCGAGGTCCGAAGTTGCCCCTGCCGCCGCTGAAAAACATCCAACTGGCGCTCAACCTCCGGAGAGGTTTCCAACGAGGCCTCGAGTTCGCTTTTACGGCCAACAAGCAAGTCGCGCTGCGCGTCTAACGTGGCCAGCTGTTCCTGGAAACCAGCCAGCATCCGCTGCGCGGTAGCGGGACGCTCGGTGGCGCTGGCGTGATCAGCGGCGCGGCGGATCCCGATCTGCTCGCGGGCGATGTCCAGCAATCCACCATTGATGGTGGCCAATTCCGCCCGACGAAACTCGGCATCGCCGGGGGACGTCAGGTTATTGGCGGTGCGAAACCTGGCAATATCATCCTCTAGCGCGTTCAGATCGGCGGCAAGAGCGACCTCTTGCTCGGCAAAAAAGGTCAGGGTTTCCCGGGCCAGTTCGATGCGTGAATTGACGCTCAACTCAATCGTACGGCGGGCAAATTCATGCGCCACCTGCTGGGCCTGTTCCGCCGTGGGCATCCTGGCAATGATGGTCAGAACCGAAATGGTGCCATCATCAGAAAACCCTTCGCGAGCGGCGGCGATACCTTCGATGCTGATGGATTCGCGCATCAGAATCACCAGTTGCGACGGCTTCAAATCTGGCCGATCGGCAAACAGGTCGTATTTCTCGACAATTTCCAACACCGTGCCACGCGCCATCAAACGCTGTTGGATCAATTGCAGACGACGCGCCGAGGAGCCTTCGACGGTGGAGCTGGCCAAGTCATCCGCAATTTTGGGCTGGACGATCTGGATCACCTCGGCGGATTGATACAGATGTGGCTGGCGGGCGGCGTACCACAGCGACAGTAGTGCGCCCAGAAAAACCACCCTGGCGATCATACCCGCACGGCGGCGCAGCATGTCCACAAAGTCTTCGAAAGAGTAAATTGGGCCCATTCAATGTCTCAACGCTGTTATCCAAAGCCTGCTGTGGCAGGGATGTGCCCCATCCACCATAGTATGCAGGCAAAACTATGACAAATTTAAGCTGTCGGGTGCTTAGATCAGTCCGTCGGCGTTGCGGGCACGGTTCAGCACAACGCCCAGCAGTTCTGTATGCCCCGCCAGCATCTTTTCACAGGCGGCCAAATGCGCGGCGGTGGTCTGGGTGCCATCCGAGACCAGCAGGACACCGTCCACCTGCGGCAGGAACGCAGCTAGATCGTCATACTCCAGCACCGGAGGCAGATCATAAATCACCACATCTGCGGCGGTTCGATCAATCATATCCGCCAACGTTGCAGCGCTATAGCTGTCATGCAGGATCTCGGCAGCGTTGCGATCCGGGGCATCGGTCAGCCCGAGCGCCAGGGTTTCGGCAGGACGGATAAGATGATCTTCCATCGCGACATCGCCGTTCAAAAATCCGGACATATTCCCCGGTTGATCCATTTTCAGCGCATCCGCCACGCCAGGACGGCGGTGGTTCAGATCCATCAGGATGGTGCGGCTGTGGGGCACCCGGGCCAGGCTAAGAGCCAGATTGACCGCTGTAAAGGTCGCACCAGAACCGGCAGTTGGAGCCGCAACGGCCACCCGTTTCCAACCATGTGCCTTGAGTGTGTGCAGCAACCGGGTGCGCAGCAGATCAAAGGCTTTGGCTGCAGGGTCATCGCGAAAGAAATTGACCAGAGGCGAGCGCGCCAGCTGGTGCTCGCGCACGCCGATTGGCACCCGGCGCAGCAACTCCCAGGGTTCGGGCAGCGGCACCGGTACCTGAGCGATGATTTCTGGCTGCACCTGATCAGCAAACTTGGGCAGTTCGGCCAATTCAGGCGCGTCTTCAATCACCGGGTCTTGGCGGCTGCCGCGACGACGGCGAAATTTCTTAAACCCCTGTTGGGTCATCGCAGGCTCATCTTTCCATAGCGGTTGCAGCGCGGTCTCAGCACCGTCCAGCTCAGCGGTCACAAAATCTTTCATGCCCTGATCTCTCCCCCAAAGGTATCACGTACATGCCCCGCCGCAAATAGACAGCACGGCAATTTACCCCTACCGGGTTTTCCTTGCTGACAGGTCAATATCCAGTGCCCCGCAAGACCACACCAACCGTGCGCAGCATCAAAAACAGGTCTGTGCGCATCGACAATTGTTGACCATATCTGGCATCAATCTGCGCCCGGTAAGAGAAATGGCTCTCGTTACGGGCGGACACCTGCCAGACACCGGTAATGCCAGGTTTAAGCGCAAAATAGGCGCGTGCATCCCCGTACAGCGGCAGCTGATCGGGCATCATCGGGCGCGGTCCTACCAGGCTCATATCCCCTTTCAGCACATTCCACAGCTGTGGCAACTCGTCCAATGACGAGGCCCGCAGAAACCTGCCGACCGGAGTGATACGCGGGTCCTGTTTTAGCTTTTGGGTCTCGTCCCATTCGCGGCGCAACTTGGGACAGGCGTCCAGGTACTGTTCCAACAGTGCATCTGCGTCACGCACCATGGTGCGCAGTTTCAGGATGGAAAACCTGCGCCCATGCTGGCCCAACCGATCCTGACGGTAGAACGGGAACCCTCCCTCAACCCACAGCGCCAGCGCGCAGATCACGATCACTGGCAAGGCCAGCGGCAGTATCAGCAGAACCAGCACAATATCCAATACCCGCTTGCCCACATTGCCATAAACAGCAGTTGCCTGATCGCCAAGTGGCATCGATACCACCGGCGCGGCAGGCGAAAGTGAGGCGTTGATATTTGCAGGCCTCAAGGCAAACGAAGGCATTGYAAGCAACACAACAGGCCGCAATCTATTTTTGTCACCAGCCCCTCCCACCAGGACCGTTTGCAACGAAGAGGTCACCCCACCCCTATATGCAATATCTTCCACTTCATCCCCCAGTCGGCAGCCAAGCAGCCAAAAAGAGCACCACCTTTCGGCGGGCCAATTTCAAATTTATGTTGTCCCGGTGCGGCAGCTACCGGGTTCGCTATTTCTTTGAGTGGATCAGGATCAGGTCACACCCCCATGCGCCACGCCAAACCCATGGCAAGATCAGGACAAAACAATGCCTGGAAAATGCCATGATTAAAGATAGCATGCGTTTAGACAAATTTTAGGGATCTGGGGTAAAAACTCTGCTTTGTCTTGAATTTGACCTAATTTGGCTCATTTTCCTGGCTGATCAGGAAACAAAGTCAGAAACTGAGCCGCATTGTTGCTGTGGGCGCCTGTCTTGGACACAAAATCAACTCAAACTTGAGCCATGCGGAGAATCCGGGCCGCTCGAAATTAGGGCGACGACATCGCCATCTCAGATCGGTCAGTCTACCCCGTCAAGCCGGTTGGATCACTCAAGTTGTTTCGATCACACCGTGCGAAATTGGCCGGGGCTGTGACCGGTCCAGCGTTTGAAAGCATCATTGAAACTGCTGAGCCCGGAATAACCCAGCAAAAAGGCGATTTCCGCCAACACCAGATTGCTGTCGCGCAAATAGCTTTTGGACAGAGACTTGCGCAGCTCTTCCAGTAGTCGAAAGAAACTGGTGCCTTCTGCGGCCAGCTTGCGCGACAGGGTGCGCGGGCTCATYCCCATMCCRGCGGCGACRGTTTCCAGCGTCACCGASCCGGCCCCCAATTGATCGGCAATTGCGCGTTCCACCTCGACCACCAGYCCCGGCATTTGACGCGCCATTTCAGCCAAAACCTGATCGCCATACCCCTGCAACACGGTCAGCAGCTGTTCGTCGGCCGACGTCAGTGGCAAATCCAGATCTTTGGTAGCAAATTCAAAGCCATTGCGCGCAGCTCCAAATTCAACCCTACAGCCATAATAGGCCTCTATCTCGTCGATCTGGTGGCGTCGGTTGTGCTGAAATCGGACCAATCTAGGGGCAATTGGATTGTCCGAAAAGTGGCGCACTGTATGCAACAGGCTTGCCGCAGAAAACTCGACATATTGACGCCGTTGCAAACTGGGAGAGATCGCATATTCCCAGTCGATAACCCCGTCGTCCAGCAGCCGTGACATATCAACTTCCAACGCCGGGCTGAACACCCGCGAGTAGCGTGTGAAATTTGCCAAAAAACCACCTACGGTAGGTGCTGCCAATCCAACATAGCAGATAAGTCCGGCGCGCCGGATATCCTGATCCTTACCAATCTGAAAACCCAAATTGTCATTCTTGGTCAACTCCGCAGCGCGTTCGAAAAATTTAATGCTGTCCGCCAAAAGAGAGATTGGAGAGTCATCCTGCAACAACCCGGCGTCAAAAGCGGTGCCGTGAAAGATCGTATCGACGTCGAATCCACGTTCAATCAACTGGAAGGCCAACATTTTGGAGAAAACTGCGGAGTGTTTCTTGGCGTCATCGACCATTTTCTAATTTCTCCTTTAAAAACAACACATTTCCGAGAATCAAACACACAGCTTGGCCCCCACATATAGTGTAAGCCCGGCAAAAGCAGAGTATCATAACTCTGCAAACCAAGCAAAACAGTCAGTACGTGGATCACCGGGTATAAATCAGCTACCCGACGGGTCAATGCGTTAATCGGTTGATCCTCTAAATGGTCACTCAAGAATTTAATTCAAACCTGACTTGCTCTTTCTCCACATCTGTCAGCTGGGAAACAATATCTGAGAGTAAAANCGGGGCGTGCCGCAGATGATATCAGATCAATATTGGAGGGTCTCCCACCCTCAGTTGCGCCGCTGGCGCTAGGCGAGGAATTTTTGGCGTAGAGCATGCGGTCGGCAGAGATGCTGTCTCGTTCACGCAGCACGAAACTGGCCGGGACGCCTGCCAGTTCAGCATTTGATGGCATCGGTGAAACTACTAAGCTCCGAATAACACAGCAAAAAGGCGATTTCAGCCAAGACCAGATCGCTGTCGCGCAGAAAACTCCTGGATAGCGATTTACGAAGGTCTTCGAGAACCCGGAAAAAACGGATCTCCTCTGCGGTCAGCTTTGGTGACAAGGTGCGCGGGCTCGTACCCAACTTCGGCGGAGACAGTGTCCAGTGTCGCCGTCCCGATGGCCAACAGATCGGCAATAACGCGCTCAACCTCAAAAACCAGCCCTGGCAATACGCAGCATTTTTCATGCTAAGGCCTGACCGCCGCTGCCATTTGAACTGGGTCGCGCAATGCCCAACGCATACGCCCGCGACTGTTTGGAAAACGGCAAGAGCGAGGAGGGGCCTGCGCCAGCAAATGCACCCGGCGCGCTTGGGTGACGGTGGAAATGCAGCAGACCCTATCTGCTGGTGTCACAGCTGTGCGTAATTTTCACCCATTAAGTGGCGCAATTGCTTGGCACCAATAAGCGCCTCTTCTGGCTGGTCCTCTTGCAGAAACTCGATCACCCGGCTCAATGCCTGAGGCGCACAGATCGGGTCCAGGTATGTGCCCGAGGGAGACAGGTTGCGGCGGCGGATCGAGAAATATTTAACGCGAGTTGCAACAGCACCGTAGCCAAACTTGTAAGGCTCATCCCCGTGGCACAAATCATAAGTGGCATAGCCATTTTCAATTCCCCAGCGCACCGATTGCGCGTGCAGTAAGGGTCCGATGAAATTACCCTCCACTGCTTCATCGCGTCCTGCCACGATAAAATGTATCCGCCGGTGACGAGGGTCGATCACATGGCCCAGCGCCCCCAGGCACCGCTCACCTTGCCACAGCATCGGCATCCGCAGCAGCCCCAGATCCGCAGCCTGGGTCAGCATCCTGCGATAGGTGCGGGCTGATTTGCGGGCCTTGGTCTTGCCTTTGGAGGGGGTCCACTTCACCAGCCAGTGCTGCAGCAATTGTTCGATCCCTGCCGCGGCATCTGAGGCCTCTGCCCAGGTCAGCCGTAGCGCACCGCTGTCGAGATATTTACGACTGAACCGACGCATTTTCTGCCGCATGTTCCTGCCCAACCCGTCGAGATAGACCTCGTAACTCTGCGGCAGCACCACCCGCGGGCAAATCAGGTTGTCGGTGCTGCCGGCATTGATGAAATAGTCTTTGTTGCGACTGCGAAACTGCGCATCCGGAAAAGCCGCCATGAAGGTGGCAGCCCGGGTGTTGCTGTCTTCGTATTTTAGCGACAGCCGGACCCAGGGCAAGGTCTGTAGGTGCTGTGCAATCGCCGCCAGCGCCGCATCCTGATACAGAGGGTCACAGAGAAAGCCGGAGTACTCGGAATAGATCAACCGCCCGCCAGCCTCGATCTCGGTTTGTAGCTCTTGGTGCGAGGTGCTCCAGTGCAACCGCAGCTTCATCGGAAAGGCACAAACCATTTGCCCGCCGCGCCAGGCAGTCAGCACCCGCCAGCGTCCCGGATAGGCGGAGAAAGTGGCTGCCAGCCAATCCCAGGACAGATAGACCGTGCCCTCGGGATCGCGGTGTTCCAAATCCTGCCACGCGGATTGCAAGGCCTGCATCTGCGCTTGGGTTTCGCTAATCTCCAGACGGAGGCCAAGGTCCAGATCAACAGAGGGTAAGCGTGACTGGACGGTCATGGATCAGGCTCGCTTTAACGAGGTACCGTCTCGCAGGATTTGTTGAAACGCCTGCGCGGCACCTTCAAAATTATGGCTGATAGGTGCGGTCAGCTGCGATTGAGCGGCAAAATACTGCCCAACCTTGCAGATCTGCACCGCAAACTCGGGGTGTACCCCGGCGTCATCATATTTGCGCACCCTTTCCTTCGACAGCCAGCCGCGTTTCTTGGCCTCTTTGATGATCAGCTTGAAGCGCTGCACCGAATGCAGGGTCAGGTAGACCGACAGGTATTCCAGATAATCGGCAATCTCGTGGCCACACTCCGGGTCGAAGGCGTCGATCATTATGTCAACCATCTGGTCGGGGGCGATTGGCCAGGCCTCGTCTCCAATCAGCCAGGCAAAATCCTCGGCGCCGTGGCGCAGGCCGGAATATTCAAAGTCAAACCAGTTCATCCGGTCATCCGCACCAATGGCTGCATTGCCCGACCGGCAATCCCATTTGACAAACTGACGCCCCGGATAGGCCACGGCTGTGGCCACCGCATTGCGGTCAAACTTGCTGGAAATGCCCCGAGAATAGGGCTGCAACGCATCCACAGCATCGACGATATTGGTGATCCAATCGTCATTGGCGCCAAGATGCGGCATGGACTGAGCCAGATCTGTTTTGCGCGCGGCGGACTGGATACGGAAAATGCCAGCCACCGCATCGGCGGCCAGATCCAGCTGCTTGGCCTTGTTGTGGAGGGCAATTTCCTGATTCAACCGGCGGTGCCCCACATCGGATTGGAACATGATTTCGCCAACCACCCCCAGCACCTTGGGAATATTGTCGGTGTGCGGTGCCAAGCGGTCCAGCACAAAAGCCTCTAGATGAGTGCGGCGGAAATTGGGTCGCAGGGTGGCGATCACATCGCGATCTTCAAAGTGCAGCCGAAACGACGCCCGCCCCTCACCACCGGGCGCGGTCACCCGCTCGACAGTTTGACCAAAGTGCTCTTCGGCAGTTTCCACAATGCGATCGATGCGGCTCTGGTTGCTGTCATTCGCCACGGAAATACCTCTCATACGCTACACCCAACCGGGAGAGGCCGGTCGAATTTCCAATCCAGTCTAATCTCTAACCTGCAATTTCGGCAATTTTTAGGGCCGAATTGAGGCATTGATATTAACTATTCGAATGATTCGAGCAGCCTTGAAATCCGGCGGGGCTCGAAAAAGACTTGAGTCCCGAGGCAATCTCCACTCAGATCCAGTATTGTTTCCAGATGCCGCACTACTTAACCCAAAATCAAATCAAATTGAGACTAAGATTTGTCAGCACTCTATTTCTCCTCATAGGGTCTTGCCAAATGAAAGCACGACGATTTCCCGCATCGGTGTTCTGCCAGACACCTCTGCATGGGTCGGGTTTGGGTTAGCTTGGTAATTAGGGAGTGCATTGCGATGGCTTGGGGACGTTGGGGATCATACGGTTATCACTCGGGGCACAAGGGCGGCCACTCCCATGACGCCGGTCACGGCGCCAAGGCCAGCGGGGCCAAATCGTATCATAACGGTGGGGTCGAGGGTGACCGATTTAGCAACTGGTACGACAAATACCTGGCCAAGCACTATAAGGACGACGAGGCAGATGGCACTGGCGGCAGCAAAGGCTCCGGCACTGGCGGCAGCAAAGGCTCCGGCACTGGCGGCAGCAAAGGCTCCGGCACTGGCGGCAGCAAAGGCTCCGGCACTGGCGGCAGCAAAGGTTCCGGCTCGGGCGGCAGCAAGGGGACTGGCGGGACCAGTGGAACCGGTTGCGATCACGGTGGCGGCAGTGGCGGAGGCGACGGCAAGCCCTCGGTCTCCTTCACTATGGGCACCGATCCGCAGGTGGATGTCACGGTCACCCAAGACGTAAATGGCCAGCTGTTTTYMMATYTGAMASYAAYSKSRWTKRMGGKTGATCTGGCCGATATCGACGGGCTGTTCTTTAACATGACCGACGACAGTGACCTGAATGGGTTGCACTTCTACCCGGATGAAAACACCCTGCCGGTCACCGGCCACGAGGCCAATGCCAATGCGGTCAACAGTCTGGACAATGGCTTTACCGTGCCGGGCATGTATGACGGCATGGTGCAATTTGGGACGGCAGCGGATTCCACCGCAGGAGAAGTGACCACCGTCAACTTCACCCTGTGGTCTGATACCGGGCTGGCGCTGGAAGATATTGATTTCAGCAGCATGGCGCTGGTGATCGACAGTGATGGACCCAACCCGCAGGTTCTGACCGGTGGAGTACCGGCTGGCGCAGGCGCCAGCACTGGTGACAGCTATCACAATGGCGGCGTTGAGGGCGACGGTCTGGACCAATGGTACGAGGACAATCTGTCCGACCACTATTGCGAAGATGGCTCCGGTTCAGGTGGAACCAAAGGGTCTGGCACCGGCGGGACTAAAGGCTCCGGCTCGGGCGGCAGCAAGGGCTCCGGCTCAGGCGGCAGCAARGGCTCCGGCTCGGGTGGCAGCAAAGGCTCCGGCTCAGGCGGCAGCAAAGGTTCCGGCTCAGGTGGCAGCAAGGGCTCAGGCTCAGGTGGCAGCAAGGGCTCAGGCTCAGGCAGCTGTGGTGACCTGCAGTGGAAATCAACACCGTGGCTACCGCGTTACCACGGCGAACCCAATGACACTGGGAATGGCGACGATGTGGTCTATGCCAGCGGTTCGGGTGGATCAGGTGGCGGCTCTGGTGGGCATGGATGGAAAATGCCCAACGCCAATGACTTCATGTCGCTGATGAACAAGGGCTCCGGCTCCGGCAAACCGGCCTGCGATAACCAGGACGATCCAGACGACGATCCGTTTGCTTACGGGTAAACCATCGTCTGGCGGGGGGGCATTGGGGGAGATGCCCCTCCGTACAGTCAAGTAACCACAAAAGGGGCGGCTCCAAATGGGCCGCCCCCTTTTTGTATGAAACACAAGATCAAATGCAACAGCCTGAAAGGCGGAGCTTGTTTCCGCTCTGCCAGATCGGCAGGTCGGGCAGCCGATTGACGAGGCTCACCAGATGCCGTTAAGGCAGCGGCGCGATCTGAAACAGGCGGATCTTGATGCCGCCATGTGCCACCGTGGCGCCGGTCGGCAAGAACGGCAGGCCGGTGGCCTTGGCCAAGCCCGGCTCGCTGGTGACAATCCCGACCCGCCAGCCGGAAAAACCCGCGCTTAGGGTTTTCCCCAGGGCACCATACAGCGCATAGAGCAGTTTTTTATTGCCGATCCGGCCGCCATAGGGCGGGTTGACGATCACCAGCCCCGGCGGGCCGTCCGGCGGGGTCAGATCGCTGACTGCGTGATGAGCGAATACTGTGCAGCCATCGACACCGGCACGCTCGGCATTGGAGGTGGCCGCCTCAACCACACCTGCGTTGCGGTCGGACCCAAAGAACCGCAGTTCGGTCTCCGCGCCCTGCCCGGCGCCGCGCATCTGCTGCCAGATCGTGTCATCAAAATTGGCCAATTGCTCAAAGGCAAAGCTGCGGCTGCGGCCCGGGATCAGCCCCATGGCGATCTCGGCGGCCTCGATCACAAAGGTGCCGGACCCACACATGGGATCAACCACCGGTTCGGTCCCGTCATAGCCACATTGGCGCAGGAACATCGCTGCCAGATTCTCACGCATGGGCGCCTTGCCCACCGCCGGTTTGTGGCCGCGTTTGTGCAGCGCCTCACCCGAGGTATCGACGCTGATGATGCACAGGTTGTCGTCAATGCGGACCTTGATGCGGACATCGGCATCGGCTGAGATTGCTCGCCCAGTTCTTCGGTGATGGCCCGCTCGAACCGCTGAATGGCTGCGCCGGCGTGATAGATCTTGGACTTCTTGTTGGTGACCACCTCGACTTTGACCGGCACGTCGGCGCGCAGAAAATCCCCCCAGGGGAACTTGCGCGCACGTTTGTCGAGCTGGGCCAGATGAAAGGCGCGGATTTCGCCGATGCGGGCCAGCACACGGGCAGCACCCCGCAGTTGTAGATTGGCACGCCAGACCTCGGCCTAGGTGCCACGCAGGGTGGCGCCTCCGGGCAGGACTTGCGGCGTCTTGAAACCGCGCTCTATGGCTTCATCGCATAGCGCCTGCATAGAGGCAAAGCACCGGCGCAGCGACCGCTTTCTTAGGGTCGCTGCCCCAGGTGCCGGGCTATGAGTCCTACCATATCAGCTGTATTCAGACACTCCGAGGTGTTGAGAGCATAAATTTTTTATCATAAATTTCAACGCAGTATCAATTACTAAAGATTTAGTTTGACAAAAACAAGGATCAAATCAAAGCTATGTGACAGTCAGGTGCCGCAGAGCATTTCTGACATAATATACCTTAGGGAGGTGACAGGATGCGCAAGTATCTTCTCTCCGCCGTCGCGGCGACTGCCGTGATTGCGGGATCAATGGGGCATGCCGATGAGGCCGCTGCCAAGAAATGGATTGACGAGGAATTCCAGCCCTCGGTTCTGAACAAGGACGAACAGCTGGCGGAGATGCAGTGGTTTATTAAAGCCGCCGCACCTTTTGCCGGCATGGAGATCAACGTGCTGTCGGAGGGAATTCCAACGCACAGCTATGAGTCCGAAGTGCTGACAAAGGCCTTTGAGGAAATCACCGGCATCAAGGTGAACCACCAGATTTTGGGCGAAGGCGAAGTTGTGCAGGCGGTTCAGACCCAAATGCAAACGCAGCGGAACCTCTATGACGCTTATGTCAATGACTCSGAYCTGATCGGCACCCACTCGCGKCTGCAACTGGCCTATAACCTGACCGACTTTATGGCAGGCGAAGGCGCRGACGTGACCAACCCCGGGTTGGATCTGGACGACTTTATTGGCACCCAGTTCACCACCGGCCCGGACGGCGACCTGTATCAGCTGCCTGACCAACAATTCGCCAACCTGTACTGGTTCCGCAAGGACTGGTTCGACCGCGAAGACCTAAAAACTGCATTCAAAGCCAAATATGGCTATGAGCTGGGGGTTCCGGTCAACTGGTCRGCTTACGAGGACATCGCCGAGTTCTTCWSYRAMGACGTCAARGAAATCGACGGCACYACAATCTATGGTCACATGGAYTAYGGTAARCGSGCRCCTGACCTTGGTTGGCGGATGACCGATGCCTGGCTGTCGATGGCTGGTGCYGGKTCSAAAGGYGAGCCAAACGGTGTGCCMATCGACGAATGGGGCATCCGTATGGAAGCCGGYTCCTGTAACCCTGCTGGCGCAAGCGTCACCCGTGGTGGGGCTGCAAACGGCCCGGCGGCGGTCTATGCGATCCGCAAGTGGGACGAATGGCTGCGCGCCTATGCACCACCCGGTGCGGCCAGCTTTGACTTCTACCAGTCACTGCCAGCGCTAAGCCAGGGCAACGTGGCCCAGCAGATCTTCTGGTACACTGCCTTCACCGCCGACATGGTGAAACCACAGTCCGAAGGCAACAAYACYGTYGAYGGYGAMGGYACRCCGCTRTGGCGGATGGCRCCYAGCCCACWCGGCCCATATTGGGAAGAAGGCCAGAAGATCGGTTATCAGGACGTTGGCTCCTGGACCATCCTCAAGTCGACTCCTCTGGACCGTGCCAAGGCAGCCTGGCTCTATGCGCAGTTTGCAGTTTCCAAAACTGTGGACGTGAAGAAAAGCCACGTTGGTCTGACCTTCATCCGCGACAGCTCGATCAACCACGAAAGCTTTACCGAGCGGGCTGGAAAGCTGGGCGGTCTGGTCGAGTTTTATCGCTCGCCTGATCGTATTGCCTGGTCGCCAACCGGCATCAACGTGCCTGACTATCCAAAGCTGGCCCAGATCTGGTGGCAGCAAATTGGGGACGTCAACTCGGGTGCGTTCACGCCACAAGAAGCCATGGACCGTCTGGCCGAAGAAATGGACATCACCATGGGCCGCATGCAGCGCGCCGATGARGCWGCCAAYGTMTAYGGYGGKTGTGGYCCACGTCTGAACGAAGARAAAGACGCRGCCTGGTGGATGGCCAATGGTGGCGCCAAGCCAATGCTGGACAACGAGAAGCCACAGGGCATGACCGTCAACTACGACGATCTGGTTGCCCGCTGGGCCTCTGAATAACAGGTCCTCCCTGACGGGGCTGAACCCAGCAAATTGTTCAGCCCTCTTGCCCCGGAGATCTCCCTCGATCTCCGGGGCGCTTTATCCCAAGATCGCGCTGCATAGCGCGCAACTGGCTGCCTGCCGGAAAGCCYCACCAAAATGGCACTCGAACTAAAATCTGTGACCAAGCGCRTCGGCGCSAATTTGCACATCAAGGAAACCTCCCTGAYSYTGCARCCCGGTCAYTTCAATGTCCTGCTGGGCGCAACCGGAGCTGGGAAGACCTCGCTGATCAAAATGATGGCTGGGCTGGACCCACTGGCAAGTGGTGAGATCTGGATGGATGGTCAGAACGTGACCAAGCTCAACACTCAGAAACGCACTATCAGTCTGGTGCACCAGTTTTTCATCAACTACCCGCATATGACCGTGTATGAAAACATCGCCTCACCGCTGAAGGTTTCGGGCATGGCGAAGTCCGAGATTCAGGGCCGCGTCGAAGAGGCCGCAGATATTCTGCAGCTGCGCCCGATGCTAAACCGGATGCCGCACGAGTTGTCCGGCGGCCAGCAGCAGCGCACCGCACTGGCCCGCGCCATTGCCAAGGAAAGCAAGGCGGTGTTCCTGGATGAGCCGCTGGCCAACCTGGACTACAAACTGCGCGAAGAGTTGYGGGACCAACTGCCCGAGCTGTTTGCCGGCCGTGGCGCCGTGGTGGTCTATGCCACCTCTGAACCCGAAGAGGCCCTGTTGCTGGGCGGCATGACAGCACTGATGGAAGATGGCCACGTGACCCAGTTTGGCGTCACCGCCGACATCTACCGCAACCCGGCCAATGTCTCGGCGGCGGCCGTGTTCTCCAACCCGCCAATCAACACTGCCGAGATCACCAAACAGGGCACCAATGCCACCCTGGGCTCGGGTGTAACCTGGGCCCTGCCCGGCAATGCCGAAGGACTGGCGGATGGAAAATATACCATTGCCATCCGGCCGCACCATGTGCTGCCTTTGGCAACGGATAAAAACACCGTGCGCCTGTCAGGCCAGGTGCAGGTGACCGAGCTGTCCGGCTCGGAAAGCAGCGCCCATTTTGACATGGGCAGCGGCAGCTGGGTGTCCCTTGCGGCTGGGGTTCATCCCTACCGGGTAGGCGAAACCCATGATTTTTATATGGATCCCTCGGCGGCATATCTCTTTGCCCCCGAGGGCTCCCGCGTGGCGTGAGGCGCAACAATGGCTAAAATAACTCTCTCAAATCTGCGTCACAGCTATTACCCGAATCCAACCGAGCCTTCGGACTATGCGCTCAAGGAAATCGATCTCGACTGGAACGATGGCGGCGCTTATGCGCTGCTGGGGCCGTCGGGCTGTGGTAAATCCACCCTGCTGAACATCATTTCCGGGTTGCTGGTACCCTCCGAGGGCCGCATCCTGTTTGACGGCAAAGACGTCACTGACCTGCCACCCGACCAGCGCAACATCGCGCAGGTGTTTCAGTTCCCGGTGATCTACGACACCATGACGGTCTACGACAATCTCGCCTTCCCGCTGCGCAATCGCGGTCGCGACGAAGAGACGGTCAAAACCCGGGTCACCGCCATCGCCGAGATGCTGGAACTGACCGATATGCTGGATCAAAAGGCGGCAGGCCTGAGCCCGGACAACAAGCAGAAGATCTCGATGGGGCGCGGMTTGGTGCGCGAGGACGTCAACGTGGTGATGTTYGAYGARCCSCTGACRGTRATCGAYCCRCATCTWAAATGGAAACTGCGCTCAAAACTGAAAGAGCTGCACCAGCGYATCAAGGCMACGATGATCTAYGTCACCCAYGACCARACCGAGGCGCTGACWTTTGCCGATCAGGTGGTGGTSATGCAGGACGGYGAAGTKGTGCAGATCGGCACCCCGGTSGAGYTGTTTGAWCGCCCAGCGCATACCTTTGTCGGCCATTTCATCGGCTCGCCGGGSATGAACGTRCTGCCCTGCAGTCTGCGSGATGGTCGGRYSTATTTCGGCGARCATCWGGTKSCGYTRGAAGGYGCSATTCAAGGCGARCCCRWTGGGCGCACCGAAATTGGCATCCGCCCCGAGTTTGTAGCGCTTGGGGATAGCGGGTTGCCCGCAACGGTGAGCAAAGTCTCGGACGTCGGCCGCCACACGGTGGTGGAATGCCAGGCCGATGGCAGCAAAATCAGTGCCATCATCGACGGCCCAGGCCCCGAMMRMRRRGYYGSRGYGTKKCKCAMYKTMAARYWKRMYSMRAYSYKKSKSTRYSKYGWYKKSKSSRYTGCCNCKYWRRMSSAKGWKKCAMARTSAYSMRRAYWMAWRMCCWGMWWGMYYGGWTYTYWKKGCYSMYMGYGCTGCTGCTGGTCGCCTTTAACGCGCTGATCCCGATGATGACCGTGGTCAACTATTCGGTGCAGGAAACCTTTGGCAACAACCTATTCCTGTGGGAGGGGCTAACTTGGTTCCAGCAATTGCTGACCGAAGAGCGGTTTTACAAAGCTCTGGGCCGTCAGTTCATGTTCACTGGCCTGATCCTGGTGATCGAAGTGCCGCTGGGCATTGCCATTGCGCTGTCAATGCCGCGCCAGGGCATCTGGGTGCCCGTTTGCCTGGTGTTGATGGCACTGCCAATGCTGATCCCGTGGAACGTGGTGGGGGCAATGTGGAACATCTTCACCCTGCCCGACATCGGCTTGCTGGGCTATTTCCTGAACGACGTGGTGGGCATCCATTATGACATGACCCAGGATCCAATTGCCGCTTGGGKAACGATCATCACCATGGACGTGTGGCACTGGACCTCGCTGGTGGTACTGCTGGCTTATGCCGGATTGGTATCGATCCCGGATGCCTATTATCAGGCCGCCAAGATCGATGGTGCCTCCAACTGGTCGGTGTTCCGCTTTATCCAGCTGCCCAAGATGAAACCGGTGCTGACCATCGCCATCCTGTTGCGATTCATGGACAGTTTCAACATCTACACCGAGCCGTTTGTTCTGACCGGTGGTGGCCCCGGCAACTCGACCACGCTGCTGTCCATCGATCTGGTGAAACGCGCCCTTGGGCAGTTTGACCTTGGCCCCGCCGCAGCGATGTCGCTGATCTACTTTGCAATCACTCTCTTGGTTAGCTGGCTGTTCTACACGCTGATGACCAAAGACGACCTGAACTAAAGGAGACCATGGAAATGCAAAAACGATCCATCGTCCCAATCATCTACATCCTGTTCCTGCTGCTGCCGATCTACTGGYTGGTRGCGATGAGCTTYAARACCACMAACGAGATCCTGGGCGGGTTCTCCCTGTTCCCGCAGACCTTYMCGCTGGAARACTACMRGGTGATCTTTACCGATCCGACCTGGTACTGGGGCTATATCAACTCGATCTCTTATGTGACGCTGAACACGGTGATCTCGATCGCGGTGGCGCTACCGGCTGCATATGCCTTTAGCCGCTACCGGTTCCTGGGCGACAAACAGCTGTTCTTCTGGCTGCTGACCAACCGAATGGCCCCTGCGGCGGTGTTTGCCCTGCCCTTCTTCCAGCTCTATTCGGCGGTGGGACTGTTTGACACCTATCTGGCGGTGGCGCTGGCGCATTGCCTGTTCAACGTGCCCCTGTCGGTGTGGATCCTCGAAGGCTTCATGGCCAGTGTGCCCAAAGAGCTGGACGAAACCGCCTATGTCGACGGCTATTCCTTCCCGCGGTTTTTTGTCACCATCTTCCTCCCATCAATCAAGGCCGGCGTTGGCGTTGCCGCCTTCTTCTGCTTCATGTTCTCCTGGGTGGAACTGCTGCTGGCCAAGACCCTGACTGCGGTGGCGGCCAAGCCCATTGCGGCCATCATGACCAAAACCGCCTCCAGTGCGGGCTACGAGCTGGGCCTGCTGGCGGCAGCGGGGTCTTTGACAATCATACCGGGCGCGATCGTGATCTATTTCGTGCGCAACTATATCGCGAAGGGTTTCGCGATGGGGAGGGTGTAATGCTGACCTGGATGGCCTGGACCTGGCCCACAGCATTGGTCTTTATCGGTATCTTCTCAGCGATTGGCACGCTGATCGTGATCGAAATTCGCCACCCTGGCGGTGATGAACGAAAAGGGGTGCTGGGTCTGGTGACCACCCGCGGCGACCGGCTGTTCATCAGCCTGCTGGGCTCCAGCTATATMTTCCTGGCCTGGCTGGGATTGTTTGGCTCCCCGCTRTGGATACCGCTGCCAATGGCGATTGGCTGGGCCGTGTTCTGCTTTCGYAAGGTATGAMCMRYGGCGCGAGAGCSGGNNNANKSRRKGGGCNGCSCNCYRCCGMAGSYGGCCCNGGCCYTTGACGCGGYTTNTCGCGCCCAAACACTGGACATCGGCTCTGAGGGCAGACCTGCCCCTCAGAGCCATCTCAGCAAAAGCCTTTACTGACCAACAAACGCAACAGCCGTTGTGACACGTCACCTGGCCACAAACCAAATAGCGCGGGCGGTAGCGCACATTTTAGTAACACTCGCCGCCTCTGGCGCATCTTCTAAGAAATTAGTTTTCAAAAACACCCGCTTTGCCTAAGATGGCAAAACAACAAAAAACGGACCGGACACCAACGCCCATGCGAAAAAAGCAGGACAACTTGCTTCTGACCGAGGTTGAACTYGAATTTATGACCGTGGTYTGGGCAACGGGTGGTGGCACTGTGCGTGAYCTKYTGGCCGAGYTGAACAAGCTGCAGSAACGGGCCTATACTTCGGTYGCYACCGTGCTSAARATCATGGAGCAAAARGGYTTCCTWWCCAGCGAACGRCAGGACCGTTCWTTGGTYTAYCGYSCYGCKGTKCCCAAGGCAGACTATCAAAAAACCACTCTCAAAAACCTTTCGAGCAAACTCTTCAATGATACCCCTGCGGCGCTGGTGGCGCGGCTGGTCGASGATGAAGAGGTGACCGACGAAATGCTCGTGGAAATGCGGGCGCTGTTGAATGAAAGGCTGGGGGACAATGCAAGCTGATGCTCTGGTAAATGCCTATATTGACCTAAATCTGCTGCTGCTGGTTGGCGCAGGAATTTGGCTGGGGCTGCGACGATTGCTGACCCGCCATGGTCTTGGTCATGCTTTTCTGCCTCAGCTACAACTGCTCAACCGCCTGACCGTCTTACTGATCGTCGCCCCTCTGCTGGCGCTGGGGTTTACCACCTGGGTGGTGCCGCACCCGCCGAAYATWTCTGATMTGYTGGTGTCSCARTACCTRCARGGYCRTGTCARYATRAGTGCCAGCCATTTTGAAACCATCATTGGGTTGCGCGAAGATCTGGTACGAAACCTGCTAACCCAGCAGGCACTCTGGGCCCGTTCCCTGGTGTTGCTGCTGACCATTGGCGCCGCGATATGCGCCCTGCATGTCATCACATCGGTCTGGCGCTTGCGCAACAGCTTACGCAGCGCCTTTTTGTGGAAAAAGATCGGGCGGGTGCAACTGCGGATCAGCGAGACCACGTCTGTCGCCTATTCCACCCGCGGTCTGTTCACCCTCTATGTGGTGTTGCCCTCTTCCCTGCTGCACGATTCCCGCGACCTGCGGTTGACCATTGCCCATGAGTTGCAGCATTTCCGCCAGCGCGACATCGAATGCGAATTTCTGCTGGAAACCCTGCGCCCCCTGTTGTTCTGGAACCCGGCCTTTTACCTCTGGCGCAGCGAAGTGCGCGCCTTGCGGGAATTTGCCTGTGATCAAGCCCTGATGGCACGGCCGCAATTTGATGCCCGCGCCTATTGCGAATGCCTGATCCGCGCCTGCGCGATGGCGGCGCAGGACCGTATCTTTTTCACCCGCCGCAGCCCCGCCGTCTCTCTGGTGGACCGCCGCGAAACCCGGCGCAGTGCCACCTTGCAGCAACGCATTTTGACCGTCACAGCCCAGAAATCGCCGAAAGACCATACCGCCAGCTGGACGCTACTGTCCGGCCTGCTGGTTGGCGCCGTGCTGGCGACCACATTGTTGATGCAACGCCCCAGCGACTGGAGCCACGACCGGCTGATGTTGTCCACCATCGTCAACCTGGAACGCATGGCCAGCCGCAATTCCACCGGTTCCGATGCCTTCCGTGGCTCCTTTGTGTTGACCCTGGACTAATCCTACGCTTGGCGCGCAGGTCAAAGCACGGCAAAAAAACCAGCCAAAAGGCATGGGTTTGCCCAATATCAAGACGACCATATGTGTCCTGATTTCGCCGCCAAGCCTAACAAATGGCGAGTCAAATTCAGCCACGGCGCCTGCCCACATCCCTTATTCGATCCGGTTGGATCCCTTGACTTTCAGCCAACGTTCTAGCATGTTAGAACGTCAGAGGTTACCCTATGACAACCACCAAAATCGATGTCACCTTGCTTAAGGACATCAGCACCTTTGAGGGTTCGCTGGCTCAACGGGTCTATTTGTCCCTCAAGGAAGCGATATTGGTGCTGCATTTTCAGCCAGGCGTCATACTGCGAAAAGGGGTGATCTGTGAGAGGTTGGGGGTCTCCCGTTCGCCGGTTTCCGAGGCGATTGCCCGCCTGTCCTCCGAAGGTCTGGTGGATGTTATCCCCCAATCCGCGACCCGGGTTGCCTATTTCTCGATGGCCGAAATCCGCGAAGGCGCCTTCCTGCGCGAGGCGCTGGAGCTGGCCAGCGTTGCCAAGGTTGCCCAAGATCATACCCAAGACCAGCTGACCCAGATCAACCGCAACCTTCACCTGCAGGCGCTTTTGGTCGAGGATCAGGATTTCTCTGGCTTTTATAAGGCTGACGAGGAATTCCACGCCATGTTGATGCAATTCACCGGGTATCCCCGGTTGATCACTCTTGCCCGCATGGTGTCGCTGCAGGTCAGCCGCGCGCGGATGCTGCTGCTGCCAACACCCGGCCGCGCCGCCGAAACGCTGCAAGAACACCGCGCCGTGGTTGATGCGATCCGCAACCGCGATCAGGTTGCAGCCCAAAAGGCCTTGCACCACCATCTGGGCCAACTGTTGCCGCGCATTGCGCCGCTGGAACAGGACCGTCCCGAATTATTCCTCACCAATTGACCACAGGACTTCCCATGACGGTCACACCCTCCATCACCCGCAAGAAAGACACTCGCAGATGACCCGCATCGATGCACACCAACATTTTTGGTCCCTAGACCGTGGCGACTACGGGTGGCTCACCCCAGACTTAAAAGAAATCTATCACGATTTCTTGCCGGATGACCTGACGCCCATGCTGGCAGCAGCAGGGATCGAAGACACGGTTCTGGTCCAGGCGGCCCCTACCCTCGCCGAGACCGAGTTCATGCTGTCGCTGGCCGATGACCATGCCTTTGTCAAAGGCGTGGTGGGCTGGGTCGATTTCGAACACGCCGAGGCGCCCGTGCAAATTTCAAAACTGGCACAACACCCGGCGCTGGTTGGTTTGCGTCCAATGATCCAGGATATTGCCGATCCTGACTGGATGCTTCGCACCGATCTGACGCCAGCGTTCGAGGCGCTGATGGCTGCCGATCTGACCTTCGATGCGCTGACCCTGCCGCCGCATCTGTCCAACCTCAGCCGCCTGCTGGAGCGCCATTCGGACATGCGTGTGGTGATTAACCACGGCGCCAAACCGCTAATCCGCGACGGGGTGATCGAGCCTTGGGCCACCGATATGGCTAAATTAGCCAGTGAAACACAGGCCTTTTGCAAACTCTCGGGCCTGGTGACCGAGGCGGATGTAAACTGGACCACCGCCGATCTGAAACCCTATGTGGATCACCTGCTGAACAGCTTCGGCCCTGAACGTCTGATCTGGGGCAGCGACTGGCCCGTTTGCACTCTGGCCAGCAGTTATGAGCGCTGGATCAAGACCACCGACACTTTGTTGTCGGATCTCACCAACGATGARCGCAATGCTATTTTGGGCGGCAATGCTGCCCGAGCCTATAACTTGAGAGACTGATATGACTTATCCAAAACTTGTCCCCAATGGCCTCTGGCTGGGCCGCATCAACCTGCCCTCAATTGGCCCGGTGATTGTCACCCTGCGGGATGGTCAACTGATCGACATCACCTCCAAAACCACCCCCACCGTGCGTGATATTCTGGAGCGCGAGGACACGGTGGACTACGTGCGCAATGCAACGGGTAAAGCGCTTGGATCACTAGAGAAAGGTCATGACTGGCTCGCCCCTTGTGATTTCCAGGCGGTCAAAGCCTGTGGCGTGACCTTTGCCGGATCAATGGTGGAACGGGTGATCGAGGAGCAGGCCGCCGGGGATCCGGACAAGGCCGCCTCCATCCGCGCCCGTATCGGGGACCGCATTGGCGACAGCCTGTCCAATATCATCCCCGGCTCGGACGAGGCCGCAGCTGTAAAGCTGGCGCTGATCAAAGAAGGGCTCTGGAGCCAGTATCTAGAAGTTGGCATTGGCCCGGATGCCGAGGTCTTTTCCAAAGCCCAGGTCTTGTCTTCGGTGGGGTTTGGGGCTGAGGTCGGGTTGCACCCGATTTCCACCTGGAACAACCCGGAGCCCGAGGTGGTGCTGGCGGTGACCTCAACCGGAGAGATCAAGGGCGCAACCCTGGGCAATGACGTCAACCTGCGCGATGTCGAGGGACGCTCGGCACTGTTGCTGTCCAAAGCCAAGGACAACAACGCCTCCTGTTCAATCGGACCGATGATCCGGTTGTTTGATGACAGCTTCTCGATGGATGACGTGCGACAGGCCGAGCTGACCCTGACCGTAACCGGGTGCGAGGATGGCTTTGAACTCACCGGCCACAGCTCGATGAGCAAGATCAGCCGCGACCCCACCGACCTGGTGCGCCAGACCATTGGGCGGCATCATCAGTACCCCGATGGGCTSATGCTGTTCYTMGGCACSCTKTTTGCGCCGACSCAAGACCGSGACACTCCYGGCGGTGGYTTCACYCACAAGCTSGGCGAYGTCGTCACCGTTGCCTGCCCSGAGYTGGGMCAGCTCACCAACACCGTGCGGCTGTCCACCGAATGTACCGAGTGGACCTTTGGTGCCAGTGCCTTGATGCGCAATCTGGCCGGACGTGGTCTTTTGTAATCAATTCCCCCTGCCCGGAGCAAAAACCTCTGGGCAGGGGGTAATCCTCAAGAAATCACCATCGCAATGTAGCCGCCGAACAGGGCGAGGACCGTGGTGACGGCATAGGTCAACGGGAACGGCACCGCCGCAACCGTGCTGCCCGACTCATCAACGATAGCATTCAAACCGGGGGTCGAATTGCGCGCGCCAGTGCAGGCGCCGTCATTAATAACAGAGTTCAGCTTGAACAGCTTGTCGGCCACAAAATACGCAACAATCACTGGCACCAGGGCCGCCAAAATTCCGATCAGTGCCAACCACAATACCGTGTCGCCGCCAAGCGCCGAGATCACTTTGGGGCCGACATTAGCGCCCAACACAGCCACAAACATGTTCAGCCCGATATCCTGCAGAAAGCTGCGGGCGCCTTCGCTGACCGGACCGCCGAACGACGGGTTCCGGCTGCGGAAGTAGCTGACAAAAATCCCCATCAGCAAACAGCCGGCCGAGGTGCCCAATGCAATTGGAATACCCGCCACCGTGACGCTGAGGATCCCAACCAGATAGCCAATCGCCATGGCAATCGCCATATAGGTCACCTCGGTCACAGTTGACTCAAGGATGGGCCGTCCCCCAAGCGCCTTGGCGGCCTTTTGAATGGCCACGTCCGGCCCGGTCAGCCGCAGCACATCGCCAAAGCGCACATCAGTATTGGGWCCAATGGGGATCGCCTGCCCCGCCCGGAACATTGCCGACAGCTGAACGCCATAACCGGCCTGTTGCACCAACTCAGCCAGAGTTTTACCAGAGACCTCATGCGATCCAACCCGGATGTCAGCCGCCTCTAGCGGCACCTCGCGGGCTGCGGCATCCGCAACTTCAGGCCCGATCATCTCGGTGCCTTCAAGGATCAACTCGTGCACGTCCCCCCGCACCGTAATGATATCTCCCTCGGCAAGGCGCAGCATATCGCTGATGTCCAACGCAACATTGTCCCGCATCACCCGCAGAATGGGCACTTCCCGGTGGCGCAGGGTAAGCTCACCAATGGTCTGGCCAACAAAATCTGGATGTTCCACCCGATAAGCCCGCAGATCATAAGGCGAGAAACCCAGCACCAGTGCATCAGCAGTTCCCGGCAGGGCAGTATCATCGCCTCCGCTGAACTCAATCTCGGCGGTGCGGGCATCCGCCACCGGATCATGGCCCATCACTTGCGGCAGATAGCGGATCACCAAAATGATCCCGACACTGGAGAGGATATAGCTGATCGCATACCCCGCCGCGATATTGGCCCCCACCTGCTCGGCGGTCATATTGGCGGGCAACTGATAAGCTCCGCTCTGCACCGCGTTTTGTGCCACGCCCATGACGGCAGTAATGGTGTAGCTGCCGGAAATCAGCCCGGCGGCATAGCCCGGTTCAAGCCCCGCCAGGTTGGCGCCAATCACGCAGATCAGCCAGTTCAGACTCCACACCAAAAAGGAAATCACCAGAAACGCCAGTGCCCCCGTCCTGAGCCCGGAAAAGAACTGCGGCCCGACCTTTAGGCCAAGCGCATACATGAAGAACAACAGGAACACGCTCGAGAGGATTGAGGGGATCGAATAGGTCAGCCCAAAGGCGGACTCGGCCACCATCGACATGACCACAGCGGCAATCAGCACCCCGGCAGTGGACCCAAGCGATATGCCCGCAAGGCTGATCCGGCCCAGCGGATAGCCAATTGCTAGCGCCAACAACAAAAATACGATTGGCTGATCCCCAAGCAGAACAAAAAACCCGTGCAGGCCTGTCTCGGCAATGGGTTCGAAAAAGCTGAACACATTGCCAATGGCTCCTACGGGCGCGGTCTCTGCCTCGGTGGATTGCGCCAGCCCGCTGACAGGAAACAGCGCCGTCAACAGCAATACTGCAAGCCGTTGAAAAATGGAAAAGACGGATAATCGTGACATAAAAATCTCCGCGTAAAGATCGTTAACTAACTGGTCTGCTAAAGCCTAAAAACGGCGGCCAGGAAATTGTAAGGCCACCGTTGAGCGGTTAATGGTGATAACAACTGCCCTCTTCGGCGCTCAACGGCACAGCGATTGGGTGCTCGGTAAAATAATCCATACAGCGCTTGATATCCTCGACCAGCAAAGAGCCCAGATCGCGGCTGACCCCGTGCCGGACCAATATGCGCTGCACCACCAGATCTTCGCGGTGTGCGGGCATGGAATAGGCCGGTACCTGCCAGCCCCGCATCCGCAGCCGGTCGGCCAGATCGTAGAGGCTGTAACCATTGGTCACGGCATCATCTTTCAGGGTCCAGCACAACGCGGGAATGCCTTCCTGCATGTCGCCATCATAGAGCACCTTGAATGGGCCCAGCTTGTCGATCTCGCGAGCAATAAACTGGGCAGTGTCGTAGCAGGCGGAATGGATCTTACAGTACCCTTCATGCCCCAACCGCAGAAAATTGTAATACTGAGCAATGATTTGCCCACCGGGCCGTGAGAAGTTCAGTGCAAAGGTCGGCATGTTGCCGCCCAGATAGTTGACGTTGAACACAAGATCTTCAGGCAGATCCTCTTTGTGGCGCCACACCACCCAGCCAACGCCCAGCGGTGCAAGACCAAATTTATGCCCCGAGGCGTTGATGGATTTCACCCGTGGCAGTCGAAAATCCCACTCGATATCCGCGGCACAAAACGGTGCTAGAAAGGCCCCCGAGGCGCCATCCACATGGATCGGAATATCCAGCCCGGTTTCGGTCTGCAGCTTGTCCAACGCATCGCTGACCTCTTTCACTGGCTCATACTGGCAGGTGAAGGTGACGCCAAGGGTTGGCACCACTCCGATGGTGTTCTCGTCCACTCGCTTCAGCACCTCTTCGGGAGTCATCAGCAGACGGTCGCCCTCCAGCGGGATTTCGCGGATTTCCACGTCGAAATACCGCGCGAATTTGTGCCAGCAGATCTGCACCGGACCGGTGACGATGTTTGGCCTGTCGGTTGGTTTCCCCTGCGCCCGCATCTTGTCGCGCCAGCGCCATTTCAGCGCCAAGCCGCCCAGCATCGCCGCCTCGGACGAGCCGGTGGTCGAACAACCGATGGTGTGTTTGGCAACCGGAGAGTTCCACAGATCCGCCAGCATGTTCACACAGCGCGCTTCGATCTCGGCGGTTTGCGGATACTCATCCTTGTCGATCATATTCTTGTCGATGCACTCGCCCATCAGCTTATGCACTTCGGGCTCTTCCCAGGTCTGGCAAAAGGTGGCGAGATTCTGACGGGCGTTGCCATCCAGCATCAATTCGTCGTGCACTATTCCGTAGGCATGCCGGGGGTCGAGTTCCTGTTCAGGGAATTTGAACTTGGGGGCAGTTCCGGCCAGATCGTCCGACCCATAAAGTTCATCAATAGTTTCGCCTTGCGCGCTATGACTTCTATTTAATGCCATTGATTAGACCCCTGAAAAACTCACTAAAATGGGTCGATAAATTCAACCCGAACCATTGTGCCGGATCACGGAAAATTAAAACAATATTCGCCCGGGTACTGCAGTGCGACTTGCCCCTCTAACGGCTCTGGTTGACCTGCAACCTGCGCCGTTGTTTGGTAAAATGCCATGATCCATTTTGCAAAACAAAATTACGTTAATTAGTAGACTTATTAAGTTAACAGTCAACGTGATTTCGAATTGTCAAAGTGTTCCACAAAACCTGCTGTCTGCCGGAGGGCCATACCAAACAGCACCTTACATCCGCTTTTCGGTGATTGCTGCACAATCGCCTAACAGGTAATGGCCAGACAGGTTTGGATGGCGACATCGCTATAGATCCGCTGCCGACCACACGTGCGGGATGGTTCTGGCTTCCAGCTCATCTCGAAATCAAACCAGATTGTTAGCGACCCGCGCCTCTTCAAAGCTGCGTTATAATCTGGACAGTTCTTGGTCCTGTAGATCGCTGATATTGGTTTACTCATGCAACCGAACTATCATGCTGGATCCACAAGATGAATCCCAGGAATTGATTTGTGCAACAAAGCCGCAATTTTGGGGATAGTGTTGGTGCGGTCGAGAAGACTCAATAGTCGATGACTTCCACTGCATAGATATTTACCATTATAAATCAATATCTTGGCGGAGCGATCCTTTGGTGGATTTCGATTCCGTGCAAAGTCTGTGCAAATTCCGTGCGGAGGCATCTGGGTGGTATTTCCGCAAACAGGCGTCACCAGTCATTGAGATACTGGCTGCCTGCAGATCTATGCCGCGCCCTTTCGTGCCACCACTTTTGCAGGACATTCGGGCTGCTTGAGTTGTGGAGGCCTGCCAAAGTCGTCGGCCCTGCCTTCGCCAGAAGGAATTCCAATAATCTCTCCTCGACAGAGCATTGATCAACGATCCGCCATTGGCGCAGCGCCCAGAGATATGAGTACGGCCAGCGGGCTGAACCAGTTCACTATTTGTAGGCACTTGGCGCCAACCCGGGCAACCTGCGCAGGCCGCGCCAYCAGAGAGTTACAATTGAACGCGTCCAAATTTCTTGAAGTTCTGCGTGAATTTCTCAGAGAAATATTGAAATACGCTCTGAAATTCGGCAAGTTTGATTTCGGGTCTCCTAGGGTATATGTGCAAATATGCCATGAAATTCGCGGAGCTACCATGCCGGACAAACGAGAGAAATTCATTAAGTTGGCGGAAGGGCGCACACGGACAGCGCTCGATTCGATCCGTAAGATAGGCAATCTCTCCAACAAGCGTGCATATGAGTACGGCGATCAGGACGTTAAAAAGATCATTAAGGCGTTGCGAGAAGCGACAAGCGAACTCGAACGCAAGTTTAGTTCGTCGTCGGCGGGCGACACCGAAACATTTAAACTGTAAGGAATTTGAGATGAGCGCTGAGCCGCTGCAGATCCACGACGCCCGTTTTTTGATTAACCGGCTAATTGAGCAAGCTCCGACACATACACTGGTTCGTGAGTTTTTCATGAATGCACAGGAAAATGCCGCGCTCGCACCAGTAGGTCACCGCGAGGTTCGCGTTTACCCTACGCTGATCGACGGCGTGAGAAAACTGACATTCTGGAACACAGGCCCCGGTATGGACGACTCAGAGCTTCGCACAGCAACAAACCTGTCGTCCTCGATCAACAAGCCAATGGCTCTCGATGGCAACTTCGGTATTGGCGCAAAAGTCTCCGGGCTTACCTTAAATCCTGCAGGCATTCGGTACCGCTCTTGTAAGAACGGCATCGTTCACGAGGTCACTATCGGATACGATGAAGACGAACAGACTTATGTTCGCTACCCTGTGGAGTTCGAAGACGGCACAGAGGATACGGTGTATGATGTTACATCCGCAGTTCTACTTGCGGAGACGAACATCAGTTTCGACTGGGCCGAGGTTGTGCTGTTTGGCGAAGACGACGGCCACGACACTGTTTCAAGGCCCGTTGGGACTAATACTGGGGTAGAGCGCAGCTATGTCACTTCGCAGGTTTTCCGGCGGTTCAGCGCATTCCAGCCGGGAGTCGTAGTCCGCATCGATGTTTCAATGACAAAAGGTGGTGGTAAGGGTGAAACTGGTCGCTTTCGCAGACTCAAGCCGCTTTCTTCAGTAATCCCCGAACTACCAAATGCCGAAACGGTGACGTGTCTGGATACCGAAGTAAGCGTGCACTATGTTCACGACCCCAAACATTCCAACTACAGCCACTCAATTAGCGCTTTGAAAAATCCGGCAACGCAGTCAACAACATTTTGCGCGCTGGTCCACAAAGACGAACGATATGACATAAAGAACAAGAAACGTTGGTCTGCTGCTGCGCCCAATTTCGGCATTCCGTTCGGTTCCACGGTACTGACGGTCGAGATCATTCTCCCCCATAAAATGGCTTTACCTAATCAGTACAGGGACGGGCTAACTTCACCAGAAGACAGATCACCGCTGACCGTGGAACATTTCGCCGCGACAGTGCGGGAATTGATGCCTGAATGGGTCAAGGAGGTCATTCGAAATGCACATCCACCATCCGACGACAACCTTGATGACCTTCAGCATGACCTTCAACAATTACTGGACGAGTTCAAAGTTCCGACTATTGCTTTCGGCCCATCCAAAGCGCTGCCGGACCGGGTGGAAAACGTCGATGATGGTAATGATGAAAGCGAACAGATCGAAGGGGACCGTCTGGACGAAGGGGACGAGGGAATTCTTCGTAGTATCCGACACAAGACACGCCGAGCCACACAGAAAAACGTCAGGAAAGCGCCTGAAGGCGCAAAGCTATCCAAGGAGTCCAAGGCCCTAGAGCGTGTGCCTACAATTGAAATATTGACCGCGCTGGAGGACATCGAAGCAAAAGGCATCAAAGGACGCGCTGGGAAATTCTATAAGGACGCTCAGACCTTGTTTGTGAACGGAAAGTACTCCGCCGTCGATCGGATGGCCGCAGAGTTAGAGCCTTCCTTTATCGGACAGGGCGAACCAGAGGAGGTGCGTGCTCTGGTGCTCAAGGCGGCACAGAGGTTCACAGCTTTCAGGGTTGGCAAAGCCACTTGCTACGCAATCAGCAAACGCCTCGTTGACGATTGGTCTGTCGACGACCTAGACCGTGCAACTTCACCGGAGTCACTGTCGTTGGCCGCAGACGATTATCGGCAAAGCGTCAACGCAGCCCGCAAGTGGGTGCGGACTGAGCTTAAACTAAGCGAGGTTGAAAAGGTGGATTGACCTCTAGGACCACCGGATATGGTAGAGAGCTGTGTTGCGGTATGTCCCAATTGTCATCGCGCTCTCCATTTAGCCAAAGACAAACGAGTGCTCGCAATTGACCTAAAAAAGTTTGTTGGCTGGGTGAAGTTTAACAACACTTCGGACTGCAGCACGACTGATATGCAAGAAAATACTTACACTTGCACACGCAGGTAGTACCTACCCACAGTATCTGCGCAACAAGGCCCCCCCCTTTGGATCCCTCCTCTTTTCTTCACATCCTCCACCTGCACAGGCCAGCCTCAGCAGCGTCTGGCGTGTCGCGGGTGAGCAGAACTGCCGGACGAGACAACCCTGCCAAGGGAAACGGTCGCGGTCTCGCTATCGCCATCCAAACCGACAGTAATAAAGTCAGGTAGTTTCATTGTGATCGCCCCCTAAATTCCCAGTGCCGCGCGTTGTTCAGCCAGGCGGTCAACGCCTCCCACAATGCGAACCATGTTGATGACGTCAATTTCTGTGATGATCACGCCGCCGATGGTTTCTTTGAACGCCTCAACGGTCATGTTGATGGTGAGCGAAGCAGATTGCCCCGGTGACCAGGTTCCCCGATCAGGCTGCAGGATCTTGCCGCGCATGTTGTGAATGACCGGCGTGACGGTGCCGTCCTCACTTTCCAGTGCGCCACGGGCGGTGACCTGGATCAACTGGCCCGGCACGATGCCCCAGAGCGCCAGCACATCAGCTGAATAGTTGCGCAGAACAAAACTGGTGGTCATTTTCTCCATGCCCATATCGATGTCGATTGGGCCATCCATCCCGCCCGCGCGGTACTCCTCAGCTGCAACGGATGGGCTGGGCGGAGTGTAATCCCCCAACTCACCAGCAAAGCCACGGCCATCAACAAACAGATTGAAGTTTTTCAGGATATTGCGAATAGCCATTATGCAAATACCTCCGCGATGTAGTCATTGACCAGGTGCGACCGGAAGGTCACCCGCTCGGCCGGATAAGGCGGGGTGAAGTCAAAGTTGAACCACACCTGACCRTTTTGAATACTGGTTGGCGTGTTCAGGTCSGGATCTGCCCARCAATTGCCRCCCARAATGGCSCCCTGAGCCACCAGCGTTGCAATGAACCCGTTTACCCCCTCGACCACGTCCTCGATGTAAGTTTTGGTGATGGCCCGATCAACAGCCCAGAGGTGGGCGCGCTGGATGCTTTCATTCAAGACATCCGCAGTCCGGCGTACCGACAAAAACTGCCATTTTGGATCCGCGGTTGGAACCCGGTTCCCCCAAAGGCGATAGCCGTCCTGGCGAATAATGGTGGTGACGTCATTGGCATTCAGCAGGTTGGCCCGGCTGGCTTGATCGCCCAACTTGAAATCGACGGGCCGCGAGGTGCCCATGATGCCGTAAATACCCTTGTTCGAGGGCGACACCCAAAAGCCGATGTCATTGTCGGTGCGCGCAATTACACCAGCCACCCGGGCCGATGCGGGTTCATCAACGACGCTTCCAGTCTTATCCAGAGCCTTGACCCAAGGGTCGACAACATAGATCCGGCCGGACGTGCCCCAGTCTGCAGTATAGGCCTGCGCATCTGCGTCCGTTGTGTTCGGACCATCTGCCACGATTGTTGCACGCATGCGGTCGGCAATACCTTCCAGCTCGGCGACAACTGGGTTGGCCAGGTCACTTGGCCGCTGATGCGTCCAACCGGGCGCACACAGGATACGCGGTGAATGCCCAACAACGCTTTCGGCACCCAGAAGGGCATGCACGCCCTCGAACTGGCCATCGACACCATTCACACCGCCGACGATATTGGCCAGCGTGGCCGCCTCGTCGGCACCCTCGTCGACCCGAACAACAACCACAACCGCGCCGATCTGGTCGAAAATACCATCCATCGCGCCAGGCAGCGTACCGCCGCCGGTGCCAKSSSAAGRYGWATMMRGNCTTGGYKGCYTYGYTGMSMCYGMCWKCGRTYRMWWSGGSTGWAWKMRSYRNGRMWAMMAYCWRMGTMNAKCCTGCGGAGCGGTGCCAACAATACCGATTACGCTGGTTGAAACGGTACGGATTGGGCGCGGGCCTGAGTCGATCTCAAGAACTTCGACGCCGTGGAGAAAACCAGCCATTTTAACCTCGCTGCTAATTGTGTGTTGTAGCGATTGTTCACGATCTCACCGGCAATGCCCTCTGGCGGATTTCCGGCCAAAACAGCCGGGAATCTATTTCAAAACGGGCCTATTAGAACCGCCCGATCACCACTTGTGCCTCTGCCGACAAGGCTGGCCATGTCGCATCTTCCAGATGGTTGGCATCGGTATCTGCTGCCAGCACAACAACTTTCGCCCGCATGGTTGATACCCAGTCAATCACGGCCGTTGCCCCCGAAAGAACCGCCAAATCGTCCTCAGTTCGGTCGGCTTCCTGAGTTGCCGCAATCGCCGAGGTTGCCGCCGTCAGGTTCAGTTGCGCCTCAACTGACGCCCCCGCATAGATCCGGCGTCGGCATTCGGCAGACACCGCCTTGCGACGGATTTCCGATTGGGCTGTGTCAATCACAGCCTGCGGCACCCCAGCCGCCAGCAGCGCATCCGGTTCAAAATTGGCAAAGGTCTTGCCGCCATGTTTAAGTGTCAGGGTCATTGCTCAGTCCTCAGTTGGTGATTGCAGGGTCGATAAGGCCGCCGCAGGTGTCGGCGGTCAGCGCCACTCCAGAGGCAAACCCACGCACCCAGCGGCCCTCCATATCGGTGATGACCGTGTTGTTCAGGCCAATTCCAAACGTCCCGATTGAGCCCTCAATCAGCGGCGTCGATCCAACTGTGCCAATGATTTCACAATCAGCAAAACCAATGCCCAGGAAGGAATAGGAACTCAGAAACCCGACCACGCTTGCCCCGCTTGGCATGATTAGTCGAATGTTGCTGAACCAGACGAAGCCGCTCAACCCCATGCCTGCGGGTTGGCTCGGGTGATTGGACGACGCCCCGGCGATGGTAAGATCACGCAGCTGATAGCCTCCACCTGCTGCCCATCCGACCAGGCGCAAGGTTTCTCCATTGCGGAAATATCGCGCGGTCAGATTTGCATTGCTCAGAAGGCGAATTTCATATTGCTGACCGGGTCGTGCTGCAACAAGTGCCGCATCTATAGACGCATAGGGTTTGGCAAGTGTTCCATCGCTTCCCGGCAACCCATTCACCTCATCGACATAGGCGACAATGGAAATCAGCCCAGGCAAGTCGGCCCGGGCACTCTCCAGCGCCGCGCGCTCGCCTTCAAAGAAGGTCTTTAATGCGGCATTTCCTGCAATCAGATCGGTGATTTGCTCTGCACTTGTAGACATTGTGGTCTCCTTAATAACTGCCAGTCACGCGGTGCAGCTCTTTGGCTTGCCGCAGTTGCTCAAGTTGGATGTTGGCCAGGGTGGTTCCGGTTGCGACCGCTAAGTCAAAAATCACATCATCCGGCGCATTGACGATCACCAACCCCTCACCCACGTCTGTGAAGGTCAGGACATGATCGACCAGATAAGTGATTGCCCCTGTCTGGCGCGGCATCACATCGTTGCCCGCCCAGAGCACAATCAGATCGCCATCGGCATCAAAAAAGCCGATTTCACGCACTCCAAAGGCCGTGGTCTCTGGGCCAAACTCGGCCTTAACCCGCCAAGATTTTGCGTCCGCCAGATGCCGCGACGTGATAGCTTCCCGTGCCTTTTCCCGCTGCAAGGCTGTTTGGGCATGGCCCGGCGCATAGTTGGCGCCATTGGCGTCCCCAAGTGCGATATGGGTAATGGCCACTTGGGTGCCTGATCCGGACGCGGCCGTGATCTTTGCGATCCCTGTATCTGTCAAAATAGCTGTTGGCATTAACCTGTGATCCTCCCTTGAATGATGTGTGTTTCTTTGTTGACGGCCCGCAATACAGCACCCGCACGAACGCCAATTCGAATATTTGAAATAGCCGCGGTTGGGCGTGGACAAAGGGTCGCGCTGAACCGTTGTTTTGCCGCTGTATGTGTCCGCATCGAAACAGATCGATGAGCCGCCACCACTGATGGTCGGGGAACATGCTGGGCATCGTGCCGATGTGCCGGACACACATCAGATTGAACACTGATCCCGTTTCTAAAACTTTCACCGATGCGCAGATCAAAATGGGCACGGGCTGGTTTTACATGTTCAATCAGCCGCGTGACGCGATCATGTAACCGGGTATCGATCTGCAACCCTGCAGCAAAGACATCTTCGCCATAGGCGTCAATTCGGAACGTGTAAGGCGCTCCGCCATATTCAAACCATTCTGACAGATCGACGTTGAAGCCCAGTGCACCCAGAGCCGTTTCGACTGATTTACGTGTGCCTTTATTTTGATGCACGGCAAAGCTGACCTGCACGACCTGGCGTTTAATGCCTAAGGGGGCCAATGAGTCCCAGGCATCAACCGAATAGGCATGTGCAAGCCAGGGCAGAAAATCCTCTGGGCAGCTGTCTGTGTTCCAGATCTCACGCAGGGGCACTACAGGGGCCACTGCAGGTCCGATCACCGCCTCGATGTCGCGTTCCTGCTTGGTGGCGTTATGAGGCAGCAAACTGTCAGACATCCGCCCCCCCAACGGTTACCATGATAACTGTGCAATGGGCGACCTCGGAATCGCTGATCACTACATCCGCGGCCGGGTTGGTCAGCGTCACATTCTGCACGCCAGACTGGTGTAGGGCGGCAAACAGACCGGATAAGGTCACGTCATGGCCAAGCCGGTTCTTAGCAACTGCATAGGCTGATACGGCATTCTCGGCCGTCTGCCGCACTACAGCGCTGTCGGGTCCTGGCAAAACGGTCAGGCTGGCTGTAATTGAATAGAATACGACCGTCGCGCTTTGCACTGTGACTAGGTCAGTCAGTGGCCGCACCTCTTCCAGCACACCAGAAATAATCGCCAGCAACTCAGAAGGTGCTGTGCCATCGCCCGAGCGAGACAGGATCGACACCAACACTTCACCTGGTGACAGGCTCTCGACACTTGCATCTGCGACGTCAGGATCGGCGCTCAGCGCATGGAAAATGTAAGCCCCAGCAGGACCTGCAGTGCTCAATCCCTCAAAGGCCAGCAACATGCGACGGCGAAAATCCTCGTCACGTTCCAGAACAGCAGGAACCGGCGGCCGAGCATCCGGATCACCTTGATCAATCATTGAACGCTGAACCCCGAAACGCGCGGCGATCTGGTCCAGATCACTGCCCGCTGCATAGGCAGGCATAACCGCCCGAGCCGCATCATTTACACGCTGRTCGGTCAGGGTTTTGTAATACGCCGCCACTTCGAGAAGCTTGTAAGCCGGATCACTTTCGACCAACGCATCAAACACAGGATCACGCGCCCGTAGTTCGGCCAGCATTGCCGCAAGCGTCACTTCGTAACTAACCGGCAGCACCACATTTGGTGCGGGCAGTTGCGACATATCGATTGCTGTGAAGCCTCCCGCCATCAGGYCACCTCGAGACCATCAAGGGTGACCTGATGGCCTGTCGGCAGATAKTGACCTGCAAGTGAGATTGTAACTTCACCGGGTTTGGGCATTGCCACTTCAACCTGCTCAAGTTGCAGGCGCGGCTCCCAGATCTCGAGCGCCTCATAGGTGGCTGCAATCATGTCCAGACGGGTGGCATCATTCATCGGCGCATCGATCAGCCGATACAGGCGACTTCCATAGTCGCGACGCATCACCCGGGTGCCAATGGGAGTGGTCAGAATATCGCACACTGACTGACGCAAATGCGCCAGGCCGGAAAGCTGTTTGCCAGTGGATGCGTTGAGACCAATCATGAGGTGATTATGGTCACAGAATTGCCGGTAAGACCTCTGGCGGTTTTCCTGGTTGCCTATTCTAAATCAAGAAAATCACCCTGTCTGAGAGACTGCAACATCGGGCTTTCAAATCCTTCACTCAGGTCGGTTCAACTAGTGCTTTTCGACCCTGAGCCGTCATTGGTGCAATCTCCGTCTAACGACCGCTCCCTGGCTCATACGAGAAATAGTGTTTTGACGGGCGTGGGTAAATGCGAACTTTGGTTGGATGACCGGGACAAGCTATGTTGCGGTCGGTAGGGCGGCCGGGAATTTGATTTAGGCAGTCAGTAAACGCCCCTGCTTGGATCCACCTTGACACTGCGTTCAGTCAGGGTCGACAGACCTGTGATCAAAACTGCCAGGCTCTGATCCTCTGTCGGTCCTGATTTCTCCGGGGTCCTCAACCGCWTTGGGTCTCGGTGCGGTGATAGCGGCCTATACCCTGGGTGGATGCCGAAGTTCCGTGGGGTCACTTCGTTGAAATAGTTTACTTAWKMRSKRKYYGSSRRMMTKCGRCCWSTWWTSRKCMRMSKWAMGRTKKATSASRGYYYCRWKKRGSMWGSKSMTMTYWWTGSWWMMAWWWTTMTKTMWTMGGSYWSRKCTGSKRKCGCTATCCATCATGGCCCCAACGGTTGGGCATGGATTTACAGCGGCGGACTACATCAACGAAACCTTTTTGGCTGGGCCTAGTTGTTCGGTTACTATGCATTATATCTCCGCCGGTGGACTTGTAGGCGTCGCTATGGGGCTGGAATATGCCGGAGGAAGCTACTAT
>NVUP01000009.1 GCA_002401945.1 Paracoccaceae bacterium
AAATTTCCATCCATCTTTTGCCGTTACTGGTSYMKYWWSKKTWKYRRCAWCCYKWWKYRYGSSWSSSRKYWTWGCGGGCAAGGCCTTTATCTCCAACGAGCGCGGCAATACGGTCACCGTGGTAGATACTGACAACTGGGAGGTGATCACCGAATTCCCGGTCGGCAACCGTCCGCGCGGCATCACGGTCAGCCCCGATGGCAAGCTGCTGTATGTCTGTGTATCAGACGACAGTGTGGTGCGGGTTTTTGACACTGAAACCTACGAAGAACTCTATACATTGCCCTCTGGCCCCGATCCCGAGTTGTTTGTAATGCACCCCTCGGGCAATCCGCTGTTCATTGCCAACGAGGATGACAATCTGGTCACGGTGACGGACACCGAGACCCACACCATTCTTGCCGAAATCCCTGTCGGCGTCGAACCCGAGGGCATGGCGATCAGCCCGGATGCCAAATTTGTGGTCAACACCTCTGAGACCACCAATATGGCGCATTTCATCTCCACCGAGGATTACAAGATCAAGTACAACGTGCTGGTCGATCAGCGTCCGCGCTACGCCCAGTATTCCAACGATGGCAGCCGCCTGTTTGTGACCTCGGAAATTGGCGGCACGGTGGCGGTGATGGATATTGATGCGGATGGCAAACCAACCCTGATCAAGAAGATCAGCTTTGAGGTTCCTGGGGTGCAACCGGAGTGGCTGCAACCGGTTGGGGCCAAGCTCACCSCTGAYGGCAGCCGGTTGTTTGTSGCSYTAGGGCCTGCCAACCGGGTGGCGGTGATCGACGGTCATAGTCTTGAAGTGCTGGACTATATCCTTGTTGGGCAACGGGTTTGGCAGCTGGCCTTCACACCGGACATGAAATTTCTAATTACCACAAATGGCAATTCCAACGACATCACGGTGATTGATGTGGCCAGGGAAAAGGCGATCCGCTCGGTGCAGGTCGGCCAGCAACCCTGGGGCGTCGCAGTGATCGACTAAAAAGATAGGAAATTTGATATGAAAAAATTGATATTCGCAGCCCTGACCGCCTGCCTGTCGACCCCGGCTGTGGCGGCACCTTTGTGCGATGAAATGGGATTTGCCGGGTTGCTGGCCAAGTGCAATCGGGGCGAAACCATCCACCTGACACTGGCCTCGGGGCAGCCTTTGGGCGAAGACGTGGTGCTGCAGTCCGGCGCCTATTACAAGCTTGAGATCACCGCCGACGGCTCGGCCGAATTGGCAATCGAAGGGCCCAGTTTCTTCCGGGCGATCTGGATGAACGAGATTGTCATCAACCAGATCGAGATCCGGCCAATGGCAATTGACAGCATCGAGTTCGACAAGGCCGGCACCGTCGAGCTGTCCTTTATCGCGATCAAGCCAGGCAGTCACACGCTGCGCATTCCCGGYTCAACCGGCGCGTTGCAATCSGTGACCTTYAGCATTCAATAAATTGATAGGAGCACAAGATATGAAACTCACCTTTAGCCTAATCACTGCCCTGCTTGTGGCCGCGCCGGTTTTTGCAGCCGATGAAAATCCCAGCCCCGAGGTCATCGCCAAAATCGAGGCTATACTGGCCGACATGGAGTGTCAGATGGACTCGGACGATATCGAAGTTGAAGACGGTGGATATGACCTGGACGACGTCATCTGCAAAGGGGGTCGCCAGTTCGACATCAAAATGGACAGCGACCTGAACGTGATCGAAAAGCGCGCCGAATAGCACATATTGAAAGGACGCTGACATGAAGATCTGGACATTTGCCGTTGCTCTRTTGGGCCTGTTTTCTGCGCCTCTGACCGCGCAGGAGCTGCCAACCATTCGGGCTGCGGTGCTGAAAGTCGGCACGGTGAACTGGGAACTGACCACAATCATCGAAAATGGGCTGGATAAGAAATACGGATTCCAGCTGTCAGTGATGCCCTATGCCGACAATGGTGCCACCCGCGTCGCGGTTGAGGGCGGCGAAGCAGACATGGCGGTTGCCGATTGGATCTGGGTGGCGCGCCAGCGGGCGGCGGGCAAGGGTTATGTGTTTGTACCCTATTCTAAGGCGGTCGGCGGCGTGGTGGTGCCTGCAACCAGCACCGCCACCACGTTAAAGGATCTGGTCGGTGGCAAAGTTGCCATTGCGGGCGGGCCACTGGACAAATCCTGGTTGATCCTGCGCGCCTATGCTCAGCAGGAATAYGGMTTGGATTTGAAGGGCGAAACCGARCAGGTGTTTGGCGCTCCRCCGCTGATYTTCAARACCGGGCTMAAGGGCGATTATGCYGGGGTWATCAATTTCTGGCATTTTGCCGCCAAAATGAAAGCCTCGGGTATGCGCCAGCTGATTTCGGTTCAGGACGCCGCGCAGGCACTGGGACTGGATACCAACACGCCGCTGTTGGGCTATTACTTCAAAGAAAGCTATCTGGCCCAACATCCAGATCTGGCACAGAGCTTTTACAACGCCAGCCGCGAGGCCAAGGAGATGCTGGAAACCAATCCGACTGCCTGGGAGCTGATCCGTCCTGACATGCGGGCAAAAACCGACGCTCAGTTCGACCAACTCAAACAGGACTGGATTGCCGGTATCCCAGAGCGGGCGCCAATGGACGCGGTTGCCGCCGAAAAAATGCTGGCATTGATGCACGCCTTGGGTGGAGACGCGCTGGTTGGGAAGGCCAAGACCGTACCAGCCGGCCTGTTTGCGGATGTGAAATGATCCAAAGCTACGCCTGTGAATAGCCCCCGACTAATCCCGTTCCTGTCGATTTCAGGGTTCTTTGCCCTTTGGAGTTTCGCCGCCGCCCTGAGTGCCGATCCAGAAATTCTGCCAGCACCCTGGCTGTTGATCACGCCGCTGGTCCGGGAAATGGCATCTGGGGAATTGCTGTACCATCTGAGCGCAACCCTGTGGCGGGTTGTCTGGGCCTTTGTGCTGGCAATGACGCTAGGCGCGGCGCTGGGGATGGTTATGGGGCGGTCAGAGCGGGTTAATCGCTGGCTGGACCCCTGGTTGGTGATTTTTCTCAACCTGCCGGCCTTGGTGCTGATCGTGTTGTGCTATCTGTGGATTGGCTTGACCGAAACAGCAGCGATCCTTGCGGTGACACTGAACAAAATCCCCAATGTGGCGACAACCCTGCGCGAAGGTGCACGGGCGCTGGACCCAAATCTGGACGCCTTCGCAAAGGTTTATCGCCTGTCATGGTCAGCGCGGATGCGGCATGTGGTGCTGCCACAACTTGCCCCGTTCATCGCCGCCGCAGCCCGCTCTGGCGTGGCGGTGATCTGGAAAATCGTATTGGTGGTGGAATTCCTGGGCCGCTCTTCCGGCGTTGGGTTTCAGATTCACCTGTATTTTCAGCTGTTTGATGTAACCATGGTGCTTGTCTATTCGCTGTCGTTCATTGTGGTGATGCTGGCGGTGGAATGGGTGCTACTGCAGCCTTGGGAGCGGCGCGTTCGGCGCTGGCGCAACGCATGATACAGGTCGCCGTCAAATCCAAATATTTTGGGACAACGCAGGTTCTGGGCGAGATTGATCTGACCATCGAGCGCGGCGAAACGGTTGCGGTCATCGGTCCGTCGGGTGTTGGGAAATCAACCCTCCTGCGGATTGTGGCGGGGATCGACACGTCGTTTGACGGCAAAGTCTCTCACCCTCAATCGCTGGCCATGGTGTTTCAGGAACCAAACTTGCTGCCTTGGCGCAGTGCTTTGGACAATCTGCTCATTGCGCATCCAAAGCTGGGGACGGACCGTGCAGCGCAGATGCTGGACCGGGTAGGGCTGGCGGAAAAGGCGGATGCTTTTCCCGGCCAGTTGTCGCTGGGCCAACAACGGCGTCTGTCGCTGGCGCGCGCCTTTGCTTGCGCTCCGGACCTGCTGATCATGGACGAACCCTTTGTGTCACTGGACCCGGATCTAGCTGGCAGAATGCTTGACCTAACCGAAACACTGATTGCCGAACACCGCCCGGCGACTTTGTTTGTCACCCATAGCCGCCCCGAGGCCGAACGGTTGGCCAACCGGGTACTGACCCTGCAGGGCACACCGGCCCAACTTGGACCAGGGAGAAATGAATGAACTTCATCCCACACGCTTCAACTTTTAACATAATCAGTATTACAGGTTATTCAGTCGTACCCAGAGGCAACCGGGTCCGCGTCGGCCAATCCGGTATCTTGAAAAATCTCAACCCTGCGGCCAGACTACACCCTTGCACCGAAGCCGGAATTTCAGCGAAAGCAATAGTTTGACCCAATTATCAATCATGCAGGCCCCGCAATGACATCCGGGCTATCCGTAGAGCGGCTGAGTTTTGACTATGGGTCAAAACAGGCGTTGCGCGACGTGTCTTTTGACATTCCGGGCGGAACATTCTGCGCGCTTCTGGGGCCAAATGGTGCTGGCAAATCCACGCTGATTTCACTGCTGACGCGACTTTTGGTGGTGSCGGATGGGGTAATCTGTGTGGCYGGRCATGACCTGCGCCGSGCGCCGCGCGCWGCACTGGGTGAMCTGGGCGTGGTGTTTCAACAGCCAACATTGGATCTGAGCCTGACCGTGCGCCAGAACCTCGCTTATTTCGCCGCATTGCACGGCTTGGGCCGGGCCGGATTGCCAAAACGCATCGATGCTGCACTGGACCGATTGGGCATGGCCGAACGCGCTGATGAAAAGGTCCGCGCGCTTAACGGTGGCCACCGACGCCGGATGGAACTGGCGCGCGCATTGTTGCACGAGCCCAAAGTGCTGTTGCTGGATGAGCCAACTGTGGGCCTGGATGCGGCGGCCCGTAGCGCCATCACCGCCCATGTTCACGATCTGGCGGCGGATGGGCTCTGTGTGTTGTGGGCCACCCATCTGACCGACGAAGTGCGCGACGCAGACCACCTATTGGTGCTGCATCAGGGGCAAATCCTGGCGGATGGGCAAACAGGCGACATTCGTGGCGAACTATCCTTGTCGGATTGGTTCCTATCACAGACCGGAGGCGCGCAATGAGCGGTTGGTGGGGCGTCTTACGTGCAATCGCAGGCCGAGAGTTCCTGCGTTTTATACATCAACGCGAACGCTTTCTGGCGGCGCTGGTCCGACCGCTAGTCTGGCTGCTGGTCTTTGCTGCAGGCTTTCGCGCCGCACTGGGGTTGTCGATCATTCCGCCCTATCAAACCTATATCACCTACGAGACCTATATCGTGCCGGGCCTCTGCGCGATGGTTTTGCTGTTCAACGGAATGCAAAGCTCGCTCAGCCTGGTCTATGACCGGGAAATGGGATCGATGCGGTTGCTACTGACCAGTCCATTTCCGCGCTGGTGGCTGTTGTTCTGCCGRCTTYTRGGMTCCACGGCCATTTCGATCCTGCAAGTRTATACTTTTCTGGCAGTTGCAGCGCTGTTTGGCATCACAATGCCCGGCATCGGCTATGTCGCGGTTCTCCCCGCGCTGATSGWMRRMSSYMTKATKSYGKKCNNATTGGGGTTSGTWTYKYMKRRSWYWKKYWWRCARSWRRRGANNATTTTRMMSGRKYRRWKAATTTTGTCATCTTCCCGATGTTCTTTCTGTCTTCAGCGCTCTACCCACTATGGAAAATGTCCGAAAGTTCAGAACTGTTGCACGACATCTGCGCATTCAACCCATTCACTCATGTGGTCGAGCTGATCCGGTTTGCGCTGTATTTGCAATTGAACCTGTCGTCCCTGATCTGGGTCGTTGGCTATACGCTGGTCCTGTGCGCCATCGCAGCCTGGGGGTATGACCCAGCAAGGGGCATGACCAAGCGCAAAGGCTGATGCCTAATACTTCCGCGCCTCAGGCGTCCCGGTTTGCAAACACCGTTTGGCACTTCCAACTCTGGATGTTTTGTTCAGGGTGGCTCAACGCCCACCTGGCCATCTCAGGTTGTGCACTCACCAAACATTGGGCTGATGACGTATTTGCGTATAGCAGACTTATGTCTTTGCATTGTTTCGGTTCTGACAGCAGACAAACAGTTAACAGCAACTCGATCATAGTCCCGTGTCCCAACTTCTCTGTTTCATTTACATCTAACAGGTAGGTCGTATCTTGATGAACGCTAGCAAACCGTTAACATCTTCTCAACCTTGCTGGCAGGATGCAAAAGCGCATGTGACCTACCGGCTGTCCTACATCCAAGGAAATGCAGAACAGGCCCAATGACGCGAGCAAAGACAAACATCTCTGGGGCAATGTCTCTCAAAGTTCGGCTAGGGATAGGAGCGGCGCTATTGGGGGCCGTGACGCTGTTGACGGCGGTGATTTTATACGTCGGCATGGCGCGGGTTGGTGACCGTCTGGATGCGGCGCTGGCCTCGGATATTCGTATGGCGCACTATGCCGTCCTGTCCACTCAGGTTGCAACCTTTCTGGTGATCGCCACCGAAGCCGTGCAGACGGGCATTGCCCCTGATATCCGGGCAGACCGCGTTGGATCGGTCACCGATCGAATTCAAGTCACGTTCAAGATTTTGCAGGCCGATGTGAAGGACGCAGTGCTTCAGGCACGCGGCTTGGGGATTGATGAACAGTCGCGCTATGGCACTCAGTCGCTTGGGATTGCCCGAATGGAGGCGCAGATGCAGAGCGTCCGTTTGGCCATGCTGCAAGACACCAACGACCGCGAGCGGCTGCGCGCATATCTGGACATTTTCAGCACTGGTTTTGACCCATTATTGAACCAGGCGGTTAATACAGAGCGGCGGTTTCGCACCAGAATCCTTGCTGGAATAGAACAATTGCGCCGACAGTTGACACAGATAGCGTTGGGGATTGCAGGGCTGACTGTGGTGATGGTGGGGGGGTTCTACTTATTGTTGATCCGTCCTTTATTTCAAAGGCTTGACGGATTGCGTTCGGCAGCTCTCCGAATTGGGAAAGAAGATTTCTCCATTGCTCTACCCACCACCAGCAATGACGAGATTGGCCAGCTGTATTTTGAAACCAACCGTATGGCTGCGGCGCTGGCAGCGCGTCAGGGTGAGGTGCAGGCTGAATGGTCCCGCCTCAGCGAAACCATCGCGCAACGCACCGAAGAGTTACGCGCCGCCAATGCCACGCTGGAAGACGTCGATGAAAACCGTCGCCGCTTTTTTGCCGATGTCAGTCACGAGCTGCGCACCCCGCTGACAGTGATCCTGATGGAGGCGCAGATTGGGCGCATGGGCAGCCCTGATCCCGAGGCATCCTTTGCCACCATACAGGCCCGCGCAGAACGGCTGAACCGGCGGATTGATGATTTGTTGCGGGTGGCGCGCTCGGATTCCGGCCAGTTGGCGCTGGAAAAATCTCAACTGGACCTGACGCAGATCGCCGCAGAAGTCACCGAAGAGATCCAGGGCGAGATTGACAATGCCGGCATGACCCTGACCACGGACCAGATCCCCGCCCTTCTGGTGAACGGCGATCCGAACTGGCTGCGACAAGTCTTGGTCAGTCTGATCCGCAACGCCATTCGCCATGCCCGCCAAGGCCGCGTGGTGCATCTTTCGTTTGAACACAGCGGCGACATGGCCGAGCTTGCGGTAACAGACAATGGGCCAGGCATCGCCGCAGAAGACCAGGCCCGCATCTTTGAGCGGTTTGCCCAGGCTGGCCCCGCCAATGCCCAGGGGTTTGGCCTTGGTCTGGCCTTAGCGCGCTGGGTGATCGAAGCGCAAGACGGCACCATCGCCACCACCAGCCCCCTGCCCCGCGACACGGCGCTTGGCGAGGCCCCCGGCACCAAAATTGCCATTCGTCTTCCGCGAGTAACCGGGTAGACTGACCACATGAACAGGCGACTATTGATCATCGACGATGACCCCGAAATCACCTCGGCGCTGGTACGGGGATTGGCGCTGCACGGCTATGAGGCTGTCGCCGAGAACCGCGCGGATCAGGCCTTGAACCGTCTGCGGACCGAAACCTTTTCGGGAGCGATCATAGACGTGATGTTGGGCGCTGACAGTGGCATTGATCTGGTCCGACAGGCGCGCTCAGAAGGCGCCACCCTGCCAATCCTGATGTTGTCGGCCTTGTCGGACGTCGAACACCGCGCCGCCGGGCTTGAGGCAGGGGCGGATGACTATGTGGTCAAACCGTTCAATTTCGACGAATTGGTTGCGCGGCTGCGGGTGCAGGAACACCGTGCCGAGGCGCGACACCCAGACCCCGCGCGTCTGTTGGCACAGGAGCGCACGATTTCGTCCAGCAAAAGCAGCGTGTCGCTAACCGAGCGGGAATTTTCACTTTTGGAGCTGCTGGTGCGCCACGCCGAGACCCCTCTGTCGCGCGGCGTGATCTTTGATGCGCTGTGGTCCACCGATGGATCCGGGAATGAAAATGTCGTGGATGTTTACATCGGGTATCTGCGAAAGAAACTCCGGGGACATGATTTTGAATTTGAAATCAAAACCTTACGAAATCAGGGTTTTTGCCTGACTGGCCTTGCCCCAGTCCTGGCAGCGCCATGAGTACAGACCAAAGTCTATGGGTTTCTTATAAAATAAGAGTCGCCTGAACAGGGGCCATCTGCCAGCCTGAACCTGCAACTGATCGACATCTTGGAGGAACATATCATGGCATGGAATAAACCTGTAATCCGTGAAATCGAATGCGGAATGGAAATCAACATGTACGGCCCGGACGGCGACGACGACGGCGTACTGTTCTGATATATAGCGCGCGGAGACTATCATGACCCTTCGCGCGCATATTCTTGGGGCAGCTGCCGGTGGTGGCCTGCCACAATGGAATTGTGGCTGTGAAAATTGCAATCTGGCCCGCAATGGAAAAATCCCATCGCAAACGCAATCCTCCCTAGCGGTTTCTGCCAATGGGAATGACTGGGCGATATTAAACGCTTCTCCTGATATCCGACAACAACTTGCACAGACAGCTTGCCTGCATCCCTCAAACCTGCGGACATTGCCATTATGCTCTGTGTTGGTGACTAACGGTGATATCGACCACGTTGCGGGCCTCCTTACTCTGCGGGAAATGCAGCCCTTTTCGCTATTTGCCACCGGCGCTATTCACGACGTATTGTCCAACAACACAATCTTTGACGCGCTGAACGCGTCTGTTGTTGACCGTCAAACCATCGCCACCGGGCAAAGCTTTGACCTTGCCCCCGGTCTCTCGGCGACGCTGTTTCCTGTGCCTGGCAAAGTGCCGCTGTATCTGGAAGGCGACGAGGTGCAGACCGACCTGATCGGCGACCAAACCGTGGGGGTTCAGCTGACCGCTGGCGAGACAACCGCTTATTACATCCCTGGCTGCGCGGTGCTGAATGACGAGTTGCGGACCCGGCTGCACGGTGCAGATGCTGTGTTCTTTGACGGCACCCTTTGGCGCGACGACGAAATGGTGCGGGCAGGACTGGGCCAGAAAACCGGCAAACGCATGGGCCACATGTCGATGAGCGGGCCAGACGGGACATTGGCCGCTTTTTCTAACCTGAACATTGGCCAAAAAATCTTTGTCCACATGAACAATACTAATCCGGTTCTACGCCCGAACTCTTCTGAGAAAACCGAAGCAGAAGCCGCCGGCTGGATCATCGGACAAGATGGAATGGAGATAGTGCTGTGACCCAATCCCGCGAAGAGTTTGAGGCCCGACTGCGCCAGATCGGTGCCGAACGCTATCACGATCTGCATCCGTTCCATGACCTGCTGCATGGCGGCGGCTGCTCCCCTGATCAAGTGCGGGCCTGGGTCATCAACCGCTATTATTACCAACACTCCATCCCGATGAAGGACGCCGCCTTTATGTCACGGGTCGAAGATCCAGCTCTGCGCCGCGCCTGGCGCTCGCGGATCGAGGATCACGACGGCACAGACGAGAACGAAGGTGGGATTAGCCGTTGGCTGCGACTGGCCGAGGCAGTTGGACTGGATCCCGATTATGTGGCCTCCCGTCAGGGTATATTGCCGGGCACAATCTTTGCCGTTGACGCCTATGTGCGTTATGTCCGCGAAAAAACCTTGCTGGAGGCTGTGGCCTCTTCGCTCACCGAACTCTTCGCGCCCAAAATTCACGCGGACCGGATTAAAGGGTTGTTGAAAAACTATGATTTTGCCGATGACAGTGCTCTGTCTTATTTCCGCAAACGGCTGACCGAAGCCCCAAAGGATGTGGCGTTTGGTCTCGGCTGGGTGCTGGATCACGCCGACACCGCCGAAAAGCAGGATGCCGCTGCCGCCGCGCTGATCTTCAAAACCGACGTTTTGTGGTCACAACTGGACGCGCTATGGGGGGCCTACGTCGAACCGGCTCGCATTCCGCCCGGTGCCTGGGTTCCGGGTCAGGGCCTGCTATTGCAAAGGGCATCGTGATGGAAACCGAAGAGATCCCCGCCCTGCCCCGCGGTGTTCGCCTGCATTACGACCGGATCCGTGAAATCTGGGTGCTGCTGGCTCCGGAACGCGCGGTCACACTGGACGCGGTGGGCCATGCCATCCTGTCCGAAGTGGACGGCAAGCGCAGTTTCGGAGAAATCACCCAGAAATTGGCAGAGAAATTTAATGCCCCGGTCGATCAGATCACCAAAGATTGCACCGGGTTTCTGGGCGCCCTGCGCGCCCGCAGATTTCTGGATGTGTCCCCATGACAACTGCCAATACCGCCCCGCCGCCAATTGCCATGCTGGCGGAACTGACACATCGATGCCCGCTGTCTTGCCCCTATTGCTCTAATCCGATCGAGATGGCCCGTCAGGAGGCCGAACTGTCGACCGAAACCTGGGCACGGGTGTTTCAAGAGGCCGCCGATTTGGGGGTTCTGCAACTGCATCTCTCGGGTGGCGAGCCGGCCTCGCGCCGAGATCTGACCGACTTAGTCGCTGCAGCACAAAAAGCGGGACTTTATACCAACCTGATCACCTCTGGCATAGGGTTGAGCGAAAAACGCCTGCGGGATCTCGACGCCGTTGGGTTGGATCACATTCAGCTGTCCCTGCAAGGGACCGACGCGGCAATGGCCGACAAAATTGGCGGCTACCGTGGTGGCTATGACCGCAAAATGATGGTGGCAGACTGGATTGCCAAGATCGGATTCCCGCTGACACTGAATGCGGTGCTGCACCGSAGCAACCTKCATCAATTGCCWGAYATGYTGAAGATGGCCGAAACCATGGGCGCGCGYCGGATTGAGGTKGCCACRGTRCARTTTCACGGCTGGGCSTTGAAAAACCGCGAYGCCCTKATGCCAACGCWRGARCAGGCCAAGGAAACCACCCGCATTGTGACCGAGGCCCGTTTGCGGCTCAAAGGGCGGCTAGTGATTGATTACGTACCTGCCGATTACCACAGCAATTTCCCCAAACGTTGTATGGGCGGCTGGGGCAGCACCGGGCTCAACGTCACGCCAGATGGGCAGGTTCTGCCCTGTCATGCCGCACAAACCATTCCGCATCTGACCTTTGACCGGGTGCAGGACCTCCCGCTGGCAGACATCTGGTACAAAAACTCGGCGTTCAATGCCTATCGCGGTACAGAATGGATGGCTGACCCCTGCAAAAGCTGCGACCGCAAAACCGTTGATTTTGGCGGCTGCCGCTGTCAGGCGATGGCCATTGTCGGCGACGCTTCCGCCACCGATCCGGTGTGCCGGAAATCACCACATCATGATGCTTTGCAAGCGCAGGCCAATACCCATGCGGCACAAACCACGGCCGCCTTGATTTATCGGACTGCACCCGGAAAAACCCCGGCATCGGTAGAATAGGTGCAGATCAACACCTTTGACAGGTGCGAATGACTTTCTGTGAATAGCTCTTGACCTTCCAGCGGGTGGAAACCCCATCTACGCCTTCAAGAGGTTTGCGGTCACAGGAAAAAGCAGATGAACAAATTCACTACCGGTCTGGTCTTGGCCGCACTCCTCGGCGCTGCCGTCTATTTCTTACGCCCCAATCCTCAAGACCCGAATACAAATGCGTCAGAAACTGGCTCGGCGATCGTTGCCGTCACTCTGCCAGAACAGCTGAGCACTGTGGCACAGATTGGCAAAACCGCATTTGAGGCCAAATGCGCGGCCTGTCACGGTATCAATGCAGTTGGTCAACAGGGTGTGGCGCCGCCACTGGTGCATAAAATCTACGAGCCCAGCCACCATGGTGACGCGGCCTTTTTACGTGCCGCGCAAAACGGGGTGAATTCACACCATTGGCCCTTCGGCAACATGCCGCCAGTGACCGGTTTGACCACTGCAGACACAAAGGGCATAATTGCCTATATCCGAGAATTGCAAAAAGCAAATGGGATACACTGAGCAGTGAACGACCGCCGCAGYAMAGGCATGGRATTTTGGATACTCGCGATGAGCCTGCTCCTCGTTGGGGATTTCTTTGCGCCTAGCTCAGCCCATGCCCATGGGGCGGATACCGTTTCTCAGTCTGATATATCCCTTCAGCCCTTAACGGACCAAGCCACCGCCGGTCCTGTCGAGGACGGTCACACCAATCATTGCCACAGTGGGGCCTACTGCCATGGATTGACGATGGCCATTACCTCGTCTCCGGTACCTGTGCTAATTCCCAAGGCTCATCCCCAACATGGCTCGGTGGTTTTTATCCGGGTATTTGGGCTGTCATCATTTGATCCACCGCCTCCCCGTTTGATGTCCTGAACTGATCTCCGCGCCAGTCTGGCGCAGCAGAATATACATACAGGACAAGAACATGATACCGACTAAACTAATAACAGGCGCCACTTTGGCGTCCCTGATAGCTGTCAGCGCGCTGGCTCATGGCGGCGCCACAGGCATCGTCAAACAGCGCATGGACGGCATGGGCGCAATGAAATCCAGCATGAAACTGCTGGCACCAATGATGCGGGGCAAAACGACCTATGATGCCGATACGGTGCGCAGTGCCGCCGCAACAATCGAACAACACGCGGGTCAAACGCTGGCGGGGCTGTTCCCACAAGGCAGCGGTGGCAAGCCGTCAGAAGCAAAATCGGACATCTGGAACGACTGGAGCGGCTTTACGGACCTTGCCGCGCAACTGACAACCTACTCCCAAGGCCTGGCACTGGCGGCGGGGAATGACCTGGACGCGGGCACCACCAACCGGCCTTCCAGCATGATGGGCGGATCCAGCATGATGGCTGGGTCAGGCATGATGGGCAACGGCCCCGCGTCGAGCGCGCTCACTGTTCAACAGCTTGCGGTAATGTCCCCAGACAGTGTTTTTGTAAAACTGGCGCAGACCTGTTCGGCCTGCCACAGCAAGTTCCGCTCAGAATGAGGCGTGTCTYGSKTSWRSSSMYGSCWKCCRKSRTWTCSRCSNCYSCASRTCNGKCWGCCRTNGKTKGCCWRNCSWMTYSGCCGGGAGCCACAGCCGTTTGATCTGATCGGCGACGTCAACCGTGGCGCCTATCTGGCCCGAGCCGGTGGCTGCATCGCCTGCCATACCAATTCCGCCAGCGGCGGCGCCCCATTGGCCGGTGGCGTCGCGTTGGAGACCCCCTTTGGCACTCTCTATACGCCCAACCTGACCACCGATGCGACACATGGCATTGGCAGTTGGTCGATCCGGGATTTTGCCAGGGCTGTCCGCCAGGGTGTCTCGCCCGAGGGCGAGGCTTATTATCCGGCCTTTACCTATCCGTTTTATGGCAGTTTCAGCGATCAGGACATTGCCGATCTCTGGGCCGCCTTCCAGACGGTGCCCGCGGTCACCACCCCCTCGCGCCAACAGGAAATGGCCTTTCCCTTTGATCAGCGCTGGGGATTGAAACTGTGGCGGGCTGCGTTCCTGGAACCGCCACGCACCGAACCGGTTGCCGGCAAAAGCGACGCCTGGAACCGAGGCCGGGAGCTGGCCGAGGGTGCAGCCCATTGTGCCGCCTGCCACACTGGCCGCAATCCGCTTGGCGCCCGCAATTCGGATAGTGAGCACTTCCAGGGAAGTGATGGTCTGCCCGGCGGTGACAAATCCCCGGCGATTGATGTGGAAACGCTGCAAGCGCGCGGCTGGACCATCGACAACCTTGCCTATGCCCTGCGGTCGGGCGTCATGCCAGACGGCGATGCCTTTGGCGGCAGCATGGGCGAAGTGGTTCTTAACGGGACCAGTTATCTGACCAAACCGGACCGGGTGGCCATAGCAACCTACTTGCTGGACGACCACGAGGGAGGATAACAAAGTGAGACTGAGCCGCTAGCATTGTTAGCTAGCGGGGATCGTCACCCTGCATCTGGGGCAGAGGGACAGAGGGCCTAAGGATGGCTCACCAATTGCACCACAGAACTCTCTCAGGCATAATAAATTGTAATTTCTATCAAACCACCCCGTCGCCCAGAAACTAATATTGGCATTTCAGCCAGCTAGACAGGTTTAGAACGTGCAAGCCAAAGATCCTTTGACCAATGCCCAACACCCATTTGGCAATGAGACCCCAAGCATCGCTTATGGTCGSGTYTGGTTCAATATCATGCGYATTCACCGSAARTTTCACCCGATCATGGTCAARGCTTTGCGGGATGAGGGGATCAGYGATCCAATCTGGTATGARATWCTGCTYAAAATTGAACAGGCCGGYGCGGRTGGTCAGCCRATGGGCGCGTTGGARGATMAGCTKTTTGTGCCTCAATATGCAYTGTCTCGTCATGTCGGACGGTTGGAACAAGCAGGATTTCTGCGCCGCGAAGTCATCTCTGATGGCCGCCGCAAGCAGATACTGTTCCTGACCAAAAAGGGACAGGGCATGCACAGCCGCGTCTGGCCGCTGTACGACCAGGCCATTCAGCAAGAAATTGGTGCGCTGCTCACAACCGACGAAGCCTATGCCATGGCGCAATTGATGATAAAGCTTTTGCCCTGAACCCTGTTGAGGGATCAGGTTTCAGGGCTTTTGTGTATATTAGAACCGTGCAACCGCCTCGATCACAAAGATGCGGCCCGGCTCTTTCAGGGGAACGATAGAGGTGTAATCGGCGCCGTAGGTCGCGCGATCGGCATAGTCTTCGTCAAACAGGTTCTGAACCGAAGCGCGTATAGTCACACCCTGCCAGGCTGGCGGCGTGTACTCGGCAAASAGGTTRACCACCTCATAGCCYTTWAGMCCCTGATCSGAAGTGGTGGCGGTGGCGTCGTAATCCAGCGCCATGTCCAAGCTACCGCCAACCAGAAGGTTATACTGTGGCAGGCTATGCTGAACTTGCAGCGCAATCATCTGGCCGATTGGGGCACCAAGGTCGAGCGCCTCATAACTGCCAGACGGGTTGCCATCCACTTCGATTTCACTGTTGGAATAGGTCAGACGCACAAACCCAGCATCCCAGCCGTAAGTGGCACCCAGGTTGAAGCCCTGACTTTCAAAGTTATAGTTGCCGCCGCCGCCGCGAACATCGTCGATTTGGGTCAGAAACACCTCGCCACCCAAGGTGAAATTACTCCGCACCCAGTCAAACCCGAGATTATAGTTTTCCGCCCGCGAAGGACGCAGCCCGCTATAAGTCCAGCGACGCCAGAACTCATAATTATCCTCAAGCTGCAAGCCGCCAAAGACATTGGAATAGCCGGCGCGCAACGAGAAGTCATCACTTACATGAAAAGTGGCAGAAGCATTGCCGCTGGCGCCAGATACACTGTCCTTGTATCCGCCCACACCAGTGAAGTCCTGCCAATCATAGCGCAAACCGGCGGACAGTTTCCACCGGTCACCGAGTTCAAATCGCGCCTGTGCAAAAACGCCAATGTTGTCCGAGGCCTCGTCCAGGAAGCCATCACTTGGGTCGGTGTATTCAGAGGAGCGATCATAGTAATCCAGACCAGCGACGATTGTATTTGTGCCTGACAGATGGAACGTGTTCTGAACCTTGGCAGAAAACGTGCTGGACAGGCCCGCGCTTTGGTAAGGATCCGGAACCCGGATATCACTTTGCGAATACCCCAGAACCGCCTCGGGATCCCACATSCNNYSVSBNNTTKGGTRWWKNCRTWYYGCAACGAGAAACTTTTGCGACGGGTGTCATAAACACGGGTTTTTGGCACCGGCCTGCCGCCAATGATTTCACCGATATTAGCCCGGTACGGACGCAACGCATCATCTGTGATCTGCTGACCCGACAGCTCGACCCGGTGGCCTTGATCTGACTCGTAGGCAAATTTCAGCAATGTGCTCTGCATATCGGCGGCAGTTCCCTCAACCACAYTACCGCTGCCGTCAGTATAATCTTCGCCGGTGGCCGACTTGACATAGGCTAGGATCTCAAAGCCCTGCGAACGTCCTGCCAGCGTCATGGAACGCCCAAAGGTTTGCCCGTTGTCGCCGTAGCTGAGCCTTACATTGCCGCCAAAACTGTCACCGTCTGCGAGAATATCCTCGGCATCGACCGTTTCCATGATCACGGCGCCGGCAACTGCGTTGGGGCCTGTATCAGCAGCCGCAACACCTGGATCGACACGAACAAATTTCAACACGCCGGGATCAAAAGCATTGGCACTGACGTGGTGAAACGCCCGGTTGTTTTGCAGCGCCCCATCCAAAGAAATTGTCAGGTTCAGCATGTCGACGCCGTTGACGAATATCTTCTGCGCAATTGGAATGGCGCCACCAACAGAAACCGATGCAATACCTGCGAATAGATCCTTCACGTCGCCCATACGCGCGCGTTCCAGCTCGGCGTCTGCGACATAGACAGCCGTTGCCCGATCAGCAGCATCGCCGCGTGGATCCTGTTTGCGGACCTCAATCGGATCAAGCGAGATAACATCAGTTTCATTGTCCTGCGCAAGCGCTGGCACAGACGACAATATAATAAGAGCAGTCCCGCACAGAAGGCGGGCCCGCAGCACATTTGTATGAGCAGCCATTGGTATCCCCAAAGTCTATAAGTGGATGCTGGGCTGGCGCGGTTTACCGAGGCTGGCGGGGCAATTATTTAGATTGGTGTAGAAAATAGCCACTATACATGCAAGTGCATGTCATTGATAATGCGTCAATCTAATGCCCGATACCAGCCACTGTGACAGTGAAGCAACAAAAATCAGGTTTAAGTTGAAGCGAGAACGCTACACCAAGACAACGGGTCGGCCATCAATGATGTGCACTTGGGCAGGCGTTCCAAACACCTCTTTCAGCATCGATTCCGTCACGATCTCTTTTGGTGTTCCATCTGCCACAATCTGCCCTGATTTTAACGCGATGACCCTATCAGCATAGGCGGCGGCAAAATTGATATCGTGCAGCACTATGACAATGGTACGCCCCTTTTTGTCGGCAAGGTCGCGCAGACGCGCCATCAGCGCCCGCGATGCCGCCAGATCCAGATTGTTCAGCGGCTCATCCAGCAACAGGAACTCGGTATCCTGCGCGTAAGCCATCGCAACAAAGGCTCGCTGCCGTTGCCCGCCCGACAATGTGTCCAATTGCCGGTCCGCTAGGTCGGATAGGTCAAATTGGGCCAAGGCATCCTCGGTCAGCTCTTGGTCACGGTTGGACGGGCGCCCACGATGATAGGGGTAGCGACCAAATCCAACCAGGTCCCGCACCGACAACCGACTGGCCGCATGTACCTCTTGCGGCAGGATTGCCAGGATTTTGGCCAGCTCACCAGTATCACAGTCACCAACTTTTTGACCACCGACCAAGATGTGCCCCTGCTGCACTGGCAACAGGCGCGCGATCAGGGACAGCAGGGTGGATTTTCCTGCTCCATTGGGGCCCACAAGAGCAACCACTCCGCCTTTTTGCAGCTGCAGGGTCACGTCTCGAAGCACGGGTGAGCCGCCAATATCGTGAGACAAGCCAGAAATATCGATCATCTCACTTAAAACTCCTGAGCAGCAGAAACAGAAAAACCAGCCCGCCGGCAAACTCCACAACCACACTCAGCGGAGTCGTAAGATGCATCACTCGTTCCATCAAAAGCTGCCCGCCAATCAGAACAATCCCAGCGACAAGTGCGGCGCCGGGCAGCAACACGGCATGTCTGTGTGTTGGCAGGACGAGGTAGGTGAGGCTGGCCACCAGCAGACCAAAAAATGCGACCGGTCCAACCAACGCAGTGGAAACTGAAACCAAAACAGAAATGAGCAGCAGAGCTATGCGTTGCCCACGCAAGTGATCTTCACCCAGAGAGGTGGCGGCCACTTTTCCAAGCGCCAACACATCCAAACGGCTGCGCATTTTCCATGTCGCGGCCNNWRYGYYWGMCKASRCRGNYWYRCMRGSGATMSSRRTCNGRWSTGNATCNSCKWKGGAWWRCCGTGCGTAAGACGAGGCTTGAACAACCGCATACTCATTTGGGTCAATCATCCGCTGCACAAAGGCCGTCAACGACCGAAACATGACCGCCAGAACCACTCCGGCCAGGATCATCCGCATCACGTCACTTTCGCTGGTACGCAAAAGGGTGCCGAACAACAGGACCGAAGCGATGCACAACAGCCCGACCGTCAGTGCCATCATCAATCGGGGGTCAAGCATGTTGAACCCCTGCCCGCCCAGGACAAAGACCAGCACGCTGACCAGCAGCAGAAAAAGCGCATCAAACCCCATGATCGAGGGGGTGAGAATGCGGTTCCCGGTTATGGTCTGAAACATGATTGTCGACACCGAAATAGCGGCCGAGACAACTAGCAAAGCAACCAGTTTCTGGCCCCGGAACATCAGGATAAATCCCCAATCCCCGTGGGCACCAAGCGTCAGGTAGGCCAAGCAAAGACCAGCCAAGACAGCCGCCAAGATAAATAGTCGGTTATGCAACCCAACGTCCTTTGCCATACATCAGCCAAAGAAAGATAACCGCCCCAACGACACCTAAGATTGTGCCAACCGGCACTTCAAAGGGATGAATGATCAATCGCCCCAGCAGATCGGCCACCAGCACCAAAACCGCGCCTGATATGGCGGTAATCGGCAGGCTTCGCCGCAGATTATCGCCGGAAATTCGACTGACAATATTGGGAACGACTAGGCCCACAAACGGGATCATGCCAACGGTGACAACGGTGAGCCCGGTCACCACCGAAATCACCACCAATCCCGCCATAACCACATGATGATACTTCAGACCTAGGTTAAGGCTAACGTCCTCACCCAGCCCAAGAATAGAGAGCTGATCGGCAATCAAATAGCTTGCAGCAGCAGCCAGACCGGCAATCCACAGCAGTTCATAGCGGCCACGCATGGTGCCGGAAAACTCTCCGTTCATCCAGATATCAAGGTATTGCAGCATGTCAGCCTGATAGGCAGCGTAGGTCACACCAGCGCCAATCACGCCGCCATAGACCAGCCCAACCAGCGGTACCAACAGCGGYTGCATGGGKGGCAAACGTCGGACAATGGCAAAGAAACCCAGRCTTCCGGCCAAGGCTGCGGTTGAGGCCARAAGCATCTTTTCGCCRATCCCSGCCCCCGGCAGAAACACAGCCACCAGAAGCACACCCAGYGCCGCGCTTTGCCCTGTGCCCGCCGTCATCGGTTCAACAAACCGGTTGCGCGCGATCAGTTGCATAATCTGTCCAGCAACAGCCAGTGAGGCGCCAGTCAAAATGACCGCAGCCGTCCGGGGCCAGCGACTGTCCCGGAACAAATCCCAGGCCTCGGCCACTCCGACCTCCCCGGTCAGCAGGCTGATAACCCCTGCAAACATTGAGACCAGTGCCAGCAAAGCCAGCGCCAGTAGAGACAAGAACATCGGTCGCATAGACGGTCAGGACGCTTCGAATGCGGCGATGAGAGTGCCCAGAGTGCGGTTCAATGACTGAATTCCACCGCCGGCAATGTAGATATCGGCGGCATTCACATAGATGACCTGCCCGGATTCCCACGCCTTTGTGCCTTGAACCAATGCATTGTCCAAAGTCGCCTTGGCACCTTCTCCGGGGCGGCCAATTGCCGCCAAACGGTCCACCACGATCAACCAGTCCGGATTGGCCTTTTTGATGAATTCAAACGAAATGCTTTCGCCATGGGTTGAGGCCCCTATTTCCGGAGCAGCTTGCGGCAACCCCACTGCGTGATGCAGCCAGCCAAAGCGGCCTCCAGCCCCATAGGCCGAAATTTTCGGGCCATTAGTCATAATGATCAGCGCCGTGCCCCTACCCTCCACAATGGATTTTGCCTTGCCCAGTTTTGCCTCAAATGCAGCCTCAAGACCTGCGGCCTGTTGTTGCAGGTCAAATATCTCACCAAAGGCCCGCAACCGCGCCATTGCGTCGCCAATTACATCGCCGCCGGTGGTCATATCAATCACTGGGGCAATTTTGGACAGGCTCTCAACCTGATCTGAGCTGCGGGTGCCGACAATAATCAAATCAGGCGACATCGCATGCAGCGCTTCGACATCCGGTTCAAAAAAGGTTCCGAGATCGGCAGCCTCGGCTGTCACGTGATCCAGGTAATCCACATAAAGCGATCCCATCGTGCCAGCCACTTTGACGCCAAGCGCATCCAGGGTATCGACCACTGCGACGTCAAAGGCGGTGACAATTTCAGGTGATCGCGGCACTTCTGTCAGACCACGGGCAGTGTCAACTGTAAGTGTGTCTGCAAAAACAGGCGCGGCCAGAMAGGCCWRYSGGMWYWGYSSCARWRSCWWMWKYRSKCMWMSGTMWSYAKKMWGAWKYMKRMSTRYTWRYTGKCGWGRKKSMWMKGMWTGTGACTGGCTTTTGTACTTTGCCACAGCCAAATTGGATTGGCTATGGCCTTATTTGGACCAGTCCAAGCCCAGCAGTTTCTCCCGAAATGCAAATCGGACAATGTGGCTCTCGATCGTGCCCTTGGCTTGCTCCAGCATTTCTGCGGTCTCAGCGCGCACTTCAAAAACCAAGCGGCCCTGTTGCGCGGTAAACTCGGCTACGCCTATGGAAAAGGTGACCTGCCCTTTGGTCTCGTCAAAACTCACCTCGACCTTGTGACCAAAATGCTTGCACATTTGCTGCAGATATCCGCTGGCTTTATCTGTCTCAAAGGAACTTGTTGCGGTTAGCATATTTTGGCCTTTCTCTGGCTTGGGTATTTGCTGGATAAGGTCCGTAACCATCTTAGAAACTGGCGGCAACGGTAAAGGTCAGGCGACGCGGCGTTCCGTAAAAGCCACCACGTGTGGTGTGATTCACCCGCGTATAGTATTTACGATCCACGATATTTTCGACCGACAGCTGTGCGGATACGTTCTTGGCGATGGGGTAGCTGACCATGGCATCCACTACGCCATACCCCGGAGCAGAAATTGTCACGCCGTCCGAAACTGCACTGAATGAACTCGCGGCCCTGACACCCAGCCCCAGTTCCAGACCGGCCAGTTTCTGGTTTTCCGGCAGGGTGTACTTGCCCCAAAGGGTCAGGCTATGCGGCGAAACGGGATTGTCCGGAAGATCGGTATCCACATAGGTGTAGCCGCCCGAAATCATCCAGTTGGGCGCAATTTCACCCTGAAGCATGGCTTCAAATCCCTTGGACGTTGCCTCGCCGCTATCAACAAAGGACCCGGGATTGAGTGGGTCGTCGACGGCACGATTGCTACTCTCGATCAGGAAGGCCGCAACCTGAGTGGTCAAACGGCCGCCGTTGAAGCTGCCCTTCAAACCGATCTCAAACTGCTGACCAACAACCGGGTTCAATTGCGATCCATCGGCACGTTGCTCCACTTGCGGCTGGAAGATATCCGAATATCCACCATAGGCAGTCAGACGATCGTTGATGTCGTATGTCAGACCAATGTTGCCGACAAACCGCTGCTCCTGAATGTCCGACCGAACACTGTTACGTCCGGTATCCACCGCCTTGCTGTCATAAGAAACATAGCGCACCCCTGCCGACAGTTTGGTCGCCAGGCCTAGGTCCACCCGTCCTTGGGCGTAAAGACCATACTCCGTCGTGTCGGTTTCCGTGTTCAGTCTGAACCCAGGCCCAACCCCGGGGAAGGTAATTGTTGGCTCGGTGATCGATGTGGGGTCGAACGTGTTGATGTTGTGGGTGCCCGGCGAGAAATCAAAGTTCTGCTTCATGATCTGGTTGGTGCCGCGATAATCCGCACCGACGGTGACAATACCACTGGTTCCCAACGCCTCAAATGGTGATGTCAGGTTCAAATCCAGAAAATCAGCCTGTTCTTCATAGTCGCGGGCAAAGACCATCAGGTCAAAATCACCGGTGACAAGATCCACTGCCGTCGTTGGCAAAACACTGCGGATTTTGACGTCGCTGTTGTAACGCCGATTACTGAATTTCAGAATGCCACCATAGTCGAACTCATGCTCAACCTCGGCAAAAATCTCGTTGCTATCGCGATCAAAGCTGTTCCAATCCGCACCAATAAAGGTCTCGATTGGAACATCCAGCAAGGTGCCATCCGTATAGGTCGGCAGGCCCGAGAACCGAAGCGCCTGCTGGCTCTCGGCTATGACCCCAAACGACAAGGTTGTGCGATCCGACAGGTCAACTTCGACGGTGCCATAGATGCCGTCCCGGTTGTTGTTCACATAGTCGACAAAGGAATCCTTGCGGTCTGTATAGGCGATAATGCGACCGCGCACCGTGCCGCTTTCGTTCAGCGGTGTGGAATAGTCGAACTCACCCCGCCTTGCGTTGAACGACCCGCCCGAGGCACTTACCGTTCCTTGCGGAAAGCTGAGCGGGCGTTTGCGGACCAGGTTCAGCGTACCGACCGGCTCACCCGTGCCCTGATAGACGCCGGATGGGCCAGACAAGACTTCTATCCTGTCAAAGAACACCAGGTCCGGAGCGGTGCCATAAAGACTTAGGAAGTTGCGCGGTGCGCCATCCACGTTATAGGTGAAAACCTCGGATCCACGAGAATACAACGACCCGGTGTAGACGTCTCCCTGTGCCGTACTAAGGTTGGGAATGGTATAGGCCGCCTCTTCCAGGCTGTGTGCGTTTGCATCTTTTAACCGTTCGGAAGTGATCACGGTAATTGATTGCGGAACGTCGCGGATATCAACAGGCTGGCGCCCGCCAACAGTTGCACGCTCGGTTGCATAAGACCCCGTTCCCTCGGTGGCCACCCCGTCTGATCCCTCAACCAGAATGGGCGCAAGTTGCAAAACCTCGTCCTCCTGCGCTGCCGCCAAATGCGGCACCACGATAAGAATAACTGAGGACAACAGAGCTGACCGAACTGATCGCATTGGCATGGAGACCACCTTTTCCAAACTTGACTATTTCAGTCGGAATACTAATGTCCAGCCAAATTGAGAAGGCTGGGATCTATGCAGGAACGTCAAAATCCGATGCAAAATGCGCAACAGGAGATTTTATCAGGCCGGTTGGGGTTTGAGTCTTTGCGGAAATACTCTGCACCTTATGTCTCGCAACACCGGCTGACAGTTGGTCGCCCGCCTCATTTGCCGTGTTTCTCGGGGCAGTTTGGAATCAATGAGTTAGGCGAAGGTCAAACCGTTCATCAAAGCCGGATTGAGCCTGAAGTTGAGTTCGAAACCAGTTTCACGGCCCGTGATGGGGTCCTTGTGACAGTCATCCTAGAGGGCAAAATGGAGTTTTCTCTGGATACCACACCCTATTGTTTTGAGGTCGAAGACACACCAATCGCTTTGGCCTGGACCAACCAGACACCAGTTGCAGTAGCACGGCGGTCGCGCCAGGCTGATACATTGGAGAAAGTTCAGGTCCACACGCCKTTGTCGTTTTTTGATGCCGCTTGGCGGGCCGAAAGTGGTGGCTTTTTTGACAGCCACACGCAGGTCTTAGCTTGGAACCCAGGGACTTCAGCCAGTCGGGCCGCCAAGACCTTGATGCAGGATCAATCTGCCTCCCCGCTTCGAAAACGGATGGCTACGGCTCGTTTTGCAGTCGAAGCCATGGATTCACTGATCGAAAACCTGGAACGTTTGCAAGGGTCACGGCCGCAACAGCGCATATCCGTGGCACGTGCCTATGTGGAACAAACCGCTGAGAGGCGGCCAAGCCTAGGCGAAATTGCCGCTGCCACGGGATATTCTGTAAGCTCGCTCCAGCGGGCCTACAGGGCGACTTTTGGGCTAACTGTCATTGAACACCAGCGGCAAATATTGTTGGATTATGCGATGGCAAGCCTAAGAAAAGGCGGTGTCTCGGTTGGGCAGGCAGCTTTGGCAGCAGGCTATAGCAACCCCACCAATTTCTCGTCTGCTTTCCAGCGTGCCTTTGGATTATCCCCGTCACAGGTCAGTATTACCTAGGCACCGTCTGTAGTTGCAAAATACCCTTCAGCCCCAACCTTATCTTGACAAAAATACTATACAAATATACGCCGCAGCCTAAGCGTGTACCCACGCGACGCAGCCAGACCCCTGTGGCCGGGATTTTCCGACCAAACGTCCAGCAAGAAAATGACAGGCAGCACTTGCACCCAGGGGCGCGCCGACTCTTCGAGATTCTATATCGCAGCTAATCGGAGCAAATCATGATTTTGCGCGCACCGGCAACCGTCGCCGTACTGTTCCTTGCCACGACATACGTTTCCGCTCAGGACAGCGCAGCCCCGTCTCTGCCAGCCCCAGCGGTCGAAACTCTTACAGCACCAGACCTTATGGTTCCTCAAATTGGGTCAGCCAGCCAGCATGTTCCGGTTTCACCAGTAGCGTCAACCGTACCAGTTGATCTGGCAAAGCCGGCCGTTGCCGATAGACCGATGCAAACCGATGACAGCGCTCTGCCCGCCATCCTCAACACCAGCGCTCCCTCTGTGCACACCGTAGCTCCTACCAGCGGTCAGCATACCCAAGCAGATGTAGCGCCAGTTGATGTCACAACCGTGACGGCAACGAACACTATTGCACCCGAAAACCTTCAGGTGGACCTGATGGAAAAGGCTGAAGACGCCTGGAATACTTCCTACAAATTTTTAGAAAACGGCGGCCCCTCAATCTGGGCAATTGCTGGCTTGGCTGTGATTACACTCGCCCTGATCCTGTGGAAAATCTGGCGACTGGCTCTTATTGGCGCCTGGTCACGAGGCAAGGCAGGGAAAGCCGTGGATGCCTTTGAGCGTGGCGATGCCGGGGCTGCCCTTTCCATCGTAAATGGTCGCATTGGCATCCGGTCCAAAGTCGTGGAAGCTGCTTTGAAATCAGTGCGGGACATGCCTGAGAACCGAGCACGCGAAGAAACCACCCGAGTGGCAAAACTCCAACTTGCCCAGGCCAATGTCGGCTTGGGTGCTCTGGAACTGATTGCAACCATTGCGCCGTTGCTGGGTCTTTTGGGAACAGTTCTGGGCATGATCGCAGCGTTTCAGGCCTTGCAAGAGGCCGGATCCAAAGCCGATCCAGCCCTGCTGGCCGGAGGTATCTGGGAAGCATTGCTGACCACTGCCGCAGGCATGGCAGTGGCCATTCCTGCCTCGGCCGCGCTTACCTGGTTCGAATCGGTCATCAGTCGCATTCGCCGTGACGTCGAGGACAGCAGCACCCGGATCTTTGTCGCCCAGCAGCCCAATCCGCTGAGCATGGCAGCCGAGTAACCCATGGATTTCACTCAGCCAGCCAGGCCACGACGCAAGCCAAGCCTAACGCCGATGATCGACGTCGTATTCCTTTTGCTGGTGTTTTTCATGCTGGCATCCCGCTTTGGCGTGGCCACTGTCCTGCCACTGCCGCTGGCATCCCAAGGCGGCGAATACAGCGGTCCTCCGCGATTGATCACCGTCACTCCGACAACCTTACATTTAAACGGGCAACCAGTCACCGAACTGGCTGCCGCATTGGCTCCCCTGATGTCTTCGCCAACTGACACGCTTATCCTGCGCGGTCGGGATGGGGCAACATTGCAACGCATTGTCGATGTGACTGAAATACTGAATTCCGCGGGCTTTACCTCACTTGTTCTGGTGGAGTGACGGATATGGATTTTACCGAACCACCCCGCCGACCGCGCACTGAATCCATCGTTCCAATGATCAATGTCGTCTTTCTATTGTTGATTTTTTTCTTGATGACGTCGCGCCTGATCCAGCCTGAACCCTTTGAGGTCACCCCGCCCACAGCAGCGTCAAAGGTAGAGCCGGAAGCCCAAGCAACACTATTTGCAGACAAGAACGGCCTTCTCCATTTCGACGGCTCACAAAACGACGCCGCTATCAAATCCATTGCGGCACAGGTCTCAGATACCACCATCATTCAGCTGCGCGCGGATGCAGATATCTTGGCCACCCAATTGGCGCAAATACTGCGCAAACTTTCGGATGCCGGGCTTTCCCGCGTTGAATTGGTCGTGGACTCCAAATGAAGCGCGCATTTGAAATCACAGCCTTCACCGGCTTGGCCTGTATCATTTTAATCGGCCTGTTTGGCCTGTCCCCCAAATCCGGAGCCCAGTCTAGCGGCGCTGGCGGAGAAGAATTCCTGTCGCTTGAGGCCGCCACCGAGACCGTTGTCGAAATGGTCGAGAGCTGGGAGCGCCCGCCGCTAGCCCAGACACAGGTGAATGTCGAAACCGAGGCGCTCACACCTGCCGAGGCCCCACCGCCGCCCTCGGTGCAAATTGAGCTGTCACAGGCGCCGCGTGCGGAAATAAAACTGGCGATCACCCAACCCATCGCTGAGGATGTGCCAGATCTCGATGACCTGACGGCGCAGCTTCAGCCACCTGTGCCCCAGTCGCTGCAACTCGCAAATTTGGCGCAACCATTGCTAACGCAGCCTCCACTGCTACCAAATCCGGCCCGCTCCCAACCTGCCCCGCCGCTGATGACCCCGCCAGAACTGGACCAGACCAGCGAAGACGTTTTGGAGGTGGACACCGCAACAGCTGCGCCGCTGCCCAAATCTGATCCGCGGCCAACACCGGTGCCACGCCCAAAGCCGCGAAAACAGCTTGATTCAGGTCAGAAAGCAGAGCAGGCCAGTGCCGGGCGCGTTGAGCAACGTGCAGCAGGGAGCGGAGGCGGGGCCCAGGCCGGCGCAGCAGGCGCGTCGCAGGCAAGTACTCTTTCCGCAGGGCGCAAAGCCGCGCTCAAGAACGTTTGGGGCGCCAAAATCCGCGCCCGGATAGAGCGGCGCAAACGCTATCCCTCAGGCGCCAATGGCAATGCCAGCGTGGTTATCAGGCTAATAATCTCGCGGGATGGTAGATTGTTAAGCTACAAAATTGCCAAATCATCGGGCAATGCAACTTTTGACCAAGCCGCCATTAGCGCCGTGACCCGGGTTGGTCGCTTTCCCACCGCGCCGAAAAAGCTATCGGACCAAAAAATCACGGTGAACCTGCCGATTAACTTCTCAAGATAGCAAAGCCCATGAATTTGCACCTTCTTCGGCTCCAAAACAGCCATCAAAACAAAAACCTCAAGATCAATGGTGAATAATGGCCCAGTCTGACAGTGCTGAATTCTTTGCGGCTCGCGGGTTGTTCTCGGGATATAATGGCAAACAAGTCCTGCACGGCATCGACCTTACGGTTGGGCGTGGCGAGTTTGTCGCGCTGATCGGGCCCAATGGCTGTGGAAAATCAACCCTGCTCAAAACCATGGCCCGTGTTTTGGTGCCTCAGGCCGGTGACGTGCAACTGCGCGGCGCGTCAATCCACCAGACAGCATCAAAGGACGTTGCCAAATCGCTGGCCCTTTTGCCGCAATCACCGATCACGCCGGATGCGCTGACAGTGCGCGAACTGGTGGCTCAGGGCCGTTTTCCGCACCAATCGCTGTTGCGCCAATGGACCAGTGCCGACGCAACCGCCGTGGACCGCGCCATGCAGGCAACCGCCGTTACTGAATTTGCCGACCGGGTGGTGTCCACCCTATCAGGTGGTCAGCGCCAGCGCTGCTGGATCGCCATGACGCTGGCACAGGACACCGACCTGATACTGCTGGACGAGCCGACAACCTACCTCGATCTCAAAGTCCAGATTGATGTGATGACCCTATTGTCGCGAATCGTGGCTCAGGGCCGCACGCTGATTGTTGTGCTGCATGAGTTGAACCTTGCGGCAGCTTTTGCCGACCGGATCGTGATGATGAGGGACGGCCGCATCGTCAAAGATGGCACGGCAATCGAGTGTATGACGGCTGAGCTGCTCAAGTCGGTATTTGACCTGAACGCGCGGGTTATAGCAGACCCGGAAACAGGTCGGCCTGTTTGTATTCCASTCACCCGAGACGCCGCCTGACATGMGRRTCGCAAAATCTGTTCCATTCGGTATCGCCGCCGCCGCGCTATTGCTGGCGGTGGTCACACATATGGCTGTTGGCGCGCGTCCGGTTTCTTTTGCCGAAGTTCTACGCGCCTTTACCGAATTCGACCCATCGGTGATCGAGCATCAAGTCGTGCGCGCCCTGCGCCTGCCCCGGGCGCTGATCGCTATTTTTGCAGGCGCCGCCTTGGGTCTTGCCGGTGCCGTGGTCCAGGGCGTCACCCGCAACCCATTGGCCGATCCCGGCATCCTTGGGCTGCTGCACGGCGGCGCTTTGGCTGTTGTCATTGGCATCGGTGTTCTGGGCCTTGCCGAGCCGACCTGGATCCCCGCCTTTGCAGCAGCAGGCGCATTGGCCAGTGGCGTGATCGTCTGGGGGATCTCTCGCGCCGCGCCTGGTGGCGCGACTCCGATGACGCTGATCCTGTCAGGCGCGGCAGTCACCGCATTCCTGGCGGCGCTGATGATGATCGCAAACCTGTTGAACGAAACCGCCTTTCAAAGCCTGCGTATCTGGCTGACCGGAACGCTCAGCGGTAGCACCCTCACCCAATTTTACTGGGCTTTGCCTTGGGGAGTCCTTGGCGCGGGATTATCCCTGATGCTGGCCCGACAAATCACCGCACTGGCGATTGGCGACGACGCGGCATTGGGTCTGGGCATCAATATCGCCAAACTGCGACTGCTGGGGTTGCTAGCCGTGGTTCTATTGACCGGGGCAGCAATTGCAGTGGCTGGGCCCTTGGGCTTCGTCGGGCTGGTGGTGCCACATGTGGCGCGGATGCTGATCGGGGCTGACTATCGCTACGTGGTGCCCCTATCGGCGCTGCTCGGTGCGCTTCTTCTTGTTGTGGCCGATATCGCCGCCCGAACTCTGCTTGCCCCAACCGAGATTTCCACAGGCATTATCCTGGCCATTATCGGCGGGCCGGTATTTGTCTGGCTGGTCAGAGCACGGCTATGAGCGACCTGATACTCCGCACCCGAAACCAGACCGTCGCCTTGCGGCTTCCACGACGTGGTGTGCAACTGGCCTGCGCGCTGCTGATATTATGCGTCACACTGACCTTTGCCAGCGTCATGACTGGAACCTACGCGCTGTCACTAACCGACACTCTGAACACAATGACAGGACATGCCCCCAGTGCGATGGCCCACACTGTGGTGTTTGAATTTCGCCTGCCGCGCACACTCTGCGCCCTGATGGCTGGTGCTCTTCTGGGCTGCTCGGGGGCGCTGTTGCAAGCCATGACACGCAATCCGCTGGCCGATCCATCGCTGGTGGGAGTCAGCCAAGGGGCATCGCTGGCGGTGGTGATCTCGATCATTCTTTTGCCAGAGATGCCACAAACGCTCCGCCCGATTGCAGCTTTTGTTGGTGCCGCTGTTGTCGCCGCCCTGATCCAAACCCTGTCGCAAAAATCCACTGGCGGCAACGCCATGCGGTTCATATTGTCCGGCATCGGCATTGCAGCTTTGGTTTCGGCCATCACCTCGGCTTTGCTGACCTACGGGCGTATTCAGGATTCCATGTCAGCCTTGGTTTGGTTGTCGGGCAGTATCCATTCCTCTGATTGGACGGATGTCGCCATCCTTGCCTTGGCGACGGCGGCAATGGTCGTGGTGCTGCCTGCCCTTGGTCGGCGGATCACCGCATTGGGACTTGGCGACGACATGGCGACGGCCGTTGGGCTAAACGTGCGCGGCACGAATTTACTGCTGACCGCATTGTCGNTTGCACTTGCCGCCACGGCTGTATCCAGCATCGGTCCGGTTGGATTTGTCGGCTTGGTCGCCCCCCATCTGGCCCGTCGCCTGACGCGAAGCAGTGCCGGTTTGCATCTGCTATTAACCGCCCTTGTCGGAGCGCTGATGGTTGCAACTGCCGACCTTACCGGACGGTTGGTTGTGGCACCGCTGGAAATCCCTGCTGGCCTCATCACCGCGCTGATTGGTGTGCCTGTGTTTTTGGCCCTAATCCTTCGTCGCGGTTAAAGTTGACTATTTTACTTGCAATTGGTTTCTGACAAAATTACTCAGTTACTGAATTCAACAAAATCCCGAGTCCCTGGATGCGCGCCCTTACCTGCCTTTTGACAGTATTTCTCGCCACTATAACCGCGACAAAGACACTGGCCGAAATCTACCCAATGACCATCGAACATAAGTTCGGATCATCCGTGATCGCAAAGCAACCGTCCCGGATCGCAACGGTAGACTATGTGGGGGCAGATGACCTGTTGGCGCTTGGTGTGCAGCCGGTAACGGTGCGCCACTGGTATGCCGATTACCCACGTTCCGTCTGGCCTTGGGCTGATGGATTGCTCGACGGTACCCCAGAAATTTTGCGGGGCGCGCTGAATTACGAGCAAATTGCCTCTACCAACCCGGATGTCATCCTCGCACTGTGGTCAGGCATCACAGCAGACGACTATGAAAAACTAAGCCTCATCGCCCCCGTAGTCGCGGTGCCCAAGGGCGTCGGCGATTTTTCCATGCCGTGGGACAAGCGCGCTSRMCYYRCSGGSCAANNNGWSATCRRKAWGRSYRAGGARGMCYRGMAANCAGGTCGCCGCCATCCGCGCTCGGCTGAAAAATGTGGCCAGAGATCACCCCAACTGGCAGGGCAATACCGCCTCGGTGGCCTTCCTCTGGAGCGATATTCCTGGCGCCTACACCAGCAAGGATATTCGCCCGCAGGTTCTGTCCGAAATGGGTTTTCGGACACCGCAAAGCATCGAGGACCTTGTCAGCACCAATGATTTTGCGGTCTCATTGTCCCCCGAAGATCTGTCCCCGATTGACAGCGATCTAGTGGTTTGGATTTCGATCGACGGAGATTTCTCGCGCATCAAAAGCATCGTCACCAGACCTTTCATGCAGGCCTATCAGAGCAACAGCGAAATTTTCCTGGATGCTGAACTGACCGGCGCGCTCAGCCACTCAACGCTGCTCAGCCTGCCCTATGCCATAGATCGCATCATCCCGATGATCGAAGGGGCCCTGGAGTAAACGCTTATGGCCCTTCACTCTCCGCAGTTTACCGCCGCCAACTGGCCAGCCGCCTATGTCCAGGCGATGCCGGGGTTTGGGCTGTTAACATCCAACCTGCCCAAACACCTGCTGCGCCTGTCGGCATTGGAGATGGACAGTTGCATCTGTGAGCAAGCTCTGTCTTTTGAGACAAAAATCGAAGATGATCTGGATAGCAAAACTCGCGCGGCATATCTGATGAACCGCTTGTCCTACGAGCTTGCCCGCGTGGTGGCAGCGGTTGACCTCACMGGCCACCAGACCCGTCATTTCACGGCGGACAATATCGCCTTCACCACAACACTGGAGCAGACCTGGTACAACGGACTGTCCCTGCCCTACCTCAAGACCAGCTTTGTTGTTCCACCCTGTTTCATGATCGAGCAAATCGACTGTGCCAAGCAGGTAAACGCTACTTTCCTGCGCATCTTTGCCCCTGTTGTCCGGGCACTGACTGCTATTGGCAAGCTGTCAACCGGCGCCCTGTGGCGGATCGTGGGAGATGGTATTGCGGCTGGCTATCTTGAGCTTGGAAAAGCAGCGGGAGATCCTGAGCTTGCGCGCAAGCGGGCTGAAGAAATCCTGGAAGACCACAACACGCCACTGTGGAACAAAAAGCTCGGGTTCATCGAAATTGAACTGCCCGCAGATCAATCCCCCACCGCCAAACCTATCAAAGAGACCTTTCGCAAACGTGGTGGCTGCTGCCGCTACTACACCAGCCGGCGCAGCGAAGGTACTTATTGCCCAACATGCGTCCACGTAAAAGATCACACCGCGGTCCTGCAGCAATATCTCAGACCGAAAACGCTTGAGACCATGGAGAACTCCGCGTGATGTTTCGCCCCAACATGACCTGCTTCACCCAAGGATTTCATCTCAGCGCGCCACTGGTTTTTCGCGGTTGGGATGGGGTTTTTGCCGACCTTTGGCAGGTCGAGGCGCAAAAAGGCGCCTGCGGTCATTATATGTCACCCGATCCGCGTCTGGTGGTGATCCTTTCAAACGACCCGCAGGGCATCACCTACCGGTCCGAAAACGGCAAAGATCACCCGGTTTCCAGCGTGGCTTATGTCCCCGCTGGAATGCCACTTTGGTCGCAGATCACCCAAGAGATGCAGCTCTCGCATCTGGATTTGCATTTCCGGCGCGAAACATTGCTCAGGCGGCTGGGGCCACTCGCGGGCCGCGTGAACATCAACCGGGCGATTTTTACAGACACCCCCGAAGTGCTGGCGCTTGCCCGGATGATTGCTACCGAGTGCGCCAATGGCAAACATGATGATGCCTATCTGGATGCGCTGTTGTCGGCCATGTTGGTGGCGCTGTTTCACGCAACAGAGGCCGACCGCCCAACCGCCAGCCTGACCCCGTTGCAGATGCGCAAACTGGTTGCCGCAGTCGAGGACGCGCCGCACCTGAACCAGACCAATGCCCATCTTGCCGCTGTGGCCGGCCTGTCCGAGGGCTGGTTCAACACTGCCTTTCGCAAGACCACTACCACAACCCCGCACAAATGGCAGACCAGCCTGCGGATCGCGCGGGTGATGAAGGCCATTGTCCAGAATCCCTCCCGGCCATTGGCACAGATCGCCATCGACAACGGCTTTGCCGATCAGTCGCATATGAGCCGCACCTTCAAGGGCCAGACCGGGGTGTCCCCGGCCGCCTGGCGTCGCGAAAAAACCCAACTCACATAAAGTTAACCGGCGGATTCTTCCAAACACATTCGGCTTCTTCAAGCAGCAGAATAATTATTGACCTAAATTGTCAGAAATAGGCGATACGCTGCACATGAAGGACAAGAAGAATGAAACGCTCCACTCTTGCGTGGGTCATGGGACACACCGCAGTTGTCGCATTGGTCACTGCCCCGGCTTTTGCCGAAGACACAATCACCCTTGAAGAAATCAATGTCGAAGCGCTTGAGACTTCGGGCACCGGACCTGTTGAGAATGCGGTGAATCCGCTCACTTTGACTGGAGCCAAGACCGCAACGCCGCTGACCGAAATCCCCCAGTCCATTGCCGTGATCGGACGGGAACAGATCGCCAAGACCAATGCGCGCAAGGTGGACGAAATTCTGGCCTATACCGCCGGAGTACAGGCTGCCCCCTACGGTTATGACAGTGACACAAACTGGTTTTTCCTGCGCGGCTTTGCCGCCACTGCCACCGGCGCCTTTGTCGACGGATTGCAGAACTATTCTTACGGATTTGCCAGCTTCTATGTAGATCCCTATCATCTGGAGCGGATCGAAGTTCTGCGCGGTGCCTCCTCGGCGCTTTACGGTGGATCAAACCCCGGTGGTCTGGTGAACATGGTCACCAAACGACCCTCCGGCGATGACGCCCGCGAGGCCGAGTTTGGCGTCGACAGCGATGGCAGCGCCTGGGCTGCTTTGGACTATCAGGGTACTACAGAGAACGGCGCCAACTGGCGTTTGGTCGCACGCGGCGCATTGACCGATGGCAATGGCGTATTTGAGGCAGGCAACCGTGGCTTTATCGCCCCGTCATACTCTTTCACCACGGATGGCGGCACCGATGTGACGCTGTCAGCATCCTATACCAAGATCTCCGAAACCCATGTCGGCAACGCCTGGCTGCCCTTTGTGGGCACCGTTGTTGCAGCAGATTTCGGCTATATCGACCGCGATTTCAACAGTGGCGAGCCCGGTTATGATTGGTACGAACGCGACCAGCTTACCCTCAGCGCAGAGATCGCACATAGGTTCGACAATGGCTGGAAACTGTCAAACAACCTTCGTCTGGGCGCATCCCACCTTCGTGAAGGCTCCGTCTATGCCTATGGCTACGAGGGTTATGCCGCGACTCCGGCGGATTCAAACAACTACCTGCAGCGGGTGATTTTCGACCACGACACCAAGGCAAAAACCGTCGTCAACGACACCCGGATGGAAAACAGCTTTGACACCGGTGCCGTCGAACACAAGGTCATGGTTGGCCTGGATATGCGCTATTTCCAGATGGATCAGGTGCAGTCCTCGGCGGCTTGGCCTGATGCGGCCACACTGCTGTCGGCAACCAATCCAGTCTATGGCGCCACTCAGCCCGCCACCGCGCCTTATGCGGATAATATCATCACCCAGACCCAACTCGGTCTCTATGTGCAAGACCAAATGCGCTGGGGCGATGGCTGGATCATGACCACCAACCTGCGCCATGATTGGGTCGAAACCGAGGTCAGCGCCGACCGCACCAGCGGTGCTGCCGGATCGGACCGCAGCGACAATAAATGGTCGTGGCGGGTGGGCCTGGCGCATGAGTTCGACAATGGCGTCACCCCCTACATTTCCGCCTCGACTTACTTTAACCCACAGGTTGAAACCACGGTAGCGGGCAGCACAATCTCGCCCGAGACCGGCAGGCAGTTTGAAATCGGCGCAAAATGGGCCTCGCTTGATGGGCTCAGTTTTGTCGGCGTGTCAGCGTTCAACATCCAGCGCGAGGGTATTCTGCAAAGCGTCTATAACACCGGCACTTTCGCCTATGACTACTACCAACTGGGCGAAGTCACCTCCGAAGGGCTGGAGCTGGAAGCGCAACATGACTTTGGCAATGGGGTTGCGGTTAAGCTTGCCATCACATCAATGGATGTCGACATCACCAACGACGTCGATCCCGGGCTGATTGGCAAAACGCCCTACTCGATCATCGAGGATCAGGCCGCCATCTCGGTTGACTGGACACCAAAATCCGCACCGGACCTGCGCCTGACGGGTGGCGTTCGCTGGATGGGCGCAAGCTGGGCCGACAATGCCAACACCTACAAAGTACCGGATGTCCTATTGGTCGATCTCGGAGCAGCCTATGAGTTCAACGACGGTTGGGTGGCAAATCTGTCGATCAACAATGTCGCTGACACCACCTATGTGGCAAGCTGCCAGACCGAGCTAACCTGTTACTATGGCGCCGGACGCACCGTTTCCTTTGCGGTACGCCACACTTTCTAATCTTTATCGACAATTGCGAAAGGGTGCGTTGAAGCGCACCCTTTTTGCTGTTTAGGGTCTGCAATATGCTACGTGATTTTCTTACATACTACCACCCCTGGAAGGGGTTGTTCTGGCTCGACTTTAGCTGTGCGGTTTTGGCCGGTCTGCTCGAGCTGGCCTTTCCCATTGCCGTGATGGGGTTTATCGACCACCTGCTGCCGCAAAATAACTGGGTGCTGACCCTTTGGGCCGCTGTGGGCCTGATGGTGCTATATTTGATTTCGGCGGGGCTGATGGCGATTGTGACCTATTGGGGTCACATGCTGGGCATCAACATCGAAACCGAAATGCGGCGGCGCGCTTTTGCGCATCTGCAGARATTGTCATGGCGGTTCTTCGACCAGAACCGCACCGGCCATCTGATGGCACGGGTGAACCGCGACCTGGAAGAAATTGGCGAGGTTGCCCACCACGGCCCAGAAGACCTGTTTATCGCCTTGATGACATTTGTCGGAGTGTTTGTGGCCATGCTGTGGATGAACCCAACGCTGGCCTGGGTAACAGCCGCGATCGTACCGGTCACCTTTGGCGTGATGCTTGTCGCCGGCAGCCGGATGACCCACACTTGGCAGACAATCTATGAACGCGTTGGCAACTTTAACGTCCGGCTGGAAGAAAACCTGGGCGGCATCCGCATTGTGCAGGCCTTTGGCAACGAAGACCATGAGAAGATGCTGTTTGATCGCGACAACGCCTCGTATCGCAAGACAAAGCTGGATGCCTATCGCGTCATGGCAGGTTCGGTGACCCTGCAATATCTGGGGATGCGCGTGGTTCAGGTTTTGATCATGGTGATCGGCGCCGGCCTTGTGCTGAACGGAGACATGACGGCAGGCACTTTTGTTGGCTTTCTGTTGATGGTGAACGTGTTCTTCCGCCCTTTGGACAAGCTGGCATCGGTTATTGAGACCTACCCGCGCGGCATTGCCGGGTTTCGGCGCTATCAGGAGCTGTTGAACACTGAATCCGACATCGCGGACGCAGCAGATGCGCGTAACCTGGAGGCGGTGAAGGGCAATATCCGATTCAACAATGTCAGCTTTTCATACGACGGCACCAGCCCTGTTCTGCGCGATATTTCTCTGAACATTGAGGCCGGGCAGACCGTGGCCTTTGTCGGCCAGTCGGGGGCAGGAAAATCCACACTTCTGTCCTTGTTGCCCCGGTTCTACGATGTCACCAAAGGCAGCATCACCATCGACGGCATCGACATCCGAGAGTTAACCCTGTCGTCGCTGCGCCAAAACATCGGCATTGTCAGCCAGGATGTATATCTGTTTGGCGGCACTCTGCGTGAAAACATCGCCTATGGCCGGTTGGATGCAAGCGAAGACGATATCATCAAGGCCAGCGAATTGGCCCAGCTGAGCAATCTGATCAACAGCTTGGACGACGGCCTGGACACCATCGTCGGGGAACGCGGCACCCGGCTGTCTGGCGGGGAGAAACAACGGGTTTCAATCGCCCGCGCCTTCCTGCGCAATCCACCGATCATGATCTTGGACGAGGCGACCTCGGCCCTTGATCCAAAGACCGAGGTGAGCATCCAGACCGCACTGGCAGAGCTTTCCAAAGGTCGGACCACCCTTGTCATTGCGCATCGTCTGTCGACCATTCGGCATGCGGATCAGGTGGTGGTGATGGACGATGGTTGCATCATCGAAAATGGCGCTCATGATGCCCTGCGCAGCGCCGACGGGGCTTTTGCCGACATGATCAAATTCGGCTCCCCCGCCTAGCAACGTGATTTGCAGGCTCTGAGTGATTATCAGAGCCTGCTCGACACCTTTGCGAAACGGCTTATATCAATCTCCCGGTGGGAAACGTGCTCTTTCTTCCACCACATTCAGGTCCATGTGGTTGCGCATATAGCGTTCCGAGGCCTGTTGCAGAGGTTGATGATCCCAAGGGAAGTAATTCCCATTGCGCAGCGCCTCATAAACCACCCARCGACGCGCCTGCGATTTGCGGATGTCCGCATCAAAGCGGTCCAGATCCCATCGCTCAGCGGCCATTGCCCGGAACCGCGCCAGGGTTTCGGCATGGGCGGGATCTTCGGCAAGGTTGGTCAGCTCATGCGGATCCGCATCAAGATCGAACAACTGGTCGGGATCCAGCGCGCAAGCGTTGTATTTCCAGTTTTCCAAACGCAAAGACACCATCGGCGCATAAGATCCCTCAGCGGTGTATTCCATCAGCACCGGCGTGTCACGGCTGCCCCCCTGCCCCAAAGGCACCAGCGATTCACCCGCTGTCCACGGCAGCACTTCGTCCATCGAAACGCCAACCAAATCGCACAGCGTCGGGCACACGTCGATATTGCTGACCGGTGTGGTGACACAGCCCGGTTCCATCTGCGGCGCAGCAATCATCAATGGAACCCGCGAGGAGCCCTCAAAGAACGACATCTTGAACCACAACCCGCGCTCGCCCAGCATATCGCCATGGTCCGACACAAACAGGATGATGGTGTTGTCTTCTTGTTCGGTTCCGCGCAGCGCTTCCATGACCTCGCCAATCTTGTCATCAAGATACGAGATATTGGCAAAATAAGCCCGACGCGAATTGCGGATGTCATCTTCGGAAATGTCGAAATTCCGCCAGTCGCTGGCATCAAAAATGCGCTTGGAATGCGCGTCCTGCGCCTCATAGCCGAGGTTGGGAATCTCGGGCAACAGATGGTCGCAATCCTCGTACAGGTCCCAGTACTTCTTACGCGCCACATACGGGTCATGCGGGTGGGTGAAGCTGACGGTCAGGCACCAGGGCCGGTCATCCTGACGACGCCCCAAATCATAGACCTTGCGCGTCGCGTGATAGGCAACCTCGTCATCATACTCCAGCTGGTTGGTGATCTCGGCCACCCCAGCGCCCGTCACCGACCCCATGTTGTGGTACCACCAGTCAATCCTCTCACCGGGTTTGCGATAATCCGGCGTCCAGCCGAAATCCGGAGGATAAACATCGGTGGTCAACCGCTCCTCAAACCCATGCAGCTGATCCGGCCCCACAAAGTGCATCTTACCCGACAGGCAGGTCTGATAGCCCGCCCGGCGCAAATGGTGCGCATAAGTCGGAATGGAGGAGGCAAATTCCGCCGCATTGTCATAAACACCCGTGACCGATGGCAATTGCCCGGACATAAAGCTCGCCCGCCCCGGCGCACAGAGCGGAGACGCCGTGTAGGCGTTGCGAAACCGGGTTGAGCGTTCAGCAAGCGCCTTGATGTTCGGAGCATGCAGCCAATCGGCTGGACCATCGGGAAACAGCGTGCCATTCAGCTGGTCCACCATAAAAATCAGGATGTTGCTGCGTTTTTTCCCGGTCATTTTCTGGAAATCCCTCTGTGTAAGTATGGTGGAACCCGTTGGAAAACTGCCCTTCACGCCTTATAGGCTTTTCATGGCACTCTTTCACCGTGGTATTATTCATAGTTAGGTTAGACTTGCCGATAGTACTCATATCAACTCAAGAATAGAGGCGTTTCGCATAATGCCAGGTATTGGTAAGGCTTATGTCAACTTTGGGCGGCACAGCGCCGATCTGTGCTTGTTCCTATTGGTTGCCGAACAGGGGCAGCTGTCGAAAGCGGCCCAGATAGCCGGCCTGTCCCAACCCCGCTTAAGCCAAAGAATAAAATCTCTGGAACAGAGCATGGGCAACCCGTTATTTCTACGGGAGCGCCGGGGTGTATCCCTTACCAAAGCAGGCCAAGAGTTACACGCCGCTATCCAGCCCCACCTGTCCGGTGCAGCCAAAGCCTTTACCCGTATTGTGGATGACCCTCACCCCAAAAGCGTGGTGATCCTGTCCGACATCGCCTTTGCCAGCTTTCGCTTGTTGCCGATCTATTCGTCCCTCTGCGACGCATTTGGTGATCTCAGCATATCCCTTCTGACGGTTCAGGTTCCGCAAGCCAAACAGGTCCACGACGCCGATCTGATCATTGGGATGGAGGACATCCACGACAATACCGACACCAAAACCTGCCTATTCCGCGAGTCTGTTTCAGTCGTGTGCAGCCCAGAGTACAAACTCATGCATCCCGATATGAAGACCCCCCGCGATATCCTTGGCAAAACCCTGATTGATTTAACCGCTGACGGAGACCCACCCTGGTTCACCTGGTCCAATTGGCTAAAGGCTTTTGATTTGCCCCATGACGCATCCAAGGATCGGTTGACGTTCAGTAGCTACGACCATGTTGTGCGCTCTGCTGAATCAAGCCTCGGCGTGGCGCTTGGCTGGAAAGGGCTGATCGACGATCACATCGACAGCGGCAGGCTGGTGCAGGCCATTCCGGATACCCTAGAGAGCAACAGAGGATATTACCTCAAGATGGTAGCAAAAACCCAAAATCGTAACGTGGAAAAAGCCTTCCATTGGATCGCGGATAACATCTAAGCCAAACCATCAAAAGACCACTCCATCCAGCAGTTTGCGCGCAGTCCGCAGAACCTCTGCCCGTAGAATTCGGCTGTCTTCGACCAACACGTCCACGACCATTGCTCCGGCCGGGTGTTCAACTGCGATCGTTTTCAGATTTCCCTCCGGCAAGACGGAAAGATCCTGCCCCACTGCTCCGAGGGTGACACAGGCCGTCGCCACACTTACCGCGCCCAGCACACCGATTGCCTTATGGCAGCGGTGCGGAATGAAGGTGCGGGTGGAAATACTGCCGCCGTGGTGCGGCGCGGACACCAAAGTCATCTTGGGAACCGTTTGCTCGCTGACATCGCCAAGATTCATCATCGGGCCCGCCTGCAAGCGAATTGCCTTAAGCCGCGCCCGCAACGCCTGATTGGCCTCCAACTTAGCTGGTGCCTCAGTGCCGGAAATCCCCACGTCCAAGGCCCGCAGGATCACGCAGGGCATACCGTTGTCGATCAGCGTGACCTCAACGCCGTCAATGACATCTATCACCTGTCCTGACGGAAAAAGCGCACCACAGCTCGCACCCTCGGTGTCACGAAACAATATTGGCACAGGTGCAGCGGTGCCCGGAACTCCGTCAATAACCGCGTCGCCAAAATAGCTTACTTTGCCACCGGGTGTCTGCACCCGCGCCGTGGCAACCATTCCTGTGTTCTCTAGGTAGATGGTCACCGGTGTTTCGCCACTCCGTGCAGCAACCAACCCCCGTTCAATGGCAAAGGGGCCGATACCTGCCAGAATGTTACCACAGTTCTGAGCATCACTCACAATCGGCTGATCCACAAACACCTGCAGGAACAGGTAGTCAACATCGATGCCCGGGCGGTGCGATGGCGTGATCACCGCCACTTTGGAGGTCAGCGGATCGCCCCCCCCAATCCCGTCGATCTGACGGGGGTCTGGCGAACCCATAATGCCAAGCAGCAGCGCGTCGCGCTCACCCGGATCTTCGGGAAGGTCAGAGGCCAAGAAATACGCCCCCTTGGAAGTCCCCCCGCGCATCCACATGACACGCGTGCCCTCAGACATAGCTCAGGCCCTTTGCCTTCAAACCAGGCCGCATGTCATAGATATCGAGCCCCAATTCCCCGGCAGCCAACCGCTGCCGCTTGACCTCTTCTGCGTCCAGCCGAACCTGCGTTTTTCCCATAACAGCCTCGGCGGTTCTGCGCGGAACAACGCAGATGCCATCATCATCAGCCACAATCACATCACCCGGCGCGACAAGGGCACCAGCACAAACAATTGGAATATTCACCGAGCCAAGCGTTTCCTTGACTGTCCCTTGCGCCGAAACCGCGCTGGACCAGACCGCAAACCCCATCTGGCGCAGATCGCGGGTGTCGCGCACACCGGCGTCGATGATCAGCGCATTGCAACCCCGCGCCTGCGCCGAGGTCGCCAGCAAATCGCCGAAATAACCCATGTCACAAGGTGCAGTTGGCGCCAGCACCAAAATATCCCCCGCCTGCAATTGCTCAATGGCGACATGGATCATCCAATTGTCACCAGGAGGCGCGGATATGGTCACCGCAGATCCCGCAATGCCTATATCCCGCTGAATTGGCCGCATGGTCGAGGCCATCAACCCGCTGCGCCCTTGTGCCTCGTGCACCGTAGCAACGCCAGCCGCTCCAAGGCGGCGGATCAGTTCAGGATCCGCCCTGTCAATTTCCTGCACAACAACCCCCATCAGCCTTCTCCAACCGGCGGCGTGCCGTGGCTGTGAAAACTCTCGATGGTTTTCAATCCCCAGGCCTGGCCCTTCTTGCGGTCGGCCTCGGTCCAGCAAACCGGTTCCCAGTCCGGCGCCAGGATCAGGCGGGCACCGGCATTTGCCAGTTCCACCCGGTTGCCCGCAGGCTCCCAGACATAAAGAAAGAAGGTGCCCTGTATCGCGTGTTTGTGCGGGCCGGTTTCGATATGCACCCCGGCTTCCAGAAAGATGTCGGCGGCGCGCAGAATGTCCTCGCGCTGATCGGTGGCATAGRTCACGTGATGCAAGCGGCCAACACCGCCACCCTGTTCTTCGGTGCAGGCAAGATCGTAAGTCTTGTTGTTCACTGTGAACCAGCAACCTCCCAGGCGACCATTATCCATCTGGATATACTCGGTCACACGGCTGCCCAGACAGGTCCCCATAAAGCGTTTAAATTCACTCACGTCCGAGGACAGCAGGTTCAGGTGATCCAACCGGCGCGGCGCGGCAGCGTTAAAACGACTGGCGGTGTTTTTTAACGCGGGAACATCATCCCCCTCGGGTATATAGCGTTTGGTGTCCCAATAGATTTCAAAGACATGACCAAAAGGATCCTCAAACCGGAAAGCTGACCCATGGCCCAAATCGCCGTCGTTCCAGCCATGCACCTTATAGCCGCTCTCTTCGATCACCTTCACCCGCCGTTCCAGCGCCTCGGGGCTGGCAGCCCGGTAAGCTATATGGCCAACGCCAGTGGTGTGATGACGGGTCAGTTTCAGCGAGTGATACTCGTAGTCATCCCAGGCCCGCAGATAGGCCGAGCCCTCATCCAGCCCAGACAGCTTCAGCCCGTACACTTCGGTAAAAAACGCCAGGCTCTCATCGAACTTGTCGGTATAGATTTCGACATGCGCCAGGTGGGCAAGGTCAAAACTCGGGTTGGTTGGGATATTCATGGAAAAGTCTCCTCCTGTTTTGCGAGACGTCCGGGCTGTCATGCCCGGTGTGACCAGCCGTTCGCGCAACGCAGGTCGTTTAGTGAAAACGGGCGCACAGGCCCGCCAAATCAAAGCTCGTTGACGGTGCGTGGAAACACAGACTGGAACCCTTCGGCGTATTTCGCTGGCTCCCCGCCTGCCATCCCGCCCGAATTGCGGCGGAAATGGTTGGCCCGGTTCTCGGCCACATTGGTGTAGAAATCCCAGAGATGCTGCTGACCTTCCATGCACTCAATCGCCGCGCGCTTTTGATCCCAAACCTCGGTGATGTTCAGGAAGGTGTCCGGCTTCCAGCCCATCTGCTCGGTCTGATGCGGTTCAAACAGATATAGCTGCGGTGCGCCCAGTACCTTTTCCCCCGGATTATGCCCCCAGGCCTGCGCGATCATACGGCAGGTCAGCACAAATTCAGTCGTGCGCATATGGTCGGTGTTATAGGGGTCATATTGCGAATGGCTCAGCATAAACTCGGGCTGAACTGCGCGAATGATATCCACCACCCGATCCTGCGCCTGTTGCCCCAGATCAAGCGGGTAATCCCCCAGATCCAGAAATTGGATGTCATGCACATTCAACGCTTGCGCCGCATTCTCGGCCTCGGTGCGCCGGATGGTCTTTACCTGCTCCAGCGATTTGCCCTGTTTCCACAGTCGCGCACTTTCTCCGCGTTCGCCGTAGGACAGGCAAACAACCGTGACCTCGTACCCCAAGGCCTGATGCAGCGCGATGGCCCCGCCGCAGCGCCAAACAAAATCCGCAGCATGGGCCGAAATCACCAGAGCTGTTTTCCTGTCAACCACGATAGCCTCCAACATTTTTTGAATTGCCGGGATATTGACAGGAGGCCCCCAAATTTGCCATTTCGATAGGCTGACACCGCTATAAGAAAAAGGTATAGTTGAAATGGAAATGCGTGGCTCGGATATCAACTTACGTCACCTGCGGGCTTTTAATGCAGTCTGCGATTTTGGCGGCATCTCGGCCGCCGCTGGCACCGTGCATCTGTCACAGCCAGCAATTACCCAGGCCATTTCCAAACTGGAGCGCGACTTCGATGTGCGCCTGTTCAGGCGCAGCAACAAAGGTATGTTCCCAACCGAGGCCGCAGAGATACTGCGGCACAGGGTGCGTCGGGCCTTTGCTCTTCTGGCTGATGGCGCAGCCTATCCGTCGCGAAAAGACCACATCGACAGCGGCTATCTCAGTGCCGTCACCAGCACACAACTGCGGGCTTTGATCGCGGTGGCAACACATGGGAACTACTCGGTCGCAGCACGGGCGGTTGGGGTGTCGCAACCGTCTTTGCACCGCGCAGCGCGGGATCTCGAGGCCCTGGCRGGCGTGCCCCTTTATGTCAAATCCGCACAGGGGATTAGCCTAACATCTGCCGCCGAAATCCTGGTACGTGGCGCCAAACTGGCCTTTGCTGAACTGGATCAGGCAACCGAAGAACTATCAGAAATCAAAGGCGCCAAGGCTGGCCTGTTGCGCATCGGCAGCTTGCCCCTGTCACTGGGTACAATCCTTCCCGAAGCGGTGAACCGGATCACCGCGGCGCGTCCAAACCTCAAAGTCTCGGTGGTGGACGCCCCTTTTGCCGAGCTGCTCTATGCGCTGCGCAATGGCGATCTCGACCTCACTCTCGGAGCGTTGCGCACCCCGACCCCGGCCCCGGATGTCATTCAGGAACCGCTGTTCGACGACCGCCTGTGCATTGTCTGCGCTCCGGATCACCCACTTCAAACAAATTCACAAATTAGCAAAGAACACCTGCCCGGATTTCCTTGGGTTGTTGCGCGCGGCAAAACCCCAACCCGGGCTCATTTTGACCACTTCTTCCAGGGTTTGGCTCCAGCGGTAACCGGCCCCACAATCGAATCCAATTCCATGATCCTGGTCCGCCGCGTTCTGGAAGGCAGCAACAAGCTGGCCATGATCTCTCTCACCCAGGCAACCGAACATCTTCGGGCCAGAACATTGCTCCGCTTGCCCATTGATCTCGGCGATACCCCTCGCACCATTGGCATAACCTACCGGCAGGATTGGAAGCCAACAAACGCCCAGAAGGCCTTTATGGATGTCATCCGCAACGTCGCCAAAACCCTGCATGATTTTTCCTAGCTTATATCAAAATTGAATAGATAATCCCGGCTTCGAATTTCTCCCCAGGCCCGCTTGCAAGTAGGACTGCTGGCAATCGGTTTTGACGGGAGGACACCATGAACCGCATTCTCAAGACGTCTCTGGCTACACTTGCTCTGGCAACTGCTGCCAGTTTTGCGCAGGCTCAGGACGTGACAATCCGCGTGCATCACTTCATGTCGCAAAAGGCGCCGCTGCACTCCAAATTCCTGGTGCCATTTGCTGAAAGCGTCGCAGCCGCCAGCGATGGCCGCATCAAGATCGAACTCTACGACAGCATGTCGCTGGGCGGGCGTCCAGGTGATCTGTATGATCAAGCCGTAGACGGTGCCGTCGAGGCTGTGCTGACCCTGCCCGGATATACTTCTGGCCGCTTCAACCGCGCCGAAGTGTTTGAGCTGCCCTTTATCATGCAGGATTCCGTAGCGACCTCGCAGGCCCTGTATGACCTGATCGAAAGTGATCTGCAGGATGGCGAGTTTGAGGAAACCAAGATCCTGGCCAGTTGGGTGCATGGTCCCGGCGTCATTCACTCCGAAGACCCGGTTACCAAACTGGAAGATCTGGCAGGCAAGGAGATGCGCGGCCCAACTCGTCTGGTCACCGATCTGCTGGGAGAGCTGGGCGCAACCCCAGTTGGCATGCCGCTGCCCAAGATCCCTGAAAACCTGTCCAAAGGTGTGATCAGCGGCGCCGTGGTGCCATGGGAGGTTACCCCATCGATCAAGCTGGCCGAACTGGTGAATAACCACACCGAAGTCGGCGGCGACCGCGCGCTCTATACCGCTGCTTTTGTCTTGGCGATGAACTGGGATGCCTACGAGGCAATGCCCGAGGATCTGCAAGCCATCCTGAATGCCGAAACCGGCAAGGCGCTGTCTCGGTTTGCAGGCACTGTCATGGCCGAGGCCGACATCTTTGGCCGCAGCAAGGCCGAAGGCAATAACATCATTCAGCTGGACGAGGCCGAATCCGCCCGCTGGATCGCAGCATCCCAACCCGTCTATGACCGCTGGATTGCCCGCGCCAAAGAGCAGGGGTTTGATGGAGAGGCGGCAATCGCACGGGCCAAAGAGCTGATCTTGGCCAATCAATAAACTGACCCTGCCCATCCCTGACACCTGGGGGTGGGCCCTTTCTACCGGACTGACTTCATGACATTTTTTGAACGGACAGAACGCAGGGTTGCCAAACTCTNCKGYSGRYWWRRYYTYAYKGNNNKGCGGCCNNRRKCTKGNCTKYKCMAYSATCGCCACYTGNSTWANYWTSAWCSTGAAACTGATCCGCCGTTTGCTCGACGGTGTATATGGCTCATCCGTCATCGGCGAGGCAATGCCCTGGCTGCGCTCGATCCTTGGCGAAGAGGAATTGGTTACTTACGGCGTTGGGGCCGCCCTGTTTGCGGCGCTGCCCTGGGTCATGTTCCGCAAGGGCCATATCAAAATCGACCTGTTTGAGCCGCTGTTCCCACGCCGTTTCAACCGAGTGCTGGATCTCTTGGGGGATCTCTCTCTTGCGGTGCTGGCCTATCTGATCATGACCCGCCAGTGGTTCCTGATCTTCAAGAAAGCCCGCGGATCCAAGGAACCATTGGGCAATTTGATCCTGCAAGGTGACTTTGCTCAGGCCGCAGACCGCATGCGAACCGCGCAGGAAACCCAGATCCTCGGACTGCCGGTCTGGCCTAGCTATATCGTTGCCGAATTCTGCGTGCTTGCGTTTTTCCTCACCGCCTGCTTCTGCGTCTGGCGCAGCGCGCGCGCCCTCTATGCCCCCCATCTGAGCAAAGCGTGATCCATGTTTGAATTCCTGACCCCGACATTCACCCCGTTCCAGCTGGGCCTGCTCAGCTTTCCCTTCATGTTGGTGCTGATCGCCTTTCGCATTCCACTGGCTGCTGCCATGTTCATTATCGGCCTGCTGGGCACCTATATCGTCTCTGGCAATATGCGGATGATGGACAGTCAGTTGAAGACATTCACCTACGGCACCCTGACCAGCTATTCGCTGTCGATCATCCCGCTGTTCCTGCTGATGAGCGAATTTGCCACCCGTGGCGGCATGTCCTCGGCGCTGTTCAAAGCCGCCGAAGCCTGGCTGGGCCATCGTCGCGGCGGGTTGGCCATGGCCGCCATTGGTGCCTCTGCCGGGTTTGGCGCGGTCTGTGGCTCATCCTTGGCAACTGCTTCGACCATGGGTCGCGTCGCCCTGCCCGAGCTGGAGCGCGCGGGCTATAGCGGCGCGCTGGCCACAGGGGCGCTGGCCGCTGGCGGCACGCTTGGCATCCTGATCCCGCCGTCGGTGGTGCTGGTAGTCTATGCCATCCTTGCCGAGGAAAACATCGAGAAACTGTTCACCGCCGCCTTCATCCCCGGTATTCTTGCCATGCTGGGCTACATGGTGACCGTTTCAATCTACACCCACCTGGTGCCTGGGTCGGGCAACGCGCTGCCACGTCAGCCCTATGCGGACCGGTTTAGGGCACTGGCGCAGGTCTGGCCCGTTGCGGTGATCTTTGGGCTGGTAATCGGCGGCATTTACTCAGGCGCATTCTCCCCCACCGCTGCAGCTGCCGTCGGCGTCGCGGGCACCGCCCTCGTGGCCTGGTCCAAGGGCACCCTGACGATCAAGGCCATAAAAGAGGCGCTGCTGTCGACCGCCCAAACCTCGGCGATGATTTTCTTCATCATCCTGGCGGCGGGCGTGTTCAATTCGTTCCTGTCTTCGGCGCAGGTGCCACAAACGCTGGCGGCGTTTTTCCTGGAGGCTGATGTTAGTGCCTGGGTTATTCTGATCGGCATGCTGATCCTCTACCTGCTACTTGGCACTGTGATGGATTCGCTGGCGATGATTTTCCTGACGGTGCCGATCTTTGTCCCGATCATCACCCAGCTGGATTTCGGCATCCCCCAGGCCGAGGTGGGCATCTGGTTTGGTATCCTGGTCCTGATGTCCGCTGAAATTGGGCTGATCACACCACCGGTAGGCATGAACCTGTTTGTTATCAATGCCATGTCGAAAAAAGTCAGCATTGGCCAAACCTATCGCGGAGCCTTGCCCTTTGTGGCCTCGGATATCGTGCGGGTCTGTATTTTGGTGGCCTTCCCATCGGTCACAATGGTGCTGGTGCGATTAATCTACTGACGGAGGCGGGCAGGCCGTTTTCCAACCTGCCCCTTCTCAGTCAGCCCTTTACCTGTTCCATTTTGGGATCATACAGTGGCCGCAGTTGAACCTTGCAGGGCACCCTCTTGCTCGCCACCTCCAGTTCATAGGAGCCGGACAACACATAAGCCGCGTCAATCACATCGCTGGAGCGAACATAGCCGTAGCCAATCGATTTATTGACCGTGTAGCCAAATCCACCGCTGGACAGCCAACCCACCCGCTTGCCATCACGGTAAATCGTTTCACGCCCCGACAGCACCACATCCGGGTCCGCCGTGAAACAGGCCATGATCTTTTTCACTCCGGTATCGCGCTGCGCCTCGGCCGCTTTGCGCCCTTTGAATTCGATGTTTTTCTTTAGCTTCACGGCCCAGCCCAACCCAGCCTCACCCGGAGTATGGTCCGGGCCAATATCCGATCCCCAAGCGCGGTAGCCTTTTTCCAGCCGCATGCTTTCGATGGCACGGTAGCCGGCATCCCTCAGACCAAATTCAGCACCAGCCTCGGACAAGGCCACATAGACCGTGGTGGCGTATTCCATCGGCAGGTGCAGCTCCCAGCCCAACTCCCCCACATAGGTCACCCGCAGGGCATTGACCGGGCAGCCCGCGATGCCAATGGTCTTGGCGGTGCCAAATTTGAACGCCGCGTTAGAGACATCGCTGTTGGTCACCTTCTGCAAAATGTCACGCGCCCTGGGGCCCATCAGCGACAGCACAGAATAAGCCGACGTGATATCCACCAGTTGCGCGTTCATCCCCTCGGGGATATTGCGCGAGATCCAGTCAAAATCATGCGTAGCAAAACCGGTGCCCGTGACGATGTAATACTCATCCCGCGCCACCCGCACAGCGGTCAGATCACATTCAATGCCGCCCTTATCGTTCAGCATCTGGGTATAGATCAGCGACCCCACAGGTTTTTGCACATCATTGGCCGCAATCCAGCTCAGCGCCGCCTCGGCGTCCGGGCCTTTCAGGGTGAATTTGGCAAAGGAGGTCTGATCAAACAAAACTGCCGCTTCACGTCCCGCTTTGTGCTCAATACCAACAGTGTCAAACCAGTTCTGCCGATCAAAGCTATAAACGTCCTTAGCCTCCATCCCATCCGTGGCAAACCAGTTGGGCCGCTCCCACCCCAGTTTCTCACCAAAGCAGGCGCCCTTGCCCTTCAGGGTGTCATACAGCGGAGATTTGCGGCACGGACGGCCTGAGCTGTGCTCCTCAAACGGCCAGGCCATGGTGTAATGCTTGCCATAAGCCTCGACCGTGCGGGTGCGGACCCAATCGGTGTCAAAATGCGGACGGCCAAAGCGGCGAATATCGGCAGACCACAGATCAAACGGCGGCTCGCCGTTCTTGACCCATTCCGCCAGCGCCATACCCGCACCGCCTCCTGCGGCGATGCCAAAGGCGTTAAACCCGGCGCCGACAAAGAAGTTTTTCAGCTCAGGCGCTTCTCCAATGATGAAATTACCATCCGGAGTGAAACTTTCCGGACCATTGGTCAGAGTCTTGATCCCCGCCGTTTCCAACGCCGGAACCCGCCCCAGCGCCAGCTCCATCAGCGGCTCAAAATGGTCGAAATTGCTGTCCAACAGGGTATAGTGGAACCCCTTCGGAATGCCCTTGGTGGCCCAGGGGATCGGATTTGCCTCATAACCACCCATCACCAAACCGCCGACTTCTTCCTTGTAGTAAGTCAGACGATCCGGATCACGCAGAGTTGGCATATCCGGGGTCACGCCATCGATCCGTTCGGTGACCATATACTGGTGCTCCATCGGCACCAGCGGCACGTTCACACCAACAGTGGCGGCAAAATCACGGGTCCACTGACCCGCGCAGACAATCACCTTTTCACACTCAATAAAGCCCTTCTCGGTCATCACGCCTTTGATGACACCGTCCTCCAACACAATCTTGGTGACCTTGGTATCTTCCAGAATGGTGGCCCCCGCCATCCGCGCACCCTTGGCCAGTGACAACGTAATATCCGACGGATTGGCCTGCCCATCCGTGGGCATAAAGGCCGCCCCAACCACGTCATCAATATTCATCAAAGGCCACAGCTCTTTCGCCTCGGATGGGGTCAGCAGCTCCATTTCCAGACCAAAGCTATGCGCGGTGGTGGCTTGCCGCTTGACCTCGGTCCAGCGTTCCTGATTGCAGGCCAGCCGCAACCCGCCGTTCATCTTCCAGCCCGTCGCCTGACCAGTTTCCTGCTCCAGCGTCTTATACAGATCGACAGAATAGCCCAGCAACTGGGTGATATTGGCGTTTGAGCGCAACTGCCCCACCAGCCCCGCCGCGTGAAAGGTGGTGCCGGATGTCAGTTTCTTGCGTTCCAGCAGAACCACGTCACTCCAGCCAAGCTTGGCCAGATGATACGCCGTCGAGCAGCCCACGATACCGCCGCCAATAACGACGGCTTTTGCACTGGTTGGAAAGGAGCTCATAGTAAGCCTCACATAGATTGAAAGTCGGAAAGGGCTGCTTTGAAACGCGTCAGGTTTTTCTCGGTGTAGACCGCGTAGTCAAAGTCGATTTCAGAGTGGATTTCAGACACCATGCTCCACATGGTCTCGCGCAGCAGCGAGGCGCATTTCATGGCGTGATATTGATGCGCAATCTGCTGCGTCAGCGGAGTCTCGAAATAGCTCTCCAGCATCGCGTGCTCTTGCGCTTCGCTCAGCGCGTTGTTGGAGGCCAGCCCGGCCAGATCAAACAACGGCGAGTTAAAGCCACCATATTCCCAGTCCAGCAGCCACAACCGGGTGCCGTCATCCAGAATATTCGCCGCCAGAAGATCATTGTGGCCAAGCACCAGTTGCACTGGCCCCACGGCCTGCTCCAATTTGCTTGCGGTCTGCAAAAGTGGCTCTAACAAAGGCTGATAGGCCGAATTGCCTTCGCGCAGCGACGCCGCATAGTCGCGCAACACGTGGAACACCCAAAAGGTCAGGATCGGGCCACGCAGGGCCTGCATCCCCTCGGTATGACACCGCTTTACCATCGGGATAATGCGGGCCAGCATGTCATCGTTGCGCACCGCCGCCTCGTCCAACGACCCTCCGTCAACGAACTCCAACACCAAGATCCCCGGTTCCGCATGGATAACCGCCGGAGCAACCCCAATCGCCTGCGCCGCGCGGTGCACCGCCAACTCGTTGAACCGCATGATCTGGTGCAGCGGTATATCCTGCCCCACCCGCACCACATACCGCTGCCCCCGATCGGTCAGCATGACGTTGAAATTGGTAATCCCGCCGCCCAGCAAGGCGGCCTGATGCGGTGCTTTCCAGATCGACAAAGACAAGGCTTTTTCAACGGCGGCTTGTGCTGCTGTGTTCATGACGTCAGTCCCAATCTTTGCTTTGCGCGTTTGGCCGAGGCCGACAGAATGCGGTCCGCGATGATGGCGATAAAGGCCACCGACAGACCGGCCACGATGCCCAGCCCAGAATCCGCCTTGGTCAGCGCGATATAGACCTGCTGGCCCAGATCTCGTGTCCCCACCAGCGCGGTGATCACCAGCATCGACAACGCCAGCATGATGGTCTGGTTCAACCCCAGCAGCAGCTCGGGCAGCGCCATCGGCAGTTTGATCCGCCACAGCAACTGACGCGGCGTGCAGCCCGACACCAACCCGGCCTCGATTAGTTGCGGATCAACATTGCGGATGCCATGCGCCGCATAGCGCACCGCAGGCGCCAGCGCATAGAGCACCACCGCAATCATCGCCGAGAAATCTCCCACCCGGAACAGCATCACCACCGGGATCAGATAGACAAAGCTGGGCAGAGTCTGCAGCGTGTCGATCAGCGAATTGATCACTCGGTTTGCCCGGTCGTTCTGCGCCGCCAGAATACCCACAGGAATGCCAATACCCGAGGCGATCAGGACCGAAACCCCGCACAGATACACCGTCACCATGGCCTTATCCCACAACCCGCTGGCGGCAATAAACGCGGTAAACAATCCGGTCATGACAGACAGACCCAGCCCGCCCACGCGCCAGCCGATCATGGTCATCACAATGATACCCCAAGCCCATGGAATTCCGACGAAAAACCGTTTTACCGGTAGCAGAAGATAGGACAGAAAGGCAGTCTTGACCGCCTCGAAGGTGTCAAAGTAATTCACGTTGATGTAGCGTATGATATCGGACCAAAAGGTGCCGGTAGAAAGCGTCGCGGCCTCTGGGTAGGATTGAATACCCGGCAGCAGCCGCGCCAGCAGGAACGTACCAATTGCCACAACCAGGACCGTGGTTGTCCAAGGGTGACGTTTCACCAGCGGCAGATCGGGGTCAAGCTGGTGATCGGCCGCAACCCGGGTGGCAAAGGCCTGGCTCAGCCGGTCCAGCGCAATCGCCATCACCACGATGGCCACCCCGGCCTCGATACCGCCGCCAATATCCAACCGCCGCAGGGCTGTCAGCACGTCAAAACCCAGCCCCCCTGCCCCGATCATCGAGGCAATGATCACCATGTTCAAACTCAGCATGATGACCTGATTGACCCCAACCATCAGCATTGGCGCCGCTGAGGGAACCATCACCTTCCACATCAGTTGATGTTTGGTGCATCCGACCATGACGCCAACATCTTTTACTTCACTCGGAACGTTCCTTAACGCCAGGATGGTCACCCGCACCATCGGCGGCATCGCGTAGATGATTGTCGCAACCAGGGCTGAGACCGGACCAAAGCCAAACAGAAACAGGATCGGAACCAGATAGGCAAAAACCGGCACCGTCTGCATCAGGTCCAACACCGGGCGGATCACTTGCTCAAACACCACCCAGCGATAGGCAAAAATCCCTAGCATCAACCCGCCAACGGCCCCTATCGGCACTGCAATCAGCACCGAGGCCAGGGTGATCATGGCGCTGTCCCACTGGCCAAACACCGCCAGATACAGAAAACAGCCGCCCATCAGCGCTGCCAGTTTCCAGTCCCGCGCATAGTGGCCCATGGCCACCAGCGTCACGATGATGGCGATCCAACTGAGCGACGGCGCGATCTCGACCGCCTCGTTGCCTAAGCCAACCGAGAACCCTTCGATCAACAGGTCACGGGCAAAATCATATGGGCCTTCGATCAGCGAGGCGATGAACCGAGTCAAATCCCGAAACGAGAACAGCCCAAAGCTGGCGTCTTCAACCAACCACTGCATAAAACTGCTGATCTTGCTTTCCAGCGGCAGCCGCGCTGCGGCTGGGTATTTGATGATCCAGCGCGCATCCAGCACCTTGTATAAGTCCCACGAGTACTGGGACAGCAGCCAAGTCACCGCAAACAGGATAGTCCAAAACCGGACCGCCGAGTGTTGGATTATTTGGCGTAGCCGGATCACAGCAAGACCTTTCGGCCGATCAGAATGTCCACCACCACTTGCCGCCCGATAGAGCCAACAACAGTGCCGTCTTCCGACAGCACTCGAAACGGCAGATCGCTAGCTTCGATCTGGTCTGCACAGTCCTCAATCCGTTGCGTTGCCTGCAAATCACCACCCACCTCGCCCGCCACAGCACCCGGCGACATCACCGACCCCAGGGTCAGAACCTTGGAGCGTGGTATATGTCGGGTGAATTCCTCGACATAGTCCGTTGCCGGATTCAGGATCAGTTCTTCAGGCGTGGCGATCTGCACGATCTCGCCGTCCTTCATCACGGCAATGCGATCGGCCAGTCGAATGGCCTCGTCAAAATCATGGGTGATGAACACGATGGTTTTGTGCAACAGGTTCTGCAGCCGCAGGAATTCATCCTGCATCTCGCGGCGGATCAGCGGATCCAGCGCCGAAAACGGCTCGTCCAAAAACCACAGGTCAGGCTCAACCGCCAAAGAGCGCGCAATGCCAACCCGCTGCTGCTGACCGCCGGACAGTTGACGGGGATAATAATCCTCGCGCCCCTTCAGCCCAACCAGTTCAACCACTTCTCGGGCGCGGGCCTCACGTTCAGCCTTACCCATGCCCTGAATTTCCAGTGGAAACGCCGCGTTTTGCAGGACGGTCAAATGCGGTAGCAAGGCAAAATGCTGAAACACCATGCCCATTTTCTTGCGACGTATCTCGATGAGTTCCTTATCGCTCATCGTCAAAAGATCCTGACCCTCAAACAGAATCTCGCCGCCGGTGGGTTCAATCAACCGTGACAGGCAGCGTACCAGCGTCGACTTGCCCGACCCCGACAGCCCCATGATGACAAAAATCTCACCTTGCCGGATTTGAACGCTGGCATTGCGAACTGCCCCTATTAGACCCTGATTCCTAAGAGTCTCCGCGCTGGGATTGCCCCTGTGTTCGGCGTGAACCCGGCTGGCCTGTGCGCCATAGATTTTCCAGACATTGCGACAGTCCAGCAAAATTGGTTTTTCCATGTAGTCCTCAGGCACAACCAAGCACCCAGAAAGCCGGGACGCATCGGTCGTCAATAGTGGGGCAAAGCAGGGCGGTCAGAAATCCAACCGCCCTGACAGGTCACATTACTTCGAGATCCAACCCGACCAAGTACCTTCGTTGGCAGCCAACCAAGCGTCGCTCACCTCGTCGACGCTGCCGCCGCCCAGATCAACAGCCGTCACCATGGCACCCATGTCATCGTTGCTGATGGTGAAAGCCTCGACAGCCGATGCGGCACCGGGCCATTTGTCAGCCAGACCAGACCAGGCAACTTTCCAGATTGGACCAGTGGGTTTGCCGCAGTCATAAGCCATTGACGGGTTCATCCCCACCGACGGGTCCGAGTAACACTCGCTGGAATAGGCCGGGAACTTCACAAAACTCCCGTCGTATTTGGACGGAGCCCAATGCGGTGCGTAAACCCACAGCACAATCGGAGCCTTACGCTGATAGGCACTTTCCAACTCAGCAAACAGCGCCGCATCGGTGCCTGCGTGCACAACTTCAAAATCCATCTCCAGCGCTTCGACACGTTCATCGTCAAAGCCGCCCCATGTCACCGGGCCACCCAGATACCGGCCCATCGGCGCAGTTTCCGGGGTCGAGAATTCCTGCGCACAATCGTTCAGCGCTTTCCAATCCGGCAACCCCGGACAGAGCTCTTCCATATAGGCCGGATACCACCAYTCYTCGATGGCCATCATGCCGGACTCRCCCATRTTGACCACTTTGCCGGTATCTGTGGCCTCATCCATGGCCTCGCGTCCGGTGGTTTCCCAGATTTCCATGGCGACATGCAGGTCACCGGTCTTTAGCCCAGCAAACTGGGCAATATAGTCCGCCTGCACATATTCAACGTTATAACCGGCATTGGCCAAAACCTTGCCCATGATCGTCGTGGTCAGCAATTGCCCCGTCCAGTCATGCATCGTCAATTTAATCGGCTCTTGTGATTCAGCCTCGGCCAGAACGCCGCTTGCAAGGCTAAGCCCCGCAGCAGCAGCCGCTAAAAAAGTGGTAAAAGTACGCATTTTCAAACCCCCTGTGGTTTTTCTAAAGCGACCAGAGACCTATTGGCTGATCTGTCGAGTCGCAGATGTCATCATTCCATGCTCAATAATTCCCAACAGATTTCAACAAAAATCATCATTCAATGTGGAATATTGTGGCTTTTGCGCAAAATTAGCAGACATCAAGCCTAATCTGCCTCGCGAACTGCCGCCATGTGGGTGGCAAAAACAGGATTCGTCATCAGCAACTGACAGCGTTCAAACCGCGTGAGCGCATAGGCCCAGAAATCCTCGGCTGGATTGCCATCTGCATGCTGGATCAATCCCCAGAGGGTCCACAACAAGTCACACATCGCCTTGTAAATCACCATCCGCCCGATCTGCGCCGCCGACGGGGCGGCACCAAAATAGGCGGTCAGCATTTCAAGGTCCTGCGCCTCTGTCAGGCCAGCCTCAACYGACAAATCCCCCAGATCCCACAGCGGGTCATTCATMCCGGAATACTCATAATCGACGATCCACATACGGGTGCCGTCATCCAGAAAGTTTTCGCACAATGGGTCACAATGGCTGGGGGCCAAAATCCCTGGCTTGTCCTTCAGCAGTTGCTTTACCGGGGCTGCTTCTGCCACAATCTCCTGATATCCATCAGGCAGAGTGATCTGTTTTTTCGACAGGATTTCCAGATAGTTGTCTATCATCGTGAACAGCTCAAACCGGAACTCAAACGGTTCTGGTGCTTGATGCAACTGGCGCAACGCCGCCCCCGCCCGCGCGGGCGATCCGGCGCGGCTGTGGAACAATGCAGGCGTCATTGTTTCAGTATTTTCAATGCAATCGCTGATCATAACCCCTGTCGCAGGGTCTGCCCACAGCACCTTTGCCGCAATCCCGACATCCGCCGCAACACGGGTATTGTGGATTTCCACCGCCCGGTCGATGTACGCTTCGGTCCCCAAACCGGGAATACGGACAATCACGCTTTGACCGCCAAATTCCACCCGGTAGACCAAATTGGTCAGACCGCCCAACCGTTGGATGCTGCAGTTCTCGACCGAGACCGCCTCAAACCCTGCCAATTTACGCAGGGCGTTCAACACGTCTGTGGTSKWTWTRKSYSMMRWYYTSRRMWKCKSYCWWRKMWTKTWKKWTKWMAMSSRMRMKKYSGCCGGATCATATAGCGGACCATCCACCCGGCGGATCGCATGTCGGTCGCCAAATACTTCTAATTCAAACTCAACTTGTGCCACCAAATCCGCCGGTAAATAGCCAAAAATAATGGTCTGCCCAGCGGTGTGACCATATCCGGCACTACAGGCCAGCGACACCACCTCTCCCGACTTCAGAATGGTTTCTCCACCGGTCACCGGCAGCGGTGTTTCACAGACAAAAGTGCAAAGTCGCTGTTTTGGCCCTTGCGCCTTTTGCGCCTCCAAGATCTCTCGACCTGTGAAATCCCCTTTGCTTTTCAGATGCACCCGAAATCCCAACCCCGCCTCAATTGGCGTGTAATCGGGGGTAATGTCGGCGCTCCAGTACAGATAGCCCTTTTCCAGCCGCAGCGATTCAATGGCGCGATACCCCACGTCGCGAATGCCAGAGGCCTGACCAGCCAGCCATAGAAGATCATAAACGTGGCTGGCAAACTCGGTTGGGATATGCAATTCCCAGCCCAATTCGCCAACATAGCCAATCCGAACTGCCCGCACCGTGGCCGCCCCAATAACAATCTCCTGCGCAGTGCCAAACGGAAAAGCAGTGTTGGAGACATCTCCCTCACAGACCTGTTGCAACACCTCTCGGGCTTTGGGGCCACAGATATTCACCACTGCCCTGGCCGAGGTCACCTCGATCAGATGCACCGACCCATCTTCGGGCAACGCCCGCCTGATCCAATCACTATCGCGCACCCCAAACCCAGCCCCGGTGACGATGTAAAAACAATCCCTGCCGGTCCGGGTCACGGTGATATCTGCCTCGATCCCACCACGGGCATTACACAGCTGCGTGTAGATGACGCTGCCGACGGGTTTGTCCATGTTCGACACAGCAAGCTGCTGTAACACCTCCAGCGCCCCTGCCCCAACAAGGTCGAACTTTGAGAAACTGGACTGGTCGATCAGCGCCACACTGTTACGCACTGCCCTGTGCTCTTCAGCAGCATATTTTTTCCAACCCGGATCGACAAAAGCCAGTTGATCCACCGGCTCTACTCCGTCCGGAGCAAACCACAATGGCCGCTCCCAGCCATTCTTTGCGCCATAAACCGCGCCGTGCTGCTTGAGCCGATCATACAGCGGGCTAAGCCGCAATTGGCGTGCCGTTTCAGCCTCGTGCCCCGGATAGCGCATCTTGTAGTGATGCGCGTAATGCTCAACCGCGCGCGGGTACATAAAGGCCTTGGTGGCGTGGTGCGGGCTGAACCGGCGCACATCCAGCGGCCACAGATCCAGGCTGGGATTACCGTCCAGAATCCATTCGGCAATCATCTCCCCGGCGCCGCCGCCAGCGGCAATGCCATACAGAAACCCGGTCGACAGCATCAGGTTTTTCAGGTTCGGCGCCCAGCCCATGACAAAGTCACCATCCGCAGAATAGGGAATTGGCCCGTTAATCACCTGACGGATGCCAACCTGGTTGATCACCGGTGTCACGATCCCGGCCATTTCGGCCAGCGGCGCAAAGCGGTCCAGATTATCCGGCAGCAATTGCCGCACAAACTCGCCCGGTATTCCCTTGTCACCAAACGGCAATGTGTCCTCTTCATAGCCGCCAATGACCAGCCGTCCGCCCGCATCAGGCTTGTAATACACCAGCCGCTCGGGATCGCGCAGTGTTGGCAGATCCCGGACCAGTTCGGGGTTCGGCAGTGGCTCGGTGACGATATACTGGTGCTCGACCGCACAGGCCGGAACGAYAACACCCAGCTTTGCCGCCAGCTCCCGGCTCCACATACCCGCCGCCAAAACCACAACCTCGGCCTCATACTCCCCGTCCGAGGTCATCACTTTGGTGATCCGGCCCTTGGTGATTTCAAAATCAGTGACTTTGACGCCCTGACGGATCACCGCGCCATGTTTGCGCGCCCCCGCGGCGATTGCCAGGCACAGGCCCGACGGGTCCACATGACCATCTGACGGAATAAACGCCGCACCTTCCAGCCCGTCGGCGTCAATATATGGAAACAGCGCCTTGGCCTCAGCCGGAGTGATCATCTCCATGTCCAGATCAAAGCTGCGCGCCATCGTCGTCAGGCGCTTGGCCTCCAGCAGACGTTCCTTGGTGGCCGCCAACCGCAGGCTTCCGACCTTTTTCCAGTCAAACGCCATGCCGGTTTCAGCTTCCAGCTGGTCATACATGGCGACGGATCGTTTCAACATCCGGGTGGTATTGCGCGAGCTCCGCAACTGCCCGACCAAACCCGCCGCATGCCAGGTTGCCCCTTCGGTCAGCGATGCTTTCTCCAACAAAACCACATCCCGTTCGCCCGATTTCGCCAGGTGATAGGCAATTGAGCAGCCAATGATGCCACCGCCGATAATCAGGTGCTTTACCGCCTGTCTTGTCATTTCGCTCGCCCTCTTGCGCAAATCCTCTGCCTGTATCTCCAGCCTTAATATCAACATAAATCAACAACTATTTTCACTTCTGTTGTTTTATCACCTTGAGACGCCCGCAAAACTGTCATATTTTGGGCCAACGCAACGTAAAACAAGCCAGACATGTCCAAACACGAGCAAGAAATTCTAAACACTGTTAACCTGCGCGGCACAGTCACTGTGACCGAGCTGGCGCAAATTCTTGCTGTCTCTGACCAGACTGTGCGCCGCATCGTCATCCCCATGGTGGAACGTGGCGACGTGAAAAAGGTTCATGGCGCGCTGGTCAGCACCCAAAACGTGATGGACCCGCCGTTTCTGGCCCGCATGAATAAGAACCGTGCCGCCAAAGTGGCGATTGCCAATTGCATTGCCGATTTGGTGGAGGACGGATCTTCGCTGGCCATCGACACAGGCTCCACATCCGGGTTTGTAGCTCAGGCCCTGCGCCGCAAGCAAAACCTGACCATCGTGACCAACTCGGCCTTCATTGCCAGCACCCTGTCGATGATCGAGGGCAATCGGGTGTTTATGGCGGGAACACAGCTGCGCACCCACGACGGCGCCGCCTTTGATCGCGCCGCCTTTGAGGTCATAGCCAGCTCTTCGGTTGACCATGCCATCCTGTCGGCTTCACAGGTGCACCCCACCCTTGGATTTTTGGCTTTTGACCAATGCGAAGTCGATATTTCGCGCGCCATGATCGACATTGCCGGGCGCACCGTGATGGCCGTGGATCACTCAAAATTCGTCAGTGACAGAGTAAAGCCATCCCTGCGCCTGCCGCTGCCGCAATCGCAAGATTTGATTGTCTGCGACCAGCAGCCTGACCCGGTGTTTTCAGATCTTATCAGCGGATCAAAGCTGGTGATTGCCAGATCGGTCTAAGCCGCGCCTCCCCCCTGCSCTGCCCCCCGCAAGTAGATGTCGCCGCACAGCGCGCTATTTAGCAGACGTGGATATGGTTCGAACCGGACCGGCAAGGAGGAGCGACTTGACCACATTTGCATATGCGGCACCACCCAGGACCGTCGAAGACACCGGCCTGAGCCGCAGCTTTCTGATCGCCCTGACGTGCAAAATTATGTACGAGAGTGGCATTCTGACACCCCAGGAAATCTCCGATCAAATCAAACTGCCCAAACTGGTATGCCGTCAGTTGATCAAAGAGATGACCGAGCTGATGCTGGTCGAGGCGCAGGGGCTGGCCAGTGCCGATATCAAATCCGACATCCGCTATGCCCTGACTGATCTGGGCCGAAAATGGGCACTCGAGGCGATGCTGGTGTCACAATATGTCGGCCCTGCCCCAGTGACTCTGGAGCTGTTCGAGCGCCAAATCCGCGAGCAATCGATCAGCCGCGAACAGATCCATCGCTCCGAACTAGAGGCCGCGATGACCCATTTGGTGCTGCCCAAGGGGCTGATGTCACAATTGGGCCCTGCCGCCAATTCCGGCCGTTCGGTGTTGCTGTATGGCGAGCCCGGCAATGGGAAAACCTCACTGGCCGAGGCGCTTGGCGGATCGTTTAAGGACACCTTGTTTTTCCCGCATGCCCTATTGGTGGGCAATCAGATTATTCTATTTTACGACGAGACCCTGCACGAGATAGTCGATTTGCCGCACGATGCTGCGCCACTGGATGCCCGCTGGGTACCCTGCAAGCGCCCTGTGGTGATGGCAGGGGGAGAGTTGACCCTGGCGATGCTAGACCTGTCCTTTGATCCCACAGCGCGGTTYWWCNNNKCGCCAATGCATCTCAAGGCCCTTGGCGGCATCTTTGTGCTGGACGATTTTGGCCGCCAGACCCACACACCACAAGAGTTTCTCAACCGTTGGATCGTGCCGCTGGAAAAGGGCATCGACATCATGGCGCTGCACACCGGCAAGAAATTCACCGTGCCATTTGACCAACTGGTGGTGTTTTCCTCAAACCTGATGCCCGAACAACTGGGCGATGGTGCCTCGCTGCGGCGGATATACTTCAAAATCCACGTGCCCAGCCCAACGCGCGAGGATTACATCCAGATCTTCAAAGATGCCTGTGTTGAACATGGCATGGAGTGGAACCAGTCCGTGGTCGAGCAGTTTTTTGAGCGCCAGTATATCGCCAAGAACCATGTCACATCCGGCGCGCATCCCGGCTTTCTGATCCGTCACATCATCTCTGCCTGCCGCTATCTGGATCGCCCGGTAGAGCTGAACATGGAGCTGCTGGAGCTGGCCAGTCGCAATATTGCAGCCGCCAAGCGCAGTCATTAGAGGTTTCGCTGCGAAACCTCGCTAACCGATCTGACGGGCAATCAGCTGCAGAATGCGTTCGGCGGTGTCGGGGTTCAGCACCCTGCCCTTTAGCTCGATCCGCAGCCCGTCCGCTGTCACCTCAGCCCGCAAAACGCCACCCTTGGGCAAGACCCGTTCTGGTATCCGGGTGATCTGTTGCGGACGTCCCCCGCGTGACGTATCGCGCGGCGCCTCTATCGCCCCTTGCAGCGCGTGGTGCAGCAGGGTCCATTCGCCTTTGGCATCCTTGGCCTCAGCGCCATCCAGCGCCGCGCGCAGCTGCGCCTGGGCGCCGCCACGCAGGGCCGACGCCAGATGCAGACCTGATTTCTCAGTCAACGCGGTGGGAAAGCGTAGAAGATCCCCCAGCGCCTCGTGCACCACGGCAAAACTGCGCACCTTGGATCGTTTGGCCTTGGAGGCCGCCGCAAACAGCTTGTCCACCGCCGCCTCGACCGAGGGGAACACCCCCTGGCCCGCCGCCAGCACCGCGATGCGACCGCGTTCATAATGACTCAGATTTGCGCGAATTTCATTTTCTTCGACCATCGAGACATAGGCCATCTCCCCGGCGGCTGCGCTGCGGACAAAAGCCGGGATCTCGGCAAATCGCGGATCTGTTGCCGCCAACTCCCGAAACGCCAGCAACCGCCGGAACCCGGAGATCAGCCCATAACCCGCGTCGGTTTGTGCCACTTCGATCGGCAATTTCAATCCATGCAAGCGGATCGAGGTGACCAATTCCGCCATTGCCTCGGCGTCTTCGCCCAGCCGGTCGCGGCGGATGAAATCCTGATCGACCCCATCACTCGGGATGAGCTGCACCAGCAGTCCGGCTTGCTCGGCCTGACGCCAGCGATTGGCATCGCCCTGATCGCGGGCCAGCGCCACCCGGTCGGTGACCGTCGCCATGCCGCTCAACGCCGCCGCTTCACCGGCAACCTGGGCAATTGGTGGCACCACTGATTTTGTCTCAAGCGGGCCAAGCGAGGGTTTCGCGGTGAAACCCGCTTCCAGCTCCTGCAAGGTGCTGGCATCCGGGGCAACCAGCCGTCTGCGTTTAGCCATCTTGGTTTTCTCCCATATGGGCATCGCGCCACCAACAGCCGATCAGCAGTTCCTTGAACTCGGCATAGGTGCGGTCAAATGTTTCGCGTCCCCGCACATAGGTCTCGCGGTTGAAATCACGATAATCGGCCTCATAGATACCATTCACCTGTTCGCCTGCCTGGCCAATCAACGCGGTGAAATCCTGCCGGTGGGCATTCATGAAATCGCCAAAATACGCCTGGATCACATTGGCCATGTCGGTCTGCTGACTGGCATCAAAGCGGGTGATGATCGCCCGCACTACATCCCATTCAAACTTAATTTCTGGTAAACCAGCCGCCCGTTGCGCCGCGTTCTCACCGTCTTCGATGCTGGCAAATGTGGTGTAGAGCATGTCAAAGAACCGGCCAGTCGAGTCGAATTCCAGGAACGACGCTCCCAACGGCACCAGCAGAATATCCGCAGCAGCCAGCGCATTGATGGTCAGATACCCAAGGGCAGGGGGGGTATCCAGAAACACAATATCGTATTGATCCAGAATGCCCTCGTCCTGCAAAAAATTGGTCAGCCCATCCCACAGCGGCCAACTGCGCAGTGCCATGCGCCAGACCGGGATCTGGAACTCGGCCCAATACAGGTTCAGCTGGGCGCCAATCAGATCGATATTGGGCCAGTGGGTGTGTTGAATGACATCCTGCGGTGTGGTTTTCAGCGCCTCTTGCAGGGTTTCATCCAGCGGAATTTCCGGCTGACCAGCCGCAGCCCGCACTTTGTTCTCAACCAACACCGCTTTGGCGTAATCCTTGGCCACCAGTGGAAACACGGTTTGCCATTCGTCGGCAACTTCGCCGCCCATGATCGAGGTCATCGACCCCTGTGAATCCAGATCAATGACCAGCACCTTGTACCCGTCCAGTGCCGACGACATCGCCAGATGCGCCGCCGTGCTGGTCTTGCCCACCCCGCCTTTGAAATTGGCTACCGCCACCACCTTGGCGGGCAGACCTTCGGGCCGGTAGGGCAGGTACTCCTTGGTGCTCACACCTTCATTGGCAAAGTGCTGTCGAAGCATCAGCACCTCCTCCAAAGTGAACCATTTTGAGCCGCCTTCGCCGTCGCCCTGAGGCAGGTCAGGATTCGCTTTCAGCACTCGGCGCAGATGGGCCGGGGCCACCGGGATCAGGTATTTTGTAATCTCCCAGGTGGAGAATTTCCGTAACCGTTTTTTACCGTCCGGGGCATATCCGCGTTTGGCCAGGTCTTCGCGTCCCTTGGCACAAAAAGCGGCGGCTCTTGCGAATCGGCTGGTACCGATAGGATCCGGCAAACGTTTGGCTGCGGCCTCCGGATCCAAGTTCTGATAGGGCGGCAGATTAGGGGAGGTGGGTTTGCTCACTTGCGATGCCTCAAGTTATGTTCGCCTTTTTGGCGTATATTCGCGAAACTAACGAACATTGCAGGTTCAATCCAGCATCCTTCGCAAATTTCTGGAGTGTTGCAGTGAAAAGGACTCAGTTTCGTCACGAAACCCAAAGAAACCAATCAAAAGAGACACCACAAAGAGTTTATTATGTATAAGATCTTTAAAGACTTTGCGCACAGTAATTCCTTGTTTATCAGCAAGTTACATGCTGTTGGGGACCTGAATACAGGCTAATGGGTACCCGGCTCCGGTGCCAAGGGTACCCAGTTWYKRSWTCAANGNTANNYWGYTWCNKSRKTAMRSSKCMYKAYYCGMAGNSRCSTGNNMWGCNGASTCAANMKMRKCTNYTAARRKRRCTAAATCGGAGCCTAAGACACCGTCCATGACTCAGGATAAGGACGTTTGAAGGGGTTATCCACAGGGCAATTTGCAAGGCGATGTCTAAAGGTACCTGTCTACGGGATCAGCTGTTCACTGCGTTGGGCACTAAAATAAATTGATCACCGGGTACCTTTCGTGGCAGAACGGGAGAAAATGAGCAGAAACGTCCCATGCCCGAGATCCAAATTGATAAGGACCAGCTGACCGGTGCGCTGCGGCGTGAGACGGTCAAAAAGAATGTTGCAGCGATTCATATCAGCGGCAAGCTGAGCCTGTTGCAGCGCAAGCTGTCAAACGTGCTGCTGCTCAATGCCTATGATGCCCTGACCACCGCTCAGACCCATTCCATTGATGCCCGTACCCTGGCAACCATTGTGGGATATAACTCCAACGATTTTGACACCCTGCGCGCCAGCCTGCGGGCGTTGGCTGAAACCGTGGCGGAATGGGACATGTTGGATGAGCAGGGTCGCCAGGAATGGGGGGTGTCGTCGCTGCTGTCTTTTGCCAAGTTGAAAAACGGCGTCTGCGAATATGCCTATTCGCCGGCTCTGGCGCAGAAATTACACGACCCCAAGATCTATGCCCTGATCAACGTGCACATTCAGCGCAATTTCAGCTCTGGCCACGGGTTGGCACTGTATGAAAACTGCTATCGGTTTGTGCGCACCGGATCGACGGGCTGGTGGAGCCTCGAGACCTTTCGCAAGCTGATGGGGGTGCAGGGGTCAAGCTACTACGAGAGCTTTAAACATCTCAACGCTAAGATCATCAAACCGGCGGTCAGCGAGGTGAATAAGAGTTCGGATATCGTCATCACGCCTGAATTCCGCAAGAAGGGCAGGGCGGTCACCGACATTCGCTTTGTGATCCGCGAAAACCCGCAGATGGCAATGTTCCAGATTGATGACAGTGACGGCGTGCGAAATCTGGCCGTCTATAAGGCCTTGCGGGKKYWKGKRGKYTYRKRSYKSSWRGMRCGKSAKYKGATYGCTGAACACGGCGAAGACTATGTAATGCAGAAACTCGACTACATGATTGGCCAGGGCGAAGTGAAATCCTCGGTTGGGTATCTTTCAGCAGCCCTGCGGGACGATTACCAGACCAAGCCTAAGGTCAACGCCATAGACCTCAGCCCCGAAGCCATGGACGCGGCCCGTCAGCAACAGGCCGACCGCGACCGTGAAGACGAGGCCTATCACGATCGGGCAGCCGACCGGGCCGACCGGTCCCGCAAGCTGGACATCGTGCAAGATCTGGTTTCGCGGCGAAACCCAACCCAGCGCAATGCAGACAAGCAGTTGTTTATGGCCAGCCTTGCCGGAGATCTGGAGCGCGAAAATTTCCACGCGCATGGCTGGCGTTCGGGGTTGAATGCCAGCGCCATCATCGCGTTTTGGCAAGATTTGGCCTCGGAGGCTTTTGACGGTTAGGAGAGTTGTCGCAGTACAAAACGAGGGTTTTGTAGTGACCGGATCCCTTGGTTACCTTTTGACGCCTGTAACCAAAAAAACGCAACTTTTGAAAATTTAAATATCCCCTTTGCCTGAACCGGCTTTGATTTGGCATTCTACGCGTGAGCAGGAAAGGGTATTGTAATGAGGAAAGTGTTAACCTTGCTGTTGGCAGTTGGCGTTGCAGGTTGCGACCTGTCATCGTTCAGCGACAGTCAGCAAACCGTAAGGGATACTTCTAACCGTAGCTATTACCCGGATGATGACCCGCTGGTTGAGGCCAAGGTGCAATTCATCGAGGGTAACTATGGCCGGGCTTATACCCTGTTTGACAAGGCGCTGGATGTCGTGCCCAACGATCCGGCAGCCTTGCTGGGGTTTGCCGCCTCTTCAGATATGTTGCGCCGATTTGACAAATCTGATGTCGCTTACCGCAAACTGAAGCCGATCATCGGCAACCGGATCGAATATCATAACAACTATGGCTATTCACTTTTGCTGCGGGGCAAATTGCAGAGTGCTCGTGGCCATTTCATCAAGGCCTATGAGCTTGATCCTTCTAACGAGCGGGCGGCAAACAATCTGGAATTGCTGCGCAATTCAGTCAATTACCCCAAACGGGCCAATGGTGATCTAACGTCGCTCTGACGGATGCGATGATGGTGGTGTCATTGGAAACAGCGGCGGATGGCGTTGCCTTGCTGGCCGTTGGGTTGTTGTTGCACATCGCTTGGCATGATTTTTGGCATCTTAAAATTCGGAACACATCCGTTTTGGTCTTGCTGGGGTTATACGGCCTTTGGGCGTTGCTGGGTGGATTTCAATCGCTGACAGGTGATCTTGGCACCGGGCTGATTTTGTTCCTGATCGGGCTGGTGATGTGGCGCGCCAGGATGATGGGCGGCGGCGACGTGAAGCTGTATTTTGCCCTTGGTCTGTTTATGGGGATTGCCAAGGTTGGCCTGTTTGCAATTGCGCTGCTTGCGGCGACCTTGTTGTTTCTGGCTGCGTTGACTGTCGCTGCCCGGGTGAAATATGGTGGCGTCATCCTGTGCCGTCTGCGCGAGATTCAGGATAGCGGCAAAGCCCCCTATGCCGTCCCCCTGTGCCTGGCTGCGGTGCCGGTTATCCTGTTGCGGATCTTTGTTGGCGGCTAAAACCCTGGGTAGATCAGGTCAAATCCCTCCCCTTTGAGCTTGTTCAAGACAGGCTCAGCGCCATTTAGAACAGTCAGGGGGATTCATAATGCGACTGTTTCGACGTGACGAAAATGGATTTGTTTTGGTAATGGCTCTGCTGGTGATGCCAATTTTCATTGGTTTTGCCTTTGTGATTATTGATATTGGCCGCGGCAACAATGCTCACTCGGACCTGGCGACTGCGGCGGATGCAGTGGCCTTGGCGGCTGCGGTTGAACTGGATGGCGGAGTGGATGCGATCCCGCGCGCCAAGGCGGCAATGGCCAATTTGCAGACCAATGTCAGCATGCTGGCCCGCGGCGGCCCGGACATGGAAATCAGCCTGGTCTATGAAGATGTTGATGACAATGAATTCACGGTGATTTTTTTGGAGGACATCCCGGAGGAAGATACCACGCCGATTACAGCTGAGTTTCTGATCGCCAATGGAACCACCATCAGCACTGACGCCAAATATGTCTACGTGCGGGCGCAGTCGCGCAACTTGGACACTGCTTTCTTTAACCCGGCCAACCTGTTGCCGGCCTCGGTTCCGGTGGCTGCGGTCGCGGTGGCAAAATCGGTGTCGGCGATATGTGATATCCCGCCACTGTATATTTGCAATCCTTTTGAGTTTGACAGCAGCGGCACCTATGTGGGCGATGAGTTGCAGACCCGGTTTGCCGCAGGCGATCTGCATGGTCGTATGGTGCGGTTACACCCCAAAGGCAGCGGCACTCATGCGCCGGGGAATTTTGGATTTTTGTCGGTCAATGGCAGTTCCAGCGCAAGTGCCATCCGATCCTTTTTTGCCGGCAACCGGAACCCAACCTGTGTGGCCACGGATACGGTGACGACGAAACCCGGTGCGGCCACCTCCATTTCGCAAGGGATAAATACCAGATTTGATATCTATGAAGGCCCGTTCAGCAATTGGAGAAATGCCTCCAGCCCGTATATCATTGGTCCTGCAGTCAATGTACGCAAGGGAATCCGACCGGACGTTGCCGTTCACGGCCCCAATGTGGATATTAATGATTGTGTTGGTCAGGGCAGCAGTGGCACCCCCGGGGATGATCATCTGAATGATGTGACCGTTGGCTGGGATGCCAATGCCACCAATGACTATGTTTATGGTCTGGCCGATAATGATGCCATGTCAGCCCCGAACCTAGGTATCCCCGGCGCTTCGATTGGCACCGGTGACTGGCCGATCGAGGATTACTTGAGCCAAAATTATGGTTTTGCAGCCCCCCTGGTCAGCGCCATTCCCAATTCGTTTGCGGGCAGTTCTTCGACGGTTGGGGCGCTGGTGCCATCGCGATATGATGTCTATCGATACGAGATCAGCAGCGGGCTTTATACCATGCGCCATCCGGGTGAAATGGTGGGCGGCAGCCCGTCAGGTGAAAGTGGCGAGACAATGTGCGGTCCAAACAAAACCCATCCGATTGAGCCAATTACCGCCACGGATCGGCGGGTGACGGTGGCGGCGATTATTGACTGCGGCACTGTTGGTGATGGCGGTGGGGTGAATGAATATCCGGTGAATGCCTTTGCCAGTATTTTTCTGGCCCGCCCCATGGAACGCACGGCCCCAAGCGTGGATTCCACCATTGATGTCGAGATCATCGACATCACCGGATTTGGTGGAAATGGCACTTTGGACAACTTCATCCGGGCTGAAGCTATTTTGGTTCGCTGAAACTAGGGAGCTGCGACCTGAGGGGCTAATATGGCTGGTTTCGGTTTATCGTTTCAATAAAATGACAGAACTAGAAATTATCTAGAGTGGGTATAATGTGGTTAACCAAAATTGCAATCCTGACAGGAGGAAGTGCAATTATCCATTACTTATAAGTGTGTAGGTCATTTGGATCGGCTGCAGTGGCGGGAAAATTCTGCCATTGTTTCGCTGTGGCTGTAAGCTTTTCAAATCACATCCTGATTGTTTGACCGTAAAAATTTATGTGGCGAACACCTGAATACACCCTACATGATTAGCGAACCTAATTCGATAAATCAAATTATGTACGAGGCGGCCTCATATATTGAGGCACCAAGGTGAGGACCAATTGCCATTCCGGCAACAGTTAAAAATTGGGAGTTACAAATGGTACAGAAGTTTAGCACTTACATCCGGGATCTTATTGTCCGGTTTCAAAGCGATGAAGAAGGTCTTGCACTGACAGAATACCTGTTGTTGCTCGGACTGCTGACAGCTGCCGTTATTCTTGCCGTCCTCGCTTTTGGTGAGCAGCTTGGAGTGCTGTGGGAAGGCTGGGTGGCCTTCATGATGGGTATGACACCTGCGCCAGACCCAATTATCCCGCCCGCATAATTTGGATATCCTTGTTGCCTACTGCTGGTTGGTCTGCAGCGAGGATGGAAAGAAACAGCGTGGTCCGGTTCCGGCCGGGCCACGCTTACCCCGCACGGATCTTTGATCTTTCGGGGCTTTGCATTTGCCAGCGGCAGATGTGGGTGCCCCAGACCGATTGATCGGCAAATGACTTCCTCCTGTTCGGCATCCGCGCATTAAGGGGAAGGTGAACAGAGGAGCCTCACAATGCGCTTTTCGACAATAGCAAGTTTCTTGGTCGCAGCCGTTTTGGCTGGGATTGCGGTATTTGGCGCCCGTAACTGGTTCGCCTCGGAACGGCAAAATTTCGCAACCCAATTGCAACAGCAGGTGCAACAGGTGGACAGAACCCCGGAGCGCACCATTGTTGTCGCCAGCGAGTCGATCAGTTTTGGCGAAAGGTTGGATAAAACCAAGGTGCGCGAAATCGAGTGGCCTAGTAGTATAGTGCCCAAGGGATCGTTTGAGAAAGTTGAAGACCTGATTATTGGGGATACCGAAGACGCCGCCCGGTTCGCGCTGACGAATATCGCTGCTGGCGAGCCTATTTTGAACACCAAGGTCACTATTCCAGGGCAGCGGGCTAAGCTGTCCACCGCGCTGACACCCGGAATGAAGGCGGTTTCAATTCGCGTCAATGATGTGTTGGGAGTGGCCGGGTTTGTGCTGCCAGGGGACCGCGTTGATATTCTGTTGACCCGTGGTGGACGTGGGGTGGATAGCTATGTTGATGTGTTGCTGCAGGGGGTGAAGGTGTTGGCCATCGACCAAACCGCCGATGACAGCAAGGATCAGCCCAGCGTGGTGCGCACGGTGACCTTTGAGGTTAATACCATCGAGGCGCAAAAACTGGTTCTGGGCGCCAATGTTGGCACCCTGTCACTGGCCTTGCGCAATCTTACCTCAACTGGAATCGAAATGAACGAACGGATCACGTTGAACGATCTCAATGACATTGATATTGCCGAAGACCTGATCCCAGAGGAGCCAGAGGTTAAAGTAATTGTCCCGGATCCCTCGATCGCACGGTTCACCATGCTCGAACAGTTGCTCAAAAACCTCTATGCGGGGACCGCAGAACAGATTCAGAGTCTTGAAGACAAGTTAAATGCACAAGAACCTGTTATCGTCGAGCGAGAAGTTATCGTCGAGAGGTTTGTTGAGCGCAAACCGGTGATCCCTAAAAGGCGAACTGTTGCGGTCATTCGCAATGGGAAGCGGGCCGAGTACAAGGTCGAAGAGGGAAATGCTAGGATCCTGCAGGCTGGGGTTCAGGTGGAACCGGATGGCTAGCGGAACCTGTGTGAACGGCGGACAGTTGGCGTATGAGGTTTTTAAATTGACACCGAGCACAAAATCAAACCGGTTAATCCAAATTCTGGCCTCCATTTTCTTAGTGGTGACTATGGCCGCTTCGGCGCAGGCACAAACACACCGGATCAATATCGATGACGGGACCATCAGCCGAATAGCGATGGCTGCTGGATTTACCCAGACGGTGGAAACCGACCGGCCGTTTGCGGATATTGTGATTGGCGATATCAACGTTGTTGACGTGTTTCCGTTGACGGACTCCTCTTTATATATTCAGGCCAAAAACCACGGCACCACCAGTATTGCCCTGTACTCGGCTGACAAACGGCTGCTGGAAGTGATTGAGGTCAAGGTCAAACTAGACTTCTCGGACTTGAGCGATGCTTTGCAGGCGGCGGTTCCAAGCGCCCGGGTCAGTGTTACCAATGTGAACAACCGGATCCGATTGTCCGGCAAGGTGAAGAACAATACAGATCTGGGCCGTGTGTTGGACATTGCGGCGCAATATTCCCCTGATCCAGTGATCAATGCAATCCGGGTGGCAGGGGCCCAGCAGGTTGAGCTGGATGTGCGCATCATCGAGGTCGAGCGCAACTCTGGCCGCGAGTTGGGGGTCAACCTGACCGGATCAAATGCCAGCGGAACCAACGGTTTTGTTTCTGGTGCGACCCCGCGAGCTGCGCCCTTTGGCGTCGCAGTGGGGGAGTTGCTGGAGATTTCCGGGTTTCAGATAGATTTTGTCATCAACGCGTTAGAGGCCAAAGGTCTGGCCCGGCGTTTAGCCAATCCAAAGCTGGTGGCCACCAGCGGTCGTGAAGCAAATTTTGTAGTGGGTGGTGAAGTTCCAATTTCGGTCTCAACCGAAAGTTCCAACGGTACAGTGACAACCAGCACCGAATATCGCGAATTTGGGGTGCGGTTGAATTTCCTGCCCGAGGTGTTGGACAATGAGATGATCCGCCTGCGGATCAGTCCTGAGGTCAGCGACATTGATCCCTCCATTGATGTAAACGGGCAACCGGGTTTTATTTCGCGCAAGGCTGAAACAACGGTGACCCTGCGCAGTGGGCAAAGCTTTGCCATTGCCGGGCTGCTGCAGGCCAACAATGCCCGTAACGTCGACCAGGTGCCCTGGCTGGGGCAGGTGCCGATACTAGGCACTCTGTTCAGAYCAACCGCTTTCCAGAAACGGGAAACGGATCTGGTGATCCTGGTAACCCCGCGTCTGGTGCGCCCTGTTGCGCCGGGTGAGCCGCTGGTCTCGCCGCTGGATAGCACCCGGTCGTCCAACGATTTGGAACTGTTCTTTCTGGGAATGCTGGAAGTGGACAAAAAACTGCTGCGCCGTTTCCGCGATGGAACCGGAGTGGTTGGCCCCTACGGGCACATGATTGATTTGGAGTTCGAAGATGGTGTTATCAAAAAGAACTAAGGTCGCAGTTGCGGTCCTCTGTGCGCCGCTGCTTTTGGGTGGCTGTGCGGACTATTTGAATCACTGGGATACGGTGTCGTCCCGGGCCGGAAATGCAAATCAGGCGAATACCGCGATTCAGGAAGTCACCGCCTGGCCAGAGCATGTCGAAGATACAACAATCGAGCTTGGCGGCTGATCTCTGCTTTGGACTAATTGCGGCTTTGTTAGATCCGATGCGCGGCCAATGGCGGCGGCGCTTGGGGTATGGAACTATTGTTAGTAACTAGTTAGGGGGCAAATTCAAAATGCTGTCCCAGCCAGGCAAAAACCTGCTGCGGGATCAGAACGGCGTTGTTCTGGTTGAGACATTGCTTGCAGTGCCTTTACTGACTTTGCTCACATTTGGCATCCTTGAGTATGGCAATATGATGTGGCAGCGTCAGCAGYTDCAGGTBGGGGTGCGYGACGCAGCHCGCTATTGGAGCCGCTGHCGGCCCAGTTTCCACGATTGCTCTGCCGAAACTGCCCGCAACATAGCTTTTTATGGCAATCCCGCCGGAACAGGCAATCCGCGCGTGCCCGGTTGGGACGCTGCGGCTGATTTGACAATTTCCCCCAGCTCTCCCACCACCACGCCTAGCGCCAGTGATATCGTCATTGTGAGCGGCGCCGTGACCTATCAGGGGTCCCCGGTGTTTAATGCCGTGTTGGACGATCCGGTGACCATCGGCTACTGGACCACAATGAGATACCTGGGATGGTGAGGCGAGGCTCTCGACAGTGTTTTGCGGCGGATGAACGTGGTCTTTCGCTCACCGAAGCATTGCTGGTCATGCCAATTGTCCTGCTGGTCCTGGTTGCCATGATCGAATTTGGCACCGCGGTGTTCCAGTGGAACCAGGCCACCAAGGCAGTGCAGATCGGAGCGCGGCTGGCGGCGGTGTCCTCGCCGGTGACCGGTGATACCGCTTACCTTGCCTTAACCGCCGATCATGCTGGCATTCCCGAAGGCGATCCAACACCGGCAGGACTTGTCAGCGTCTCTTGCGGTGCCGGGACCACGGCTTGTGATAGCGCCAGGTTGGCGCGGCTGTTGGATGGTGGTGATGGCTCCTGTCAGCCCAGTGGCGGGCTCTCGATGATGGGGATGTGCGACGTCGCTCCTTTCATCGGGCCAGAGAATGTCAGGGTGACTTATTACCGGTCAGGGCTAGGTTATGTCGGGCGCCCATTTGGGCCAGTGTCGACCATCACCGTTGAGTTGAGAAACCTGACGTTTGATTTTTTGATTGCTGATGAGCTGATCCCCGGACTGTCATCGCTGACGATCCCGGCGCAACCGGTCAGTATCACCAGCGAAGACGTAAATGATTGCCGAGATACCTGCCCGTAACCAAAGAAAGAGCCGCCCATAATGTCGGACACGCCCAGAACACGAATTCTGATGATCACCGCGGCTGGCGCCCATCAGGACGAGGTGACGGCGGCGCTGCGGGGGGCGGCACAGTTCTCGGTCAAGACCTCTGACCCCAATCATTTGCCCAAGCAGCTGACTTCGCAAAATGCGGATCTGGTTATTGTTGATCTGCAAGAGCTGGAGGCGGAAGAGGTGCAGATCCTGACCTCGGTGCGCGCGCAGGCACCAACAGTGCCGATCATTGTGCTGTCGCCTGATCTGCCGCCGGAAGCCATGCGCCAGTTGTTCAAGTTCAATGTGCAGGATTGGCTGAACCAACCGGTCACCGCAGATCAGCTATTGGCCTCGGYGATGGCCTCGGTGCGCAAAAGCAAAGTTAGAAAAAATCGGGTGCATGCTGTTGTGTCGTCGGTCGGCGGGGCAGGGGCAACCACCGCAGCGATCAACATGGCGGATCTTGTCGCCACCAAGATGTTTCGCAAAAAGCCCAACGTGGCGTTGTTTGATCTGGATTTTTCGACCGGCAACTGCGGCTATGTTTTGAATATGGTCAATCGGTTCAACTTGGGCTCGGTGATTGAAACCCCGCAGCGCATCGATTCAGAGTTCATTCGCATTATCCAGCAACGGCATAAACGCGGCTTTTACCTGTACTCCTTCAAGCGCCCCGAGATGAACACCGATCTGAATGGGTATGAGTTGGTCCTGAGGTTGCTGGATGCGGTCAGTATGGAACATGGGCAGACCTTTCTGGACTTGCCCTATTATGAAACTGAGTGGAAAGAGGATGTGCTGGCGGCGGTCAACACCTGCACTTTGGTGACCGAGCTGAACCTGCCCGCAATCAAACATACAATTGATATGATCGAACGCATTCGCGGCTTGCGCGGCGAGTCGTTTCCAGTGCGGATAATTATCAACAAGCGGGTGTCCAGCCTGTTTGGCCAGCGCATCAGCAAGCGGAAGCTGCGCGAGTTGTTTGATGGGGTGCCGTTTTACTTTCTGCCGCTGGAACCTAACTTGATCGGAGAAGCTGTCGATCGCGGTATGCTGCCGAGCGAAATTTCAAGCCGCAACTCGTTTATCAGATCGCTGACCAAATATTTAAAAGCCATCGAATTGACGCCGGAGGTCATTTTATGACAAACGCCTTTCCCGATCCGCGACTTTTGCGCCGCCGAGCAGTGATCTTAGGCTTGGCCTGCGCCGCAATCACACCTGCTGCCGGTTTGGCCGGGGTCAAGAAAATACCACGCAGCCATGGCCCGCGCAGCATGAAGATCGTGGCGTATTCTGGCCCGGAAACCCCCGGCACACTTATCATTTCGAACCAAAACCGGACCCTGCACCGGGTGCTGACGGGTGGCAAAGCTGAGCGATATCAGATCTCGGTGGGACGCGATGGGTTTACCTGGACCGGCACCACCTTTGTCGGACGCAAAAGCGAGTGGCCCGGTTGGCGCCCGCCCACTTCGATGCGGGGCAGGGATCCATCTTTGCCAGAATACGTGCCGCCAGGGCCTTACAACCCGTTGGGGGCCCGGGCGCTCTATTTGTTCTCCGGTAATCGCGACACTTTATACCGCATTCATGGCACCAACAGCGCCGGAACCATCGGCGGCTTTGAAACATCCGGCTGCTTTCGGATGACTAATTCGGATGTGATGGATCTGTTCAARAARGTGCGARASGGMACCAAGGTRATTGTRCATTAAYCGYTAARGGAGGAACTGCTGCATGGSTGGTCGATTTTTCAGAAGGGCCAAAWCCAAAMAAGYCRCACTGGAARAWGRCRATGTGYTGGTTTTRMAMGCMGAYGGKGWGGASGYSAARSCSRYGCCKGTCAAYGGMWCTGCNGAYAGMMARRRNCCMGGCKCAGGYWGAGCCSGCCGMAGCYCCGRAYTTTGTCAACGARCGGGTTCWKYTGCACCGRTTTTTGYTRGAYAAGATYAACCTGTCGATCCTTGATACGATGGAMGAGGCCGAAATCCATGACGAGYTGCGCCCYYTGGTGCGYGACTATGCCAAGGYCAAYAATTTYCCGCTGAATTCCTCGGARCTGGAAACCCTRATTMAGGAYATTGGCGAYGAGATGCTGGGGCTTGGCCCRATYGAGCCGCTGCTGGCGGATGATACCATCTCGGAYATYYTGATTGTYGGGGCNGGGCRGGTGTTTGTTGAACGATTTGGCATTGTCGAACCCACCAAGGTGCGGTTCAAGGACGAAGAGCACCTGATGCGGATCGTCAACAAAATCGTCGCCTCGGTGGGGCGCCGGGTGGATGAAAGCTCGCCACTGGTCGATGCGCGTCTGGCGGATGGCAGCCGGGTCAATGTGGCGGTGCGACCGGTGGCGGTGGACGGGCCACAGGTGTCGATCCGAAAGTTTTCCAAAAAACCCTATTCGCTGGACCGACTGGTGGAAAACGGTGCCCTGGCGCGGGGCATGGCTGATCTGCTGGCGGCGGCGGTCGAGGGCAAGGTGTCGATTGTGATTTCCGGCGGCACCGGCTCGGGCAAGACAACCATGCTGAATGCTCTGTCGGCTTATATTCCCAATAATGAACGGCTGGTCACCATCGAAGACGCTGCAGAACTGCAGTTGCAACAATCGCATGTGGTCCGGTTGGAAACCCGGCCGCCGACGATCGACGGGCGCAACGAAATCCTGCAACGCGACCTGGTGAAAAACGCGCTCAGAATGCGCCCCGACCGGATGATCATCGGCGAGGTGCGCGGCGCCGAGGCTTTTGACATGTTGCAGGCGATGAACACCGGTCACGAGGGATCTATGTCGACGGTGCACGCCAATAGTCCGCGTGATGCTATTGGGCGGATTGAGCAGATGGTTGGCATGGCTGAAATGCCCATGAGCCAGGGCGCCATTCGATCGCAGATCAGTTCGGCGGTGCATGTGTTCCTGCAACTGTCACGGATGCGCGACGGAACCCGACGCATGACCTCGATATCCGAGGTCACCGGTATGGAGGGGGACATCATTCAATTGCAGGAGATCATGCGGTTCAAACGTCTTGGCGTGTCTGACGATGGTAAAATTTTGGGTGAATTCCGCGCCACGGGTATCCGTCCCGGGTTTCTGGAGGATCTGGAAGCCATGGGTCTGCATATGAACCCGGACTATTTTGATCCTTCCAAGGTGTTATAGGCGATGCTGAACAATCCATATGTTATTTACGGTTTGGTTTTTGTCGCGTCGCTTGTGTTGGTTGACACTCTGTTGCGGGCGTTGTTTTCACGGCACCGCGCCAACGAGGATGTTGCCAACCGTCTGCAGGCGTTAAAGCAGACCTCGGGGGCCGAGCAGGCCTATACAGAACTGTTGGGCCTTCGTGGCGTTCGAGACCGCGATGGGTTTCAGCAGATTGGCAATCGCATCAACAAGTATATTGCCCAGTCCGGGCTGGAGATCAGCATCTGGCGACGGGTGTTGTATCTGCTGGGGCTTTTTGTGGCTGGGGCCCTAATTGCGACCTTGGCTCTGAACCTTGGTGGGCTGGCGCAGTATGGTTTTGCCTTTGGGTTCGCCTGTGTTGGGGCTTTTATGATCCTGCGATATGTTCGCACCCGGCGGATTAAGAAGTTTACCGCCCAGCTGCCATCGGCGATTGACATCATTGTGCGCAGCCTGAAGGCTGGGCACCCGGTGGTGGCGGCGATTGCGCTGGTGGCGCGGGAGATGCCCGATCCGATTGGGTCCGAGTTTGGTATTTTGAATGACCAGATGACCTTTGGTTCTGATCTCGAACAAGCCATGTTGAACATGTACAGTCGGGTTGGCGCGCCCGAGTTGAACCTGCTGACGGTCACTGTCAGCGTGCAGCGCGGCACTGGTGGTAACCTGTCCGAAATCCTTGAGAACCTGGGCCAGATGATCCGCGATCGGATGATGATCCGGGCCAAAATCAAGGCCATCTCAGCTGAGGGGCGCATCACCGCTTGGATCATGCTGATGTTCCCCTTTGGTCTGTATTACCTGATCCTCTTCATGGTGCCGACCTATTACGACGTGCTGTGGGAAAGCAGCTATGGCAGCTATATCGTGATTGGCTGTCTGAGCATGATTTTCATGGGGATGTTGGTGATCCGGAAATTGATCAATTTTGACTTCTGACACGGCCCTGTTGCCAAAGGAGGTGATACCTTGACTGAAACAATGATCCTTGCCGCCCTTTTTGTTGCAACACTGATCGTTTCGTTTGGCATCATGCTCTATTTTCAAAAACGGCGGGATATTGCCCGCAACATTGGTGCGGCCACCTCGCAACATCAGGACGTTGATGACGATATCGACAGGATGTTGGGGACCGGCAACGAACAGATCCGCTATTATCTTGATGTTGTGCAACACGATTCCCCGAATTCGCTGCGGATGCGTCTGGTGCGGGCCGGGTTCTTTACCAAACGAGCCCTGATAAATTTCAACATAATCCGGACGGTGGTTGCCGGAGTTACATTTTTGCTGACTCAAATCCTGTTGTCGGTCACGTTGCCGCAGTTCAGCACCGCCATTTTATCTTTCTTTGCGATGGCTGCAGCTGGCGTGACCTTTATTCTGACCTCGGCCGTTTTGGAACATCTGGGCAAGCGGCGTTCGCGCGAGTTCCGTAAGTTGTTCCCAGATTTCATGGATCTCCTATTGGTCTGTGCCGATGCCGGGTTAAGTATCAATGCCTCGATTGACCGGGTGACGCGGGAATTTCTGCTGACCACCCCTGATTTTGGCATTCAGCTGAGCATTATCAATCTAGAGATCCGCGCCGGACGGCCATTGCACGAAGCGTTGAGAAATTTCTCAAAACGTATCGGGGTGGAAGAGGCCAATACGCTGGCGGTGCTGTTCCGGCAATCCGAAGAATTGGGGTCCAGTGTCAGCAAGACCCTGCGCGTCTTTGCCCGCGAAATGCGTCAGATGCGGTTGGTGCGGGCCGAGGAAAAGGCCAACGCCTTGCCGGTAAAGATGCTGTTTCCGATGGCCTTGTTTATGTTCCCGGTTAATCTGGTGATTGTCCTGGTGCCGATCCTTTTGGTGATCCTGCGGATGATGCTCAGCCTTGGCCCACGTTAAGCAGGACGGGCCTAGCGATACAACAAAGACTGGCCGTTGTGAAAGATGTGGACCTTGGAGGCATCTGCGGTCAGGCGCACGTCCTGTCCCCGCAGACCTTGGTGAATTCCCGGTAGTTTGGCAAACTTGGGATCTTTGCCCTCACCGGATTTAAAGTAGAGAACCGTCACTTCGCCAAGCGCCTCGACGATGTCCACCGTTCCCTCCATCACCCAATGGTCGCTGTCGGTGCTTACCATGTCTTCTGGTCGCACGCCGGCATTGACGGTCAGTCCGATGTCAGTGTCCTGACTGGGCACGGTAGAGGTCACCTCACCGCCAGTCTCAAGGCGCAGCGTTGTGATGTCCCCGGTGCCGATGATCTTGGCCGCGAATAGGTTCATCGCTGGAGAGCCAATGAACTGGGCGACAAATTCGTTCTCTGGGCGTTCGTACAGGTCCAACGGCGTGCCAACCTGGGCAATGCCTTTGTTGGCCAGAACCACGATCCGGTCGGCCAGCGTCATTGCCTCGACCTGATCGTGGGTGACATAGACCATGGTGCTGCCCGGCATCGCCTCTYTCAACTGGGCRATCTCGATGCGGGTGGCAACGCGCAGGGCGGCATCAAGGTTCGAAAGAGGCTCGTCGAACAGGTAAACTTTGGGAKCACGCACAATAGAGCGACCAATGGCAACGCGCTGACGCTGACCGCCAGACAGAGCTTTGGGTAGCCGGTCGAGCAGTTCATCCAGTTGCAGGGTCTTGGCGACCCGATCAACGGTAGCTTTGATTTCCGCCTTGGGTTTGCCCGCGATCTTCAGGGCAAAAGCCATGTTGTCGCGCACGGTCATATGTGGGTAGAGCGCGTAAGACTGGAATACCATGGCGATGCCACGTTGCGCGGGTGGGATGTCGTTCACCACTTGGCCATCGATCTCAAGCGTGCCTGCGGAGATCTTTTCCAGACCGGCAATCATCCGCAACAGCGTAGACTTGCCACAACCCGAGGGGCCGACAAAGACGATCAATTCGCCGGACCGGATCTCGAGGTTGATGTTCTTGAGGACATTAATTGTTCCCCCATAGGTCTTGCCGATCTGCAGCCAATTGCCCTGCGGCAGGGTTAGGCTGCTGGGATCACTGCCGAGGTTGAAGGCGCAAAATATTTCATCCCAGCCCATGGTCCTGACAAAACTCAGAACCTCGCCCGACGCCTGCATTCCGCTTAGATCACCCTTGACCAGAATGGGGTTGGCGCTGCGAAACGCGATGGATCGGCGGTAGTGGTGCAAAATCGCTGTTGGGTCTTCTTCCTGCAAGGCGACGGCGCGGGGCAGATGTTCTGCTCCCACCGGCAACCACGGCTTGCCGGTTGAAAAGCCGCCACTGCTGTTTGACTGTTCCCAGACCATCGGCGTGCGGCAGCCATCGCGGCCTTTGAACTGGGGCCAGAATTCGATGCCATAGGGGTCTTGCAAGTCTTCAAACGCAATGTCGGCCTCGGGCAGGCCCAATTCCTCGCCTTGGTACAGGCAAACGGTGCCGCGCAGGCACATCATCATTGTGGTGAACGCGCGCAGGGCTGCCGGTGACAGGTTCCATCGCGAGGCGTGGCGCATCACATCATGGTTGGAGAACGCCCAGCAAGCCCAGCCATCGGCGGCGACCTTGTTCAGGCGGTCAAAGACTTCGACCACGCGGGAGGCTGTCAGGGGGGATTTCTCGAGGAATTCAAAGGCGTAACACATATGCACAAGGTCATCGCCAGCGGTGTACTGACCCATAATTTCCAGCCCAAGCTGGGCATCGCCGACCTCGCCTACGGCTGATTTGTCGGGGTATTCATTCAACAGGCTGCGAAAACGGCGCAGGAATGCGAGGTTTTCGGGCTGGTTTTTTGAGTACAGGTGCTGCTGGTGGTTATAGGGGTTCACCGAGGGCGCAATGGTGGAGTTGCGCTGTTCAGGCGGCAGGGCAGGGTTGTCGCGCAGCAGCTTGTCGTGGGTGTAGAAATTGATGGTGTCGAGACGGTATCCATCGACGCCGCGGTCCAGCCAAAACCGGGTTGCCTCCAGCAATGCGTCTTGCACTGCGGCGCAATGGAAATTCAGGTCCGGCTGCGTTGTCAGGAAGTTGTGCAGGTAATACTGCTCGCGCCGAGTGTCCCATTGCCAGGCAGGTCCGCCAAAGATCGACAGCCAGTTGTTGGGGGCGGTTCCATCCGGTTTGGGGTCGGCCCAGACATACCAGTCGGATTTATCATTGTCGCGGCTGACCCGGGATTCAGCAAACCAGGGGTGTTGATCAGAGGTGTGTGACAGCACCAGATCAATCATCACCCGCACGCCCAGATTGTGGGCGGTTTCAACCACCACATCGAAATCGGCCAGCGTTCCGAACATTGGGTCAACGTCACAGTAATTGCTGACGTCATAGCCGAAGTCTTTCATCGGCGAGGTGAAGAACGGTGAAATCCAGATCGCATCGACACCCAGCGAGGCGATGTATGGCAGCCGCTGTGCGATCCCCAACAGATCGCCAATGCCATCGCCAGTGCTGTCCTGAAAGCTGCGCGGGTAGATCTGATAAATCACTGCGCCGCGCCACCAATCGGGATCGGCGGCCAGGATTGGCTGTGGTGTGATTTGAGCGTCATTCGTCATAGTCGTGAGTCCGTAAGAAGGAGTGAGTTACTTAACCGAGCCAGCCAATAGGCCGCGCACCAGGTATTTTTGCAGTGCGAAGAAAACCACCAGTGGCACCGAGATGGAGACAAAGGCCGAGGTTGCCAGGATCTCCCAGTTGCCGCCGCGCGTGCCCAACAGCTCGACGATCTGTTTGGTCATGACGGTGGTCTCGCCAGTGGAGTCGATCAGGAAAACCATCGCCACCAGCAGATCGTTCCAGGTCCACAGAAACTGGAAGATAGCAAAGCTGGCCAGCGCCGGGAAGCTGAGAGGCAGGACAATCCGGGTGAAGATCTGAAAATCGGTGGCGCCGTCGACACGGGCATTTTCGATGATGTCGCGGGGGATGCCGACCATGTAATTGCGCAGCAGATAGATGGCCAGCGGCAGACCAAACCCGGTGTGGGCCATCCAGGCGCCCAGGTATCCTTTGCCGATGCCGATTTCGTTGTGGAACCTCAGCAGTGGGATCAGCGCCAGTTGCAACGGCACCACCAACAACCCGACGATGGCGGCGACCAGCAGGGCGCGACCGGGGAACTCCATCCAGGCCAGCGCATAAGCGGCAAAGGCGGCGATCAGGATCGGGATTATTGTGGCCGGAATGGTCACCGTCATCGTGTTGATAAAGGCCTTGGCCATATTGTCGGTGGCATTGCCGGTGATCAGGATGGTTTCATAGTTCTTCAGGGTGAATTCTGGCGGCACGATAGCGGTTACAAACACCCGAGGGCCGCGTTTTCCGCTTATTTCTTCCGTATTTTCCAATCGATAGCTGCCGTCGGACTGGACCGTCAACAGACCACCCTTGCGCAATTCGGCCTGGTCTCCGGGCTTGTAGGCCGCTATCTCGCGGGAGGTAACGCCCCAAGCTGAAATTGCGGCACTCTTGCCTGTCTTAACCTCGAACAAGTTGCCCTCGATCACGTAGAGATTGCCTATTTTCACCTGTGTGTCTGGCGTTGCCGTGCGCAGGGTCAGGTTTTGCTCGGTTGGGAACATGGCCCGCCACCAGCCGCTGGAGGAGATCTGATCTGCAGTGCGGAACGAGGACACCAGCAGGCCTAATGTGGGGAAAATCCACAGTCCCACCAGCAGCACCACCGAGATATGCACCGCCCAGGTCAGACCCGATTTATGTCCGGCAATCGAATTCATCACAGGCCTCCTTAGCGCATTTCTCGGCGGGCGTTGTAGACGTTCCAMACYARGATCGGYGASACCAGCAGCATGATCACCATGGCRCTGGCYGAYCCRACKCCCCAGTCATTGGCGCGGAACAGTTTGTCGAACATGTARTTGGCCARAACCTGSGTCTGCCATTGGCCRTTGGTCATGGCAAAMACGATGTCGAACACCTTGAGCACMACAATGGTGATGGTGGTCCAGACCACCACGAYGGTGCCCATGATCTGYGGCATCTTGATRCGAAAGAAGATCTGGAACGGRTTGGCSCCGTCGACAATGGCRGCCTCGATGGTGTCTTCGGGCACGCCGCGCAGSGCYGCYGAYAGGATCACCATGGCAAAYCCGGTCTGGATCCAGATCAGCACYGCCATCAGGAARAAGCTRTTCCAGAACGGGATGGTCAACCATTGCTGGGCCTCATCGCCGCCATAATAGATATAGATCGCGTTCAGCACGCCGATTTGCTCGGTTCCCGGCGGACGGGCGTCGTAGACCAGTTTCCAGATCACCGCCGCGCCAACAAATGAAATGGCCATCGGCATGAAAATCAGCGATTTGGCAAAGTTGCCCCAGGATATCCGGTCGGTCAGTTGTGCTGCCAGCAGGCCAAATGCCGTTGCCCCTGCGGGCACCACCAGCAGCCAGAGGAAGTTGTTCTGTAGTGCTTCCCAGAATTTATCCTCGCCCAGCATCTGTTTGTAATTGTCCAGCCCGACAAAGACCGATCCGCCGCCGGGAACGCGCTCGGTCAGCGACAGGCGCAGCGTTTCCACAACCGGGTAGGCAAGATACAGCCCCAGGGCCAGCAGGGCGGGCAGCAGGAACAACCAGGGCCGCACGATATTGGCCCGGCGGATATTGCGGCCGATATGGGGGCCGCGGGCCGGGAAAATGATCTGATCCAGGATGACGTTGGACAGGTAAAAGTAGCCAACACAGCCGCCGACACCAAAGGCGATGGTCAATAATCCTTGGAGGGCTGGATGCATATCGAAGTCCACGCAATGAATGGATTGGAATAAGGCCGCCCCGCAGAACAGGGCGGCCTTGGGATTTTGGAGTGAGAGTTTACTTCAAAGCGTCCCAGGATTTCTGGATGTCTGCGGCTGCGTCGGCAGCTGATTTGCCACCCGCATAATCCACCATGCCAGTCCAGAACGAACCGGCACCAACGCCGCCTGGCATCAGGTCCGATGCGTCAAAGCGGAAGGTGTCAGCGGACAACAGGATATCGCCCATTTTCCGCAGCGTGTCGGTGGCGTAGATTTCGGTGTTCACACCCTTGTGCGGTGTCAGGAACCCTTGTTGTGCCATCCACAATTCGTGCGCGATGGGAGACTTGAGGAATTCCATCAGAGCCCGGGCGCCCTTGCTGTCGTTGGTGATCGACCACAGGGTGCCAGCGCCCAGAACCGGGCTGCCGAGGTCTTTTCCGGCATAGGCTGGGAAGTAGAAGAAATCAGCRTCYKMKCCMACTTCGGTKCCKTCWGGGAAGAAGGCCGGAATGAACGAMGCCTGACGGTGCATSAARCACTGMGMGGGGCTGGWRAACAGGCCTTTGGGGCTGTCGCGGAAATTGGTTGAGGCAACAGCGCCGGCACCGCCGGAGACATATTTGTCGTTGCGTGCAAAATAGCCGAATTCTTCGATTGCTGCGACGACACGCTCGTCCGTGAACGGAATTTCGTTCGACACCCATTGGTCATAGATCGCAGGCTCCTGGGTGCGCAGCATCAGGTCTTCGACCCAGTCAGTTGCAGGCCAGCCAGTGGCGCCGCCGGATCCCAGACCAATACACCACGGAGTGTTGCCGTCTGCGACCATCTGATCTGTCAGGACTTTCAGGTCCTCCATCGACGTAGGAATGTCATAGCCAAAGTCTTCGAAATTTTCGGGCACGTACCAAACCAGCGATTTCACGTCGATTTTGAAGAACATGCCATACAGATCTTTGGTGCCATCAGGACCGGCAAAGGTGCTGAGATCCACCCAGGAACTGCCAGCCGCATAGTTGTCGCGCACCCAAGTCGCGGTCTCGCTGCCCAGTGGGGCAAGAAAGCCGCGCAATGCCATGTCTGACGCCAGACCGGGCTGCGGGAAGATTGCGACATTGGGGGCTGAGCCAGCTTCGGCATCGACCATGATCTGCTGCTCAAAACTGTCAGAGCCAACGTAGCGCACATCAGCGCCAGTGGCCTCGCCGAAATAGGCAAGAACGCTTTCAGCCAACTCCTGATCCGGGCCCAGCCAGGGGCCAAAAACGGTAACCTGCTCACCGTCCAACTGCATCAACTTTAGGCCTTCATAGCTTTCCCAGTTGAAATCGCCCTCACCCACCGGAAATGGCATTTTGCCTTCGGCGTAAGACAGACCCGATGACAGTGCTAAAATACCCGCAGCAGCGAGAAGCTTGGTCTTCATGATTAATCCTCCCTTATCGCGCCTAATCAGCGTTTGATCTTTTTTGATTTTGAACGTTTTCCAAAGCGATTTGGTAATCGAAAAATTTAGGATTCTTGCCGGTCTGTCAATGGTGAATGTGTAAATAGCCTATGTAAATAAAGATACATGCGGGTTGAGCTATATGGATAAAGGTCTTTGACCTCACATATTCAACACGATAGATTGTCAAAATTGAAAGCGCTTTGGATGGATTGTATGAATCTCAAGGATCTGGCTGCCCGTCTCGGATTGTCGCAAACTACGGTCAGCCGTGCGCTGAATGGCTACCCGGAGGTCAGCGAAGCAACCCGGCAACGTGTTGCGGCGGCGGCGGAAAAATACAGCTATCGGCCAAATACCCGTGCCAAGGGGCTGGCCACTGGTCGTTCGATGGCGATTGGTCATGTGATTCCGATCTCGGCGCAGCACGAAATGGTGAACCCGGTTTTTGGCGATTTTATTGCCGGAGCGGGCGAAACCTATGCGGCGGCCGGGTATGACATGGTGCTGTCATTGGTGCAGGACAGTCAGGAAAAGCGGGTTTACCGCGAGATGTTTGCCAAGGGAAACGTTGACGGAATTGTCGTCCACGCCCCCGAGATGCAGGATCCGCGGATTGCTCTGTTGCAGGACATTGGCTTGCCGTTTGCCGTGCACGGCCGCGCCTCGGACGTGCATACCCCCTACAACTGGCTGGATATGAACAATAAGAACGCCTTTTTGCGGGCAACGGACTTCCTGCTTGACCTGGGGCACAAACGCATTGGTTTGCTCAATGGTCTTGAGACAATGGATTTTGCGCACAGGCGTCGAATTGGCTATGTAGAAGCGCTGCTCAATCGGGGTCTTGCCGTTGATCCGCAGTTGATGCGCTCGGAAGAGATGACCGAAAACTACGGTTATCGGGCGGTTCGTCAGATGATGAAACTGCCCAATCCACCAACGGCCTATCTGGTGTCTTCGATGATCCCGGCAATTGGTATCCGTCGCGCCATCCATGACGCCGGATTGGTCATGGGGCGCGATATTTCGGTGATCACCCATGACGATGACTTGTCCTATCTTCGGAACGGTGATGATGTGCCGCTGTTTACCGCCACCCGTTCGTCTGTGCGCGAGGCGGGGCAGCAGTTGGCCCGAATTCTGATCGAGCAGATATTGAATCCTCAGGAGGCCCCAAAAACAAAATTGCTGGAGGCCGAATTGACTGTCGGACTGTCCACTGGCCCAAATATGGAGGGTCGATGATGTTGACCCTGAACCGCAGCGACTTTCCCAAGGGTTTCGTGTTTGGCACCGCAACCTCCAGTTATCAGATCGAAGGTCACGGCTTTGGTGGGGCTGGCCCAACCCATTGGGACAGTTTTGCCACGACACCGGGCAATGTGATCCGCGCCGAAAACGGGTTGCGCGCCTGCGATCATTATCACCGCTTTGAGGAAGATCTGGATCTTGTTGCGGCGGCTGGGTTTGATAGCTACCGCTTTTCCACCAGTTGGGCGCGGGTAATGCCCGAAGGTCGCGGGGCGCCAAACCTTGAGGGTTTKGATTTCTATGACCGGCTCACCGATACGATGCTGGAACGCGGGCTAAAACCCTGCGCCACCCTGTATCACTGGGAGCTGCCGCAGCCACTGGCCGATCTGGGTGGTTGGCGGAACCGGGACATTGCAGGCTGGTTYGCTGATTTCACCGAAGTGATCATGGGGCGAATTGGCGATCGAATGCATTCAGTCGCGCCAATCAACGAGCCTTGGTGCGTGACCTGGCTGTCGCATTTCCTCGGTCATCACGCACCGGGGATGCGCGACATTCGCGCCACTGCGCGCGCGATGCACCACGTGCTGCTGGCGCATGGCCGCTCTATTCAGGCGATGCGCGGTTTGGGCCTGTCAAATCTAGGCGCCGTGTTCAATTTTGAGTGGGCACAGCCGGTGGATGAGACGCCAGAGGCCATCGCTGCCGCCGGTCTGTATGACGATATCTATAATCGGTTTTTCCTGAGCGGCGTGTTCAAGGGCAAATACCCAGAGCGGATCATCGAGGGGCTTGGCGCGCATTTCCCCAAGGGTTGGCAGGATGATTTCGATACAATCACAACGCCGGTGGATTGGTGTGGCTTGAACTATTACACTCGCAAGATCATCGCCCCTTGCGACGACCCGTGGCCTGCCCACACCGAGGTGGACGGACCCTTGCCCAGGACCCAGATGGGTTGGGAGATTTATCCCGACGGACTGTACAAGTTTCTGAAACGCACGGCTGCGGACTACACCGGTGATTTGCCGCTATTTGTGACCGAGAATGGCATGGCGGCAAATGATACCATTGTGGATGGTGTCTGTTCCGACCCGGATCGTATCGACTACATCAACCAGCATCTGCAGCGGGTAAAGCAAGCAGCGGATGAAGGAGTGCCGGTGCAGGGATATTTCCTGTGGTCGCTGATGGACAATTATGAGTGGGCCTTGGGTTATGAAAAACGCTTTGGTCTGGTGCATGTGGATTTTGACAGCCTGAAACGAACACCGAAGGCCTCGTATGAGGCAATCAAGCTGGCTCTATCCCGATAGGGTGACCATTCTGAAATAAGCGGTGAAGGTGCTGGTGCAAGTTATGCTGTTGGGTACAATGGCATTGAGTGATGACAGTTTGATCAGGAGCCGCCCCAGATGTTTCGCACTCTTATTTTGCTCGCCACGTTGATGCTTTTTTCCGGGCAAGTCACGGCTCAGGATCGTGCGGCGGTGGAGCGGCAGTTCCAAACATGGCTAAAGCAGACTGTCTGGCCAAGGGCCAAGGCCAAAGGCGTATCTCGCAAGACCTACAAGGCGGCCTTTTCCGGAGTGACGTTGAACTGGAAGCTGCCGGATTTGGTGCCGCCGGGCAGCAAGCCGCAAACCCCCAAGCGCCAACGGCAGGCTGAATTTGGCTCCCCGGGTAAGTACTTTAACCGGGGCTCGGTCGATGGCGCGACCTCGGTGGGTCGCCAAATGGCCACGCGCCATGCGGCAACTCTTGCTGCTGTTGAACAGAAAACCGGCGTGCCAGGGCGTATCATTCTGGCGATCTGGGGGCGCGAAAGCGGCTATGGTCGTGTGAAGATCCCACATGATGTCTTTCAGGTTCTGGGCACCAAGGGGTTCATGAGCACACGGGCGGGGTATTTCACAGATGAACTGATTGCGGCGCTGCAGATCGCGCAGGCAGGCCATGCTCCTAAAAGCGCGATGAAAAGCAGCTGGGCCGGGGCGCTTGGGCAGCCGCAGTTCATGCCAACCAGCTTTCTGGACTACGCCGTGGATGGCGACGGCGATGGGCGGGCCGATATCTGGAGTTCCGAGGCAGACACCATYGCCTCCATMGGCAAYTACCTYGCCMRGCAYGGCTGGGTGAGTGGTCGMGATTGGGGGTTYGAGGTCACCGTGCCGCCSKCTGTTTCCTGCAGCCTGGAAGGCCCGGATCAAGGGCAACCCATTGCCAAATGGGAAGCCATGGGGATTACGCGAGTGTCAGGGCGACCGTTTCCAGCCCGTGAAAGACAGGCTGAGGGGTTTCTGCTGATGCCCGCTGGCCGCAGCGGTCCGGCGTTTATTGTGACGCCGAATTTTTATGTGTTGAAGGATTACAACATGAGCGATCTCTATGCGCTGTTTGTCGGCCATGTGGGCGACCGCATCCAGTTTGGCGTGGGTGATTTCTCGGCACGGTGGGGGGCGGTTGGCGGGCTGTACCGTTCTGATGTTGCCGCCATGCAGCGCGCGCTTGAGACGCAGGGCCATGATGTTGGCGGTGCCGATGGTTTGCCGGGTTTTAGGACCCGACGGTCCATTGGTCGCTGGCAATCTGAAAACGGGCGCCCCGCCACCTGTTTTCCAGAGGCGGCGATGAAAGCCATGCTTGCACCCTGACATCTCCAGCGAGTCAGTTGCCCCAACGCGGATCCAAATTCATCTGGCCAAAAATATCCCGGGGGAGGCCGCAGGCCGGGGGCAGAGCCCCACCACATTTGGCACTATGGCGTACCTTAAACCGCCGACAATCCAGCGTTTACATTCAAGAAAAACTGCGAGTAGATCGGAGCGCTGGCGGCGCCGATGGCCCGGGCATTGCCGCCGATGCTGCCCGCTTCGATTCTGGGTGGTATCAACCCGCGGGTGTCCTGATTGACAAGATACSGGCGGACCCGTTTTACCAGTTCGTCGCGAACAGCGGGGGGGACGGCGCCATCAAACAGCACCGCCTCGAAATCAATAACCGAACAAATCGACAGGGCTGCTTTGGACAATTCCTGCGCCGTCTCGCCGATCCATGGATCAACATAACGCGATAGAGCGATCCAATCTTGCGGCTGGGTCCACAGCAGTTGCGGATCTAGACCTGCCTCAACAAGCCGCCCTTCAAGCACATGAAGCGAGGCCACATCGATCAACTGTCGGCTTTCCCCCATGGGACCCGAGCTGCGCATGGAGCCAAATGCGCCGGCATTTCCCTGGTTGCCTTCGAACACGGTATCGTTCAGGACGACTCCGCCGCCGACAAACGAACCGATAAAGAAATAGCCATAGTCGCGAAACTCCTTGCCGCGCCCATAGAGATGTTCGGCATGGCAGGCGGATGTGGCATCATTGACGACGCAGATCGGTAGGTCACTGAATTTAGCGACTTCTTCGGCAAAATTCACGTCTTTCCAAGACTGAAATTTGCGGGCAGGGGCGCCCACCAGCTCGTGCCATCTCCACAGCTCAAACGGCGCAGCGATGCCGATGCCGCAGATCCGGGTGATCATCCGTTGTGGAAGATCRGACAGGATTGTGTCCAGGCCCTCTTTTAGAAAGCCAAAAACGGTTTCAGGCATTGGGTAGCTGTAGTTGGTGCTCACCTGTGCCCGCACCTCGCCGTGGAAATCCAGTAGCAAAAGGTCGGCGCGTCGGCGCCCAACTTTCATGCCAACGGCATAGACCCCATCCTTGGCGAGGGTCATGGGAATGGATGGTTTGCCAACTTTACCTCGTATCGGCGTGCCTCGTTCAACAATGCCGTCATTTTCGAGCTTGCGTAAAATGACCGAGACCGTTTGCGGCGAAAGCCTGGCCTTTCGTGCGAGGTCGATTCCCGCTTGGGCACCGGTCCTCTGTAGCATCGTCAGCAACAGGCGCTCGTTATAGTTCCGCACCCCTCGCTGGTTCACACCACCGCTCAAGTCTCTGATTTTTTCTTCTTCCATCGTCTACCGTTGCTACCATTGATCCCGTGCGGGGGGTAGGTCAATTAATAAATCATGTTTATTTATTAATTGACTGAGGCACGAGAATCGGGTTTCTTTATGACACTGGCAGTGGGAGGAACTCTGCCGGGCTGGATTGGGCGGACCCGGTCCATCAGTTATTATTACCCATGGGAGGGGATCATGAAAAAACTTCTAGCCTGTACGGCACTGACACTGACAGCGATGACAAGCAGCGCCTTTGCCGCCGATATCACGGCCTGTCTGATTACCAAAACAGACACCAACCCGTTTTTTGTAAAGATGCGCGAAGGCGCTGAGGCCAGGGCCGCTGAACTTGGCGTCACACTAAAGTCCTATGCGGGAAGGGTGGATGGCGATCACGAAACCCAGGTCGCGGCCATTGAAACCTGCATTGCTGATGGCGCAAGCGGCATCCTGCTGACGGCATCGGATACCAGTTCCATTGTTCCAGCTGTGCTGCAAGCGCGTGAGGCCGGCTTGCTGGTGATCGCACTGGACACCCCGCTGGACCCGATTGATTCAGCCGATGCCACTTTTGCCACGGACAATTTCCTAGCTGGTGAGCTGATTGGCAAATGGGCGGCCGCCAAACTGGGCGATGGCGCAGCGACCGCAAAAATTGCCATGCTGGACCTGGGGATCAGCCAGCCAACCGTTGGCGTTCTGCGCGATCAGGGTTTCCTGCAAGGCTTTGGCATTGAGCTGGGCGACCCCAACAAATGGGGTGATGAAACCGATCCGCGCATTGTTGGCAACGACGTGACCGCTGGCAACGAAGAAGGTGGCCGCAAGGCAATGGAAAACCTGTTGGCAACCGATCCCGGCATCAACGTGGTCTATACCATCAATGAACCTGCCGCAGCTGGTGCCTATGAGGCTCTGAAATCCTTTGGCCGGGAAAATGATGTGCTGATCGTATCGGTAGATGGCGGCTGCCCCGGCGTTGCCAATATCAAGGACGGCGTTATCGGTGCGACATCGCAGCAATACCCGCTGCTGATGGCCTCGCTTGGTATCGAAGCAATCCATGCCTGGGCGACCGATGGGGTAAAACCTAAGCCGACACCGGGCAAAGACTTCTTTGACACCGGTGTTGCCCTGGTCACCGACGAGCCTGTCGACGGTGTAGAATCGATCAGCACGACCGAGGGCACCAACCTCTGCTGGGGTTGATCTAATACCCTAGACTATCGCAACGTGAAGCGGGGCAGGCTTGATGCCAGTCCCGTTTCTATTCCCGGCACGGGAAGTGCGAAGGAGTACAAATGCCCACCACCCCGAATTATGAAGCGACAACCTCCGGAAATCCGGAGGCCGTTGCTGATTTTTCCAGTAACCACAATTCGGCGATCAACCGCATTCAGCACGCCCTGCATGTGACGCCTTCGCTGGTGCCGCTGATTGTTCTTGTCCTGTCGACTACCATCTTTGGCCTCTTGCTGGGGTCGAAGTTCTTTTCGCCCTTTGCGCTGACTCTGATCCTGCAGCAGGTTGCCATTGTTGGTATTGTTGGCGCCGCGCAGTCTCTGGTGATCCTGACCGCAGGGATCGACCTATCGGTTGGTGCGATCATGGTGCTCAGCTCGGTGGTGATGGGGCAATGTACCTTTCGCTATGGCTTGCCGCCGTCAATTGCAGTGGTGCTGGGGCTGACCTGTGGCACCTTTGTTGGCTTTATCAACGGCTGGCTGATTGCCAAGGTGAAATTGCCGCCGTTCATTGTGACCTTGGGCATGTGGCAGATCGTTTTGGCGACAAACTATCTGTATTCGGCAAACGAGACCATCCGCAGTCAGGACATCGCCAAACACGCGCCGCTGTTGCAGTTCTTTGGTGAAAAAATCAAGATCGGCAGCGCGGTGTTTACTTATGGCGTGATCTTCCTGGTGCTGCTGGTGATACTCCTGAGTTATGTTCTGCGCCACACCGCCTATGGGCGCCATATCTACGCAGTGGGCGACGATCCCGAGGCGGCGGAATTGTCCGGGGTGAATGTRAAGSGYGTGTTRATCTCRGTTTACATGCTGGCKGGCTTGATTTGYGCCTTTGCYGGATGGGCCCTRATTGGCCGTATCGGCTCGATCTCGCCAACCTCGGGACAATTGGCAAATATCGAAAGCATCACCGCTGTGGTGATCGGCGGTATCTCCCTATTCGGTGGCCGTGGCTCTATCATGGGCATGTTGTTTGGCGCGCTGATCGTGGGTGTGTTTACACTTGGATTGCGCCTGCTGGGGGCAGATGCGCAGTGGACCTTCCTGCTAATCGGTGCCCTGATTATTGCCGCTGTTGCGGTGGACCAATGGATCAGAAAGGTATCGGTCTGATGGAACCTATTCTCAAAGGCCGCAATCTGGTCAAGCGCTATGGCAGGGTCACCGCGCTGGATGGCTGTGATTTTGAGCTGATGCCGGGTGAAATTTTGGCTGTTATTGGTGACAACGGCGCCGGTAAATCCACTCTGATCAAGGCGATGTCCGGGGCGGTGATCCCAGACGAGGGCGAGGTGTACCTGGAAGGTCAGCGGGTGCAGTTCAACTCTCCCATCGAGGCCCGCAATGAGGGCATCGAGACGGTCTATCAGACCCTGGCGATGTCTCCGGCACTGTCGATCACCGACAACCTGTTCATGGGGCGCGAGATCCGCCGTCCGGGATTTCGCGGCAAATGGCTGCGCCAGTTGGATCGCCCAGCGATGGAAAAATTCGCCCGTGATAAGTTGAACGAGCTTGGYYTGATGACSATCCAGAATATCAAYCAGGCGGTTGAGACYYTRTCRGGKGGKCARCGYCARGGSGTKGCCGTGGCGCGKGCYGCYGCGTTTGGCTCCAARGTSATYATYCTSGAYGARCCRACAGCCGCMCTTGGYGTCAARGAAAGYCGYCGGGTRYTGGAGATGATCCTGGATGTGAAATCGCGCGGCATTCCGATCATTCTGATCAGCCACAACATGCCACAAGTGTTTGAGGTGGCGGATCGCATTCATGTGCACCGGCTGGGTAAGCGGCTCTGTGTTATTGATCCCAAAGACTACACCATGTCCGATGCCGTGGCCTTTATGACCGGGGCCAAAGAGGCGCCAGCCGAAGCCGCGTGACCTTAGAAGACGCAAAACTTGAGGTGTTGGCGGGCAAAATCCTGTCAGCACCCCGCGCGCATCGGCGCCGTTTGGTGGCGCTGGCCGGGGCTCCGGCGAGTGGAAAGTCCACTTTGGCTGACTCGCTGGCCGTGGCTCTGACCCATGCAGGCTGTCTGACCCAGGTAATCCCGATGGACGGCTTTCACCTGGACAATCGCATTTTGTCTCAGCGGGGAATTCTGGACCGCAAAGGTGCCCCGGAAAGCTTTGATACCGCAGGACTGGTGCAGCTGTGCAAAAGGCTGGGCGACGAAGACGAGGTTGTTTTCCCGGTCTTTGACAGGAGCCGCGACATCGCAATCGCTGGTGCCGGACTCGTCACGGCACAGAGTGATACTATCATTGTCGAGGGGAACTATCTGTTATTTGACACAGCGGTGTGGCGGCCTTTGGTGCAATACTGGGATGTTGCAATACGATTGGATGTTTCGCGCATAGAATTGCGGCAACGTTTGATCCGCCGGTGGCTTGATCATGGACAGACCATGCCAGAGGCTGTAGCGCGGGCCGAAGGCAATGATCTGCAAAATGCGGACACCATTGAACGCTATAGATTGGACGTTCCCGGGCAGATCGTGCTGCGGAACAGCCAGGGTAAGGAAGACTAAGACAATGCTACTCTGCTGCGGCGAAGCACTGATCGACATGATCCCCACACCAACGAGCAATGGCGATATGGGCTTTGTGCCTCATTCGGGTGGTGCGATATTCAACACAGCGATTGCGCTGGGGCGACTTGAGGTGTCGGCAGGAATGCTAACCGGTATGTCCAGCGATCTGTTTGGCCAACAATTGACGGAAGCCTTGCAGGCCAGTCGGGTTGATACCTCGCTTTTGATTGCCTGCGATCGCCCGACAACGCTGGCGTTCGTCAAGCTTGTCGATGGCCATGCAAGTTATTTGTTCTAWKANGAANNKTCGGYAGRGYGNWTGYWGGYKYMTKYKRMTTTGCCGTTGCTGCCTGCTGCTGTTTCGGCGCTGTATTTCGGCGGCATTTCTTTGGCCTGCGAGCCGGGGGCTGAAACCTACGCAGCATTGGCCAAGCGTGAGGCATCCAGCCGTGTGATCATGCTGGATCCAAATATTCGCCCCAGCTTTATCACCAATCCCGCAGCCTATCGGGATCGGCTGGACCGGATGATTACACGCGCCGACATTGTCAAAGTGTCCGACGAGGATCTGACTTGGATCTATCCCGGTCAGGCTTCGCTTGAGGACAAGATTGAGCAATTGTGTGCCGCTGGGCCATCGGTTGTCATTCTGACTCGCGGAGCGGATGGAGCAAGTGGCTTCTTTGGCGATGGCGGCAGAATTGATGTACCTGTGCGCAAAGTTGACGTGGTGGACACGGTTGGCGCGGGCGACACTTTCAATGCGGGCGTTTTGGCCAAACTCTCCGAGTTGAACCTGCTCACCAAACCGGGTTTGGCCGAGATTGCTGCGCAACATCTTGGTGAGGCGTTGGAATATGGTGCAAAAGTCGCGGCCATAACCGTTTCACGGGCAGGCGCTAACCCGCCTTGGCGTGATGAAATCACCAGCTAATCGTGGAACGCCTGTCTGCGCCCGGGTCGCTTGCCCGGGCACTTTGAGCACTTATTCCGGGATAATGGCGCCGCGCATGGTGATGACCTTGGCGGCCAGTTGATGACCGGCGAGCATGGCTTCATCCTCGGTTTTTCCAAGTGCCGTTGCCGCAAGAAAGCCAGCGTTGAAGCTGTCACCGGCGGCAGTGCTATCGATCACCTTTTTCACAGCAGGAAGCGCCGCAAGCTCGGTTGAGTTGGAAAGGCCCAGTGGCCCTTCAGAGCCACGCTTTAATGCGCCTTGCTTGCAGCCAAGGGCGCGAAGGCGGGTCACAACGTCCTTGGCCGTCGTATCTCCGTAAAGCTCCATCTCATCATCAACCGAGGGCAGGGCAATGTCAGCGCGGGCCCACATCGCATCATTGATGCGGCGCGCCTCGGCGGCGTTTTCCCAAAGCCGAGGGCGGTGGTTGCTATCGTAAACAAAGGTGCCGCCTTCGGCTTTGAACTTGTCTAACCATGCCATCAACTGCTCGCGGATGTCTTGCGGCAGGATTGCCATGCTGATGCCCGACAGCAAGATCAGGTCAAATTCATCCAGCCGGGCGAGGTCAATCTTGCAGGGTGCCGAGAACAATGTGCGGGCAGCCGAGGCTGAGCGCCAGTAGCTAAAACTGCGCTCGCCCTGATCATCGGTTGTAATGGCATAAAGGCCGGGAATGGCATCCTCGCGGCGCTCGATGCAGTCGGTTTTCAGGCCGTGGTTGCGGATTTCAATCAGGATCTGCTCAGAATAAGGATCGGTGCCCAGGGCGGTGACATAAGAGACGGAAATATCGGATCCCCGCAGGGCGCGGGCCAAGTAGACAGCTGTATTATAGGTGTCCCCGGCCACGCCGAGAGTTGCGGCGCCATTTGCCCCCGTCACCAGCTCAAGCATCACCTCGCCAACACAGGCAATTTTTTTGATGGGGCGTTTATTCACAGTCACTTAGTAGGTCTCCTGAAATCTTAAACCTGCGGTCAGGCGCGGATCTAGCGGACACTGTAGAGCACCAGCGGCGGCATCGAAACCMKRMWWNCASMSRMNNGAWCAWYMCNCKGRYCARKTWWTYSSMGMNGNCGCYTWRTWWTTCAGNNNNTGMAGCTATGAGTCAGAAGACTAAAAAGAATCCATTTCCACCAGCGCGTCAGGTGGCGTAGATGCAGAGACGACCAAAGGCGACGTTAGCCGCTTTTGAAACGCTGGACCGCAGCCCCATAGCACTGAAAAGCCTTTTATAGGTTGGAGAAATTGAATGAATATTTTGTCGTCCTTCGATCTGACAGGCAAAACAGCCCTAGTGACCGGCTGCAAACGCGGCATTGGGCGGGGCATGGCCGAAGCTTTGGCCGAAGCCGGAGCTGATATCATCGGTGTCAGTGCCTCGCTGGAGGCCACAGGGTCGGATATCGGCGAGGCGGTGACCGCTTTGGGACGCAAGTTCACCGCCTACAAATGTGATTTCTCGAACCGCAAGGCCGTTCGGGGTTTTGCTGATCAGTTGAAAGCTGACGGTCATGCGCCGGACATCCTGATCAACAATGCAGGCACCATCAAGCGCAAGCCTGCGGTCGAACACTCGGATGAGTGGTGGGATGAAGTGATCGAGGTGAACCTCTCGGCGCAATTTGTGCTGTCCCGTGAAATAGGCCGGGGCATGATTGAGCGCGGATCGGGCAAGATCATTTTCATTGCGTCGCTGCTGACGTTCCAGGGCGGCATCACCGTGCCGGGATATGCGGCCTCCAAGGGCGGTATTGGTCAGTTGACCAAGGCGCTGGCCAATGAATGGGCCGGCAAGGGCGTCAATGTGAACGCCATTGCACCTGGTTATGTGGCGACGGACAACACCCAAGCGTTGCAAGACGATGCCGAGCGGTCCCAGTCCATTCTGGGGCGTATTCCGCAGGGTCGCTGGGGCACGCCGCGTGATTTTGCGGGGCCTGCGGTCTTTCTGGCGTCGTCGGCGTCGGACTACGTCAATGGTGAAATTCTTGTTGTCGATGGCGGCTGGATGGGGCGCTGAAGCCCGATAGAATGACTGACACGCGCGCCCAGCAATGTGGCGCGCGGCTGCCTTAGCCGGTGACGCCCAGATAAATGGTATAGACCGATGTTGTCGCGGTGATCATCAACCGGTTCATTTTAGGGCCGCCGAAACACAGGTTCGACACCGTTTCGGGGACTAGGATTTCGCCAAGCAGTTCGCCATCCGAGGCATAGCAGCTGACGCCGCGCCCGGTGCTGGTCCAGACGTTGTCTAGGCTATCGACCCGGAATCCATCGGAAAGACCATGCGGAATGTCGGCAAAGACATCTCCACCGCTGAGCGTGCTGCCTGAGACGTCAAACACACGGATGTGGTGTGGCCCATCTGGGTCGTGGCTTTGTCCGGTGTCGGACACATAAAGCCTGCTTTCATCGCGTGAAAAGGCCAGCCCGTTGGGCTTGATCATATCATCGGCAACAATGATTGGTTCGGCATCGGCGGACTCGACTCGGTAGACAAAACAACCGGCCTGTTCCTGCGGTGATTTCCGGCCCTCATAATCAGACAAAATACCATATGGGGGATCAGTGAACCAGATTGATCCGTCGGACTTAACAACCAGATCATTGGGCGAGTTCAAACGTTTACCATCATGGCTGTCGGCGATGATGGTTGTCGATCCATCGTACTCGCGCCGGGTGACGCGCCGGGTCAGGTGCTCGCAGGACAGCAGCCGACCCTGAGCATCTGTTGTGTGGCCGTTGCTGTTGTTGGCGTCATAATCGAAGATCCGGCTGCCCATGCCTTCGGCCCATTGATAGCATCTGTTGTTGGGAATATCGGACCACAGGAAATAGTCGCCCTGGGCAAAATACACTGGCCCTTCGGTCCACAACATTCCACTGGCGATCTGCGTCAGTTCCGAGTTCGGAACGATCAGGTCATAGAAACGGCGATTGTGGGCGAGAATGTGATCGGACATCTGGACTTCTTCTGTGGTCGCTTTGACCTAACAGATAGTCAAAATCAATTAAGCGATCATGGCCATAATTCTCATGTTCGGATACGTTTTTCTGCAGCTATAGTGCGGAAACCCGCAGATGGAAATGTGAGAACCTGCAAACGATTTGCCAACGCTCAACTTGGCCTTGTTGGTCCAATGCCCTAGCGTGATCCGAAACAAAGGTACTGGCATGTCGGCACGGTCAAACATCCCACTGGAATACTATCTGGCGATATCGCGCGCAGTGGCCGGCGAGTTGGATTTTCAGAACGTGCTGAACCGAATTGCTGAATCCGTGCAAACAAAATTACTGGATTACGATCATCTTGATGTGGCCATTGTGCTGCCTGGCGACAGTTCGATGCATGTGGCGTTTGAGACGGGATTGGAAACCCACTGGGGTAAAAACAGAGACACCCAGCCCAATGATCTAAGCCCGATACGTCATGTCCTGAATGGGAAAGTTCCGCATATTTTAACCGGCGATGCCTGGGAGGACGAGAGGTTTCATTTTGAAGGTGCTTGTGACGCGCCAATCTACGACGCCAATCTGCACAGCCGTATGCATGTGCCGTTGTATGTGCACGGTAAGGTTCTGGGGACTCTGAATGTCTCGTCCCACCGAAAAAATGCCTATACCGAAGAAGACCTCGCCATTAGTCAGAACATTGCGGATCTGATATCGCCCTATGTCTATGCGTTGAACATGAGTGAACAGGCGCGTGTTTCTGCCCTGGCCGAGGGCGCGGCGCGGGGGCGGGAACAGTCGCTAAGGGTTGGTGCCCTGCGTCTGACCGAAGCAATGGAAGCCGAACGTCAGAGGCTTGGTATGGAGCTGCACGACCAGACCCTGGCCGAGCTGTCTGCGGTCTATCATCAGGTTACCCGATTGTCGGAAAAACCCGATCCTGACCCCGGTGAGCTGGGTCAAATATCCGATAGTATCGCACATTGCATTTCTGAACTTCGTGGGATCATCGAGAACGCCAAACCCGGCGTTTTAGAACTTTTTGGTTTGTCGCAGGCGATCGAGGCGCAGTTGGAGCGGGCCACGATCGGGATTGATCGGGTTGTCAAAACCTTAGTCACGGACGCAACCGGAGATCTGTTGGACGGAGGGCCCGAGCCCATTCGGACCGCAGTGTTCCGTATCGTGCAGGAGGCGGTCACCAACGCGATCAAACACTCGCGCTGTTCCTGGATTACCGTCACGCTGTCGTGCACCACTGAACACATTCGCATTGTCGTCGCAAATGACGGCGACGAGCCAGCCGAGGGATGGCGACGGTCCTCTGGTGGCGTCGATAACATTCGCGTCCGCGCTGCGCTGATTTCCTCCAAGGTCGAATTCAGCCGCAACCCTAGCGGAATTGGCAGTCAAACGAATTTGACGATTCCCCTGTCGGTTCTGTCCGACGGTCCCGAAGATACCCTTGATTTTGAAGAGCCCCCAGTCGCCCCTCGGCGCAGGTCCGGGCAATTGGAACAACACATGCCATGAATATCCTCATTGCCGAAGACGACCCGTTTCACCGCTCATTTTTGTCCAGCACAGTGCGAAAGGCACTACCGGACTGTGAACGGTTGTTTGAGGCAACAAACGGTGAAGAAGCCATCGAGATTGTTGAAAACAGTACAGTTGATGCTGTTGTGATGGATTTGCAGATGCCAAAAATGAGTGGCATTGCTGCTGCGTCGTCGATCTGGAAGATGCACCCATCCATGCGCATTTTGTTCTGGTCCAACTATTCAGACGAGGCCTATGTGCGTGGTATTTCTCGCATTGTCCCAACCGAAGCTGTGTATGGCTACCTGCTAAAGACCGCCTCGGAACACCGGCTGGGCCTTGCCCTGTTGGGGGTGTTCCAAGAGGATCAATGCATTATTGACCGGGAAATTCGTGGCGTGCAGCAAAGGGCGCAGGACATCCATGCTGGGCTGTCCAATACCGAGTTTGAGGTGCTGACGGATATCTCCTTGGGGATGACCGACAAGGCCATTGCAGCGCGGCGCAATATATCAACCCGGACAGTGCAAAGCCGGTTGAAGCATCTTTATGAGAAACTGGGGATCGATCAGGACTTGATCAATGGTGAAATTGGCCCGGCTTTCAATTCCCGTACGCGTGCTGTGTCAATTGCATTGTCGCGAGGGTTGCTGAACCTGGAAGGAATGTCACTGGCAGAAGAACAGCTTAACGCGTGGCGGYYGAGCGTRGAAGTMTAGKTNAANAYGKGYWSYWTSANTGNCCCTGCGGAAATCCGCAGTCWGASTGTTGAGAYGCGCATSTRATTGGTCGCTACCGCTGGTTTCCYGCCRSGSSCATGTTTTCTAAYCTTCCAAYCAAGATGTKYCAGGYCWKWRYGGSGGAYAWTKYGATGGCGCKKMWAAAKMTRYGYCAMGRCCYTKGGGANNTWGAGCARGATACASRTCAACTGGTTTCGTAATGGGAGGWYACTATGAAACTTACAACACTGGGAAAACTKTGCTGYACRGCSGCRACYRTKGCKCTTGTYACMGGKAGCGGWGCMTTTGCCGAYACGTCSGGCAAGAAAATYGCACTGTCCAAYAACTAYGCKGGYAACTCATGGCGTCAGGCCATGCTGACCAGYTGGGAAAAARTCACKGGYGAAGCTGTSGCYGCTGGCGTTGTSGCCTCGGCWGATGCTTTTACCACSGCTGARAAYCARGTGACYGAGCARGCCGCGCAGATYCAGAACCTKATCCTGCARGGCTATGATGCAATTGTCATCAACGCRGCCTCGCCCGAAGGKCTRAATGGCGCTGTYAAAGARGCCTGTGAYGCKGGCATTGTTGTGGTGTCYTTTGAYGGCATTGTRACYGAACCCTGCGCCTATCGCATTGCGGTGGATTTCCATGCAATGGGTAAGGTCCAAGTGGAGTACCTGGCTGGACGCTTCCCGGATGGCGGCAACCTGCTGGAAATCCGTGGCCTTGCTGGGGTGTTTGTCGATGACGAAATCTCGGGCGGCATTCACGAGGGTGTGGCTGCAAACGACAAATTCAACATCCAAGGATCGGTTCACGGTGATTGGGCGCAGGACGTGTCGCAAAAAGCTGTTGCTGGCATCTTGCCAAGTCTGCCGGACATCACGGCCGTTGTGACCCAGGGTGGGGATGGWTACGGCGCCGCGCAGGCGTTTAAGGCTGCAGGACGTGACACGCCGATCATCGTCATGGGCAACCGCCACGACGAGCTGACCTGGTGGAAAGAACAGAAAGACGCCAACGGATACGAGACCATGTCGGTGTCGATTGCCCCCGGTGTTTCGACCCTGGCGTTCTGGGTCGCGCAGCAGGTTCTGGACGGCGTTGATGTTCCAAAAGACCTGTCGGTGCCTTTCCTGAGCATCACACAGGACACCCTTGAGGAGAGCCTGAAAGCCACCCAGGTTGGTGGTGTTGCAAATGTCGAGTATTCTCTGGATGACTCCAAGGCTGTGATCTTCGGTAATTGAAGCCAATAGATCCCAGCTTTGCATGAATGATAAGAAAAGAAAGACGACCACGTGCAAATGAATACTCCCTTGGTTGACATGGGCGGTGTCGAAAAAAGTTTCGGCGCTGCCCGCGCTCTGGCTGGTGTGGATTTCCAACTGATGCGGGGCACCTGCGTTGGGCTGGTTGGTCACAACGGTGCAGGCAAATCGACCCTAATGAACGTGCTGTCCGGGTTGATCCGGCCCGATGCGGGCTCACTGCGTATTGACGGTGAAGATTTTGATCGGGGTTATGATCCTGCCGCCGCTGTGCGCCATGGCATTCGGTGTGTGTTTCAGGAGCTGTCGCTGTGCCCCAACCTGACGGTGGCGGAAAACCTGCGTATCTCGCATCCGTCGATCAAGGGGTTTGGCTGGCGCAAGAAAGCCGGCACAGTCATCCGTGATATGCTGGATCAGATTTTCCCCGGTCACGGGATTAGTCCAGACAGCGAAGTCGGCGGGTTGACCATCGCGCGCCGCCAGATGGTGGAAATCGCGCGCGCCTTTTCCATTGTTGAGACCAAGGTTGAATTGGTCATTCTGGACGAGCCGACATCGTCGCTAGACCAGAACGCAGCGGCGCAGCTTGTGACTTTTATCCGAAGATTTGTGTCTGGCGGTCGCAGTGTGGTGCTGATTTCCCACCTGCTTGGTGAAATTCTGACCGCCTCGGATACTGTAGTGGTGATGCGCGACGGGGTGGTGGTTGCCGTAGACAGTGCGCAAAATTTTGATCGCGAAAGACTGGTGCGCGACATGGGTGAAGTGCTGGCGGATGACAGCGGTTTTGGCTCCCGCACCAGCACCAAACTTGCCGATAGCGATCCGGTGGTGACTGGCCCGCGCGAAAATGGCCACCAATTGATACTCTATCCCGGGGAAATCATCGGCTTTGCCGGTCTGAGCGGCCACGGGCAGACAAATGCTCTGGTCAAGATTTTTGAGGCCGCCCAGGGTGCGCGAAGCGCGATCTCCGCAACGGAACCCGCCGTGTTTGTTGCCGGTGACAGACAATCAGATGGAATTTTCCCGCTGTGGTCGATTGCCCGAAATATATCGGTCAGCTCCTTTGTGCGGCTCATGAACCGCTTCTCGCTCGATTTTGACCGCGAGGCGGACGAAGCCGTTGGATGGCACAAAAAGCTGTCGATCCGCACAGCTGACATGAAAAATAACATCCTGTCCCTGTCTGGCGGCAACCAGCAAAAGGCGCTGTTTGCGCGGGCCTTGGGATCGGATGCCAAAATTGTATTGATGGATGACCCGATGCGGGGTGTCGACGTCGGCACCAAGCAGGAAGTCTATGAAATCCTAACAGAACAGGCCGCCGCAGGGCGCGCGTTGATCTGGTACACGACGGAAACGGATGAATTGAAACATTGTGACCGCGTCTATGTGTTTCGCGAGGGCCACATCGTTGCGGAACTTAGTGGCGACACCCTGACCGAGGCCAGTATTCTAAGCAGTTCCTTTGAAGCGGAGGATGTTTAGATGTCCCGGTTTTTAACCCCCGCCATGATGCGGACCCTGTTGCCCGGCCTGTCTCTGGCGGCCCTGCTGGCGGCCATCTTTTACCTGCAACCCCGCACCATGAGCTATTTTGGGCTTAACCTGCTGCTCAATCTGGCAGTGCCCATTGCATTGGCCACCATCGCGCAGATGTTCATTCTTTGCGTCAACGATCTGGACCTGTCGTTGGGGGCATTCATATCCTTAACGGCCTGTATTACGGCGACCTGGCTGAACGATGCTCCGTTGATTGGCGTTTTGGCGCTGGCCGCCTGTGTTGCGGCTTACGCCGCCCTTGGCGCGTTGATACATTTGCGAAACTTGCCGTCCATTGTCGTCACACTGGGCATGTCCTTTGTCTGGACCGGCATTGCGGTGCTGGTTCTGCCGACCCCCGGCGGATCAGCTCCGGGCTGGATCCGCACCTTGATGACGTTGAAACCGGCACTGGTGCCCTTTCCGATCATTGCCTCGGTYGTRCTYGCTYTGACYGTYCACTTTGGCCTGATGCGYTCRGCGGCTGGCGTGGTGYTGCGCGGGGCRGGGGGCAATCCYAAGTMSSWRGANCKRKCGKKMWKSTCWMTGWWKCGGKTYARAYSSACYAWGNKWWGCGYTSSYKSKRTKKTYYGKYKTRYTTTCCGGCATGGCGCTTGTCGGATTGACCACCTCGGCTGATGCCAACATTGCCCTGCGTTACACGCTGCTGTCGATTGCCGGCGGCATCTTGGGCGGCGGTGAGTTTGTCGGTGGTCGTGTCTCACCAATAGGCGCGGTGATTGGGGCCATTACTCTGGCCCTGGCCGGCTCTTTCCTCAGCTTTCTACGCCTAAACCCAGATTTTCAGATCGGCGCGCAAGGCGTGATCCTGATCCTGGTTCTTGCCCTGCGCCTTTTGATCAATTCAAAGGGGACACGCGCGTGAGTGCTCTCAGCCAACTCACTCAGAAACCCTGGATCTGGGCCTGGCTCGGCGCGGTGTCGATGTGGTTGATTATCACCGGAATTTCAGGGATTGGCGCCGGAGGGCAGGTGCTGTCTGCCGCCGCCTCGTTTGGCACCTTCTTTGTCATCGTGGCGACGGGGCAGATGTTTGTCATCACCCTGGGGCCGGGCAATGTGGATCTGTCCATTCCGGCCTGCATGACGCTGTCGGCGACGCTGGCGATGAAGTTCATGAACGGCGATGCCTCGTTGCTGGTGCCGGGATTGCTGATCTCGCTTGGTGTTGGGCTGGCAATCGGAACTCTGAATTTCCTGCTGATCCTGCTGCTGCGCATTCCGCCGATTATCGCCACACTATCGGCCTCATTTGTGTATCAATCCACCGCGATCTGGTCGAACCGTGGGCTGCGCGTCAAACCACCCGAGATTTTGGGAGACTTCGCCGTCGCCAAAGTGCTCGGCCTGCCAGTCCTCACCATTGTTGTGCTGGTGCTGACACTAGCGATGGCATTTGTTCTGCACCGTACACCATTTGGCCTGTCGGTCTCGGCCATCGGCCAGAASYTYSKYRMWKMYAWWSWKSCYRRSAYSMMMRTWSRGWWWMYGMKWKMSSWMWCSKAYMYYMYGTKTWCGGTGCTGGCCGCGCTCTGTGGCTTTGTGCTGGCAGGTTTTTCCGGTGGTGCCGCGTTGAACATGGGCGAACAATATCTGCTTATGTCGATCGCGGTGGTTGTCATTGGAGGCACCTCGGTTGCCGGGGGTTATGCCAATCTCACCGGGCTGTGGGGAGCCTCTCTGTTTATGTTCCTGCTGGTGTCGATGCTCAACACCGTAGGCTTGTCGGCTGGGTTTCGTCTGATCGTCACCGGAGCGATCATTGTCGGCGTTGTTGCTATTTCAGGCCGAAAAACGGCCTATTGATGTCTGGGATTCCCCGGATTGGATGCCTGAAACTCCAAAATTATTCCGGCAGATTGGCGTCCGCAAACAGGTTGGGGAAAAGACGCTCTCTATAGTCCAATGGGAACGCCAGCCGTACAGGTGTCTTGGGAGAGGCAGAGGTCAGGAAGCCCGCCGCTGTGAGTTGGCGAAGCGTGTTGCGGGCTGTGCGCTCTGACGTTTTGAGCGCAAATTGAGCCTCGCCCCGGTCCAAAGCGCCGTGCCGCAAGACAGCGGAAATCAGATCCGGGGCGCGTTTGTCGTCCACCACATCGGCGACCAGACGCCGATAGCGTTGATCCAGTCCGCCTAGATCAAACAGCTTGGCGGAAAAGGTCACCTGGTCCAAGGCGACATTCAGAAACCACGCGCAGAATGTTTTCAAAGCGGCTTCGGACAGGTTTCCACGACCGTCACGGTCGCCACGGCGCGGACTGTCTGCGTGATCCATCATCTGTTTGTACTCGCCCCGGTCTTTCAATCCACGGGCAAGACCACGGGACACCGACCACAGACCGTCGCCGCCGATGCCAGCACTCAGGGCCATGGCATGAGACATCAGGCGGCTGACGCGCCCATTGCCGTCCGGGAACGGGTGTATGTAGTTGAACCGGTGGTGGGCCGACGCGATTGCAATAATCCGCCCGCTGGAAGACCGGGCGGCAATCTGAAAGCGCTTGTCAAAATGATCCATAAAGGCTGCCACTCGGCCGGAAGAGGGCGGGTGATGACGTCCAACAGCAATTTCGGGGTCGCCAGCCTGACGCATGCGCCCGGGAATGATCGGCTCCTGGATGCCATCCGGGTGCTCTATGACCCGGAATTTTGCTGGCATTTCGTCGTAGAATATTTTGTGCACCCAGGTGAGGAACCCAACAGACGTAGGCCTGGGCATGGTGCCATTGCGGTACATCTTGTCGATTTCACGCTGCACGATGACATGTGCGCGTGCTTCCAAAGCAAGCGGGCGTGTCTCTTCTTCCAGTTCAGCTCCGGCGAGCGCCTTTTCAATATCCCTGGGGCGGGTGTTGTGGCCTTCGATCAGGTTGGAGTAATAGCAGTTCATCAGGCGGACCAGATCGGCCAGTTCAGCGGCACTGTCTGGATGCAGCCCCTGCCCAAGTCGAACGGCCTCTCGCTGGATATCAACGGACAGGTCTGCCAGTTCGGCAGGGATGTGTTCCTCAAAGAAACAAGGCTCTATTCTACTTGGTGTTTCAAGCATTGTTTGCCGATCTGAAATTAACAAAAAGTTGAATGTTTATAAGCGAATTCTGCCCGTTTTTGCAAGCCATTGCCGATATGCGCTGCCGATGTTGTTTGCCAAAGCCATGGGGGGGGAGCAGAGGCCGGGAAAACATTCCCTGCCTCCCTGTTCTGCGTGGCGAGAAGGGGTCACAACCCATCATTGCGATGCTGCGCGGTCGCTACGTGTTATTTCGACCTGAGCCTCTCTCGCGCGCGGCGGCCAAGTGCTTTTGATATAGTCGAGAACCTGGCGGATTTCTTCGTCGCTCAGCAGGTTCTCAAACCCTGGCATGTCGCTTTTGTAGCCATTGCCTACAACCGCTGCGATGCCCTGTTTTGTTATGCGGAATAGAGTGGCATCGGAATGATGCCAGGTGTGGCCAGTCTCGTCATGCGGAGGTGCAGGCATGCGCCCTGTGTCCAAGCGGCGGCGCCAATCTGGTTGTCCTTCCAGATTGGCGCCGTGACACGAGGCGCAGGTCTCGGCATACAGGGCCTGGCCTTGATCCACCTGATCGGAAACCGCCTTGTTTGTTGCGGCGGCTAACAGCAGGGCTGCCAGCGGTACCGCTGTCCAAGCGGCACTCATAGGTGGGTTCCCTGCAACAGGTATTTAAGCAGGGCTGCGATACCCAAGATCAGAACAGCTAGGATCAGCAGCCAGAGTAGCCCCATTCCCAACATCATCGGTCCGCTCATCATGGTCATCATATCTGACATTTTCTTGCCTTCTTTACTTGTTGGAATAACGCTGATACCGGTTTTGCCGAAGGCATGGACCTTGAGTGCCCCGGTCTTGGTGCGCGCCATATTTGGTGTATCATCCGGGTGAAAATCAGTCGGAGCATGGGATGTAATTCTTCTAAAGAAGAACACCCAAACGTCGCTGCGGCCGGTCACCCATCTGGGTGCGGCCTCATTAGAACAGGATGAAAGTTCGGGGGGGAGAAGGGTCAAGTCCTGGGATGATCCCAACGTCCAAGCGCTCAGACGTTTTCTCGACGATACGCTTGGCGGGTCCGGTCGTCCCAATCGTAGTCACAGGGTTCAGGGCAGAGACAGGAGCACTGCAAACCAGCTTGCACGTGCCAGCGGAATTTTCACCAAAACCGCATTTGCCACAATCTTTGCCCAAGCTGTCGACAGTCATGTCGCTGCTCAGCATGGCGAGATTCATCTTTGTTGCTGCAGCCCCCTGCACAGTTGTCCCCGCAAGAAAGGCGAAGCACACAACCACACTAAGAAGACGCAGAATCAAAGCCATGTCGGCAACCTGTGAATTCTCACGGCCTAGCGCAATAGCAATGTCACTGTTGCGGCTCACGATTGGGTTATCTGGACCAGATTACAAATGGCGGTTCTGGCCTTTGCAAATCCTACGTCGGCTTGATCAGTGGGGCCCTGAAACGTGGCGCGGTCCAATCCGGTCAGTCCCATTTGTGGCGCCGACACTTGCCAAGTGGCAGGGGGCTCGACGTGCAACCTATCGGTCTTTACCACCACTGGATGCAGCGCGGTTTGCATTGATGAACGTCTGTTGGAACGCAGATACCGAGATATAGCCGCCGCTTTGGATCGAGCCCGCTGGTGCCCCAACAGACTCGTGGCCCGAGATCGAAAACGATCCGTTTCGCGCATTATACCGCATACATTGGTTATCCCAACAATTCCGACCGTCTTGTAGTTGGATTTCTGTGCTGCCGCTGGCCCCTGCGTGGGTCGGATTATTCGGGACGTCACAAGCCGTGACGATGAGCAATATTGCAACGATGCACGATGCTTTCATAATGGGCTCCAATCATCCGACATTCGCCAAGTGGAACGCCTTTGGCCGCATGTTGCCTCCGCTAAACTCTGCCTTCAAGTCCTGGTTGCGAAGATGGCAAGAGTTCGCCGCCAGGGTGCGCGCTTTGAAGCTGAGGGGTAACGCTTAACTCGGCCTACCTGCGTCCGGGCTCGCGTGGGGCGGTGCGTTTGGCCTCGTCTGATGCCGCAGTGGCGCCGTTGCTGGACCCCAATTATTGGGCAGATCCCCATGATCGCGCAATGTCGATAAGGGGGCTGAAACGGGCACAGGAAATCATGAGGCAGGACGCGTTGAAACCGTTTATCAAACGCGAGGTTTTGCCGGGTCCGGATGTAGCGATGGACGAAGAGTACATCCGTTTTGCCTGTGCCAACTCCAAAATCGATCACCATCCGGCGGGCACTTGCCGGATGGGCGGTGACAATGCATCCGTGGTCGATCCGCGATGGAAATCGCGCGGCATCGAGGGGCTGCGCATCTGCGACGCTTCGGTCATGCCCCGGCTGATGTCTTCCAACACCAATGCGCCAACCATCATGATTGCCAAAAAAGCGGCTTACATGATCCGTGCAGATTACGCAAATTGAGGTCCGAGATGCTGTTCCCCACTTAGCAAGGCACTTTGGAAGAGTACAAACTGACTGGCAATCCGCTATTGCCACGTGCCCCCGCACACCGCTGACGCGTACTGCATTTGCGGCGGCTCATGTTGTTTCAGACCCTTTGAAGGACTGCGACCCCTGGGTGGGCCACCCTGCTGTGGATTGGGACAATACACTGCGGTTTTGTCATACGTTGTGGGATCAGGGTCTTGGGTTGGCCGAGGCAATGGACACCGCCCAGCGGGGTATTGGGGCGACGATGATCTGGATCGCGCCGCTGACTCTGTCCTGGACATTATCAACAGCCATGCCGCCATTGCCCCGCAGCAAGCCAGGCGCTGGACGCACTGGCGGAAGGGAATACAGAGAGACACCATGCGCTTCTGGGGCCGACAGTGCCGCTGTCTTGCGAGGCTTTCAAGGCGAGGATTGCCTTTCTGGCATGGCTGAACGGGTCGCAGGAGTATTTTGTAATGCCGACCGGGTTTCAGGCGTCGCGTGAGATTACTCACTACGCTGMGGTGTTCAGGTTGGCAGACAAAGCCCGTCTGTTGTCGCAACCGGATCTGGCCCAACCCAGGATGGGTGTGTTACTTGCCTTGCACGGGATTTCCTGAGGAATTTGGCAATGAGCAAGAGACCGACAATCATAGACGTTGCCAAAGCGGCCGGCGTTTCAAAATCAACGGTCTTGCTGGTTCTGCAAAATAGATCTTCAGTAAAGGCGGAAACCCGCACCCAGGTCATGCAGGCGATCAAGGATACACGATATGTCTACAACCGCGCCGCCGCCAACCTGCGCAGTGTTGGCGCGGGACTGGTTGGGCTGATCATCAACGATCTGCGCAACCCTTATTACACGGGACTGGCGACCTCGGTTCAGATGAAGTTCGCCGAACGGGGCTATGCAACCGTTATTGGCAACTCTGATGAGGACCCTAAACTGCAAGAACAGTTGATCACCTCGATGATTGAGCATGGTGTTTTGGCACCTTCAACGATCTGGTGGCGCTCGGTATGCTTGCGGGGTTTGCACAGGCTGGAGTAAAGGTTGGCGAGGACATCGGTATTGTTGCTTTGGATGACACCCAGGAGGCCTCGCAATGCTATCCCAAGCTCAGTTCAGTGCGTTGTGACGTCAATACATTTGGCCAGCTGACTGCGGATGTGCTGCTAAACTGGGTTGAAAAAGACGTGCGCCCCAATGACCAAGTCCGGTTTCCGGTAGATCTTGTCATTCGGGATTCGAGTTCAAGAGAATAGGCAAATTATGGACCATATTAAATTTCTTCGTAACCTGTTCCAAGCCGCAGTTGCTGCCGCAGACCCCATGAAAACCATTCCCAGGGCACTTGGTGAAAAACCAGAGGGGCGGGTGGTTGTTGTTGGTGCTGGCAAGGCATCGGCCCGCATGGCCGAGGCGGTCGAAAGCCTGTGGGGGCCATGCGAGGGCCTGGTTATCACACGATACGGATATGCCCGCCCGACCCAAAGCATCGAAATTGTCGAGGCTGCGCATCCGGTGCCCGACCAAGCGGCCCTGGAGGCTACGGATCGCATGCTGTCTCTGCTTTCCGGTCTTGGTGAAGAAGATTTTGTGCTGGCGCTGATCTCGGGCGGCGGGTCATCTTTGCTCTGTGCGCCTTCCGAAGGTATCAGCTTGGGGGACATGCAGATCGTGCACCAAGCCTTGCTTAAATCAGGTGCGCCAATCCAAAAAATGAACACAGTGCGAAAGCACATTTCCCGCATCAAGGGCGGTCAACTCGCCGCCGCAGCCCACCCTGCCACGATGCTGAGCCTGATGATTTCGGATGTGGCCGGCGACGATCCAAGTGACATTGCTTCGGGCGTAACTGTCGGAGAAAACACCACTTCCCAGTCCGCCTTGTCGATAATAGACGATTATGAAATTGAACTGCCAACCTCTGTCATGGTTGTTTTGAAACAAGGATCGTCCGTTATTTCCCCTTCGGACAGGCGCCTTGAGACGGTTCGCAACCAGATCATTTCCGCTCCCTCGCAATCGCTGGAGGCCGCCAGAGATGCGCTTGGTGACATGGATGTGGACTGCAGAATCCTTGGTGATGCCATTGAAGGCGAAGCTAGGGAGGAGGCGGTGCGGCAGGTCGAACTGGCACTAGAGGTACAATCGCGAATGATTTCCGGGGATCGACCTGTGTTGTTGTTGTCCGGGGGGGAATGCACCGTTTCCGGCTGGGGTGGCGGTATCGGCGGCCCAAACGCCGAATTTGCCCTGGCGGCCGCCATAGCCCTAGATGGAGGTGTCGGCATACATCTGTTGGCCTGTGACACTGATGGGGTGGATGGGGCAGCCGAAGTTGCTGGTGCGGTGGTGCATCCCGGTACATTGTTATTGGCTGCTGAGATGGGCCTAGATCCCAATGCCTATCTTGAGCGGAACGACAGCCACAGGTTTTTCGAACAGATCGGAGGTCAGGTGGTCACTGGACCAACGCTGACCAACGTAAATGACTTCCGCGCTATTCTGATCGAAGCCAAAGGGTGAATACTGCTAAAGCACTGCGTCTTTCTCAATTTCAAAAGTGACGTCTCGGATGATGAAAAAGAAGCCATCATGGAGGGGCTGGCAAGCTTGGTAGACGTCGTCGATGGCGTGCTCGACATGAGTTTTGGCTCCAATTTGGATTTTGAAAACAAAACACCTGAATTCGACTACGGGTTCGTCGTGACATTCCGTGATCGCAACGCCCATCTGGCTTACGAGATGCACAAAACTCATGTCGAAATGGGCGGTAGGTTGGTTGACGCATGTGTCGGCGACTACGAGGGGATCACGGTTTTCGATCTGGAAGTCTGATCTTTGGTAGACGCATAAATCGGGTTTCTTACAAGTCAGATCCGCCTTAACGATTGCTCTGAAACCCTGTGGCCGTCTTTTATGGCGGCGGGCAAATAAACGCCTTGTCCAACTCTGTTTAAACCGAGTTGAAACAGGTGGTCTCCGACAATATGCAAATGGCTGGCCCTTTTGCAGTAGCCGAGGACGCCATGCAAAAGTACTGACGTCTAGGTGAAGACAAATCACGGTTCTCGGTCGGGAAAGTTTTGCCCCTGACAGGTCGGATAACGCGTCGGTTTATGGTGGTGCGAGTGTGACTAGCGCCTGAGGCAATTCGCGGCCACAAGTAAATCTTGTACGATGATACAATTTTTCTTGATTTTGAAAATCATACATGATGGACTAAAAATCATGCAAAATTGGACCATCCCTACGAACCATACTGAAAAGGTCGACATACTATTGTTCGATGACTTTTCGAATTATTGCCTTGCAAATGCTGTTGAGCCAATGCGCGTGGTCAATCGGTTTCTGGGTCGTGAAGCCTATGAATGGGCGCTGATAACGCTTGATGGTCAGCCGGTAAAATCATCCGCTGGCATGCCGGTGACCCCCGATTGCTCGTTGGAGCAGTCGCCTGGTGGAAATGTGCTTTTTGTGATGCCTGGCTATGAATTTCGGACCTATGCGACAACCATCTGCGATTGTGCGCTACAAGCGGCTTCTGAGAGATACGACGTGTTGGCCGGATTGGATATGGGCAGCTGGTTACTGGCCTCTGCAGGTCTTTTGGATCAGCACCGTGCTACGGTGCATTGGGATGAACTCAGCGCTTTTTCTGAACGGTTTCCGGGCGTAAATGCTGAGCGTGTTACCTTCACAATAGACGGAGATCGTTGGACTTCTGCCGGGGCTATGGCTGCATTTGACTTGCTACAGTATATGGTTGGGCAGACACATGGCGAGGCAATGAGGCTGGAAGTCGCTGCCATGTTCATGGTAGGAGAAGGTGGCGGCGAGCGTAACAAAACTGATATTCGGCCCCAATCGAGCCTGTGCAAAAGGGCGGTCTCGATGATGCGTGTACAACTGGAAGAACCCGTTTCTATTTTTGATATTTGTGAGACATTGCAGTGTCGGCGCCAAAGTCTGGAACGGGCTTTCAACGAGGAGCTAGGGGCCCCGCCAAAGACAATTTACCGGCGCATCCGTCTGACCGCGGCAAGGCGCTATGCTGAACAAACCAAACTGTCGGTCGCCGAAATTTCCACTCGCTGCGGGTATCACAATCCTAGTGCCATGACCCGAGCGTTCCGTGATGAATTTGGAGTGGCCCCAAGAGATCTGCGACCACATTGATGGGGATTACACGAACCAATTGACTGGGCGCGAGATGGTTGACCTAGTAGAACTCAACAAGACAATGAAACAATTTAGAATAATCGATTGCTACAAAAGCAACGAAATCTCAGGGAGAACACAATGACCAATGAACTGAAATATCTGTCAGAGCGCGTTGCGCGTGGATTTTTGAACCGCCGCTCATTTATGGGTCGCGCTGCGGCGCTGGGGGCATCGACAACCTTTGCCGGGACCATGCTCGCATCGGCTGTTCAGGCTGCTGGGCCTGTAAAAGGCGGCACATTGCGTGTGGGCATTCAGGGCGGATCCTCCACGGATTCTCTTGATCCGGCACTGGCAGCAAACTCGACCGCGACTCAGATTTCTCGCCTCTGGGGCGAACCGCTGGTGGAGCTTGCTGAGGACGGTGGTATTGAATATCGCCTGGCCTCAGAATTTGAGGCTTCAGCAGACGCCAAAACATGGACGTTCAAAATTCGCTCCGGCGTGACGTTCAGCAACGGTAAAACCGTGACTGCTGAGGATGTCAGAGCAACCATCGAGCGTCATGCTGGTGAAGACTCAAAATCCGGCGCGCTTGGTTTGCTGCGGGGCATCGTCTCAATGAGTGCCGATGGCGATAGCTTTATTCTTGAGCTTGATACCCCCAATGCTGACCTGCCCTATTTGCTGGCCGATTATCACCTGATGATCCAACCTGATGGTGGCAAGGACGATCCGACCGCAGCAATTGGCACAGGTGCGTATATCCTGAAAGCACATGAGCCGGGTGTGCGTCACGTCTTTGAAAAGAACCCGAACTACTGGAATGACGATCTCGGCCACGCAGACACAGTTGAGTTGCTGGTCATCAATGATGACACCGCGCGTGTCGCGGCGTTGCAGTCCGGTCAGGTTCACATGATCAACCGGGTGCCACCAAAAGTRGCMTCRYTGGTTGGTCGCATGGGCGGCGTGAAAGTGCATTCGACACCAAGTGCCGGGCATTATGTGTTCATCATGCACGCAGACACAGCCCCGTTCGACAACAAAGATCTGCGCCTGGCGCTGAAATACGCGATCAACCGCGAAGAAATGGTCGACAAGATCCTCTTTAACAATGGATCCGTTGGCAACGACTCGCCGATCAATGACAGCTATCCGTTGTTCTCGGGTGACATGGAGCAACGCACCTACGATCCAGAGAAAGCTGCGTTCCACTTCAAAGCCTCTGGCCATGATGGCTCCATTCTGCTGCGCACCTCGGACAATTCCTTTCCAGGCGCCCCCGATGCGGCCCAGCTGTTCCAACAGAGCGCTGCAGCATCTGGCATCACGCTAGACATCAAACGTGAGCCAAACGACGGGTATTGGTCCGAAGTCTGGAACAAGCAGCCGTTCTGCACCAGCTATTGGGGTGGTCGTGCGACTCAGGATGCTATGTTCTCAACGGCTTACCTGTCTTCGGCGGATTGGAATGACACCCGGTTCTTTAACGACGGGTTCGACAAGATGCTGTACGCCGCGCGCGCCGAACTTGACCAGGTCAAGCGCAAAGCAATCTATGCCGACATGAGCGTCATTGTAAGCGAAGAGGGCGGGCTGATTTGTCCGATGTTCAACAACTTCATTGACGCAACATCTGAAGATGTCGAGGGTTGGGCCCCAAGCAAGGGCTTTGACTTGATGAACAACTACGCTCCGTTGAAAATGTGGGTTTCCGCATAAAATGGGACCCATGTTGAAACTAATTTCCCAGCGCATTGCGCTGGGAATACTTTTGCTATTGGCTGTTTCCGTCCTCATATTCGTCGGCACAGAGATGCTGCCTGGCGATTTGGCCCAGAGCATTTTGGGTCAGTCCGCAACCCCCGAGGCCCTGGCCAATATTCGGGCAGAGCTTGGATTGAACGACCCGGCCTATGTCCGGTATTTCCAATGGCTAGGAGGATTGTTGCAAGGGGATTTGGGCACCGCCCTGTCAAATGGCCAGGAGATTGGCCCCCAAATTGGCAAACGCCTTGGCAACACTTTGTTTCTCGCAGCCACAGCCGCAGTTATCGCAGTGCCGCTTGCAATATTCCTTGGCCTTGTCGCCGTACGGTACCGCAATCGTTGGCCCGACAAGTTGATTTCCGGGGTCACACTCGCCTCGATCTCGCTGCCAGAATTTTTTATCGGCTATGTGCTGATCTATTTCTTTGCCGTAAAGTGGCGCATCTTCCCGTCAGTCGCGACGGTCTATGACAGCATGGGCTTTCTTGAAAAGCTAAATGCGATTGCYCTGCCGGTCACGGTTCTGACCCTTGTCGTACTGGCGCATATGATGCGTATGACGCGCGCGGCCATCCTGAACGTGATGCAGTCCGCCTATATTGAGACGGCAGAACTCAAAGGCCTGTCCGCTTTTAAGGTCATCGCGYGCCACGCCTTTCCAAACTCGATCTCTCCGATTGTRAATGTGGTGACSATCAACCTTGCCTATCTGGTTGTTGGCGTTGTCGTCGTTGAGGTGATTTTTGTCTATCCAGGCATGGGCCAGTATCTGGTGGATCACGTTTCCAAACGCGACGTGCCGGTTGTGCAAGCCTGCGGCCTGATCTTCGCCACCGTTTATGTTGTGCTCAATCTGATTGCTGACATCGTGGCCATCTTAAGTAATCCAAGATTGAGGCACCCCAAATGAGGATACCTATTTCTGCCCTCTTGGGTCTGATTGTGACCGCTGGATTTTTCCTGGTCGCGATTTTTGCGCCTCTCATTGCGCCTTATGGCTTGGCCGAAATCGTCGGCGACGTGTGGGAGCCGCGGTCGGCCGAGCATCTGTTGGGGACCGACAACATCGGTCGTGACCTGTTGACGCGCCTGATCTATGGCGGCCGCACAACAATATTCATTGCCACCATGGCCACGGCCCTGTCGTTCACCTTGGGAAGTATCCTGGGCCTGTCCGCCGCTGTCCTTGGTGGTTGGGTGGACCAATTGATATCGCGTCTCGTCGATTTGCTGATGTCCATTCCGTCGCTGATTTTCGCCTTGGTAATTTTGTCGGTGATGCCGGTGACAGTGCCCGTCCTGATCCTGGTGATGGGGCTGCTGGATTCGACCCGCGTGTATCGACTGTCCCGTGCTGTTGCAGTGGATATCAACGTTATGGATTTTGTTGAGGCCGCCAAATTGCGCGGTGAAAAACTCAGCTGGATCATCTTTCGCGAAATCCTGCCAAACGCCTTGTCGCCGCTGGTCGCCGAGCTTGGCCTGCGGTTTATTTTTGCGGTTCTATTCCTGTCCACGCTGTCTTTCCTTGGCCTTGGTGTGCAACCGCCAGCGTCCGATTGGGGCGGCATGGTGAAGGAAAACAAAGAGGGCATCGTCTTTGGTATTGGGGCGGCGCTGGTGCCAGCGGCATCCATTGCCGTCTTGGCGATCTCTGTAAACTTGGTCGCCGATTGGGTTCTTAACAAAACCTCCGACTTGAAAGGGGGCCGTGGTGGCTGATCTTATCCTTGATATCAAGAACCTGCGGATTGCGGCGACGATCTATCCGCCAAACGAACCCGCCCAAGAGTTGGTGATTGTCGAAAGCATCGACCTGACCCTGGAAAAAGGCAAGGTGCTCGGGTTGATCGGAGAGTCCGGCGCCGGCAAATCGACAATTGGCCTGGCGTCGATGGGGTATGGTCGGGGGTCGGTGACCCTTGGCGGTGAGATCGTTGTAAATGGCCGCGATATCCTGGCTGGCGGGTTGAGGGAACAGCGTAAACTGCGCGGCAAAGAAGTCACCTATGTCTCCCAGTCTGCCGCTGCATCCTTTAACCCGGCAAAACGGTTGATGGAGCAGATTATCGAAGCGGCTCTTGAGCATGGCCTGGCAAGTCGCGCAGAAGCGCGTGCGCGCGCCATTCGATTGTTCAAAGAACTGAGCCTGCCCGATCCGGAAAATATCGGCAATCGTTACCCCCACCAGGTGTCTGGTGGACAGTTGCAACGCGCAATGACGGTTATGGCACTGGTGCCGGAACCTGATCTGATCGTGTTTGACGAACCAACCACGGCCTTGGATGTCACCACACAAATCGACGTGCTGGCCGCGATCAAAAAGGCAATCCGCAACACCGGCGTTGCTGCCCTGTATATCACCCATGACTTGGCGGTCGTGGCGCAGGTCAGTGACGAAATCATGGTGCTGCGCCACGGTGCCTTGGTTGAGCGCAACACCACAGACAATATTATTAACAACCCGGTTGAAGACTACACCAAGGCTTTGGTGTCTGTCCGCTCAATCGAGCACGAAGAAAAGAAACCAACCTCGACCCCGATTCTGGAGTGCAAAGGCATATCCGCGGCCTATGGCAATTCTGTGCGCGTGTTGCAGGATGTGACCATTCAGGTCCATCCCGGTCAGACCCTTGCCGTGGTGGGCGAAAGTGGTTCGGGAAAATCCACGCTTGCGCGGGTGATCACCGGGTTGTTGCCTCCAATCGAGGGTGAGACAGTATTTGACGGCAAGGTCCTCAGCAAATCCTTTGGCGATCGCAGTAAGGATGACTTGCGCCAGCTGCAAATGATTTACCAGATGGCCGATACCGCAATGAACCCGCGCCAAAACGTGGCCACCATTATTGGTCGCCCGCTAGAGTTCTATTTTGGCCTGAAGGGCGCCGAAAAGAAAAACCGTGTTCTGGAACTGCTTGAAGAAATTGAAATGGGCAAAGAGTATCTGGATCGCTATCCGGCTGAACTCTCCGGTGGACAAAAGCAGCGCGTCTGCATCGCCCGCGCACTTGCCGCCAAGCCTAAGTTGATCATCTGTGACGAGGTCACCAGCGCGCTTGACCCGCTGGTTGCGGATGGCATTCTTAAGCTGTTGTTACGTCTGCAAAAAATTGAGGATGTGGCGTTCCTGTTCATCACCCACGATCTAGCCACCGTGCGGGCTATCGCAGACAGTATCGCGGTCATGTATCAAGGCTCATTGGTGCGCTACGGCTCCAAAAGTGAAGTGCTTGCACCACCCTTTGACGACTACACCGACTTGTTGTTGTCCTCGGTGCCCGAGATGCGGATTGGCTGGTTGGAAGACGTGCTGGAGCATCGGAAAATGGAAAGTGCTGGCAATTGACAGGGCTACAATCTGCATAACAGCATGGGGTATTGTGCACCCTTTGACCAATCTGAACCGGTGGCCACTAGATGGCTGTCGGTTTAGTGCATAATACTATAGGGTGTATTTTCGTGCCGAACGACTCCGCCTAGACTACTGCTCGCGCGGGAGGATGGCAGCATGGATACACGACAGGACACTTCGACAGATGGCGTCGCGGCGTTAAAGGCCTATTTGGCGCGGGGGTTGATCGGCCACGAGCTGTTGATCGAACGGTTGCTGATTGCGCTGTTCGCCGGCGGCCATCTACTGGTCGAGGGCGCGCCCGGTCTGGCCAAGACGCGGGCCGTCAAGTGGCTGTCGGATGCGGTTGAGTGCAGCTTTGCCCGGATACAGTGTACGCCGGACCTGATGCCCTCGGACCTGACAGGCACGCCAGTCTATCGCCCGCAGGACGGGCAGTTCGAATTTGTGCGCGGACCAGTGTTCAATAATCTTGTGCTGGTGGATGAAATCAACCGTGCGCCCCCCAAGGTACAATCGGCTCTGCTCGAATCGATGGCAGAGCACCAGGTGACGGCGGGTAATGACACCTATGCGCTGCCAGAGCCGTTTCTGGTGGTCGCCACGCAGAACCCAATTGAACATGATGGCACGTTTCCTTTGCCCGAAGCTCAGCTGGACCGATTTTTGCTGCATGTGGTGTTGTCTCTGCCGGACCCGAAAACCGAACGTCAGATACTTGATCTGGTGGAAACCGAATCCCACGAAGCGCCTCTGCCACATCGCCGAATGACACTGGCCGAATTGGCCGAGGTGCAAAAATCGGTGCGCGAGGTGCATCTGGCACCAGAGTTGCGCGACTATATTGTTCGGCTGGTGATCGCCACGCGGACGGGAGATTTGGCCGCTGACATCCAGCACGCTGTATCCCCGCGCGGCTCACTGGCGCTGGCGGCCTCGGCCAAGGCGCGGGCGTTCCTGATGGGGCGGGATTACGCGTTGCCCGAAGATGTGGCGGCGCTGGCCCCTGATGCGCTGGCACACCGTATGGTTCTGACTTGGCGCGCCGTGGCCGAAGGGCGACGCCCGCGCGATATTGTGGCCGATATTGTGGCCGCAGTTGAGCCGTTGTGACACAGGTGCTGCAAGGTGTCGGCGTTGCGCTGCAGGCTGATGCGCTGATTGCACTGCGCCGTGTGGCCCTGGCGGCCAAGGCAGATCCGGTACTGGCGGCACTGCCGGGCGGGATTTCGACCCGGCGCAAGGGTCATGGGCTCGAGGTTGCGGACAAACGCGAATATGTGGCGGGTGACGACCTTCGCCATTTGGATCGCGGAGCCACTGCACGCACAGGCCGGTTGCATATTCGCCAGTTTCAGGAGGAACGCGATAGGGTCACCCTGTTGATCGCAGACTTTCGCCCCGCCATGTTCTGGGGCATTTCACGCGCTTTTCGGTCCGTGGTCGCCGCCGAGGCGCTGGCGATGATTGGCTGGAATGTGGTGGAAGCTGGCGGGCGTGTAGGGCTGTTGGCTGTCACGCCGGGTGATCCGGTGATTGTGCCTGCACGCGCCCGGGTTCGGGGCATGCTGGATGTGATTGGCGGCATGGTGCAGGCACATTGCACCGGCCTGGACATGTTGATGGCAGGGCAGGGCGACAGCAATCTAAGGCTGGATCAGTCACTGGCACGCGTCGAGCGGATTGCGCCTGCCGGGGCCGAGTTGGTCTTGGCCTCGGGATTTGACGCACCAGGGGATGGCTTACCGGACCGGCTGGATGCTCTGGCGCAGCGACGTGATCCGCAACTGGTGCTGATCACCGATGCGCAAGCAACCCGACTGCCACGGGGGCGCTATCCGATCCGCCTGCCAGACGGGGGACGCACTAAGGTATACTTACGTGGCCCGACCTCGGCACCCCGCGAAATACTCGCCCAAATTGCCGGTCGCCAAGCACTGGTTCTGGACGGCGCCGACAAGGTCGAAGACATGGCTCGCCATATCGCTGCCAGTTTTGCCGGAGCGCGGGCCACATGACCGACCGGGCGCTCAGCGAAACCGCCATGCTGGCTGGGCTGCGCGACATTCGACTGCCAGTCGAGGCAGCGGGCGGCAGCTTGGCTGAACTGGCCGCAGCAATTGCACTGGCYGCCRKKGYGGMGNTKGNAYWKTTTTRCANCTTNTGSGCNSTGNKKCMGCNAGCGNNNMMGCMRWGCRKYSCCTATGTGGCCCGATAGGCAGGCCATGTTGAGCGGTCTTGCAGATGATGCGCGCAGGATGGCGCTGCTACATCTGCTCAAGGATCGCGCACCAGACCGGTTCGCCGAGTTGAAAAACAGGCTCTACGCACCGGAAAATCCCTTGGAACTTGAGGAATTGGAAACCGAGGTGGCGCGCCTTGTTTGAATTGGCCGATCCATGGGTTTTGATCTTGCTGCCGTTGCCATGGCTGGCGGTGCGCCTGTTGGGTCCGCGTGACATCCGAGGCGCTGCGCTATTGGTCCCGGATCGGATTGGCGCCACTCTGGTCCGGGCCGGGCGCACCAGCGACGGCGGTCAGGTCCGGCTGCGCCGCGGTGTGCCGTGGCTTGTCTGGGCTCTTGTGCTGTTTGCCCTGTCGGGTCCGCGCGATCTGGCTCCGGTGTCGGCACTCAGGGTCACGGGGCGAGACTTGGCGGTAGTGCTGGATCTGTCGGGGTCTATGGTGCGTGACGATTTTTACCTGGATGGCCAGCAGATCACCCGCTTGCAGGCAGTGACGCGTGTGGCGGCGGATTTTGTGCGCCGTCGCGGAGGCGACCGGGTGGCGCTGATCGTTTTTGGATCAGAGGCCTATTATGCCGCGCCCTTCAGCTTTGACGTCGAGGCGGTTGCTCGCAGGATCGAACAGGCAACCATCGGGATTTCGGGTCGTGCCACCAATATCGCCGATGGGCTGGGACTGGCGCTAAAGCGTATGCAGCACTCAGACGCGGCGACACGGGTGGTGATCTTACTGTCGGATGGCAAGAACAATGCTGGTGCCACCAATCCACGCGGTGTGGCGGACCTCGCCGCGCAAATGGGAGTGCGGGTGCACACGATTGCCCTGGGGCCCAAGGATCTGACCACCGCCGAGCTAGGTGAACATGGTGTGGTGGACGCGGCCACATTAAACGCGATCAGCAAAGTGTCAGGCGGGCAGAGCTTTCGCGTTCGCACCACTGAAGATCTTGTCGCCGTCTCGGCGGCGCTGGACCGGTTGGAGGCCACCGACAGTGATGGTCTGGCCGCCGAAATCTATCGCGATTTCTGGGTGTGGCCTGCTGCTCTGGCCGCACTGCTGAGCCTTGGTCTGGCCTGGAGGGACGCGGAATGATCGCTGGGGTTGAGATCACACTATTGCGGCCGTTCTGGTTGTTGGCGCTGCCGGTCTTGGCCGGGTATGCGTGGTGGCTTTATACAAAACCCGGAGGGCTGGGCGACTGGGATCGCGTGGTAAATCCGGCGCTACTGGCGGCGATGACAGCGCTTGGCCGGGTGGACGGGCACAGCAGCCGATTGCCGCTGGCCGCTGCGTTGTTGGTGGCGGTCATTGCAGTACTGGCCTTAGCCGGGCCGGCGGTCGAGCGGCGCGAAGCGCTGTCATATCGCAACCTCGACGGGGTGGTCTTTGTGGTGGATGCCTCACGCAGTGTCACCGAGGGCGCAGACTGGCCGCAGGTGTTGACCATTGGGCGCTTTGGCCTGGCCTCGCTGGGGACGCGGCCCGGAGGGTTGGTTGTCTATGCGGGCGATGCCTATGTTGCCACCGATATGACCGCCGATCTGTTGCAGTTGGGCCAAACCTTCTCGTTGATTGACCCACAGACAGTCCCCGACCCCGGATCGCGCCCCGACCGTGGCTTGGCGCTGGCGGCAACGATGCTGAGAGAGGCCGAGGTGATTGCGGGGGATGTTATTTTGTTCACCGACGGCGCAGGTTTTGGCCCCGATACAGTTCAACAGGCTGGCCAAATTGCGGATCAGGGCGCGCGGTTGTCGATCGTGTCCCTGGCTGCGGAGACACCGGCGATGCACAGCGTCGTCGCAGTTGGCGGCGGTCATCTGTTCACTCTGGAGCAAGGTGATGCGCTGGTGTCGTGGCTAACTGACGACGCACGCACGCGACTAGCGCGCCAGGATTACCCATTGCTGTTCTGGAAAGACTTTGGGCGGTATCTGCTGGCGCTGGCGCTGATACCCTTGCTGATGGTGTTCCGCAGGTCCGCGATATGAGGGGACTGGCCGCGATCCTTGCTGTGGCGCTGCTGGTGGCTGTGGTGCTTGGCGGCGCGGCGCCGTTTGGTCGGGTGCTGTTGGCGTTGGGGTTGCCGAGACTGGCTGCTTCGCTGTTTGATGACCCTGATTGGCACGGTGTGGCCTTGTACCGCGCCGAGGATATGGAGGCCTCGGTGGCCGCGTTTGATCAGGCAGGTCATGACTACAACCTTGGCAATGCTCAGGTGCATCACGGCGCCTATGCCGCCGCATTAGAAGCTTATGACGTTGCGATCGTTCAGGGTGATGCGGATGCGCGGGCAAATTTCGACGTTGTGGCGGCCTATTACGCCAGCCTAGGCATCGACCCCGAGGCACTGGGTCTGTTTCCGGACCGCAAAGACGGGGCACAAGCTGAAAGCTTTGTTGCCCGTGGCAATGCCCGCGCTGCCGGGACCGGTGACCAAGTGACCAATAGCGGGACGATGCTGGGGCTGACCGAGCTGCTAAGTCGGGAGCAGGTCGGCGTGCGGCGGATTTTTGATGACAAGTTCATGGTGGCCGATGACCGTTGGTTGCAGCAATTGTCAGACATCCCTGGCGAATACCTAGCTGCCCGCATCTCGCATGAGCGCAAGCGGCGCGCTCAGTTGGGGCTGACCCCTCCGGACCCGGAGGATCCGCGATGAAACGGATCTGGATAATCCTGCTGGCACTGTTGTTGCCCGTTATGGCAATGGCGCAATCCAGCGAAGTTTTGCCGTCAGAATTAACGCTGACCGTGGCGGTAGAAGAACGCGATTCAGTCCCATACGTTCGTGAAATGGTGCTGATCACCATTCGCGGGGTATATCGGCGCCATATCACTCTCGAAAAACTGGTGCAGCCGGATTTCGACGGTTTCAGCTGGACCCAACTGGGACCGGATCACTGGTCAGATGAACGTGTCGACGGCAGGCAGGTCAAAATCCTGCGCCGCCGGATGGCGATTTATCCGAATCGGGCGGGCGAGCTGACCATCGGTTCGTTCCAACACAACCTGACCCTGACGGACGAGGGTGACGATTGGTTTGATCACCAGATTCAATCCGAGCCGGTCACAATCACAGTGGCTCCGATCCCACCTGAGGCTGAGGGCCAGTGGTGGTTCCCGGCAAGGTGGGTCAGAGTATCTGATCAATGGTCCAACGCGCCGGATCAGCTGGCTCCGGGCGAAGGTGTTCTGCGCGTTGTGCGGATTGAGGCGTTGGGGGTCACTCCTGAGATGATCCCGCCAATGCCGGTCCTGACCTCACCTTCGGCAATGATTTTTCCGCATCCAGAGAAACGGTTGGTCGATCTGACAGCAAATGGGCCGGTGACTCATGCGTTCTGGCGGTGGACCATCCGCCCGACCAATACGACGTCGACTATCGTCGAGCCGTTGGAGTTTTCCTATTTCGACACAACAACCCGAGAGCACCATACGGTGAGTATATCGGCCCAGCGGGTGGCCTATGGCAATGTGGTACCGCAGGCCCAATCAGGATCAGGGTCAGTAACGGCTACGGTTGCGCCCTCTCACTTGCCGGGTTGGCCGGTGGCGATGGTGGCAGGTCTGATTTTTGTAGGCGGCATTGGGGCAGGGCTGTCGGGATGGCGGCTGACGGGGCGAGATGCGCTGCACCGGTTTGCGCTGTTTGACCCGTTGGCCCGGCAATTGCGCGGCGCGGCGCGAGCGGGGATGGTTCAAAGGGTGCGCCGCTTGGCCCATGCCTTAGCCCGGCGCGATGGTTTGACACCAATTCGGCGTAAACTTCTGGCCGAATTGGACCACAGTCTGTTTGCTTTGGACGCAACGCGGGCGGACTTGCGCGTTTTTGCCCGCGCCTTTTTGGCGGCAAAACAAACTGGTCGACACCCTATCTAATTTGGCTTTGCATCCAGTATTTAGCCCAGAATTGCTGAATCGCGCAGAAATTGTGTTAAGAATTGCGTTTTTGGAACGGACAGTATTGAGTTATTTTTCTGTTCCAGTAGCCTTTCCGGGGGAGGACTACTAATGCAACATTTATCCGTGCCGGAAAGCCGCGGGTCCGTTTCGTCTGTGTTGATCGTGGATGACCAYCCWTTRTACAGCGATGCGCTAGCSTCGGCMTTGGAAYTGGTSTTTGYYGAWTGCAYCATCARAAAGGCGCAGAACCTGGCKCAGGCMATGGCGYTWYTRGAGAGCGGGCTGGACCCTGACCTGATCATGTTCGATCTGAAATTGCCGGATGTGTCGGGCATTTCCGGGTTCCTGAGCGTGCGGGCGCGGGTGCCGGATACGCCCATATTGGTCATTTCGTCGCTGGCCTCAATCGAACTGGTGCATTCGCTTCTGCGTGAAGGCGCGGCTGGGTTCTTGCCCAAGGATACACCTGCTAAAGTGCTGAAATTGGTTCTGGCCGAAGTTGCGGCAGGGCAGGTCTATGTGCCAGAGGAATACCAGGTCAGCGAGGGCAGTGTGATCGCCCCATCCTCGGCCTATGATCTGCACCCCAAGCTGGCGACGCTGACACCACAACAGCAGCGCATCATGCGGTTGATTTGTGAGGGAAAGCCCAACAAGCAGATTGCCTATGAACTGTCGTTGGCCGAGGCCACCGTCAAGGCGCATATCACGGCGCTGTTGCGCAGGCTTCAGGTCCAGAACCGGACCCAGGCGGCAGTTCTGGTTGAAACGGCAAATATGGTCGTTGCCGCGCAGTCCGATGATCCCGAAGCACGCGCTTTTTTGAACCAATAGGCCAGCCATGCGAGATGACTTTTCCGCGCCAACCTATGTTAATGTTGGCCAATCCAGCCAAGCAGACACCAAAACAGCGGTGCAGGAGGCAACGGCGCAGATCGTTCCAGCCGAGACCTGTTTTGTGCTGGCGTTTACACCCCAGGGCCATGATCTGGGTGTGCTGGCGCAAGAGCTGGAGCTCAGGCTTGCCGGCGTACCGGTCTTTGGATGCACCACAGCAGGGCAGATCACCAGCAAAGGGTATGAATCCGAATCTTTGTTATTGCTGGCTTTCAACAAGGCGAATTTCCGCTGCGCATCGCTGCTGTTGTCGCCGCTGAACCCGTTGTGCATCACCACCATCGCAGCCGCAGCCAAGCGCCATGCGCAGCAATTTCAGCACACGGCCGGCTGGAACCGGTTGGGGCTGATCATCTCTGACGGCGTGTCCAAACAAGAAGATCTGCTGATTTCAACCTTGGAAACGGTGCTGGATGATCTGCCTATTTTTGGCGGATCGGCGGGTGACGGATTGGCGTTCAAAAAGACCTTTGTGCTGCATCAGGGCAAGTTTCATGAAAACGCGGCGCTGTTGCTACTGTTAGAAACCAACCTGCAATTTCAGGGTCTGGGGTTTGACCATTTTCTACCGGCCGGCACACAGTTGATCATCACGGATGCTGACCCGGAGGAACGCCTGGTTTTTGAAATCAACGGTGAATTGGCGGCGGTGGAATATGCCCGTCTTGTAGGCTGCACCGTGGAAGAATTATCGCCACTGACGTTTGCCGAGAACCCTTTGTTGGTGCAGCACAACAAGAACTATTTTGTGCGCGCCATCAACAACGCCACGGATAACCACGCGCTGTCCTTTCTGGCGGCCATCGACAATGGGCTGATCATGACGCTGGGCAAGGGCCAAGAGATTCTTGAAACGATGGACGCGGGTTTGAACGTGGTGGATGCACATGGCCGCCCCCCAGATTTCATCCTGGGGTTCGATTGTGTGCTGCGCAAGCTGGAGATCGAGCAGAAACAGCTGCTCGGCCAGGCATCTGAGCTGTTTCGCAACCGTCGGGTGTTTGGATTCAACACCTATGGTGAACAGCACTGTGGGGTGCATATGAACCAGACGTTTGTCGGCGTCGCGTTCTTCGAACCAGAGGAAAGGCATCTCTTTTGACGCTTTTGAACCCCMARGATCCRSCWGAGGCGCAGGTCGCCAAGCAAGCCAARATCATYRAYGCGCTSATYAAYCGSGCMAACCGYCAGAGYGAMGTTGGMYTRTCRGCCTAYAGCGCCTTTCAATCGGCSATCGAGCTGCAGGAGCAGGTTGCTGCCCAAAGTCGGGATTTGGAGCGCGCCGCGACAGAACTGGAAAGTGTCCAATACGAACGGGCCCGGACTCGTAAAAATCTGGTCGAGGCGCTGTCCTCTATGGAAGAGGGCTTTGCTCTGTTCACCGGCGGTCAGCTGGACCTTTGTAACGAGCTGTTTCAGAACGTCCTGCCCGATATATCGGATCAGGTGGTGCCGGGGCTTACGCTAGAGCGGTTTTTCGATCTGATGAAGGCCAGTACCTACCTTGTCTCCACAGACAAGAGTTTCCCTGGGTCGGGCGTACGACTGACGCAGGACAAAAAACGGCCATCGCCAATTTACGCCGTGATCGAGCTGCCGCAGGACCGTTGGTATCAGATGAGCGTGCAACAGACATCCTCTAGCAACACAGTGCTGTTGTTGACCGAGATCACAGAACTTGTGCGCCACAACCGAACCGAGAAGGAAACGCTGATCGATCGACAGGCCGACTATCTGCAGGCGGTGTTTCAGAACATGAGCTCGGGTATGTGCACCCTGTCGCCCTCCGGCGAAGTGATGATGCAGAATGCGAGGTTTCGGGAGCTATTTGGGGTGCCTCTGAAGGTGCTGCAACCGGGTACGCCACTGCAACGTGTGCAGGAATTCATGCGAAAGAACGACTTGATCGACAGCCAGATGATGGCCCGGGTCGAAAATTGGCGGCGCGAGTTGAAGGAAAATGGCTGGTTCAGTGCTCGGGTGCGCCATGGGCGGGGGCGGGTGCTTGATGTCCAGGCCAATATGCTTCCCGATGGCGGTGTTCTGGTGGAACTGGAAGATGTCACTCAGGAAACCCGCGCCACCGAAACGCTGGAAAACAGGGTGCTGGAACGAACTGCCGAGCTGACCCGCGCCAATGCCCGTTTGACCGAACAATACGATGAAAAGGCCCGTGTCGAAGAAGAGTTGCGACTGGCCAAGGAAAGGGCCGAGGCGGCCGTCTCGTCCAAGACCCGCTTTCTGGCGGCAGCAAGCCATGACTTGCTGCAACCGATCAACGCGGCAAAATTGCTGATATCAACGCTAAAAGAGACCGTACAGCAAACCCAGTTCACCCCCATGGTGGAACGGCTGGAAGGGGCGTTTGTATCGACAGAACAACTGTTGCATTCGCTATTGGACATTTCCCGGTTGGATAGCGACGAGGCAGACGCCGTCACGCCGTCAGTGTTTTGCCTGGGCCCGATGATGGAAGGTATTTTTGCTGACCAAACGGCACTTGCTGAACAAAAGAACGTGCGCCTGAGCGGGGTGCCCAGCACGATGTTTGTTCGCTCGGATCGGGTCTACCTGCTGCGCTCGGTGCAGAATCTGGTGGTCAATGCGATCCAGTACACCCAGCCAGGAGGCCGGGTTCTGATGGGATGCCGCCGGCGTGGCGATAAGGTGACGCTGGAGGTCTGGGATACCGGCATCGGCATTGCGCATAAGGATCAGGCCCGGATATTCGAAGAATTCACCCGGGCAGGCAACGTGCCGCTGGGAACCGGGGTGGGGCTTGGCCTTTCGGTGGTTGATCGCGCCTGTCGCCATTTGGGTCACCGGGTATGGGTGCGGTCAAAACCCGGTCGGGGGTCTGTGTTTTCCATCGAAATGGACGTGGTCCGCGGCGATCTTCCCGAAATCGTGCCCCGTGGTCCGATATACCAGTCCAGTGGAATGCCGCTGGATCAAATTGTTCTGGTGATCGNAAATGACGTTGATGTGCTCTATGCGTTTACCCAGCGGCTGGAACGTTGGGGGGCCAGTGTTCTGGCGGCGCATTCCACTCAGGAGGCGTTGGAGCACGTCCGGGACATGGGCATTGCGCCAGACATTATTCTGGCCGACTACCAGCTTGACCATGGCGATACCGGGGTGAAGGCGATTGCCGCAATTCGGGCTGAAACTGGGTTGCATGTGCCCGCTATCGTAATCACCGCCGACCGCAGCGACCATCTGCATGTGATTGGGGCTAAGAACGATTTTTCTGTGATGACCAAGCCAGTCAAGCTGTCCCGTCTGCGTCCGATGATCGACTGGAAGATCAGCGGTGGCCTGCCTGCAACAGAGCACCCAGATACCGGCTCTGATGATACCGACAAAAGTTGGCCATGACAGGGGCTGGGAACAGCGTAAAGTCGCAGGCAGGAGGAAATATTTATGTTGAAATTGGTGGTGACCTGCCTGGTATTGACGCTCTGTGGCCTGCCGGCGGCGGCTGGCCCGCTAAACGGGCAGCAAACCTACGACCTGCTGTTTCGCAACGGAACGTTGGATGGTGTCCAACAGGGCGCTGAACTGGTGTACCGCCGCGAGGTGATCAATGCGCTGAATCCCGATGCCGCTAAACGCGATACCGGCAATATTGTCTTGGCTTTTCAGCAGGGTGATACACCTATGGCGCATCTGCAGTTTCAACAGGATGGCAAACACCGGTCGCTGGGTGTTTTTCCGGCCAGCGTTGGCAACCCGATGATCATGGTGTTTTATGAATCCGTGGTGCGCGACATGGCGGAATCCGCAGGTGGCAGTCCGTTTTACATCCGCAACCGGGTAAAGGAGGCGCTGATCCAGCCCTCTGAAGTCGAACAGGGCGAGGCGGTGATTGATGGCCAAACTGTCCAGACCCAGACCATTCGTCTGTATCCTTTTGCAAACGACCCCAACAGCGACCGGATGTTTGGGTTTGGGGATCTGGAAATGCGTGTAACCATGTCAGACGCGGTGCCAGGCTGGTACGTCAGCCTAATAGCCGAGACCGCTGGCGCTGAAAGCCAGCAGGTTGTCTACCGATCCGAAATGCGATTTGATCACGTGGAGCCTGCACAATGAAGCGCGCGGGGACCTTGGGGTGCTTGGCACTGACTATTTTGATCGGTCTGCCCGCTGTCAGCCTCGCCCAAAGCGCGGCGCAGCGGCTGAATGATTATCCAACTGCGGCACGGGCCGACTATGTGTTTGCCTGTATGGCCGCCAACGGCCAAAATCGTTTGATGCTGGGAAAATGCGCCTGTTCAATCGACGAAATTGCCTCGATCCTGCCATTCGAGAAATATGAGCATGCGGAAACCGTGCTATCGATGCGCCGGGTTGGTGGCGAACGCATGGCGCTGTTCAAAAGTGCTGTGGTGGCGGAACACATCGTGGCAGACCTGCGCCGCGCACAGGCCGAGGCCGAACTGATCTGCTTCTGAATCTGCGCGGCGATCAGCTGCCCGCTGATTTGGGCAAAACCTGTTCAAAACTGTTGCCCTCGGTATCGGTGGCTTTGACCGTCAGGTTGGTGGCGCCATTCTCGGTATAGCTAAAGCGGAACACCGGGTTTTCCGAAATCGAAATGCCGCCATCGACGGTGAACAGCAATTCCTCGCCCTGCCAGACCTCCATATGATCAATGAAATGGGCGGGGATGAACAGTTGAGTGATTTGGTCCCGTTGCAGACCGGAATAATTGGGGTGGCGGATCATGATCTGCGCTTGCCGCCGAGGCGTCGACATCTGGACGTCCTGCTGACCAAACATCCGCAGCTTCATCCTCCCCATCGAGGCAAGGGCCAGTTCGGGATCTTTCGACGCCGGTGCCGAACAGCCGCCCGAGGCTTTGACATAGCGCCCAGTCATATGCAGGCCTTCGGACGTTTCGGCGATCACCCGTATGTTTGAATACTGGTTCACCCGCACCCGCATTTCGAAGTCAAGCGGGGCCATGGCCTTGGAAAATCTAAGAATAGCGGCGACCGGGGCCGGGTTTTCATCGATCACCACGGTAACAGAAGTGATCGCGGTCGAAAGATCGAGCTGCGTCATTACGATCGGTACAGTGGCAGCATCATGGGCGCGGTAAGGCGCATCGACATGCAGCAGTTTGTCGCCGTTGTGGATCTCCAATTCGCCAACCACATCGCCGCGCAAGTCTTGCCAGGTGGCGCTGTCGGTCAGCGGATTCTGCACGGCGTCGGTTGCCAGCGCGGGCAGTGCAGCAAAGGCGGCACAGGTGCTGGCAGCAATAAACAATTTGCGAAACATAAGAGGACCTCTCAGAACCGGATTTCATTTTAGTGCCACAAATCATGGCAAATTGATACCAATGCTTAAGTCACAACTTGGATAGCAGGCCGCGCAACTGGAAATGTGCGGCACAATTCATGCCCTGTTTGGAGTTAAAATAGAGGCCTAGCCAAAAGGCGGCATTGGGATGAGAGGCAACCTGTGTGAGGATCTGCACAGGGAGGAACCTGAATGTTTGAAGCCGTTGTCCTGGTCTGCCTGAGCCTTTCGGGTGACATTTGTCGGCACCAATTGATCCCCGGCTATGAGGCCCAGATAAAACCCGCCTGCGAGGCTGCGCTGGCCAAACGCCCACCGGTATCAACGGACCTCGAACAAGCAGGTGATCTAAATTGCCAAGCGGTCGGACCTGCGCTGGAGTTTGAGGAAATTGCACAGGGAGTCTTTGCCCATCTAGGAGCGATTGAAGAACCCAATGGCAGCAACCTCGGTGATGTTGCCAATATCGGTTTTGTCATCGGTTCAGACAGTGTTGCAGTTATTGACAGCGGCTCGGCGCGCTGGATAGGCGAAGCAGTCTGGAGGGCCATTCGGGCCCGCACTGACAAGCCGGTCAGCCATGTGATTTTGACCCATATGCACCCCGACCATGTGCTGGGTGCATTGGTCCTGGCCGAAGCTGGGGCCGAGGTGGTTGGCCATACCCGGCTGGCGCGGGCCTTGGCGGATCGGCAGGAAAACTACCGCGAAAGCCTGTCGCGGCTGATTGGGCCGGCCGGGTTTTTGGGCACTGGTATCGCACCGGTCACTCGCACAGTGACAGACCGGACCGAAATTGACTTGGGCGACCGGGTGCTAGAGCTGCGGGCCTGGCCGGTGGCGCATACTGGCAGTGATGTCACCGTGTTGGACCGCAAGTCAGGCATATTGTTCACCGGTGATCTGGTGTTTCACCAACACACGCCGGCACTGGATGGGCAGTTGCGTGGCTGGCGCGCAGTGCTGGAGGAACTGATGGCAAGTGGGGCTTCGCAGATCGTACCGGGCCATGGCGGACTAGTCTTACCTTGGCCACAGGGGGGCGAGGACCTGCAACGCTATCTGGCCACCTTGGAAAGGGACACCCGCGCCGCTGTTGTTGCAGGTGAGCGGTTGGGCGATGCAATCACCCATATTGCCGAAAGTGAAGCCCCACATTGGGACCTGTTTGAAGCTTACAACCCGCGCAATGCCACCGTGGCCTTTACCGAACTGGAATGGGAATAGGCCCAGTGCTGAGTCTAGCCTTCATCAGGGACGTAGTGTTGCAGCATCTGCGCGATGCGGAACAGCCGCCGCTCTAGCAGGGTAGGTGTTTCACACAAATAGGTGATGGAGCGTTGTCGGTCAGTATAGATGATCTGATCCCAGTCCAGCTGCTCTTCCAGGACATCAATCTTATCGTAATCCGGGTCCGCAGCAGCCAGGGCGATGTCCATTTTGGCACGCACCGAATCAACCCGCTTGGACAGTGAGATCTGCCCCAGTGAGAAGTCTCCGATACCGTTGATGATTCGGGTCCGGCGCGTCGACAAGGTGTCAAACACTTGCCCAAAAACCAGCCCCAGCACCTCTGGGCTGCCACCATGACGGTCGACAAACGCTTGCATCGCCCCGTCCACATCATCCAGGTCAACTCTGCGCAATGCCAATGTGTCGGCCAGATCAGCACCGTCGCGGATGACCTGCTCATCCGCCGCTTCGGCGTTCTGTATCAGGGGAAAAGGCCACATTAGCCCCAGCGAAAGCGTCTCTACCTTTCGTTGCACACAGGGCCAGCTTGGGTCCGAATAATCAGCCGCATGGGCGGGCAAAGCCAATTCCGAAGCCATCAGCCCCAGAACAGCCACTGGTATCGCAAGCGTTTTTGCAACTGACATGAACCACTCCTTTGTTGTCGCCACTATGTCCAAGCATGGGCCGCAAGTCTATCCGACCCAATACCCACTATTGTCTAAATTGTTATGCTCCAGGGCAGCTGCCCATACTGCCTGCAAGAACGCGGCCTGTCTGTTTGAGCCGTGCAACTGGGAGGAAAGCCTGCATGCGCACCCGTGCAGCCGTGGCCGTGGCCGCTGGCAAAACACTTGAGATTATGGAAGTGAACCTGGAAGGCCCGCGCGCCGGTGAGGTTCTGGTTGAGATCAAGGCCACAGGCCTGTGTCACACCGATGAGTTTACCCGCTCCGGCGATGACCCCGAAGGCATTTTTCCCGCAATTCTGGGCCATGAAGGCGCCGGCGTCGTAATGGAAATCGGCGAAGGCGTCACCAGTGTAGAGGTGGGCGACCACGTCATTCCGTTATATACGCCGGAATGCCGCGAGTGCGAATATTGCCTGAACCCTAAAACCAACCTGTGCCAAAAGGTCCGCGCGACCCAAGGTGCCGGTTTACTGCCGGACGGGACAACCCGCTTTTCGATGCTGGATGGCACACCGATCTATCATTATATGGGCTGTTCCACCTTTGCCAACCACACGGTTGTACCGGAAATCGCACTGGCCAAGGTCCGCAAGGACGCGCCGTTTGACAAAATCTGCTACATCGGTTGCGGTGTGACCACCGGCATCGGTGCGGTGATTAACACCGCCAAAGTCGAAATCGGATCGCGAGCCATTGTTTTTGGTCTGGGCGGGATCGGTCTGAACGTGATCCAGGGACTGCGTCTGGCAGGCGCAGATCAAATCGTTGGTGTGGATCTGAATGACGGCAAGGAAGAGATGGCCCGTCGTTTTGGCCTGACTGATTTCGTCAACCCGTCGAAGGTTGACGGCGACATGGTGGCGCATCTGGTCGAGCTGACCAAAGGCGGGGCCGATTACACCTTTGACGCGACCGGCAATGTGAACGTCATGCGTACCGCGTTGGAATCGGCGCACAAGGGATGGGGCGAAAGCATCATCATTGGTGTGGCAGCAGCTGGGGCTGAAATTTCAACCCGACCGTTCCAATTGGTCACCGGCCGCACTTGGCGCGGCACCGCCTTTGGTGGCGCCAGAGGTCGTACCGATGTGCCCAAAATTGTCGACTGGTATATGGACGGCAAGATCGAGATCGACCCGATGATCACTCATAAGCTGACATTGGACCAGATCAACGAAGGCTTTGAGTTAATGCACCGTGGCGAAAGCATCCGTTCAGTGGTGGTATATTGACCGTGAGCCTAGAGGTCCTATCAGAAAATCAGAGTTTTGGCGGGCGCCAGATCGTGTATCGGCACCCCTCAAAAAGCTGTGCCTGTGATATGACCTTTGCGGTCTACCTGCCGCCACAGGCCAAGGACGGCCCGGTTCCGGTACTGTGGTACCTGTCGGGGCTGACCTGCACCCATGAAAACGCCATGAACAAGGGTGGGTTTCAGGAACATGCGGCGAAACACGGGCTGGCGGTGATCTACCCGGACAGCTCTCCGCGCGGCGACGATGTAAGTGATGACGAGGCCTATGATTTGGGGCAAGGCGCTGGCTTCTATGTCAATGCCACCCGTGATCCGTGGAAACCGCATTTTCGAATGTACGACTATGTCTTAAACGAGTTGCGGGCGGTTACCCTGGAACATCTGCCACTACAGGACAGGCACGGCATCACCGGCCATTCGATGGGGGGGCATGGTGCCATCACTCTTGCGGTGCGCAACGCCAGCATGTTCAGTTCACTGTCCGCTTTTGCTCCCATTGCGCATCCGACCCAATCCGATTGGGGCCGCAAACAGTTGAGCGCCTATCTGGGCGACGATGAATCTACCTGGGCGGAATATGATTCCACATTGCTACTGGAAGAGCATGGCTGGAAGGACGAAATCCTGGTGGATCAGGGCACTGCCGACCAGTTTCTGGATCTGCTCAAACCCGAGGCACTGGCAGCTGTGATGGCGCGACGTCGCCAGCCAGGATTGATGCGGATGCAAAAAGGGTACGATCATTCGTATTTCTTTGTRAAYTCCTTTGCCRGYGACCACGTSGCMTTYCACGCGGCSCGGYTGAMATRAAGACMACAKWCSAWGAAAGTTTGACCATGNTTAAGNACGTTTATTGCAGYSACTTGCCTGATTGGGCTTCCKSTYRTGGGATYTGCCGASGGYGAYGCAGCCAAGGGYGAAMRGGTSTTCRRRAARTGCAARGCCTGCCATGCGRTYGGYGWGGGCGCCAAGAACAAGGTGGGTCCGGTGCTGAATGGCGTTGTTGGTCGGCAAGTCGCCACTAGCGAAGGCTTCAAATATTCCAATGTGCTGACCGAACTGGGAGCCGAGGGTCAGACATGGACCGCTGAAGACCTGGCGCTCTTTCTTGAGAAACCACGCAACTTCGCCAAGGGCACTAAGATGTCCTTTGCCGGGCTTCGCAAAGACGCCGACCGGCAGAACATAATAGCTTATCTTGCGAGCTTCCCCGGGGAAGGCTCGTAAAACAGGTTTGCCACTTCAAAGGGGCTGAGGAGACTCCTTTGAAACGGTAAAAACAGGCAGTTAGCCCTATTCCAGGGTGGCTGCTTACCATCGCGGCGATGAACGTCGCACCACAGGGAGGAACTATGATGAAAAAGCTTTTGCTTTTGACTTCTGGGATTGCCCTTTGCGCGGCTACTATGGCCGTTGCAAATGATGATCTCGTGGCCAAGATGGATGATCCCAAACAATGGGCGATCCAGACTGGCGATTACAAAAACCAACGATATTCTGAGCTTGACGAAATTAATGCCGACAATGTCGGTGGCCTGCAAGTCGCTTGGACRTTTTCAACTGGAGTCTTGCGTGGTCACGAAGGTTCGCCGCTGGTCATTGGCGAAACCATGTACGTGCATACGCCGTTTCCGAATATCGTTTATGCGCTGGATCTATCCAACGATGGTAAGATCTTGTGGAAATACGAGCCCAAGCAAGACCCGGACGTTATTCCGGTCATGTGCTGTGACACCGTCAACCGCGGTGTAGCTTATGGTGACGGCAAGATCTTCCTGCACCAGGCTGACACCAAGGTTGTGGCGCTGGACGCTGAAACCGGTGCCGTGGTTTGGGAAGTGCAGAACGGCGACGCCTCCAAAGGTGAGACCAACACTGCCACTGTGCTGCCGATTAAAGACAAACTCATTGTCGGTATCTCAGGTGGTGAATTTGGTGTTCGCGGGTCTTTAACTGCCTATAACATGTCTGATGGCTCACTTGCCTGGCGTGCCTATTCCATGGGTCCAGATTCCGACATCCTGATGGATCCGGAAAATACCACCCATCTGGGCACCCCCGTTGGCGCTGACTCCGGCACCAACACCTGGGAAGGTGATCAGTGGATGATCGGTGGCGGCACCACATGGGGCTGGTATTCGGCAGATCTCGACGAGAACCTCGTGTATTATGGCACSGGYAACCCGTCGACATGGAACCCAGGTCAGCGYCCWGGCGATAACCGYTGGTCSATGACTATCATGGCYCGCGATATCGACACCGGCATGGCCAAATGGGTCTACCAGATGACTCCGCACGATGAGTGGGACTTTGACGGCATCAATGAAATGATCCTGACAGAACAGGACATTGATGGCACCGAGCGCAAGTTGCTCACCCACTTTGACCGGAATGGTCTGGGCTACACGTTGGACCGTGTGACTGGTGAACTGTTGGTCGCTGAGAAGTTTGACCCAGCTGTGAACTGGACAACTGGCGTCGACATGGATCCTGCCAGCGATACATATGGCCGTCCGGCTGTTGTCGCGCAGTACTCAACCGAGCAGAACGGCGAAGATGTCAACTCGGTTGGCGTTTGCCCGGCAGCTCTGGGCTCCAAAGATCAGCAACCTGCGGCTTATAGCCCCAAGACCGAGCTGATGTATGTGCCGACCAACCACGTGTGCATGGACTACGAACCATTCCGCGTGTCCTATACTGCAGGTCAACCTTATGTTGGTGCGACCCTGGCAATGTACCCCGCCCCCGACAGTCATGGCGGCATGGGTAACTTCATCGCCTGGGATAACACTGACGGCTCGATCAAATGGTCGCTGCCCGAGCAGTTCTCGGTCTGGTCCGGTCCWCTGGCCACWGCYGGTGACRTCGTRTTCTACGGCACRCTGGAAGGTTATCTGAAGGCKGTRRAYGCYGAAACGGGTGAAGAACTGTACAAGTTCAAAACTCCGTCCGGCATCATCGGCAACGTGATGACCTATGAGTATGACGGCAAGCAGTACATCGGTATCCTGTCGGGTGTTGGTGGTTGGGCCGGTATCGGTCTGGCAGCTGGTCTGACCAATCCGAACGACGGTCTGGGTGCCGTGGGTGGTTATGCCGCTCTTAGCGACTACACCGCTCTGGGTGGTCAACTGACTGTCTTTGCTCTGCCAAATTGATCGGCGACGTAAGCTGACTTAACATAAGACGACTGGCGCGCGGATTTCGCGCGCCAGTCCAACTGTGAAATTGGGGTAACTTAAATGACCGTGACAGGACGCCTTTTCCTACTGGGCCTGCTGACAACCGTACCTTTTGCCGTTGCGGCTCAGGACGTTGACAACATTACCTCCACCTATTCAGAGGATGGCCGCTATTTTACCGAGGACGATGTTCCCACCTATAACATCTCTGCCGAGGGCGCTGTCGACTGGCCGACCTATTCCGGCTTCCGGCGCTATCACTCAGAATGCCATGTTTGCCATGGACCCGAAGGCGAAGGCTCAAGCTATGCGCCCGCGCTGAAGACCACCGCGATCGACATGGATTATTATGATTTCTTGGACGTTGTGACCAACGGCCGCAAAGTCATTGATGCTGCACAAAATTCGGTGATGCCGGCCTTTGGCGAAAACCCCAATGTGATGTGCTATATTGACGACATCTATGTCTATCTCAAGGCCCGCGGCACCGACGCCGTCCCGCGCGGCCGTCCGCGTAAGAAAGACMAAAAATCCGAGGTMATCCGCGAKGATGAAAATGCCTGTCTTGGGGTTTAAAMACGYMCTGGTCTGCCTGCTCGCCATAACGGGTGTCTGTTTGGCCGGATCTGGCACCGCACAAACCTCTGATCTTGTGTCCCACAACGCACTCAGGGTTTGCGCGGATCCAGCGAACTATCCAATGTCGTCACAGGACGAAGATGGATATGAGAATAAACTGGCCAATCTGATTGCCGCAGAGCTGGACCTGTCTGTGCAGTATACTTGGTATCCAATGGCCACCGGGTTCATCCGTAACACGCTGAAAGCAAAGAAGTGTGATCTGGTCATGGGCTATGCCCAAGGCCACGAGCTGGTTTTGAACACCAACCATTATTTGACCTCGGCCTATACGCTGATCGTGCCTGCGGGTGGCGATCTGGCCGAGGTCACCCAGCTGGATGATCCGGCGCTTAAGGGCCGTCGCATTGGCATCATCGCCGGCACCCCTCCGGCTGCGCATATGGCGCGCAACGGTTTGATTACACAGGCCAAGGCCTATAATCTTGTGGTTGATCGGCGGCACGAAAACCCGATCGAGGACATGTTGCAGGACCTGGCCGAGGGCGACATCGAGGCGGCGATCCTTTGGGGCCCGCTTGGTGGGCCGTTGGTCAAAGAAAACTATCCAGACTTCAAAGTTACGCCGCTGCTGCACGAGGAACGACCACCCCGCCTGTTCTATCGCATCACCATGGGGGTGCGGCAGGGTGAAAAGGTCTGGCAGCGCAAACTCAACTCGCTGATCCGCCGCAACCAGGATCAGATCGATGCGCTGCTGACCGAGGCAGGAGTGCCTTTGGTCAACGATCTAGGTACTGGGATGTTAGAGGCTACAAACTGATGCATATGTTGGCGCGCGTTGTTTGCCTTGTGGCGTTGACTGCGCAGCCAGGTTTTGCCCAAACGGTGCCCGAGCCGAGCGACTATCGCATGGACCATTACCGCGCGCCGGTGCCAGGCGCGCTGACCGGCGGCATCGTTGTCGGACCAGAAGAAGCCTATGAGCTGTGGATCGACGGCAAAACCGCGTTTATCGACGTGTTGCCACAGGCTCCCAAACCTCAGAACCTGCCAGAGGGAACCGTCTGGCGCGACAAGCCTCGCCTCTCAATCCCCGGCGCCRTTTGGTTGSCCAATGTGGGCTACGGCGCCATCGCCGAGGTCACGTTAGATTATTTTCGCAATGGCTTGGAGCAGATCACCAGCAGCGATCCAACACATCCGGTTGTGTTCTTCTGCCTGGAAGATTGTTGGATGAGCTGGAACGCCGCCAAACGCGCCATTGAGTGGGGATATTCAGAGGTCTATTGGCTGCCCGAGGGCACCAATGGCTGGCAGTTGTGGGACTATCCAATGGAACAGGTCACACCTGCGGCAGGACAGCCGCAGGCAGGGAACTGACCGGGCGCTTAGCCACCGGCCAACCGTTTGTTGATATGACTGGTGGAGCCGCTGGTGTCAGTCATGGTGACGTCCACCATTTGGGTTCGACTGGGCACCGAAACGCCAATCTGCGGGTTTTCGGACAGGGAAATTGAGCCGGTCAGGCTGACATAACCAGCGCCATCCAGATCGATATCHACCGTCTCGATATAGCGCATCGGAATGAACAGCAGCGAGATCTGGTCCATTTGCATGCCCGAATGGGACGGGTGGGAAATGTTCAAATCCAACCTGCGCAGGTGCGCCGTCAGGTTGGCCAGTTTGTTGGCAGACGTCCCCGGAATCATACCTCCGACATCGACATCCATTCTGCCCAGGCTGGCCAGTGCAATTTCAGGATCGGTGCCGGGCGGTGCCGCACAGGCCCCCGAGCCTGAGGTTTTTACGTAAGCTTCCGTTACCCACAGTCGTCCGTCCGTGGTTTCCGCAATCACATGCAGCGGRGTGGATCCGTTCACCCGCATGGTCACATCRAAATAGAAAMTGGGCTRGGGGCTGTTCAAGTCAAATATCGCCGACACCGGCATCGGATTATCGTCCAAAACCAGCGTGACCTTGCCCACGTTCAACCCCCGAGGAGCGATTACCTGCACAGCCATTTCAGCCCGGCCGTCGTCCACTGTGCGGTACGGCGCGTCAATCGAGATTATGCTGGCGCCCTCCAACATGGCACGGTCGCCATAAAGCTGTGACCGGACCGAGTCCCAGGATTCCCCCGCCAGCGCGGGCAGGGCGGTGGCGCAAAACAACGCCGCAGTGATACCTACAAAATGTCTCATGTCTTTCCTTTCAGAAGAAAGTCACCAAAGGCCCGTGGGCCATCTCCAGTTTCCAATTCCTTGATCACAGTAAGCGTATTGGCGTCGATCAATGTCACCGTGTTGTCGAACCAGTTGGTCACAACCACGGTTTGGCCGTCTGCTGTTGCATCAATACCCTCGGGATATTCGCCGACGGCAATCTTGGCTTCATGCTGCAGCAAGTCCAGCGATATGACACTGACCGTATCTTCATATTGGTTGCTGACAAAGGCCCGCCCTGCAGCGAAGGCCACGCCATAGGGTCGATTGCCGACCTCAACAGTGGCCAGAAGTGTACCGCTGACTGGATCCAACACGCTGACATCGTTGGAGCCAACATTACCGACAAACAACCGCCCATCCGGGGCAAAGCGCAACCCAAATGGCCGAGTGCCAACATCGAGCTGATGGCGTAGCTCCAGGCTATCGGCATCAAAAATATAAACCTGGTTGGCATCGCGACCGGCGATGGCAAGGAACTGCCCGTCGTCGGAAAGGTCCAGCCCGGCAGGTGCCGCCCCCACGGTCAGCTCATCTGTCACCGCCAGTGACACAGCATCCAGCACCCAGATCCGGGCGTTATACCAGTCGGACACAAATAGGCGGTCCCGGAGCGGATCATGGGCAACGCCCATCGGCCCTCCGTCCAGCGTGACCTCGGCCAGCACCAAACCGGTGTCGCCGACATGACGGCGCACGGTTTTACTGTCAGGCGAAACGGTGAACACCTCGCCATCGGCGGTGACCGCAATGCCCGCTGGTTGTCCGGGCACCGACCACCGTGCAATCTCGCGGCCACTGTCCAGGTCCAGAACGCTGAGGGCATTGCCGTTTTGACAGGTGACAAAGGCAATATCCCCCGCCGCACCGGAAGAGGCGGCAAGGGATAGAAACAACAGTGTGGCGTTAAGCCCCGGGCGTGCCAAAGCGGGCCACCAAGGCGTCAAGCCCGGCCTGATAAACGCCGCTGACGGCTGCCACCGCCGCATCGTCATTCAGATGCTCGGGCGGATCATTGTTGGGAAATCCACGATAGAAGGCACCGCGCCATTCGATCAGCGAGCCGCCTCCGTCACGCGGTTTCACCGTCAGATGCGACGAATAATTGGTGACCGGCAGAACTTCGACATCCACCTCGGTAATCCGGTAGGAATAGCTCATCTTCTCGTCGTTGTGTTTATACAGCTCTTCGGAAATTGTCGGCCCATCTGCAGCACCAAGCGTCAGCACCCGTGTGGCGTCGACGGTGTTTCCACCTTCACCTGTCGAGCTGTGCACAACCGGATGCCAAGACATATCCTGGAAATTACCAATTGCGGCCCAGACGTCAGCAGGGTCAGCGGCGACTTCGACGGTCACGGTGGTTTTCTGTCGGGTTGGCCCATGTGCCAGCGCCATGGCAGGGCTGATCGCCGCAGCTACGCTCACCATCAGAAAGTGTCTTCGTTTCATTCTTCACTCCTTGGTGGGCAACGTGACGGCTGGTTGCCTCGCGCGCGCAAGGCACTGGAACCGCTAAGAAAATTCGGCCCGCTGCCAGATATCCCGGGCGGGGTAAAATCAATTTCGGCGCATATGCCCGTTCTTATTAAATAAGAATCGTAAGCAATTCTCGCAGTGCTAGGGTCTGCATCACAACCCGGCCAAAAGTATYGGTYTCCATCTGCYRCCCTGGGCGGTGAAGTAGAGAAAACCAATCGCATCCGGTCAGTTAGAGGAGGTTACGTGCTAAAAATYCTGGCTCTGCCWATTGCWGCAGCACTWTTMCTTGTCTCGRCARCSRYCGTGCAGGCGGTMGAGGTCAAGGCGGCGGTYCTRCGCGTGGACTACCCRGTTCTTTTGCCGATCAGCCGCTATGAYCTGCGCCCGGCAGATCTGGGCTTTGCYGGTGCYGCCCTGGCSGACGARGACAACAGCACCACSGGCAGTTTTCTGGGYCATACCTWTGAAACCACCACCGTCGCSGTGCCTCCGGAWCAGGCTGACGCCGCTCTGGACGAGATCCTTGCCCAAGGTATTCGTCTGATCGTTATTCAGTCCAATGGCACGGATCTGTTGCGCCTGACGGATCACGCAGCCAAGGCCGGAGCGCTAGTGCTGAACACATGGGCACCGGATACGGCGCTGCGCGATGATCAGTGCCGAGGCAACCTGCTGCACATTGCACCGTCACACGGGATGCAGGCCGATGCGGTTGCACAGTTTGCGGTGTGGAAGAAATGGGATGACTGGTTCCTGATCTCGGGCTCAAATCCAGCAGATGTGGCATTGGCAGATGCCTATCGCCATGCAGCCCGAAAATTCGGCGCCAAGATCGTCGAGGAGCGCATTTTTGAGGACACCGGAGGATCACGGCGCACAGATTCCGGACATGTGCTGGTGCAGCGCCAAATGCCGGTCTTTACCCAGGGCGCGCGCGATCATGACGTGGTGATTGCCGCTGATGAGACCGACTATTTCGCTCGCTACCTGCCGTTCCATTTGTGGACACCACGCCCGGTTCTGGGCTCAGCCGGTGCCCGCCCAACCACATTTCACGGCGCACACGAGGCCTGGGGCGCCACTCAATACCAAACCCGATTTGAGAACCTGACCGGACGTTATGTCCGCCCCGAGGACTACAATGTCTGGCTTGCCTTACGTGTTGTCGGCGAGGCGGTGACCCGCGCCAGCACCGCTGATCCCCAGGGCATTCTCGATTACGTCCTGTCAGACGAATTTGAACTGGCGGCGTTTAAGGGCCAGAAGGTCACGTTCAGAGACTGGAACGGCCAGTTGCGCCAACCGATCCTTTTGTACGATGGCTCAATCACTGTCAGCGTCAGCCCGCAGGATGGCTTTCTGCATCAGGTCTCGCCGCTCGACACCATGGGGCTGGATCGCCCCGAATCCAATTGCACGGCTTTCAATTAGATGGAGACCCACATGAAATCCATTTTACTCTCAACGGTTTTGGCAACCCTAATCGCGGGTCCGGTCTTAGCGGGCAAGGCCTTTATCTCCAACGAGCGCGGCAATACGGTCACCGTGGTAGATACT
>NVUP01000035.1 GCA_002401945.1 Paracoccaceae bacterium
TGTCTCAGTCCCAGTGTTGCTGATCATCCTCTAAAACCAGCTAAAGATCGTAGACTTGGTAGGCCATTACCCCACCAACTATCTAATCTTACGCGGGCTGATCCTTCTCCGATAAATCTTTCCCCCGAAGGGCGTATACGGTATTACTCTCAGTTTCCCGAGGCTATTCCGTAGAGAAGGGTACATTCCCACGCGTTACTAACCCGTCCGCCGCTCGGTGATCACCCGAAGGTAACCACTGCGCTCGACTTGCATGTGTTAGGCCTGCCGCCAGCGTTCGTTCTGAGCCAGGATCAAACTCTCAAGTTGAAACGATCTTGCGATCGTGTCCTTGACGTCGAACCTCTGCACATATCGTCCCATTGTTCAAATGGGACAGTTTAACCGTTTGGTTGTGCTTCAGTTTCAAAAGAAACCAAAACCCTCCAAACAGTGAAGCTGACACTGGTCATCGGAACTTACGTTCCTACCAGCGTTGACATATGCACAGGCTGATCCATCGAATGAACCAAACCGCCCACATATCTCTTCAGATATATAAATTTTCAAAGAGCAACAGACCAAAGGTCCTAGGCCCAAAGACCCCAGAGACAAAAATCAAACCGATGCGCCAATCTCTCAGCGCGCCCGCCAATCCCGTATCTCCATTCCCCGTCTCTCCGAGGCGTCCAGCTGCCTCTCCAGCCCGTCCCACCGTGCTCTCCGGCGTGTCCCTCCGTCTCTCCGGAGCGTCCCCAGTAGCACATCGTCGCTGCTGGTAGGGGGGGTTCTAGGGTTAGTTCAGCGTTGCCGCAAGCACTAAATTACAGAAACCTCACCTTTTTGTAAAAACCATCAATTACCGCATAAAAACATACTGTTACGCATAATTCCTCCAAGCCCCCACCGCTCCACAGCCCAAAAAATCGCCCACCAAAACCGCAGCACACCTGCAAGCCACCAGATCTTGTGGAAGATGGCAAAGCGGACACTAGAAAACGGAGGATCAGACGAGTCGGGCAATCGTAAAAGCAAGTGAAATAGAAGCGACCGCGGCCCTATCCAAGCACAAGTCACCAAAACCTTTGTAACCACCGTCAAAGGGAAGGGTTGCAAACATCTCTCCCCGCTGGAGCCGCAATCTACGTAGAGGGTGCTCAGGGCCACCAGGCATTTACCTTTTGTCACCATGCCCTAGCTCCTGATACAAAGGTATTTAATCAATGACAGCATCAGCGCGAACACCAAGAGCAGGGAAAGTTCCCACCCAACCGCTGATCACGGAGGTGTTTAGCGACGGGTTATCCCGGCCCTGCATGCGGTTTTGCTTTTTGCACTCTGCTATTATGCGCAAATGGACCGCAGGGATCCAATACCATCAGCTGCCGACCACATCAGGCGGAAGCCTGTCATGATCCGACCCCTGTCATCACGAGATCCACAGCCAGTGCCGCCGCGCAACACCCAAACACCTCCGTCGATGCATATGCTGTGCCGCCAAGCTCCGGTAATTCCGGTGCTGGTGATTGAGGACCTGGCCCATGCAGTGCCAGTGGCCGAAGCATTGGTTGCCGGCGGATTGCCGGTACTGGAGGTGGCTCTCCGCACCCCAGTGGCCTTGCAGGCCATATCATTGATGACCCGGGTGTCCGGCGTCACCATCGGGGCTGGCACGGTCCTGAACCCCAAAGACGCCCTAGCCGCCCATCAGGCGGGCGCCACCTTTGCGACCTCTCCGGGCGCWACCCATCATTTGATCGACTGCTGCGAGGATCTTGGCCTGCCGCTGCTGCCTGGCGCCGCAAGTGCCACCGAGATCATGCGATTGCTGGATCGCGGGTTTGACGTGATGAAGTTCTTTCCCGCCGCCGCTTTGGGTGGTGTGGCAACGCTGAAATCCTTTGCAGGGCCGTTGCCGCAGGTGCATTTCTGCCCAACAGGTGATATCTCGCAGTCCAACGCGCAAGAGTACCTGGACTTGGCAAATGTGGCCTGTATTGGCGGCAGTTGGTTGGCCCCAGCACTCATGCAGAGAGACGAGCGCTGGAGCGAGATCCGTCAGATGGCGCATCAGGCGCGGCAGTTGAACAATGGTCACCGTGAAATCGCGCCCTCTGACAGGCTCCGCTAAGTGACACATGAGTCCCAAGGGACTGGGCGGATTTGAACCGGCTCGGATCTCTGAAACTGCAATTACCTTTATTGCAACCCACGTCACCCTCACTCAGCATCTGCGCCATTTGATGGGCAATCTCCTCCCCGGGCAGATGACACTTCGCCAGCAAATGCGCCGCACCCCCTAGGCGCGGCGTTGGTCAACCGGGGGGCATCAGATACTCCTCGTCGGCAACAAATTCCATCCAGGTGGTGACAAAACCACTTTCGGCTTCTTGAATGGCAATATGCTCCATCACGGCATTGGGCGCCGCGCCATGCCAGTGCTCTTCGCCCGGAGGAATCCAGACCGTGTCTCCGGCTCGCATAAGCTGCGGCGGTGCATCGCGGACGCCAATCAATCCCGTGCCAGAAATCACATACAATGTTTGGCCCAATGGGTGACTGTGCCAGGCGGTGCGGGCGCCGGGTTCAAATATCGCCCGGATAGAACGGTTCCGGGCCGGGGCTGTTGCCACCATGATCGGATCCAGCCATACCCGGCCAGTGAACCAATTTGGGTCGCCTTGTCTGGCCGGTCGTGAGCCGGCCGGAAATAAATCCATGATACTCTCAAAGTTAGTTTCGGTTGAAAATCAGGTAATCGGTTAATGCTTTCGACTGTCAGCCGGCAGGCACAGCCTGTCAAGTCTGCTATCTCAGCAGCCGCGGCAACTGCACGAGGCGCCCATCTTATCTCTGACTGACCCGCAAACATTTCATCTGAACACCGCCAAAATCGGACGATGTAGCGGCCTGTCCCTACTTGGCAAGTCAGCTCATCACCCGTTCCACTTCCAAGAAAAACTCAGCTCTCCCGGCCTAACGGCCAACCGGGCGTCTCTGATGCCCGCGTTGGCCAGCGGCAGCCGATGGTTTTTTTTGTTGCACCCAATGCGGGCCGCAAGGTTTACAAATCGACGACCACCACACCACCCTTAGTGGCAGCATGCGACTGACATAAGATCACCGCACCCTGCCGTTGCGCCTTGGACAGCACAAAATCACGATGCTCCACTTCGCCCGAAATCAACCCGCATTTGCATACCCCGCAGATACCGTCGGCGCATTTCACATCCACATGCACGCCATGTTCAGCCAGCACGTCCGTGGCGCTTTTATCCGCCGGGATCAGGATCTCACGATCTGACCTTGCCAGTTTCAAGGTAAAGGCATGGTTCTCATACTCAGGCAGCTCGGGCACCGAGAAATACTCCAGATGCCGTGCTTCATCGGTAAAGCCCTGCCGCTGTGCAGCCTGCATCACCCCATCCATGTAACGATCCGGGCGACAGGTATAGACGTGCCAACCGTTGCAATACCCGTTCAGCAACACATCCAGGTCCGCCCGTGTGCCCTCATCCGAGACATGATGGGTGACATGATCCGCCCAAGGCATGGCGGAAAGATCAGCCAAATAACCAGCACCGGCACGCGTTGACATCGAATAATGCAGCTCGAACGCCCTGCCCTGCGCATTTAGCTGGTGTGCCATGGCAATCATCGGAGTGATGCCAATGCCGCCGCCCATCAAAAAACTCTTGCTGGCTGAGGCCTCCAGAGGAAAGTGGTTGATGGGTTTTGAGATAAACACCCGGCGCCCCTCGGCAAAGATCCGGTGCAATAGGGCTGAGCCTCCCCTGCCCTGTTCCTCGCGCAGCACACCGATCTGATATTTCGAACGGTCCGCCGGGTCGCCCGACATCGAATATTGCCGCAGGAATTCCGGCGCCACCACGATGTCCAGATGGGCGCCCGCTGTCCAGTCCGGCAAATCGGAACCATCAGGGCTGCGGAACTCGTATTTGGTAACCTGCCCGCTCATGTCCTCAACCTTTGAGGCCACCACCCGTAGCACCGGGCTGTCGCTGTCATTGCTATAGGCATGTTCCCAATCGCCACTATCACCCGCAGCACGGCGCACCTTATACTCCTGTGCGGTGATCATCGCCTGATAGGCTTCGATCCCAGCTTCGCGATCCATGGGGAAAGGATAGGGCCAGGGATGCGGCGCCAGATTGGCTGGATAAACCGCCAGCGTCTGGTCCTCAAACTTCAGCTTCAGATCCTTTTGCAGCGCACGGGCATTGACCGGGTGACGGGTTGGGCGATAGCCGCCGTCCTCTTGCATCTMMARMKSCCAYCAYCNNWCKYCTTKRYMRGGYTYATCTCASCKKWACCGNSCAWMYCRWYMAKCNWRKMYWKTMWRKRRKSYKRYTTGGGCAGGTTCATCGCCGCCCAGCGGAACGGTTTCTCGGCAAACAGCCCTTCCAGGTTCCACGGGCARGTYTTCATRCASCGSCCRCACATSGCMCCRCCYGSYGTGGTRATSCGRTARGTGGYGCATTTCTGGCTRTCRSWYTTCCARATYTCRTARCCRTTGAACATYWKYTTVGGYCCKGCKGTGATYGCMCCMGMVGGGCATTCMCGSGCRCATTTATTGCARSWYTCRCARAAVYTCTGCAGKCCRAARTCRATYGGYWTGTCRTGCGYSARYGGCATRTCSGTSGTCACMACMCCRGATTTYARSCGCGGSCCCAGRAAYGGRTTCAGGATSACYTCGCCRATRCGGCTGACCTCKCCCAGMCCSSWAAGCAGCAAYARMGGCGGYTGCAASACYTCGCCRTCCATCACCGWATGSRCCTTGGCSKWRTAGCCCAGATTGCGGATTTGACGGGCAATCACCCCGCCCAGCAGTGAAAACCGCAGATAGGCCCGCATCGATTGCGCAACTGCGATCCAATCATCACCCGAGGTGCCGTCGGTGGTCTCAAACCCCTGATCAATGATGATGCTGATCGCCTGATCGTGTTCGGGTACAATTTTTTCGCCGGTGGCGTCATGACTGTACCAGGTCCAATCGGGGCAACGGCTGATCCCAACCGCGTCCACTCCCAGCCAATAACTCGCCGCTTTGATATTGGCAGCATTGCGCGCGGCATCACTTGGGCGCGCGCCTGCTAGAGCCTCACCATCTTGCAACAACACAAAGGCCCCCAACATCCGCCGCTGCGCCATCGAGGGTGCCGCCTTGCGCATGTAAAACCCACCGGTTGCGGCCTTTTGGTTGGTCTTACCCATGTCACCAAACTGTGCGCGGGCAAACATGTCGGCCCGCTTGGGCACCCGCGCCACATGTGGCTCATCAATATAGGTGGTTGGCTCGTCCACCCGTTTCAGCGTTTCAAACGGGTGCGGCCCATCCTTGAAGTCACGGCTACGGAACGGGTCACCATTCAACGCCGAGCGTTGCGAGCCCAGACCAACCCACCAGCGTGGGCCTTTGATTTTCAACAACGACTGCTGATCCAGCGGCAGCAACGGCTGATCCACCACCAGATCAAAATCGGTGGTCACCACCGCGATACCAAAGCGACTGCCCAGATAAGGGTTCACCAGCTGACCGTCTTCGACCGTGGCAAGCCCAGCCGCCACCACCAGCTGGTTTAGATCCACATCCGACGAGGTACCGGTATGCGCCTTGGCGTCCCAGCCCAGCAACCGGATGTAATTGGCCAGCACCACCGCTATTTCACTGGCCCGCAGACAGGCGCGATGTTCCTGCGCATCCATCAGCCACTCGCAGCCATCCTCATCCGCGCGCGGATCACGGGGCATGTCATAGAGGAACACAATGGCGCGCGAATGATCGCCGATGGTGGTTGGAGGCGCGCTCATCGCCTCTTTCAGATCCGCCATGATCAGGTCGATACCCGCCGCCAGCGTCTTGGTCTGGCGGGTTTTCAGGTCCTGCGCCAATCTGTCGATATCCACGTTGCGATAGGGCAGATCCAGTCGTGCCGAGGCTGGCATCGGGCCAATTCCTACCATCGCCGCATCCGAGAAATAGCCAAAGCCCTTGATATGTTCTGCACGGGTCTGCGGATCACTTGGACAGTCAGCGCGGGCCTTGTTCACCAGTCCATCACGGATCGCATCCATCATCGCCTGATATTCGCCCATCGCATTGACGATTGAGGCGGGCAGACCCGGGCAGCAAAAATTCAGCGGTTGGAACCGAGGCACCGCGCCCAGATCCGGCATTGGCCCTCTCGCCAGTCGCTCTAACGGAAAAGGCCCCAGATGCACCGGGCGGTTTTTGTCCGAGAAGAACTGGAAGCTCATAGTGATAGGTCCTGGCGGTCAATTGGTTGGTCGCAGTTTTGTACTACACAAGGCAATCGCTTTGGTAGMATCCAATATCCAATTCCTGCAGTACTCATCTAAACCGCTATTAYTATTGCAAACAATTATCAAACCAACAGGATTACACAACAGACGGCAGCGCCCGAGCTTGGGTGGGTGCGAATGTGCCCTCCCGGGGGGAGGCTCGGGCGCTGCCCGGCGACGTCCGGCAAAGGCAAAACTATCAGCCTCGCCGCCCGGAAAACTTTGCAATCTCAATGCCGCCTGCGGCCAGGCTATCACGCACCGATCCGGCCAGTGCCACCGCAGTGGGAGTATCGCCGTGCAGGCAGATGGTATCGATAGAGGTCGGAATACGCTTGCCGCTTTCGGTGATGATCGCGCCCTCCTGCACCATCTGCAAAATACGCGGGCCAGCCACCGCAGGATCATGGATCACCGCGCCGGGCTTGGACCGATCCACCAATGTGGCATCATCATTGTAGGCCCTATCAGCAAAAATCTCTCCGGCCCAGTTACAGCCCAGATCACGCACTACATCCTCCATCGCGGTGGCCGACAACACCATGATGATAATATCAGGATCCACCTCCAGCGCCGCCTGATAACAAGCCCGCGCCATATCGCCGTCGACACTGCACATATTGGCCAACGCCCCGTGCAATTTCAGATGCCTGACCTTACCGCCCAGCGCCCCAGCCATCCCGCGCGACGCGCCCAACTGATAGCGCACCATATTCTTCAGGCTTGCCTCAGACAGCTGCATCTTGCGCCGTCCAAACCCCTGCAGATCGGCAAAGCCGGGGTGCGAGCCGATGCCCACCTTGCACTCTATCGCCTGCGTCATCGTTGCCGCCATCACATCCGGATCGCCCGCATGAAACCCACAAGCGATATTGGCCGAAGAAATAATATCCAACAGCGCTGCGTCATCGCCCATAGTCCAAGGCCCAAAGCTCTCGCCCATATCGGCATTCAGGTCGACGGATTTACTCATGTGTTCTCTCCAATGTCGAAAGGGTCAGCCCCGGCCGAAACCGCACCGCTGATCAGTTGGTAGGACAGTAAATCCGCCATATCAGATGGATCGCGGATCAGTGGCGTGCAACGTGACGGCAGAGATTTCACAAAGGCATCATACCGGGCCTGTATCTCCAGTCCCTGCTCCAGGGTCACCCAGTCAAACCGCAGCGCAGCGCCATTGCCCGCCTGCGCCACCCGGGCCAGATCGCAGGGCAACACGGTGCCAATGCGGGGGTAGCCGCCCGTGGTCTGACACTCGCGCAGCAATACAAAAGGCTTGCCGTCGCCGGTCATCTGCACATCTCCGGGCACGATCACTTCAGACAGGATATTCAACTGCCCCGCAGCCGAGAACCCCTCACCGTCCGAGATCATCTCAACCCCCATACGATTGGCACGTCCCCCGCGGGTAAAATCAGTCTCACCAAAGCGAGCCAGAACCGCGTCAGGAAACAGGCTGGTTTGAAAGCTCTCAACAATACGCAAGGACCCGCCCGAAAACCGATCCTCAGCCAGCAGCCCCAAACCTGTCTCGCTGCCGGCGTCCGGCCCGGCAGGCAAAACATCACCCACCTGCACCGCCTGCCCTATACCTCCGGTCAAATGCGCAGCACGCGAGCCCAGCAAGCTGTCACTCTCAATACCGCCGCCCAGATGCAGATAGCCATAAACGCCACGGCGGGCAGCACCGATCACCAGCTTCTGCCCGACCTCAATCAGATGCGAGGCATTCCAGGTCAAAGCCTCACCATCCAGTGCTGCCAGCATCGGCGCCCCGGTCAGCGCAATGCGCAGGGTGCCAGTCGCCTCAAACGTGCCGCCAAGACCCCCCATTTCCAAAGCCGCCAGCCCGGCATCCTGACGCAACAGCGCCGCCCCTTCGGACAGCGCCAGCACATCCGCCGCGCCGCCTTGCGAAATGCCGCGCTCCAGCAATCCGGGCCGCCCCATATCCTGCACCGTCATCATCGGGCCAGCCTGCAGCACCTTCAACCCGATCATGATGCGATCTCGGTCACGATAGCCCCACCATTATTCGGATCTTCCTCGCGCAATCGCAGCAAGTCAGCGCGCGACACTGGCTCAAATATCAACTCATCCCCTGCCCGTAGCGCAAAGGGATCGTCACGTTCGGGGCGAAACAACCGCATGCCCGTCTGCCCAACATGTCGCCAGCCGGTGGGCGCCGGAGCAGTGAACAACACAAACTGCCGGATTGCCTGTACCAGCGCCCCCTGCGGCACTCTCGGCGTCAGTGCAGTCTGGCGCGGCAGGTCCCATTCCTCGCCCAATGTGCCCAGATAGGGCTGCGAGGCGGCAAAGCCGATGGTCAACACCCGCACCCGAGAGGATCCCAGACTGTCAATTGCCTGCGCTTCATTCATCCCCGCCGCATCGGCGGCTTCAGCCAGTTGCGGCGCCAAATCGGTGCCATAAACCGTCGGCACCCGCCAAAACCTACGCCCCTCGGGCAAAGCGGCGCCATACCAGTCATGATCTGCCAACAGCGCCGTAAGCTGCGCCCGCACCCTGTCATGCGACACCAAGCCCGGATCAAACCGTACAAACACCGAGGCCAGCGAGGTCGAGGTTTCGATCACCCCCTCCATCACCAATCGCCCCAACGCCGCCTGAAAACCCAGCGCCGCTCGGTTCGACGCTTCGCTCAGCGCATCGGCAAATGTCACCAGCATGCCCTGCAGCCCAACTGTCCGTATTATTGGAAATTTTAGCGGCTCTTGCCTGCTCATATCCGCCCCCTGTGTCGCGCTGCCAGCGTTGCGGCGCGGACACCACAGTGTCAACACGCGAAACGTTCGGCCAGGGCAAACACCACAGGACTGTCTATGTTGAAAATGGTGCACCCGACACGATTCGAACGTGTGGCCCCCTGATTCGTAGTCAGGTACTCTATCCAGCTGAGCTACGGGTGCACTATGGCGGGGTCTAGTGTCACCCGTCACCCTGCGCAACCCCAAAGAAGTCAAAATCAGACACTCTTCTTTGGCGCCGTCCCCATCTGCACCCAGACGATTTCTGTTCGTCAAAACTCTGACCATCACGGGCACCGCTAGGTGGTTGCGATAAGGCGCTAAATAGGGAATGAATTCTCAGCATGGCAACCTGGTTTGACTTAGAAAAAGAACTGCGTATCTGGCACACTGCCCGGATTACTCCGACATTCTGGTGGCGAGACGACGACACGCAATCCCCGACACCCGCACTTGACCGGCTATTATCGCTGGCCGAACGTCACAGCGTTCCAATCCATCTGGCGGTTATTCCCAAGTTCGTTGACTGTAGTCTCGCAGAACGCCTGGCCCAGTCGCCTAACACTTACGTCCTGCAGCACGGCTTTGCCCATGTGAATAACGAGCCCAATGGTGCCCCAGCCTCCGAAGTTGGGGAGCACCGCGACATTGATCTGCAACTGCGTGACTTGCGAGAGGGCTGGCAGCGATTGATCCGGGCCAAGATCCCCAACTTGCTGCCCGGTTTTGCCGCCCCCTGGAACCGGATCTCCGACAAAACCGTCGCCCATTTTCCAGACCTCGGTTACCGGCTGGTCTCGACGTGCCATGCGCGCAAATCCCCCTCCCCCGTTGCCGGTGTGACCCAGGTGAACATCCATTTTGACCCGATCCGCTGGAAACAGGGGCCAAAATTCCGCGGCACCGAGGCGACGCTGGCAGGGGTGGTCGAACATCTGGTTCAACGCCGTGAGGGGCTGGTGGACAGAGACGAGCCAACCGGGCTTTCGACCCACCATTTGCAAACCGATGACATCGTCTGGGATTTCATCGACCACCTGCTGGACCGCCTTACCCATAACCGCGCCAGTGAGTGGGTCCGTCTATCCTCGTATCTTTAAACCCCAAAGGCCTGATCAATGGTTGAAATCACCCACGCCCCCCCCGATAACCGGGAAGAAATCGCCCAGTTCATGGCGCAGGTCTTTCCCCGTGCCAAATGGTCATTGGACGGCTGGCGCAGGATCTTGGATGGCCGCTGGGGCCGATCGGACGATAGCTATGCGATCACTGTGCGGGATGATGGCCAACTGGTCGGGGTGCTGGGTCTGATCACTGCCCATCGCCCGACAGAGAATGGCCCCAAAGTCACTGCCAATATGACCTCCTGGTATCTGCTGAAACCCTATCGCGGCACCGGCATTGGCCGCCGTATGATCGAGCTTGCCATCGCTGACCCCGAGATCACCGTCACCGATTTCACCAGCTCGCCGGGGGCCGTCCACGCTGTCAAAAGCGCCGGGCTGATCGAGCTGGACACCCAGCGCCTGATCTGGCACCCGCGGTCCATTACACAGACCCATCTGCCGGTTCATGCCGATCCGTGGGCAATGCCCCAGAGCCTCAGCGTCAAGGACATACAGGTTCTGCGGGATCACGCCGGGCTAGACCTAAAACCGCTGCTGATTGAAACTCCCGACGGCCCTTGCCTGGTCATCCTGGCGATCAAACAGAAACACGACGACTACGTCACATACGAGGTCATGTACCTCGGCAGCCGTGTTATCTTTGCCCGCCATGTCCGCGCCATTGCAGACACCATCTTGCCAGCTGATCGCGCAATCCTGTCGGTTGACCGGCGGATGTTGCCCGGTGACGTTGAACATGACGCCGTTGAAGACTTTACCGTACCACGCTTCTACACGCCCGGCCGAATGCCCGCCGAGGACATCGACCATCTGTATACCGAGGTCGTGCTTTTGGGATTAAAACTGTACTAGCTGCGCTCGGGCCACATCGACGAAGGCAGGTATTCAGAAGCCCGGAACGCTCCGGGCTTCTGTTTGATTGCTGATTACAGCGTCCGTTCGACCATCATCTTCTTGATGTTGACGATAGCCTCGGCCGGGTTCAGGCCTTTGGGGCAGGTATTTGTGCAGTTCATAATGGTGTGGCAGCGGTACAGCTTGAACGGGTCTTCCAGCTCGTCCAGACGCTCGCCGGTGGCCTCATCCCGGCTGTCAATGATCCAGCGATAGGCATGCAGCAGCGCGGCGGGACCAAGATAGCGGTCACTGTTCCACCAGTAGCTGGGGCAAGACGTCGAGCAGCAGGCGCACATCACGCACTCATACAACCCGTCCAGCTTCTTGCGGTCCGCAATGGTCTGCTTCCATTCCTTGGCCGGGCGGTTGGTCTTGGTTTCAAGCCACGGCATGATGCTGGCGTGTTGCGCATAAAAATGGGTCAGATCCGGGATCAGGTCACGCACCACCGACATATGCGGCAGTGGATAGATTCTCACCTCGCCCTTGATCTCATCCATGCCGTAAATACAGGCCAGCGTGTTGATGCCATCGATGTTCATCGCACAGGAGCCACAGATCCCCTCGCGGCAGGACCGGCGGAAGGTCAGGGTCGGATCAATCTCGTTCTTGATCTTGATCAGTGCATCCAGAACCATCGGACCACAGGTGTCCATGTCCAGGAAATAGGTGTCCACCCGCGGGTTCTGCCCGTCATCCGGGCTCCAGCGATAAATCCGGAACTTGCGAATATTTTTGGACCCGCTGGGCTTCGGCCAGGTTTTTCCCGTGGTGATCTTGGAGTTCTTCGGGAGTGCGAATTCGACCATGATTTGTCTCCTTGCTTAGCCGCCTACCAACAGAGCCGTTGCTGGCGCCTGTTGACAGATGTTCATTTTTTNCGATGCCCGCGCCAAAGTACTGACGGTTCCGAGCGCGTAATTTTCGCCTGCGGCTCCGCAGGCAAGATGTATTTCGAAGGTTGGAGATCTGGCAGCCCCAAGGCCCAGGTGTGTCACGTTGCTCATAACGTTCCCTCCTCAGGCGGCGCATTCAACCCGGCAATCCGGGCCAACAGCGCCGCGTCACGCGGAAACAGCCGTTCTAATCGGCTGGTCAGCACGGTGTCATGAGCCGCCAATTGCAGCACCGCTGCAAATTCCTGATCCTCAGCCATTTGGTGCCAGCGCCGACTTACGTCCAGCTCGCCAGCACTCTCAACCTGCTTCTGAAACGACGAACCACCGCCATAGCTTTGCACCTGACCCAGAGTGTTGTCGCGTACCGACAGTCCCAGCTGCGTCAGGATCTTGGCGCGATAACTCTCGGATTTAACCCAATCGTCATAACAGATGCATGTGAACCCCAGCTCGTCCGCCTGATCCACCTGCCACAGCAAAAGCCCGTAAAAATCAATCGCCTGCAACAGGATCGCATTGCGGCGCAGCAAACTGTAGTTGGCGTTGCCCTGCATTTTTTTCAGCAGCGAGGCGACCCAGTTAAGAAAGCCGCGATAGATCAGCACATTGCCGGTCAAAAGCGTTTCGTCGAAAGGGCCCGAGACGGCGCGTTTCGGGGCAAACATCGCGGGGGTAACGTCTTCGTACGACAGTAGCAACAATGCGCCATCCCCAACATCACCTGTAACCGCAGCTAGGGTTTTTACCGCTATCCGGTGCGGAGCATGTTTCGCATTCACTTCGATAGATCGAAAACTCTGCAGTGGATCAGTAACAGGCTTGCAGTTGTTCAGAAACACCGAGCGCCCTGAAGGCGCATTGCGTTGCAGCCAATTGGCAATGGCATGATTGCCTGACCGGCGCATGCCAAACAGCCGCAGGGTCTGCCCCGGGGTGAACCCCAGTTGCGCCCACTCTTTGCGTTGCTCGGCTTGGACCTGACCCTCGGCTGACATCATTCACCATTCTCGTCGAGGGTGTCAGCCAAAGAGTGCGGCATAAAGCACTGGGCCGTGGTCACGACCGACAGCCAGGCCGCAAAGCGCCCCGGTGTACCCACTGTTATCTGGCCCAAGTTCATCACCGGGCTGCCTCAGAAAGTCCGCGCTTTGGGCGCGATTTTCTCTAGGTTGATACCACCGTCTTTTTCGGCGGTCAGCGGTTTGACCACCACTGGGCGATGGCTCAACTCGACCGATGCGCCATCAACCCGACTGATGGTATGCACCCGCCAGTTCTTGTCGTCCCGCTCCGAGAAATCCTCATGCGCATGCGCACCCCGGCTTTCCTTGCGCGCCTCGGCGCCGTGAATGGTAGCCAGCGCGTTGGGCATCAGGTTGGCCAGCTCCAGTGTCTCCATCAGATCCGAATTCCACACCAGCGACCGGTCGGTGACCTTGATGTCATCCATCTTACCCGCAATCGCAGTCATTTTTTCGACACCCTCGGTCAGGGTTTTCGAGGTCCGGAACACTGCCGCATCAGCCTGCATGGTTTTCTGCATTTCCAACCGCAGCTCGGCAGTGCTGACGTTGCCCTTGGCGTGGCGCAGCCCGTCAAAGCGGTCAAAGGCGGCGTCAATTCCAGCCTGATTCAGCACCGGGTTAGGCGCCTCTGCATCGACAATCTTGCCAGCACGAATGGCCGCAGCCCGGCCAAACACCACCAGATCGATCAGCGAATTAGAGCCCAGACGATTGGCACCATGCACCGAGGCACAACCGGCCTCGCCCACGGCCATCAGGCCGGGCACCACCGCGTTTGAATCCTCAGCAGTGGGGTTCATCACTTCGCCCCAATAGTTGGTCGGAATGCCGCCCATGTTGTAGTGCACGGTTGGGATCACCGGGATCGGCTCTTTGGTCAGATCCACACCGGCAAAAATCTTGGCGCTCTCGGAAATTCCCGGCAGCCGCTCCGCCAGTGCCTCGGCGGGCAAATGGCTCAGGTTCAGGTGAAGATGATCGCCATCCTTACCCACACCACGGCCTTCGCGGATTTCCATCGTCATCGACCGCGAAACATAATCTCGGGGCGCCAGGTCTTTGTACTGGGGCGCATACCGCTCCATGAACCGCTCACCTTCCGAGTTGGTCAGRTARCCRCCTTCGCCGCGCGCMCCCTCGGTGATCAGRCAGCCYGAGCCGTAGATCCCTGTTGGGTGAAACTGAACAAATTCCATGTCCTGCAGCGCCAGACCCGCACGGGCCACCATGCCACCGCCATCACCTGTGCAGGTATGGGCCGAAGTGGCTGAGAAATAGGCACGGCCGTAACCACCAGTGGCCAAAACAACCATCTTGGCGTTGAACACATGCATGGTGCCATCGTCCAGCTTCCAGCAGACAACGCCCTGACACTGCCCGTCCTCGGACATGATCAGGTCGATAGCGAAATACTCAACGTAGAATTCAGCGTTGTTCTTCAGCGACTGACCATACAGCGTGTGCAGAATTGCGTGACCGGTCCGGTCAGCAGCAGCACAGGTTCGCTGCACAGCCGGGCCATCGCCAAATTCGGTGGTGTGGCCGCCAAAGGGGCGCTGATAGATCTTGCCCTCTTCGGTGCGCGAGAACGGCACGCCGTAGTGCTCCAGCTCGTAAACCGCCTTGGGTGCCTCACGCACCATATATTCCTGCGCGTCCATGTCGCCCAGCCAGTCACTGCCTTTGACGGTGTCATACATATGCCACTGCCAGTTATCCGGGCCCATGTTCGACAGCGAGGCGGCAATGCCACCCTGCGCCGCAACAGTGTGCGAGCGGGTCGGGAACACTTTGGTCACACAAGCGGTGCGCAGACCCTGTTCAGCCATACCCAGTGTGGCGCGCAGACCGGCGCCACCGGCGCCTACAATCACGACGTCGTATTCGTGGGTTTCATATTCATATGCTGCTGTCATCGTTTAATTCCTTACCGCGCACATTCTAAAGGGCGAGTTTAACAAGGGCGAACAGACCCGCCGCAATCAGGGTGTAGGAAAAGGCCGCKGYAAAGACGAGAGCCAGYTTTTGCGMGAYGCCATGCATGTAGTCTTCGATCGCGGCMTTGGYYTCATGCATCARATGCAGWGTGATCACGATCAGGCTTAGCGCCATRACAATYGCCGGGAACGGRCGGCTGAAATAGGCCRTCACCTCTTCATGTGTGCCACCCATCCCATAGCCGAATGTGAAAATGAACAGCGGAACCAGCGGAACCAGAAGGATCGAGCTGACCATCATCTGCCAATGATGATGCGTCCCGGATCCGCTAGCGCCCAGACCCTCGGCCCGTTTGCGGTCAGTCAAATATCGCATAAAATTGCTCCTTACACCACGARGACGGTGATTRCKGTCAGGACAGTGGCGCCAATRAACATGCCMAGGCCCATCTTGTTGGAAACMTCGACCCGCACCAAATAGCCAAAGTCCCAGATCACGTGACGCAACCGTCCCAGCATGTGATACCAAAGTGCCCAGGTCGCACCGAGCAGGATCAATTTACCAAACCAGCTGTGCAGAAAACCGTCAATAATGGCAAAGGCCTCCGCAGWRGTCGCAGCGGCCAGCATCCACCAGACCACCAGCAGGGCCAGCCCCAGCAATGCAATCCCGGTGATACGAACCATGATGGACGACACAGCGGTCATCTGTGGACNATAGATACTCAAATGAGGCGAAAGCGGGCNGTTTCCCCNGATTGTCATCGGCCATGTTGGCTCCTCTYYRGTTGGCTGTCGGTGTTTTAGCGGATTTTTACCTACTGTCACGCAAACGAGTGGTAAATAAATGCGGAAATTTCGATTGTTGGCGCTAAAAAATCACATTTGTGATCACAGCTTTCGACGTTGTGATCACAAACCTGCAGATTGAAGAAATTTTGTAGAATCAGACCCCTTGCGGCAAGTCACTGCAAATCCCTCAGCGCTGCAGTCTGCCGCGCCACCTCTCGCAGCAACTTCATGCGTATCCGGCTAGGATAGTCGGTGAAACTGGCTGCGGTTGCCACAAAAGCGCCGTCGCCATGGATCACATTCTCGTAGAAATAGCTGGTCAGGTCCGCGTCACTCTGCTCAATGGCCAGCGCATTCACCGTCACTCCAGCCTGAACCACTGCATCGCTCAACTCAACTGGCAACACACCTTCGTTCGAGGTCCCGTCACCAGACAGATCAATAACCCGCCGCGTGCAATCCGGCACCGTCTCAAATTGCACCAGCGCCCGCTGAAGCGCCTCACCGATGGCGGTGGAATAGTTGCGCCAGGGTCGCTCAACCTGCTCAATACGCGTCGCCAGCCGCTCTAGCACCGCAAAATCACTGACCTCGACCCAGGGAATACTCACCTGCTGTCGGGTGGCCCCGGACCATTGCATCAGCAAAATCTGCGCCTTGCCGCGCACCAAGGCTTCAGCCACCACCCCGTCCCGCAGCCCCTCAGCCAAACCATCCATCTGAATACGGTATTCCTCCGCATCCACCGATCCCGACACATCCACCGCCAGCACCAGTGCCAAATCACAGGCAGCGCCCGCAACCGGGGCGCCCAACACACTTGCTATGGCTAAGGCACGCAGGGACAACATCCAGCCAGCTTAACAAGCAAAGCGCCAAACCCCGATCACTTTCCCGCCAGCCCCCTCAACGCTCTACAACTAGTCTTCATCTGGTTGAAAATATCCCGGGGGGCTGAGGGCAAAGCCCCCAGCGCGTGGATCAAAGTGGCATCAACGCCCAGTAATCCAGATCCAGCAGCACCTCTGGCAGATATTTGCCATTCTCGCCCTTCAACGCAAACGGCTCGCCGCCACTGGTTGCAACCAGCCGCAGGCGGATCGCACCAACCCCAGGGGCAGATGTTTGCGCCTTATCCAGCACCTCGGACCAGGCCCGCACCGTCATTCCCGACAAACAGGGATTGGCATGSGCGCCRCYGTTCARCCCGACAATCATCTGCGCATTGGCCAACCCGTTGAACGACAATGCCCGCGCCATCGAAATAACATGACCGCCATAGATCAACCGCGACCCATCCGGACGGGCGGTGGCATCAAAATGCACCTTAGCTGTGTTCTGCCACATCCGGGTGGCCAGCATATGCTCGGCCTCCTCAATTGTGACGCCGTCAACATGGTCGATGGTCTCGCCAACCTCATAATCCCCCCAGCGGTGCGGCTCACCAGCCAGAGTGAAATCGTAGTTGGAAAAATCCAGTCCCGCCGGGATCACCAGTTGATCCACCGTCAGAACCTTGGCCAGATCCGGGATCACCGTCACCGGCGCCGGAGCCTCCACATCTCTTTTGCGCAGCATCACCCAGCGCACATATTCCAGCACACAGTCATCGCGCTGATTAAAGCCACGACTGCGCACCCAGACCACGCCGGTTTTACCGTTTGAGTTCTGCTTGACGCCAATCACCTCGGACACCGCGCGCAGCGTGTCCCCGGGATAGACCGGCAACAGCCAGCGCCCCTCACCGTATCCAAGGTTCGCCACCGCGTTCAGCGAGACATCAGGCACCGTCTTGCCAAACACCAGATGGAAGGCCGCCAGATCGTCGATCGGGGCCGCAGGCAGACCAGACCGGCGCGCAAATTCATCCGAAGAATACAGCGCGTGACGGGCCGGATACAGCGCATGATACAGCGCCCTCTCGCCCCCCGACACAGTGCGCGGCACCGCGTGGKKCARCACWTSRCCAACCGCATAGTCTTCGAAAAATCGTCCTGAATTTACTTTGGCCGGACTGGTCTTGACCATTAGTGCTCCCCCAACTTGATGTCAGGCGAGTAAGTCCCTTCGACCTCTTTCACCACCGACTGGCCGCAGCACATAATGCCCTTGATCGGATCAAAAGTCTGGGTTGGGCTACCATGCAGCTCCCACCCCTTGTTCAGCGCCGCAGTAACCTTGTGGCAAAAGGCCGACGTGTCTTCTTCACTGAGAAATCTGTACATTTTCATAGAGTTTTATCCCGCAAATGGTGAAGGCCCGACAAGCCCGTGAACATAGCCGATGACGAGGAGCAAAAGGACCGAGACTCCCAGGAACATTGCATCCTTGGCGAGTGTCCCTTTGGGGTTTGGCGTCCAATTGGGCTCGGATCGATTAATGACGATGACTTCAATCACCGCCCAGGCCAACAGACCGCCGAACAAAACAATAGAGGCCAGATCGCCGTTGACCAAGAGGTGCGCCGCCGCCCAGAGTTTAAAACCAATGAGCATAGGGTGCCGCATCTTGTAAAAGATCGCGCCTTTGCTTGGGCCCGGACTGGTCAGATATAGCGCAAACAGAACCACAAGATTGTTGATGTGTTTCAGAAATGGCGCCGGATCCCACACTGGGATAAACTCCATACTGCGATAGCCCAGGACCATCAGCACGACAGAGCCGACCAGAGCCAGCGCAACCAGCCCCTTGCCCTTGTCGCCCATCGACGCACGCATATCCGGCGCCAGGCGTTTGAACAGATGTGCCCCAATCCAGAGCAGGATGCCTATGACCAAAAGTGTCATGTCAGTTTCCTCAAAATGTTAACCAAATTGACACCTAGAGGGGAACTGCGGTGATTGCATCTGCTTTTGCAATTATCTCGCGGGCGGTGGCCACATGCAGATTCTCGACGATCTTGCCATCAACCACAGCAACCCCCTGACCCTCTGCTACGGCCTCTTCAAAGGCAGCGATTTGGCGGCGGGCAAGATCAACCTCGTCCTGTGACGGCGCAAAGGCGATATTGGCCACATCAACCTGCGCCGGGTGGATCAGCGTCTTACCGTCAAAGCCCATGTCGCGACCCTGGGTGCATTCCACTGCCAGGCCCTCGGCGTCCTTAAAGGCATTATAGACACCGTCGACAATCACCAGCCCTTCGGCCTTAGCCGCCAGCAGGCACAGACCCAGCCCGGCCATCATTGGCAGGCGATCCTGCCGAAAACGGGTCTGCAGCTCTTTGGCCAGATCATTGGTGCCCATCACCATGCCCTGGAGTTTGGGATGGGTCGCAATCGTGGCCGCGTTCAACATACCACGTGGCGTTTCCATCATCGCCCAGATCGGCAAATCCCCAGTGATCTCAGCCAGAGCATCCAGATCTGCAAGCGACGAAACCTTGGGCAGCAACACGGCATCGCACAGCATCTGAACCACAGCTTCGGCGTCTGCCCTGCCCCAGTCTGTATCCAATCCGTTGATGCGAACAATACGCGTCCGGTTGCCATAGCCGCCCTGCTGCAGCGCCACAGTCAACATCTCTCGCGCCGCCACCTTCTCACTTGCTGAGACCGCATCCTCCAAATCAAAGATCACCGCGTCCACTGGCAGAGACTTGGCTTTCTCCAAAGCCCGCGCTTTTGAACCGGGGATATACAGCACCGAACGAAAGGGGCGCGTGCGTATGTCCATATTTTCTCTCCAGGGTGTAAAGTTGCCAAATCGGTATCGATCCAGTTATAAAATTACAAGATGAAATATTCTGCGCCGCAGCATTCATTTTATATTTCTCAAAGATCTCAATGGTTAGATCCTTAAAAATATGGCCCGAGCGCTATATTAATACTATGTCAGCATCTGTTTGGCACACTTGCCTAGTCGAACCCATTACCTTCCAGCCAGAACGGCGTAGATCRTGGTTTAGAACGGCTCAAAGGTTCGACAAACGTCAGAAACCGGCTCGCTACGGAACTATCGAGGGTAGTGCGTGATCTAGTTCACGTAGTTACAGGCCGCTCCGTAAAAGGGTAAAACCCATGATGAAGACGATACTCAAACTGACTATGGGCCTGGGCTTCATGGCAATAGCCACGCAGCAGGCAACCGCTCAGCAAAACCGAAATTGCGCCCCTCGCGAGGCTGTCGTTGAACGACTGGCCAGCACTTACGGCGAAAGCCGTCAAAGCATTGGTTTGGGCGAAAGGGGCATGGTCATCGAAACCTTTGCCTCCGCAGATACCGGCACCTGGACCATCACTGTAACTTCTCCCGATGGCTTAACCTGCCTAGTGGCGTCGGGACAGTCCTGGGAAGAGCTTGCCGAAGCACTGCCTCCGCAGGGCAACGACGCCTGAGGCATCGTTTACCTGTCCTGTTACAGGCGATGCACAGTACGAAACGTGGCCTGGCTATGGTGGCATCGCCACCCGCCGACCACCGCTCCAACCTAAACATGACTGCGGGCGTATGCGCCCGCCCTCGCCCCACACACGCCGGACAAACCGTTCTGTTCGGACACCAGCCGATTTGGCTCACCACTTCAACGATGAGCGCATCACAGCAACAGCAACCAGCGCAAGAATCGACACGGATACGCGGCCACATCACAGACAAAACCGCATTTGGACCCACTTAAAGAATGGCGCTGTGATCACAAACAAGAAAACATTATCACCACCAGCGGCAATTGCTCCGCCTCCTAACCCCCTAGTTTACCAGTTCTTTAGCGTTATCAGCCACAAACCGGTAAGTTGCTGCAACGCCGCGCTGCAGCGCAGAACTCTTGCGCGAGAGCTCGGAACCCCGTAGGCAACCGGCAATTTCAACCCGACCGGAGACATATTCCCATGGCCAGACCCAAAATCGCCCTCATCGGTGCAGGTCAGATTGGTGGCACCCTCGCCCATCTCGCCGCAATGAAAGAGCTCGGCGACGTCGTTCTTTTCGATATTGCCGAAGGCACCCCGGAAGGCAAAGCGCTGGACATCTCGCAGTCTGGCCCCTCCGAAGGCTTTGACGCCACCCTGAAAGGCACCCAGTCTTACGCCGACATTGCTGGCGCCGACGTCTGCATTGTCACCGCTGGCGTGCCACGCAAGCCAGGCATGAGTCGTGACGACCTGCTGGGCATCAACCTGAAAGTGATGAAATCCGTTGGCGAAGGCATCCGCGATCACGCCCCCAACGCATTTGTAATCTGCATCACCAACCCGCTGGACGCCATGGTTTGGGCGCTGCGCGAATTCTCAGGCCTGCCCCACGCCATGGTCTGCGGCATGGCCGGTATTCTCGACTCGGCCCGCTTCCGCCACTTCCTAGCCGAGGAATTCAACGTCTCGATGAAAGACGTCACTGCCTTTGTGCTGGGTGGCCACGGCGACACCATGGTGCCGTTGACCCGTTACTCCACCGTTGGCGGTATCCCGCTGCCGGATCTGGTGTCGATGGGCTGGACCACTCAGGAAAAACTGGACGCTATCGTGCAGCGCACCCGGGATGGCGGCGCCGAGATTGTTGGCCTGCTGAAAACCGGTTCCGCGTTCTACGCGCCAGCCACCAGTGCCATCGAAATGGCCGAGGCCTTTCTGAAGGACCAGAAACGCGTGCTGCCTTGTGCGGCTTACGTTGACGGCGCCCTAGGTCTGAACGGCATGTATGTTGGCGTCCCCACCGTCATCGGTGCTGGCGGCATCGAGCGAGTCATCGACATCCAGATGAATGCCGACGAACAAGAGATGTTCGACAATTCGGTCAAAGCCGTCAAAGGTTTGGTCGAGGCCTGCAAGGGAATCGACGGCTCATTGGCCTGATACGCACAAAAACCTCTACAGGGCCTGCCACCTCGGCGGGCCCTTTTTCTTTGGCCAGAGGGGTCAGTTGCCGTCAACTTGGTACCGCCAACCGGACAGTGGCACCGTAGCGTCAAAAAAGTGGCGCGTTACGTTACGAACGAATCATTTTTGTAAACGAATTTGAAATATGTGATCACACTTTCAAAAGCTGTGATCACAAAATCAGAAAATCTTAGCTATTTCACTGCCTCTCGTAAAATAACCCTTTATCCAAAGGGATTATGACGTCGTATAACACTCGGCAAATGCAGTCAGACGGGACAGTTTCAAATGAACATCCACGAATACCAGGCCAAGGCCCTTCTTCGCAGCTATGGCGCACCAGTTTCAGACGGGCGCGTGGTGCTAAAGGCAGAGGATGCCAAAACCGCCGCAGGCGAAATGGACGGCCCACTTTGGGTGGTCAAAGCGCAGATCCACGCAGGCGGCCGCGGCAAGGGTTCTTTCAAAGAAGCCGACGCTGGTGAAAAAGGCGGTGTGCGCCTGACCAACTCGGTCGAAGAGGCCGCCGAGGAAGCAAAGAAGATGCTGGGCCGCACTCTGGTCACTCATCAAACTGGCCCGGCTGGCAAGCAAGTCAACCGCATCTACATCGAAGACGGTTCGGGCATTCAGACCGAACTTTACCTGGCGCTGCTGGTGGATCGCCAAACCAGCCAGGTTTCTTTTGTCTGCTCGACCGAAGGCGGCATGGACATCGAAGAGGTTGCCGCGTCAACGCCTGAAAAGATCCTGTCGTTCAGCGTTGATCCGGCCACTGGCTATCAGGCGTTCCATGGCCGCCGCATCGCCTTCTCGCTGGGGCTCSWRGSGRYYSMSRWYAAKCARTKKGKMAAAMKSMWRSGWYWGYYSKAYSWARMMWTMRTCSARWAAGACATGGAGATGCTGGAGATCAACCCGCTGATCGTCAGTGACACCGGCGATCTGAAAGTGCTCGACGCCAAAATCTCGTTCGACGGCAACGCGATGTATCGTCACGCCGACATCGCCGAACTGCGCGACGAGAGCGAAGAAGATCCCAAAGAACTGGAAGCCAGCAAATACGACCTAAACTACATCACTCTGGACGGCGAAATTGGCTGCATGGTCAACGGGGCCGGTCTGGCGATGGCCACCATGGACATCATCAAACTGTATGGTGCCGAGCCTGCAAACTTCCTCGACGTTGGCGGCGGCGCCACCAAAGAGAAAGTCACCGAGGCGTTCAAGATCATCACCTCTGATCCCAAAGTCAAAGGCATCCTGGTCAACATCTTTGGCGGCATCATGCGTTGTGACGTCATCGCCGAGGGCGTAGTTGCCGCAGTGAAAGAGATCGGCCTGACGGTTCCGCTGGTGGTGCGCCTTGAGGGCACCAATGTCGAGAAGGGCAAAGAGATCATCAACAACTCGGGCCTCAAAGTGATCGCTGCCGACAACCTGAAAGACGGAGCCGAGAAGATCGTTAAGGCTGTGAAGGGCTGATGAAAGTATCCGCTCCTATCCTGTTCCTCCTACTAGCAACCTCTTCGGTTAATGCGATGGGGTTGACCGATCGAGCCGCCAAGGTTTTCGAGAGAGCATGTCTTTCAAAGCAGGTGCTCGCACTTGGGAATGGATCAGAAGTAGGGGACGGTGCCGTTGCGGTGTTGCACGCTGGAAATATCTTTGCGCGCGATGAAGCGAATGGCAAAACCAAAGGTCTGGTCGGGCAGCCAACGTACAACTTAGGGCGCTCGAAAAAAACTGGTGTGTTTAAGTGTTACATCGCCTCAAAAGACCTTTCGGCGGGAGACGTCACAAAAAGATTCAATCGGCTCAAAAGAATCGCAGGACAAGGGAGCAAGCCGTCATATGTCGGGCCCGCAAAATTCGACGATGATACCAACAGGTATATCGAGGGAAAGCGCGCGGAATTTGAATCTGAAGGGCGCAAGCTATTGCTTGAACTCTTCTTTTTTCAGTCTGACAAGGGTCCTGTCGGCGCCCTCTATCTAACACTGGAACATAAGGTCTCTCAATAACCACGAGGCCGAACAGTAAGGAGACTCCAACATGGCAGTCCTCATCGACGAAAACACACGCGTAATCTGCCAGGGCATCACCGGCTCGCAGGGCACGTTCCACTCTGAACAAGCCATCGCTTATGGCACCAAAATGGTTGGCGGCGTCACCCCCGGCAAGGGTGGCATGACCCACCTGAACCTGCCGGTGTTCAACTCGGTCCACGAGGCCAAGCACGTCACCGAAGCCAATGCCTCGGTGATTTACGTGCCGCCGCCCTTTGCGGCTGATTCAATCCTCGAGGCGATCGACGCCGAGATGGAAGTAATCATCTGCATCACCGAAGGCATCCCGGTGCTGGACATGATGCGCGTCAAGCGCGCGTTGGAAGGCTCCAAAAGCCGCCTGATCGGCCCCAACTGCCCTGGCGTGATCACGCCTGACGCCTGCAAGATCGGCATTATGCCTGGCCACATCCACAAACGTGGCTCGGTTGGTGTGGTGTCTCGCTCCGGCACCCTGACCTACGAGGCGGTCAAGCAGACCACCGATGTAGGCCTGGGCCAGTCGACCGTTATCGGCATCGGCGGCGACCCGATCAAAGGCACCGAGCACATCGACGTGCTGGAATGGTTCCTGGCCGACGACGAAACCCAGAGCATCATCATGATTGGTGAAATTGGTGGTTCGGCTGAAGAAGAAGCGGCGCAATTCCTGGCTGATGAAAAGAAAAAAGGCCGCTGGAAGCCCACCGCTGGTTTCATCGCTGGCCGCACCGCCCCTCCAGGCCGCCGCATGGGCCACGCCGGTGCGATTGTTGCCGGTGGTAAAGGTGGCGCCGAAGACAAGATCGAAGCGATGAAATCCGCTGGCATCATTGTCGCCGAAAGCCCCGCCAGCCTGGGCGAAGCTGTTCTGAAGGCGATCGGCTAAGCCGTGGCCTACCGGGCCTCTGCACACAGGGCAGCGCCCGACCGGGGTGGGTGCAAAAGCACCCGCCTTGGCGGCGGGCGTGCGCTGCCGGGCGGTTGCCCTCAAATACCCTATTCCCCCCATCTCTTCCCAGATTTTGCCGCCAAAATAGCCCATTTAGCTCTTTTTGCCGCAGGATTTGCCCGGCGTTTCACCAATTCGAAACGTCTGGCAGCAACGCTGCCCCAAATGACCACTGGTCTGCCAAATAACGGTCCCACTCTGCACGAGGTAACCCCATGACCGATCAAAGCCCCAACGACCTGTTCCATGCGTCCTCGTTTATGCAGGGGCACAATACGGAATATCTGGAGCAGCTTTATGCCCGCTATGCCAATGACCCCAACGCGGTAGATGCCGCCTGGGGCGAGTTCTTTCGCCAGATGGGTGATGCCGAACTGGACGTAAAGGCCGAGGCGCAGGGCCCATCCTGGGCGCGCAGTGACTGGCCGCCAGTCCCTGATGATGATCTGACCAGCGCGCTGACTGGGGAATGGGCCAGCCCGGTGGAAACCAAGGCCGCCGGCAAGAAGATCGCGGACAAGGCCGAAGCCACCGGCGTCAAGGTGTCAGACGAAGCAATCAAGCGGGCGGTGCTGGACTCTATCCGCGCTCTGATGCTGATCCGTGCCTACCGTATCCGGGGCCATCTGGTGGCCGATCTGGATCCGCTGGGCATGCGGTCGACCACGCCGCACCCGGAACTGGACCCGCGCACCTATGGCTTTAGCGACTCCGACATGGACCGGCCGATCTTTATCGACAACGTGCTGGGGCTGCAGATCGCCTCGATGCGCCAGATCGTCGACATCGTCAAACGCACCTATTGCGGCACCTTTGCGCTGCAATACATGCATATCTCAAACCCGGCCGAAGCCAGCTGGCTGAAGGAGCGGATCGAAGGGCTGGGCAAGGAAATCCAGTTCACCCGTGAAGGCCGCCGCGCCATCCTCAACAAGATGGTCGAGGCCGAGGGATTTGAGAAGTTCCTGCATGTGAAATACATGGGCACCAAGCGGTTTGGTCTGGATGGCGGCGAAAGCCTGATCCCGGCGATGGAGCAAATCATCAAGCGCGGTGGCGCCCTGGGCGTACGCGACATTGTTATCGGCATGCCTCACCGTGGCCGGTTGTCGGTGCTGGCCAACGTGATGCAGAAACCCTACCGCGCCATTTTCAACGAATTTCAGGGCGGCAGTTCCAAACCCGAAGATGTGGATGGCTCGGGTGATGTGAAATACCACCTCGGCGCCTCTTCGGACCGCGAATTTGACGGCAATATTGTGCACCTCAGCCTGACCGCCAACCCCTCGCATCTGGAGGCGGTGAACCCGGTGGTGAYCGGCAAGGTGCGCGCCAAGCAAGACCAGCTGAAAGACACCGACCGCACCAAGGTGATGGCYATCCTGCTGCACGGCGACGCKGCSTTTGCCGGTCAGGGWGTKGTGGCMGAATGTTTYGCSCTGTCAGGSCTSMRSGGYCACAAGACCGGCGGCACCATGCATATCGTGGTCAACAACCAAATCGGCTTTACCACCGCACCGCACTTCTCGCGCTCCTCCCCCTACCCGACCGACAACGCATTGGTGGTCGAAGCGCCGATCTTTCACGTCAACGGCGACGACCCCGAGGCGGTGGTGCACGCCGCCAAAGTGGCCACCGAGTTCCGCCAGAAGTTCCACAAAGACGTGGTGCTCGACATCTTCTGCTACCGCCGCTTTGGTCACAACGAGGGCGACGAGCCCATGTTCACCAACCCGATGATGTACAAGACGATCAAGACCCACAAAACCACCCTGTCGCTCTATACCGAACGTCTGGTCAAGGATGGCCTGATCCCCGAAGGCGAGATCGAAGACATGAAGGCCGCCTTTCAGGCCAAGCTGAACGACGAGTTTGAGGCCGGCAAAGATTACAAACCCAACAAGGCCGACTGGCTGGATGGTCGCTGGAAACATCTGGACACCAAGGACAAAGATTATCAGCGCGGCCAGACCTCGGTGAGCCCGGAAACCTTTGCCGAAGTGGGCAAAGCCCTGTCGCACATCCCCGACGGCTTGCCGGTGCACAAAACCATCACCCGCTTGCTGGAGACCAAGAAAAAGATGCTGGACGACGGCGCTGGCTTTGACTGGGCAACCGCCGAAGCACTGGCCTTTGGCTCGCTGCTGACCGAGGGATTCCCGGTGCGGCTGTCCGGCCAGGACGTCACCCGCGGCACCTTCTCGCAGCGCCACTCGGCGCTGGTCAACCAGAATACCGAAGAACGCTATTACCCGCTCAACAACATTCGCTCGGGTCAGGCAGAATACGAAGTGATCGATTCCGCGCTGTCAGAATACGCAGTTCTGGGCTTTGAATACGGCTACACTCTGGCTGAACCCAATGCGCTGACCATTTGGGAAGCACAGTTTGGCGATTTTGCCAACGGTGCGCAGATCATGTTCGACCAGTTCATCTCCTCCGGCGAAAGCAAATGGCTGCGGATGTCCGGTCTGGTGCTGCTGCTGCCTCACGGGTATGAGGGTCAGGGGCCCGAGCACTCCTCGGCGCGTCTGGAACGGTTTTTGCAAATGTGTGGTCAGGACAACTGGATTGTCGCCAACTGTACCACTCCGGCCAACTACTTCCACATCCTGCGCCGTCAGATGCATCGCTCGTTCCGCAAGCCGCTGATCCTGATGACACCAAAGTCGCTGCTGCGCCACAAACTGGCGGTCAGCAAGACCGAGGAATTCACCACCGGCTCCAGCTTCCACCGGGTACTGTGGGATGACGCCCAGCTGGGCAATTCCGACACCCAGCTGGCGAGCGATGACAAGATCAAACGCGTGGTGCTGTGTTCGGGCAAGGTCTACTATGACCTGCTCGCCGAACGCGACTCCCGTGGCATTGACGACGTCTACCTAATGCGAGTCGAGCAGTATTACCCGTTCCCGGCCATCTCGATGGTCAAGGAGCTGGAGCGCTTCAAGGGTGCCGAAATGGTCTGGTGTCAGGAAGAGCCCAAGAACCAGGGCGCCTGGAGTTTTATCGAACCCAACATCGAATGGGTGCTGACCCGTATCGGTGCCAAGCACACTCGCCCGGTCTATGCCGGACGCGCCACATCGGCTTCGCCTGCCACAGGTCTGGCCAGCCAACACAAAGCCCAACAAGCTGCGCTCGTGAATGACGCGCTAAGCATCGAAGGAAACTAAGCCAATGACCACCGAAATTCGTGTGCCCACCCTGGGCGAATCGGTCACCGAAGCCACGGTTGCCACCTGGTTCAAAAAGCCCGGCGATGCGGTTGCGGTTGACGAAATGCTCTGCGAGCTGGAGACCGACAAGGTCACCGTCGAAGTGCCCAGCCCCAGCGCTGGCACCATGGGCGACATCATCGCCGCTGAGGGTGAAACCGTTGGCGTCAATGCGCTGCTGGCCACCATTACTGCTGGCGCCGCCGTCGCTGCTCCGGCTGCTGCATCAACCGCCGCTGCGCCCGCCTCCACTGACGTGATGGTTCCTACCTTGGGTGAATCCGTGACCGAAGCCACCGTTGCCACTTGGTTCAAACAGGTTGGCGATACCGTGGCGCAAGATGAAATGCTCTGTGAGCTGGAAACCGACAAGGTCTCGGTCGAAGTACCCGCCCCCGTCGCCGGAGTGCTGACCGAGATCACTGCCGCCGAAGGATCCACCGTTGATGCCAGCGCCAAATTGGGCGTAATTTCCAGTTCCGGTGCTGCGGTGGCGGCGACGCCAACCACCCCCCCCGCTGCAACTGCGGCTCCTGCCGCCGCAGGCAAGGACATCGCCAATGCGCCATCGGCAGAAAAAGCCATGGCCGAGGCCGGTCTGTCCGCTGCTGCTGTCACCGGTACCGGCCGCGATGGTCGTATCATGAAAGACGACGTCGCCCGTGCTGTTGCTGCCGTCGCGGCCACACCGGTTGCACCAGCCACCGCCCCGGTCGCCGTGCGCGCGCCGGTCGCTGCCAATGACGCGGCTCGCGAAGAACGGGTGAAAATGACCCGCCTGCGTCAGACTATTGCGCGTCGCCTGAAAGAATCTCAGAACACCGCTGCGATGCTGACCACCTATAACGAGGTCGACATGAGTGAGGTGATGGACCTGCGCAAACAGTACAAAGAGCTGTTCGAGAAGAAGCACGGTGTGCGCCTGGGCTTTATGTCGTTCTTCACCAAGGCCTGCTGCCACGCGCTGAAAGAGGTCCCCGAGGTCAACGCCGAGATCGACGGCACCGACATCGTCTACAAGAACTTCGTGCACATGGGCGTTGCGGCTGGCACCCCAAGTGGTCTGGTTGTTCCGGTGATCCGCGACGCCGACGCGATGTCCTTTGCCGAGATCGAGAAAGCAATTTCGGAAAAAGGCAAGCGCGCCCGTGACGGCAAACTGTCGATGGCCGAAATGCAGGGCGGCACCTTCACCATCTCTAACGGAGGTGTCTACGGCTCGCTGATGTCCTCGCCGATCCTGAATCCACCGCAGTCGGGTATTTTAGGCATGCACAAGATCCAGGACCGCCCAGTGGCAATCAACGGTCAGGTGGTGATCCGTCCGATGATGTATCTGGCGCTGTCTTATGACCACCGCGTTGTTGACGGCAAAGGCGCCGTGACCTTCCTGGTGCGCGTCAAAGAAGCGCTGGAAGATCCCCGTCGTTTGCTAATGGATCTGTAACTCATTGGCCTATGGGGCGCTTCAAGCGCCCCATACCACCCGATTGAAAAGGCTGCCCAATGAAGAAGAGACATGCTGTTGTACTAGTCGGCACTCTACTAGGGCTTTTTTTAGGGTCATCGATTGGCATTGCTGCAGGTGGCACAGCAATAAACGGAGCTTGGGTTTGCGCTTTTCTAGGCGCCTTCATTGGATGGCTGATCGGCCGGGATTTTGAAGAGGACTCTCGATCCTTACAAGGATCGACCGAAGACCAACACCTAGACGAATATTCTTCCAGTAGTTCGGAACCTCCTTCAAAGCCGCAAGGCACTAGTCCTTTCAAAGCAGTTCTGTTTGGTGGCGTGGCTCTAATTGCAAGTTTCTGGAATTTTCACATTGACCTACTCTCAGCGATCAACTTGCTAAATAATTTTTGCAATCAACCATGGCTCTTTGTTGGCTTAGGAATATTGGTCTCGTTGGTTTTCCCGCCATTCGGAGCTTGTTATTTCATTTCTTACGTCTGTGCAGCACAATTTGGCGCATCAAAGGAAAACCAGTATCGAGCTCAACTAAGCTAACTGCGAGACGGAGCATGATCGTGGCCCTAACCCTTCTTCTTGTCCCAAATACCTCGAGGGAGGCCCACATGGGTCGGGGGCAGCGCCCCCTCCCCGATCACAGTTAAGACCCAAACATGACCTACCGCGACCCAGAACAGCTGACCTGCCCCCCTTGCGCCAAACGCGCCGAGTTGCTCTGGCTGGTGGGACAAACAACAGACACTGCCCCGGCGTGGCACCTTGACCTGTCCCGCTTGTAGCGCAACCGTATTGACCAGGCCCAAACGGGCAAAAGGAGATTTCACCAATGGCAAGTTATGACGTCATCATCATCGGCTCCGGCCCCGGCGGCTATGTGTCGGCCATCCGCTGCGCCCAGCTGGGCCTGAAAACCGCAATTGTAGAAGGTCGCGATACCCTGGGCGGCACCTGCCTGAACATCGGCTGCATTCCGTCGAAGGCACTGCTGCACGCCACCCATATGCTGCACGAGGCCGAGCATAATTTCGCAAAGATGGGCCTGAAGGGCAAATCGCCTTCGGTCGATTGGAACCAGATGAAATCCTATAAGGACGACGTCATTGGCCAGAACACCGTCGGGGTCGAATTCCTGATGAAGAAGAACAAGATCGACTGGATCAAAGGCTGGGCCTCGATCCCTGCCGCCGGTCAGGTCAAGGTTGGCGACGAGATCCATCAGACCAAAAACATCGTGATCGCCTCCGGCTCGGTGCCCTCCTCGCTGCCGGGTGTCGAGGCCGACGAGAAGGTTGTCGTCACCTCCACCGGCGCGCTGGACCTGCCCAAAGTGCCCAAGAAACTGGTGGTCATCGGCGCTGGCGTGATCGGGCTGGAGCTCGGCTCGGTCTATGCCCGGCTAGGCAGTGAAGTCACCGTGGTGGAATACCTCGACGCGATTTGCCCCGGTATGGACAAGGATGTGCAACGCACCTTCAAGCGCATCCTGGAAAAGCAGGGTCTCAAGTTCATCATGAGCGCTGCGGTTCAGGGCGTCGACGCCTCGAAAACCAAAGCCAAGGTCCGATACCAGCCCAAGAAGGGCGGCGATGAGGTTGTGATCGACGCCGATGTGGTGCTGGTTGCCACCGGTCGCAAACCCTATGCCGAGGGCCTCGGCCTCGACGCTTTGGGCGTGACATTGACCAAACGCGGCCAGATCGCCACCGATGCCAAATGGGCCACCAATATCCCCGGCGTCTACGCCATCGGGGACGTGATCGAAGGCCCGATGCTGGCGCACAAGGCCGAGGACGAAGGCATGGCAGTGGCCGAAGTGATCGCGGGCAAACATGGCCACGTGAACTATGGCGTCATCCCCGGTGTGGTCTACACCACGCCTGAGGTTGCGACTGTTGGCGCCACCGAGGACGCGCTCAAATCCGAAGGCCGCAAGGTCAAGATCGGCAAGTTCATGTTCATGGGCAACGGCCGTGCCAAGGCGGTGCACCAGGGCGAGGGCTTTGTGAAGCTGATCGTCGACGCGGAAAGCGACCGCATCCTGGGTTGCGCCATCATTGGCCCCGGCGCWGGYGATYTGATCCACGAGATCTGTGTGGCAATGGAATTCGGCGCCTCAGCCGAAGACATCGCGCTGACTTGTCACGCCCACCCAACCTTCTCTGAAGCGGTGCGTGAGGCCGCGCTGGCCTGTGGTGACGGTGCCATTCACAGCTAAATAGCCTAAGAAGACAAATGCAAAAGGCAGCCCAGCTAGGGCTGCCTTCTATCCAACTCATGTGCGTGCCTGAATAATAACCACGAGTAACCTTTATGAGTATTGGATGCTTCAAATTGGCTTGGAAAGCGATAACGGTTTGGGTAGTCATTCCACAATATCATTCTCTATTGTGCCCGACTGTAGAAACGCGGATGTATCGTGTTCTTATCCGAAACTTCACCATCATAAAAAGAGCAAAGACCTCTTACTATGAATCCTAACGTCCGGGGGCGTCCGACAACATAAAGGACTTCCTTAATGCCTTGGTGGCCTTGTCTTTTATTTCTATTTTTGAACTTGAATAATATCCGATCTCAATATCCTCCGTCGACACGACGGAATTAGATATCCCTGCTGACGCCATAACTCCTGCAATTCCAAGACTCCAGAAATGATGATCCTTAAATGTAGGGTTGTAATTTACCGCACTACTTCCAATCAAATAGGCCTTGTATTTAATTCGAACTTTCATCACACCCCTGCTAGCAGAAAGTTCGGCCACTATTGCCTCACCGGGATCTAGTTCCACACTCACACCGCTGGATGAACCTACAGTTATAGATTTTGTTTCCGTCCCTCCTATTCCCCAGGATTGGCTATAGGAGATTGAAGTTTCACCTTGAGCACCTGACCCAAGAAAATTGACACCGTACGTGAATTTTTGGCCAATAGAGAGTGTTCCACCTGTACTCCAGTTGGATGATGTCGTGTTAGTTAGTGTCTCAGAAATGTCTACGTTGAACGTACCCTTTTGGCTGCTGCTATTTTTAAATTCCTGAGATTTTACGACTACAGGCTCCGAAGTAATCCCCAATATTTCCGCACTCTGAACAACAAGAACCATCTGAACCTGAGGCCAGCTATATGTCTTGTACAAATCATCCCAAGGTGTCGGACTATGAAGGTATGCGTCATTTGGGCTTTTGCCGAAATAGGAACTTATAGCCTCCTTGAGTTGTTTATCACCGAGATTGAACGTTGTTCTCTCCTCATCGGTAATGACATGTTGCACTGACCCTGACGCGGTTATACTTGATGACGAATCGTCACTACCCGCCACTATGCTAATACTAATTCCCATAATCACCCTCCCAATAAAATTGATGCGAAAGCATCTTCAAATCAAATACTCCAATTCACAGGAATTGTGAAAAGGCGTAAAGAGATGCAGCCGCCACGGAATAGTACAACCATAGGGTGATTTAGCAAGTTATTTACGTTAATTTAATTAAGTGAATATTCGGCATCTTAAGATTAACCTCAACCCGTCCTAAGATCAGGACCCATTTATTTTGTCATGGAAGTCTGAATCACTGTATCGAAACAAGAGCCGTGACATGAGTGATCTTTTCTGGCTGACGGATGCACAAATGGCCCGTCTCAAACCCTTCTTTCCCAAGCCACACGGCAAGCCTCGTGTCGATGACAAGCGCGTGCTTAGCGGTATAATATTCATCAATCGCAAAGGTTTGCGCTGGGTTGATGCGCCGCCGGAATATGGCCCGGCCAAAACTCTTTATAACCGTTGGATCCGTTGGAGTCGCAAAGGTGTCTTCGCCCGCATCCTGATTGAACTGGCCCGCGAGGGTGACAAAACGGACGTGCTTATGATCGACGCAACGCATCTCAAAGCGCATCGCATAGCGTCAAGTTTAGTCCTAAAAAAAGCGGCAAAGGCCACCTGATTGGGCTGACAAAAGGCGGTTTGAATTCAAAACTGCACGCTGTGCCCCCTCTCGGGACATTGCTACGCAATACCCTGCCGGGCAATGAATGCTTTGGGCCGCCCGATCCGGTTGTTCCTGACGGCTGGAAACGTCAGAGATTACATCGGCGCGCGCGCTTTGATGTCGTCATTGCCCACGGCTGACTGGCTCTTGGCGGACTTTTTCAAGGTCATCCATAAAGCGGACGAAGCTGTCCAGCTCGCGGATGCTGCTGGAACGGGCCAGACTGATGGCCTGGGTTTGCAGGTAA
>NVUP01000036.1 GCA_002401945.1 Paracoccaceae bacterium
TAGCATTGAACGCCCTCCCGAATGTCCCTCAGAACCGAACGTGCCATGAAAAGCGCGGAGCGGCGAGGGTCTATGTGACCATCCGGGATGGAACACCTACGCAAATATTATCGTAACCGCGCCTGAAACACTGGCCGCCTACCGCAACAAGGCCGGCGAGGCCCTGGCCAAACATGGTGGCCGTGTTGTGCAGGCCACCCCGCAGCAAACCGTCCTCGAAGGCGAACGCGGAGAAACCGGCATCGGCGCCATTTTGGAGTTTAAAACAGCCGAGGGCGCGAAGGCCTGGATCAATGACCCCGAGCTGTCCGATGTCCACGCCCTGCGGCGCGGCGCGGGTCAAAGCACAATTACACTAATGGCTTAAACACGGCGACCTTAGGGGCAGACCTGCCCTTAAGGCGCGTCTCAGCAAGACGTCTTAAGAATTCAACGCATCACTGACATCGCTCCAGCCCAGTGGGCTGGCCACAACCGCGCCGCGCGTTAGCGCGGCGCCACCAAAAATGCAGGCGCGGAACTTTTGGTTCCGCGCCTGCCCTGTCTCTTCAAACCGTCCTGCAAATCACTCCGCTGCAATCTGGCCTTCGATTTTTTCGACCCGCACCGCTGCGAATTTGAACTCGGGGATCTTGCCGTAAGGATCTACCGCCGAGTTGGTCAGGATATTGGCCGAGGCCTCAACATAGGCAAACGGCACAAACACCATATCCACCGCGATGGCCCGATCTGCCCGCGCCATGATCTCAATCGAGCCACGCCGGGTGGTCAGTCGCACCATCTCTCCCGGTTCAACCCCCATCTTGCGCAGGGTCTTAGGGTTCAGCGAGCAGTTTGCCTCCGGCTCCACCGCATCCAACACCAAGGACCGGCGGGTCATTGATCCAGTGTGCCAGTGTTCCAGCTGCCGTCCGGTGGTCAGGATCATCGGATACTCGTCGTCCGGCACCTCATCCGGGGCAATCACCGAGGCAGGCGTGAACTTGGCCCGACCATCGGCGCGTGGGAAACCGTCGCCAAACACAATCGCCTGACCTGGGTCGGTCTCATGCAGCGACGGATAGGTGATGGTTTCGGTCTCCAGTCGCTCCCAGGTGATATTATCCAGCGACTTCATATTCAGCTTCATCTCGGCAAAGACTTCGCTGACATCCGAATAGTCCCAGTTCAGCCCAATCCGCTGCGCCAGCTCAACGGTAATTTTCCAATCCTCACGCGCCTCACCCGGAGGCGCCACTGCAGGGCGCACCCGCTGCACCTGACGGTTGGTGTTGGAAACGGTGCCGTTCTTTTCATACAGCGTCGAGGCCGGCAGGATGATGTCTGCATAGTTAGCAGTCTCAGTCAGGAAGATATCCTGCACCACCAGCAGCTCCAGCTTGGCAAAGGCATCGCGGGCGTGCTCCACATCCGGATCCGACATCGCCGGGTTTTCACCCTGAATATACATACCCTTGATATTGCCCGCATAGACCTGATCGACAATCTCGGTGACCGTCAGTCCCTTCTCATTCGAGAAGTCGTCACTGTCCCAGACATCCGTGAACGCCTTGCGGATACTGTCATCCGTCACCGACTGGTAATCCGGCAAGAACATTGGCACCAGCCCAGCATCCGAGGCGCCTTGCACGTTGTTCTGCCCCCGCAGTGGGTGCAGTCCTGCGCCGGGTTTGCCAACATTGCCGGTCATCAGCGCCAGCGAGATCAGACAACGCGAATTRTCGGTGCCGTGGATGTGCTGCGAGATGCCCATGCCCCAGAAAATCATACCGGCCTTGGCACCCGCAAAAATACGGGCAACACGGCGAATTTGTTCGGGATCGATGCCGCAGATATCTTTCATCTTCTCAGGTGAAAACTGCGCTAGATGCTCCTTTTCCGCCTCCCAGTTCTCAGTAAACCGGTCGATGTAGGCTTGATCGTGCAGCTCTTCCTCGACGATCACATGCATGATGGCATTTAGCAGTGACACATCTGCGCCAGGGCGGAACTGTAGCATCTCAGTCGCAAAGCGCCGCATACCGACACCGCGCGGGTCGATCACAATCAGCTTGCCGCCGCGTTTGGTGAACTGCTTGAAATAGGTCGCTGCGACGGGATGGTTCTCAATCGGGTTCGAGCCAATGATGATCGCCACATCGGCGTTTTCGATCTCGTTAAAGGTCGCGGTCACCGCGCCCGAGCCAACGTTTTCCATCAGCGCCGCAACCGAGGAGGCATGGCACAACCGGGTGCAGTGATCGACGTTGTTGTGCTTGAACCCCTGACGGATGAACTTCTGGAACAGATAGGCCTCTTCATTGGTGCATTTGGCCGAGCCAAATCCAGCCACCGAGCGGCCTCCGTGATCTTCTTTCAGCTTCACCAAACCGCCAGCGGCCAGCTCCATCGCCTCGTCCCAAGTGGCTTCGCGGAAATGGGTGCCCAGATTGCCAGGATCGACGTTCAGCCCTTTGGCGGGGGCGTCGTCGCGGCGGATCAGCGGTTTGGTCAGCCGGTGTGGGTGGTGGATATAGTCAAAACCAAAGCGGCCCTTCACACACAAACGACCTTCGTTGGCCGGGCCATTGATGCCCTCGACAGATTTGACCTTACCGTCCTTGACCTTCAGCGAGACTTTGCAGCCGACACCACAGAACGGGCAGACGCTTTCGGTTTCACTGTCAAAATCTTTTGAGTCGCCCTGCCCTGCGTCATCCAGTACCGCCGTCGGCATCAGCGCACCGGTCGGGCAGGCCTGCACACATTCGCCGCAAGCCACACAGGATGACTGGCCCATTGGGTCGGCTACATCAAACACCGGATAGGCGTCGTGACCCCGTCCGGCCATGCCGATCACATCATTGACCTGCACCTCGCGGCAGGCGCGCACGCAGAGCCCGCAGGAAATACAGGCGTCCAGATTCAGCGTCATCGCCACATGAGAGTTATCGAGCAGCGGAATGCAGCCCTCTTCCAGCTTGGGGAACCGTGATTCTGAAACCCCGTTCAACTCGGCCATGTCCCACAGGTGGCTGGACTTATCAGGCGATTCTTCCCGCGCGGGCTGATCCGCCACCAGCAGTTCCATCACCATCTTGCGGGCGTTTTCAGCGCGCGGGTTATTGGTGGTGACCACCATACCCTCGGCTGGCTCACGGATACACGAGGCCGCCAGCACACGTTCGCCCTCGATCTCGACCATGCAGGCGCGGCAGTTGCCGTCAGGGCGATAGCCCGGAGCTGGCTTGTGGCACAGGTGTGGGATGATCAAGCCACGGCCATTGGCCACTTCCCAAATGCTCATGCCTGCTTCGGCGGTGACTTCTTTGCCATCGAGGGTAAAGGTGATCGTCTTTGTTTCAGATCCATCAAGCATTGCCGAACTCCTTCGACAGAAATTGCATAAGCTGTTGCACGGCGTTGTGGTCAAACTGAATTGTTTGACTTGTTTGACCTTTATGTTCCCGCTCTTCGGACCCGACAGTGCTAAGTTGGAGCACTCTCTGATCTGCCTCACCGAACACGCGCACCTTGCAGAGCGTTTCAGTCGGGTGGAGGGCTCCCGGGAGGTTGCTCTCAAACTTAATCTTTCTCACCAACGCCATGGATTAAACCTCCTCCGGAAAATGTTTGATGGTCATGCGGATCGGGTTCGGCGCCGCCTGCCCCAAGCCGCAGATCGAGGCATCAACCATGGTTGTGCTCAACTCTTCCAGCAGCGCCTGGTCCCATTTCGGCGCGCTCATCAGTTTGACTGCTTTTTCACAGCCAACCCGGCAGGGTGTGCACTGGCCACAGCTTTCATCCTCAAAGAACCGCAGCATGTTCAGCGCTGCATCGCGGGCGGAATCCTTGTCCGACAGCACCACCACAGCGGCGGACCCGATAAAGGTGCCATGTGGTTGTAGGGTGTCAAAATCCAACGGGATGTCATGCATCGAGGCAGGCAGCAGGCCCGAGGACGGACCTCCGGGTTGATAGGCTTTGAAGGCGTGACCGTCCAACATACCACCACAGGCCTCGATAACATCGGTGATGGTCGAGCCAGCTGGCAACAGGTGCACGCCGGGAGTCTTCACCCGACCTGACACTGAATAAGAGCGCAGCCCTTTGCGGCCATTCTTCTCGATCGCGTTCAGGCACTCCGGCCCTTCGCGATTAATCTTGGCGACCCACATCAGGGTCTCGACGTTGTGCACCAGCGTCGGGCGGCCAAAGATACCCACTTGCGCCACAAACGGAGGCCGATGCCGTGGCATGCCGCGCTTGCCTTCAATGCTTTCAATCATCGCGCTTTCTTCGCCGCAGATATAGGCTCCTGCCCCGCGACGCAGGTCGATATAACCGGGCTCGACAATGCCAGCCTGTTCCAGCGCTTTGATCTCACTTGCCAGGATCTGCAGCACCGCCGGATATTCGTCGCGCATATAGATAAAAGCCTTTTCGGCCTCGACCGCCCAAGCGGCAATCAGCATGCCCTCGAGGAACAGATGCGGAGTGCGCTCCAGGTAATAGCGATCCTTAAACGTGCCCGGCTCGCCCTCGTCGCCGTTCACCGCCAGATAACGTGGGCCGTCGTTGGCGCGCACAAAGCCCCATTTGGTGCCCGACGGGAAGCCGGCGCCACCAAGGCCACGCAAACCGGCCTCTTTGATCTTGGCCTGAACCATCTCCCAGTCGCCGTTTGAGCGCAGGTCTTTCAACACCTCATAGCCACCGTTGGCGGCATAGTCGGCATATGTCTCATAAGCTGGAATATGCGCGTGGGTGTCCCCCGCAGCAATTGCCGCCTGCACCTTTTCGGGAGTGGCGTGGTCGATATGGTGGTGACCGATCTCCAGCACCGGCGCGGTATCACACCGCCCCATGCAGGGCGCCCGCAACACGCGGACCTGACTGGCGTCCAGCCCGTCCTCCAGCGCTTTTTGCAGCTGTTCAGCCCCGGCCAGCTCGCACGACAGCGAATCGCAGACCCGAATGGTCAATGCGGGTGGCGGGGTCTCGTTTTCGCGCACCACGTCGAAATGGGCATAAAACGAGGCAACCTCGTAGATTTCGGCCTGACCGGTGCGCATCTCTTCGGCCAAAGCCCGAATATGTGCAGCCCTGAGATGCCCGTATTTGTCCTGAAGCAGGTGCAAAAATTCAATCAGCAGGTCACGATTGCGGGGGGTATCTCCCAGCAGGGCCTGAACTTCGCTCAGTGCGGTGTCGTCAACCTGGCGACCCTTGGGGGTCTTGCGGCCCTTGCCCTTGCCGGACTTCCAAACGCCTTTGCCTTGATCCAATGGTGCCACGGTGATCTCCAGTTCGCACGAGTCTTTCCAAGCGGAATGTCATCAGCAATGAATATCGTCAAATTCGAATTTCAGAAGGCACGATAACGAAATGTTATCGCAGGAAACCGGCAACCACCTCTTTCAGCGCCCGCACCGTGGACAGTTCAGGATTGCGGTCCAGCGTGGCGATGCAGATCAGTCGCGCCTGTTCCGGCTCCACCAGTGCCAGCACCCGGGTACCGCCCAAATCTCCCAGCGCCTCGATCAATGCCCGTGGGATGATGGTGGCAGCCRAGCCGAGCCGAGCCATCACCATCGCCGCCATAAACCCATTGGTTTCGGTTACAATGGTAGGCTTAACCCCCCGGTCTTCAAAAACCCGATCCAGAATCCGGCGGTTCTGCATCTGCGTATCCAGCAGGCAGAGCGGCAATTTGGCCGCCTCGTCCCAAGTGATGGTCTCTTCAAAACCGACAACCATATCGTGCGGAGCCAGCAGCACATAGGTCTCGTCGTACAGAGGTTGCAGAGTGACCAGCCCCCGCCCCAGACTGTCATCATAAGTAATACCTGCATCAATGGTGCCATCATACAGACGCTGCTGGATGGCCAAAGACGTTGTAACGTCAATACGCGGCAGGATACGTGGATGCGATGTCAGCACGCGGTCGACYAGCTTGGCGGCATAAGCGGTGGCGGTGGGCACCACTCCCAGCACCAGCGTGCCCGAGACCTCTCCCCGGCTGGCGGCGATCTCTTGTTCYARMKCKYWRWCMTCNWCCAGAANWCMGSKGSWASKGSGYAGGNWTCAWCTRRCNCCWCTNKYTKTGMGSYMSYSAAACCGATTGGCGCGACGCACGATCGAAATCCCCAGCTTGTCTTCCATATTGCGAATGCGCATGGAAAAAGCTGGTTGCGACATGCCGCAGTCCTGCGCGGCCTTGGCAAAATGCTGGTGCCGCGCCAAGGCGGCCAACAGTTGCATGTCTTTCAGCTCGATCATCTTGGGTCCTCTGACGTAGGTACTGACGGGTATCTTGACGTTGGGGCGGGGAAAAGAACAGGCTAAAGGCGACAGGTTTCACCCGCGGGGTGGTTTTGCTAGTCTGCCTCAGCAAGGAGCCCCAGCATGATCCAGTCGGCAGCAGATATAGACCCTATCACCTTTACCTCGGCGCTGATTATCGATGATCATCCGCTGTTTTGCGATGCACTGGTGATGACGCTGCAATCCGTGGCCGGGCTGCAAGAGATTGCCACGGCCCCCTGTCTGCAAGAGGCACTGCCGCTGCTGGAACAAGCACCGGATCTGATCCTACTGGATCTCAACCTGCCGGATGTGCAGGGGCTGGAAGGTCTAAAGACCCTGCGACGGTTGACCAAGGTGCCAATCCTGGTGATTTCGTCGATGGCCGACAACCGGGTGATCAGCGCCGCCCTGCATGGTGGTGCCGCCGGGTTCATTCCCAAGCACAGCCAGCGTGATGTGTTTCGCGCGGCGGTGGATGCGCTGCGCCGGGGAGAGCGGTTTTTGCCACCGGGCTATGTGTTACTGCCCGAGGTACCGGCCTCGTCCGGGAATGATGCCGCCACCCGGGTGCGCAGTCTGACCCAGCAGCAGACCCGCATTCTGCGACTGATCTGCGAGGGCAAGCTGAACAAGCAGATCGCCTATGACCTGACAATTGCTGAAACTACGGTAAAGGCCCATGTCACCGCAATCATGCGCAAACTGGCCGTGCACAGCCGCACCCAAGCGGTGCTGCGAGCCAAGGATGCGGGATTTAACTAGGCCTTGCCCATGGGGGGAGAGCCTGGCTAAGATGCCACGGTGGCCGCAATACGGAAGGCTTGGAGCTCTGAAAGACCATCCTGACACTGCCCCGTTGCTGATGCGAACGGCCCATGCCAATTGCCGCCACCCAGAAGCTGTTGCGCAGCTGTATCAGGGGCTGTTGCCCCAAACCGCACCCCCGACAAATCACCCAGCTACGGATTTGGAGCTGGTACTGCTGTTTGTCTCGCCGCAGGGCGACATTGCGCGGATCGCGGCGGCGGCGCATAAGCAGTTTGCGCCGGTACCGGTGATTGGCTGTTCCACCGCAGGGGAGATTTCCCAGAACGGCTATGGAGATGGTGGCATCGTTGCCATTGGTTTCCCCAAATCCCATTTTATCGCCCGCTGTACTCTGATCGAAGATCTGGACATCACCGAGGCGCAACCCGCCCTGGACCGGATCATCCAGAACCGCCACCAAATGGCGCTGGCCACGCCCAGCTGGGAATCCGAGTTTGCCTTCTTGATGGTTGACGGATTATCTCGTAGCGAAGACGCGCTGACCGCAAAATTAGCGGCGGGGTTGGGACCCGTGCCGCTGTTTGGTGGCTCGGCTGGGGATGGCGATGCCTTTGAACACACCTCGGTGTTGTTTGATGGTGCGGTGTTTGAAAACGCTGCGGTGCTGGCACAGATCCGGTCAAACTGTCCGATCAAAGTGTTTAAGACCGACAACCTGACCCCAACGGAGACCCGCATGGTGGTGACTGCCGCCGACCCAGGCCAGCGTCTGGTACACGAGATCAACGCCGAACCCGCCGCCCGCGAGTTGGCCCGAATTCTCGGCAAAGACCCTGATCAGCTGTCCACCTTTACCTTTGCCGCCCACCCGCTGCTGGTTCGGCTTGGCGACCAGCATCACGTGCGCGCCATCCAGCGGGTCACGCCAGACGGCTCTCTGGTGTTCTTTTCGGCAATTGACGCGGGCATGGTGCTGGCACTGGCTGACCAACAGGACATGGTGGTGCATCTGGAGCAGGAAATGCAGGGCCTAAGCGCCCAGGGAGCGCCCGATATGGTGCTGGCCTGCGACTGTCTGTTGCGCCGCATCGATGCCGAGCAGAAACAACAGGCCACTGCGGTTTCGCGCATTCTGTCCGCCAACCGAGTGTTTGGCTTTTCCACCTATGGCGAACAGGTGAATTCCATGCATGTGAACCAGACGCTGACTGGCGTGGCAATCTATCCTCCATCCGTGCGAGATACCGCTGGGATCGGCAAGGCATGAGCCACACCCTGATCAACCCATCCGACAGTCTGGCACGACAAAACCAGAAGCTGTTGAAGATCGCCGAAACGCTGATGCGCCGGGTCGAACAAAGCCCCTCGGAAACCGGACTGGCCTATGCCCAGTTTGAACGCGCCGCGCTGCTGGAAGAAGAAGTTCGCAACCGCACGCTTGATCTGGAACAGGCGCTGGATCAGCTTAATCTCACCCATACCCAGCTGTCCTTGGCCAATGCCGCCACCGAAAGCGCCCGGGCGGATCTGAGCAACGCCATTGAAGCCGTGCGCGACGGCTTTGCCCTGTTCAATGCCCATGACGAGCTGGTGATGTGTAACAGCCGGTTTGGTAAATGGATGCGCGATGTGCACCCGCAACTGCTGCCGGGGTTGAGCTTCAAAACCTATGTTAAGTTAGTGTCGCGCAGCAGTTTTCTGGCGCTGCCCAAAGGCGTGTCACCCACCCAATGGGCCAAGCGACGGATGCTGCACCATCGCGACAAACACGCGGTGTTCAACACTCGCATCTCTGGGCAGCGCTGGCTTCAGGTCAGCGAGCAGCGCACCACCGACGGCGGCACCGTAATCCTGCAGACCGACGTCACCGACATGATGCGGTTGGAACGACGCGAGCGAGACCGGTTGTTGGATGATCAGGCGCGGCTGATCCGCGCCACTTTGGACCATCTGGATCAGGGTGTGTGTATTTTTGACAATCGCAATCTATTGGCCGGCAGCAACCAGCGACTGGGAGAATTGCTGGCGCTGCCAATGCACAGGCTAACGCTTGGCAGCCGCGCCGAGCGGCTTTATCAGCTGTTGCGCGATCACAGCCAATTCCCTGATCCCAGCACCGCTGACCAGCTACAAACCTGGATCACCAACCGGGACAGCCGGGCACCACTGTCGTTTGAGGTACTGATCGGCTCGCGCGCGCTGACCGCCTTTGCCCAGCAAATGCCCGATGGCGGTTTTGTGATGTCCTTCACCGACGTCACCACCGAACGCACCGCCGCCCACGCCCTGGCCGAGGCCAACGAGACCTTGGAACGCCGGGTGGCGGAACGCACTCTGGAACTGGAGGCCGCGCTGGAGGATGCCGAGCGAGCCAATGCCTCAAAATCTCGTTTTGTCGCTGCCGCCAGCCATGACCTGCTGCAACCCCTGTCGGCAGCCAAACTTTATATGGCGTCATTGGCCGAGAGCATCACCACTCCGAAACTGCTGGACCATCTCGACAAGGCCACCAATGCGCTGGTGGGGGTCGAAGACATTCTTGAGGCGCTGCTCGACATCTCCAAGCTGGACAGCGGCCGGGTGGCTGTTGATATCACCGATGTGGCCTTGGGGGATATGCTGAGCCAGTTGGGTGACGAGTTGGCACCGCTGGCGGCGCAAAAAGGGCTCGACTTTCGCATAGTTCTGCCCCGTGCCACGGTGCGCAGCGACGCCACCTTTCTGCGCCGCATCCTGCAAAACCTGATCTCAAATGCGGTNYGMTRYRMYRGNANKGGCMWMGTTCTGGTGGGCGCCCGCCGCTGCGGCAACACCCTGCGGATCGAGGTGCATGATACCGGCCCCGGCATTCCCCTGGACCAGCAGCAACGGGTGTTCGACGAATTTCACCGCCTTAGCCCCCCGTCGCGGCCAACCGAAGGCGTGGGCCTGGGACTGGCCATTGTCAAACGCGCCTGCGAGTTGCTTGATCATCCGTTGCAGCTGCACTCCAAAGTTGGCCAAACAGTGTTTTCCATCACACTACCCATCGCCGCCCGCCAAGCGGCAACAGATCCCACACCTGCCGGAGTTCTTGACCCGACCGCACTGGCGCCAGCCATTGTGCTGTTGTTGGAGAACGACGCTGGATTGCGTAGCGCCCTGACGGTGACGCTGGAAGCCTGGGGGTTGGACGTCTTTGCCTGCGCCAGCGAGAGCGAGGCAATGGCGCTGCTACAAGAGGTGGACATCGCCCCGGATCTGGTCATCGCCGACTATCAACTGGACGATGGGTTGCTGGGCAGCGACGCCATTACCCGCCTCAGGCAACGGCACGGCCCCCTGCCCGCCTGTCTGATCACCGCCAACCGAGACCCGGAATTGGTAGCGCTGAGTAAAGACATCCATGCCGACCTGTTGCACAAGCCGATCAATCCAGCCGCCTTGCGCTTGCTTTTACAACGTCATCTTCCGGCCACGCAGGCCTGACGGCACTACCGGGCGGCAGTGACCAGAAACTCAACCTTGAAATCGGGCAGCGCCAATTTGGCCTCTCCACAGGCCCGCGCCGGCGCGTGGCCCTCAGCCACCCAGCCATCCCAGACCGCGTTCATTTCGGCAAAATCAGCCATATCGGCCAGCCAGATGGTGGTTTGCAGAATGCGCGTTTTGTCCGAGCCCACTTCTTTCAGCAGCCCATCAATCTTTTCCAAACAGCTGCGAGTCTGGTCGGCGACGCTGTCACCAGCAGTGCCAACCTGGCCCGCCAAGTAAATTGTGTCGCCGTGCATGACAATTTGGCTCATGCGTTTACCGGTGTGTTTACGAGTGATATCGGACATTTTATACCTTCCAGAACGTTCCATCGGGAGCTGCCAACCGCGCTATTTCCCGTCGTCTTTTCAATACGGTATCGCGGCCCCCGGGGACAAGTCTCTCTGGGCAGGCTCTGCCATAAGCACCCTAAAAAAAACGACCCGCCGACCCATCTTCGCTAAAATTTTAGACAGTATCCAAAAGCAGATTAATCCAGCGTAAATCTCCAGGCCTCAGGTTTGTCCCGTCCTCTGCCACTCAGAGGAATCTTCACGAGGGAACGTTTAATGAAATTTACTACACTCGCTGTTATGGCAACCATTGCACCTGTTTTTGCAACTCCTGTGTTCGCCAACGAGTATGCTCCGGCTATGTCTGCTTATCTTGAGGCTGAAATCCGGCATTGGGTTCAATCCCCGATTCTGGTGGATGCCATCAATGCTCAGAACCAAAAAACCGGTAGCTATGATCAAAGCGTGATTGACCGGCTCGATCAAGCTTGGCGCTCCGAAATTGGCACTCCATCGACACCGACTATTACTCCGGTCATCGAAAATGCTGCCGCTGATTTTCTGCGCGGACAAGTCTTGGCATCTGGCGGCCAAGTCACGGAAATCTTCATCATGGATGCCCTTGGCTTGAACGTGGCGTCATCCGGCATCATCTCGGATATGTGGCAAGGCGACGAAGCCAAATTTTCCGCGACCTATAGTGTTGGTCCTGATGCTGTCCACCTTGGCAATGTGGAACTTGATGAATCGACCCAGAGTTACCAGGGCCAAATTTCGCTGACCATTACGGACCCGGCAACAGGGCTTTCAATTGGCGCGATTACCATCGGCATTGATGCCGAATTCTTGATTTAAATCCAACCAGATCCGCTTGGACTTTAGACAAATGAGGCAATCACATGAAAATTCGTAATCCGCTCAAACCCGTGTTCAACGGCATGTCGGTTTTTATCAAATGCACTTTGCTGATAACCGCGACGACATTGATTGTGGCTGCAATCCTGATGTTTCAGTCCCAGCGGATCGTAAAAAAGGCCATTGAAGATGGTGTTTTGGATCTTGCGGCAGAAATCACCCAAGCCGCAGGTGCCCGCAATGGCGGCGCTATGCGGTTTGGCGATGCCAGCGGGGTTCAAATTGCAATCGACCGAATCCTGGAAGAATCCAATGGCAGTGCAGTTTACGCCATCGCCACCAACAGCTCTAACGAGGTGATTGCAACTTCGGGCATCGCAGATGGGGAGCAAGCCAAGCAGCTAAAATCCTTGGCTGCAGTGTCTTTTTCAACCGGAACTGGAGAATCGACCGGTAACGGGTACTATATCGCCATGCCCGCAACCGCAGGGGCCAAAGGCGACGCCGTCGTTGGCTCGATTGCTATCATCTGGTCACCGGATCGGGCCTTTGCCGAAGTTGCCAAAGCCAAATTGTTCTCCTACATCGTGGCCGGTATCGCCTTCTTTATCATGTGCGCCATTTCGAYCTTCCTGCTGCGYTCRATGATGTCTCGCCCRYTGCAGGATGTGGGTAAACTGATCGATGAAATTGCCAATGGCACCTATGATCAAGAGCCGATCCACCTGGATCGTGGTGATGAAATTGGCGCCATTGCCCGCACCGTGGAAAATCTGAAGACCCAGCTAAAGCAAGCCCGCGAGATTGAAGAGGAACGCGTCACCGCTCAGGAAGAACAGAAACGGGTGGTTGAGGATTTGACCAGCGCGCTGCAGCGTCTGTCCGAAGGCGATTTGACCCAAACCATAGACCGGCCTTTTGCTGGCGAATACGAAGCTCTGCGCGAAAACTATAATCGCACCATCGACACGTTGGTTGGTATCATCGACTCGGTGATCAGCAACTCAGAAAAAATCCGCGGCAGTTCCGAAGAGATCAACCAATCCTCCAATGATCTGTCACAGCGCACCGAAAGCCAGGCTGCCACGCTGGAACAGACCGCAGCAGCACTGGACGAGTTGACCGCCAGCGTAAGATCCGCTGCTTCCGGTGCAAAAGAAGTCGAGAGCATCGTCGCCAGCGCCAGCGCCACCGCTGAAAAGAGTGGCACAGTTGTGCGYGAAGCKGTSGATGCGATGTCACTGATYGAAAAATCCTCGGTKCAGATCTCWCARATCATCTCSGTGATCGACGAYATCTCGTTCCAGACCAACCTSYTGGCKCTCAACGCCGGGGTYGAGGCGGCWCGGGCYGGMGAAGCAGGTCGYGGRTTTGCWGTGGTYGCMTCCGARGTGCGGGCYYTGGCCCARCGYTCMTCRGACGCGGCGCAAGARATCAAACAGCTGATCAGCGACAGTTCACAACAGGTCAACCACGGCGTCGAGCTGGTCGGCCGCACTGGCGAAGAGCTACGCAAGATCATCGACAGTGTTGGTACCATTTCCAGCCATGTGATGGGCATTGCTTCGGGTGCCGAAGAACAGTCGATCGCACTGGCGGAAATCAATGCAGGTGTTCTGCAGCTGGATCAAGTCACCCAGCACAATGCAGCCATGGTCGAAGAATCCACCGCAGCCAGCCAGCTGTTGCGCAATGACGCCAATGAGCTGGCCCGACAGGTGTCGGTGTTCAAAACCGGCAACAGCAACAAACTGGTCTCTTTTGACAGTGCGCCAGCTGCCCCGATGCAGAGCTCAGACTTCTCTGCGCATGAGCCCGATTTCGAAACGCCCGCGCCGCGCCGCGCCTCGGGGTGGGAAGACTTCTAACAATCAAGCGGCACACTACCGCACCCCAGATAATTCAAAAGGCGCGGCGCTTCACAGCACCGCGCCTTTTTTTCCAGTGCCGCATCCAAGTCAATGTGGCACTGGGCTTTAACTACTCGGTTTGCAGATCAATTTGGTACCCGTTGATACCCGGCCAGCGCAAGTTCTTGCCGCCCTTGATTTTCCCCCGTGACCGGAACACTCGCCCCGTCGCGGTCCATAATTTGGTTCATGTTTTCAACCAGCTGCTCGGGGGTGTCTTCGCCGTTCCCCAAAAAAATCCCCTGTGTCATCGTGATATGGGCGGCGGAAAATGAACCCGCTCCGGCGCATATGATTTGACGGGTCGGAGCATCCGGCCCAGCCAATGCAATCACAGCGGGACTGACCCGCCCGGGTTGCAGCAAGTCCAGCTCCTCCTGAGGCAACAGGCCTTCAACCATCTGTGTTGCGGCCGTGGGGGCCAGACAGTTGACCTTGATGCCATACCGTGCGCCCTCAAGAGCGATGGTATTCATAAATCCAACCAAGGCCATTTTGGCGGCGCCATAGTTCGACTGTCCAAAATTACCAAACAGCCCGGACGACGAGGTGGTCATGATGATCCGACCATACTTGCGTTCGCGCATGTGGTCCCAGACGGCCTTGGTGCAATTGACGGCGCCCATCAGGTGCACGTCCATAACCAAACGGAAATCCTCTAGGTCCATTTTCGCAAATGTCTTGTCGCGCAGAATGCCGGCGTTGTTGACCAGAATGTCAATTTGCCCCCACTGGTCGAGTGTTTTGGCAACCATGGCTTCGACGTCGCCCATCTCGGTCACCGAGCCGACCACTGGCATCGCGGTGCCACCCGCCGCCTCGATCTCACTTACAACCGACTGCAGGGCCTCAAGGTTCRGGTCAGTCACCACCACCTTGGCACCGTGTTTTGCAAGCAAAATGGCATGAGCACGCCCCAATCCACCGCCAGCACCGGTCACGATGGCCACTTGRTTTGATAGATCAATCATGCAGGTATTTCCTAGTTTAAGAGGTCGAGTGTTGCGCCGCTGTGGCTGTGCCCGGCTCTTGCGAGCCGATCACTATTTCAAACATCCGCGCTGTTAAACCACAGCGGCGAAAGATGTGTAAGCACAAGATTACACGGCAGTTTATTGAACCGTCAGAGGGTCTCGACGTTGCCACAAATACTGATGGCCTGACCCGAGATATTGCCACCTGCGGGCGAGCACAAATACAGTGCCATGCTGGCAATATCYTGTGGCTTYACCATGCGGCGCAGTGAGATATTCTCAAGRTACGTTYCCCGCATGTCTTCAAAGGACACACCGGCACTTTCGGCGCGCGCCTTGATAACACCGTCCATGCGCGGGCCTTCGACGATGCCGGGAAGAATAGCGTTCACCCGCACCCCAGCAGGGCCCATTTCCTTAGCCAAACTGCTGGTCAGCCCGACAATTGCCCATTTCGACGCCGCATAAGGTGTGCGCATCGCATAGCCCAGGCGCCCGGCGACCGAGGAAATATTGATGATCGAGGGCGTATCACTTGCCCGCAACAGCGGCGCTGCTTGGCGAATAATTGCAAACTGGCTCATCAAATTGATATCCAGAGTGCGTTCAATGTCTCCAAGCGCCAGATCTTCAATTGCCCCGGTTGGACCAGAAATSYYKSSAKWKWWRWSMWKCWYMKSMWGSYCNCCNAATKMWGMSCKKRSSKRTKYKRMSAYSSKYWMWMYRSSRGSWCTKKCCGAGACGTCCGTCYTGACCGGGAGAATGGAGGGTTGGTTTTCGCTGCACCGCGCTAGTGCTGCCTCGTCAACATCGCAAATCATAACCTGCGCGCCCATTTCGGCAAAGGCCAGCGCGATAACCGCGCCAATGCCGGACGCACCCGCCGTCACCAATACCTTCAGCCCCTGCGGTGGCTTCATCTGTTCTAGATAGCTCATTTCTCTTCCCGTCTTTTCTCACTAGCAGTTTGGTTTGATTGGCTCTGAAAATTTCAGGCCACTTCAAGCCAGTTTCGCCGAATTTCTGGTGCCTCGGCCAGTTCTTCAGTTGTCCCCTGGAACACCAGTTCCCCGTGTCCCATCACCATAACCTGCGATGCCACCTTCAAAGCGATGGTTAATTTCTGTTCCACCAACATCACCGCAACGCCGCGTTTGGCAATGTCCAATATCACTTCCATCACCACTTCGACGATTTTGGGCGCAAGCCCCTCGGTTGGCTCGTCGATCAGCAGAATACGTGGATTGCCCAGCAATGACCGGCACATTGTCAGCATCTGCTGTTCACCACCTGACAAATATCCGGCATTGATGGCGCGGCGCTCTTTCAGGCGCGGGAAATAGTCGTACATCTCGTCCATCGTCCATTGATGCACTCCGTCTTGCGCCTTTTGCACGCCCATCATCAGGTTTTGCTCAACCGTCAGGTTTGGAAACACCAGCCGCTCTTCTGGCACATAGCCAATACCGCGACGGCAGATGTCATAGGGGCGATGGCCGGCCAGCTCAGCACCGTTCAGTCGCACAGACCCGGCGGAGGGTTGCACCAGCCCCATGATCGACTTCATCAGCGTTGAACGACCTGATCCGTTCCGCCCCAGCAGCGAAACAATCGAGGCCTCGGGGATTGTCATGTCGATGCCGTGCAGAATGTGGCTCTTGCCATAATGTGCGTGCAGCCCTTGTACCTCTAGCAGGCTCATGCGGCGTCCTCCCCTAGGTAGGCCTGTTGAACGGCGCTGTTTTTGCTGATCTCGGCGGGTGTGTCAGTGGCCAGTATGCTGCCATAAACCAGCACTGAAACCCGGTCACAGAGGCTGAACACAACGCTCATGTCGTGCTCGACCATCAGCAAGGTTTTGCCCTCGGTCACCTTGCGGATGAGTTCGACGGCCTGCGCGGTTTCTTCGCGTGACATGCCGGCTGTTGGCTCGTCCAGCAGGATCACCTCGGCGCCGGTGGACAGGGTCATGCCAATTTCCAGGGCGCGTTGTTCCGAATAGCTCAGATCGCCCGCCAGATGACCGCTGCGGACCGACAGCCCGACCAGATCCAGAATGCGCCCGGTTTCTTCATTGATGGAACGCATCCGCGAGATTGGGCGCAGCAGGTCAAAACGGCTGCCATGTTTGGCCAGGACGCCAATGCGCAGGTTCTCGAACACGCTCATCTTATGAAAGATATTGGTGATCTGAAACGAGCGCGACAGACCAGCGCGGTTGATCTTATGCGGAGCAAGCCCCGAAATGCGCTGACCGTTCAGTTCGATCTCACCCGCAGTCAGCGGGAACATCCCCGAGATCAGGTTGAACAGCGTCGACTTGCCGGCACCGTTCGGGCCGATCACCGCATGGCGGTGACCTTTGCGCACGCTCAGCTCGACCCCTTTGATGACCGAGAGCGATCCAAAGGACTTATCGACCCCCGTCAGCTTCAGGGCGTTCAGTGTTTCTATAGCAGTCATAATCAGACGCTCCCTTTGCTGGTTTCAGTGTCAGAAGCCGCCATCGCATCATCACTGTGATCCAACCACCGTCGCGCCACCTGGAGTAGTGCAATGCCGCCGATCAGCAGCACCGCGGGCAGCACCCATGTGGAAACCGCCACCGGCGACCAGACCTGCCCCATCAGGGTAAAGTCCGGCAGGTAGTCAGGTGTCAGCGTCCGGGCATGCTCATAGTCCAGCCCAAACAGGATCGAGACGGTTTCGGTCAGGAACACCACACCAGCGGCGATCATCAGCCCACCAACCGTGGCGGTTGCATAGGGTTTGACCAGGCGACGCCAGTCCAGCTCGCGCCACTGGCGCAACTGCATAGCAAGGGCTCCACCAATCCCATGCGGCGCGTACAGCATCACCAGAACGAAAATGAGCCCCTGATAAAACAGCCAGGACCGGGTCAGGTCGGACATTAAGAAGGCAAAGACGGTAAAGGCGACAGCGCCAAAAACCGGGCCAAAGAACAGCGTCGCGCCACCAACATAGGTGAACAATACCACCTGCGACGACACCCCTGCCGAAAACAGGTCATAGTTCGCGGTTTCATTGGTCACCGCCTGCAACGCTCCAGCCACACCCGAGAACATCGCGGACACGGTGAAAATCAGCGTCTTTGAGACATGGGCATCATAGCCCATGAAACGCACGCGCTGTTCGTTGTCGCGCAGCGCCAGGGTAAGGCGACCAAACGGGGTGCGGGTATAGGCCCAGAGCAGCACCGCACAAATGACAAACCAGCCCAGCGTCAGATAGTAGACCTCCAGAATGGTGGCAAAGCGGATGCCCATCCAGGGCATACGCATGGACGATATACCGGATTCGCCGCCAAACAGGCCCTGCAGGTGCGGCGTCAGCGAATGGAACAGCTCAGCGATGGCCAGGGTGACCAGCGCAAAATAGACCCCCGAGCGCATGGTTGAAAACCAACCAGACACCACTCCGGCAACCAGCCCGGCCAGCGCGCCAGCCAAGGGCAGCAGCGGAGTTGGAACCGGCAGCCCGTCTTCAACCGCCAACATCAGATGCAGCGCGGCAAAGGCGCCGACACCGAAGTAGGCCGCATGACCAAAGGACAATAGCCCGGCCTGCCCGGCCAGCAGATTGAACGACAGGGCAAACAGGCTGGCGATCAGCATCGTGTTCAGCGCATTCTGCCAGCCGGCCGACAGAAACGGCGGCAGGGCAATGCTGACCAGCAAAGCTAAACCGATAATCAGAAATTTGGATGTGGCAGACATCAGTTCCGCTCTCCCATAAGGCCTGCGGGACGAACCAGCAGAACGATCAGCATTAGTGCGAAGGGAATCGTGCCGCTAACGGACGAGAGCTCCAGAGTCATGAGGCCGCCAACCGATTGCGCCCACTCACCCAAGCCGAACAGCCCGAACAGCTGCGCCAGCGACCAGTCCAGCCCCACCGCGAAAGATGAAAACAACCCGATCAGCAGGGAGGCAACCAGCGAACCTTTGAGTGATCCCAGCCCCCCCACGACGACAACTACAAAGACGATCACGCCCAGCTCGGCCGCCATGTTTGGGTTTGTCGGATAGAAAGCCCCGGCAACGGCGCCCGCAAGACCGGCCAGCGCGGCGCCTGCGCCAAACACCCCCATGAACACAACCGGAATATTGTGGCCCAGGGCCTCGGCCATGGCAGGCAGGCGTTCAGCCGCCCGTACCACAATGCCAATCCGGGTGCGCGACAGCAGCAGCCACAGCCCGATGAACATCATCACAGCGACAAAACCGATGAACAACCGGTAGAACGGATAGTTGGTGCCATAGACGGTGAAGGCCGAGAACCGCAGCTCGGTTGGGATTTGGTAATTCACCGGGAAATCCCCGAAGAACAGTTTGATCGTTTCAGCGATGATCATCGCCAGACCAAAGGTCAGCAACAGCTCGTGCGCGTGACCATGTGCATGCACTTTGCGCAGCAAGCCGCGCTCGATCACCATGCCCAGCAGCCCCACCAGGATCGGAGCCAAGAGTATCCCGCCCCAAAATCCAAAGACAGACGACAGCGCATAGGCCAGATAGGCGCCCAGCATATAAAACGAGGCATGGGCAAAGTTCAAAACACCCATCATGCCAAAAATCAGCGAGAGACCCGCTGACACCATGAACAACAGCAACCCGTAGATCACACCGTTAAGCGTAGAAATGAAAAAGAATTCCATATGGAAACTCCATTAGAGGGGCGCTGCGTCCCCAACTTGTACGGTCGAAGGACAAGCCTCCGACCGTTTATCCAAGAGGGATGTTTAGTCTGGGCGAACCATCGAGCAGCTGTCCTGCACCGGATAGATCGCCTTATCGCCGGCAATAACCGCAACTGCCTCGAAACCTAGGGTGGTTCCGTCCAGCGGGTATCTGGCGTCCTCGACAACCTTGGAGACCACAACAGGGCGAATTGTCTGGTGGTCTGCCGCGCGAACCGAAATCGGGCCAACCGGGCTTTCGTAGACAGCTTCTTCCAGCGCCAGTGCGATTTTGGTCACGTTGATGTCGCCGCCGTCAAAATCCAGCGTCGACAGGGCTTCAGCCAATGCACCGATCGCAAAAACCGCCTGCGGTTCAACAAACTGCGGGTAGTGGCCCACGGATGTCTTATAAACCTCAGCAAAGTCAGCGCTGCCGACCGAGTTGTCGTAGTTGTTGGCGATATAATGGCCCAGCGCAGTCTTACCGGCGTTGCCGATATTGCCCGGCTGATCCAGATAGGTGGTGCCAAAACGCACGTCCAGACCCGCATCACCGGTGGCTTTCATCAGCAACAGCAGGTCGTTCGACCAGTTACCAGTGATCACCGTTTCAGGCTCAGCCGCCTTGATGCGCGCAACAAAAGGCGCAAAATCCTGGATCTTGTTCACGTCGTGTAGAACGGCATCTGCCACGGTGTAACCGCCAGCTTCAGCCGCGCCCTCGATGGCGGCCTGCATGTCCTGCCCCCAGGAGTAGTTCTGGTTGATCGAGAAGACACTTGTTCCCAGATCACCAGCACCCTTCATGGCGCTGACCAGAGCATTGACCCGCATCGGCGCAGCAGTGGTATAGCGGAAGTGGTAGAAGTGACACTTCTTGCCCGTCAGCTCCATCGCCTCGGCGCCAACGTTGATGAACATGATCTCTTCACCCGGGTTACGGATGTTGAACTTGCGCACGTCTTCGGTCAGCTGYCCGGCGATGGCGRACGAGGCCCCCTGCACGACAATGTTGACGCCATCTGCGGCGGCTTGGCGGAATTTGTCAGCCGCACCGGTCGCGCCGCCTGCGTTGTCAAATTCGATGACTTCGATCGGCTCGCCGTTGAAGCCGCCAGCCGCATTGATCAGATCAACGCCATATCGAATGGCGGTGGAATACAACCGGCCCGACGATGTCTGCGAACCTGACAGGCTCTCGATGATGCCGATTTTCAAAGGCTCAGCCTGCGCAGATGCCACATTCAGGGCCAGCACGCTGGCTGTCGCCAGTGCGGTAAGTGTTACATTTTTCAACTTGGGTCTCCTCCTAGTTTGGTTTTTTCTTCCGTGTCACAAACGATCAGCGGTGCGCCTCAACGCACCGCACTCGTCTTGCCTGTTCAGCCGTGTTCACGGCTCCCTCTACCCAGCCCGCGCACAAATTATCGCGGACTGCTTCGGGCTATTGTTTCATTTCAAAAGAGACTGATATATGTGGACTCACGACATATCCATCGACAATAAACGTACTTATCGTACATTTATGAATACTTAACCTGTGGCATTCCAGGCCAGTCACCCCGCTCGTATAGGAGTTCCCCCATGCCATCCACAGCAATGTCCCTGGCCGCCCAACTGATGGATCACATCGTCGCCCGCACAGGTGAAGAGGACATCCCCGCGCTGCTGGCGCAATTGCGCCAAGCCGATAGCGATACGGACGGGGCGGAAGTGGCCACTCGGATGCACAGCCAGCTTTCCATGCTGGCCCTCCAGCAAAAGGAAACCGGGCTGACCGAGCGMAGCCTGAACCTGCTGATCGACACCACACATGACTTATCAAGCACCCTGTCGCTGCAGGACCTGCTGCGAACAATCGTCAGCCGCGCGCGACAGTTGGTCAGCGCCAATATTGCCTGGCTCACGGTGCTTGACGAAGACGCCGGGTATTTTCGCACCATCGCAACCGAGGGCAATCTTCAGCCCGAAACAGCCGTGATGACCGCGCCGGTTGACCGGGGCGCGGTCAGTGTGGTGATGGCCACCAAAAGCTTTTTCACCACCCAGAACTATTCGACCGACCAGCGCTTTGTGCACTCCCCCGAGTTGGATCGCAAATTTGATGCGGAAAAAATCGTGTCACTGGCCGGGTTTCCGATCCTGTCCGACGGCCGGGTGCTGGGGCTTTTGTTTGTCGCCGATCGCTACAGCCGCTCGTTTTCCGGGCGTGAGATTTCGGTACTGGGATCTTTYGNCANCTKCNANYKCTKKCGNNTSRMCWTGCKCAWYKCNCAGCKYCTTKSCTNAASTSTYCNAMGMGYWSRAGGAAACGGAAAGCAACCGCCGCTCGCTGGAGGCCCATATCCAACGTGTTGAAGCGTCAGCCCAAGCCCATGACGTCATGATGTCACTGCTAGCCCAAGGTGCTGATTTGTCGACATTCATGGCGCGTATGGCAGCGCAGATCAGCGGCGCTATTCTCTATATGGACAGCACGTTGATCATCCGCGAAGAAGTGGCCGCCGACAGCTATGACGGGTCCATGATGCAACAGTTGCGCTGTGGGTCCTTTGATCGCGCGACACTGCTATCGACCATAGCCCGGTCACGCGAAAACGGTCGTTCAGCGGTCTTGCTGGATACAGGCGAAGAACGCTGCCTGGTGATTTCACTGCACAACGGCACCGCGCGCGGCGATTGTCTGATTATTTGCCACACCGCCCCCATCGACGAGATCCAGTTGCGCAATCTGGAGCGCAGCACAGTTGCGCTGTCCATCGCCAAACTGTGGACCGAAAAACGCGAGACCGAGCAGCTATTGGCCTCGTCCACCCTGTTGCGGCACCTGGTGCTGGTTTCCCAACCGGATGCCACCACCATCAGCTCGGTTCGGGACCGCCTGGCCCTGGCGGCACAACAGCCGGTGCGCATTGTGTTGATCGTTCTCAGCGGGCTAAGCCACGCCGCCCAGACCGAATTGATCCGCAATGCAACCGCACAGTTGAACCTGCTGGCAGATCTAATTGACGACGCCTATCTGGCGATTGGCCCGGTCAAGGACATCGACAAATTGATCGACATATTGCGCAGACGTTCTGACCACGATCAGCTGGAGGGATTATTGTCCAAACCATTCCGGGATCTGTCAGAAACTTCCAGCCACTATGCGCGCATCGGCAAGGCGCTGCTTACCATGCAAAAGATTATGCCGGTGAACCAGGTGCTGGAGGAGTCACAGGTCAGTCTTTTTGCCAGATTGTTCGAAAGCGGCGACCCCAAGCGACTGACTGACTTTGCCGAGGACGCACTGACGCCGATCAATGCGCGCGACCCCCGTCAGCGGGCACAGTTGAAAARGACGCTTTTGKGTTTCTTTGACTGCCAGTTCAACATCGCCCGTACCGCYGARCAYYTGGGCATCCACGTCAACACCATGCGCCAACGGCTTGAAACGCTGCGTGATGTGACCGGAGGATGGGACAACCCCATAGTCGCGCTGGAGTTACACGTGGCGCTGCGGCTGGACGCCCTAAGCGATGCGCCCTGAGCAAAGCTGTTCGCGCGGGGTGGTTATTCCCCGCGCGACGTGTTGTTTTCAGACTTAAAAAGCAACCTTGTCGGCACCCTTGGTCTGCAGGATGGCACGCGCTTCGGCGGGTGTTGCCACTTCCAGCGACAGCTCCTCCAGAATGCGGCGGATTTTTTGCACCTGTGACGCACAGGACTGGGCCATTTCGCCACGGCCCAGGAACAGGCTGTCCTCTAGCCCGACGCGGACATGGCCGCCCATCAAAGCGCCCATCGTCACCAGTGACATCTGACGCCGCCCGGCGCCAAGCACCGAGAACTCATAGCCATCACGCCCAAACAGACGATCCGCGGTGCTGCGCATCAGGAACAGGTTCTCCGGGTCGCCGTTCAGCCCACCAAGAACCCCCAGCACGCATTGCAGGAACAACTGCCCCTTCACCAGACCCTCGTCCACCAGATAGGCTAGGTTATACAGATGGCCCACATCGTAGCATTCAAACTCAAACCGGGTGCCATAGGTCGTGCCAAGCCTGGCTAGAACCGATTTCATATCGGCAAAGGTGTTGCGGAAAATCAGATCCTCGGTGCCCTCAATATAGGGCTTTTCCCAGTCATGTTTCCACTGCTGCACACCGCGCCCGGCCCGGTGAAAGGCAAAGTTCATCGACCCCATGTTGAGCGAGCACAGCTCGGGCTGGGCAACCAGCGGATAGGCCAGACGTTCGTCCAGCGTCATCCGGGTACTGCCGCCGGTGGTGATGTTGATGATCGCATCGGTTTTTGCGGCAATCTGCGGCACAAACTGCTCAAAGATTTTTGGGTCCGAGCTGGGTCGTCCATCCTCCGGATCGCGCGCGTGCAAATGCAGCACCGACGCGCCTGCTTCGGCAGCTGCAATGGATTGCTCTGCTATTTCGGCCGGCGTGATCGGCAGATACTCCGACATCGACGGCGTATGCACCGATCCGGTCACCGCGCAGGTGATAATGACTTTTYKRYYKYKKYKTCYCRTKYSARCMKMWCKMKMYRWGNAAWRATGMYMNTGKMRMNCCYRMKMKTRASATGAAGGATTTGGAACCCGCGAAACAGCTTTTTCGCACTCCAGGTTTGCGGCATCTGTCTTATCCGCTAAACCTGAAATACCGTTTCGTTCGTCACGTTCCGGATTTCCATGTCTTTGCCCACATCGAACGGCAAGCCTGCCGCTCCGACCTTTTTGAGTATCCATCAAAATCACCGATAGCAGCCCGGGTGTATGTATGGTGTGCACATTTTTTTGAAAAAATATGTGCACACCATACATTTTACAACTTGTTATCTAAGTACTGCAGAGGCGGCAAAACTATTCCCCTGCGATGCAACGCTGTATCTGTTCCGTTTAGCCGAAGTTTCGATGTTGCAAGTTTGGCTCTGCATCCCATTCCGCCCCATGAGCACTGGCGGCGGCGGCATTGGCAACAGAGGCACCAGCCCCGTCCCCAACATTGAATTGCGACACCAGGTTCGATAGTTTTGCGGCATCCGAATTCAGCAGATGGCTGGCCGCAGTGGCCTCTTCGACCATTGCCGCATTCTGCTGCGTCACCTGATCCAGTTGAGTAACCCCGATGTTAATCTCAGCCAGGCCTGTCGATTGTTCGTTTGAACCCTCGGCGATTTCCGAAACGAGCTGTGAAATATGGCTGACGCGCTCGACAATATTTTGCAATGCGTCTCCCGCTTTACCAACCAGATCGACGCCCTGCTCAACTTGCTTGGAACTGTCGCTAATCAAGGTCTTAATCTCCATCGCCGCATCCGAAGACCGTTGTGCCAAGGCCCGCACTTCGGAGGCCACAACCGCAAACCCACGCCCCGCCTCACCTGCACGTGCCGCCTCGACACCGGCATTCAGGGCCAGAAGATTGGTCTGAAAGGCAATATCGTCGATGACACTAATAATTTGCGAAATATGACGCGAGGAGACCTCAATTTCTGTCATCGCCGACACTGCATTCTGCACCACATTGCCACTGTTTTTGGCCTCATCTCTGGCCTCGTTCACAATAGTTTCAACGCTGCGCGCACCATCAGCCGCCGATTTCACACTGACGGTCATCTCTTCCAATGCCGCGGCAGTTTCTTCCAGTGTTGCCGCCTGGCTTTCGGTGCGGCGCGACAGGTCTTCCGAAGCCTGACTGATCTCAGCGGCGCCGTTCCGTATACTATCGGCAGTATTCACCACTTCCACCATAGTCACACTCAGAGTTTCCAGTGTACGGTTGAAATCGATGCGCAGCTGATCATGGCCCTCTGCGAACGGCTCATGGATAGGCTGGGAAAAATCACCATTGGCAAGCTGCACCAGCCCAACACTCAACTTCTCAACGACGTCTTGCTGGTTTTTCTGCTGTTCAGCCCGCTCATCCTCGGCCTCCGCAGCCGCTTGCAAATCGGTTTTGAAAACCTCCAAGGTCTTGGCAATGGTGCCAATTTCATCCCCCGTATCGCGTCCGGCCACAGGGCTATCGTAATCCTTATGGGCAATGCTCTCAACACTCACCGCAAGGGCCGCAATTCTGCGACCGATGCCACGCGCTGCCAACCAAGTGAGCAGGGCCACCAACATGGAGACCACGACCACCTGCAACATGGCTGACTGGTTCAGTTTGGCCTCGGCCGCCAGCGCTTCATCACTGTCAATCTCAAGGACAAGTCCCCATTGTTTGCCGCCATAAGACAATTTTGACGACATCGCTTCTACGGCATTACCCGACAGCCCGGCCGCTCCCGAAAAGAACATGGTTTCCCCTGCAAGAGCCGCGGTAATCTGTGGTGTTTCGGGCAATTGATCCAGGGTCGTGTGCCCTCCGGCATAGGGAGACGCATTCAACGCGATGTTGTTTTCCCGCACAACATAGACCAGGCCAGTCTCGCCGAGCAGACGGGAGTGCGACAATATTGCTGTCATCCGATCGATAGAGACGCGCAAAACCAACACCCCCAGAACCGTGCCCCCCTTCATAATGGGCGACGAAATAAACATGGCCGGGGCCCCATTACTGGGGGCATAAGCCTTTAACGGAGTGACATGCAGGGTGCCGGGTTCCAGCTCCATTCCGGCGCGGAACGCATCTCCAAGACTGCTGTCATGGAAAGGACCGGCCAGGACGTTGGTGGCAAAATCGTCTTCTTTTGCAATAGAGTAAACCAAGTTGCCCAGGGGATCCAAAAGAAACAGATCATCAAACCCCTGCTCACGTTGGAAGATCCGGAACCCCTCGTGGTATTTCTTGTGCCTTATGGTCCAGGCCTTTTTGTCGCCTGCGTCCAGAAACTCCGCCTTTTCCCCTTCAGGGTATGGATTGTCGATGACGTAGATCTGACGCAAGTACTCTCCCGGAGTGTCCCCCAGTGAATACCAAGAATTGGCAAAATCCCGCAGTGCACTCACGACCGTTGGACTGGCAACCATGGTGCGGGCTTGCGATTCAAGCCCGGCAAGCCAATTGGCCAGTGCTTCCTGCCGCTCCTCCAGAAGGGTGACATAGGCGGCCTGCCGGTTCTCTTTGAGAGCGCTGCTTGCTTGCCATGCAAAAAACAGACCCGAAGCGAGTGTTAGAAAAATCGTAGGCACCGCAATCACCAATGGGAGCTTCTTGCTAAGCTGCAACTTGCTCCAGAACGAAAATAAACCAGTCATATGATTAGTGCCCTTTGCCATAATGTATCAGCCTATTCAGCAACTAATTACACTCGAATTACGGTTCACGGCTGTCCTGATGTTGGTGGCAGTATTTCGTTGCATCTCCGTTAATGGCGGGATTTCATGTATCAAAACGTTGCTACGCAGCACGTTCTGCAGGTGTAGGCCACACCCACTCATCATTTTCTCGATGAGAATCACCCATCTTTCAGCCGAATTTCGAAAATTATGGCAGGAGGAACAATGCACCCGCAGTGGGGGAGGGCATACTGACAAATTTCTGCGGCTGCAGCATTAAGCATTCTGGGTAGTCATCGGCTGCAATGGCTACCAGCGGAGTGTGGAACTACAGTGACCCTCTGCTCAGCAATTTCCATCAGGCGATAATTGGACACCATATTTGTCCGGTAAGCTTCGCCGACACCTCCGAAAGGCCGCACCGCGCTATATGGAGAATCTAAATCAGATCGTCAGTGCATCTAATTCGGCTCAGCTAGCCACACAAAGCCGCAAAATCGCTCACGGTGTGTGCCATGTGTGTGCCTGAGCATTCTTCTGGCTTTGAAGATACCGTGCAAGCAATTGAATTTATTGGCGATCCCTTGAGGACTCGAACCCCAAACCTGCTGATTAGAAGTCAGCTGCTCTATCCAGTTGAGCTAAKGGACCGCTTGCCGCCTTCTTGCTGTTTTTAAGCGGTAGGATCAAGGGCCAACCGCATGAAGGCACTATTGGGGTCTTCTTCATATCCAAAGATCGGACCACAATAGGAATAACCCAGTGTTTCATAGAGCCTGCGGGCGGCATCATATTCCGGGCAAAGCGTAGATCCGGTTTCCAGCACCAGCGCGATAATCCCCTCCTTGCAGGCCTCTTCAGCCAAACAGGACATGATTTTACGCGCGAAGCCCCTGCCGCGAGCAGCAGCTGACACAAAGACCGATTTTACTTCGGCATTGCCATCCGGCAGCACCTTATAAGCTCCACACCCCAGCGCAGTTTCACCGTCAAACAAGGCCCAGAACCGCACATTTTCTTGGCACAGATCCTCAACCCCAAAGGTATGATTGCTGTCTGCAGGTCCAGCCCCGGCACCATGCGCCAAGTTGGCTTCAATCAGCGCGCGCAATTCTGGCGCTGCAGGGTCGGCGTCTCGGATCACCCCCATCAAAATGGTCTCAGTGGGTCCAGACACCGCGCCGGTGGGTGGCAAAGTTCTCGCCATAGCCACCAGGTCGCACATTTACCTTGCGGGCCTTGGGTTCAATGACTTGCGCCTCAATGCCATGCGCCTCGGCATAATCCAGTGCGGCGTCTTTGCTGTCAAAGCGCAGACGCACCTGGGTCTGGGTGTCACTGGACGATGTCCAGCCCATCAGCGGATCGACTTCGCGCGCACTGGCCTGAGCATATTCCAACACCCATTTATGTGTCTTTGCCATGCCCGAGGTCATCGCATTTCTGGCTGGCTTGAAAATCCGCGCTTGCATCAAAGTCTCCTGGTCAGTCTCTGCTGTCTTATATGCGCAAAACTGCACCGCGCGGCAAGGTGCCAATTGTCTCACATTGCCCAGGTTCTCCGTGGGTTTTCCGCTGCCAGTACGAATCCGCTTGAACAAGAACAAAAACAGATCAAAATCCGCCACCAGACAGGAGAGCCGTTAATGCCCTATGCCCATTCCGACAGTTCCACCCCGACCATGGGCAGCGCGGATGTGCGTGAGCGGCTCAAACTGGAGGGTGGCAAACCCTTTGTGCTGAGCACCACGTTTGAGCCGGCCGGCGATCAGCCCACCGCCATCGCCGAACTGACTCAGGGCCTGCTAGACGGCGAGCGCGATCAGGTGTTGTTGGGCGCCACCGGCACCGGCAAAACCTTTACCATGGCCAAGGTGATCGAGGCCACTCAGCGCCCCGCCATCATCCTGGCCCCAAACAAAACACTGGCAGCGCAATTATATGGTGAATTCAAAGGCTTCTTCCCGGATAACGCCGTCGAATACTTTGTCTCATTCTACGATTACTACCAGCCCGAAGCTTACGTCGCGCGCTCTGATACCTTCATCGAGAAGGAAAGTCAGATCAACGAACAGATCGACCGGATGCGCCACTCGGCCACCCGGGCGCTGCTGGAGCGCGACGACGTCATCATCGTTGCCTCGGTGTCCTGCATCTATGGTATCGGCTCAATCGAAACCTATGGCGCCATGACCCTGGATCTGAAGGCTGGTGAAAGCTACGACCAGCGCCAGATCATGGGCGATCTGGTCGCCCAGCAGTACAAACGCAACGATCAGGCGTTCCAGCGTGGCTCGTTCCGGGTGCGCGGTGATTCCCTCGAAATCTTCCCCGCCCACCTGGATGATCGCGCCTGGCGGCTGTCGTTCTTTGGCGACGAGCTGGAGGCGATCACCGAGTTTGACCCGCTCACCGGTGAACGCACCGGCAGTTTTGAGCAGATTCGCGTCTACGCCAACTCGCACTACGTGACCCCCAAACCGACCCTCAATCAGGCAATCATCAAGATCAAGGAAGAGCTGCGSCWGCGGCTGGACCAGTTCGTSRRCGAGGGMAAACTGCTRGAGGCACAGCGGYTGGAACAGCGCTGCAARTTTGACCTRGAGATGCTMGARGCSACCGGCCATTGCAACGGMATYGAGAACTACTCGCGCTAYCTGACKGGCCGYGCCCCCGGCGAGCCGCCCCCCACCCTGTTTGAATTCATCCCCGACAACGCCATTGTCTTTGCCGACGAGTCCCACGTCTCGGTGCCGCAAATCGGTGGCATGTACAAAGGTGACTTTCGCCGCAAAACCGTGCTGGCCGAACATGGCTTCCGGCTGCCGTCCTGCATGGACAACCGTCCGCTGAAGTTYGAGGAATGGGACGCYATGCGCCCSCARTCGGTGTTTGTCTCGGCCACCCCGTCGAAATGGGAGCTGGAGCAGACCGGCGGCGTGTTTACCGARCAGGTGATCCGCCCYACCGGSYTRYTGGACCCGCCMGTSGARATCCGCCCCGTCGAGATGCAGGTCGATGATTTGCTGGACGAGGTCCGCATTGTCACCGCCGGCGGCATGCGCACCCTGGTCACCACCCTGACCAAACGCATGGCCGAGGATCTGACCGAATACATGCACGAACAGGGCATCAAGGTGCGCTATATGCACTCGGACATCGACACCCTGGAGCGGATTGAGATCCTGCGCGACCTGCGCCTTGGCGCCTTTGACGTGCTGATCGGCATCAACCTTTTGCGTGAAGGTCTCGATATCCCCGAATGTGGTCTGGTCGCCATTCTGGACGCCGACAAAGAGGGCTTCCTGCGCTCGGAAACATCCCTTGTGCAGACCATCGGTCGCGCCTCGCGCAACGCTGACGGGCGGGTCATCATGTATGCCGACCGCATCACTGGTTCGATGGAGCGTGCGTTGAGCGAAACCAACCGTCGCCGCGCCAAGCAAGAGGCCTATAATATCAAGCACGGCATCACCCCGGCCACGGTGAAGAAAAACGTCGAGGACGTGCTGGCCGGTCTCTATCCCGGCGACACCGATCAGTCCCGCATCACCGCCAAYATCGACAAACCGCTGCACGGCGCCAATCTGGAGACSGTKCTAGARGGGYTKCGCACCGACATGCGCAARGCSGCCGAGAACCTGGAGTTCGAAGAGGCGGCGCGTCTGCGCGACGAGGTCAAACGGCTAGAGGCGGTGGACTTGACGATTTCAAACGACCCACTGGCGCGGCAATACGCGGTTGCGAGGGCCTCTGAGGCGGCAGTGAAATCGCGCGGGCGGTCAACGGCTGGTAAGGGTGGTACCCGGAACTATCGGGGCAAGTCGCAGAGGAAGTTTTGAAGCAACACAGGGCAGCGCCTGACCTTGGGTAGGCGCAAAGCGCCTTCCCGGAGTGTTTTTTCACCCTTCGCTTATTTTTTCTTTATACTTTAAAACATAAGTGATTTTCGGGAGATCCATTTTGGGCGAAGAATTGGAGATAGTTAAAGAGAAACTTAGTTCAGCTTTTAGCCGAAAATCTAAAATTGTTTGGTCTTCCACGCGTTTTGTCAAAATTGGCATGGTACTTTTAGGTTCGCTCCTAGCAGCCGCATTTGCATTATTTAACAATGGGTTCTCATTGCCGCTGACGGTTGGTCAAGTGGGAGCGCTGTTTGGCTGCTTCCTTGCCTTTTCCGGTGGTGTTTATGTTGCTGTCACAGATGAGGATACAACTGACGTGCTAGAGACGGCGCGTCGAGCAACAGAACTCGCTGGAAACCAAGAACTGACCATTCGAGAAATATTGGAACTATCTTACGAATATGAAGATGCCATTGAGCAACTCACCTCCTTGTATACTTTCATGTCCGTTACGCGCGGAACGATCGAACGAGCGGTGTCCCAATCTCACAGCGACGTTAAAGATGTGATCCAAATTTGCTTGGATGCAGCGCAAAAGAGCTTACTTATAGCATCAGGGTTCGGCGTAAACGAAATCTGGACAATTTGTGTGTATAAAGCCGAGGGCGCAAGCGCAGAAAAAAAATTGCGATTGATCGCACATTACAGATCAGAGCAATGCGAAATTGAGAACGCTCGTACGTGGAGGCCAGGGGTCGGTGTCGGAGGTGTTGCATTCGCGAAAAACGATGAAGTCGTCGTTCCCGATTTAGATGRCCCAGCAACAGGTTCCGCATTTCGCCTTGATAAAAACACAATGAAAGAGCAGGATAGAGAAAGATACAAGTCTCTCTTTGCTGTGCCGGTTCAGGTAGGTGGAGACGAGGATCCTTGGGGGGTTGTAATGGCCACAAGCAATGTTTCACAGCATTTCGGCAAAAAGGAGCAACACGGAGTTGCTCCCGAGGAAGCTGTAAGAGCACTCGCTGGAATCGTCGCATTGGCCGTTGCTGTTTGCAACACCAACGGCGATGAAAGTTGACAGAATACTGTTGGAAAGACTGGATAAAAAAATATGGAAGACACTATTGAAAGAGGCTCAAAAGCTAGTGCTACCATTGTAGACCGGGCTCTTGAAGAATACTCTTTGAAACTGTTGCGGGGCATGGCTGCGACTGAAGATGCAAACGAGTATGAACGTTTACTTGCTAAGAGAAAAAAGTTGCTCATTAGACTACCATCTGCTCGGGCTCTTGGCGCCAGCAGATGGCTAAAAAAAGTAGGTTAAGACCTAGAAATGATATGCATGTATTTGAGCTGCGTAGTATACTTTAGTCTCAAAACTCACTAATCTTCCACCCGGCGGCACCGTCGGGCAACGCCCATTCATCGGGCTTACGCCGCGCCACTGGTGCGACGGTCCCTCGAGAGGGCGCTTCGCACCCACCCAGGTTCAGGCACTGCCCTAACCGCGAAACACCCTCCCCCCTTGCCCCGACTCACCCAACCGGGGCACACTAGCCCCCTACTCTCAATCACCGGCGCAGTGGCCGCGCTGGTTGGATGGCTCTGCGGCCAGGCGCCTTCGTCAAAACCGGAGGAAACCCATGACTATTGCCGCACGCCTGAAACATCACCTCGAGGCCCAGGGACTGCCGTTCAACATGATCGCCCACCCCTATGCCGCCACCGCCAGTGGCTGCGCCGAGGCCGCACATGTGCCCGGTGACCATCTGGCCAAATCGGTACTGATCCACATGGAGGAAGGCCCAATTCTGGCCGTCGTCCCCTCAAACCACCACGTTGATCTGACCCAGTTGCAAGCGATGATGGATCGCCGTCTGGGTCTGGCCGCTGAATCCGAAATTCAGGACCTGTTCGACGATTGCAATCTAGGCGCCGCACCGCCTGTGGGCGAGGCTTACGACGTGCCCACCATCATCGACAACAGTCTGTCGGGGTTGGACAAAGTCTGGTTTGAAGCCGGCGATCACAAAACACTGGTGGAAATGCAGGGCAAAGACTTTGATCAGTTGATGCAGGGCGCTAGGCACGGCTCGTTTTGCACCATGCACTGACCGGCGTAGATCGGCACCGCCACCCTCGGTGATCGCAACGGCAGCCTTGTCGCTTACCTCATTTGGGCTATGCTCAGCTCGAAGAGGTATCGCGTATGTTTACAATGGTTTTTCGTTTCCTGCTGATCACAGCACTTTTGACCGCCCAACCTGCCGCAGCCAACAATGAAGGCGGCAATAGTAGCGGTGGCGACCGGGGCAAGGGCACCAACAATACTCTAAGTGCCCGCACCACCAATCGGGTGATTTACATTTTGGGCCGTGGATTTGAAAAATGCACCCGACTGCCGCCGGTTTATCGCTATGACTGCTACCGGCAGACCTATCGCAAAGCCTCGGACATCCTGCGCGGCAGCCTGGTCTACTCTGAGGCCTATAAGGCGCTGACTGGCGTCGAGGAGGCCCTGCGCCTGGTGGTCCGTAACAACGTGGACCCCAGCAAAAAGCCGATCCGCCGGGGATTGAAGACCTATAAGCCAATCCAGGAATCCGCCATTCCCGAGGCCAAAGCACGCACCGAACGGGCAATGCAACAGGCCGAAACAATCCTGCTGCGGGCACCGGACAACAAGCAGATGCAGTATTCCCGCATTGCTGATGCAGTGAACTCCAACAAGGTGTTGCTGCGCTCGGCCATGCTGCCCGGCGGGTTGCTGCGGATCGCGTGGCATCTGATGCAGCTCAGGTTGGCCTAGAAACAAGAATGGCGGGG
>NVUP01000037.1 GCA_002401945.1 Paracoccaceae bacterium
AGCATTGAACGCCCTCCCGAATGTCCCTCAGAACCGAACGTGCCATGAAAAGCGCGGAGCGGCGAGGGTCTATGTGACCATCCGGGATGGAACAGTTATGGTCCACCCAAGACAGGGTTTCCACTTTCCACGATGCGAATTATGCTCGGGGGATCATTTAACCGGAGWCRGRWATGSYNCMCGMWKANAWTCNAAGYAKKCARSYSNCCTAATGTTTGATCCAAAAGCTATCTTGACTGAAATTGAAGCCGTGATCCAGGAACACGACGACAGCGCGGGGGATTGCAAGGGGCGCGGCTATCCCACCAGTCACTACCACCACAGCCACATCACTATTTCAGTCGCTCTGCTTGCAAAACCACACCGCGACGAAGCCTATTCCAATGCGTTGCTAAGCAAATTGGAAACCCGCATCAAAGCGTTGATCCCTGTGCCATGTGCGTTTTCCCTCGGGCTGGAATTCTTAACTCCGTTCTACGTGACCTCTCTTCACAAACCGTGACCCGGCAGCCCTGACTTTTGTGGCACGAAGGCACCAGGTCAGAAATAAAACGCCCAACCTCACGGTAACACATTCTTAACCAACCCTCCATTTAGCGGGCACCCCCTATTCTTCCCACCACATATTGCCCGCTCGGGCGGTCACACCACCTGCCACCACAAAGCTATTGTTTCTTCCTATATGAGGCTGTGTTAGCCTTTGCTTAGGTAATAAGTCAGCTGGAAAACCAGCGGCATGAGGCAGACATGGCAAAAATCGCGCAGGTTCGGTGCATCTTTCCGGCCCGTTTGGGCTTGGGTATTCTAACAGCATTCTGGCTGGGCATTGTGATGCCTTTGACCAGTCATGCGGCCCCCTATGCGGCCATGGTGATGGATGCGCGCACCGGTGAGGTGCTGCATTCTCGGAACGCCGACACCCGATTGCACCCGGCCTCTCTGACCAAGATGATGACCCTGTATATTGTCTTTGAAGCGGTGCGAAATGGGGAGCTGTCCCTGGACACCAAAATCACCATCAGCCGCAACGCCGCCTCTGAGCAGCCCTCCAAACTGGGCCTCAGGACAGGACAGAAAATCGCTCTGCGCTATCTGATTCGGGCTGCAGCGGTGAAATCCGCCAATGATGCGGCCACAGCACTGGGCGAGGCCGTATCGGGCTCTGAGTCGGCTTTTGCCCGTCGGATGACCCGCACCGCCAAATCGCTGGGCATGACCCGCACCACGTTCAAAAACGCCCACGGGCTGACCCAATCCGGGCACCTGTCGACTGCCCGCGACATGACCCTGCTGGGGCGCCATATCCTGTATGATTACCCCGAGTATTATAACCTGTTCTCGCGCACTTCGACTGACGCCGGCGTCAAGAGGGTGAACAATACCAACCGCCGTTTGCTGGCCGCCTATCGTGGCGCCGATGGCATCAAGACCGGCTATACTAACGCCGCCGGCTTCAACCTTGTGGCCTCGGCCAAGCGTGGCAACGAACGCATCATCGCCACAGTGTTTGGTGGCAAATCCAGTGCGTCGCGCAATGCCAAAATTGCCGACCTGCTTGACCTTGGCTTCCGCCGGGCACCGTCACAGGCCAGGTTGCGCCGCCCCGGCCTGCCGCGCTACGTCGGCAATATCGAAGCCCCGATTGTGGCAAGTGCCGCAGGCGCGGGCAAAACGGTGCGACCCAACGGTCTCGTAACCACCAGCCTGCGTCCAAAGTCCCGCCCCGGTGCCACCACCAACGAAGAGGTTCTGCGTCTGGCCGAAGCGGAAGCCGCACCTGTGCCAAGCCCTGCAGAGACAACCAGTACAGATCAAAACCTTCTGCGAACCAGCATTCAAGCCGCTTTGGCCGAGATTAAAGAAACTCCCGCGACCATTGCCACAGCAGCTCAGGCTGACAAAACCGCAATACAGGTGGCCGCCGCAGCGGCCGCTGTATTGGAGCCGACACTCTTTAGCGGATTGCGGCCAATGGCACGCCCTGCCAACCTGCGAACAACTCCGGCGGCTGCACCAGTACCGGTTGTGGTGACCCGTCTGTCCACCTCTGGCGGACGCCACTGGGGCATCAATGTAGGTCGTTTCAACACCCGGTACCAAGCCGAAAAAGTTCTCTTACGCACCGCACTGGCGGAGATGGCGACACTGGATGGATCTCTGCGCAAAGTGGCGCAATCCAGCCGCGGATTTGAGGCCAATTTCCTAGGCATGACCCAAGAGGGGGCCGATCTGGCCTGCCGCCGTCTCAGCGCGCGCAACGTCACCTGCGCCACCATCGGGCCATCCTGACCCTCACCGCACGGTGCGTGCCAGCACGCACCCTACACCGATTCAGGACTTGTTAACCATGATGGCAGATGCTGAGGCATGTCCCAGTATCTGCGCCCCCGTGCTGCCGGCACCACGATCTTTTTCACTGTGTGTCTGGCAGAGCGCGAATCGACCCTATTGATCGACGAAATAGACGCCCTGCGCGCCGCAGTTGGCCTGACCCGTCGTGCCCGCCCCTTTCATGTCGATGCTTGGGTGGTGCTGCCTGATCACATGCACTGCATCTGGACCCTACCTGAAAGCGACTGTGATTTTTCCACCCGCTGGCAACAGATCAAAACACGGTTTTCACGCAGTGTGCCGCGCAAAGTCACGCGCGCCAGCCAATTGGCCCGGCAACAACGCAGTATCTGGCAACGGCGGTTCTGGGAACACCATATCCGCGATGCTCAGGACTACCGCCACCACATGCAGCTGTGCCGCGACGCCCCCAGGCGCCTATGTCTCGTCGAGCAGAGCGCTGACTGGCCCTTCTCGTCCTTCTCGCCCAACCTTGTAGGGTGCGTGCTGGCACGCACCTCGGGCAGGTCAAACGACCTCAGGGTTTGGGGTGATCATCCCACTCATCACTGAGAATGCGGCGCGAGTCGCCGTCCGGGTCGTCATATTGATTGCTTCGTACCGTATACAGAAATCCAGCCAGGCCCAACCCGCCAAGGATCAAAGAGATCGGAATCAAGAAGATCAGAACTTCCATAGGGTCACCTCAACCTTAGAGCGTTCAGGGACACCGTAATCGACGAGGCCGACATCGCCAAAGCAGCGATCAGTGGGGTCGCCAGACCGGCCACGGCCAGCGGCACCGCAATCACGTTATACAGGGTGGCAAGGCGGAAATTTTCATGGATGCGCTTGGTGGCCTGCTGTGCCACGTCACAAGCCTCGGCAATGGGCGTCAGATCCTGTCCCAGCAACACGATATCCGAGGCAACCCGGGCGGCGTCCAGCGCCGAAGCGGGCGAGATCGACACATGCGCGGCGGTCAATGCGGCGGTGTCATTCAGCCCGTCGCCAACCATCAGCACCTTATGGCCCTGATCCGATAATGCCTTGATCCGTGCAACTTTATCTTCWGGCAATGCCTCRCCCACCCAAGTGGTGATACCAAKACGTGTGGCCAGATCCTCGACCACSGTTTTGGYGTCACCTGAAACCAGCAACACCTGTTTACCGGCGTTCAACAGCGCCTGCACCGCCTCGGTCGCACCGGGGCGCAGGGCATCGGTGAACTGAAACCCACGGGGATTGCCATCCCCGACGTCCAGCCAGGCCGTTGTCAAAGCGCTTGGCGGCGCGCCAACCCAGGCCGCACGGCCCAACCGCACAGGACGCCCGCAAAACTGACCTTCAGTGCCATACCCCGGCACTTCGTGAATATCCGTCACCTCAGCCGGAGTGACCCCGGCCTCCCGCGCCGCCTGCGCCAGGCTGCGGGACAGCGGGTGTGCCGATGCCTCAGCCAGCGCCAGGGCAATCCCCAAGTCAGCCTGTGAGGCGTCACCCAGATTGGTCAGCTGCGGCGTGCCCGCAGTCAGGGTGCCGGTCTTGTCAAACACCACGGTATCCACCTGTGCCAACCGCTCTAGCGCGGTGGCGTGCTTGATCAGCATCCCCTTGCGGAACAACCGGCCCGAGGCAGCGGTGGTGACGGCTGGCACAGCCAGTCCCAGCGCACAGGGGCAGGTGATGATCAGTACCGCAGCGGCGATGTTCAGTGCCACGCGCAGATCCCAAGTATACAGATACCAGCCGACAAAACTGAGCGCCGACAGGATGTGAACACCGGGTGCGTAGAGTTTCGCGGCGTTATCCGCCAGCGAGGTGTAGCGCGACCGCCCCGACTCGGCGAGGGCCACCAGATCAGCCATCCGGTGCAGCGAGGTGTCTTTGCCGACAGCCGTGGCGCGAATGGTCAGTGGGCCGGTTAAATTGACCTCCCCCGCCGAAATCGCCAAACCCGGCGCGGCAAACACCGGCAGGGTCTCACCGGTCAGCAGCGAGCGGTCGAGCTCTGAGCGGCCCAAAACCACCTCGCCATCCACCGGCATACGGCCGCCGGGGCGGACCAGAATCAAATCGCCAATCGCCAGCTCACTCACCGCCACTTCGCTTTCAACACCGTCACGCAGGCGGATGGCGCGGGGCACTTCCAGCGCCGCCAATTCCTCGGCGGCGGATCGCGCCACCGCACGGGTGCGATAATCCAGATAGCGCCCGGCCAGCAGGAAAAAGGTCAGCGTCAGCGCCGCATCAAAATAGGCGTGCTCACCCGACAGCGAGGTTTCCCACAGCGAGGTAATCAGCGCCAGCACCAGGGCCAGCACAATTGGCACATCCATGTTCAGTCGCCGCACCCGCAGCGCACTCCAGGCGTTTTTAAAAAATGGTTGCGCGGAAAAGGCAATGGCGGGCAGGGTGATCGCCGCCGAGATCCAGTGAAACATATCGCGGGTGGCGTCCGTTGCCCCGGCCCAGATCGCAACAGACAGCAACATTACATTCATCGAGGCAAAGCCAGCCACCGCCAACCGCATCAACAGATCCCGCCCCGCCTTATCGCTTTGGGTTGATGACAGCACTGCCAGATCCAACTCGTGCGCTTCAAAGCCCAGACCTTCCAGTACCGGGATCAGATCAGCGGCGCGCATATCGGGCTCCGCCTCGATCATCGCCCGCTTCAAGGTCAGGTTGACCCGCGCCGAGGTCACGCCGGGCACCGCATTCAAACCGCGCTCAACCGTCGAAATACAGGCCTGGCAATGGATGCCCGGTAGCGACAGCGCCAAACGCGCGGCCACTGGAGCTTCTTCAACCGCCTCACGCGGGGTGACCAGACATCCGGGACAGGCCGCAAGCGATGGGTTAAGTTGGGCCGACATTATAGCCTACCTTGTCACGTGCAGGATCACCCGCTGGGTGAATTCAGTGCCATTTTCGGCCCGGGCCACCATACGGATGTTCCAGTTGCCCGCGCCCAGCTGCGCCGGAGCGACATAGGCCGTGCCGTTGAACTGGAAATCCGGGGTCTGGTCGTCCCTGATATGGGTGGCGCGGCCCAGAGTGGAGGTCAGTTTGGCCACCTCAACCGGATTGCCTTGCTGGTCTGTTATTTCCAGCATGACCTGACCATCTGTTGCCGAAGCATAGACCGACCAGCCCAGCGCCTCTTGCGCGGTGCGGCGGCGGTCAAAAGTCTGGCTGGCGATATAGCCATTTTTCACCTCAAGACCCGGAAAGGTGCGGACCGCGTTATAAGCCAGGACCAGGTTGACGGTGATGATCACGCCAAAGAAGCTAACAAACACCATTGCGGCATGACGCCCGGTGAACTCTTTCATGATTTAGTTTCCCTTACCGTTAAAGGTGGTGTCCTTGTAGGCCCGTTCCCCGTTAGCGTTGTCTTCAACCCAGATCCTAAACGGTGTTGCATTATCGGTCGAGGGCGCCGAGCCTTTGGGACTGATCACATAAACTCGCTGCAGATGCGCCGTATTGGGTGGCACCGGAACCGAGGCATAAGGCGTGCCCTCGATCTGCAGGCGCAGGGTCGACTCGCCAGTGACCGAGAGATGGAACTGGCGCTGTTCACCGTGCTTGTTGAGCAGCCGCACATCATAGGTGTTGCGGATTGAGCCGTCCGAGAGGATGACAAACGTAGGATTACGCACCGGCGCCACGGTCAACTCGATGTCGGGGCGAATGAACAAGGCAAACACCAGTCCGGCCCCCACCATCGACCACAACGTGCTGTACATGATGGTGCGYGGCCGCAGRATGTGTTTCCAGATATTTCKGGCAGACTGACCGGMCCGTTCCTCTTTTTCATCGCTGACCGCCATATAGTCGATCAGCCCACGTGGCTTGCCAATCCTGGCCATCACATCGTCGCAGGCGTCGATACACAGAGCGCAGGTGATACATTCCATCTGCTGACCGTCGCGGATGTCGATCCCAACCGGGCAGACATTGACGCAGGCCATGCAATCAATGCAATCGCCCTGTGGCGCCTCTGTCTCTGCACCCTTTTTACGCAGCTTCCCGCGCGGTTCACCACGCCATTCGCGATAGCCAATAACCAGGGTATCCTCGTCCATCATCGCCGCCTGAATACGTGGCCAGGGACAGGCGTAGATGCAGATCTGTTCGCGGGCAAAGCCGCCNAAAAAGAACGTGGTGAGGGTCAGCACCGCCATGGTGGTATAAGCCGCCGGATGGGCGGTGCCGGYCACCAGATCCACCAGTAACGTCGGCGCATCGGCGAAATAGAACACCCAGGCGCCGCCGGTGGCCAGCCCAATCAGCAGCCAAGTGATCCATTTGGTCACACGCAAACGCGCCTTGCGAACATCCAGCTTTTTCTGGTGATGCAGACGCAGGCGGGCATTCCGGTCGCCCTCAATCCAGCGCTCTACCAGAATGAATAGATCGGTCCACACCGTCTGCGGGCAAGCATAGCCGCACCAGACCCGCCCCATTGCCGAGGTGAACAGGAACAGGCCAAGCCCCGCCATGATCAACAATCCAGCGACAAAATAAAACTCGTGCGGCCAGATCTCAATCCAGAAGAAATAAAACCGGCGATTGGCCAGGTCCAGCAGCACCGCCTGATCTGGCAGGTTGGGCCCGCGATCCCAGCGAATCCAGGGAGTCAGGTAATAGATCCCCAGTGTCACCGCCMATATGACCCACTTGAAGTTACGGAATGGCCCCGACACCCGCTTGGGGAAGACTGGTTCCCTGGCAGCAAACAGGCTGGGGGCAGGATTCGACTCGCTCAAGGACTCACTCCGGTTGTTGGCTTAACTCCAGCCTTGTCTCAGAAGCCAGCCACGTCAACTTTGACGTGGATCAAATACACATCGGATAGGCATGTTTTACAGCCCCTGAAATTACTGTCGCCGTAGCCACTGAACAAACTTCCGCGCTGCAGGCCGTAACACACCGGGCCGGGTGACGATATGATAGCCACGATTGTCGATCTCACAATACAGCTCAACCAGACGACCCGACTTAAGGTCGTCTTCGACAAAGTGGCGCACAGTTACCACCACACCCTGTCCGGCTCGCACCCCGTCCAACAACAGATTGCCCGGCACCTGAATACGGCTGGAGTGGTCTGAGGGGGGGACGCCATAGGACTCAAGCCAATTGGACGACTCGGTCGTGCCCAACTCTTCCAGCCAAGGGTAATTCGCCAATTCCGCTGGGGTTATCTCTCCCGTCGCTGGGAGCAAGCCAGGCGCCGCCACAATAACCATGGGGGAGGCCAGCAACATTTCGACCTCAAGCCCCGGCCAACCACCTTGGCCATAGCGAATGGCCAGATCAATGCCGCCAGGAGTGAGGCTGACCAGCACAGGGGACGGATCCAGCATCAGGTTGATTTCAGGATGCAAAGCCCGAAACCCCGGCAGTCGCGGCATCAGCCAAGACGCGGCAAAAGACGAGGTACAGGAAATATGCAACGGACGATTGGCATCTGCCCCCTTCAGGTCCTGCACTGCAGCCCCTATGGCACCAAAGCCCAATTCCAGGGCCCGCGCCAATTGGTCACCCTCAGCAGTCAAGGACAGGGCGCGCCCCGAGCGGTCCAATAGGCCGACACCCAGATGGGTCTCCAACGCGCGCAGGTGCTGGCTGATGGCAGCATGGCTTACATTAAGGGCAGCTCCTGCACGCGTCACATTTCCAGCCTGAGAAAACGCTGCAAATGCTCGGAGGCTTGCCAATGGAGGGAGATCTCGCCAATTCATCTGTAAGCCTACCTTACATCAAGACATCCATATTGAGTCGCATTTTCGACGTCGATTGGCAACAGTAAAGGCAGGTTGATCCACACCGGAGGATAGTAGGATGCTGAATATTTATGCCAACGCTTTCAGAACCGCCACGCGTATGGGGCCGGTTCATTCGCCTGWCAAGCCTGCTGCAGATAACACTTCAAAGAAGGCCTGGCTGCCAAATGGTCACTGGTGGGTGCAGCAGAAACAGGATCTCAGGCCCGCCACTCGGCGACCCTACCCGGACGAAATGTGACCAACAGGCAACTGCCGGTCAGTTGCACACTGTGGGAGTAAAGAAAAAAGCGTCGGCCTTACAGGAAACGCGCGAACAAATCGAAAAGCCGACGCTTTACCCCATCCCGCTTGCTCGCAAGCGTAATGGGTATTCAGGACAATCATCGCCAATTGGGGGAATTCGCGAACATGATGAATGTCATTGGGACCCTTAAATCATGGATTCGCTCCGCAAGATTTGATCCGGATCAAACAACGGATCGTATTTGACCCTTTGCCTGCAAAAACTATCCTCATGAGAGATCAATGGTGGAGGGGGGTGCACGCATGGGAAAACAGAGCAAAGAGCGCAAAACCCTGACGGATGCTGAGATCGGCGCGGTGGCACATCTGTATCGCGGTGAGGTTTACCGCAGCACCACTTGGCGCACCCGGCTGGATAGCACCACCAATTGGGCTGTGGTGACCTTGGGTGTGGCGCTGTCGATTACCTTTTCCTCCCCCAACGCCTCCCCCTTACCGTTGATTTTGGTTGGCATCCTGATCATCTTTTTCCTGCTGCTCGAGGCGCGACGGTATCGATATTTCAACGTCTTTCGGGCCCGGGCCCGCTGGCTGGAACAGCATTTCTATGCGCCTCTGCTACATGACGGCAATCTGCATATGGAAGAGAATTGGCAAAAAGTGCTGGCCGAAGATTATCTGCGGCCGGAATACCATGTTGGCTATATGACCTCGGTGGGCCGACGAATCCGGCGCAATTACCTGTGGATTTTGCTGATTCAATCGCTGGCCTATGCCGGCAAGCTGATCGTGCACCCGGAACCAATCACATCGGTTCAGCAGGCGCTAACGCGGGCCGATGTTGGCCCGCTGCCCGGTGAAGCGGTGATCGCCATCGGTCTGCTCTACGTGCTCAGCTGGGGCGGCATCGCCCTGTGGAGTGAGTGGAGCGATGTCAAACGTGCCAAAATCCGTGGCTCAAGCACCTCGATGGGATAGGCCTAACCGTCCACGCATCTGGGAATTTCCTGGGCCAGGTAATCGACAAAAGCGCGCACTTTTGACGGCATGAAACGATGATAGGGTTGCACCGCATACAAACCCTGCACCTGCTGCGGCAGCGACGGCATCGCATCCACCACCAGCCCCTTGGCCTGCGCCTCCTGTGACAGAAAATCAGGAAGGTAGGCAATCCCAAGCCCTGCTATGGCCGCATCCAACTGGCACTGCCCATCGTTGATACACAATCCGCCCTTGGCCCGCACGTGGCGGATTTCGCCCTTTAAGTCAGCCAGCTTCCACACACATCTGCTAGAGATTTTTGAGGCGTGGATCAGGTTGAAGTCGGTCAGCTGATTGATGGTCTTGGGCTGCCCATGCCTGTCCAGATAGTCAGGGCTGGCAAGCAACCGCATCCGGGTTTCGGTCAGTTTGCGGGCGCGCAGACTGCTGTCCTCAAGCGGTCCAACCCGGATCGCCAGATCAAAACCTTCGGAGATCAGTTCAACCCGGCGCTGGCACAGCACCACATCCAGTGTCACCAGCGGGTAACGGTTCAGGAAGGCGGCCAGCAGTGGTGACAAGTGTTTGACGCCAAAATCGGTGGCGCAGGTGACCCGCAACAGGCCCGAAGGTTCGGCCTGCATAGCCGAGACCAGCGCATCCGCTTCGCCTGCGTCATTCAGCACCCGGCGGGCCCGATCATAATAGGCCAGGCCAATGTCAGTTGGCCCCACCCGGCGGGTTGTGCGGTGCAGCAGCTGCGCACCCAATCGGGTTTCCAGACTGGATACGYGCTTGGAAATAGCGGATTTGGATAGCCCCATTTTTTGCGCAGCATCCGTGAACCCACCCTGGTCCACAACCGCGGCAAAAGCTTCCATTTCTGTCAGTCTGTCCATTCACGCCTCCTGCGTTTGCAGCACGTGACTTGTGGTTGAGTGGTAGCATTTTCAATCAAATTGCGAATAATAAGTGACATTTTATGAAAGTTACGAAGGGTCACATTTCGTGAGACACAAGTTGCGGAAAACCCCGGACGAAATGCAAAACGCAGCCCCCTGCGGAGCTGCGTTTTTCTTGGATCTGGTGCAACTAGCCCGAAGATCAGGGTTTTTGGCGATCACGGGTGATCTCTCAAACCCTGGATTTACTCGCCGCCGCCCAATTGGTGGACATAGGCTGTCACCGCACGGATCTGCCATTCGGTCAGACGAGTGTTCCAGGCTGGCATCACGCCATAGCGGGCGTTGTTCACCGTCTCACTCAGCGTTTTGTAGTCGCCACCATATAGCCAAATCGCATCGGCCAGATTGGGCGCGCCCTGTTCGCGGTCACCGGTGCCGTCTTCGGCATGGCACGCGGCACAGTTGTCCTCAAAGACAACCGCACCTGCGGCCACTTTTGAGGCATCCTGCGCGTCCCCAGACAGAGACATCACAAAGTTTACAACCTGGTCGATCTCCTCTTTCTCCAGCAGCTCATCACGGCCAAAGGCAGGCATCTCGGAATAGCGCGCATCRTCRCTRTCCTCGTTGCGRATACCRTGGGTGAYRGTGGTGTGGATGGCCTCCATATCGCCGCCCCACAGCCAGTCATCATCCAACAAGTTGGGATAGCCAGAGCCCATGCGGATACCGTTGGCACCCGTACCGTGACACTGAGCACACCAGGTCTTGAACACAGCGTTACCAGCTGAGGCCGCATAGGTGTTCAGTTCGGCATCGCTGGTGATCGCCGTCAGCTCAACCGAGGCCAGCTTGGCATTGATCGACGCGTTGGCCTCTTCAACCGCTGCAATCTCTTCTGCCACGTCACCGCGAGTAGACCAGCCCAAAAGCCCAGTCGTCGCGCTATTGATCATCGGCCAGGCGGGATAAGCGATGGTATAGCCGATCGCCCAGATGATGGTCGCGTACAGCGTCATCAACCACCAGCGTGGCATCGGATTGTCGAACTCTTCGATCCCGTCCCAGATGTGGCCAGTTGTGTCTGGATCACCCTCGAACTTTTTCGATTTTTTGGTCATGTCCTCGCCTCCTTGGATGCGGCGGCTTCGTCGTCACCCGATTGGGGTAAGGGTGCGTCAACGTGGCGAAACGGAATGTTGGCAACATCGTCATAAATCTTGGTGCTGCCGGGGCGAAACGCCCAGAAGATGACAACAACAAAGACAATAAACAGAAACAACAACATCCAGCTATCGGCGAATTCCCTCAAGAAAGAATAGATATCCATCTGTCCCTCTCCTATCGGCTTGCATCAGGCGTGAAGGTCGAGAAATCGACCAGCGTGCCCAACATCTGTAAGTAAGCCACCAGCGCATCCATTTCGGTCAGCTCTGCATTGCCGTCAAAATTGCGCACGCTCACCTTTTCGCCATAGCGTTCCAGCAATCCGTCATAGTCACTGTCCGGATCCACCTGGACCTTAAAGTCGGCCTGAGCACTGGCGATCATCTCATCCGTGTAAGGCACCCCAACCATGCTATGAGTTGAGACCAAATCAGCCACATATTTGCCGTCGATCACCGTCCGCTCAAGAAAGCTGTACTTGGGCATCACCGATTCCGGCACCACCGACTGCGGRTTKCGCARGTGATCAGCRTGCCATTCATCCGAATAMCGCCCCCCCACACGGGCMASATCRGGGCCCGTTCGCTTGGACCCCCACTGRTGKGGGTGGTCATATTTAGACTCRGCWGCCAGCGAGTAGTGGCCATAACGCTCCACTTCGTCGCGCATTGGCCGGATCATCTGGCTGTGACAGAGGTAACAGCCCTCCCGCACATAGATATCCCGGCCGGTCAGCTCCAGCGGGGTGTAGGGGCGCATGCCCTCTACATCTTCGATGGTGTTTTCCAGCCAGAACAGCGGTGCGATCTGCACCAGACCACCAATGGACACAACCAGAAAGCTGCACACCAATAGCAGGGTCGCGTTGGTCTCGAGGACCTTGTGTTTGTCGAGAAATGACATTGTTGCTGTCCTCCTTATTCAGCTGGAACCGCGACGGTCAGGCTGGCCTCTTTGGCCGGTGCCCGACGAACGGTCATCCAAAGGTTGAAACACATGATGATGGCACCCGAGAGGAACATAAGYCCGCCCAATCCGCGCACGATGTTCATTGGCTTCTTGGCAGCAACAGTGTCGGCAAACGAGTTCACCAGGAAACCATTGGCATCCACTTCGCGCCACATCAGGCCTTCCATGATACCAGTCACCCACATCGAGGCRGCGTACAAAACGATRCCAATCGTGGCCAACCAGAAGTGCCAGGACACCAGTGACAGCGAATACAGACGTTCCCGCTTCCACAGCACCGGCACCAGATAATACAGCGCCCCAAAAGTGATCATACCGTTCCAGCCCAGAGCACCAGAGTGCACGTGACCAATAGTCCAGTCGGTGTAATGCGACAGCGCATTGACCGCGCGGATCGACATCATCGGACCTTCAAAGGTCGACATTCCGTAGAAACCCAGCGAGATCACCATCATCCGGATCACCGGATCGGTGCGCAGCTTGTCCCAAGCACCAGACAGGGTCATCAACCCGTTGATCATGCCACCCCAGCTGGGCATCCACAGCACAATCGAGAACACCATGCCAAGGGTCGTCGCCCAGTCGGGCAGCGCGGTATAGTGCAAATGGTGCGGGCCGGCCCAGATATACAAGAAAATCAGCGACCAGAAGTGGATGATCGACAGCTTATAGCTGAACACCGGACGTTCGGCCTGCTTGGGAATGAAATAGTACATCATGCCCAGGAAACCGGCSGTCAGGAAAAAGCCAACWGCGTTGTGGCCGTACCACCACTGSACCATGGCATCCTGCACGCCCGAGAACACCTGCACCGATTTGGAGCCCCAGATCGACACCGGGATCGACAGGTTGTTGATCACATGCAACATCGCCACGGTGACGATAAAGGCCAGGTAGAACCAGTTGGCGACATAGATATGCGGCTCTTTACGCTTGATCAGCGTGCCCAGGAACACCGCCAGATAACACAGCCAGACTATGGTCAGCCAGATATCCACATACCATTCCGGCTCGGCGTATTCTTTGGATTGAGTCGACCCCAGCAGATAGCCAGTCGCTGCCAGCACGATGAACAGCTGATAGCCCCAAAACACAAACCAACCCAGATTGCCGCCCCACAGGCGCGCGGCGCAGGTSCGTTGCACCACATAGAACGAGGTGGCGATCARRGCATTGCCACMAAAGGCAAARATCACYGCYGAGGTGTGYAWYGGCCGCARGCGGCCAAARTTGGCATAWCCYTCGGCCCATTCAAARTTCAGCCCCGGAAAGGCCARYTGAAAGGCGATGAAGACACCMRCCAGAAARCCRACMACRCCCCAAAAGGCAGTGGCGATCACGCCAGCGCGCACAACGCTGTCAAAATATTCATTGGACACCGATCCGACCGCCACCTGCGGCTCATCAGTGTTGCGAAGAACGTGGATAAACAACCCGGCTGACACGATCATAATGATGATCGCATGCACCAAATAAGCTATATCCCGCGCGTAGTTGGTCGCGAGCATTGAAAACAGCACAACCAAACCAAGCACTATTAGCTTGATATAATTAGACATTACTTGTCCCTTTGCCATGTCCCACGCGATTCTGTTGCCGCGCCAGACGGGTTTAGACTAAGTGCTTGATGCAAAAAGGATCGCCCCTGTGCTTTGATCTGCATCAAGACATAATGTGGGAAATTATGTGTAGCCTCACCTCAGAAAGCAAATCATGTGACCGTATTGTGGCCACAGACACTGCAAGTGAGGTGTAAATGTCCTATAAATCTCTGCTGACCGTGCTGACTGCGGCCGAAACCGCAGCGGCACCACTGGCGCAAATCACCGCCCTGGCCAACCAGTTTGACAGCCATGTCGAGGCTCTTTGTCTGGGCGTCGACCGCACCCAGACCGGGTATTATTACGCCGGTGCCAACGCCATGGTGTTGCAGGAAACGCTGTCTCGCGCCAAGGAAGAGGCCGCTGCGGTGCAGGCCCATGTTGAAGAAATACTGGCAAAATCAGGAGTGCTCTGGTCGGCCGAAACCGGCATTGCACAGATTGCCGACCTGGGCCGCCACGTTGCGCAGCGCGCCCGGTTCGCGGATCTGGTGGTGCTGGGCAAACCCTATGGCCGCGACCGCAACGTCGAAGCGGAACCGATTGTCGAAGCTGCCCTGTTTGAGGGCCACGCGCCGGTGCTGATGGTGCCGGATCAGGCCAATGTGGTGTCACTGCCCAAGACGGTGATGGTGGCCTGGAACGAAAGCGTCGAGGCACTCACCGCGATCCGCAAGGCGCTGCCATTTCTGATCGGTGCCGATTTGGTGCGAGTGGTGGTGATCGATCCGCCGAAACACGGGCCGGAACGCTCTGATCCGGGCGGCATGCTGAGCCAGATGCTGGCACGGCACGGAGTCACTTGCGAGATTGATGTGCTGAGCAAGACCCTAACCCGGGTGTCGGATATCCTCAACCGCCACGCCGTGGACACTGGATCGGACATGATTGTGATGGGCGCCTATGGTCACTCACGGTTCCGCGAGGCAATTCTGGGCGGCGCCACTCGCAACATGCTGGAACAGGCCAAGGTGCCGGTGTTCATGGCGCACTGACAATTGGTGTAGGGTGTGTGCTTGCACGCACCGCTATCAAAGCCTGCCAACTTTGCGGATGGTGCGTGCAAGCACACACCCTACACTTACAATTATCTCAGGGACGAACGAAGTACATGCCCTGGAATTCAGACCTGAAAGCGGCGGTCTCACGCGCCAGGACGTCTGGCTCAGATGACCGCAGTGCTCGGGCCACCAGCGCTGCCAGTCTTGCTGCATGATCCGGTGTCACTCCTCGGCGCACCAATTCGGGTGTACCGATCCTCAACCCGTTCATATCGTTTTCAACACCAGCGATCGGCAGACCAATGCCGCAGGCCAGAAATCCGGCCCGTCGCAACGATTTGGACGCGGCTTGACCGCCGCCATAGGAGGCCGCCTCCAAGGCAAACTGATGCGATTGGGTGGCGCCGCGATGCATGGCATAGACTGGCAGATCCAGCGCGACCATCTCGTGGGCCAGGGCCTGTGACAGCTCGATCATTGCCCGCGCATAGGCCGCGCCGTGCTCGACCCAATCCAGCAGGGTTAATGCCAGCGCAGCGGATTTACCGATGTCAAAATTTGCCGTCATGCCAGGAAAAGCAATTGCATCTAGCCGCTGGGCTATCTCGGCGTCATTGCTCACGATCAACCCACCCGCCGGGCCGCCAAGGCTTTTATACGTGCTCATCGTCATCAAATGCGCGCCCAAATCCAACGGGTTGGCCCAGGCACCCCCAGCGATGATGCCACATTGATGCGCCGCATCGAACAGCACCTTGGCCTCCACCTCGTCTGCAATCATCCGTGCCTCAGCCACCGGATGCGGGAACAGGTTGAGACTGCCACCAATGGTGATCAGCTTGGGACGTACCCGCAGCGCCAGCCCGCGCAGCGCTTCCAGATCAACGGTATAGCCATCCGCGTTTACAGGTGCCGGATGGCTTTGTAATCCATAGAGMCCCGCACAGYCATCACCATGATGAGTGACATGGCCGCCGATGGCAGCAGGCGGCGCGATGATCACATCACCGGGCTTGGTCAGCGCTATAAAGCCAATTAGATTGGCCATCGCCCCTGACCCGACCCGAATCTCGGCATAGCGCGCGTTGAACACCTGTGCGGCCAGTTCGGTCGCGATCACCTCGATCTCTTCAATCGCCTCGAGCCCCATCTCGTATTTATCGCCGGGGTAGCCCAGCGATGGACGACTGCCGAGCCCCTGCGCCAGCACCGCCTCAGCGCTCGGGTTCATCACATTGGTGGCCGGGTTCAGATTAAAACACTCTTGATCATGGATTTGCCTGTTACGGATGATCAGGGCGCCGATCTGCGCGGCGGTCTGATCCGATGTGGCTGCAGCGGTGCGCTCTGCCAATGTCCGCACACGGGTCTCGCAGTGGGCAGGCACCCAGTCACGCGGGGCTAGATGGGTCATAGTCGGCTCCAGTTCTGACGATCTGTTCATTTTGATCCCATCAAACCGCCCTGCCCTCTTGCCCACAAATCAGTTTTGCGAAAAACTAGGGTCAGAAAAAATTAGGCTCAATCCATGCCCGTCTCTCCACCCCGCCCCAAACCGCTGCCCCTGACTGCGCTGCGCGCCTTTGARGCYGCRGCMMGRTTGGGWGGCTTTGCCKCCGCAGCGCAAGAATTRGSGGTCAGCCCCGGCGCGATGTCGGCACATGTCAAAACGCTGGAGGATACAGTGCGCGCACCACTGTTTGTGCGCAGTGCCAAAGGGGTAGAGCTAACCGCGCTGGGGGCACGGGTATTGCCCGAGTTCACCGCCGCGTTTGATCAACTGGGGCAAGCGGTTCAGCTGTTGCACCGCGAGGCAAGCCCGCAGGTGGTCCATATCGCTGCTCTGCCCGCCGTGGCACAGCTCTGGCTTTCGCCACGATTGCCCGCGCTGCGCGCCACCGCGCCGGATATCGAAATCTCAATAACCGCGATGGAGACGCCGCCCAACCTGAAGCGTGCAGCTTTTGACCTGTGCCTGTTTTACGACACAAATTTGGGTGAGCCGGTGGACAGCGACGAGATATTTCCGGTCTGCTCCCCCGCAGTCGCAGCACGGTTGCACAATGTTGCAGACCTGAAAAACGTGCCCTGCCTGTCAGATTCCACTTGGACCAGTGATTGGACCAACTGGCTGCAGGCCGCCTGCCCCAATGCCGGGATCACCCCACGAGGACCGACTTTTTCGCTCTATGCGCTGGCAGTTGAGGAAACCGTGAATGGCGCCGGAGTGTTGATCGGTCATGCTGCGCTGATCCAGCGCCAGCTGACCAGCGGAGTGCTGGTGGCGCCGTTTGAAACCGCTCTGCGTCTGCCGCGCAACCTGCGGCTCTGGAGCCCACGCCGCCATCGCCCCGGCAGTCCGGCTGATCAAGTTGCAGGCTGGTTGCGATCGGGGCAAACAGAAACAGCGCCATAGGGCTGTTGGTCACCAGACCTCGTCCGCCCGAAGAGTAGAGACAGGAGCTAGATCAAGAAGCCGCCGTCGCTATCGTCGCCAGCTTCTTCCATCAGACGCCCCATGTCAGGCACGGTAATATGGCGTTTGCCATCCAGCTGAATCACCCCGTCCCGTTTCAGCGCCGACATCTGGCGACTGACAGTTTCCAGCGTCAGCCCCAAGTAATCAGCCATCGCCTCGCGGGTCAGCGGCAGATCGAACACCATGGCATCACTGCTTTCACCAGGCGTCGGCGCTGTATTGCGGCGGGCAATGATCGACAGCAGGCTGGCGATCTTCTCACGGGCGGTCTTGCGGCCCAGCACCAACATCCATTCACGCGCGGCGTCCAGCTCGTCCAGGGTCATTTCCAGCAGCCGATGCGCGATATGCGGCGTACGCTCCATCAACTCTTCAAACGGTTTTTTGCGGAAACAGCACATCACTACATCGGTGGTGGCGATTACATTATAAGCCGCTCCATCGCGCCCCGGGCGGCCGACAAAATCGCTGGGCAGCAGCAGTCCGACCATCTGGGTGCGACCGTCCTCCATGGTCTGGGTCAGGGTTGCGATCCCCGACACCACCGAGCCGACAAAGCTCATCTTGTCACCGGCCCAAATCACGGTTTGCCCCGCCTCATAGGTGCGGTAATATTTGATGGAGTCCAGCTCGACCAACTCATCGGCATTACACCGAGCACAAACGGCACGGTGGCGAATCGGACATACATCGCATTTGGTCGGCTTGAAATTTGGGGTATTCATCAGCAGTCCCAATTGATCTGGGTCAAAGTTGGCCCTGTCGGACCTCATATAGATTAGCCAAATGAGACAGCAATCACAATTGGCCAAGCTCGGTTTATTCGATGCTAAAGTGCCACGCTATACCAGCTATCCAACCGCACCTCAGTTCCGGAACGACGTTGATCCGGATCAGTTTTCTGCTTGGATCTCAAAGATTAAGCCAAACAGCTCGATCTCACTGTACATCCATGTGCCGTTCTGCCGCAGGCTGTGYTGGTTCTGCGCCTGYCGCACWCAGGGYACSCAAAGTGATTCTCCGGTGCGCGCCTATCTRAAGRTYCTRAARRCCGAGATYGAGATGCTGGGCCGCATCCTGCCCGAGGGGGTGACCCTGTCACGCCTGCATTGGGGCGGCGGCACCCCAACCCTGCTGGCACCGGACATGATGGCGCAACTGGCCGAGGTGATCGCTGATATTGCCCCCTTTGCCCCCGGCGCCGAATTTTCGGTTGAAATCGACCCCAACGAGATCGACGAGCCGCGTCTGGATGCACTGGCAGCGGCTGGCATGAACCGGGCCTCGGTTGGGGTGCAGGATTTTGACGCCGAGATCCAAAAGACCATCGGGCGCATTCAAAGCTATGAGATCACCCGCGACGCCATTGAGATGATCCGCGCCCGTGGCATCCACAGCCTGAACGCCGATATCCTGTATGGCTTGCCGCATCAAACCCAGGAGCGGATGACACAAAGCGTGCAGAAACTGCTGTCGCTCAACCCCGATCGGGTGGCACTGTACGGCTATGCGCATGTGCCMTGGATGGCCAAACGSCARCAGYTGATYCCATCCGAGGCTTTGCCAACGCCACAAGAACGGCTGGCGCTGTATGAAACCGCCCGCAAGCTGTTTTTATGGGATCAATACAACGAAATCGGCATTGACCATTTTGCCACCGCATCAGATGGGCTGACCACCGCGCAAAAACTCGGACAGCTTAAGCGCAATTTTCAGGGCTATACCGATGACCGATCCGAGGTGTTGATCGGGCTTGGCGCCTCATCGATCTCGCGGTTTCCACAAGGCTATGCGCAGAATGCAGGCGCTACTTCGGTCCATACCAAGGCGATCCGCGAGGGCGTGTTTTCCACTGCCCGAGGACATGTATTCCAGGGTGAGGACAAGCTACGTGCCCGGCTGATCGAAGCCTTAATGTGCGATTTTCGCATCGAGTCGGCGAAAATTCTGGCCGAATTCGACATCTCTGCGGCTGACTTACACGCGATGTTCCAAAACGCAGCAACCCAGTTCCCGGATATGCTGCAGATCCTTCCAGATAGGCTGTATATTCCCAAAAATGCCCGGCCGCTAACCCGGATGATCGCCCGCAGTTTCGACGCATATGATCTTAGCAAGGCAGGACATTCCTCAGCGATCTGATCCATACCCGCCGAGGGGGAATAAATTTCTGCGCAGAAATTTAGTCGGAATTTTCAAAAATTCCGGGTCCCTATCGTCACCCAGCGGCGGCCAGCAACGTACGGGTATATTCGTGCTGTGGGTTGGTAAAGACGTCCTCGACGTTCCCACTTTCCACCACATCACCCTGCTTCATCACCAGCACCCTGTGCGACATGGCGCGCACCACGTTCAGATCGTGGGAGATGAACAGATAACCCAGCCCGTGGCGGCGCTGCAGATCGCGCAGCAGGTCGACAATCTGCACCTGCACGGTCATATCCAGCGCCGAAGTCGGCTCGTCCAGAACCACCAGTTTGGGACGTAGCACCATGGCTCGGGCGATGGCGATGCGTTGACGTTGCCCCCCCGAGAACTCATGTGGATAGCGATCCATCGCCGCCGGGTCCAACCCCACCTCACTCATCACCTCGGCCACCAGATCGCGTGGGTCTCGGCCCGGTTCAATTTTATGTATCGCGACTCCCTCAGCGATGATCTGCGAACAGGTCATCCGGGGCGACAGCGAGCCAAAGGGATCCTGAAACACGATCTGCATATCCTTGCGCAGCTTGCGCAGGTCGCGGGTCGAGCATTTACGCAGGTCATTGCCCTGAAAGCTCACCCCGCCCTCGGAGGCAATCAGCCGCATCACTGCCAGCGCCATCGTGGTCTTGCCAGAGCCGCTTTCACCGACAATGCCCAGCGTCTCACCGGCGCGCACCGCAATCGAGCTGGGGTTGACCGCTTTGATGTGGCCAACGGTGCGCTTCAGCAAGCCGCGCTGGATCGGGAACCAGACTTTTAGACCATCGGTGCGGATCAACTCTGGTGCATTTTCGGGCACTGGTTCAGGACGGCCGGTAGGTTCAGCCGCCAGCAACATCTGCGTATAGGGGTGCTGCGGGTTGGAAAAAATATCAACCGTTGGCCCCATTTCAACAATCTCGCCATCCTTCATCACACAGACCTTGTCGGCGATGCGGCGCACGATGTTCAGATCATGGGTGATGAACAGCAGCCCCATGCCTTCGCTGGCCTTCAGCTCGCCCAGCAAATCGAGAATCTGCGCCTGAATGGTCACGTCCAGCGCCGTGGTTGGCTCGTCCGCGATCAGGATGTCGGGCTTGTTGGCCAGCGCCATGGCGATCATGATGCGTTGCCGCTGACCGCCGGACAACTGGTGCGGATAGGCATCCAGCCGCTCTGCGGCGTCGCGGATACCAACCTTGTCCAACAGCTCCAGAATGCGCACCCGCGCCGCCGCCCCTGCCAGCCCCTGATGCAGGGCCAGCGATTCCGCCAGTTGCTTTTCAATCGTATGCAGCGGGTTYARMGAGGTCATCGGYTCTTGGAAAATAAAGCTGATATCGTTGCCACGCACCTCCATCAGTTGCTGCGCATCAGCCCCGATCATTTCTTTACCGTCGTATAGAACCGAGCCTTCGACTGTGGCGCTATCGCCCAACAGCGAGACAGTGGACAGCGCGGTCACCGATTTGCCCGAGCCGCTCTCGCCCACCAGCGCCACGGTTTCACCCCGGTCAACTGTAAACGACACGCCGCGCACCGCCATCGTGGTCTTGCCATCCTGACGGAAGGACACACGCAGGTTGTTCACTTGCAGCAAGGCACTCATGAAAAGGTCTTTCGGGGGTCAAATGCATCCCGCACGCCTTCAAAGATGAAGACCAGCAACGACAGCATGATGGCAAAGGTGAAAAACGCGGTGAAGGCCAGCCAGGGGGCTTCGAGGTTTTGTTTGGCCTGTAGCGTCAGCTCTCCCAACGACGGCGCCGAGGGCGGCAGGCCAAAGCCAAGAAAGTCGAGCCCAGCCAAGGTGCCGACGGTGCCAGTGACGATAAATGGCATAAAGGTCAGCGTTGCCACCATYGCRTTGGGCAGCATGTGGCGGAACATGATGGTCACATTGCCCACGCCCAGCGCCTTGGCGGCACGGACATATTCCAGATTGCGCGCGCGCAGGAATTCAGCCCGCACTACGCCGACTAGCCCGGTCCAACCAAACAGGATCATCAGCCCCACCAGCAGCCAGAAGCTGCGGCCCAGAATGGCAAACAGGATGATGATGACATAGAGCTGCGGCGTGGCGCTCCAGATTTCGATGATCCGTTGAAACACCAGGTCGGTCCAGCCGCCGAAATAGCCCTGCACCGCGCCGGCCAGAATGCCCAGTATCGAAGACGCGCCGGTCACCATCAGGGTGAACAGGATCGACAGCCGGAAGCCGTGGATCACCCGCGCCAGTACATCGCGTTTGGTGTCGTCGGTGCCCAGCCAGTTTTGCGCATTGGGCGGCAGTGGCGCAGCGCCGGGGCGGTCAACGGTAGTGTTATAAGAATAAGGGATCAGCGGCCACAGGGTCCAACCTTCGTCGAATCCTTCTGCCTGATACGTGCCTGCGTCTATCTCGGCGATAATGCCGTCGGGATCATCAAAACAACCCTCAATCCCGCCTGATACGATCAGGCATTCGACCTCGGGATCGCGATAGATCGCCTCGGTTCGGAAGTCGCCGCCAAAGGCGGTTTCGGGGTAGAAGTTGAACACTGGCGCAAAGGTTTCGCCGCGATAGCTGACCAGGATTGGTTTGTCATTGGCGATGAATTCGGCAAACAGCGTCAGGCCAAACAGCACAGAGAAAATGATCATCGACCAAAAGGCGCGCTTGTTGCGGCGAAAGTTGCGCCACCGACGTTGGTTGAGAGGAGACATAGCCATCTACGAACACTCCAGCCCGACCGGTAGGTCGGGCCGCGCCTGACCTTCCCCCAGGGAAGGCGCTTCTCGCCTCCCCAAGGTCAGGCGCATCCCTTTAGCTGTTAATAAAGAGTTCCGCATCGCCCTAGCCCTCCCGCTTCTCAAAATCGATGCGCGGATCAACCAGCACATACATCAGGTCGGAAATGATCCCAACCACCAGGCTCATCAAGCCAAACACAAACAGGGTGCCAAAGATCACCGGATAGTCCCGCGCCACCGCCGCCTCAAACCCCATCCGGCCCAATCCATCGAGCGAAAAGATGGTCTCGATGATCAGCGAGCCCGAGAAGAAGACGCCAATGAACACCGCCGGGAAACCAGCAATCACAATCAGCATCGCATTGCGGAACACATGGCCATACAGCACCCCGGATTCAGACAACCCCTTGGCGCGGGCAGTGATCACATATTGCTTCTTGATTTCATCCAGGAACGAGTTCTTGGTCAGCAGCGTCATGGTGGCAAAGGCGGCGATGGTCGAGGCCAGCACCGGCAGTGCAATGTGCCAGGCGTAATCAGTGACTTTGCCAAACCAGCTAAGCTGGTCCCAATTGTCCGACGTCAAACCGCGCAATGGGAAGAACTGCCAATATGAGCCGCCGGCAAACAGCACCAGCAGCAGGATGGCAAACAGAAAGCCGGGAATGGAATAGGCGGCGATGATGGCGCCACTGGTCCAGGTATCAAACCGGCTGCCATCCTTGATCGCCTTGCGGATGCCCAGTGGGATCGACACGATATAGGCAATCAGCGTCGACCACAGCCCCAGAGAAATCGACACCGGCATTTTCTCCATCACCAGTTCCAGCACGCCGATTTTGCGGAAATAGCTCTCGSSRAARTCCNNYYKKRMRTAGKTTNSMYAGNATRWKRAASARCCGYWRCANACRRCKGCNWYMWCYAGANYMKRWCWKMKCTTCCAGCTCCTTGATGAACTCCTCGGGCAAGCCACGCGAACCGACATAACGGTCAGTTGCGCTGTCCCGCATCATTTCGACATCTGAGCCGCCACCGGCAAAGGCCTCAAACACATCGCCACCGCCCTGCATCTCGGCGATGATCTGTTCCACCGGTCCACCGGGGACAAATTGCACCAGAGCAAAGTTGATTATCATGATGCCCAGCAAGGTAGGGATCACCAGCAACAAACGGCGGAGGATATAAGCAGCCATACCCGGCGCCTACCGCAACGCGCCGGAGGAGATCAAGGCCGCGGTGCGATCCCCGTCGATCCACCACAGGTCATCGAAGCCCAGCGCATAAGGCGGCAGGTTCTCCGGGAAGCCATACATGTCCCAATAAGCCACCCAATATTTCCCCAGATACCAAGTTGGCACCATGATCCGCTTCGACAGCAACACCCGGTCCAGCGCCCGCGTGTTGGCCTGCAGTTCTTCGGTGGTTGTGGCCGCTACTATATTGTCGATCAGCGGCTGAATGTCCGGACCATGCACCCCGGTTGGGTTGAACAGCGAATAGGCCGCGTCCTCTTCGCCAAACATCTGATACAACCCGGTTGAGGGCTGCAGCGAGCTGCGATAGCCGGCCAGCATCATATCAAAATCCCGGTCGCGACGGCGCGCGGTGAATTGAGCATTGTCGATCCGGTTATAATAAGCGTCGATCCCCATGATCACCAGATTATCAATATAGGGCTGAATAATGCGGTCCAGCGTCGGCTGGTCTGACAGAAATTCGATCTTCAGGGTTACTCCCTTAGAGTTGCGACGGATACCGTCATCGCCAACAGGCCAGCCCGCCGCATCCAGCAGCGTCATCGCGCGGCGCAGGTTGCGCCGGTCGTTTTGACGTTTCGGGCTGGAGTCATGGGCGCTGATAACTTCTGCGGTCAGGATCTCAGGGTCTAAAGCATCGCCAAGACTCTGCAACACTTCCAACTCGCGCCCTTCGGGCAGGCCTTTGGCTTGCAGATCGGTGCCCTGCCAGAACGAATGACGCTGCTGGAACAGCCCATATTGCAGGCTTTCGTTGGTCCACTCAAAATTGAACCCCAACTGCAGGGCGGCGCGCACCCGAATGTCCTGAAACTGTGCGCGATCGAGGTTGAACACAAAGCCACTGGCCCCCGGTACGTCGCCATCAAAGAAATCACCCYTGATCACATTACCCGCGTGCAAAGCSGGGAAATCATAGGCYGTKGCCCAGYTTTTYGAATTGTTTTCCTGSCGSARGGTRWAKKCRCCGGMYTTGAACSCCTCCATCGCSGCAAYAYTRTCCGWAAARTAYTCWATCCGRATGSTRTCRTAGTTGTKRCGWCCRACGTTSACRTTGATCKYGTCGCCCCAGTAATYYGGATTRCGTTTRTAGAYSAYGCGCCGGTTGATGTCATAGCTGTCCAGCATATAGGGACCCGAACCAATTCCTGGATCCAGGCGTTGTTCGTCCAAGCGACGGTTTTCCGGGTCAGCCTCGAACCAGGCCTTGGAGAAAATTGGTGTCCCCCCAACTTGGCTGATCATCCCGCGGCGCGGAAAGTCGGGCGAGAAATAGAATTTAACCCGGTGCGGGCCCAGCGCCTCGGCCTTGGGGATACGCTTGCGCACCGCCTCGGCATAAGATTTCARGCCCTGRTCCAGCAGAAGATTGTGMGAGAACACYACGTCATCGGCCGTGACAGGAGAYCCATCGGAAAACAYCGCYTCGGGGCGCATGTTGAAGATCACCCARTCCTGACTTTCTGGRTATTCAAGRCTTTCTGCGACCAGCCCRTARTCTGAYCCRGGTTCATCATAYGACGGSGTCATCAGCGATTCAAAATGATCGGTCGAGCGCGCCGCGCCGCGCCCCTTGCGGGTATAGGGGTTGAAACTGTCGAAGGTGCCCTGCGCCCCATAAGACAGCTCGCCGCCACGCGGCGCATCCGGGTTCACATAGTCAAAATGAGCAAAGCCCTCGGGGTATTTCAAATCGCCAAACTCAGAAAATCCGTGGCTGATGATGATCTTGCCCTCAGCGCGCACCAAGGTCGCAAAACCCAGCGCCAGGATCAGCCCCATCGCCAATACCCCCAAGGCACTCAACCCAAACCTGTGATCAATCACGCGGGCACCTGCGGCGCTACGGGGTTTGTTCATCTGCCGTTCCTCCCATGCCTGGACCAAATTTTGATCCGGCGTTCGTGACAAGCTAAGGGCCGAGCATAGCAACTTTCAAGTTGAAATAACGTGATTATTTTCCGCCGCGACCTCATTTGACGATTGACCCTACACGTCCTGCACTGAAACAGGCGGCAAACCGCAAGCCAACAACCATGAGGCAAATTCGAAAAGGGCCGCTGCATCCGCAACGACCCTTTTTTACAGGCTTAATTGTTTAGGCGGATCACCCGTCAAGGCTATCCAGATAGGCGATCAGGTTGACCCGATCGTTCTGTTTCTTCAGGCCGGAAAAGCCCATGGACGTGCCAGAGACATAGCCCTTTGGATTGGTCAGGAAGTCATTCAGACGCTGTTGGGTCCATTCCCCGCCGAAACCGGACATTGCCGACGAATAGCCAAACCCGGCAGCCGATCCAACCGCGCGGTCAACCACGCCGTACAAATACGGGCCAGTGGCATTTTTACCGTCTTCCAGCTTGTGACAAGCAGAACATTTCTTGAAAACCTTGGCGCCTTTGCCAATGTCAGCCGAGGCCATCAGTTCTTCAAAACTAACCTCTGCCACGTCTTCTGGTTCACCTGCCTCTTCCATCTCAATCACATAAGAAGCCTCACCATGAGCCTCCATGTGATAAATCCCTTCTGCTGCCCATTTGCCCAGAAGGAGAACCAGGAACGCGCCGCACAATGCTGCGGCCGCTTTGGTAAGGGTCATCGTGTCAATCATGATCGCGAGTCCATTTCATATAACTGAGGGGGTGTCTAAGGCTTCCCCTAGCAACTGGCAAGGTATAGACAACGCGACGAAATGCCCTTTTAGAGATCTTTTGCACGGAAGCCACTTAAATGACCGGGAAAATTGCCATTCAAGGAGAGCTGGGCTCTTACAGCCACGAGGCCTGCCGCAATGCGCGGCCCGGAATGGAAGTGCTGCCCTGTCGCACCTTTGAGGATGCCATTGAGGCGGTGCGCAGTGGGACGGCGGATCAAGCGATGCTGCCGGTCGAGAATTCAACCTATGGCCGGGTTGCCGATATTCACCGGTTGTTGCCGCACAGCGGGCTGCATATCGTCGATGAGGCCTTTGTGCGGGTTCACATCAACCTGCTGGCCGTGCCCGGCGCGACGTTGGGCGACATCCAACAGGCCCATTCGCACCTTGTCCTGCTGCCGCAATGTGCCAGTTTCCTGCGCCAGCACGGCATTCGCGGCCGGGTCAGCCCCGACAACGCCCGCGCCGCCCGCGAGGTTTCTGAGCGCGGCGACATCCAGCACGCCGCCCTGGCCAGCGAGTTAGCCGGCGAGATCTATGGGCTAACCGTGCTGGCCCRCCATATTGAGGATGACGGCAACAACACCACCCGTTTTGTGATCATGTCCCCCGAGCTCGACATCACCCGCCGTGGCGCCCACGGCATGATCACCAGCTTTGTATTCCAGGTCCGCAACATCCCAGCGGCGCTGTACAAGGCGATGGGTGGATTTGCCACCAATGGCGTCAACATGACCAAGCTGGAAAGCTATATGGTGGACGGCTCCTTCACCGCGACACAGTTCTACGCAGACATCGACGGACACCCTGAGGATGCCAATGTCCAACTTGCATTGGACGAATTGGCCTATTTCACTACCAATATCGAAATTCTAGGCGTCTTCCCGGCCGATAACGGCAGGTTTTGACGGTTAAAACCTGCGTAGGGTGCTGCTTGCACGCACCACCACTTGCAAGATTGAAAGAAAGTGCGTGCAAGCACGCACCCTCCCCTTACTCAGACTGTCCGGCTCAGCCGCTCTTCGGTTAGCTTGGCAAATTCTGCCACCCGCAGCTTAAAGCGTTTGGTTAGTTTGGTTTTGGCCAGCTTCAGGGATTGAACCAAGAGCCGCCCAGGCAACGTCCGAGGCTTCAGCTCTAGCGTCACCACCATTCGAGTGCGACGAGGGGACAGCGCCAACAATTCAACCTCTAGGCCACCCTCGATGCCACCTCCGTCGGCAGTCAGGCGCAGACCGGTTACCGGTTCATAGTCTGAAAGGATCAGATGTATATCCCGGGTCTTGCCGCGAAATGAAAACTGTACATCCCAGGCCAAACCACTGTCAGGGGCAGCAACATCCCCCATTCGCTGCACTTCGACACCGCGGCGAATAGCCGAGCGCTCAAAGCTCTCGAATTCGCTCAGCACCGAGAATACCTCGGCTATTGGGGCTTCGATGTCTTCTTTGCTCACAAACTTCATAGTGTCCCCATCACGTCTTATCCATCTAAACACATTGGATGTATCGCCATTACTCTCTTCAATCCAGCGTATCCGCAAGCCAGTTCTGCAACAAGAAATGCGCAATTGCACCTTTTCGGGCGGGCTTGATCCCGGGATGCTCACCGGCAAACACCGTCATCATATCGGCGCGACTGACCCATAGCGCGTCTTCGATCTCGGAGTGATCAATGGTCAAGTCACGGCCCAAAGCCACCCCGGCACAGCCAAACATCAGCGACATCGGGAACGGCCAGGGTTGGCTCGACAGGTAAGACACCGCGCCAACCCGCACGCCAGCCTCTTCGAACACCTCGCGGCGCACTGCGGCCTCCAGCGTTTCACCCGGTTCAACAAATCCAGCCAACAGTGAATACATGCCCTCGGGCCACCCCGGAGAGCGCCCCATCAGAACCGCGTCACCATGGGTGATCAACATGATCACCACCGGATCGGTGCGCGGGAAATGCGACGTATTACAGGCGGTGCAATTGCGTTGCCATCCAGCCTGAGTGACCTGGCTGGGTTGACCACAACACGCGCAAAACTGATGGCTCTTATGCCAAGACAACACCGCATTAGCAGTTGCCGCCAGCTCTGCCTCCAGCGGAGTCAAAAAGGCCATCATCCGGCGCAACTCGGTGAACACATCACCCGTGGGCAAATCCGGGTGCTGCTGTTCACTGGCATCGGCAAAACTGGCCAGCAGGGCCTGGTCCAGTGCATCCGGCTGCCAATCGCTGATATCGCAAGCGAACTGTGGGGACCCATCCGGGGCCAGCCCCAGAAAAATTGATTGATCCTGACGCGCAACGGCCAGCGGGTGATCTGTCTTGATCAGTGCCAACTGATCCGGAGACGATCCACGACCGCTGTGCCGCGACAGCGGCTTTCCCTGCCATATCAGCACCACCGCTGCGCTTGGATCGGCCCAAGCCGCAGTCAAAGCCTCCGTATCGCCACGGAGATGCGCCGCCCGGTCCAGCCCACCGCCGCCAAAGGTCACCTGTTCTGCTCGCTTCACCCTGCGCTCCTTGCATCCTGACCCAACACCGCCACATCCATCGCGCAGTTAGCCCACCTCAAAACTCATCACACGTGTTTTTTGTGTGCATCTTTAAGTGTCGCACCTTGCACGCTTGCCTATGGACTGCCACACATAGATCTCAAAGTCCAAGCTAGAACCCTGAGGAGCAACCTCTCGGGAATGGCGTATCGGCAGTTTGTTTTAACATGTTTGTAAATATGGCTGGGCAGCGCCCCGGATCGTTGGTTTCAACACATGAAAGAACGCCCTCAAAATGGGGCGACAAGAACAAGACAGGCGTCAGGCGTATCGAACAGTGACAAAAACCGTCTCCCCCAACCCAGACCATCGGGGCTCTCTGCGTGTGCTGGCCTCGAGCGATCTGCACATGAACCTGCTGGGGCATGACTATTTTGGCGACCGGGCGGATGTCGGCATTGGCCTGTCACGCACCGCCACTTTAATAGCACAGGCCCGCAGCGAGGCCGCNGMMRNAGGCGMCSMAWNCRCTGCTGCTGGACAATGGCGATGGGTTGCAGGGCACGCCGCTAGGAGAGTTGCCGATCAACGCGGCTCCGCATCCCTTGATGCAGGCCTTTCGGGTACTGGGATATGATACCATTGGCCTGGGCAATCATGACTTCAACTACGGACTGAAGGCACTGGAGCGCGCCTTGCGGGATGCGCCCTGCCCGGTGATCTGCTCAAACATGACCGCGCTTAATCCTGATACCAAGCTGCCGTTTGTTGCCTCTGTCGTGCTGGAGCGCCAGATTCCGGCCTGCCCCGAGGCACCATCCATCAAAATCGGCCTGCTGTCTGTGCTGCCGGTGCAGACCCTGCAGTGGGACGCGCATCTGCTAAAAGGCCACGTTCAAGTTGAAGACATGGTGCAAGCBGCCCGCACCACHAGCGCYGCHHTGCGYGCYGCGGGTTGTGAYCTGGTCATHGCDCTGGCCCACACCGGTCTTGGGCAGGACGCAGACCCTGCCGACGCCGAAAATGCACTGCAACGCTTGGTGCAGATCACTGACATTGACGCCCTGATCGGTGGTCACACGCATTTACAACTGCCCGATCCTGCCGTTCCTTTTGCCAAACCGGTGGTGATGCCAGGGGCCCTTGGCTCGCATCTGGGAGTGATTGATCTTCACCTAAGTCACGGCCCCGACGGCTGGACGCTTGACGGTTGGGATTGCGGGTTACGGGCCATCGCCCAACGCAAYATCAGTGGAGAGTTGAGGCCACTGGTGGCCGAAGACGCCGCCCTGGTCTCGGCCCTGGCAAAGGACCACAGCGCCACGCTTGACTGGATGAGCCAGCCAGTTGGCCATAGCCCGCAATCGCTGCACTCCTTTTTTGCGTTTTTTGCCCCCGACCGCGCTCTGGCGCTGGTCGCCAGCGCCCAAGCGGCGGCGCTGCGCCCCTTGCTGAAAGACAGTGCCGAGAGCAAGCTGCCGCTTCTGTCTGCGGTATCGCCCTGCAAATTTGGCGCCCGCTCTGGTCCCACTTTCTATACAGATGTCGCAGCCGGACCGCTGTGCCGTCGCCATGTGGCGGATTTGCATGTCTTCCCCAACCAATTGAACGCCGTCACCCTGTCGGGCGCACAGGTGCTAGAGTGGTTGGAAATGTCGGCTGGCCTGTTCAATCAGGTGGACCCAGGATCGTGTGACACCGCGCTAGTCAACCCCGACCGGGCCGGGCACAACTTTGATGTGCTGCATGGGCTGGACTATCAAATGGACCTGTCTGCCCCTGCCCGCTTTCATGCGTCGGGCCACTTGGCTGATAGCGACGCCCATCGGATCTGCAATCCTTGCTGGCACGGGCAGCCGCTAGACCCGGATCAGCAGTTTATGGTGGCGGTCAACAGCCATCGGGTCGCCGGAGGCGGTAATTTCACCATGGTGCAGCGCGCCGCAGCTCTGTCCCTGCCCCGATTGCCCATTCAACATGTGATTTACGATTATCTGAACGGCATCCTGCCGGTTGACCCTCTGGCAACGGCACCACCTCCCTGGCGCCTGGCAAGCTTGCCGGGAACCGAAGTCCTTGCCTTTACCGGCCCGGCAGCACAGCCACATCTGCACGAATTGGCTCATCTGGACCTTGCCCCACCTGAACTGACCTCTGATGGTTTCCTGCTGCTACGGCTTCCGTTGTGATCTAACCACGCGCGCCTTGTCTTTCGCCCCCCAGCCGCCTATATCGGGATTCGAGAGGTTGGCGCGGGCGAGCGCCTCGCCAACCTGGTCASATCCGGAAGGAAGCAGCCACAACGAGCCCCGCTTGGGTCGATGTCCAGCCTCTCACTTTACACAGCGCCTGTTGCACAGGCCTGCATCCCTCGGAGCAGTGCTCCTACAGCCTGAATGGAGGGCCTGATGATTGTAGCAGTATCGACCCTTCGGGCAGCGCACTCCTGATCCGGCCTAGGGCCGTTTCCCTGCCTGAACACCTTTCCCGTTGTGATGCGCCGCTGCCATCGCTTGGGTCTTTTCATGTTCAATTACAGGCAGAGCCATGACTCTTACCTATACTGACCTCGGATGGTCTGACTTCTTTCAATCTCAGCAAGACAGCGACGACGGCGAGCTGACCCGGTTTCGCGTCTCGGCCGTTCACCGCGACCGCCTTACCGGCCTGTCGCCCGACGGCGAAATTCCGGTGCTGCCCGACCGCCTCACCGGTGAATTTGCGGTTGGTGACTGGATTTTGGTCAATGAGGCGTCTCAGGTCTGCAAACGACTAGAGCGCCAGACCGAGTTAAGCCGCCGCGCCGCTGGAACCGACGCCCGCGTGCAGCTTATCGCCGCCAATGTCGATGTGCTGTTCATCACCACCTCCTGCAACGAGGATTTCAACCTGGCCCGGCTGGAGCGTTATCTGGCGCTGGCGCATCAGGCTGGCTGTGTGCCAGTGGTGGTGCTGACCAAGGCGGATGTCTGCGAAGATGCCGCCGAGTATCGCGCCAAGGCCCAATCCCTGTCGCCCTCGCTGACCGTGCTGACGCTGGATGCCAAAGACCCTGACGACCTAAAACAACTGCTATCCTTGGTTTCTCCCGGTCAGACTGCAGCACTTGTGGGGTCGTCCGGGGTTGGCAAGACAACCCTGACCAACGGGCTGACCGGCAGCACCGATGCCGTCCGCGAGGTCCGCGAGGTCGATTCCAAAGGTCGCCACACCACCACGGCGCGCTACCTGCGCAGAATGGTGCACGGCGGCTGGCTGATCGACACCCCCGGAATGCGCGCCCTGCGGATCAAAGACGCCGACGAAGCGGTCGAGGAAGTCTTTTACGACCTGACCGAAGTTGCACAGGGCTGCCGTTTTAGCGATTGTGCCCACAGTGGTGAACCCGGATGTGCGGTACGTGCCGCAGTTAAGGCTGGCACGGTGGAACGGGACCGCTTCGAGAGATGGCAAAAACTGCACCGCGATGAAGAGCGAAACACCGAAAACCTGGCGCAATCCCGTCGTCGCGACAAAGGTCTTGGCAAGATGATCAAGTCGATGAAGCGTGATCATAAGGGACGCAAAGGCTATTAAGCCAGTTCGCTTGGCCCTGTGTCATTCCTATCTGTCACATCCCGGCAGGTAGTATGGCTGTTTCTTGAACAGGTCTGGCTTGAACTTGTGCCAGTCTTTCATCGCTTGCAAGGGCGACTTGCTTCCCAAA
>NVUP01000010.1:0-49512 GCA_002401945.1 Paracoccaceae bacterium
AGGCCGCGCCAAAGGCGCGGCCTGCCTGGCCCAACGGRACCTCTCAGATTTTCAATCTGAGGGTGACGGGCGGGAGCCTCTGGCCTCAGAGGATCATCGCCTGAAACCTCGTCAGCCGGTGACGCGGATGGTTACGTTTTTGGGATCGTACGGGCTGTCTGCCGTCACCTCGGCGTCCCAYAGCTGATCCATGATCTTKACCTTCAGCTTGGTGCCCGGCACCGCCTGTTCGGGTTTGACATASCCCATGCCGATGCTTTTCTCAAAAGCCACCGAATAGCCACCCGAGGTCAGACGACCCACCCGTTCGCCTTCGGGCGTGTACAGCACTTCGCGGCCCCAGGGATCGGCATCTTCGGGCCCGTCAATCAGCAGAGTACAGCATTTCACCCGCACCCCGGTCTCGACCATGGCGTCTTTGCCGTGGAAGTCTTTTGACAGGTCGATAAAGCGTGGCAGGTCGGCCTCGACCGGGGTGGCATCGCGGCCCAACTCGGTGCCGAAGGCGCGATAGCTTTTCTCCAGGCGCAACCAGTTCTGAGCGCGGGCCCCGACCAGTTTCATGCCGTGTTTCTCACCGGCCTTCTCGAGCAGGTCGAACAGGTAGTTCTGCATCTCAATCGGGTGGTGCAGCTCCCAGCCCAACTCGCCAGTATAGGCCACCCGGATCGCATTCACCGGGCACATGCCCAGTTCGATCTGGCGCGCCGACAGCCAAGGGAAGCGTTTGTTGCTTAGAGCAGTGTCTGGGTCGGCATCAACGATCACCTCTTTCAGCACGTCGCGCGACTTGGGGCCGGCGATGGCAAAGACGCCCCACTGGGTGGTGACATCCTGGATCTCAATATAGCCAAACTCTGCCATCTTATCTTCGGCGGCCTTGCGCAGGAAGTCGGCGTCGTACTCGGTCCAGGCGCCTGCCGACACCAGATAATAGCTGTTCTCGCTATTGCGCACGATGGTGTATTCGGTGCGGGTGGTGCCAAAACTGGTCAGCGCATAGGTCAGGTTGATGCGGCCGATCTTGGGCAGTTTGTTACAGGTGAACCAATCGAGGAACTGAGTGGCCCCGGGCCCCTTGACCACGTGTTTGGTAAAGGCGGTGGCGTCGACCAGGCCAACACCTTCGCGGATTGCTTTGGCTTCTTCGACCACATATTTCCACCAGCCACCGCGACGGAAACTGCGGGCCTCGGCATCGTTGAAGCCAAGGGGGGCGTAATAGTTCGGACGTTCCCAGCCATTAACCCAGCCAAATTGCGCGCCGCGCTCTTTTTGGCGGTCATAGGCTGGCGAGGTGCGCAGGCCACGGGCGGCGGGGCGTTCTTCGTCCGGGTGGTGCAGCACATAGACGTGCTCATAGCATTCTTCGTTCTTGCGGGCGGCAAATTCGGTGGTCATCCAGCTGGAGGAATAGCGTTTGGGGTCCAGACTTGCCATGTCGATCTCGGCTTCGCCGTCGACCATCATCTGCGCCAGATAATAGCCGGTGCCGCCCGCAGCAGTGATGCCAAACGAGAAGCCCTCGGCCAGCCACATGTTGCGCAGACCAGGTGCCGGCCCCACCAGCGGGTTGCCGTCGGGCGTGTAGCAGATCGGGCCGTTGAAATCGTCCTTGAGACCGGATTCTTCACAGGAGGGAATGCGATCAATCATCGCCATGTATTGGGTTTCGATGCGGTCCAGGGCCAGCGGGAACAGATCGGCGCGGAAACTGTCCGGTACGCCGTGCTCAAAACAGGCCGGCGCGTGTTTTTCATAGACCCCTAAAATCCAGCCGCCGCGTTCTTCGCGCACATAAGACTGCGCATCGGCGTCGCGGATCACCGGGTGTTCGGGATTGCCTGCCTCGCGGTATTTGACCAGTTCGGGGTCCTGGTCCATGACGATGAACTGGTGTTCAACCGGGATCGCAGGTATTTTGATGCCCAGCATCTTGGCGGTGCGCTGTGCGTGGTTGCCTGAGGCGGTGACTACGTGCTCGGCAGTGATCACCACCTGCTCGTCCGAGGGCACCAGATTGCCGCCCTGCTCAACCATTTTGGTGCAGGTGACTTCCCAGTGGGTGCCGGTCCAGTGAACCGCATCGGCCTGCATCTTGCGCACGATCTCGACACCGCGCTGACGGGCCCCTTTGGCCATCGCCTGGGTCATATCAGCCGGGTTAATGTAGCCATCGGTGCTGTGATAGATCGCGCCCTTCAGATCATCGGTCTTGATCAGTGGCCAACGCGATTTGATTTCGTCCGGGGTGAGCCACTCATAGGGCACGCCGCAGGTTTCCGCGGTCGAAGCGTAGAGCTTATATTCGTCCATCCGTTCGTCCGTCTGCGCCATGCGCAGATTTCCGACCACCGCAAACCCAGCGTTCAGGCCGGTTTCTTCTTCCAGCGACTTGTAGAACTCGACCGAGTATTTGTGGATATGGGTGGTGGCATAAGACATGTTGAACAGCGGCAACAGGCCAGCCGCGTGCCAGGTCGAGCCGCTAGTCAGCTCGTCGCGCTCCAGCAGCATGACATCGTCCCAGCCTGCTTTGGCCAGGTGATAGGCAATCGAGGTACCAACGGCACCGCCGCCGATGACCAATGCTTTGACTTGGGTTTTCATGACGCCCGTTCTCCGACAAATATGACTCGCTTGGGCAAGGTTATGCCCAAGCCAAGCGCAATGCGCGAAGTCCATCCGACGTATAAACCTGCAAAACCGACCTCGGGGGCCATTCATCGGTATATTTTCCGCAGGGACCGYTGAGATCTGAGTGTTTTTGGCAAAAAAGGAAGCGCGGAGGAATTTGCCTGAAGCAGGCAGGCATGGCCTTCAGATCTGCACGCCAGAAGAGACAGGCGACTTGAAGGAGGCCCTAGCAGTTCAGGATATTGCCACGTCGCACGCAGCCGCCGCCAACCTCGCTGTGAGTGAGCCCTTTGTTGACACGTACACCGATCCTGTCTTGGCGTTCAGCTGGGTCAGCAATCAACTGCGATACGTTCGGGTCGATGGAAGCCTCGTCCCTGGTCGGCGYCATAGTGGTTGCCATGGCAATTTTTGAACGACTGTCCAACAGGTCGAACCGACTGCTGAAAACCTGGCCATATTGTTTCAGGCTCATCTGCCCAAACGGGATTTGCGCCTGGCGCGATTGCTGGCCATAGTCAGCTCCCAGAAGAACAATTCCGCACAGGACGGCGAAGCCGATATTTGGTAAAAAAGCCATCCGGATTCTCCCTAAAGGCGCGGTGCTGAGGGGCAAAACCCCAAGCCTTTGTAAACGTGAAAAATCCGGCAGTATTGGGGCATAGGCAAGGTTTCTTCTATACCGGCGCACCTCTGTCGCCCACCAGGGTTCTCCCTGGCGGCGTTGGATTGGATGTGAAACTGTAAGCCGGGCTGCGTATCCCACTGTGGAGATGGAAGAAATGGCGGCGCCACCAATGCGGAGGCAGACTGGGGGTTAGCCCAGTGCAGAGAACCAGTTCATATGCGCCCCGGCGCAACCCGAGGCCCTGTTTCCTGTGCCAAGCGTGTCAGGCCCGGCGATGATCGCGATCAGGGCGCAGTGTGACCCTAAAGGATTGAGATGATCCTGCAGGGGCGCGCGGTCCACGGCAACGCTGGGGTTAGATCATTCTGCGCTTTGACAGCAACCCGACCCGCGCCGCAAGGGACACGGGTCGGGTCCGGGTTGGTCACATCAACCGCAGACCACCTATCAATCAATCAGGATCTTACCTGGATTCATGATATTATCGGGGTCCAGCGCCACTTTAATGGCCGCCATATAGCGGGTGGTCTCGCCCAGCTCCGCCTTGAGATAGGGGCGCTTGCCCTGGCCGATGCCATGTTCGCCGCTGCAGGTCCCATCCATCGAAATGGCCAAATGGTTGAGCCAGCTCACGAAGTCGGCTGCGCGGGAACACTCCTCGGCATCGTCCATATCGACCAACAGCAGCGCATGGAAATTGCCGTCGCCCACGTGGCCAACAATTGTTGAAATCAGCCCCAGGGCAGCGGCCTTTTCCTGTGCSGCRCCGACACATTCCGCCAGCCGCGAGATTGGCACACAGACATCGGTGGTGATGCCTTTGGCACCGGGGCGGATTTGCAGCCCGGCCCAATACATGTCGTGACGGGCCTGCCACAGTTTGTTGCGCTCTTCGGTGGTCGAGGTGGTGGCGATATCAAAGCCGCCAAACTCCTCGGCAATCGAGCTGAAGGTCTCGGCCTGCTCAGCGACGCTGGCCTCGGAGCCGTGAAATTCGAGCAGCAGCAGTGGTGTTTCCGGCAACTCCAGTTTGGAATAGGCATTGGCCGCCTTGACGCTCATCTCGTCCAGCAGTTCGATCCGGGCCACCGGGATGCCATACTGGATGGTCATCATCACCGCACGGCAGGCGTCATCGACGCTGCGGAACGAGCAGCGGGACGAGCTGATTGCCTCGGGGATGCCCTGCAGTTTCAGGGTGATCTCGGTGATCAGGCCCAGGGTGCCTTCGGAGCCGACCATCAGGCGGGTCATGTCATAGCCGGCCGAGGATTTCTTGGCCCGTTGCGCTGTGCGGATCACGCCGCCGTCGGCCATCACCACTTCCAGCGCCAAGACGTTGTCTTTCATGGTGCCATAACGCACCGCATTGGTGCCCGAGGCGCGGGTTGCCGCCATGCCGCCGAGCGAGGCATTGGCGCCGGGATCGATGGGAAAGAACAGGCCCTTGTCGCGCAGGAAAGTATTGAGCTGCTCGCGAGTGACCCCCGGCTGCACCACAACATCCAGATCTTCGGCATGCACCACCAGGATCTTGTTCATATGGCTGGTGTCCACCGAAATGCCGCCTGCGGGGGCGTTGACGTGGCCCTCAAGCGAGGTGCCGGTGCCGAAAGGAATGATCGGAACACCATATTCAGCGCAGGTCTTGACGATCTGCGAAACTTCGTTGGTATCGTCCGGGAACACCACCGCGTCGGGCATCTGGTTCTCGATCCAGGTGGTGGTGTGGCCATGCTGCTCGCGGATCGCCTCGCCGGTTTGCAAGCGGTCGCCGAAAAGCTGTTTCAGCACACCGATGGCGGCTTTGATGCCAGCCTCGTTGCGCGGCAGTGACGTAGCTTGCACCATAATTAGCTCCCTGTTTTCAATATGGTGTCATGGTGTCAGTTTGCCCGGGGAGGTTCAATAGAACCGCGCTTTTTTAATCGGCAAGACCTGCCATAAAAACAGAGGGTCGCGCCCGGCCAACCGGCCGGGCCAAACCGGAAGTAAGTTCACTCCCCCAGTGCAATGCCTTCGCGGCGTGGATCAGCGGCACCGCTCAGATGATCGCCAATTTCAATCGCATGCAGGCCTGAATTGAGCCCACGCAGCTTTACCTCATAGCCCATTTCGCTCAGCGCGGTCTCCATCTCTGCCGCCGCGGTACCCTCCTCCAGGTCATAGGTGCCAAASCGGTTCACCGCATGSGGCAARGASACCGCCTGTTGCACGTCCATGCCCCAATCCACCCAGGCAATGATCGAGGTGGCGACATAGCCAATGATCCGGCTGCCTCCAGGTGAGCCAATGGCCAGCACCGGCTTGCCCGCCTGCATCACAATGGTCGGTGCCATCGACGAGCGTGGACGCTTGCCCGGCTCCATCCSATTGGCAATTGGCACCCCGTCGCGGTGGCTGCGGAACGAGAAATCGGTCAGCTCGTTGTTCAACAAAAACCCGCGCACCATCAGCCGTGAGCCAAAGGCGTTTTCAACCGTTGTGGTCATCGACAACACGTTGCCATATTGGTCGACAATCGAGATATGCGAGGTTGAGGGCAGCTCAATCGCCTCGCCATCAGCCCACAGGGCATGGTCGAACTCGGGTGATCCCGGTGCCACTTCGGGCAATGCAACCTCGCCGCCCAACAGGGCCGCCCGTTGCGCTAGGTATTCGGGTGCAATCAGCCCTTGGGTTGGCATCGGCACATAGTCACTGTCGGCCATAAAGCGGCCCCGGTCGGCAAAGGCGAGCCGCGAGGCATCGCCAATCAGCCGCCAGCTCTGCGGATTGTCAGCGCCCAGCGCCGCCAGATCGTACTGTCCCAACATGCCCAGGATCTGCCCGACGGTTAGAGCACCCGAGGATGGCGGCCCCATGCCGCAAACCTCAAAGGCGCGGTAGGTGACGCAGACGGGGGCGCGCTCCTTGATCTGGTACAGCGCCAAATCCATCGCCGACAGCACACCGGGGTTGCCCGCTGCCTGGGTCACCGTTCGCACCACGTCGGCGGCAATTGGGCCGGTGTAGAACCCATCCATCCCCCGCCCGGCCAGGCTGCGTAAGGTCTGGGCGTACTCTGCGTTGACCCGCACATCGCCCGCTTTCAGTGCCGTGCCACCGGGGAGGAAATACTCGGCGGTGGTGGGGAAGCGCGACAGCCGATCAGCATCGCCTTCAATCAACCCGGCCAAGCGCGGCGATACGGTAAAGCCATCCTTGGCCATTTTGATCCCGGCCTCAAACAGTGAGGGCCAGGGCGCGCGGCCCCAGCGGCGGTGTGCCTCAGCCATCAGTGCAGGGGTGCCGGGGGTGCCCACTGAGCGGCCTCCCACCACCGCATCAAAGAACTTTAGCGGTTCGCCATTCTCGTCCTGAAACAGGGTTGGTGTGGCGGCCAGAGGCGCGGTTTCACGGCCATCCAGCGTGGTCAGTTTACCGCTTGCCGCGTCAAACCAGACCAGAAAGGCACCGCCGCCCAACCCCGAGGACTGCGGTTCAACCAGCCCCAACACGGTTTGCACCGCCACCATGGCATCTGCTGCCGAGCCACCTGCACGCAGGATCTCGGCCCCGGCCTCAACCGCGTGAGGGTTGGCGGCGGCGATCATCCAGTTTTCGGACTCCACTGGTTGGCCTGCCCGTTTGGCTTGAAGGGATGCCTCCACCGCAGGTGATAAGGCTTCAAACCCGCCTGTTGTTGCAGCTTCGGGGGCGACGGCGTCCGCCGCCTGTTGAGAATAAGCTTGAGATACCAGTGCTGTACTGGCCAGCAGAGCTAGAAATACGTGACGCATAATAACCTCCAAACAAATCGAATAGGGGGAGCCTAGATCCATCTGACAAAGAACTGAACCACTATTGGCACTTGAGCCCGGTCGATAGGCCGCGCCGCGCCTGACCTAAGCACTCGGATCTTGAGTGGACTAATTACTCCACTTGGGGTCCAAATCCATAATCGGCCAATCGCTGGTGAATAGCCCCATCAGGGTGCAGGGTTGACTGAAACAAGGAAAACCCACCAACAGAAAATGGGGGCAAAGTGACAGAGGCATGGGTGGCGATAAACCCCTGCAGACGCTCGGCATCCCGCCACTGTTGGCCACGGCCAAACCGGGCCAGTGTAACATGGGGCCTGTAGCGTTCTCGGGGCAGGATAATCCCGGCGCGATGTGCCGCGCGGCGCAATTTCCGGTGCAGATCGGTCAGCGCCTGGCTATCTGCAATGCGGGCAAACAGGATCTTGGTTGCATCGCCCCCAAAGCTCCCAAGCCCGTCGAAACCCAGATCAAACGCTTGAACCTGTATGATCTCCAGCGCCTGGTGCAACTGTTCCAGCTGATCCTCTGTCTGCTCGCCCAGAAACGCCAGGGTGAGATGCAGATTGTCATCGGGGACGGATCTACCAACGGGCAGCACCGAGGTCAGGTCTGACAGCGCATCGGTCACCTCCTCGGGCAGATCAATCGCCACAAATGCGCGCATCCTGCCTCTCCCGTCTAGAGCATCGACGGCACCACCTGATCCGGTGGTCGGTGGCCGTCTTCAAATGTCTTGATGTTCAACAGCACTTTTTCACCCATCTCGATCCGCCCTTCGACAGTGGCCGATCCCATATGCGGCAGCAGCACCACATTGGGCTGTTCGCGCAGACGTGGATTGATGTTGGTGCCATGTTCATAAACGTCCAGCCCAGCGCCGGCAATCTCGCCCGCGCGCAGCATCCGGGTCAGCGCCATCTCGTCGATCACCTCACCGCGTGAGGTGTTCACAATCACCGCATCCGGTTTCATCAGCTTCAACCGGCGGGCGTTCATCAGGTGAAAGGTCGAGGGCGTCGACGGGCAGTTGATCGAAATCACATCCATTCGTGCCACCATCTGGTCGAGACTGTCCCAATAGGTTGCCTGCAACTCTGCCTCGGTCTCGCTGCGCAGACGGCGACGGTTGTGGTAATGAATCTGCATGCCAAAGGCGACAGCGCGGCGGGCAACGGCCTGACCGATGCTGCCCATGCCCAGGATGCCCAGACGACGTCCCGCCATGCGTCCGCCCAGTAGGGCAGTAGGGGCCCAGCCCTGCCAATCGCCTTTTTGCATGATCGCCAGACCTTCGGGGATGCGGCGCACCACCGCCATGATCAGCGCCATGGTCATATCAGCGGTGTCATCGGTCAGCACACCGGGGGTATTGGACACCAGAATGCCGCGCTGACGGGCGGTGGAAACGTCGATGTGATCCACGCCTGCGCCATAATTGGCAATCAATTTCAGCCGCTCCCCCGCCTGCCCCAACAGCCGGGCATCAATAGTATCTGTAACGGTCGGCACCAAGACATCCGCCTGCGCCATCAACTCTACCAATTGGGCACGACTAAGCGGGCTATCCTCAGTCCGCAGAGTGACATCAAACAATTCGCTCAACCGGGTCTCGACCGGTTCTGGCAACCGTCGCGTTACGACAACACTCAGACGTTCTCTTGCCACTTGCCCACTCCTATAGCTTTTCAATTTGGCCTGCTCTGTGTCATCGTGGCGTAGGATGGCAGAGGGCACAAGAACCCTTGCGCCCCATCGACGCCAAGTGACGCAGTTTTCTGGAACCAGCCCGCGGGGAGACCCGGCAGAGGCAACGGCAAGAGAAATGCTCGGGCGGGGTGAAAAACAGGCCACGATAACAAAAGGCGAGCAGGCAGTGACAGTTTCGGTTTCAAGATTGCGGCCTTTGGCGGTTGCGCTTTGCGTGCTGCTGGCCTCCACCGCATCGCTAATGGCCGACAATCCAGCGTCAGAACAGGTCCGCGGGCCGGTGACCAATCTGCCGCTGCCGCGCTATGTCTCAATGAAGGCCTCTGAAGGCAACGTGCGGCGTGGCCCGTCGCTGACGCATCGCATCGACTGGGTGTTCAAGCGCCGCCACATGCCGTTGGAAATCACCGCAGAATATGGCCATTGGCGCCGGGTCCGCGACCGCGATGGGGTTGGCGGCTGGGTGCATTATGCGCTGTTGTCGGGCACCCGCACCGTGCTGATCGAAGAAGACATGTTGACGGTGCGGGCCCAGCCCAATGAAAGCGCACCAATCACCGCCGCCTTTGAGCTGGGTGTGGTGGCCCGGCTTGGCCCCTGCTCGCAGAATTGGTGCCGCATTTCAGCTGGCGGGTATCGCGGTTGGGCTCCCAAGCAAAAGCTCTGGGGTGTGACCCCGGATGAACTGCGCGACTAGAGGTTTTCTGACCCTTCTCCGGTTTTTCTGCATGACCTACATAAAACAATAAGCTCAGGCGCTGCCCGGTCTATCGACCATGCGCAAAAAGTGCGCAAACCGCACGCCTCGTGATGAGACACCAACTCTAATACATTCCCCAAAACCCTTGGATTGACTCCGTTACCGGGTCAGTTGAGAAATGCGCATCACTTACGCTGCCGACCCATCAGAAGGTCGAGGTCAGGGATGACCATTTTGGGAGAGACAATCATGATGACATTGAACCGCCGCAAGGCATTGGCCCTGGTGGGTGGCACAATTGCCGCCGCTGGGCTGTCTACTCCGGCGCTGTCGCAGGGGCGCAAAATCACCGTCGGTGCGCTGCGCTTTACCAGCCACTCGGCCAGTTTTATCGCGCTGCAACGCAACTATTTCAAAGAGGCCGGCCTGGACGTCGAGCTGAAGTTCTTTCAGGCCGCGACCCCGATGGCGGTGGCGATTGCCTCGGGTGATGTGGATTATGCCGTGACCGCCATGTCCGGTGGCTTGGTGTCGCTGGCCGACAAAGGCGCRGTCAAGATCATCGGCGGCGCGCTGTCCGAAGAAGCCGGCATTGAYGGKCARAAATACCTSGTSTCAGACGCYGCGYTCCAGGCRGGCGTGACCASCCCRGCRATGCTGGATGGCAAAAGCTATGGCATCACCACTGCTGGTTCGTCGTTCCATTACATGGGCTCCAAACTGGCGCAGAAAGAGGGCATCTCGATGTCCTTCAAGCCATTGCATAAGGTTGGCGCCATCATCGGCGCGCTGAAGTCGGGTCAGATCGACGCTTGGTCGATTGTACCACATATCGCCAAGCCGCTGGCCGGATCGGGCAAAGTGCATATCATCGGCAATGTGTCGGACGTTATCCCCGACTATCAGGTCACCACGGTGTTCACCTCGGCCAAGAATGCTGCGGATGAGCGCGGCATGACCGGCGATTTCCTGGCGGGTTTCTCCAAGGGTGTTGCGGATTACAACGCCACCATGATCGACCATGCGCACGGCGATGACGGCGTCGCCGCGATGGTTGATCTGATCCACACCTATGTTTACGCCGACAAACCGCTGGAGAAAGCCTCCAAGTCGATCATCAACGGCACCATGCGGCTGAACCAAGGCGCGGCGTTGAATATCGCCTCGCTGCAGGATCAGCTGAGCTGGTTCCAGTCTGAAGGTCTGGTTGGTGGTCACATCACGCTGGATACGGTTGTTGATGACAGTTACGTCAAGACCCTGGGCTGACCCAACAAACGTTTCGCCCGGCTGACAGGCCGGGCGGTGCCTGACCCTCCCGCCAGCCACAGGATCTTAATCTATGGATATTCGCCTAACTGGCGTCAGTCATTCTTATGACCAAGTCGAAGTTCTGCGGGACATTTCGCTAGAAATTCCATCGGGACGGATTGTCTGCATTGTCGGGCCATCGGGCTGTGGTAAATCCACCCTGCTGCGGCTGATCGGCGGATTGGAGCGACCGACCAGCGGGGAGATCCTGCAGGTCGGCTCGCCACCTGCCGATTGCCTGAACCCGCTGACCTATATCTTTCAGGACTTTGCCCTGCTGCCCTGGCGCACGGTGCGCGGCAACATCAGCCTGGTGCTGGAGGATCACGGCATCRGCGGCCAGCAGGCGCAACAGATCATCAACGACGTTCTGGCCCGTACCAAGCTGAGCGATTTTKCCGATGCGYTGCCYAAACAGCTGTCCGGCGGCATGAAACARCGGGTGGCGATTGCSCGYGCRCTGGCRGTGAACCCGGCGGTGATGCTGATGGACGAGCCGCTGTCGGCACTGGACAGTCAGACCCGCGAATTGCTGATGGATGACCTGATTTCACTGTGGAGCCGCACSCCGTTTACCGCAGTTTATGTGACCCACAACCTGGCTGAAGCTGTACGTCTGGGGCACTCGATCGTGGTGATGTCACGTCGCCCCGGCCAGATCAGCGAGATTGTGCATCTGGACACWCCACTGGATCAACGCGGGATGGGCGATGCCGAGATGGAAGAGAAGCAGAAATACCTGTGGCAGCTGATGCGCGATGAGGCGCGGGCGGCGGATGCGGAGYTGATACATGTCTGAGCGGTCAAACCAGAATGAAATCCGCCCGGTGCCGTTCCGCGGCGGCGGCTTTGCCCCCACCTCCAAGCGCKGRATTGGCCTGGTGGTCTTTGTRGTGCTGATCGCYCTGGCCGAGATTGGCACCCAGACCGGGTTCATCACSCCSCTRACSYTSCCCAAACCCTCKGACGTGCTGAAAACTTTCGGCGAGCTCTACAGCTCGGGCCTGTTGTGGAAACACCTGAGCGTGTCGCTGTCGCGGCTGGTGGTGGGCGCCACCCTGGGGGCCAGCGTCGGCATCGCCGTCGGCATGATGATCGGGCTGTTCTCCTATGTGCGCGCCGGATTGCTGCCGCTGGTGGCGGCGCTGTTTCCCATCCCCAAGATCGCCCTGCTGCCGCTGTTTGTGATCTGGTTTGGTATCGACGAAGGCTCAAAATACGCGCTGATTGCCTTTGGCACCTTTACCCCCACGGTGGTGGCCACTTACGGCGCAGTGGACAATGTGGACCGCAACCTGATCCGCATGGGGCAGAGTTTCAACCTCAGCTGGGTGTCGATTGTGCGCAAGATTGTACTGCCCGGCGCCATGCCTGGCATCCTGTCGGGGCTGCGCATCAGCCTGGCGATTGCCATCATCCTGCTGGTTGCCGCCGAAATGCTAGGGGCGGAATACGGCATTGGTGCATATATTCTTGAGGCTGGTTCGCTGTATGATCTGGAGCGGTTGTTTGTCGGGGTTGCGATCCTGTCTATACTGGGCATCACGCTAAGCGCCTGCATCGGGATGATCGAACGGCGGCTGTTGCGCTGGCGGGTTTAGGTTTTACCCGGCCGATAGACCGGGGGCGCCTGACCTTCCCCCCGGGAAGGCGCTTTGCACCTCCCCAAGGTCAGGCGCCCCCTTTTTAACAATAGTATGACAAGGAACGCATCATGGCCTGGATCAAAACCATCCATTACGACGACGCCGTTGGGAAACTGAAGATGTTGTATGACCGGGTCAAAGGCCCCGACAACAATGTCGACAACATCATGATGATGCACAGCCTGCGGCCCCACTCGATGGAGGGGCATATGGCGATCTACAAATACGTGCTGCATCACACCGGCAACACCGTTCCCAAGTGGTTCCTGGAAACGCTGGGGGTCTGGGTCAGCCGGTTGAACGATTGCGATTATTGCGTCGAGCATCACTTCTCGGGGCTGCAACGACTGTTGCAGGACGATGCCAAAGCTGATGCGCTGCGGGCTGCGATTGAGACCCGCAACATCGCCGCCGCGCCACTGGATGAGGGCCAGAGGCTGGCGATGGAGTATGCCCGCCAGTTGACCCGCGATCCGGGCGGCATGACCCAGGACATCGTGCTGCAACTGCGCGCGGCGGGTTATACCGATGGAGAGGTGCTCGAGATCAATCAGGTCACCGCCTATTTCAACTACGCCAACCGCACCGTGCTGGGGCTGGGCTGTTCGACCAAAGGTGATATATTGGGGCTATCCCCAAACAAATCGGACATCCCCGACGACTGGAGCCACAGCTAGAGTCTGGGTGCATTAATCTTCAAACTGTTGTTCAAATTCTTGCTGAATACGGCGCAGTTCTTCGATGGCGGCGCGGATATCACTGCCGTCGATGACATTCACCTCGACATGATCGCCGCGGCGCGACAACCTCCGCCGCAACAGRCGGTCMCGGTRTTCGGCRGATCGRAAYTCCAYTACYTTGAARACYTCAACCGGCCGCRCAAACCCCTTTGGGYTCACCTCACCAACCGGTTCGCAGRCSACATGTTCRGATATCAGATTGCAGGTGCTGTCCGAGATCAGCACGCTRCCSGGMTCSGCCANGCCCNTCMAGMCGKGACGCCAGGTTCACCGGCCKGCCGAGMACWGTGTARTCGAGCCGCTTGTCCGAGCCAAAATTGCCAACSGTGCAATASCCCGARGTAATGCCCATCCGCACCMTCATCGGTTTTGGCACCCCAAGTTTTTTCCAATAGCTCTGCATCTCTCCAACGCGCTGCTGCATCAGCAGCGCCATTTCAACCGCCTTTAGCGCGTCTTCTTCCGCCCCATCACTTTCGGGATCGCCAAAAAACACCATCACTGCATCCCCAATGAACTTGTCGATGGTGCCGCCACATTGAATGGCGATTGATGACATTTCCGACAGGTAGGAATTGATCACTTTGGTCAGCCGTTCGGGCTCCAGCGTCTCGGACAGATCGGTGAACTGCTCRATATCRGAAAAGAAGATGGTCARGTTCTTRCGYTTGGTCGMGGTGCYGCCRTCCTGTTTGCCMGARAARATGCTCTCGTARATCTGCGGYGACAGATATTTKGCCARTCKGGTGGCAAGATKTTCCARCTGGGCGCTTTTCTCTTCGATGATCTCGCGGTCSCGGATTTTCTGCTCCAGCAATTCCTCCCGCTCGTGGCGCAGGTTCCATTCCTCGGTGCGGTCAACAAATTGACCCTGGATCCCGTTTAAATAGGAGAAACTGTCATCTTTGGTCCAGGTCGACATCAGCGCAAACACCCGACTGTTGCCATTGTCCGAAATGTGGATTTCCGGGATCCGCACCGATCCCTGTTCGCGAATGCCGGAAATCCAGGTGTCGATCTGAGATCCGGGCACGCCCAACTGTTCCAACACATCCGGGAAATAGGCGTTTGAGACATTACCCAATACCGGAAAGAAGCTCAGGAAATTGTCATTCACCTTGAGGATTTCAAAAGCTTGGTTGGCGTAATAGGCCGCCGTGATCGCATTTCTGAAGTTGAAAAAGCTCAGCTCGACGATGTTGCTCTGATTGAAAAGGTCTTCAACTTTCATGGTGGCCCCNAAGGTTCAGGTCTCATTCATTTTTACGAGTGGCAAAATCCAGTTTCCACTGCGCCCGTTTGCCGGTAACAGCGCCCCATGTGGTCACACAATACGGTGTGAGATAGGTTAGAAGCACTTTCCAAATCGGTGGCATTTCACCAACAAAAACCTGATTTCCGTGATTTATCATGGTCAGGAGAGAGCCAACAACCAGCGCCGTCACCAGCGCCTTTTTGGGAGTTCCATCGCCAAAGATCATATGCCCCATAGGTGGCGCTGTTTGGTGGCTGGCATCTCTCTTGGTCACTATCACTGTCCCCCGAACTAAAGTTGGGTTGTTCAAAACGAACCAATTTCTGCAGCTTCCACGCCGGCCCGTACACAAGTTTGCAACCCAGTGTAGGCGAACTGCCGGGAAAAGCACAAAAAAACGGCATAGGTATAAACCGCGTCAAATTGCTCACCCGAAACATCAGGTCGGCAATTGCACCTCGGCGCGTGGTGCATTACATCAGACCCGTCGGAGACCGCGCTTTAGGTGCTGCAGATAAAGCCGACAAAAAATTTCAGGGACATGGCGCCGCTGCGCCTGGTCACCCAAGCTTCCAAGATCGCTGAAAGGTTGTGAAACATGGCAGATAAATCTAACCCCGACGTATTGTATACCATCGTAGACGAAGCSCCYGAGCTGGCCAGYGCMTCGCTGYTGCCSATCATYCGCACSTTTGCCGCGGCYGCMGGCGTCAACGTCGGCACCAAGGACATTTCGCTGGCCGCCCGCATCCTTTCGGCCTTTCCCGAAAGCCTGACCGAAGATCAACGCCAGTCCAACGACTTGGCTGACTTAGGCACCCTGGTGAAAACCCCTGCGGCCAATGTCATCAAACTGCCAAACATCTCGGCCTCGGTGCCGCAGCTGATTGCGGCTGTCACCGAGCTGCAGTCACAGGGCTATGCCCTGCCGGATTACCCGGAAGAGCCACAGACAGATGACGAAAAGTCAGTTCGCGCCCGTTATGACACTCTCAAGGGCTCTGCGGTGAACCCGGTGCTGCGCGAAGGCAACTCGGACCGCCGCGCAGCCAAGCCAGTCAAAAAATACGCGCAGAACAACCCCCACTCGATGGGCAAATGGGCCAGCGACAGCAAGACAAAAGTCTCGTCCATGCCGGGCAATGACTTTTATGCCAATGAGAAAGCCGCCACCATCACTGCCGCTCAGGCGGGTGATGCAAAAATCGAATTTGTTGGCAAAGATGGCGCTATTACCGTGCTGAAAGATGGCTGGCCGCTGGACGAGGGCACCATTGCCGACGCGACCTTTATGTCGGTCAAGGCGCTGTCGTCTTTCCTGGTGGATGCGATTGAGGACACCAAAGCCGACGGCACCATGTTCTCGCTGCACCTGAAAGCCACCATGATGAAGGTCTCGGACCCGATCATCTTTGGCTATGCGGTCAAAGCCTGGCTTGCTCCGGTGTTTGAAAAGCACGGCGCGGCATTGGACGCTGCTGGCGTGAACCCAAATTCCGGCATGGGCGACGTATTGACCCGCATTGCTGGCATGGACAATGCTGCCGAGATCCAGGCGGACATCGACGCGCTGACCGCAACCCGTCCGGGTATGTATATGGTCGACAGCGACAAAGGCATCACCAACCTGCACGTGCCGTCTGATGTGATCATCGACGCCTCGATGCCTGCTCTGATCCGCGCAGGCGGCAAAGGCTGGGACGCAGCCGGTACCAAGGGTGACACCAACTGTGTGATCCCTGACCGTTGCTATGCCACCATCTATGACGAGGCGATCAACTTCTTCAAAGCCAATGGCGCGCTGGATGTTGCCACTGCGGGCTCGGTGGCCAACGTCGGTCTGATGGCGCAGAAGGCCGAAGAATATGGCTCGCACCCGACGACATTTGAGGCTCCGGCTGACGGTGTGATCCGTGTGGTTCTGGCCAATGGCGAGACCCTGCACAGCCATGACGTCGAGACCGGCGACATCTGGCGTGCCTGCACCGCCAAGAAGGCCCCCATCCTGAACTGGATCGAACTGGCGCTGGACCGTCAGCGTCTGACCGGATCTGAATCGATCTTCTGGCTGGATGCAAACCGCGCCCATGACGCCCAGCTGATCGACTACGTCACCCCGGCGCTGAAAGCTGCGGGCGTTGCCGACAAGTTCCAGATCATGACCCCGCGCGACGCCACCGCGCAATCATTGAAGACTATCACAGCTGGCAACGACAGCATTGCCATCACCGGCAACGTGCTGCGGGATTATTTGACCGACCTGTTCCCTATTCTGGAGCTGGGCACCTCGGCCAAGATGCTGTCGATCGTCAAGCTGATGAACGGTGGCGGCTTGTTTGAGACCGGTGCCGGTGGCTCGGCCCCCAAGCACGTGCAGCAACTGGTTGAAGAAAACCACCTGCGCTGGGACTCGATGGGTGAATTCTGCGCCCTGGGTGAAAGCCTGAACTTCCTGGCCGACAGCCAGGGCAATGCCAAAGCCGGTATCCTGGGTGTCGCAGCCGAGGCCGCAACGCAGGGCATTCTGGACAACAACCGCTCGCCGTCGCGCAAGGTTGGTGAGCCTGACAACCGTGACAGCCACTATTGGTTTGCTCGCTACTGGGCCGAGGCCCTGGCGGCACAGACTGACGATGCAGATCTGGCAGCACATTTTGCACCAATTGCAGCTGATCTGGCAGCAAAAGAAACGCAAATCCTGGCTGAGATGGCTGCGGCACAGGGTAAACCGGTTGATCTGGGCGGCTATTTCCACACTGACCCGGCCAAGACTGCTGCGGTTATGCGTCCCAGCGCCACGCTGAACGCGATCATCGGCTAGTTCCGACTACATTGAGACGATAAAAGGCGCCCGAATCTGGGCGCCTTTTATCGTGGTGAGATGCACATTGCGCACCCAGGGCGGCGTCTGACCAAGTGCTAGAAAAATATCCCAGACATCACAATTGCCAGCCCCACAAGACCAACGCCAAGCTTGGCCAAAATAGGCCTCAAAGCAATCAGACCATAGCTCAGCACGGCCAGGCCAACCGCCATGCGCACAAAGGCAATCAGCGCAGCCACAGGGGCCTCCACCAGCCGCAGGATATCCGGGTTGGCGATCATCCCCAGCGGAATGACGTAGAGACCAACCCCCAGCGCCATCGCCGTCAGCGCCACCTTGATCCAGTCCTCGCCAATCATTCCGGCGGCGATGAACACCGCACCACAAACCGGTGGCGTGATGGTGGACAGCAGCGCAAACCAGAACACAAACAGATGCGCCTGTAGTGGCTCTAGCCCCTGTTGGATCAGCGCCGGCCCGGCCACTGAGACGCAGATCACATAAGCTGCCGTGGTTGGCACCTCCATTCCCAGCACCAGACAGGCCAGCGCCGTGAGCAGCAGTGACGGCCACAGCAACCCACCCGATCCGGACAGAATCAGCGAGGTGATCTTGACGCCCAGTCCAGTGATCGACAGCACCCCGATGATGATCGAGGCGCAAAAGATGATCGAGGCAATCATAGCGATCTGACGCGCCGCATTCAGCAGAGCCGAGGACAGTCGCGACGCGATCTGCTCGCGGTCAAACCGGGCCTCTCGGTTGAACAACAACAGCACCGCTCCGGCGAGTATCGCCATGCAAGCGGCGTATTGCGGCGTGTAGCCCGCCCCGAACATCCCCCACAGCAACACGGAAAACGGCACCAGGAAAAAGCCGGATGTAATGATGACGTCGCGCGTTGCAGGCTGCTCGCTTGCCTCGATGCCACGCAACTCGAACCGGTGAGCATAGGCGTTGATGCCCATCCAGACCGCAAAGAAGAACAAAACCGCGGGCAGGATAGCGGCGCCCATGATCCCAGTGTAGGGCACACCTGTCAGCTCAACCATGACAAAGGCCCCCGCCCCCATCAGCGGCGGCATGATCTGGCCACCGGACGAGGCCACTGCCTCGACCGCGGCGGCCAGACGTTTAGGGTAGCCCAGTTTGGTCATCGCAGGCAGGGTGATCGCCCCGGTTGAGGCGACGTTGGCCGAAGCCGAGCCCGAAATAGAGCCAAACAACGCCGAGGAAATCACCGAAACCTTGGCCGCGCCGCCGGTCAGCCGTCCGGCGGCTGCGGCGGCAACGTTCATGAACCCCTGCCCCGCCTCGCCCGCATTCAGCACCGCGCCAAAGATTACAAAGATCGAAACCACTCCGACGGACACAGCCGTCAGGCTGCCCCATATRCCRCCCTCGGCGATGGTCAGRGTGCCCAGAAARCTGCGCAGAGGCGTGCCSGARTGGCCAAAYTCRCCKGGKATRTAAGAGCCAAACARCGCGTRGGCCAAAGCCGTTATGGCSACSASAGGCAGYGGCCAGCCAATGGCRCGACGCGCCGCCTCGATCACGCAGAGCAGCAGGACAACGGCAATGCCAATCTGGAAATCACCCTCAAGGAACCCGTATTGGTCGCCCAGCATATCGTGGTTTACCGCGATCCACAGCGCGGCGGATACGCCCAGCAGCGACAGCACCAACCCCGAGATCAGCTGTGGCCTCGACTTGGCCCCAAAAACAAACACCCAAGGCAGCACAAAGGCCAGATGCAGCGGTCGGCTGACAAGGTTTGGCACCAGCCCGGAAAAGATCAGCCCCAGATGGAAGGCAGCCATCAGTGTCGCCAGCGCCAGCCAGAACGGGCGCTGRCCTGCRGGKATTTGTATGTCGTTCATAATGTCCGGGACTCTTTCAATAACAGGGCCGGGCAATTGCCTGCCCGGCCAATTCTCTCTGACTGTCAGGTCAGTTTATTGCTGTGCGTCGCTCAGCTCGAACCCGGCTTCGGTGTAGTACTTCAGCGCTCCGGGATGGATTTTGCCAGTGATGTTGACCATCAGGCCGCGATCCACACCGTTCCACCAAGGCGCCGCAGCACCCATGTCTGCTTTGCCTTCCCAATAGGTTTTGGTCAGCGCATARGCGGTGKCSTCGTCCATCTTGGTGGTGGTAAAGGCRACAACCGGCAACGAGGTGGTGACAATGTCACTGTCCTGACCAGCATAGGTGCCAGCCGGGATCACCAGACGGGCGCGTTTGCTGGCGGTGATCTGCTCGTCGTTCAGCGTCAGCACCACAACACCGGTAGACGCGGCAGCCTCGATCACATTCGGCGCAGGAAACGATCCAGCGGTGACAAAGCCGTCGATCTGACCATTTTTCAGCGCAGGTACAGCGCCGGACAGTTCCACGTCGGCGATTTCAACCTTGCCTTCAAGGCCAAACAGTTTCAGATATTTAGCGCCTTCACGAGCGCCAAACGAGCCTTTGCCCAACAACAGGGTTTTGCCCTCAAGCCCGGCAAAATCGGTCACCCCCGAGGCCTCGGACATGACAAAATGCATGGTCAGCGAAGGGATCGGGAACAGCGCCCGGATCTCGTCAAAGGCGGGGTCGCCCTTATCCTTGAACATCGCCTTGCCGCCCTGAGCCAAACGCACCAGAACCGGCGGCGTGGTGAAGACATAATCCCCGCCACGCGCCCTGACCTCCATCACGTTCTGAACCGAGCCTTGGCTTTCTTCGACCGTGACGACGATGCCGCCGTCAGACCCGGCCTTCATCGCCTCGGCGATCTGAACCGCCATCTGGTAATACGACGAGGTGGTCTTGGCTGATTTATAGGTCACGCGGGTTTGTGCAAATCCTGACGTCGCGACCAGCCCGGCGAACACCGCGGCGGCAACAATTGGCTTGATGAATTTAACCATTGGTCTCTCCCTGATAATGCTCTGAACTGTCTAGCAACACTCACAGGAAAACCGAACCATTCTTTGCCTGCTGGATGAGGGCGCGGCATGGCTGGCCCGACTTATGTCAGAGACTACGCTAAACGCCGCGTATTAATCCTTCGCCCCCGTCAGACGCGATCACACTCGCGACCAGCAGCACTTCAAGCCGCTGTTTTGCAACCTATAATTGATTTTATGATTTTAATTTCCCGCCACTTAACGCGCTCGAAACAATTTGAGAGCACCATATTCATTGGCCCCTGTTCAATTGTTTGGCCTTGTAAACAGTAACCTTTTAAAAGAGAGATCCGCTATCATGACCAGCCTTTTCGCATTTTGGAACGGACTTCGGCTGAGTAAAAAGCTCCCCCTTATCATTGCCTTGCCCACGATCCTTTTGACCATGGCATCTGGCGGCATTTACGCTTGGCAGACCCATTCGGCCCTTAAAGTCGACCGTGAGGCAGCCTTTTACACCCTGTTGTCTGAGCGGCGACATGCGCTGAAGGATTGGCTGGAACGGCTGGAAACCGAAACCCGCGCGATCAGCGCCAGTAAAAGCGTTGAAACCGCGTTGCTTGAGTTCGACATGGCCTGGGGTCAATTGGGTGACGCGCCTGGAGAGCACCTGCGCAATGCCTATATTGTTAATAATCCAAACCCTCTGGGGAAAAAGGATCAACTTCTTAAGGCCACAGATCACTCCCTTTGGTCTGACCTGCATGAAAAGTACCATTTGGGGTTCCAGACCTTTCAACGCGAGCTGGAGTATTATGATTTCTTTTTGCTGAACCCCAGCGGTGACCTTGTCTATTCGGTGCTCAAAGAAGACGATTTTGCAACAAACTTCCAGACCGGCCCCTACAGTTCCTCTGGGCTGGGAGAGGCGTTTCGTACTGCTTTGACACTCCCCGAGGGCGGTGTTCATTTAACCTCGATGGCGGCCTACGGCCCCAACATTGGGGCGCCAGCAATGTTCATCTCCACCCCGGTCATCCGAAACGGTGCCGTGTTAGGGGTATTGGTTCTGCAGATCCCAATCGCGCATATGTCTGCCATATTATCCCAATCAAGCATCTTGGGAGAAACCGGGTTGGTCTATCTGGTGCGCGAGGACGGCGCCGCCCTGACGGCATCGCCACATCCTGAAGGTCATCAGGTTCTGACGCCTTTGCCCAAGCTGCCCCAGATCACGGAATCATTGCTTGAAGGCCACCATTCTCTCTCCGGTGTCGAGGGGCTTACAGGACAATTGGTCGAAGCTGAATCCATACCGTTTTCATTCAAGGGACGGACCTGGGGCATTGTTCTGGAGATCGACAGCGCCGAGGCCCTGGTCACGGAAACCGAAATGCTGCGGTTGGCCCTGGTTCAGGTGCTGGTGGTATCGCTGATCGTCGCAGTCTTGTCATGGCTCGCCGCACGCGGCATTGCCCGCCGCGTCTCGGCCCTGGCGCTTAGCGTTGGACGCATCGCCGAGCAGGATTTTGACAGCCCCGTTGCCGGGTCCAGTGCAGGCGACGAATTTGGCACCATCGCCCATACTCTGGAAGGGCTCAAAACAGACTTAAAAACCGCGTCAACAACGCAACAGCAGATCACCCGGCAACAAAATGAACAACGAGACGTTGTGGAGAAATTGAGCCACGGATTGGTCAACTTGGCCAATGGTGATTTCTCAAAACCAATAACCGAACCGTTCCCGGCGGACCACGAGCAGTTGCGAAGTGACTTTAACCGCACTCTGGAAACGCTCAGTTCAACCATCGTTGAGGTAATTGCGTCTTCGGACAGCATTCGCAACGGTGCCACTGAAATCAGCCAGGCCTCGGATGATCTGTCACGGCGCACCGAAAGCCAGGCGGCAACACTGGAGCAAACTGCGGCGGCGCTGGAAGAAATGACCACAAGTGTCAAAGCGGCGGCCGAGGGCGCACATAGTGTCGAAACCATCGTCAACGAAGCCAGAGACGAGGCCGTGGAAAGCGACAAGGTTGTGCAGCACGCGGTGTCAGCCATGACTGATATTGAGGAATCCGCCTGTCACATCAGCCAGATCATCGGCGTCATTGATGACATCGCCTTCCAGACCAACCTTCTGGCGCTGAACGCCGGGGTTGAAGCGGCCCGAGCTGGCGAAGCAGGCCGCGGTTTTGCCGTGGTGGCCTCGGAAGTGCGGGCTTTGGCACAGCGCTCCTCGGATGCGGCAATGGAGATCAAGACGCTGATTGGCGACAGCTCAAGACAGGTCGAACAAGGCGTTGAACTGGTTGGTAAAGCTGGCGAATCCCTGATCAGAATTGTCACCCGGGTTGGTCATATTTCGCAACTGGTGTCAGAGATGGCGGTGGGGTCGGCGGAACAATCCAGCGGCCTGGGTGAAATCAACATCGGCGTCACCGAACTGGACCAGGTGACACAGCAGAACGCGGCCATGGTGGAACAGGTCACCGCAGCCAGCCATCTGCTGAACACCGACGCCAACAAACTGTCCAAACTGGTATCGCATTTCAACATTGACGGCAGCACCAACCAGCCCCCTGTCGCCGCGAGCATGGTGGATCTGGCCCTCCCAACGGCGCATGATTTGGACTGGCAAAACCACTCTGAGTCACAAAAGATGGCGGCCACAGTCAACGAAAGCCCTGCTTCGGCCGACACCTGGCAAAACTTTTAATCCCTGCCAAACCTCGGTGCAAAATCTATCGCTACTATCAGCCCCTGCCTTGGGTCGCGTAAAAATCATCTCCCCTGAAACAACTATTGCAAGCAGGGGAGATGAAAATCGTGGCAAGTCCGGTTAGTCTGTTAAGTCTTGGGGAAGGACAGACAGAGGTATATTCTGATAGCTGACAGGTCGCAGGAAGCGGCGGATGGACATTGTTCCAACCGAAGTGGCCCCGAAGTTGGTTGAGGCCGGATAGGGCCCGCCATGCACCATGGTGTCACAGACCTCCACCCCGGTTGGGAAGCCATTGGCCAGCACCCTGCCCGCTTTGCGTTCAAGGATCGGCAACAGCGCACGCGCAGCATCTGCATCGCTGTCATCCATGTGGATGGTGCAGGTCAATTGCCCCTGCAGCGACTTAGCAACCGCCATCATTTCGGCATCGTCAGCCACAGTCACCAGCATCCCAAGCGGGCCAAAGACCTCTTCGCCAAGCTCTTCGTTGGCCAGCCAATCGGCGGCGGTGGTGGTGAACAGATAAGGTGTGGCATTGCGCAGGTCACAGGTGGTTGTCAGCACCGATTGCACGCCTGAAGTTGCGGCCACCCGATCACGCCCCTGATGATAGGCCGAGGCAATCCCATTGGTGAGCATGGTCTGCGCGCCGACCTGTTCCAGAGCCGTTTTGGCGGCCTGCAAGAAAGCGTCGGCGTCTGCTCCGGCCCGAACAACGGCAATACCTGGGTTGGTACAAAACTGTCCGGCGCCCATGGTTAGTGAGCCGGCCCAACCGGTGGCGATTTCTCCACCGCGTGACGCCAGAGCACCGTTCAGGATGAACATTGGGTTCACTGACCCCAGTTCGCCGAAGAACGGGATTGGTTCTGGACGTGCGGCGCAAAGATCAAACAAGGCACGGCCGCCCCCCAAGGAACCGGTAAAGCCCACCGCCTTGATCAGCGGATGCTGCACAACGGCCTGACCAACGGCGCGATTGCCGCCCTGGATTTGGCTAAACACACCGGGGTGAATGCGGCAGGTCTGGATCGCTGCGTCAATGGCTTGCGCTACCAGGTCCGAAGTGCCGGGGTGGGCGGAATGGCCCTTGACCACAACCGGGCAGCCAGCCGCCAGTGCCGCAGCGGTGTCACCACCAGCCGTGGAGAACGCCAAGGGGAAGTTTGACGCGCCAAAGACCGCAACCGGGCCAATGGGGCGCTGCATCATGCGAATGTCCGGACGTGGCAGAGGTGCACGATCCGGCAGAGCCTCGTCGTGGCGGCGATCAAGATAGTCGCCGGCCTCGATGTGATCGGCAAACAGGTTCAACTGGCCAACGGTGCGCCCACGCTCGCCGTTCAAACGCGCCTCGGGCAGACCGGTTTCTTTACAACCCTGCGCCGTGATGGCCTSGMMKMKSRYGKMKMTWTSSWKRKCRWWMYCSSSYMKGWWSMRKGCCCNGTTCNRYSSSRCKRSMKWWGCSRYRRSWSMAAAACNGYCYMKKCGGCTGNKYYWGCGKCCTGATCAACCAGTTCGGCAGTGCCGACAGCAAAGCTGTCCGCCTCGCCAGTGACCGGTTCGTTCGAGAAAACGGCGTCTCCGCCAACCCATTTTCCAGCGATCAAGTGTGTTTTCTTAAGCATGATAGTTCCTGTCCGATATCATCTATTTCTGGTTCTCGAAATGACCTGCGGCAACCCAGGCGGCGCCCTGGTATTCTACTGCAGGATCATTTCGGTCATTCACGTCCGAAGCCATCTCCGGGTCGTTGGCAAATTGCTCGAAACTGCCTTTGGGTTGTCACCAAGATAGCTGGTCAGGCTATTGTTCCACCAGGTCTTTTTATTGTTGGAAATCCCATAGACCACGGCAAATCCGACGCGATCGGCAGCGATCACCCGTTTAGCCAGGTTCGTGAAGTCATCAAAGCTAAGCAAAATTGCCATCATGCGCCTAGTTAGCGGTTTTTCAAAACTGTAGCCAATCCGAACGCAGCGGTTTCAATTCCAAATGGATCGTACCAATAACGCACCAAAAACTCACCGAAGCCTTTGGAAACGCCGTAGATACTATCTGGGCGTATTTCAGACTTGGCGTCAAGCCAAGTTTCGCGCCGGTGAAAGCCAGTGGCGGGGTTGGACCTAACAAACAGCACACGTTTCACGCCATGCTTTTGCGCGCCCCCTTGGATATTGTAGGTGCCACGTATGTTTGCGTTCAGAATGAACTTCAAATGCGCCTGCAAGTGACGGGGCGCCCAAGTGAATAATCGCGCACAGCCCTCGGCAAGACGCAGGATGGCCACCGGCACCAGCATGCAGAGCGCAAGGTGTAAAATGTCCCCCAGAAAGTATGGTCAATCAGATTTGGCAAATTCATCGAGATGAGTGACACCAAAGGCCGCGCTGGTCGCCATGGCGCTGGCAAAGAAGAGCTTTGACAGTAGTGACAACTAGCCCCCTCCTGAGTGCGGCTCATCCCCACACGGTTGTATTTCATAATACTCCCAACTGATCACATCAGATAATACCAATTGTTATTTTTTATCATACACCTTCTCAGTGCAGGTCAAATATGGTAAGTTGAGACTTGGGCCACCCCTAGAAAATGTAGCAATGTTGCTTGCGGGAACTCACACCAGACAGGACAAAAATGACAAAATCGGACGCCGCAATCGGCAAGAAGCCACGGCAGAATCTGACCCAGAAAGTTGTCGAGTCGATAAGGCGGCAAATCAGTGATGGAGACATCAAGCCAGGAGACAAACTGCCCACCGAGCAGCAACTGACCGCAGAGTTTGGCGTCAGCCGAACAGTCATCCGGGAAGCCATCTCCGGCCTCAAGGCCGACGGGCTGCTCGTCTCTCGACAGGGTGCCGGTGTTTTTGCGCTGGAGCCCAAGATAAAAGACGAAACACTTGCGTTTCTTACTGAAAACCCCAAGACCATCGCCAGCGTTATCGAGGCGCTTGAACTGCGTGCTGCCGTTGAAATTGGTGCCGCTGAACTGGCCGCCCAACGATGCTCCCCCGGGCAAGAAGCCGATATTTATGCGTGCTTCAATGCATTTAAGAAGAAGGTAGAGGCAGGCGAAGTATCCGAACAGGAAGATTTTGCCTTTCACGTCGCAATAGCCGAAGCCACCAACAACCGCCGCTTTGTTGATTTCCTGACCCTACTTGGACGCAACACCATCCCAAGATCCGAGCTGCGCCAAAAGGCCAACCTGCAACCTGAGCCAGAGATCGAACAAAGCATCTTAACGGAGCACCGAGAGCTATTGGACGCCATCGCAGCGCGTGATCCCATTGGGGCCGGGGATACCATGCGAAAGCACTTGAAGAACGGCGCCGAGCGATACCGCGCACTTGCACGGCTTGTTCAGTTGAGCTGAAAACCAGCCCCCATTATTCATCATACAAATATTGACAATTAAATCACTCTTGGTATTTACGGGTCAGATAAAAACCCCAGACCAGCGGGCCATTGGACTGACATGTACTGCGCTGCTGGCGTCTTCAGGAAGGCTAAGACAATGACCCCACAGGACCTAAAGGAACAAATTGGATCGGGGCTGCTGTCCTTTCCTGTGACCCATTTTGATGCCGCGCTGGATTTTGACAAGCCTGCGTATCAGGAGCAYATTAGCTGGCTCTCACAATACGATGCGGCGGCGCTGTTTGCGGCTGGTGGCACCGGCGAGATGTTCTCGCTGTCGCCCAGTGAAATTGTTGAGGTTGTGGGTGCGGCGAAAGAGGTGGCCGGGGATATGCCGATTATTTCCGGTTGCGGATATGGCACCCGAATGGCGGTGGATATTGCAAAATCGGTCGAGGCCAAAGGGGCTGATGGCATCCTGCTGCTGCCGCATTACCTGATCGGCGCCACCCAGGACGGATTGTACGCCCACATCAAGGCRGTSTGCGATGCSACCGACATTGGCGTGATCATCTACAACCGCGCAAATTCCGTTGCAAATGCCGAAACTGTGGCCCGGTTGGCCGAGGCCTGCCCCAATCTTGTCGGCTTCAAAGATGGCACCGGCGACATCAACCTGGTGCGCAAGATCGTGGCCTATTGCGGCGACCGATTGGCCTATGTCGGCGGCATGCCAACACATGAGATGTTTGCCGAGGCCTATGACGCGATGGGGGTTACCACCTATTCGTCGGCGGTGTTCAATTTTGTCCCGGAACTGGCGTTGGAGTTCTATGCAGCCATGCGCGCCAAGAACAAAACCACCATGGATCGCATTCTCAAGGATTTCTTTTACCCCTTTCTGGAAATCCGAGATCGCGCACCTGGCTATGCGGTGTCCATCATCAAGGCTGGTTTGACGGCTGTTGGCCGTAACGCTGGATCCGTGCGTCCGCCTCTGACAGATTTGAGTGGTGAAGAAATTCAGCGTCTCACCGGAATAATCAAAGGATACAAATAGTGAAAATCACACGGGTCACGACACATCTGTTGCACCATGATTTGGAGGTCCCGTTTCAGTCGTCCTTTTCGACATTTCGGGCCCGCCGCCATTGCCTGGTCGAAATTGAATGCGACACTGGGCTGGTCGGCTGGGGCGAATGCCTTGGTCCGGCCGATATCAATGCGGCTGTGGTTGCCTCGATGACCCCGATGTTAATTGGCCGCAACCCGCTGGACATCGAGCCAATCTGGTTGGAACTCTACAACCAGTTCCGGGATCAGGGCCAACGTGGACCCATTCACACTGGCCTTAGCGGTATTGATATCGCGCTTTGGGATATTGCAGGCAAGCATTTCGACGCGCCGATTTACCAATTGATGGGCGGCGCCTGGCGCACTGAAATCCCGGCCTATGCCACTGGCGGCTTCCGGCCCGAAGGGGGCGACCATGCTGCGGCCGCGGCTGCTGAAATGGCGCAATATGTCAGCGAGGGTTTTGGCGCAGTTAAAATCAAAATTGGCTACGGCATCGAAAGTGATCTGGAAACGATCGCAGCTGTCCGAGAGGCCATCGGCCCGGACACAGAACTGATGATCGATGCAAACCATGGCTACGATGCAATTGACGCTGTCGAAGTTGGACGCAGAGCGGCTGAATTCAACATTGAGTGGTTCGAAGAACCTGTCGTGCCCGAGGCCTTGCGCGCTTATCAGCAGGTCTGCGCCAATCAGCCAATTCCGGTTGCAGGCGGCGAAACATGGCATGGCCGCTGGGCGGTGGATGAGGCGCTTGCGCAGAAAACCGTCCACATTCTGCAGCCCGATGTCTGTGGCATTGGCGGGCTAAGCGAAGCGCGCAAGATCATCACTCTGGCGGATGTGCATCACGTCCGTATTGTCCCCCACGTCTGGGGCACGGCGGTAGCACTGGCGGCGGGACTTCATTTCCACGCGATCTTGCCGCCCACACCTCCGACGCACAAATCACGCTCACCACGGTTGGAATTTGACCGCACCTACAACCCATTCCGCCAAGAGATCGTCGAGACCCCCATCGAACACCACAATGGGGTTGTGTCGGTCCCTAATGGCCCTGGTTTGGGGATTTCCATCAATCGGGACGCCTTGCAGGCCTATTCCCCAGCTTAGTCAGCATCAGGGCCGTCGACATGTTCAGAACACTTGCGGGCGGCCGCCCAAGAATGCCCTGCCCCCGCAGATGCCTGACATCACATCATGAACAGGTGCAGCGCTGGCTTGGGCTGGATCGTGTAGGGATCGCCCAAGGCAATCCATTTACCAAAGTATTGTTTTGAAACACCGGGCCCCTCGGGCACTGCTGAAGATCAAAAAGGGAGACACCATTTGGCACCCCCCTTTTTCTGTAAATTCATCGGAATCGAGGACGTGCTGCGCATCCTCATCCATACAGACGAACAAGGCGCCCCGCTGACCGAAGCGCCCTAAATCCTTATGCGGCGACTTGGCCGGGCATCTTGCCCAGAATGATCATCGACAGAAGGTCGTCATCGGTGACCTCGTCGATATTCACGGTGCCAACCAGCTGACCGTTTTTCATCACACTGGCACGGTCGCAGAGCTCCATCACGGCGTGCACATCGTGGTCGATCAGGAAGATCCCGATRCCCTGCGCCTTTAGCTTTTGGATCAGTTCGGCCACCATCCGGGTCTCTTCCGGCCCCAGAGCGGCGGTGGGTTCGTCCATGATCAGGATCTTGGCGTTGAAATAAWSYKCYYRMRMRRWRKYKWYSSWSWGWYKSYRAMSWSYGSAYMGMKSSCWRWYCSRWWYMGAAWATTKGYWKAAGTTCGCGTTCAAGCCGCCCATGATCCTGCGGCATTCAGCTTCCATCGCCGCATCATCGACCAGGCCAAACTTAGTGATCAATTCACGCCCCAGGAACAGGTTCGACGCCGCGTCCAGGTTATCGGCCAGAGCAAGCGTCTGGTAGATGGTCTCGACGTTGTAGGTACGCGCATCACGGGGATTGGTGATCACCGCCTTATCGCCGTTGATACGGATCTCGCCGCTGTCCATCTGGTAAGCCCCCGACAGAACTTTGATCAGGGTCGATTTGCCCGCGCCGTTGTGGCCCAGAAGGCCGACAACTTCGCCCGGATGCAGATCAACGCTGACATGGTCCACCGCGTGAATACCGCCAAAAGACACGCAGATGTCCTTTAGCTCGACCAGCGGCGTATCGCCGTCAGCGCGGCGCTGCTTTGCGCTTTTGGTGTCTGAAGCCGTCATACTTTCGCCCCCATACGTTTGCGGTAYTGAATGTCCAGCCAAACCGCCAGAACCAGTACCGATCCAACCACGATGTTCTGCAGGGGCGCATCAACGCCAACCATCGCCATGCCGGACTGCAGGCTTTGCATGACCAAGGCACCTAGGATCGCGCCGTAGATCGTGCCAGCCCCACCAGCCAGAGCCGTCCCGCCGATAACAGCGGCAGCAATCACCCGCAGCTCATCCAGCGTGCCGATGTCGTTGGTGTGGTTCTGCAGACGGGCCGAAGCAACAACGGCCGAAAGGGCGCAGAGAAAGCCCATGATGGCAAAGACCTTGACGGTCAGGAAACGGGTGTTRATCCCCGACAGTTCAGCCGCATCRGGATTGCCACCCGTTGCGAAGATATAGCGCCCCAGACGGGTGCGCCGCGCCACAATGGTCATGACAATGGCAGTGACGATCAGGATCATAACCGAGATCGGCAGACCATAGCCAACTTCCAGACCGTCCGGCATCACTTCGCCTTTGGCCTCAAACATGCGCTGCAGCTTACGGGCTGGAATATCGTAGGAGTTCAGGATCCAGACAAAGCCCAGGATCGCACAGGTGACAATCCCCATGACAACGCCTTCGGCCCAGGCAGGTTTTGCAGGAAATCCATGCTGGATGCGACCGCGGCGAGAAGAGATCATCGCCCAGAGCGACACTGCAACGGCAATCACGCCAATGGTCCAACTGACCGCCTCCCCCATGGTGCCACTCACCCCACCCAGAACCAGGAAATTTTTATCCAGCGGGCCAATTGTCTGCCCCGAGGTAAATAGCCAGCCGTAGTTTCTCCAGACCAGGAAACCACCAAGGGTCACGATGAAGGCCGGAACGCTTTGATAGCCGATCAGCCATCCCTGGAAGGCCCCAATCAACGTGCCAATGCCCAGGCCAATTGCGATGGCAATCACCCAGGTCAGCGGATGGTCAAAGCCGAGACCCAGATAAGATGGCAGGAATTTTGTCTGCACCAGCGCCATAACGGCCGAGCTGACCGCCAGCACACCGCCAACAGACAGATCAATGTGGCGCATCACGATGACAAACACCATGCCGGTSGCCATGATCGCRACTGACACCGTTTGGATSGTCAGRTTGAACAGGTTYCGTGGGCTTAGAAAGCGGCCATCGGTTAGAATATTGAACCCGATACAGAGGATTACAAAAGCGCCGATCATACCCAATAGCCGTACATCCAGATCCAATTGCTGGAACAGGCTGCGTTTTGGTTGGGATGGGATCGGCTGAGACGTGGCTTCGGTCATGTCCGAACTCCAGTTACAGCAGTGGTTGTTAAGGGCGCGCCCCAGTTTAACAGGGACGCACCAATTTTCAAAACGAGATCTTAGTTACAAGGTGCAGGACCGTTGGTCACACCCTGGCAAAGCTTGTCTTTGGTGATCCAGCCCGCGTCGACAACAACACTCAGGTTGTCAGCCGTCACAGGAACTGGTGCCAGGAACAGGGATGTCATTTCTGTGCCGCCCGGCGATGTCCAGGCTGCGGAACCTGCAACGTCCGCCAGAGCAGCGCCACCGGCCAGTGCAACCGCGATTTCACCAGCGGTTTTGCCCAGATCACGGGCGTCTTTCCAAACCGATACAGTCTGGGTTCCCAGAGCAACGCGGTTCAGCGCAGCGTGGTCACCATCCTGGCCAGAGACCGGAATACCATCCATGCCCTGAGCGGTCAGAGCCGCAACAACACCACCAGCGGTGCCGTCATTGGAGGCAATCACAGCGTCAACTTTGTTGTCGTTGGCGGTCAGGATCTGCTCCATGTTGCGCTGCGCATTCGCAGGCAGCCAACCATCGGTATAGGCTTCGGCAACGATTTTGATGTCACCGGAGTCGATTGCAGCCTGAATGATTTCCTGCTGACCACCGCGCAGGAAATCTGCGTTGGGATCAGTCGGGGAGCCTTTAATCATCACATAGTTGCCAGCGGGCAGAGCCTTAAACACGGCGCGGGCCTGCATGCGGCCAACTTCGACGTTGTCAAAAGTCAGGTAAAAGGCGCGGCTGTCTTCGATCAGACGGTCATAAGCGATAACCGGAATGCCTTCATCAGCAGCGGCTTGAATAGCCGGGCCAATGGCCTGAGTATCCTGTGCCAGAACGATCAGCACATCTACGCCCTGGGCGATCAGGTTTTCGATGTCTGACAGCTGCTTGGACGACGAAGATTGCGCGTCTGCAGAAATGTAATCAGCGCCTCCGGCCTCCAAGGCGCCTTTAATCGCGGCTTCGTCGGTCTTCCAGCGCTCTTCCTGAAAATTCGACCAGCTTACGCCAACAGTCAAATCAGCGGCAAAAGCGGCCGAACCAGTCATGGCCACAACGGCGGCCAAAGAGATTCCACTCAAGAATTTCATTGTATTCCTCCCTGTTCTCAGGGGACCCGTGAGACCGAGTCCTCCGTGTGGCAATGGTCTAGCATTATTTTTTTTGAATTTCAAATTAAATCATGTACCCTGTTCAGACAGGGGACCCGTTACAAAGACCACGTGGATGGTTTAATGGCCTCGCAGGGAGTGATTGATTTGGGAAAAGCAGGCCGTCTCTCGCATTCGGACGAGCAACGAGAAAGCGGAAAACAGCAGGTCATCGATACCATTCGAGCGGCCGGTAGTATTGCGCGTATCGATATTTCAACGGCAACGCGGGTCAGCCCTGCCACGGTGACGGCGATCACTGCCGAACTGATTGATGTTGGGTTGATCGAAGAGGTCGTTCCAGAAACTCCGCGGCAGGTGGCCAAACGCGGTCGGCCTCGCGTTGCGCTGAAAATCCGCGGCGAGGCCCATAAGATTGCCGGGATCAAGGTGTCGCATCGGGTGATTTCAGTGGTTGTTCTCGACTTTGAAGGCAACAATATCGTCGATCACGAGCTGCCGCTTCAACTTGGCCGCATGCCCATCGACAAGCTGTGCAAGATGATCATGGACGCGCTGGGTCAGGCCTGCAGCAAAGGTGGCTTTGATGTCAGCTCCATTTCCGGCATCGGTGTCGGGCTTGCTGGATTGGTGGATGCCAAGCGGAATTTTGTCTACTGGTCGTCGTCGCTGGACGAACGCAACGTAGATTTTGGCGCCCACCTTGCCCGGCATACTCCTTGCCCGATTTTTATCGATAACGATGCCAACCTGGTGGCCAAAGCCGAACATCTCTTTGGCAAGGGGCGCAATGTCAGCGATTTTGTGGTCATCACAATCGAGCATGGCGTTGGTATGGGGATTGTCATCGACAATCAGATCTACCGGGGCTCGCGGGGCTGTGGCGCCGAGTTTGGCCACACCAAAGTCCAGCTGGAAGGTGCATTGTGCCAATGTGGGCAACGCGGCTGCCTTGAGGCCTATGTCGGGGATTATGCGCTGTTGCGCGAAGCGAACATCACCAATGATGGCACCGGCCATCGGGATTTAGGACAGCTGGTTGCCGCCGCTAGATCCGGCGATCAAATGGCCCGCTCTATCTTTGATCGCGCCGGGCGCATGTTTGCCATGGGTCTGGCCAATGTGGTCAATATCTTTGACCCCAAACTGATTATTCTGTCCGGCGCGCGATTGTCCTTCGATTATCTCTACTCGGATCAGGTGATCGAAGAAATGCGCCGCTGGGTGGTGCAGATCGACGCCCCTCCGCCAGAGGTTCTGGTGCACAATTGGGGGGACCTGATGTGGGCAAAAGGTGCCGCAGCCTATGCCATAGAAGAAGTATCGACATTGGCCATTCGGGAGCTTGCATGCAGTGAAAACTGAACTGACTCTAATTTGCGCGCTGATGGCACCTGCGGCTTTTGCCGAGGTGAGCTTTATCCAGCGCAGCCTTCCCGATCATGTCTATTCAGGTGGGTGGGAACATTTTGTTGGTGGCGGCGTGGCCGCGTTTGACTGCAATGGAGATCAGTTTCCTGAATTATATGCAGCGGGTGGCGAAAACCCGGCTCAGCTGATGCTCAATATGACGGCAGGCGCAGGCGCGGACCTGTCTTTCAAAGCCAACACGCCTGAGGCCCTGGCAGTGACAGGAGTGATCGGAGCCTATCCGCTGGATATCGACGGCGATTCAATCCTCGACCTCGCAATCCTTCGCAACGGACCAGACCTGCTGATGCAAGGGCTTGGAGATTGTCGGTTTGCTCCCTTCACTGACCTGGGATTTGAAAGTGGTGATCACTGGACCACGGCGTTTTCCGCAACATGGGAAGTGGGCAACACTCTGCCAACCTTGGCCTTTGGCACCTATGTAGATCGCACCAATCCCGATGGCCCGTTTGAGACCTGTGACGCCACGCTACTGTACCGCCCCAATGGTCAGTCCTATGGCCCTGCCGAGCGTTTGGAGCCGGGATTTTGCGCGCTGTCAATGTTGTTCACCGACTGGTCGCGCACTGGCCGCGCGGATCTGAGGGTCAGCAATGACCGGCACTACTATGTGCGCGGTGGTCAGGAGCAGATGTGGGCGATGGAAGACACGCCACGCCTGTTTTCCGAAGATGAAGGCTGGCAGCCTTATCACCTCTGGGGCATGGGCATTGCGTCGCGAGACCTGAACGGCGATGGCTACTCTGACGTCTATCTGACCTCAATGGGTGATCAAAAATTCCAGTATTTCGAACCCGAGATTGGCGGCCCCTCATATCGCGATGCCACTTACGAGCGGGGAACAACCGCGCATCGTCCCTATACAGGCGGCGATGGGCGGCCCTCAACCGGGTGGCATGCCGCGTTTGGCGACGTCAACAACGATGGGCTGGACGATATATTTGTGGCCAAGGGCAACGTCGAACAGATGCCGGGTGCCGCGATGGAAGACCCCAACAACCTGCTTATCCAATCCCCGGGCGGCTCGTTCCACGAGAGCGGTTTGGAGGCAGGGATTGCGAATTTGGCGCGGTCCCGTGGTGCGGCGTTGATGGATTTCAATTTGGATGGGTGGTTGGATCTGGCGGTTGTGAACCGGCGGGCGCAGATGGATCTGTACCAAAACACCACCGATCAGGGGAACTGGCTGGTTGTCCAGCTTGCGTCCCCCACCTCCAACACTCAATCCGTTGGCGCCCATGTTGAACTGCGGGTCGGAGACCGCGTCCAAACGCGGGAAATCACCGTCGGTGGCGGCCATGCCAGCGGCCAGACAGGGCAGATCCACTTTGGCTTGGGGCAAGCGACAGAGGCCGAGATCAGGGTCATACTCCCTGATCAAAGCGCCTCTGATTGRMAGCCYGNTMAMYGCYMRTSMSMTWCTRRMRCTAWANKMAYWGATNRAYAKGMRWKMCGMTNGKCANMMTTGRSCGGGACNNRSCCAGCCGCCCCTTGGCTGCACCTGTGTCCGTCAGACTGTGCAAAAAGGCGACCAGATCAGCCACGCCGTCGTCGCCCAAAGCTATCGGCTGCAATTCATTTGCCGCCGATAGACGCGCCAATTCATCCTTGTCGGCCACAACACGCCAGTCATTGGCGCCTTTGATCTCGTGGAAGACCACCTGCGATGGATCATAGGCATACAAAGACGCGACCGGATCAAGGTGATGGCGCACCACGGCCTCCAGGCTGGCATAGGCCCCGTTGTGACCGTAGGGGCCGGTTTGTGACACGTTGCGCAGGGAGGGCGTCAGGAACTTGTACTGATCCGACGGCTCTCCGGTCACCCGCATACGGCCATCGTCACGCGCGTGGCTTTCAAATCGCGCCGATTTACCCGGCCCGACCTGAGGCATGGCAATCGCGTGAAAACCGTGATCGGTTTGCAGCCAGCCCGAGTGACATGTGGAACAGCCAGCCTCGCCATAGAATAAATCCTGACCGCGAGCGGCCTCATCAGACAGAGGCTCACCTCCGGTCATAGCGCGGTCAAAGGGGCTGTCGTCAGCCCGCCACTCGACCCGGGTGAAATCGGCGATGACATTGGCGATATCCGTGAATTTGATCGGCTCCTGGTCCCCAAGGACGGCATCAAAGGCGGTGCGGTATGCTGGTATTGCCTCGACCCGTGCCGCGATTTTGTCCCAGGCACCATCTTTGATCGTCAGATGACCCAGGCGCACCGCCTGCGAGATTTCATTTTCCGAGTAATGCCCSGCCATTTCGTCGCCCGCCAGAACYGGRAACATSGCTTGAGCTGMCARWACACTGTCAAAGCCAACAACCATTTCGGTGCCCAGCGGTGTGCGTATGCCACCCGGCTTGTCAGGATCGACCTCTAACCGACCGTCATGAAAGAAAGAGGTATATTCACGCGCGCCAAGGTTCCACAGGGCCGGCGCGTTGCGCGGCAAGCGGTGTTCGGGGGGATTGTTGGGATCAATGCGCCGATCGGGGCCAAGCCCAATGCCGCCCTCGCCCATCGACAGGGACATGCCGTCAGAAGTGCCAAATCGGGGATGATGGCAGGTGCCGCAACTGATGTTTCGGTTGCCGGACAAAATTGGATCATAGAACAGCAATTGCCCAAGTTGGACCCGCGCAGGGTCCATCTCTGGAAACACCGGCCGGGGGCCCAGATCCTGAGCCTCAGCTTGGGTTGCCAGTAACGCGCCGACAATCATCCATTTCATCCGTTAGTTCCCCTTGATTTCGACCTGCAGTTTCTGAGCGTAAGGCATTTCGGGTGAAACAAGAACCGATGGGAACGACGGTATATTGACCGCGTTGGGGAACCCCTGTGGTTCAAAACAAAATCCAGCAGCCGGGCCATAGGTTTGCCCGCCCAGCCCACCCTCTTGGGAGGGCATTGGTACAGCGGTATAAAGCTGTGCGCCCGGCTGGTCGCTCCAGAATTTTAGGCGCATTCCATTGGGCACTGCAACTTCTGCAACGGGTTCGGCGAAATTCCGGTCAGCTTCGAAGACCAGGTTATGGTCGATCCCAATCCGTGTGGAATCCACCTCGGCAAAAGAGCACATCTTTCGGAAATCAAACCGGGTGTCCTTAACYGGWGAAATGMCRCCMSTCATGATGCCYTGATYGTCCATCTCCAGCACCTGATCCGCCTGGCAGCGCATTTGGTGATCCCAAATGGATCCACCGCCACCAAGATTGTAGTAATTGTGCTGGGCTAGGCTGACCGGGGTCACACAATCAACTTCGGCGCGCATGTCGTAGGTCACGCAGGCGCCGTTCAATCGAATGTCCACAGTCACCTTGGCACAGCCAGGAAACCCATTCTCCCCTGTTGGAGAGACATAGGACAAACGCACCGCAGAGACCCCGTCAGGCTCGATCTGCCAAAATACATTGGACAGACCTAACGGACCGCCGTGTAATTGGTTGGCCCCTTCATTCGGGACCAACTGATAGGTCTGACCATCCAGAGAATACTGTGCACCGCCAATCCGGTTGGACACCCGCCCGGCGATGGCGCCAAAATAGGTGGCACAACTCAGGTAGCGCGCTGGATCTTGATACCCCAGAACCACAGGGACACGCCGCCCATTCAAGGGCACCCGCCAGTCCCGCGTTGTCGCCCCGTAGTTAAGGATCGCCAGCGAGACGTCACCATCGCTGATGGTAACCTCCCGCAGAGTGTGGCCGTTAAAGCGTCCGTATTCCTGGATTTCGCTCATACGAAACGATTGACGACGTTTTCCAGATATTCCTGACGGCCCGAACGCGGCGATGGATTCAAACCTGAGGCCTCAACCTTTGCAGTGATCTCTTCCAGAGATTGTTTGCCTTGCAGCATCGCTTGGGCCTCGGGCTTTTGCCAACCGGCATAACGATCGGTCACAAACTGACCCATGGTGCCATCTTCGATCATCGCTGCCGCCGCTTTCAAACCACGGGCACAGACATCCATGCCACCGACGTGAGCCATCAGCAGATCCTCGGCGTCCAGCGACTGACGGCGCAGTTTGGCATCAAAATTAGTGCCGCCTGTGGTGAAACCTCCGGCTTTCAGGATGTGGTAATAGGCCAGCGCCACTTCGGGCACATTGTTGGGGAACTGGTCGGTGTCCCAGCCGGACTGATAGTCATTGCGGTTCATATCAACCGAGCCAAAGATCCCCAGCGCCGCAGCGGTGGCAATCTCATGCTCAAACGAGTGACCGGCAAGGATCGCATGGCCCTGTTCGAGGTTCATCTTGACCTCATTCTCAAGCCCATGCCGTTTCAGGAAGCCGTAAACGGTTGCCGTGTCATAGTCGTACTGGTGCTTGGTCGGCTCCTGCGGCTTGGGTTCTACCAGAATGGCGCCTTTGAAACCGATCTTGTGCTTGTACTCGACAACCAAGTTCAGCATCCGACCCATTTGCTGGTCTTCCTGACCAAGATCGGTGTTCAGCAGGGTTTCATAGCCTTCGCGGCCACCCCAGAGAACATAGTTTTCGCCGCCMAGACGATGGGTSGCATCCATGCAGGTYTTGATGGTCGCAGCACTAAAGGCAAARACATCAGGGTCGGGGTTGGTCGACGCGCCGGACATATAGCGGACGTTTGAGAACAGATTGGCAGTGCCCCAGAGCAGCTTAACGCCTGTCTCGGCCTGCTTTTCGCCAAAGTAGTCGACCATCTCGTTCAGATTGCGGGTGTTTTCGGCAAAATCTGCACCTTCGGGGCGCATGTCCGCATCGTGGAAGCAGTAATAAGGCGACTTCAGCAGCTGGAACATCTCAAAAGCAACATCCGCCTTCAGCTTTGCCGCTTCCATTGAGTTATTGAACCATGGACGCTCGAAAGTTTGCCCACCAAACGGGTCGGTGCCAGGCCAAGCAAAGCTGTGCCAGTAACAGGTGGCAAAGCGCAGATGGTCTTCCATCCGTTTGCCCATAACAATCTCGTCCGGGTTGTAGTGACGAAACGCCAGCGGGTTGGTGCTGTCGGCCCCTTCAAAAGGAATTTCGGTGATGTCGCGGAAAAAGCCAGTGCTCATGATAAGGCAGCCTTTATGTTAGGGTAAAGCRCGCGGTACCGCGCATGTGATTCAGAGTAATGATCGACCAGATCGGCACGTGGCTCGATGGTGTCGGCCACTTTTGGGGCGGTCATTATAGTGGAAAGGTCGGCATTGGTGTCAGCGGCAATCGCCAGTCGCGCAGCCCCAAGCGCTGCGCCAAAGTCGCCTTTTTCCGGCAGGTCYAGTGGCAAATTCAACGTCGTCGCCAGTGTCTCCAGCCAGAACCGGGACTGTGCCCCGCCGCCAATGGCCAGAAGTCGCGACAGGTTGGTGCCCGTTGCCTTCAACGCATCGAGGTTATCGCGAAGGGCAAAGCAAACGCCCTCCATCACCGCTTGGGTCAGATCTTCGGGCGAGGTTGCAACATCCAACCCGACAAAAGAACCACGCACGGTGCTGTCGTTGTGCGGGGTGCGTTCACCGGACAGATAGGGCAGGAACAGGGTATCTGACGGCCCGAAAATCGGACCATCCAATTTGCCAGCAAGCTCGGCCGGGGACCGGCCCAAGAGACGCGAAAGCCAGTTCAGGCAATCGGTGGCCGCAAGAATAACGCCCATCTGGTACCAGGTATCAGGCACCGCGTGGCAGAAGGTATGCACGGCAGTTGCCGGGTCTGGTGCAAATTTGTTTTTCGCAGCGAGCAACACGCCAGAGGTGCCAAGCGAGACAAACCCGTCGCCGTCGCGAAAACAGCCAACACCGCAGGCTGCGACGGCATTGTCACCACCGCCACCAGCGACGGTTACCGGGCCAGCCATGCCCCAATCGGCGCGCAATTGGTCGCGCACATGGCCAGAGCTTTCCGAGCCTTCAACCAGTCTGGGCATTTGATCCAGCCGCATATGGCCAGCGTCCAGCAACTCTTCTGACCAGGCCCGCTTGCCAACGTCCAGCCAAGAGGTACCCGCGCTGTCAGACATGTCGCCGACATACTCCCCAGTCAACCAAAGACGAAGATAGTCCTTGGGCAGCAGAACTTTTGCCACCTTGGCAAAGATCTCTGGTTCATTTTCCTTGACCCAAGTCAACTTTGGTGCCGTGAAGCCCGGAAATACGATGTTCCCCGACAGGCCGCGCACATTGGGGTTTGCATCCAGAACAGCAGCCTGAGCAGCTGAGCGGGTGTCGTTCCAGAGGATGCAGGGCCGCAGTACTTGCCCGCCCGCATCCAGCAGAGTTGCGCCGTGCATATGGCCGCTTAGACCGATGCCGCGAACAGCGCTAAATTCAGCTGGGTGAGAGGCCTTCAACGCGGCCATCACCTTCTGACAGGCGTCAACCCAATCCGATGGATCTTGCTCACTCCAGCCGGGATGAGGGTTCGCCACCGAATAAGCCGCATCAGCGGTTGCGACGATTGCTCCGGCCTCATCAGCCAACAAAGCCCGCAAGCCAGAAGTCCCCAGGTCCAACCCGATATACATCTGTGTCCACTCCTCTTTGCCGCGCTCCCCTGTAGGAACTAGGCTTATTTATTTTAGCTGACAAATTAAACCTGAACGGCGGCATTTGTCAATACATGTCAGCGGCCAGTATTTTGCAGGGTGAGCGCGAAAACGGCCGGATCAGAGTTGGAAAGCCAGATTGGATCGGGTCCAGTTCGCGACCTGGACCCAATTGAAACAGGTGCATCTGCAACAACAAGCGCAGGTTATCCGCAAGCGATCCCCGCACCATTGCACTGACGCGGTCTAAACTTGTGCGGTCAACGGATATCGATAGCAACGTCTGCTCTATCGCGTCTTGGTCAGGAAAACTTGCGGAACAATCGCGTCATGTCGAACAGCTCGTCCAGGCGCTCATAGCGGTCGCGGGTTTCGCTCCAGCTTTCTTCTTGGGTGGCGGCAATCATCGCCTCAAGCAACATCATGGTCGCGATATTCGAATCCCAGGCCGAGGGAATTTCAACCCAGCAATTGAAGCTGTACTGCGCCACCGAGGCTATTGGGCTGGCCCATTGATCGGTGATCAAGATGATCTTGACGCCACGCTCGGCCGCCAACTCGGCCAGCCGCTGCAAATTGGTCTCGTACCGGCGCACATCGAACAACAGCAGGGTATCGCCCTCGACCATATCCAGCACATAATGCGGCCAGGTCGCGGCGGAGGAGGTCATGGTGGTCACCCGCTGCCGGATCGCCTGAAAGTGGGTAAAGGCATAGTCAGCCAGCGCCCGAGTGATACGGCCACCAACAACATAGAGCCGCCCCTCGGTATTGGCCAACAGCCGCACAACTTCGTCAAATTGACCCGAATCGATATTAGAGAACGTCTGCGCCAGGTTTTCGGTCACCGCATGGGAAAAGCGGTTCAGCAGATGACCTTCGGGCGCCTCGGTGGCCCAATTGGCGCGTCTTTGTGTCGGCCCCGAGACTTGCGCCTGTAGTTCTTTCAGCAGCGCCTGGTGGAACTGCGGATAGCCCTTGAACCCAAGTTTCTGCACCATTCGTGCCACCGTCGGGGTCGAAACCCCCGCGTTTGCAGCGACGATAGTGATCGAAGCCAGCCCAGCCGACGGATAGTTTTCCAACAATGAACTCGCGAACTTACGCTCGGATTGCGTCAACGCGGAATACTGCTCGCGGATCAGTTCACGTACGGTGGCCGTGGGTTTGGTCAAATTTTCTGTCCCATTCCAAATGCCTATATATTGTGCAGATACCCCAAGGCAAGATCAGTGCGGCGCCGCTACCAATGCCGCCTCTCTGAAAATATATTGACACAAACTGATCCTCGTGAAAAGATTTTTCCAAAATGGGGAGAGACTGAATGTCATTGAGCGATTCCAACGCTCTTACTGCGGCCGTGGAAATCAGCAACCCAGAGGGATCTGGGGCTGCGTTGATACTTTGTGAACACGCCAGCAATCACTTCCCAGCACAGTTTGGCAATCTCGGGATGCAGGTCGCCGATCAGGATAGCCATGCCGCCTGGGATCCGGGCGCGCGGGCCATTGCGCAACATCTCAGTCAGGCGTTGGATGCGCCGATGGTGGCGAGTCGGGTGTCGCGGCTGGTCTTTGATTGCAACCGCCCGCCCGAGGCCGCCTCGGCGATGCCAGAAAAATCCGAGTTGATCGAGGTTCCCGGCAATCGTGATTTGACCGCTGAGCAACGGCAAAAGCGGGTGAATGAGGTCTATCTCCCCTTCTGTCACGCCGTCAGTGACGTGATCAAAGCCCGCCAACAGGCTGGTCTACAGACCGTTCTGATTACAGTACACAGCTTCACGCCGGTCTATTTTGGCAAGCAGCGATCCGTTGAGATCGGCATTCTGCACGATGATGACACCTCCATGGCTGACGCCATGCTGGCCAATGTGCGGTTGCTGTCGCATCGGCGAGTCGAGCGCAATCAACCTTACGGTCCACAAGATGGCGTTACCCATTCGCTGCGATTGCACGGCATGGCCAATGGTCTGGCCAATGTGATGCTTGAGGTCCGCAACGATCTGCTGCGCTCCCCTGATGACGAGATCAAGATGGCCGAGGAGCTGCTGGTCCTGATCCGGCCTGCGCTCGCCACGCTGGCACAACAAGGGGGCAAAAATGCCTAGAGTGATAACCGGATATATCCGCGGCGTGGATGCCCTGAACCGCTTTATTGGCCGGTTCGCCATGTACCTGATCTTTGTTTTGATCGGAGTGCTGCTGTGGTCGTCCATTTCCAAGACCTTTTTCTATCCCTCGATCTGGACGCTTGAGATGGCGCAATTTGTGATGGTTGCCTATTACATCTTGGGCGGGCCCTATTCGATCCAGATGGGATCAAACGTGCGGATGGACCTGTTCTATGGCGGCTGGTCGACCAGGACCAAAGCCTGGATCGACGCCTTCACGGTGTTTTTCCTGATGTTCTACCTTGGCGTGCTGCTGTTTGGCGCGGTGGGCTCCACCGCCTATTCACTAGGCTACTTCGGGGTCGAGCCGTTCTCGTTCTTCTGGGACCTGTTCCTCACGCTGTTCACCGACGGTGTGTCGGGTGTCACTGAGAAAATCGGCCACATGGAACGCAGTCCAACCGCCTGGCGACCCTTCATGTGGCCAGTAAAATCCATGCTGTGTATTGGCGTCATTCTGATGCTGGCACAAAGTCTTGCAGAACTGTTCCGTGATATCGGACGTCTTCGCGGAGTTGACCTCTGATGTCATATGAATTGATTGCCATCCTGATGTTCAGCGGCATGATGCTGATGCTGATGACCGGCCAGCGGGTGTTTGGCGCCATCGGCTTTATTGGTGCTGCCGCGGGCATGGCGCTCTGGGGCGTTGGCGGCTCGGATATTCCATTTGCAGCAGCGATGAAGCTGATGAAATGGTATCCGATGCTGACCCTGCCGATGTTCATATTTATGGGCTACGTGTTGTCAGAGTCTAAGATCGCCGATGATCTGTACAAGATGTTCCACGTTTGGATGGGCCCAGTCAAAGGCGGCTTGGCCATCGGCACCATCGGGTTGATGGTACTGGTGTCGGCAATGAACGGTTTGTCAGTGGCGGGTATGGCCATTGGGGCCACCATCGCCCTGCCCGAGCTATTGCGGCGTGGCTATGACAAGATCCTGGTCACCGGAGTGGTTCAGGCGGGTTCATCCTTAGGCATTCTGGTGCCGCCATCGGTGGTGCTGGTGCTTTACGCGATGATCGCGCGCCAGCCGGTGAGCCAGCTGTGGCTGGCCGGGGTGTTGCCGGGGCTGATGATGGCGGTGATGTTCATCGTCTACATCTATATCCGCGCCCGCCTGCAGCCCGAACTGGGCCCGGCAATGTCACCCGAAGATCTGCAAGAATACGAGCTGGTGTCAGAGCATCCGCTGCGGGTGAATTATATCGTGCTGGGAACTCTGGTGCTGCTGCCGCTACTGATGATGACCGGGCTGTCCGGCCCAAAGACCTCGGCAACAATTGCCCTTACCGCCTCGGCGGCTGCGTTTGTCCTGCGCCATAACCCGATGTTCTTTACCGACTTTTTCATGAAGGAAAAACACCGGCTGTTGTTCTCGGGTGTGCTGCCGCTGGCGATTTTTGCCGCGATGATGGTGCCCTTTATCAACGGCTGGACCTCGCTGGTGGAAAGCTCGGCAATTGGTGCCATGACCGCCTTTATCGCCGCTGTACTCAAAGGCCGGATGAACCGCGAAGTGTTTGAGACCACGCTGCGCTCGACGTTGGGGATTTCCTGCATGTTTATGTGGATCATCCTGGCGGCGCTTGGCTTTGGCGCCATCTTTGACGGGCTGGGCGCGGTCAATGCGATCAAGGACCTGTTCACCACCCAGTTGGGCCTGTCGCCTTGGATGATCCTGATTCTGATGCAGGTCAGTTTTCTGCTGATGGGCACTTTCCTGGATGACACCGCGATGCTGGTGATCGTGGCGCCGCTGTATGTGCCGCTGGTGGGCGAGCTGGGATTTGACCTGATCTGGTACGGGGTGCTCTATACGATCACCACCCAGATCGCCTATATGACGCCGCCGTTYGGYTATAAYYTRTTCYTRATGCGGGCRATGGCGCCGCCGGAAATTAGCCTGCGYGACATCTATATTTCGATCATYCCCTTTGCSYTGATCATGGTKYTGGCCTTRKCGCTRGTGATGATSTTCCCGMAKATCGCYCTGTGGCTGCCCGACTATGTTTACGGAAAATAATCGCAAKAAGAGCYCCGWCAGGGGGCCGYRWTTTYAACWAGGAGAGAMAAYATGACMACWAGACGTAAGTTTATWGCCRCCGCTGGCGYTGGCGCSATGGCYGCGCCTYTGGCRACACCGGCCYTGGCACAATCCACCATCAAATGGCGGATGCAGACCTATGCAGGCGCCGCTCTGGGTGAGCACGTCATCAAGCCAGCCATCGACATGTTCAACAAGATCGCAGGCGACCGCATGCAGATTGAGTTGTTCTACGCGGATCAGCTGGTCCCAACTGGCGAGCTGTTCCGCGCCATGCAGCGCGGCACCATTGATGCGGTTCAGTCCGATGATGACTCAATGGCCTCGCCCACCGAAGTCACCGTATTTGGCGGCTACTTCCCGTTTGGCTCGCGCTACTCGCTCGACGTACCGGTGCTGTTCAACCAGTATGGTCTGAATGAAATCTGGGACGAAGAGTACTCCAAGGTGGGCGTCAAGCACATCTCGGCTGGGGCATGGGATCCGTGCCACTTTGCCACCAAAGAGCCGATCCGCTCGCTGGAAGACCTCAAAGGCCTGCGCGTCTTTACCTTCCCGACAGCTGGCCGTTTCCTGAGCCAGTTTGGCGTTATTCCGGTCAACCTGCCCTGGGAAGACATCGAAGTTGCGGTTCAGACCGGCGAACTCGATGGCATCGCATGGTCGGGCATCACCGAGGATTACACTGTTGGCTGGGCCGACGTGACCAACTACTTCCTGACCAACAACATCTCGGGCGCATGGGCCGGGTCGTTCTTTGCCAATATGGATCGTTGGAACGAGTTGCCAGACGACATGAAGACCCTGTTCMGGGTCTGCTGTGACCAGTCRCACTACTATCGTCAGTGGTGGTACTGGGGTGGCGAAGCYKCSYTGCGGGTCAATGGCCCCAAGATGGARCTGACCTCCATTCCTGATGMAGARTGGAAAACCGTCGAARACGCAGCGRTCAAGTTCTGGGACGAGATTGCCGCCGAAAGCCCAACCAAGGCCAAGGTTGTCGCGATCTTCAAGAAGTACAACGCYGACATGGAGGCGGCTGGCCGCCCCTACCGGTACGGCTAATATAGAACTGCCCCGGCGCATTTGTGCCGGGGTACCCTTGATACAACAGGAAAACTGCCGATGTCTGGTGTTCTGAGTTTTGATGATCTGAAAGCCCAAGTCGCGTCCGGCGACGTGGATACTGTTCTGGTCTGCCTTGTGGATATGCAGGGCCGTCTGATGGGCAAACGCTTTCATGCCGGGCATTTCCTGARYGGMGCYTGGGAAGAGACCCATTGCTGYAACTACCTGCTGGCCACMGATCTGGAGATGGCCACRCCKGATGGCTATGCCTCGACCAGCTGGGAGTCGGGTTACGGCGATTATGTGATGAAACCTGACCTGACCACGCTGCGCCCCATGCCGTGGTTRGAGGGCAYCGTGATGGTGYTGTGCGATGTGYTGGAYCACAAAACCCACMARGAARTCCCCCATTCCCCCCGCGCGGTGCTGAAAAAGCARTTGAAGCGGCTGGARGCAATRGGYCTGGACKCGATCATGGCCACCGAGCTGGAGTTTTTCCTGTTCGAGAAGAGCTTTGAYGAGATCCGCAAAGGTCAGTTCCGCGACCTGCARCCRATCTCTGGCTACAACGAGGATTACAACATCCTKCAGACCRCCCGCGARGAGCACGTGATGCGCCCMYTGCGCAAYCACCTGTGGAACGCTGGMATTCCGGTGGAATGCACCAAGGGTGARGCTGCRGCKGGTCAGGAAGAGCTGAACATCAAATATGATGCGGCGCTGAACACGGCTGATTTCCACACCATTGCYAAACACGCCACCAAAGAGATYGCWTGGCAGCAGGGTCACGCGGTGACCTTTCTGCCAAAGTGGSAYCAGRACAMAKCMGGCTCSTCCAGCCACGTGCACCAGTCGCTGTGGCAGGATGGMAARCCMGCGTTTTTTGATGARAGTGATCCACTGGGCATGTCTCAGYTRATGAAGCACTATCTGGCTGGCMTGYTGAAATACGCMCCKGAYTACACCTATTTYCTGGCRCCCTAYATCAACAGCTACAAACGSTTCATGAAGGGCACCTTTGCCCCMACCCGGATCAYCTGGTCRGTGGACAAYCGCACYGCCGGYTATCGTCTYTGTGGSGCTGGYACYAAGGGTATYCGGGTYGARTGCCGCATYGGYGGMTCKGACCTGAACCCCTATCTGGCCTGCGCCGCTCAGCTGGCCGCTGGCATTGCTGGCATTGAGGAAAAGCTGGAGCTGCAAGATCCCGCCAAGGGGGACGTCTATCAGGGCGACACCGGCATGATCCCGTCGAACCTGCGCGATGCGCGGGTGGCATTGCAGAGCTCGGACATGTTGCGAGCCGCCTTGGGTGAGGACGTTGTGGTGCATTATGCCCGCGCCGCCGAATGGGAGATCGAAGAATTCGAACGCGCGGTCACCGACTATGAAGTGGCCCGTGGGTTTGAGCGCGCCTGAGCCATCCAGAACCGCACCGCTGGTGTTTGTGGCGCGGATGGATGCCTCCGGCGGGAGTATTTAGGAAAAGATGAAGCAGAGGGCCTGGGCGCCTTCTGAACTTGGAGTAGATGGCATGGGCCAGACATTGAAATGTATCTCRCCGATCGATGGGTCGGTGTTTGCGGAGCGCGATGTGCTYTCNAASKRAGKCGNCGTTTGMCGTTRCAGCACGGGCRCGSGYGGCGCAGGTKGCYTGGGCGGCGCGRCCRCTGGCKGAGCGYATCAGCCTGGTGATGGCAGGCGTTGCTGCGGTTGGCGCAATGAATAATGAGATCGTGCCGGAGCTGGCCCATATGATGGGCCGCCCGGTTCGCTTTGGCGGTGAGTTTGGCGGTTTTAATGAGCGTGCCAGCTATATGGCGGAGATTGCCGAGGAGGCGCTGGCCGATATCAAGGTCAGCGAAGACGCCACGTTTAAGCGGTATATCCGCCACGTTCCGCATGGTGTTGTGCTGGTGGTGGCGCCGTGGAACTATCCCTATATGACCGCGATCAATACCGTGGCACCGGCCTTGATTGCCGGCAATAGCGTGGTGTTGAAACATGCCACTCAGACACTGCTAGTGGGCGAGCGCATGGCGGCAGCATTCCACGCGGCGGGTGTACCCGAGGATGCGTTCCAGAACGTATTCCTGGATCACGACACCACCGCGGCGCTGATTGCGGGCAAAGCGTTCAACTTTGTCAACTTCACTGGATCAGTCGGTGGTGGTCAGGCGATGGAGCGCGCAGCGGCAGGCACATTCACCGGTGTTGGCACCGAGCTGGGCGGCAAAGATCCTGGCTATGTGATGGAGGACGCCGATCTGGAGGCTGCCGTTGACACGCTGATTGACGGCGCAATGTTCAACTCAGGTCAGTGCTGCTGCGGCATCGAGCGCATCTATGTGCATGAAAGCCTGTATGACGCGTTTCTGGAAAAGGCCGTGAAAATCGTCAAAGGCTATAAGCTGGGCAACCCGTTGGAGCAGGACACCACCATTGGCCCAATGGCCAGCGTGCGTTTTGCGCAAGAGGTGCGGGACCAGATTTCTGAGGCTGTTGCAGCAGGTGCCGTGCCCCACATCGAGACCATGGGTGCGGATGATGGCGGTGCTTATCTGACGCCACAGATCCTGACAGAGGTCACTCACGAAATGCGCGTCATGCGGGATGAAAGCTTTGGCCCGGTTGTTGGCATTATGAAGGTGTCATCGGACGAAGAAGCCATTGCGCTGATGAACGACAGCAACTTTGGCCTGACTGCCTCGCTGTGGACAAAGGATGTCGAACGTGCCGCCCGGCTTGGCGATTTGATCGAAACCGGCACCGTGTTCATGAACCGCGCCGATTACTTAGATCCGGGCCTGTGCTGGACCGGCTGCAAAGACACCGGCCGCGGCGGCGGCCTGTCGGTGATCGGCTATCACAACTTGACCCGCCCCAAATCCTACCATCTGAAGAAGGTAACAAGCTGATGAGCCTTGTTGGAAACTGGTCCTACCCGACCACAATCAAATTCGGCGCTGGCCGGATCAAAGAACTGCCCGAAGCCTGCGCCAGCGCGGGCATCAAGAAACCCCTGCTGGTCACCGACAAGGGCCTGGCTGAGCTGCCGATCACCAGCGCCACGCTGGATATCMTGGAGGCCGCTGGYCTGGGSCGRGGCATGTTCAGCGARGTAGAYCCGAACCCAAAYGAGAAGAACCTGGARGCCGGGGTCGCWGYYTATAAKGCTGGCGGCTATGACGGCGTCATTGCTTTTGGCGGTGGCTCCGGATTGGATCTGGGCAAGATGGTGGCCTTTATGGCGGGCCAGACCCGACCGCTCTGGGATTTTGAAGATATCGGCGATTGGTGGACCCGTGCCGACGCGGATGTGATCGCGCCAATCATCGCGGTGCCGACCACTGCCGGCACTGGATCCGAAGTGGGGAGGGCCAGCGTCATCACCAATAGCGTTACCCACGCCAAGAAAATCATCTTTCACCCCAAGGTGCTGCCAGCGGTGGTGATCTGTGACCCTGAGCTGACCGTGGGCATGCCCAAATTCATCACTGCGGGCACTGGGTTGGATGCCTTTGCCCATTGTGTTGAGGCGTTTTCCAGTCCGCATTACCACCCGATGTCACAGGGCATCGCGCTGGAAGGTATGCGTTTGATCAAAGACTACCTGCCGCGGGCCTACGGCGATGGCAGTGACATCGAAGCGCGGGCGCAGCTGATGTCGGCCGCTGCAATGGGGGCTACCGCGTTCCAAAAAGGTCTGGGTGCCATTCATGCGATGAGCCACCCGATTGGCGCACATTACAACACTCACCACGGCACCACCAACGCGGTGTGTATGCCCACCGTGCTGGAGTTCAACGCAAGCGTCATCGCTGATCGCTTTGACAAGGCCGCCGCCTATCTTGGCATTGACGGTGGGTTTGACGGCTTTTGCGCCTATGTGGACGAGTTGAATGACAGCATGAGCATTCCGCGCAAACTGTCTGAACTGGGTGTCACCGAGGCCAGCATTCCTGTGCTGGTCAAAGGCGCGATTACCGATCCCAGCTGCGGCGGCAACCCGATTGAGTTGACCGAGGCGAACCTGACCGAATTGTTCAAAGCCGCGCTGTAGAATATGGCGTCACCAGACGTCTATCCCGCTCCCCGGTGTCTGCTGGGGAGCGTTTTTGTTTAAAGGGACGCACCAAGAATGATGGGCGGGCTTAGGATTTCCAAGATCTGCGGGATGGGGTCATCACTTTGGCTGGCTTGCAGAATGATCTGTGCTGCCCTCTCGCCGATCTGGCGGCGACAGGCATCGGTACTGGCCAACTCCAACGGCATTCCCTGTAGAATCTGCAGATYRTT
>NVUP01000010.1:49517-129982 GCA_002401945.1 Paracoccaceae bacterium
CWGCAAGNCNGCCAMAKYKWTGRSCMCNNATMCCSCMKMKSYYNNGSAAWKCMTMAACCCACCGACAGACATCACGTCGCTAGAATAGTAGATACAATCTAGGTCAGGGCTGCGGCTCAACATTTGTGCGGTTAACTGTCGACCAGTCTGGATCGAGGACTCACCCGAATATAGATCCTGATCAAACAGACTTTGCCCCTGCGCCGCCAGAGCATCGACAAAGCCGTCAAATCGCTTTCTGGCCCGAAAATCCTGCGGCATCTTAGTGCCAATAAAACCAATCCGTCGATAGCCGCGTGACAGGATCAATTCAGCCATCTCACGCCCCGCCTCGAGATGTGAAATCCCAACGCAATGGCCCACCGGGTCACCATCGACATCCATCACCTCGACAACCGGGATATCGGCCTGCTGCAGCATTCGCCGCGTCGCCTCGTTGTGTTCCAACCCGGCAACGATCAACCCCGAGGGCCGCCAGCTGAGCATTTCGCGAATGACCTCTTCTTCTTCCTCAAGATCATAGCCGGTGATACCAACCACTGGCTTCAGCGGGCTATCCTTCAGAGTTGCGGAAATCCCCGACAGCACCTCGGGAAACACAAAGCTGTTCAGCGAGGGTACCACCACGGCCACCAAGTTCACCCTTTGCGACGACAGCGACCCGGCAATCCGATTTGGTACATAGCCATGATGCCGGGCGATCTCTTCCACTTTGGCACGGGTCTTTTTCGACACCTCTGGCGCCCCGCGTAGCGCCCGCGACGCAGTCATCTCACTCACCCCGGCCAGTTGGGCCACATCTTTCAACAACAGCTTTTTTGTCATACGCCCATGGTCACCTACATTGCCGATACTCGCAAGAGCTCGCTCACCGAAACGGGAGGGGTTGATTTCTGCGACCGTTAGCGATAACGATGCGCCGACCGTTACCGATAACGATATACCGGTACCTGTTTCGAAATCTCCTGCGGAGTTGACCCTATGCCCCTTAAAATCGCAATCAATGGATTTGGCCGGATCGGCCGTGGCGTTTTGCGCGCTCTGATCGAGAATGACACCAGCGACATCGAAGTGGTAGCCATCAACGATCTGTCACCGCCGGAAACCCTGGTGCACCTGCTGAAATACGACAGCGTGCATGGCCGCTTGCGGACGCCAATCTCCCTGTCCGACGGCAAACTGACTGTGGGCCGTCACAGCATCAACCTGACCGCCATCCGCAATCCAGAAGAGCTGCCGTGGCAAGAGGTCGATGTGGCCTATGAATGCACCGGACTGTTCACAACCCGTGAAACAGCTGGAAAGCACCTGAAGAACGGCTCCAAACGGGTGCTGATTTCGGCGCCAGGCCAAGACGTCGACCGCACCGTGGTGTTTGGCGTCAACCATCAGGAACTGACCGCCGACGATATCATCGTTTCCAACGCCTCCTGCACCACCAACTGTCTGGCCCCGGTGGCCAAGGTTCTGGATACTGCGTTTGGCATCAAGACTGGTTACATGACCACAATCCACGCCTTTACTGGCGACCAGCCGACCCACGATACCAGCCACAAAGACCTGTATCGGGCCCGTGCGGCATCAGTATCAATGATCCCAACCTCGACTGGTGCGGCCAAGGCCATTGCCGAGGTGCTGCCGCATCTGAAAGGTCGCCTGGAAGGATCTGCAATCCGCGTTCCTACCCCCAATGTGTCGCTGATTGATCTCAGCTTTGTGCCGGAACGTCCCGCCACAGTGGAGGCCATCAATCAGGCTATCCAGGCCGCCGCAGAGGGCGATCTGGCAGGTATTCTGTCTTATGAAGAAGATCCGATGGTATCGGTCGACTTCAACCACGACCCGCATTCCTCGTGTTTTGCCGCCGCCCAGACCAAAGTGACCAATGACGGGTTGGTGCGCATTGTTGCCTGGTATGACAACGAATGGGGCTTTTCCAATCGTATGATCGATACCGGTCGCCAGATTGGCCAACTGATGCGCGCCGAGCGGATGTCGCTCGCCAGCTGACCTTTGGCGCCACCAAGCACCTCGACTATTCAAGACCGCCCGCAAGCCGCCGCTTGCGGGCGGTTCTGTTTTATACTTCCAGCGTCGTTTCAAACTGCGCATGTAATGAGTTTCCTTGCGACGGATAACTGCGACTCCCCAGCCGCAGCATGTCCGGCACCAATGTCCCAGACATTGCTTTGCCCCCGCAGCAGTGCCACATTAATCGCCAACATGGGGCGTGCTATTGGGCCAACCCATCAACCCCGGGAACCCCATTTTGCGATCCGTTCGGCTCCGTCTTCTTCTGCTTGCTCTGCTGCCCCTCAGCGTGTTGATGCCACTGCTGCTGGTGCTGGCTATGACCCGCTGGAACGCCGATTATGACGAGATGCTGATTGCCAATGTCGACAGCGACCTGCGCATTGCCGAACAGTATCTCGGGCGCATTTTGKCTRRSNCSGGNASNGACMNTMYKYAGYRNCRCYRMMKCRRGSCTKTTSCNCSACSWGCWRNCGCGCCCCCACGCGCGAGAGACTGCGGTTTCTGGACCAACGCCGCACCGCACTACATCTGGATTTTCTCTATTACCTGCCACGTGATGACTTGCCGGTCACCGCCGCCTGGCCGGTGATTGCAGCTGCAGCAGCGGGCAAGCTGAGTTCTCAAATTGATATCTTCTCAGGCCAAGACCTGGCAGCCCTGTCCCCTGAGCTCCAGCAACGTGCCCGTATTCCGTTGATAGAGACCGAGGCAGCGGTGCCAACAACCCGCACTGCCGAGGAGCGTGGCATGGTTGTCCACACCGCTGCTCCGGTGACCGTTCTGGGCCACCAAGGCGTGTTGGTCGGCGGTATTCTTTTGAACCGCAACCTGGGTTTCATCGACACCATCAATGCGCTGGTTTATCTCAGCGACAGCGCCGGGGGAAACCGTCAGGGAACCGCGACCCTGTTTCTGGACGACACCCGCATATCGACCAATGTGCGCCTGTTCGAAGAGGTGCGCGCCCTGGGCACCCGCGTTTCTGCCAGCGTGCGCCACCGGGTGCTGACCCTGGGGCAAACATGGCTGGACAGCGCCTTTGTGGTCAACGATTGGTATATCTCCGGTTACCTGCCCCTGACAGACAGCTTTGGCAGCCGTGTTGGAATGCTCTATGTTGGCTTTCTCGAGGCCCCCTATCAGGCGGCCAAACGCGCCGCTTATTGGACYATTGTCGCGGTGTTCATCGGCGTGCTGGCGCTTTCTGCACCGTTGTTTTTATGGCTGGCCAAAGGCATTTTTTCACCGTTGGAACGGATGAGCCAGACCATGCAACGGGTCGAAGGCGGCGATCTGACCGCGCGCAACGGCGCCGTTGGCAGCCGCGATGAAATCGGCCAGGTGGCGGCGCATTTGGACACCCTGCTGGATCAGGTCCAGGACCGAGATCAGGCGCTGCGCGATTGGGCCGGAGAGTTGAACGCCCGGGTCGACAAACGTACCGCCGAGTTGCGCGCCGCCAACAGCAAGCTCGAAGAAACCTTCAAACAACTGGCGATGAGCGAAAAACTGGCCTCGATCGGTGAAATCACCGCCGGGGTCGCACATGAGATCAACAATCCGGTGGCGGTCATCCAGGGCAATATCGACGTCATCCGCATGACCTTGGCCGGTCAGACCGCCGAGATCGAGACCGAGTTAAACCTGATCGACAATCAGGTGCTGCGGATCGACGCAATTGTCGGAAAACTGCTGCAGTTCGCCCGCCCCACCGAATTTGGCGCCTATGAGGAAAGTGTCGATATTGCCCCCCTGGTCGAGGATTGCCTGGTGCTGGTGGATCACGTCATCTCAAAACAAGACATCACCCTCCACCGAGACTTTGCCCCAGCGCCACCGGTGACCATCAATCCGGGCGAATTGCAACAGGTTGTGATCAATCTGGTGATGAACGCAGTGCAGGCGATGGAGGGCGCGGGCAGCCTTATCCTCAGCCTGCAATCCCAGCCGCGCGACGGGCACGACGGCGCCCAGTTCACCGTCGAAGACACCGGCCCCGGCATCACTGAAAAAGACCTCAGCGCAGTGTTCAACCCGTTCTATACCACCAAACCGGGCGAAGGCACCGGCTTGGGACTATCAATCAGCCAAACCCTGATCCAACGGGCTGGCGGGTTAATTTCAGTGCGCAACCGTCGCCCAACCGGCGCCGCATTCAGCATCTGGCTGCCAGCCGAACAGCAACCCGCCCCCGACTAACCCAAAGGCCAGCCAAATTTCATCTGGCCAAAAATATCCCGGGGTGAATTGCCCGGAACGGGCAAGAGGGGCAGCGCCCCTCGCTCTGGGTTTGCACCTCTCAAAACCCCCAAGACGCGCATTTCCGGTCGATGGTTTTTCGGGATACCCCCAACCGGCGCGACGCTTCGGCGCGGTTGCCATCACACGCGTCCAGCACATGCATAATGTGGCGTTGAGTGACCAAATCCAGCGTTTCAATTGCCGCCGCGCCAGTGATCATCCCAGTCCCAAAAAATTCTTCCGGGATCTCACCCAGGATCACCGAACGTTCGATCAGATTGCGCAGTTCACGCACATTTCCGGGCCAATCGTAGCGACTGAATTTCAGCAAGGTCGCCTCGTTCAACTCAAGTGCCGGCATGCCCAGAGAGCTGGACAACTGCTCCATGAACAGCGCCGCCAGCTCAACAATATCCTCGACCCTCTCGCGCAGCGGTGGCATGGCAATCTGCACCACGTTGATGCGATGGTACAGGTCCGCGCGGAACCGCCCCTCGGCCACCGCCAGTTGCAGATCTGCATTGGTGGCAAACAGAAACCGCAGGTTCAGCGGGATCTCACGTTCTGCCCCAACCGGGCGGATGCGCTGATCCTCCAGCACCCGCAGCAGCGCCGCCTGCACCTGGTCGGGCATCTGCGCCACCTCGTCCAGAAACAGGGTACCGCCATCCGCATGTAGAAACAGCCCATCCTTGCGCCGGTCCTGGTCATCAACCAGACCAAACAGCTCATGCGCAATCCGATCCTGGGCAATGGCGGCACAGTTGACCGCGACAAAAGGCTTCCCGGCGCGCTCGGACAGTGAATGCAGAGTGCGGGCGGCAATTTCCTTACCGGTGCCGCTGGCGCCGGTGAACAGCACCGGAGTCGGCAGTGGTGCCAATCGGGTCAGCATATCGCGGACCTGGCAAATCGCCGTCGATTTACCCAGCAAACGCCCCCGCGCAGCGGTGCCCTCGGCCGACAGCTCATGTTTCAGCAAGTAATTTTCACGCCGCAGATATTTGCGATCCAGTGCCCGCGCCACCGAGTTAAGAATCTGATTGGCTCGAAATGGCTTTAGCACAAAATCGGCAACCCCAATGCGCAGGGCCTGAATGGCGGTCTCCAGGTCAGCATAGGCAGTCACCAAAATGGTATCCGCAAACAGCCCCACCCGGTGCTGTTCCTGAACCCATTCCAGCCCGGTTTTACCCGGCATGATATTGTCCAGAATGATCAAATCAAAATGGGCCTGATCCAGAATCGCGCTGGCCTCCACAGCCGAGGCCGCCTGCTCGACCCGCTTGCACCGCGGCATCAGGATCTTAGTCATGAAATTGCGCATTCCMGGCTCRTCATCAATCACCAGGATCGAGGCACCGGCCAAGCTCTCGCCATATTCGTCGGGCGCAGCGGGTTTTTGCATCACTTCTCTACATCCAGTCGAACAGCAGACCCCGATAGTTTTTCATGAGAGGCAAACCCGGCCTGCTGCAGCAACAGATTGGCGCCCAAGGCTATCACCAGTATGGCTRCAAACCCGGTCAACATGGCTTTCATCGTCTCAGTTCTCCGACTTAGTAGCGTGTTTTAGAAATGACCCAGATCGTGCCCATTCAGTAGCTAAGGGATATCAGACCCAACGCAACTTGAGAAACACCCAAACCGCACCAGCGGTCAATCCGCAGGCGAGGTTTCTGAGGATGCCGCCCGTTGGGGTTTCTGTTCCTGCTGAATTTCCTCCAACCAGAGACTGTGGTGCTGCTTTGCCCAAGCCTCATCGACCTCGCCRCTGCCCATCGCATCATAGGCGCCTTCCATGCCGATCGAGCCAATATAGATATGCGCCACGATGATCGCCATCAGCACAAAGGCCAAGATAGCGTGCCACAGTTGCGCCAGCTGCATTTCTTCTTGCGGCGCCAGGGTCTCGGACAACTCGCCAAGCCCCAGAAGGCCAGATAGCCCAATGTCGTTTGCGATGGCAAAACTCTTGGCAAACAGCGGCAATTCATAGGGGAACAGCAGCGACACGCCGGTGATGGAAATGGACGCGCCAAACAGGATCACAGACCAGAAAATCACCTTTTGACCGGCGTTGAATTTCTTGGCCGGAGGGTGCTTGCTGCCGATAATGCCGCCAGCCTGAGCGATCCAAACCAGATCGGTGCGGCTGGGCAGGTTATGAGCCACCCACATCACAAAGATGATCACCAGCCCGACAATAAAGGCCCAAGCAACGTTGTTATGCACCCATTTCCCCAATTCCAGCAGCGTGGCGTTGATCTCTTTGCCCAGATACGGGGCGATCAACACCCGGCCAAATAAGGTAATCAGCCCGGTAATGCCCAACAGGATGAACGAGCCAGCCAGCAGCCAATGGCCAAAGCGTTCAAACGCCTTGAACCGGGTTACCGTACGGCCGGTCATTTCACCGTCAATGCGGACCTTACCGCGCAGCAAATAGAACACCGCCAGCAGCGCAAGTGTGCCCAACAGCAACCAGCCGCCATACTGACGCAGCGGCCCGGCCCGAAAGGCCAGCCAACTCATGCCGCCATCCTGCACCAAAACAGTCGCAACTTCGCCACCAGCCGAGACCCGCACATCAGCCGAGCCATAGCGCAACGCGCGCCAAAACTCAGGGTTCGAGACCCCACCCAGGGTGCCCAATTGCTGGTCTGCAGCGGCGGCCTGGCTAGGGTCGCCAGTATTGTCACGCCGGAATGAATCATCAACTGCTTCGCCATTCTGGCGCGCCATGATGTCCGCAAGAGTTTGTGCCCCGCCAGTGGCGGAGCGGTCAGGAGTAGTTTGAGCCGTAACCGGCAAGCCCATGGTCAGGCAAACCAGGAGCCAAAGAAGAAGGCGCATCGGGTCCTCGACATTCTGAAAATTGAAAAGCATCCGTTTTCTGTCGCAGAAAACGGCACGGAATTTTCGAAAATTCCGGTTATTGTAGCACCGGCGGCCCATACGTCCGCCGGTGTTATCGTTAGGTTCAGCCGCCCTTTATCTGATAGGCGGTGCCCCAGCCCCAGGCACCAGCGCCAAAGCCACGGGCGACAACGCGCTCGCGGTAGACCGCTGACACCACATCACCGTCACCAGCCAGCAGAGCTTTGGTCGAGCACATCTCGGCGCAGATCGGCAGCTTGCCTTCGGCGATCCGGTTGCGGCCATATTTGGCGAACTCGGCGGTGGAGTTGTTCTCTTCCGGGCCACCGGCGCAGAAGGTGCACTTGTCCATCTTGCCACGGCTGCCGAAATTACCTGCCTGCGGATACTGCGGCGCACCAAAGGGGCACGCGTAGAAACAATAGCCGCAACCAATGCACAGATCCTTGGAGTGGAGAACAATCCCCTCGTCAGTCTGATAGAAGCAATCCACCGGGCACACCGCCATACAGGGCGCATCCGAGCAGTGCATACAGGCCACGGAAATCGACCGTTCGCCAGGTTTGCCATCATTGATGGTCACCACACGGCGGCGGTTGATGCCCCACGGCACCTCGTGCTCGTTCTTACAGGCGGTAACACAGGCGTTGCATTCAATGCAGCGGTCGGCGTCGCAGAGGAACTTAGCTCTAGCCATCTTTCTTTCTCCTTATGCTGCACTGATTTTGCAGAGAGTACATTTTGTCTCCTGCATCTGGGTGACGCTGTCATAGCCGTAGGTCTGAACCGTGTTGCTGCTTTCGCCCAACACATAAGGGTCGGCGCCGTCGGGATATTTGTCTCGCAGATCCTTACCTTGGAAATGACCGCCAAAGTGGAACGGCATAAAGGCAACACCTTCGCCGACCCGCTCGGTGACCATCGCCATAACCTTGACCTTCGCCCCCTCAGGACCTTCGACCCAGACCTGCGCACCATCGCGCACACCAAGGTTATTGGCGTCGCGAGTGTTGATCTCGACAAACATGTCCTGCTGCAACTCGGCCAACCAGGGGTTGGACCGRCTTTCMTCGCCRCCGCCCTCATATTCRACCAAGCGGCCRGARGTGAGGATGATCGGGAAGTCCTTGGACACGTCTTTCTTCTGGATCGAGGCATACAAGGTTGGCAGGCGATAGGCCTGACGGTCCTCGTAAGTCGGGTAATCCGCCACCAGATCGCGCCGATTGGTGTACAGCGGCTCGCGGTGAATGGGCACCGGATCGGGGAAGGTCCACACAACCGCACGRGCCTTGGCRTTGCCAAARGGCGCACACTCATGCTTGATCGCCACCCGCTGGATGCCGCCCGAAAGGTCGGTTTTCCAGTTGGTCTTGGGACCGGCAATMCCRTCAATGACAGCYCGYTCCTCGGYGGTCAGATCRCYATCCCAACCCAGATCCATCAGCATCTGCATGGTGAATTCCGGATAGCCGTCCTGGATTTCCGAGTTCTTCGAATAGACGCCTTCGGCCAGCAGGTTGTCCCCATCACGCTCGACACCAAAACGGGCACGGAAGGTAAGACCACCCTCGGACACCGGTTTGGACATGTCATAGAGGTTCGGCGTGCCTGGATGGTTCATCTCGGGTGTGCCCCAGCTTGGCCAAGGCAGACCATAATAGTCACCATCCGCCGGTCCACCAATCGCCTGCAACGTGGTGCGATCAAAGGTGTGCTGGTTGGCCATGTGCAGTTTTATCCGCTCCGGGCTTTGTCCAGTATAGCCAATGGTCCACATGCCGCGGTTGATTTCGCGCAACACACTTTCAACATTTGGAGTTTCGGCATCTTCCATCTCGATATTTCGGAAGAAGCGGTCGCCCCAGCCAAACTTGTTGGCAAACTTGGCAATGATGACGTGGTCGGGCAGGCTCTCAAACAGCGGATCGACAATTTTGTCACGCCACTGGAACGACCGGTTGGACGCAGTCACAGACCCTCGGGTCTCGTACTGGGTACAGGCCGGCAGCAGATAGCAGCCATCGGTACGGTCATGCAGAACAGCCGAGACGGTGGGATACGGGTCGATCACGACCAGCATGTCCAGCTTCTCCATCGCTGTCTTCATTTCCGGCCCACGGGTCTGCGAGTTCGGCGCGTGTCCCCAAAGAACCATTGCCCGCACGTTGTTGGGCTGGTCGATGTTGTCCTTGTCCTCCAGAACCCCGTCAATCCAGCGACTGACCGGAATGCCTTTCAGGTWCTGCAGYGACTTSTCTTTGCCATCWGCGCCTTTCARCATGTCGAAYTGACTGKTCAGCCAYTCGGGATCTTCTTCCCAAACRCGSGCCCARTGCGCCCAAGCKCCTTTSGACARWCCGTARTARCCSGGCAGAGTGTGGCTCAGCACRCCSAGRTCRGTYGCRCCTTGMACGTTGTCGTGSCCRCGGAARATRTTRGTRCCGCCGCCGCTGRYGCCCATATTGCCCAGCGCCAGTTGCAGAATGCAATAYGCRCGRGTGTTGTTGTTACCMGTRGTGTGYTGYGTSCCACCCATACACCAAATCACGGTGCCMGGRCGGTTGTTGGCCARWGTSYKGGCMACSCGGCGCARCTGCKCRCCWGGAACACCSGTGACACGYTCRACCTCTTCCGGGTTCCACTTGCGRACCTCKTCYCTGATCTGGTCCATGCCCCAAACRCGGGTGCGGATGAACTCTTTGTCTTCCCAAGAGTTTTCAAAGATGTGGTACAAAAGACCCCAAACCAGCGCCACATCGGTGCCGGGACGCAGACGCACATATTCGTCGGCATGCGCCGCAGTGCGGGTGAACCGTGGATCACAAACGATCAGCGGTGCGTTGTTTTGTTCTTTGGCTTTCAGAATGTGCAGCAGCGAGACAGGGTGTGCCTCGGCAGGGTTGCCGCCAATGATGAAAATGGCCTTGGAATTGTGGATGTCGTTGTAGCTGTTGGTCATGGCACCGTAGCCCCATGTGTTGGCAACACCCGCAACAGTGGTCGAGTGACAAATCCGCGCTTGGTGGTCAACGTTGTTGGTGCCCCAATAGGCAGCAAATTTGCGGAACAGATAGGCCTGYTCGTTGCTGTGCTTGGCCGAGCCGAGCCAGTAAACGCTGTCAGGTCCGCTCTCTTCGCGGATCTGCATCATACCGTCGCCGATCTCGTCGATCGCCTGCTCCCAGCTGATGCGCTTCCACTCACCACCCTCTTTTTTCATCGGGTACTTCAGGCGACGTTCACCATGCGCGGTTTCGCGCACCGCAGCGCCCTTGGCGCAATGAGCGCCCAGGTTGAACGGACTGTCCCAGCCGGGTTCTTGCCCGATCCAGACGCCGCTTTGCACTTCGGCAATCACAGTGCAGCCGACCGAACAGTGGGTGCAGATCGATTTTATGGTTTCAACAGCACCTGCCGCAGCAGTCTGGGCATTGGCTTGGGTCACCGACCCGCCAGTGGCGCTGATGGCAGCCAGGCCACCAATGGCCAGGCCGGAGCCACGCAGAAACGCGCGGCGGTCAACGGATGTGTCCGCGACCTTAGAAAGGATACTTGTCCGCTGGGAGCGTCTCGCAACCCCGTTGGTCTTTTTCCTAAGCATTCTAACCTCCCTTGCTACCCGTTAATTCGGGCTCGCTAGGTTAATAAAAATCAGCAGGCGGTCGGGCGTCTCGCTACCAGTTGCCTACAGTCGAAAATGGCGAGCGGTGTTTAGAACCGCACGCTGTCAAGGTAAGCGCGGGTATGCGCCGTATCCTGCATCTTGTCCGATGACAGGTCGGGTTCTGCGGCCTGCGCCGCGCCACCGGTGGTCGCAACAGCAACCGCAGCCAGCGGTGCCGATGTTGCGGCCAGTTTTAGAAAGTCGCGGCGGCTGCTAGCCTGCTCGGTCTTCCTTGTCATGTGAGTTTCCTCCCCACGAGTTGTGGACGGTTGCCCCGTCCGGCTTTGCGGATCACTCCGCGCTCATTCTGTTTCCTTCGGCCTCGATCGCCATGAACACCCGGCCAACAGCGCCAACCGAGGCATAGAGAACCGAGTTCTTGGCACTCTCCAGATCCGAAAAGAAATGACCGGCCCAGGGACCGATATGTTTGTTAAAGAATGTCTTTTGGTCGCCCAAGCTGGCCGGCTCGCCAAAGCGGCCAGCAATCAGCGCCCCCATCATCTCCATCAGCGAGGCAATATTATCCTCGGGCTCATAGACGTTCTGAGCCCGGGTCATGCCACGTGCCGCCATGTCACGACGCAGCGCCGCCAACGGTTTCTCGTTCAGAAAACCAGTCAGGTAATAGCTGGCATAGGGCAGCAACTCGCCGCGCCCCAGGCCGATGAACAGCTTGTTGAACTCTCTTTCAACTGTGCCCGGCTTGGACAGGCTTGCAACCTTGGCCAGCGCGTTGATAGCAGTACCCAGATCGCCGTCATCACCAGACAGACCAGCGGACTGCTCCAGCAGCATCTGATCCGGCGGTGCCGCCAGTAAAAGACCCAGAAAGTTATAAAGATCCGCGCGCAGGCGGTCTTCCTCGGCAACACGGACCACGTCGGCCATAGCTGTCATTGGCGTCTCCTCTGTCATGTCTCAGCCACCGTGTCATCAAACGCAAAGCGCATCCGGCGTGGGGCGGTATAGGCGGGCATATCATCTGCCTCGGGTTCATAGGGCGCGGGGGCAACATAGGCGGTCTGCACCACCGCCCCCTGCTCCGGCTGTTCTGAAATAGTCTGGTCGACCGCGTCGGGCTCTTCACTGGCGGGGTCATCGGCGGCGGGTGCGTCAACCTCGGCAACCTGTTGCGCGGCGGCTTCGGCCTCTTCCGCCGCCTGCCGCTCCATTTCCTCGACGTGGGCAGTCATGCCTTTGCCGACCTGGTACGCAGTCTTGATGTTCTTGATCACGCAGGAGGCATCGGTGAAATCTTCGCCGTAGTCGACCAGCCCGTCGACATTGGCCAATACCGGGTTGGTCAGCCACAGCCGACGCAACGCGCGGGTGCGGATGCGGGCGGGCACAGTCTCAGTCAGGAACACTTTGAAATCGTCGCCCTCGCCCAGGGTATCCGGGTCCGGCAATTCCAGCTCGGCCAGGATCTCGGCATCACTCTTGTCCTCGACCTCAGCGTCGCGCTGCTCACCCTGCGCTACAACCTCGGCACGCGCATSRGCMWYCKYCWYSRCCKSKAMYSMKGMMWKRSRKMGRRCCSRSARRYSWTYSMYWYTCATTNNGMWRSSSYTCSWYSYTKGCCMGWRMRSRMGMRAKGYMGMCWTYCRYMWSKWSMGWKMYMCKKSCAWYSMYSATGCCATCTTCAACCGCGCCAATGTCGGTCTTGTCACGGCGACGTTTCTTGAACCGTTCTTCGTGGTAATGCTTCAGCGCAAAGTCCCGCACCCAGGCGATCAACCCGTCGGGCATCGGCACCTTTTCGACGATCTCTTCACTGCTGTCAGCATAGTCCTGCGCCTCATAGGGCGAGGCGGTGACCAGCGTCACCTCCAGCGGATGAGCCGCCACATCACTTTCGCGCAGCACCACATAGACGCAGGGAACTCTAGTACTCAGCCCGTGCAGATAAGCCTCGGCATCCGAGCCATGCAGCTCCAGTGGCAGGGTGGCCGCGTGGAACTCGCTGACCCCAGCCTCCTCGCGCAGCAACTGCCAATCGGCCTGCGCTGCACCGGGCAGCACCGCAATTGCCGTCCACGCATATTTTGCCCACTGGGTCACACCCGGCGCGCGGCGCAGAACAATGCCTAGCGGCATCATGTCGAATTTGTCTGGGTCGTGGATCACGCGTTGGCGGCCCTATTTAGTCGAGTGGTGCAGTTAAGGTGCCGCAGCCGCACCTCTTTTCCAAAGCTGCAATTTGCGGTTGACCGGCGAAATCGTCACATCGGGACAATTTGGACCGCTCGGAATACCACCGCATGCCGGAGAGGACGATTTGTCCAATTCGACAAAATTACTCAAGTATCGGAACACTGTCCGAATCTGCGAATCACCCTTACTGATTCGGCCCCTTACGCCCAGCACCGGGGCTTCAAAACTTGTTTACGAACGCAGGGAATCATGCCTAGTTTGATCTCCAAACCGGGGTCGGAACACCCCATTTGCCAGCGTAAATGCAAGCGAGGAATACATGGCTAAGCAACTGATTTTATGTGACTGTTCAGGGTCACAACAGATCGACGCAGCGGCCCTGTCACAGGCCACCGGGATCAGCTGTTCAAAACTGCACAGCGCGCTCTGCACCACTGAAACTGACGCCGCAGCAGCGGCTTTGGCGGGCGGAGAAGCAACTATTTGCTGTACCCAGGAACAGCGATTTTTTGAGGAGTTGGCAGCCGAAATCGACGCCCCCTCGCCGCCCTGTCTCGACCTGCGCGACCGGGCCGGATGGACCACGGATGAGGGTGATACACTACCCAAAATGTCCGCTTTGATCGCCGAGGCGGGCCTATCCGTCCCCGCCGCCAAAAGCCTGGACGTGGTCTCGGAAGGGTTGTGCCTGATCCTGGGCCCGACAGATATTGCCCTGGCAGCGGCGGAAAAGCTGCAGGATGCACTGGCAGTGACGGTGCTGCTGGGCCAGGACGTTGATCCGCCGATAACCCGAGGTTTTGACGTGGTGCGCGGCGACCTGCGCCAGGCGTCTGGCTCGCTAGGACAGTTCGAAATGCGCATTGACGCGCTGCAACAGCTAGAGCCCACTGGCCGCAGTTGGAGCTGGAGCGAGGCCCGTGATGGCGGACATTCCAGCTGTGATATCATTCTGGATTTGCGGGGTGGTACAGCCCTGTTCCCGGCCCCTGAAAAGCGCGAAGGCTATCTGCGYSCMGACCMMWARCRCSMKCYGNKCMSWWSMTGMTGNCNGCTGCTGCAAGCGATCCAAATGGTCGGCACCTTTGAAAAACCGCTTTATGTGCGCAATGAAACATTACTCTGCGCCCACTCGCGCGCGGGCCAGACCGGCTGCACCAACTGCCTGGATGTCTGTCCCACCGGCGCCATCAGCTCTGACGGTGATCACGTCACTATTGACCCGATGATCTGTGCGGGTTGCGGCTCCTGCGCCACCCTGTGCCCTTCCGGAGCACTGACCTATGACGCGCCGCCCACCGACAGCCTGTTCCGCCGCATCCAGACCCTGGCCAAGGCTTATTTGGGCGCTGGTGGCACCGCGCCACGGCTACTGGTGGTGAACGGCCACGGTGGCGAGATGATCAGCTATGCGGCCCGCTTTGGCCGTGGCTTACCCGCCGATGTGGTACCGTTAGAACTGGAGGCGCTGAACAGCTTTGGCCATGCCGAGATCCTCGCCGCCCTGGCGGCTGGTTTTGCCTGGGTGGACATCCTGCTGGCGCCCGGTGCTGAGCGGGATGTGCTGGAGCGCGAGTTGGTGCTGGCCAATGCGATCGGCGGCAGCAAAGCGGCGCTGCTGGATCATTTCGACCCCGAGGCGCTGAGCGATGCGCTGTTTGAGGCCGAGATTCTCGCCCCGCTTACCGAGCTGGTGCGGCCAATGGGCAACCGCCGCCAGATCACCCGTCAGGCCGCCAAGGCCCTGGCCCCCGGCTCCGAGGTGCTGCCGCTGCCCGCCGACGCCCCTTACGGTGCGGTGCTGGTCGATACCAATGCCTGCACCCTGTGCCTGTCCTGCGTRTCACTGTGCCCATCGGGCGCKYTGGGSGACAACCCRGACCTGCCGCAACTGCGCTTTCAGGAGGACGCCTGCCTGCAATGTGGCCTCTGCGCCAATATCTGCCCCGAGGACGCGATCACCTATGAACCCCGCCTGAACCTGGCCGACAGTGCCCTGTCACAGGTGGTACTGCACGAGGAAGAGCCCTGTGCCTGCATTGAGTGCGGCGCTCTGTTCGGGGTTAAATCCACCGTCGACAAAATCATCGAAAAACTGGCTGGAAAACACTCAATGTTCAAAAATCCCGATGCCGCGCGGATGATCCAGATGTGCGACAATTGCCGGGTCAACGCGCAGTACCACCAGGACAACAACCCCTTTGGCGGCGGCGAGCGGCCGCGTGTGCGCACCACTGACGATTACCTCAGCAAACGCCGCGATCACTGATGCTGCAACGGAGCACCCAGATCGACCGGCGTCAGCTTGGCGACATAGGCGAGGATCGCATCCAGCTGTCCGAGAGTCATCTCGACCGGCACGATGGGCGGCGGCAGGTTCTCGGCAAAGGGCCGCGTTACCCCCTTCACCTGGGTAAAGGACGGATGCGGGTTGAGAGTATAAAACGCCTGAAACCGGTCAGCCCAATTGTCCAGCGTCCGCAACACAAAAAACGACGGGGTCGAGCCGATGGAATTCATCCGCTCGTCAGTCAGCACCACATGGCAGCGGCCGCACAACTGGCGCGACAACTCCCGTCCCAGCACCACGTTGCCGTCAAACGCCTGCACCACATCCTCGGCCTGCTGCTCTTGGGCCAAAGTGAACATCTGGATGCCGCCGGGCGCATAGCTGGTGATGGTGCGCTGGCCTATCTCCGAGGTCAGCCAATCGGCARAGCGGCGCACGCCTTTGTGCTCCGGCGCCAGCACCGTCAGGCTCCAAACCGCAAAGGGTCCAACAAACACCGGCGTGCCCTCAGCACCCAGGGAGATCTCATGCGACTCGCCCAAGGCGACAATCTGCACCCGGACCTGGGTTTTCAGGGAAAACCGTGGCAGCAGATGCTTCAGCAAGCCGCTGTCCACCAGAGCCTGCCGCGCCATCAGCCGCACCAGCCTGTCATCCGCCCGTGCAAYCGGGGCGAAACTCAGGCASATATAAATCAGGAAAATCAGACGGGTCATACGAAATGGTAGAAAACCGTTACCCTATTCGTCAAGCACCCCAACAACCCAAGGAGCAAGACCAACGTGTCTCTCACCCGTGAATCCGTCCTCGCCGCGCTAAAAACCATAACCGACCCCTTCAGCGGCAGCGATATTGTCAGCGCCGGTGTCATGCGCGCGCTCACCCTTGACGGCGCCGAGGTGCGCTTTGTTCTCGAAATCGACCCCGCCCGCGCCGAAGCCTATGGCCCGATACGCGACGCCGCCGAGAAAATCGTCACCGACCTGCCGGGGGTCGACAAGGTCTCGGCCCTGCTGACCGGCCATTCGGCCCAGGCGGCGCCGCCGAACCTGAAGCCTGCAAAACCTTCACAGCCGCAGGGGGCGCAGAAAATTCCCGGCGTCGACCGCATTCTCGCAATCGCCTCGGGCAAGGGCGGCGTTGGCAAATCCACTGTCTCGGCCAACCTGGCCTGTGCCTTGGCTGCTGAGGGCCGCCGCGTAGGCCTGCTCGACGCCGATGTTTACGGCCCATCTCAACCGCGGATGCTGGGCATCTCCGGACGACCGGCCAGCCCCGACGGCAAGACTATCCTGCCGCTACGCAACCACGGCGTCACCATGATGTCGATTGGGCTGATGACCAACGAGGGTCAGGCGGTGGTCTGGCGCGGCCCGATGCTGATGGGCGCGCTGCAGCAGATGATGATGCAGGTGCAATGGGGCGCACTGGACGTGCTGATCGTCGACCTGCCGCCGGGCACCGGTGACGTGCAGATGACCTTGGCGCAAAAAGCCGAGGTGGACGGCGCCATCATTGTCTCGACACCGCAGGACATCGCCCTGATCGACGCCCGCAAGGGCATCGACATGTTCAACCAGCTCAATGTGCCGATCCTTGGCCTGATTGAAAACATGTCGACCCATATCTGCTCCAACTGCGGCCACGAGGAACATATCTTTGGCCATGGCGGGGTCGCGTCCGAGGCGGCCAAGCTGAACGTGCCGCTGCTGGCCGAGATCCCGCTGCATCTGGATATTCGCCTCGCCTCGGATGGCGGCGCGCCGATTGTGGTCTCCAAGCCGGACAGCCCGCAGGCGCAGGTTTTCCGCGACATCGCTCAGGCGCTGATCGAACGGGGCGCGGCATGAGCGAGGTCGCCTTCCCACCGCTGATGCAGGGCCACCAGGTCAGTGGATCCGAAGACCCGTTTGACACCGCCTGCAAAAAGGCCATCCTTGGCTGCGACGCCGGACTGGTAACCTACAATCTGGCTCCCGACATCCTGCGTGCGGCGCTGGTCTTTGCCCCCGAAGTGCCACTGCTCAAGGCAATGGCGATGCTGCCCACCTGCGGCGTCGGTTTTCAAAACGCGCTGGGGGCGCTGGCCCCGCCCGAGGTGGCCGTACATCTGGAATGGCAGGGGCAAATCCGCATCAACGGCGCCCGCTGCGGCGCCCTGCGGGTCGCTGCCAGCAACACAGATCCCGATACGGTCCCCGATTGGCTGGTGATTGGCCTGGARYTSCCRCTCTGGCCCGCSTCCGAGGACAGCGGCAACACCCCRGAYGAAACYGCGCTCTATGCCGAAGGMTGCKCMGATGTCGAGGCSYCKGCRYTGCTGGAAAGCTGGGCYCGCCACAGYCTGCACTGGATCACCCGCTGGGAAGAAGACGGCGGCAAAWSYSTGCATTCCGAATGGCGYGGRYTGGCCCATGGCATYGGCGARGAYACSAYRMSRRSCRRSCTGTCCGGCACRTTYCTGGGCATCGACGAAGAYTTTGGCATGCTGCTGCGYGCYGACGACACCACCCAYCTGATCCCCCTRACMACCCTGCTGGAGACCYCKTGATGCAACTWGCCCGYGCCATYCAYTTCGACGARAGCGACCAACGCGTCTTTGCCAGCCCKGCCCGCACCGGCGAATGGYGTGTCTCCGGYGGCTTTGARTTCTCCAAYTGGGGCGAGRGTGAYYTRACCGGMAAACCMCRCCAGGCCTTTGCCAATGGTTGGATGGGMCTKGARACCGCAGGCCGGGTMACCTTYGTTGCGGTCACCCARATYGAGCCKRRYGAACTCGAYACYYTGACCRACCTTCTGGCSCWKCAYTTTGTCRCCTTCTACGGCGCCCCCGACACCGCCGCCGCCCGTCCCATTGCCGCTGAGGAACTGTCGCAGATGCTTGAACTCTGCGACGATCACACCGCCAACACCCTGCTCACGGTATCGCGCGAGTTGACCGCCGCCGGGGTCAAAGAAGCCTTTCGCGCCATTGAACCGCAAGCGGCCGGGCTAGACCAATTTGCCATCCACGGCGATACCGACGCCTGAACCTTCTTCTTGTTCAAAATAYCTCGGGGTCCGGGGCAGCGCCCCGGCGATCTCAAACAAAAGCCCCCGCAAATAACGAGGGCTTCTGCCATGATTTTCAGAGGGGTCTAAATCCTACTTAGCGTTGAACACAAACAGCGTTTCGCCATTGATTTTGTAGCTATTGATCWGCGCCTTGGCGCGGTCCGAAACCAGCCAACCTTCCAATTGCATCGCCAAATCAGCCTTCACATGGTCATACTTCTCCGGATTGACCGGCAGATAAGCATATTGGTTGRACAGCACCGCATCACCGGCAAACAACAACTCCAAATCACCCTTGTTGCCAAAGTTCAGCCAGCTGGCACGGTCGGCCATAATATAAGCAGACATCCCCGAGGCAGTGTTCAGCGCCGCCCCCATGCCAGCCCCAACCGCCCGGTACCACTCGTCAAATTCACCAGCATCCAACCCGGCGACCTGCCACAGGCTCAGCTCCTTTTTGTGGGTGCCGCTGTCGTCGCCACGGCTGACAAATGCCGCGCCTGCGTCAGCGATCTTCTGCAGCGCCCCGGCCGCATTTTCCGCCGCCCTCACCCCTGCCGGATCGTCTTTGGGGCCGATAAACACAAAATCATTATACATAATCTCACGACGGTGGGTGCCATTGCCTGCGGCCAAAAATGCCTCTTCAGCTGTCTTTGAGTGAACCAGGATTGCGTCCACATCTCCCGCTTCCCCCAGTCGCAAAGCCTGCCCAGTGCCGACCACCAGCAGCTGCACGTCCAACCCCAGATCTTCCTTGATTGCGGGCAACAGCACCTCTGACAGCCCCGAGTTATGAAAGGAGGTGGTCACCGCCATCTTCATTTCATCCGCAAAGGATGCCGTCGCCACTAATAATGTGGCAACCGCTCCCATCAGCATTCGTTTCATTCTACAATATCTCCTTTAAGAAACGCGCGTCCCTGTTTGGTCTCCGCCCCAGCAAAGAACTGCTCTGCCGGGGCAAATTCATGGATCTTTCCGTGCAGCACAAAGATTACCTCGTCGGCCAACCGTTGGGCCTGGCCCATGTTGTGGGTCGACATGATCAGCCGGGTGCCACCCGCCGCCGCACGGGTCAGGATCTCCTCGATCTCACGGGTGGCCCGACCGTCCAGAGAGGCGCAGGGCTCATCCAGAAACAGCACCGCAGGATCGCGGATCAGCGCCCGCGCCAGTGCCASYYKCTGCYGCTCGCCGCCGGACAGCATGGTGGCTTGTTGTTTCAGCGCAAACCCCAACCCGACCTGCTCAGCCCAGCCTTGTGCGCGATGTCTGGCTTGCGCCTTTGACACTCCGATCAGGCGCAACGGATAGGCAATATTCTCAATCACCGACCGCCGCATCATCACTGGCGCCTGAAATACAAAACCCTGACGCTTCTGCGCCTCTTCCATTGGGCAGGCCCAGGTCAGGCTGCCACCGTTCAGCCGGGCAATGCCATGCAGCATCTTCAGTAGGGTTGTTTTACCGGCTCCATTGGGGCCAATAACAATGGTAACCCCCTGTCCCTGAAGGGTCAGATCAATCGGCCCGGCCAGCACCTTGCCCTGGCGACGCACGACGGCCTGTTTCGCCACTAATGGGAACATCTGCATCACCAGCGCCCCTCACTCTCGGTATGGCTGAGCCGSTGGATTAACAGGTTCACCGTCACCGCCAAGCCAATCAGCACAAAGCCCAGCGCCAGAGCCAGAGCAAAGTCTCCCTTGCCAGTTTCCAGCGTGATGGCAGTGGTCAGCACCCTGGTTGCATGGTSKRTWTKWYSRYSRRYRWKMATRWYWRMYYMRMMYYSNCNAATGRYCMRRCNCAAACMYMRMMWRMSCCSYYRTSWGSRKMRMMCGSYRYSYGKCCCAGAGCAGCGCCTGTATGCGCTGAAACTGGGTGGTGTTCAGCGAGATCAGCAGGTCGTGATAATCGCCCCACAACTCGCGCAGGGATTGATGCGCGATCGAAGCAATCAGCGGCACGATAATGATCACCTGCGCAATGATCATCGCAGTTGGGGTGAACAGCAGCCCAAACACTCCAAACGGCCCCGAGCGGGACAGGAACACATAGACCACCAGCCCCACCACCACCGGCGGCAACCCCATCAACGCATTCAGCACCGCAATTGTGGTGCGGCGAAACCGGAACCGGCGGACCGCCAGAAATGCGGCAAACGGCAGGGCAATGACCGAGGCAATGAGCAAAGCCGTCAACGTGACCCGCAGCGACCGCAGGCTGATCTCAAGCAGATCAGCATCCAAAGTCATCAACAGCCAAAAGGCCTGAGTCAATCCGCCCCACAAGTCAGACATCGCTTTTGGTTATCTCCTGCTGGGGCCCCGAATTGCATCAGCCTAACACGGGTGTTACCAGTTCCARATCACAGCAACAGACACAGCAATAGACAAAAACGACCAACCTGCCCCAAAAGGTCAGATTGGCCATTAAAAAGTCATTTATCCGTAGGGGTTGGGTCAGTTTGCACCAGATTTTGAGGGATATTTCGTGAGCCATATCGCTCAGACGGCATCACCCCAATTGCCGCTCCTCAATCCTGCAGCGAAGCCTCCTGCGACGACAGCCGTACAATTACTTTGTCAGCCAAGTGGTGAACTTCGACTTCACCCAGGGGCAGATCCGCCAACATCTCGGGTGGTAGATCTGCACATTTCTCAGGGTCTTCTTCGCAGGTAATAACCGTCCGTCCCGTCAGGTAGAAAAATCGCGCCCGCAACCCGCGTGGGTGCTGGATCGCAGCGTGGTGGGCAGTAAGCAACGACGTGTAGGTGCCGGTGATAAACACCGGATCAATCCCCGGCCCTATGTCGGCAGCCAATTCCCGCGTTTGTTTTTGCCAACCTGCAAAAACCAGCGACTGCTGAAATGTTCCAGCCATATAGGCCATCACAAAAAACCTCAGCAAATTGGTGCTCATCCGCTCGGACAATCCGCCCTTTTCACTTAGCTTTAGCACCATCAGGGTCAGTAAAACGACGTATTGTGCCCAGGCAAAGCCATTGACCCGCACCGGCAGATAAATACMWGWKKTKATGSTKNGMASWRMNGATSNGMGCCAKTYSRSTRNCTGATTCCGACCAGGATATAGACCACCCGCCAAGGATCACGTTTGCCAATTACAACAACCGCCACTGCCAAAACCAGCAGATGCGCCAATGACATCGGGACAAAGCCAAACCCCTGCACCCGCGCGCTCTCGCTCAGAAACACGCCTATCTGCTTGGCATTTTCCAGTGCCGAGGTGAGATCATGGGCCAGAGTGGCGTTGCGCCAGGGGGCCATCGGCACTCCAAAAATACCGTGCTCGATATAGTTCAGTGTAAAAATCGCCACCATCCCCAGTGCAAAACTGGCGATAAACAGGATCATTACACCAGCTAGATCACGAAACGAGCGTCGGGTCTCTGCCCGCGCCAAGCAGAGCGCCAGCAGGTACAGCGGGTAAGTCGTATAAGCCATCAGCGTAAGCGGCACAAAGAGCAGCAGCAGTCTTCGCATGGTCCGCTCGTTGAGTTGTGTGGACAACCAAGCATAAAGCGCCACCAGTCCCATTCCCGGTATCAACGTGTTGAACCACAGCGAAATCATTAAAGCCGAAGGCCCCAACGCGACCAACAGCGCCAAGGCAACGCGATGCCAAAGCTCACCTTTGGGGCCCAGCGCAGTGACCGCAAGACAGGCCGCAAAAACAGCCCAGAAAAACTGATAGACTAGATAGTTGAGCCAAGACGGTGTCACCACCTCGCGCAGGTGCCACAGGTAATTGATCCAGCGGCCCTCATACAGTGTTTTGGCGTAGTACTCGGTCGGGTCTGCCAGCAAGGCCGGGAAATCATCATGTCGCACCAGTGGATCCAACACCTGCATCCCCGAGGCCAGCAGCAAGCCCAGATAGGTCAATGCAATTGTTGCCGCCAACACCGGAACACGGCTTAGACGACTGCCCTCAACAGAAAGTGTTACATCGCTCATCAGTTAACCTTTCGGGCTTTACTGGCAAAAACTGAGGCGCGAACCTGGGCGATTGTTGTCACCAACTTGCGCGGCATCAGAGACACAATCCGCAGACGCATTTGCCAGCTCAAACTGCCAACCACCGGGATCTTTTGTCCCTTTGGGACCTCACAAGCCAGCACTTGGGACGGCAGCGCTTTGCGGCCCTCAGCATTGGCGTAAAACACTGTGTTGTAGCGATACCAAGGCTCCACCCCTGCTGCGTCCTTCAGGTTCGGGCGAATGCAATCAAACGGGGCGTAGCCCTGTTTGGCAAAAAGATCCTGCCAAAACGAAAGAGGCTTTTCATTGATATGAAATTCACCGCCCTGCCCCGGCACCGCCGCCGAGAACAGTATTCTGTCAGAATGGCGGGTCAGGCTTGCGACCAGTATTTCCGAGGCACTCTCGGGCAGGTGCTCCCCGACCTCCAGGCTTTGGGCCAGATCGAACCGGCGGCCCAGATCCACGGCTTTGGCCAAGTCGGCAACATGGAACTGTTCCTTGGGCACCGCCAGATGATCCTGGTTTACATAGTCGCCATCCACTGCCGCCACATCCGTAACGCCAGCTTTGATCCACTCACTTGGCCAGACGCCTCGGCCCGATCCCAGATCCAAAACGCTTTGCACTTTCAACCAAGGTTGCAACACATCAATCACCACCTGTGCAGAACTGCGGGCACCAGCATCAATGTAGTCGAAAAACTGATTTGAATAGACATGAGGCATGGCACCTCCCTTAGCGTTACTCGCTTGCTTCGGCAAAAACCCAGATCCGAAAAATCAGGTAATTCTGCACCGGCAAGACCACCGCCACGACGGCTGCCGAAACAGAATCCGGCCAATTCAACGCTGGTCCCAGCACTCCGGTAACACCAGCAGAGACCAAAAAGCCCAGCCCAATTGTGCAGGCAAAACGAACAATTTGATCCGGCCGCCCCAGTGGTTTGCGAAACGTCCACCAGGTTTGGCCAAAATATTGAACCGTAACAGCGACCAGAAACGCAGCAAGGTTTGCCAAAGGTTGATTTAGGCCCATAGCCAGAAAAGCAAGGTACATAAGCACATAGAGTGCGGCCACAACAGTTCCCACGATAGCAAACCGCAGGAATTGAGCCTGTGCGGCGCTGATCATGACGCTTTGGTCGTGGCTGGTTGCCCGGAAATTGCGCTGGTGACTTCCAGATCCGCCCCCGGCTGCAACTGTGTCGGCACGCCGGTTTCCTGCGATAGGAAGTAAAGCGGCCGCTGCTTGCTTTCCATATATAGCCGCCCGACGTATTCGCCGAGGATTCCCAGCGTCAGCAATTGGATACCCGAGAAAAAGGAAATCGCCAACAGCATCGACGCCCAACCCGGTGCCGTGTTGAACAGCACCAGCGAGCCAAACACATAGACCGCCATCAGCATTGTCACAAACAAACTGAGGAACGACAACCGGGTGGCCATCTTCAGCGGTTTGGTCGAAAACCCGGTCAAGGCATCCGTGGCAAAGCGCAGCATCGCCCGAAAGGGGTATTTGGTGACGCCTGCTACCCGCGCCTCGCGCACATATTCCAGCCCGACCTGATGAAACCCGGCCCAGGCAAACATGCCACGAATAAACCGGGATCGCTCGGGCATGCCCAAAACCGCGTTCAGCGAGCGGCGACTCACCAGACGGAAATCGCCGGTGTCATTGGGGATCGCCACATCAGACAAGGTATTCAGGAACCGGTAAAACAGATGAGCGGTCAGCTTTTTGAACAGGGTCTCGCCCTTACGCTCGGCGCGGCGGCCATAGACCACGTCATAGCCGCGATCCATCATTGCCATCATATCCGGCAGGATCTCGGGCGGGTCCTGCAGATCCGCATCCAGCATAAAGACACGCTCGCCCCGAGCGGCTTCCAGCCCGGCGGTCAGCGCCACCTGGTGGCCGCGATTGGCCGACAGCCGCAGGCCCCGCAACTGCGGCACCTTTGCACTGGCCGCTTCCATGGCGGCCCATGTTTCATCATCTGAGCCGTCATCCACCAGGATGATTTCAGCCCTATCTGCCCAAGGTTCGATTGCCTGCGCCAGCCGCTCAACCAGCAGCGGGATAGCCTCGTCCTCGTTAAAGCAGGGTACTACAACGGAAAGGTACACCTTACACGTCCCCACATTTGATATGTCTACTCGATAGCGCGGATATTGACCCAATGCGCGCCGTCAAGCCAACGTTTGCCAGAAGGACCTGCATTGTCGGGCACAAAGGTTAACCGCTTGTGTGGTTTCTGCCACGGACTATGGCAATGGCATGTCGGAACCCCTCACAATGCCACTTTCTGGCCTTCGTTGACGGCACTGACTGCGACCAATTCAAGGAATCATTTGCTACGTCACTGCTATTTACGCCCGTGCAGCTCCACTCCAAAATTGGTTTGCGCTCCGGATGGTGGCGGAGGAAATGGCGCGGCCCGCTGGACTGTCTTCAGAAAAAATCGATCCAACTTCCCCGAACCTGAACTTCTTGAAATCCGCAGCCCTGCCAGTGAGCCATCCGGGCGTATTGAAAATGAAACCTTGGCTACCCCCTTAATGCTGATGGTTCGTTTGCTACGATTGATCCGGCGCACGATTAAACCACCATAATTGCTGGCAGCTGCATTGCCCTGCACCTGCGCCTTGCCCGGATGCGTATCAGCCTGCCCGCCAGGCTTGCTGTTCTGGCCCTCAAGGGTGCCCTGCACTGCATTCTGCGCACTATTTCCGCGCGGTTTCGGCTTGGGCTTAGGTTTGGGTTTTGGCACCGGTGCCAGCGTTTCAGGTTTAGGAGCGACCTGCACCTGCTCGGCAGGTTTCTCAGCCGTTTTTTGGGGTTGTTGGTGGGTTTGATGGGTCACTGTCTGCTGCGGTTTCAGCGTCTCAACTGGGGGCGTTTCTTGCAACAACGGCGCAGAGGCGGTGGTCAGAAGGTCCTGCAACTGCGCTCCCTTTGCTGCCATCTCCAGGGGTTCAACCTTGGCTGGTTGCTCCGCAGGTTTGGCCACCTCTTGTGTCACGATGTCCTGTGGCGGTTCTGCCTGCGGTTTAACGACATCTTTAATCTGCTGCTCCACAGCCTGCTCTACCAGCTCATCAACCGGTGGCTCCTCGGCCTGTTCGGTCACATCCTCTGCTTCGGTAATCTCTTGTGGCACTTCGGTGCTCGGCATCCCTGCCACCATATTGGCAAAGGAGTTCCCCTGCGCGGCCAGCTCGGTATTCCCACCGGCGATTTCAGCTTTGCTACTGTCCTGAAAAAAGGCAGGGGCTGCATGGGCGGCGACGGCCAGGACCAGCGCGGTCAGTGCCGCAACCCGAGAGTGCGGGGTCATTCCAGCCCCTTTTCTGACACCARCATCACCCGCTTGGCACCGCCCCGACGCAAAGCATTGCCCAGGGCCACCAGCTGTTTGGCCGGTAATGCGCGATCCGGTACGATGCGCACAATCTCCAGATCCTCTTCAGACAGCGTTGCCAAAAAGGCGATCGCATCTTCCACCGTCCTACCCCGCAGCGACAAATGCCCATCGGCATGGACAACCAGCGTATCAGGCGGCTCGCGACCCTCCAGCCCGCTGGTCTCGATCAATTTCAGATCACTATCCAATGGCACTGCCAAAGTGCCGGCAATCATAAAGAAAATCAGCATCAGGAACACAATGTTGATCAGCGCGATCGTTGGCTCCTTTTGACTGACAGCGGGTTGTTTGATGCGCATGACGGCGACCTCAGCTCAAAATCATTGTTTGCAGGCCGTCGACCACCCGCAGGCTGGTCAACAGGTCCACCAAACGCTGTGACGAGGCGCTGTCATCGAGATTAATCAGCACCAGATGACCGCTGCCATCATGCGGTTGTGACTTTAGAAGGTCGGCAATGCGGCTCATGTCCACCGCCTGACCGTTCAGCATCAAACTGTCCTCTGCCAACGAGACAAACAACATCTGTTTGTCATTTCTGCCGCTGCCACTGGCCGCATTCATCAGCTCGACCTCGGCAAACTTCGAGAAGGTCGAGGTCAGCATAAAGAACAGCAACAACAGGAAAATCACGTCGATGAGCGAGGTCATCGACAGTCGCCCACGTCTCGCACTGCCCAGTTTAACTGCCATCTGCCACTCGCAACTCCGCGGCGGTGCCAGCCGATGCAGGTGCAAACACCGTTCGCAAAGCACGGTTGGCAAACACCCGCTCGCGCTGCATCCGGGCGGTGAGCCAGTTCAGGACAACTGAGGTTGGCATCGCAACAGCCAACCCGGCAGCGGTGGTGAACAGCGCCACCCAAATGCCGCCCGCCAGCAGAGAGGGATCCACCGATGACCCGGCTGACTCCAGTTTTCTAAAGGCTTCGATCATGCCCAGAACGGTGCCAAACAGACCCAGCAGCGGTGCCAGTTGCGCAACCATATCCAACGCCCCCAATCCCCGTTCCAACCGGGCAAACCGGTCTTCAGCCTCGGCGTCGACCCGATCCGACAACATCTCGCTCGGSGCTTGCGTCAGCGCCATGTRTAATACCGGAGCCAGATAAGATTTGCTCTGCTGCAGCRCARTCATTGCCTGMGCKGCSTCGCCACGRTCCCAGGCTTCGACGGCRGCGCTCAAYTGWCGGTGGCGSCCAACCCGCGCCAKYTGRTATTGCCAGAYCTTRTAAAGCACCAGCGCGGTTGTCAGCACCGARGCCACCARCAGCACCATCACAACCGGCCCKCCAAGGTCGAGCACCTGTTGCAAGGCGTCTAGAAYCATYCTCATCCGATCAACTCCATGTTGGTCAGACTGCGCAGGGTCAGACCTTTGTCACAGGCACCATCGGGCAAGCCATCACCCTCGCAAGTGTCGGCGCCATTGATCAGCACCCGGCTGATATCACTGCAGGCCAAGCCCGCAAATTGGAACTGCCGCACACGCAGGCGCCCGGCAGGAAGGTCCTGAAAATCAAGCAACGTCAGCTTGGCCACCTGCCCGGCAGTGTTGAACAACACMGTCTCGTAAACCGAGTTKTCAATGTCCTGRTCATGGCCATTYWGCACCACAAAGGACAAACGACAGGCATCGCCAACCAGTTCCGCCGCGCTCAGCTCGATAGAGACACCGGGCTTGTCCACCGTTTCGGCAACCACTGCCCCGCCATTCAGCCCCGCCAGCAACACTGCTGCCGGAGCTCCCCATTTGAGAATACCAAGTATCATAACTCGCCTTTCCTATTACCAGTGGTTCAGAAGGTTTTTGCCATGGTCAGCTTGAAGTTACGGCCCTTTGCCACCCGGGTGGACAACTGAGTCTGATAGGTCGCATTCAGGATGTTTTCGACACCAAACCGGAACTCGGCACCCTTCAAGGCACCCGTTTGCGGCTTGTATGTTGCCCGTAGGTTGTTCACCCCATAGCCAGCCAATGCCCCGTCCAAGATACCAATGGTCGATTGTGCTGCAACCAGCTCCCAACTGACATCAAACTCGTCTCCGATATGCTTACCTACCGTCAGGCGCGCAGATGTTTCCGGCGAATAGAGCCACCGTTCTGTCACTCCAGCCGAGTTCGTTTGGGTACCTTTGGCGCTGGTAGCGCCCAAATCTGCATAGAACCCGCTGGCATGGCTGTACGAGGCCTCAAGCTCGATCCCTTGGGTTTGAACATTGGCAATACCCGAGTACGATGTAATATCCCAAGTGTAGGTATCGTAGAGATTGACCTTCACCTGCAGCGCATCCCCAGACGAAAACAGATCACCACGCGTATAAGAGACACCAGCCTCATAGGTGTGTGACTTTTCCGGCTGGGTCATAAAGGCAATCGTGCCTATATCGTCGATGATCGGCAACGATTCAGTGTAAGCTGCGCTGCCAAACACCGCGAAGCCGCTGTCAAATTCATATCGCGCTGACAAGCCGCCCATCAGCGCATCATTGTTGTAAGACGCGTTTAATGGTGACAGAGCGCTTGAAATTCCAGAAACATCCTGCGTTTCATAGCGCAAAGCTGGGGTAATGCTCAGGTTGTCATTGAGCTGAATTTCATCCACGACAAACAACGCCACACGTTTGTCAGTCCCGCCGGGTGAAGAGGATCCACCATCCATACGGTCGCGCTTGATAAACTCTATGCCGACCCTCAGGTCGTGATCCACTGTCCCTGTTGTGAAGAAGGCCGAGTTTTTGATCGTCAATTGGCTGATTTTGTAGTTCTGATCCGCGTCAACAAATGGGTAACACGCGACGTTGGCAATCGTGCAGTCCTGTATGATGTTTTGTTCGGTGTGGGACAGGTTGACGCTTAGATCAACCAGATCATTGCCAACTGGGTTAAAGCTGTACTGCACAATGGCGATTTTACTGTGCGTTTTGCGGTCGATGTTACCAAATGCAGGCCCAGTGGTATTGAACATGTCATAGAGCACGTCTTTTTCATCTGTAGTGCTATCACTATAGGACACAGTTATTGAATGCGCTTCGTTCTCGCCGAAGGTATATTTACCTTTTACCAGGCTGGATGGCATGTGGAAGTCAGTGTATTCTTGCACCTCCCCATTGCCAGCCTCATAGGCGGCCTCGTCGTGGACAGTGTAATTCAGCAAGAATTCCAGATTTTTAGTTGGTTGCCAGGCTACAATCGTCGAGCTGGCAAAACCAGTGCCGTTAGAGACGGCCATCAGCGTCTGGCGCAACCGCAAACCAATCTCACCGCCGGTAAAATCCGAAGCGTCTTTAGTTTTCAGCAGGACAACACCACCCACCACACCCGAGCCGTACTCAAAAKAGSYMMSRKWGCSGCSAATWWCMSRWRYTWMWWKATMAARYTYGSKMWCMGWWRMMWGWKSRSYGMTAATCCGGTACAGTTCTTCAGCACCAGTTGTGGCCCCATCCACAACAATCAGAACTTTGGAATCGGTACCGTAAGTCCCATTTGCACCAAAGCCACGGATGTTGATGCCTGACCCCTGTGGCGTGGATCCGTTCACCAGCGTTACACCGGGCACAGAATCGATCAGTTCAGCAATGGTGCTGGCCTGACGGTCGTCGATTTCTTCCTGGTTGATCACGGTCAACGCAGTGGCGGTTCCCACCTGCACTTCGCGTTTACTGGCACCCAATTCAATGATGCCGAGAAATTCCTCGTCAACATCCTGTGCCATTACTGGTGCCGCGTTGATCATCAAGCTGAGGGCCGAAACGGTCCCCAAATATTTCCATCCAAGCCTATGCCCACGCATCTGCTGTCCCTTCGCAATCGTTTTTATACCGAAAGCTTGCGGAAGTGCTGGCGCGGTCTTGGTGTTGTTTTGATGGCGGAATTTCAATTTCCGACTTGAGCCTGATAATAAAGGTGATAGAAACAGTCAACATTAATATACACATTGCTGCACTCTGCAGCAGCCAGCCGCGTTCCGCCTAACTCTAGGTCTCCCAGCCAGCTCATCCCCAAATATGGCCATCTGAAAGGGCTAACATGAGCGATCTGGCACAGCTAACACCGGCAGCAATCCGGCAAGCACGCAGCGACAACGAGAACATGCGCGACCGCGATCTTGCGGATAAATTGAACATCCGCGAGGGCCAGCTGGTTGCGGCTTTTGTTGGTCAGGATGTGACCTGCATCGCTGCCAGCCCCGATGACATAATGCCACGACTCAAGGATCTGGGAGAGGTGATGGCACTGACCCGCAACCGCTCCTGCGTGATTGAAAAAGTGGGCGTCTACGATAATTTCCATTCCGGCCCGCATGCCTCGATGATTCTCAACGAAGAAATCGACCTCCGTATATTCGGTCGTCACTTTGTCTCGGCCTTTGCTGTCGAGCGTGAAACCAAAAACGGCGTCAAACGGTCGATCCAGATTTTTGACGCGGCTGGCGATGCGGTGCACAAGATCCACCTGCGACCCGCCTCCGACCTGGATGCCTGGGCCAAATTGGTGGCCGATCTGAAACTGGAAGAGCAGAGCCAGGCCTTGGAGGTCTTGCCGCGCAAACCGGTTGAGGCTGCCAARGCCAACCCTGAAAAGGCTGATCAGCTGCGCGCTGAGTGGGCCAAGATGACCGACACGCATCAATTTCTGCGCCTGGTCCCCAAATTGAAAATGAACCGCTTGGGTGCCTATCACTTGGTTGGTGAGCCAATGGCCCGCCAGTTGGCCACCGATGAGGTCAACACCATGCTCGGCGCGGTTCTGGACCGAAACGTCGAGGTGATGATTTTTGTCGGCAACATGGGCTGTATCGAAATCCATGCCGGCCCAATCCTCAACCTGCGAGAAATGGGGCCATGGCAGAACATCCTGGACCCCGGATTTGACCTTCACCTGCGGATGGATCACATCGCCGAGGTCTGGGCCGTCACCAAACCAACCAAGCGCGGTCCTGCCATTTCGGTGGAGGCCTTTGACGCCGAGGGTGGTATTATCTTTCAGGTCTTTGGCCGCCGCAGCGACGCCAAAGATCATCGCCCGGCCTGGGACGCCATTGTTGGGGATCTCGCGTCTCTGCGGGTCGCGGAGCAGGCATAATGTCGGTGTTTTCCCGTCTGTACATAAGTTTAAGCCTGTTGCTGGTGACGATGATGGCAGGCCACATGGTGATGGCTCAAGCCCCCAGCCGCATTGTCACCGTGGGCGGCTCGGTCACTGAAATTGTCTATGCTCTGGGGCAGCAAAACCGGCTGGTCGCCCGCGACACCACCTCGTCATATCCAGATCAGGTGATGGAGCTGCCGGACATCGGCTATGCTCGTGCCTTATCGCCCGAGGGCGTGCTGTCGGTGGCGCCGGATCTGATCATCGCCGTTGAGGGGGCCGGGCCGGTGGAAACCATCGACGTGTTGAAATCGGCTCAAGTCGGCTATGTTTCCGTGCCCGAGATCTATAGCGCCGATGGCATTGTGACCAAAATTCTCATCATCGGTGCAGCACTGGATCAAGGGCAAGCTGCCAAGGCATTGGCCCAGAAAGTTGCGGATGAATTATCCGAAGCTCAGACAGCTGCGACGCTGGCGGCAGGGGGCCACCCCAAGAAAGTACTGTTCATCCTGTCCACGAAAGGAGGGCGGATTATGGCTGGGGGCCGCAATTCAGCCGCCGACGGCATCATCCGCATGGCTGGCGGCGTCAACGCCATCACTGCTTTTGACGGCTACAAACCAATGACGGACGAGGCGGTGACCATCGCCGCCCCCGACGTTATCCTGATGATGGACCGGGGTGGCGATCACGATGCCGCCACCAAAGACCTGCTGATGATGCCTGCATTGATCCCAACCCCTGCCGCCCAGAACGGCAAAGTGGTTCGGATGAACGGGTTGCATCTGTTGGGATTTGGCCCCCGCACTGCCTCGGCGATCACCGAACTCAGCCATGCACTTTATGGCGAGACGCGCTGATGTCTCTGGCTGTCGACACGCCCAGCGCGCATGCTCCAACAATTGACCGCCGGGTTCAGGCCCGGCGGCTCACCGTGGCTCTGTCCCTTTTACTGGCCGTCACTTCGGTGTTTTCCCTCGCYTGGGGTGCCTCGGGCRCCTCACTGTGGGGSGCRCTGAGTGACYTGGCTGCCGGGCGCGAGCTGTCAMGGCTGGATCGSATYGTCCTGTTCGACATCCGCYTGCCCCGKCTTTKCCTGGGCATTCTTGTYGGAGCSTCGCTGGCCGTGTCCGGCGCGGTAATGCAGGGGTTGTTCCGCAACCCGCTGGCTGATCCCGGTATTGTCGGGGTGAGTGCCGGCGCTGGCTTGGCCGCAATCACCGCCATTGTGCTGGGCGCCATGCTACCGCCCGCCATTCGCGAGCTGACTGGCAACTATCTGGTGCCAGTCTCGGCTTTCTTTGGCAGCTGGGGATCAACCTTGATCCTGTACCGGGTGGCCACTCGACACGGTCAGACCTCGGTTGCCACCATGCTGCTGGCGGGCATCGCACTTGGCGCCTTGGCCGGAGCCCTGTCTGGCATTCTGGTTTATATGGCCGATGACAGCCAGTTGCGCGATCTGACATTCTGGGGAATGGGATCTCTGGCAGGTGCCACCTGGGCCAAAGTAATGGCCGCCACCCCGATCATTCTGGCAGCACTGGCTGTCACCCCATTTCTGGCACGCGGATTGAACGGCTTGGCACTGGGAGAAGCCGCCGCCAGCCACATCGGTATTTCTGTGCAACTGATCAAGAACACCTCGATCCTAACTGTTGCCGCAGCCACCGGAGCCGCCGTGGCCGTCTCGGGCGGCATTGGCTTTATCGGCATCGTGGTACCGCATCTGTTGCGGCTGGCCACCGGCCCCGATCATCACAGCCTGTTGCCCAATGCCGCCCTGCTGGGCGCCACCCTGCTGCTGGCCGCCGACATGATTTCCCGGGTGATTATCGCCCCGGCTGAGCTGCCAATTGGCATTGTAACTGCCGTCCTTGGCGCGCCGGTGTTTCTATGGATATTGCTCAAGCGCCGTGGCGCTCTTGGCCTGTGATCGGAGACTGATATGCAAGCCTTTGACATCGAAGTGACTCTTGGCCGGACCCGCGTTCTGCACGGGGTCGATTTCACCGCCAAACCGGGCCAGGTGACTGCCATTGTTGGCCCCAACGGGTCCGGCAAAACCACGCTGCTGCGCGCCATGACCGGCGAAATACCGTTTACCGGCCGGGTGCTGCTGAATGGCGAGGATGTGGCCGGTCAAAAACCCTGGCAGCTGGCGGCGATTCGGGGAGTGCAACCGCAATCCACCACCATCGCCTTTCCTTTCACGGTGGTTGAGATCGTCCGCCTCGGCCTCACCGCCGGATTGTCGGCGGCCAACACCGACCTGCCGGTGAGGGCGCTAGAAAAGGTTGACCTGGCCGGGTTTGAGAACCGGATGTATCAGGATCTGTCCGGGGGTGAGCAACAACGGGTGCAATTGGCCCGTGTGCTGACCCAAATCTGGCAGCCGATGGTCGACGGCACCCCGCGCTGGTTGATCCTGGATGAGCCGGTGGCCAGTCTCGACATCGGCCACCAGTTCACTGTGATGGACCTGACGCGCGATTTTGCCGCCCGTGGCGGCGGCGTGGTGGCGGTGATGCACGACCTGAACCTAACGGCGATGTTTGCCGACAAGGTGGTGCTGATGCAGGACGGTCGGATCGCCGCCCAAGGCACCCCGCCAGAAGTACTGACCGACGCCACCCTAAGCCAGACCTATGGTTGCCCAATCCCGGTCAATACCACACCGCCTGCTGGCATGCCCTTCCTGTTGCCGCAGGCCCGTTTGACCCGCGCGCCTTACTGAAGTCAGAGCGCGAGACCACAGGCTTCAAAGGCAGCACGGGTGCGGGCTTTTTCTTCATTGGTCAGTTGCAGCAAGGGTACACGTACCGAGCCACCCACCTGGCCCAACAGCTCTTGCCAGTATTTGCCATGCGCCTGCGGTTTGCCGCCGGGTTTGGTGTCCAGAATGGCTTGGCGTACCGGCTGCAGACTGTCCCGCACCTTGCGGGCCTCGGCAAAACGGCCCTGAAACGCCAATTGGGTATACTCAAACATGCGCCGGTCCGCCTTGGTCTGCAACTGATAGGGCGGTGACGAGCAKAGGTAGAGCTTCCAACCCARCTCCTCGAYATTGTCCAGCCAATCAACCTCGGACGCGGTCGAGACGTGGATCTTGGTGCCCACCATATGGCTGAGGCGCACATACATCTCACGCGGGACTGAATACTTGATCGCCACAATGTTCGGCAGGTCAGCAATCCGCGCACAAAGCTCGGGGCTCATCAGATAGCCACTATCCGGGTGGCTCCACATGGCGATGCCGATGTCGACCTGATCGCAGATCGCCTTGTAGTAATTATACACCGTCTCATCCGGGTCGGTGACAAAATGCAGCATCGGCGCGTGCACCACGATGTAATCCGCACCGCAGTCCTGCGCATGGCGCGCCAGCTCCAGCACGGTGTCGAAATTCTGATCTGACGCCGACATGATGGTGCCCGCCCTGCCCGCACACTCTTCAACCGCGATCTCAAAATTGCGTTTGCGCTCAGCCAGACTCATCGAGAAAAATTCACCCTGTTTGCCAGCGATGAACAGCCCCTGAATGCCCAGATCATCGACCCAATGGCGGATGTTTGAACGCAGACCCGCCTCGTTAAACGACCCATCATCATGGAACGGGTTCAGCGCCGCCGCCCAGATRCCGCGCATGTGTTCGCGRGCATRRTCCTTGGCATCCAGTTTTGAGTACTTCATCAGGTGGTTCCTTTTTCGGCGGACTGTATGGCGTGCCATAGGGTTTGGCTGGTCAGCGGCATCTGCAGATCCTCGACACCCAGCGGGCGCAGAGCATCAATAGCAGCATTCAGGATGGCGGCAGGGGCGCCGATGGTACCGGCCTCGCCAACCCCCTTGGCACCCAGAGCATTCATCGGGCTGGCGGTTTCAAAACTGTGCTGATCCAAATGGGGCATATCACTGGCGCGCGGCAGCGCGTAATCCATGAAAGATCCAGTCAGCAACTGGCCATCGCCGTCATAGATCACCTGTTCCATCATCGCCTCACCCAGCCCCTGGGCGAATCCACCCAGCACTTGCCCAGCCACCAGAACCGGGTTGATTATCCGCCCAGTATCATCGACCGCCACCGCCTGTTCGATTGTAGGCACACCAGTGTCGCGATCAACTGACAGAACGACCATGTAGGCCCCATAGCCCCAGGCCTCACCCTTGTTTTCATAGCGGATATCGGCGCTTATCGGCGCGGTCTCACCCTGGTCCTGCCGGGCCCTGATTTCTTCGCAAGCCAGCAAGACCGCGCTGCCGCCAATGGCGGTGCTGCGACTGGCCAGGGCTCCGATGCCCTCGGGGCAGGTTTCCGTGTCGCCGCAAATGACAGTGACCAGTGCCATCGCCACCCCCAGCGCATCCGCCGCGATCTGGGCAAAGGCAGTCTCGCGCCCGTGCCCTTGCGACGAGCTACCACTGGCGACCAAGACGCGACCATCTGCATTCACGGTCACCCGTGCCGTCTCCCAACCGCTACCCGAGGGCTCCAGATAGAAGCCAACTCCCAGCCCGACCAACTCACCCTTATTACGCCGGGCATCCCGGTCCTTCAGGGCCGTGACATAGCCAGCCTTTTCCTCCAGCATTGTCAGCGCCCGGGAATAGTCGCCAGAATCGAGCAGGTTGCCAGTGCCTGTTCGGTGCGGCAGATCGGTGGACGCCACTAGATTTCGGCGGCGAATTTCAAGAGGATCCAACCCGGTCACTACCGCAGCCTTGTCTATCAGCCGTTCGATCAAGCAATTGGCCTCGGGACGGCCAGCGCCGCGATAGATCCCGGTTGGTGCCAGATTATGCGCAACCGCGCGGGTAGAAATGTCCAGATTGGCAATGTCATACCCCGAGGGCAGGATCCGCGCCGCATTCCACGCTGTGGTCAGCGCCGAATTGGGCAACCACTTCCCCAGAGGCCCTTCGACTTCGGCCTGCAACGCCAGAAACACGCCGTCAGAGCTGAGACCCAGCCGCCCCTTGCTATGCACCCCGCGACCTTGGGTGGCCGACAGGAATTCTTCGGATCTTGAGGCGGTCCACTTCACATCGCGCTTATGATGAAACGCCGCCCAAACCGTAAAAACCTCTTCTGGGTACAGCGAGGCCTTCATGCCAAAGGCACCGCCCACATGTGGCGCAATGACCCGGATACGACCGACATCGACACCCAGAATATCGGCCAGTGCGGATCGTGTTCGGTGCGGTGTCTGGGTCGAGTGCCAGACTGTGACCGTATCGCTGTCGGTATGATAGGCAACCGCGATGGCGCGCGGCTCTAGCGGTGAGGGTGCCAGCCGGGGATGTCGGATCGTACAGTCAACAATATGGTCGGCTTGGGCCATTGCCGCGACACTGTCCCCAGCGCTCCAGCTTTGTTCCGCCACTGTTTGCGGTTCACTGACTGGCATGTCCTCAATATCCGCAAAAATCAGCTCGGCGGCGTCTTGTGCCCGCGCGACGCTACTGGCCAACACCGCCGCAACGGGCTGTCCCACCGCCTGCACCTGCCCCTGCGCCAGCACCGGAAACCCTGTTTGCACTGAAATGGGGATCAGCGGATTGACCACCAACATCCCCAGATGCGCAACATCCGCACCCCTATGAGCCGCCGCAACCCCATCGGCGGCCAGCGCGTCGTCAGTCTCAATATTCAGGATCTCACCACAGGGAACCTGGCTGCGCAGGAACGAAACATAGAGCGGATCACGCAGCTGGATGTCATCCGTATAGCGCCCCATCCCCGCCACCAGAACCGCATCTTCGCGGCGGGTAACCCCCTGTCCGATATGGTGAGTGTGGTCCTGCATCTGCCAGTGGTGCCCAATCGTTTCCCATGCAGATATGGCCCCGCCACAGCGCCACCGCCAAATACAAAGAAGACAACCAGCTATAACCAAATTGGATAGCAATCGCGCCAGCCCAAAACTATACTAAGGCTCAATGTCAAACTACCAGAGGCTATCCCGTGAAAATCGCCCTGCTCGGAAACGGCGCAATCTCGCGCTATGTGCAACACGCGCTTAGTGAAAAGGGGCTGCCTATCGACGCCCTGTTGCTGCGCCCTGAACGACTGGCCGAGACCCGGTCTCTGATTTCCCCTGAAATCACACTTACCTCCTCGGTTGCCGGTCTGCCTGACGATATCACCCATCTGGTTGACTGTGCCGGTCATCAGGGGCTGGCTGATCACGGGTCTGCCGCGCTGCGGGTCGGGATTGATGTGATTACCGTGTCTATCGGAGCGCTGGCCGATCCTGTCCTGCAGGCCGACCTGAGCGCAGCCGCCATCTCGGGTAACAGCCATCTATATTTGGCCAGCGGCGCCATTGGGGCACTGGACGCATTACGCGCCGCCAGCAACGGGCGATTGGATAGCGTGCGCTACATTGGTCGCAAGCCGCCACAAGGATGGATCGGATCCCCAGCCGAAACTGTGCTGGACCTGAGCAATCCGCTGCCCGGCGCCCAGATCCATTTCACCGGCTCCGCCCGCGAGGCGGCGCTACGTTACCCGAAAAACGCCAATGTCGCCGCCGCTGTAGCGCTGGCCGGGCTCGGTTTTGATGCGACCGAAGTACAGCTGATCGCCGACCCCAGTMTTTCGACCAATATCCATGAACTGSACGCCAGCGGCGATTTTGGCACCTTCCASTTCACCATCTCGGGCAACAGCCTGCCCGACAACCCGCGCAGCTCGGCCCTGGCCGCGATGAGCGTGCTTGCCTCCATTCTCGGCGCAACCAGCCCCATCCGCAACTAGGAACCCCTATGGCCGTCCGACATTCCCGCATCGTTGACCGCGTGTTGACCCGGCTAAAGCTGAAACARCTGCGGYTGCTGATTGCCGTGGGCAAACACAACAACATCCAGAACGCCGCCCGCGAGCTGAACGTATCACAGCCGGCCGCCACCAAGATGATCAARGATCTGGAGTTRGATTTTGAGGTGCARCTGTTCACCCGCACCAATCGCGGTGTSATTCCAACCCCCTATGGCGAGGCCCTGATCCGGCATGGRAAACTGATCTTTGCCCAGGTCTCTAATGCTGCGCAAGAGCTGGACGATCTGAACGAAGGCAGCAGCGGCGGCATCGTCGTCGGCACYCTGCTGGCCGCCTCGCCGCAACTGCTRCCACAGGCTATYGCGCGRCTGCTGAMAACCCGCCCCAAAGTGGCCATCAAAGTGGTWGAGGGCACCAACGAGGTKCTTATTCCTGCYTTGAAATCGGGTGAGATYGATCTGATCGTCGGACGSCTGCCGTCACAACKCCACSGCAGTGATYTGCAACAAGTGCCGCTGTTTGACGAGAAAATCCTGGTGGTGGCSCGMCGGGGSCATCCGCTTGGCGCCARTTCACAGCTCAGCTTTGACGACCTGAAGCCYTATGGCTGGATCCTGCCCCCCGTGGAAACTACCCTGCGCCGTCAGCTTGATCAATTTTTTGTCCGTCAGCAGCAATATATGCCGACGGTAGCCATTGAATCCGTCTCGTATCTGACCAACAGGGCGGTGTTGCAGGCGGGGGATTTTATCGGCCTGATGCCCGCGCATGTGGCGGCGCAGGACATTGCCTCGGGGCTGCTACAAGAAATCCCCTGGACCCTGCCCATTGACGACGGGCCGGTTGGTGTCACGTTTCGCAGCACCAACCAACTGTCACCAGCCGCCGCTGGTTTTCTACAGGCGCTCAAGGAGGTCGCAACCGCAATGTAGCTTTATAGCACCACCCAGCCCTCGGGCGCCTCTTTACCGGGATGCAGAGTGCCACAGTCAGGACAGGTCCGCGCCGGTTCAGAGGCATAGAACTGCGCATAAACTGGCGGCAGATCCTCGACGATGGATTTCAACTGCATCTCGGCGCGGTGCACCAGGGCACTGCATTCAAAGCAATACCACTCGATAGCRTCGAGYTCACCGATCTGCCGCTTGGGCTCGATCACCAGACCAATCGAGCCTTCTTGSGGKCGCTGCGGYGAGTGGCGCACATGGGCTGGCAACAGGAATATCTCGCCCTCGCGGATCGGCACGTCATAGAAGTCKTCKCCGTCATACAGCTTGAGCAGCATGTCGCCCTTGAKYTGGTAAAAGAACTCCTCAACCGGATCGTCGTGATAATCGGTGCGCTTGTTGGGGCCACCCACAACCGTCACCATCATATCGGCATCTTCCCAGATCTGCTGATTGCCCACCGGCGGCTTCAGCAGATGTTTGTGCTCGTCAATCCAGCCCTGAAAATTGAACGCCTTCAGCTGTGTCATGCTCCACCCCTGTGCTTGTGCTGCACCACTGTGGAATGACGGCTGCTATCAGCTCAAGGACTAAAACCGAAAGCTGTTATCCATTTTTGTGATCTCCAGAGACGCCAAGGTCCGACTAAAGGTGCTTCAAGGCCAAAAGGCAACGGCTGCCGCGCTAAGCCAATACCACTTGGCCCTGCTGCCAGACCCGGGTGATCTGCAGCGCGTCATCCARATGCAGCACRTCCGCCARGCATCCCTGYSCCAATGATCCAATCTGTGTGGCACCTATCAAACTCGATGGCACCGCGCTGGCCATATCAAGCGCCACGTTCAGCGGAACGTTACACAYCTCAACCAGATTGCGCACTGCCGTTGCCAGCTCCAGATGCGCCCCGGCCAGGGTGCCATCCTCCAGCGTCAACCGATTGCCGCTGCGTTGGATCCGACGCCCATTCAGGGTAAAACTTTCGATGTCAGACCCGGCAGAGGCCATGGCGTCGCTGACCAGAAATATCCGCCCCGGCCCGCGTTTGGCCCGCAGCGCCAGCGCCATGGTTYCAGGATGGACATGTACGCCGTCTGCAATCAGCCCGGCAGAAAGTTCGCCCAGCGCYARKGCYGCACCAACTGTGCCGGGYTCGCGGTTGCCGATCTGGCTTTGGGCGTTGAACAGATGGGTRACACAGCGCGCACCCGCCTTGGCCGCRGCCTGRCAMGTGGCAAAATYCGCATCGGTGTGRCCCAGCGAYACCAGCACGCCAGCARCGCTCAGCGCGCGGATCTGCTCATSGBYGACSGCCTCGGGCGCCACGGTGAHCTTCAGCACCGGCAGCTGCGCCGCAGCCTCTAAMWGHWGGGTCAGATCATCCTGTRACATTGGCCGGATCAGCCCGCCGTCATGYGCACCTTTGCGCGYCTGCGACAGATGTGGCCCCTCCAGATGCAACCCCAGAATGCCGGGAACACCCTCAGCCACCGCCTCGGCCACAGCCTTGATCGCGCCGCGCACATGGTCCGGGCTATCACTGATCAGCGTTGGCAGGATCGAGGTGGCGCCGATGCGGGCATGCGCCTGCGCCATTCGCCGCAGAGTGTCCATATCTGGGGCATCATTCAGCATCACCCCACCGCCGCCATTGACCTGAAGGTCGACAAATCCGGGCACCAGATACCCGCCCCCAAAGTCAATCACATCCACGCCGGAGGGAACCTGCGGTTCAGGCACAATACCTGCCAGCCGACGCCCCCGCAGCAGCAGCACCTGACCCGGGCAAAACTGCCCTTGGTCCAGGATTGTTGCTCCCCTCAGGGCAGTCAGCTGCCGGTTCATACCGTTTCCGTCACTTTTTTCAGGTGCCGCGGCGCGTCCGGGTCAATCCCGCGCGCGGTGGCAAAGGCTTCGACCATGGAATAAAATGACACGATCAAGCTCAGCGGATCCGTCAGCCCATGATTGGTGCGGATGTGATCTATGCAAGTGGCGCCTTGCACCTTGGAAGTGGTGGCAAAAACCCGCGCGCCTTTGGCGGCAATCTGATCGGCTATGCCTGCCAGCGAAACCTCGGCAGCATCCGCCGCAGCAAAGCCCAGCACCGGAAAGCCCTCGCCGACAAGCGACACCGGCCCATGCAGCACCTCGGCCGAGGAAAAGCTCTCGGCGTGTAGCTGACAGGTTTCCTTGAATTTCAGCGCTGCCTCATTCGACACCGCCAGCGCCTGACCCCGGCCCAGCGTGAACAAGGATTGCCGCTCGCCAATCGCCGCGCGCACCTCGGGCCAGTTGATCCGCGCCGCCGCTTCCAGCTGTTCCGGCAGCGCCCGGATCGCCGCCAGCAGCGCGGTGTTGCGGTCCCATTCGGCCAGCAGCCACAGCCCGGCCACCGCCGAGGTGACAAAGGTCTTGGTTGCCGCCACGCTCAGCTCGGGGCCGGCGTGGATGTCGATGGTATGGGCGCTGACCTTGGCCAGCGGCGAGGCTGCATTATTGGTCAGTGCGACGGTCATCGCGCCGTCACGCCCTGCATTGCCGGCCATGGCAACGATGTCCGGGCTTTGACCTGACTGCGACACCGCCAGGCTCAGCCCCTTGTTCAGCTTCAATGTGCAGTCATAAATCGACCCCACCGATGGGCCAACCGAGGCAACCGGCACCCCCAGCAGGATTTCCGAGGCGTATTTCAGATAAGTGCAGACATGATCGGACGAACCACGTGCCACGGTGATGATAAACGCCGGATCCAGCCCCCGCGCCGCATTGGCAACCGCTGCGATATCTGCCGCGCCCTGCGTCAATAGCCGCTCCACAGCCTGCGGAATCTCGTCGATCTCGCGGCGCATTTTGGTGCTCTGGATCATAGTGTCAGCTCCTATTGGTCGGCCAGCCGCAGCTCGGCGACAAAATCATAAGCGTCGCCGCGATAGATCGAGCGAGTGAATTCCACCACCCGACGATTGGGCAGATACGAGGTCCGCATGATGCGCAGGCCTGCCGCACCGGGTTCGACCCCCAGCAATTCAGCATCCTCGGCGCCCAGGTTGATTGCCGAAATCCGCTGTAGGGCGCGTACCGGACGATTGCCCCCGGCCTCCAGCACCTTGTATAGCGAGGTTTCCACCAGCAGCGGATTGGGCAGGATATCCACCGGCAACGAGGCCCTCTCGATGGCCATCGGCCGATCATTTGCGCGGCGCAAACGTTCGACCCGCGCCACCGATTCACCCRAGGACAGCGCYARYACCATCACCTCTTCTGGTGACGGCATATAAATACCGCGCCCCAACCACTCGCTGGACGACGTCAACCCGCGCCGATCCATGTCCTCGGTGAATGAGGTCAGCCGCGACAGCGATTGTTCAACTTTGGGGGGCGCGTCCGACACAAAGCTGCCGGATCCCTGACGCTGCACAACGATACCGCGGTCRACCAGATCCTGCATTGCCCGGCGCACGGTGACCCGCGACAACCCGGACAGGCTGGCAATCTCGCGCTCGGCCGGCAGTGGCGCACGTTGRGASAGCARCCCGGTGCTAATGGCCGCCTCGATCCGCGTTCGCAGCCGCACATATCGAGGTCCAGTCGCCTCCTCCAGCCACTCCGAAGGCCTAAGAAATTTCTCGATCGTCATACCTGTTCCTGCCTTGTCAGACTGGCAAAGCGGCGGGCCAGTTCCATAGCCCCATCCAGCGCCTCGCCCTGAGCCTCGACCACATCGGCAGCAATATCCGGCGGCAAGAACTCGGTACAATGCGTCGCAACGCCGCCGACAGCACAGATGATTTCGCCCGGCTTGCGGCCCAGCGCCCGCAGCGCCTTGCCAATGTAGTCAGCGCCGGCCGTCATCAACCTCCGTCCGGCCTCGTCCCCGGCTTTTGCCGCCTGCACCACCCGTGGCGCATAGGCCCCATAGTCAGTTGGCTGGGCACCAACGGTGAAGTTCACAATCCGGGCGGCATCATGCCGAAATTCTTCCAGGCAGGCCTCAACCAGATCACTGGAGTCTTCCAGGCCATCCAACACATGCAACGCCCGGCGCAGCAGCCCCCGACCCAGCCAACTGGCCGAGGCCTCGTCGCCCAGCACCGCGCCATAGCCGCCGATAAAGGTAATCGCGTCTCCCGATTGCCGCGCCAGAAACGAGCCGGTGCCAATGCCAATCAAGCAACCCGATCGCGCACCCAAAGCACCGATCACAGCCGCGCGGCGGTCGTCCTCRATCARAACCTGRCGCGATGGCAGCCTGTCGGCCACAAACYGCGCRATGGCATCGTCCGCYACTCCGGCCARCCCRGCATATAGCGGYACTCYGGCCAGCTGCGYCATCTCCAGTCCGGCCTGYGCAGCCAGTTCAGCCAAACCATCGTTCAATGTTTKCAGCGCCGCCTCGGGGGCGGAAAAGACATTTGCACTGCCACGCCTGACAGTCACCAACCCGGCGGGCATCTTCAGCGCAAACCGGCACGAGGTGCCGCCGCCATCAATGGCAATAAAAGAGTGATGCAGCGAGTCGTCCATAAGATACCTATACAATACCTTTAGGGGAAATAAAAGACCTATGCCTAGCCAATCACCTCAAAGAAGCCCCCAAAAGGTGCCATAAGTGTTGATGAAGAATAAATGGTAGACAAAAGGTATTGCATAGGTATTTAATGTTTTCAACTTGGGAGGGGGGAATCGAATGACTGCGACCGCGTCGCCACAGACAGAAACACTGCATAGCGATGCTGTGGGGCTGGATTTGCGCGACRACGTCGARATYCTATCGCAACTCCTGAACAGCCAGCAAAAGGCGCTTGARTGCGTGACCRGCGCMCTGCCCGAGATCGCARSCGCAGCTGAGCTCTTGGTCAAATCCATTCGCAATGGCGGCTGCATCCACTATGCAGCGGCTGGCTCCTCGGCCCTGATGGGGCTGGCGGATGGCGCTGAGATCCCCGGCACCTTTGGCCTGTCACCTGATCGTATCGCGATTCATATGGCGGGCGGCGTGCCCTTAAAGGGTGACATGCCGGGGCATACCGAAGATGATGATGCCGCCGCGCTGATGGCCGCCGAAACGGTGCAGGCACAAGACGCCGTCATAGCAATCTCGGCCAGCGGATCGACCCCCTACCCACTGAGTTTTGCGCGGGCCGCGCGGGATCGCGGTGCGACTATCATATGCATTGCCAACAATGCCGACGCGCCGCTGTTTGCACTGGCAGATGTCGCCATTCACCTGGACACTCCGCCAGAATTAATCGCCGGATCGACCCGCCTGGGTGCCGCCACCGCGCAAAARGTGGCGYTGAACATGATYTCGACYCTRACCGGCATYCGSYTGGGCCAYGTSTTCGACGGCATGATGGTYAATCTKGTGGCCGAYAACGAMAAACTSCGYGCCCGCGCYGCMGGKATCGTYACCCRKATTACSGGCRCGTCAWACRCCAYMGCYCAGGACTGYCTGCARCAAGCAAAYGGAGCGGTCAAACCCGCCGTRCTGCTGGCWRCCGGRGCCAAGTCGCTCCAMCACGCAGATAAAATAATCGAGCAGGCCAACGGARACCTACGTGYCGCCYTGCGGCACCTMTGACCACGGCCNAANMWGGCCAAANAACGATAAATAAGGGAGAAAGACATGAACCGGAAACTACTCAGCCTGGCACTTCTGGGCTCGACCATTTTGGGCGGCGCTGCTGCTGCCGAAGTGACGCTGWCCATTGAAAGCTGGCGTAATGACGACCTGATCCTGTGGCAGGATAAGATCATCCCAGCCTTTGAGGCCGCAAACCCCGACATCAAGGTGAAATTCACCCCCTCGGCCCCGGCAGAATACAACGCGGTGCTGAACTCAAAACTGAATGCAGGCAGCGCTGGCGATCTAATCACCTGCCGCCCCTTTGATGCCTCACTGGCGCTGTATGACGCGGGTCACCTCGCCGATCTTTCCGATCTGGAGGGCATGGACAACTTCTCCAGCGTTGCCAAATCTGCCTGGCAGACCGACGACGCCACTGCCTCGTTTTGTATGCCTATGGCCTCGGTGATCCACGGCTTTATCTACAACAAGGACGCCTTTGCCGAATTGGGCCTGGAAATCCCGGAAACCGAAGAGCAGTTCTTTGCCGCACTTGAGACCATCAAGGCGGACGGCAATTACATCCCGCTGGCGATGGGCACCAACGACCAGTGGGAAGCCGCCACCATGGGCTATAACAACATTGGCCCGAACTACTGGAAAGGCGAGGAAGGCCGGTTGGCGCTGATCGCAGGTGAGCAAAAGCTGACTGATCCGCAGTGGATTGCCCCCTATGAGACTCTCGCCAAGTGGAGCGAGTATCTGGGCGACGGCTATGAGGCGCAAACCTATCCTGACAGCCAGAACATCTTCACCTTGGGCCGCGCCGCAATCTATCCGGCCGGCAGCTGGGAGATCACTGGCTTTAACGCCCAGGCTGATTTTGCCATGGGGGCCTTTAAGCCGCCAGTGATGAACGCCGGTGACACCTGCTACATCTCGGATCACACCGACATCGCGCTGGGTCTGAACGCAGCCTCGCCCAATGCCGAGGCCGCCAAGACCTTCCTCAACTGGATGGGCACATCCGAGTTTGCCTCGATCTACGCCAACGCGCTGCCGGGCTTCTTCTCGCTGTCCAACCACGAGGTGGCCATGGAAGACCCGCTGGCACAGGAATTTGTCAGCTGGCGTGGCGAGTGTGAATCTACCATCCGATCCACCTATCAGGTGCTGTCACGTGGCACGCCAAATCTGGAGAACGAGACCTGGGGCGCATCGGTTGCCGCGATCAAAGGCAGCAAATCCGCCGCTGATCTTGGCATGGAACTGCAGACCGGTCTGGACAGCTGGTACGCGCCACAGAAGTAAAACCAAGTATCAGAGTTCCGGGCCACCTGTTGGCCCGGAACACACAATTGGAAGAGGGCAGCATGAAGAAACCAGGCATCAAATGGCACGTCGTTGTCTTCTTAGCCCCTGCGGTGCTGGTCTACACCGCCATCATGATCTTCCCGCTGTTCAATACGTTGCGTTTGGCACTGTACACCGAGGTGGATCAGGTCCGCCAGTTTGTCGGGCTGGACAACTTCCGCACCCTATTTGGCAACCCTTATTGGTCAGGCCAATTCTGGAATGCGCTTGGTAATAATCTGTGGTTCTTCTTCATCCACATGATCGTGCAAAACCCGATTGGTATCGCCCTGGCCGCCATCCTAAGCCACCCCCGGCTACGCTTTGCCGCGCTGTATCGCACCGCGATTTTTGTGCCCACAATTCTGTCGTTTGTCATCGTCGGCTTCGCCTGGAAACTGATCCTGTCGCCGATCTGGGGCATCACCCCCGACATGCTAAAAACGGTCGGTCTGGGTTGGCTTTATGCGCCCTATCTGGGCAAGGAAGAATACGCGCTGACCACGCTGGCGCTGATCTCGGTCTGGCAATTTGTCGGCATCCCGATGATGCTGATCTACGCCGCGCTGCTGTCGATCCCCGAAGAGGTGCTGGAGGCAGGAGAAGTGGACGGCATCACCGGGTTCTCGGCCTTTTGGAAGATCAAACTGCCGCTGATCCTGCCCTCGATCGGAATCATCTCGATCCTGACATTTGTTGGAAACTTCAACGCCTTTGACCTGATCTACACCACCCAAGGGGCGCTTGCTGGYCCGGCCTTCTCGACTGATATCCTCGGCACCTTCATGTATCGCACCTTCTTTGGCTTCCAGCTGCAACTGGGAGACCCACATATGGGGTCCGCCATCGCCAGCGGCATGTTTGGCATCATCCTGATYGGCGTCTGTATCTACCTGTTTGGCATCCAGACCCGCCTGCGCCGCTACCAGTTTTAACGAGGTCGAAGATGTCCAAAACCCGCGCCAACCCATTCAACACCTTCGCCGTCCACGCCGCGTTGATCACCTATACTTTGATCGCGCTGTTTCCGGTGTTTGTAATCCTGATCAACAGCTTCAAGACCCGCAAAGCGATCTTTCGCGATCCGCTGGCGCTGCCCGATGGCGACACATTCACGTTGATTGGCTATCAGACGGTGATGAAGCAGGGAGATTTCTTCCTCTACTTCCAGAACTCGATGATTGTCACCGTGGCCACATTGTTTTTTGTGTTGCTGTTTGGTGCCATGGCCGCCTTTGCGCTGGCCGAGTATCGGTTCAAGGGCAATATGCTGATGGGGCTGTATCTGGCGCTGGGGATCATGATTCCGATCCGCATCGGCACCGTAGCCATTCTTGAAATGATGGTCGCCAGCGGATTGGTCAACACGCTGTGGGCGCTGATCCTTGTCTACACCGCACAGGGCCTACCGCTGGCGGTGTTCATCCTGTCCGAGTTCATGCGCCAGGTCAGTGATGACCTGAAAAACGCCGGCCGGGTAGACGGGTTGTCTGAGTACACCATCTTTTTCCGGCTGGTGCTGCCGCTGGTGCGTCCGGCGATGGCGACGGTGGCGGTGTTCAATATGATCCCGATCTGGAACGACTTGTGGTTCCCGCTGATCCTGGCCCCGGCCGAGGAAACAAAGACCCTAACACTGGGCAGTCAGGTGTTTATTGGTCAGTTTGTCACCGATTGGAACGCGGTGCTGTCGGCACTGTCGATGGCGATCCTGCCGGTGATGATCCTCTATGTAATCTTCTCACGCCAGCTGATCCGGGGCATTACTTCAGGAGCCGTGAAATGATCCGCGTTCTAATTGCAGGTCTGGGAAATATGGGGTTGTCCCATGCATTGGCCCACCACAACCACCCGGACGCGCAGATTGTCGGGCTGGTCAATCGGTCCGGCAAGATCACCAACTCCGACCTACAGGGCTACCCGATATTCACTGATTTCCATGCCGCGCTGGCTGAGGTCAAACCAGACCTCGTTGTGGTCGCCACCTATTCCGACAGCCATTCCGAGTATGCCATTGCCGCGATGGAGGCGGGCGCAGATGTGTTTGTCGAAAAGCCACTGGCCACCACGCTCAATGACGCCCGCCGGGTCATCGCCAAGGCGGATGAGTTGAACCGCAAACTGGTGGTCGGCTATATCCTGCGCCACCACCCCTCGTGGGTGCGGCTGATCGAGGAGGCGCGTAATCTTGGTGGGCCATTTGTGTTCCGAATGAACCTGAACCAGCAATCCAGCGGTGCCACTTGGGAGACCCATAAGGCGCTGATGCAGACCACCTCGCCCATCGTGGATTGCGGCGTGCATTACGTCGATGTGATGTGCCAGATCACCGACGCCAAGCCGCTGCGGGTCAATGGCATGGGGCTGCGTCTGTCGGATGAGATTGCCGAGGACATGTATAACTACGGCCAGTTTCAGGTGGTGTTCGACGATGGCTCACTCGCCTGGTACGAGGCAGGCTGGGGGCCGATGATGTCCGAAACCGCGTTTTTTGTAAAAGACGTGATCTCGCCCAATGGCTCAGTCTCAATCATCGACAAGGACAAATCCGGGTCCGACGATGTGGAAGGCCATACCGCTGTTGGTGCGCTGCTGGTGCACCGACCCTCGGGGGACCAGTTGATCGACCTGCCGGATGAGCCCGGCCACCAGCAACTGTGTGACGCCGAACAGGCCTATGTCCTGCGGGCCATTTCTGAGGACATCGACCTGACCCGCCATATGGGTGACGCCGTGTCGTCGCTGGAAATCTGTTTGGCCGCCGACCAGAGCATCCGCTCCGGCCGCCCCGTTGACCTGACTGGATCCTGACCATGACCGCCCTGAAACTAACCAATGTCTGCAAGTCCTTTGGCAAGGTCGAGGTGCTGAAAGACATCAACCTGACCGTCGACGAAAGTGAATTTGTGGTCTTTGTCGGTCCCTCGGGCTGTGGGAAATCGACCCTATTACGGGTGATTTCCGGGCTWNGAGGARGCSWSKWSSGGCGATGTCGAGATCAGYGGYRMRYTGGTCAAYGACGTSCCMCCSGCCAARCGYGGYATYGCCATGGTGTTCCAGTCTTATGCGCTGTACCCGCATCTGACGGTGCGCGACAACATGGCGCTGGCGCTGAAACAGGCGCGCATGCCCAAAGACAAGATCGCCGAGCGGGTCACTGAGGCCAGCCGGATGCTGTCGATGGGTGACTACCTGGACCGACGCCCCTCGGAGCTATCGGGCGGTCAGCGTCAGCGCGTTGCCATTGGTCGCGCGGTGGTGCGCGAACCGGACCTGTTCCTGTTCGACGAGCCTCTGTCGAACCTGGATGCAGCGCTGCGGATGAACACCCGGCTGGAGATCGCCCGGCTGCACCGCCAGCTTGGCACCTGTATGATCTACGTCACCCACGATCAGGTCGAGGCAATGACGCTGGCTGACAAAATCGTGGTGCTGCGCGATGGACGGGTGGAGCAGATCGGCTCGCCGATGGAGATCTACAACAACCCCACCAACCGCTTTGTCGCCGAATTCATCGGTTCGCCATCAATGAACTTTGTTCCCGCGGAACACTTGAACGGCACGCCAGGCCACCATATTGGCATTCGTCCCGAATATGCCCGCATCACCAATAATGGTCGCCTTTCCGGCACGGTTGTTCACGTCGAAAAACTGGGCGGCGACACCAATATTCTGATCGATCTGGGCGGTGGGCTAACGTTCACATCCCGACAGTTCAGGCAATACGACAGCACCATCGGTGACCAGATTTCCATTGATTTTGATGATTCGGAATGCCTGGCTTTCGATTCTCAGGGCCAGCGTGTATAATGGTGTTTCCAGGGTCAATTTGACCTAAAACGGCAATCGCCGGAAAAAACGGACATTATTTCCCACTTCCGTTACATGAAACCGCATCAGGCGGTTTACTCTGGACGCGGATAGGTCCATGCGTGTTAGCGCTAACTAAGCAGATCTGCCAAGCGGCAAAAAGGGTACCACTATGAGTGACATTTGGCAGCAACTGGCTGAACACCGCGCCCAGACATCAAAAACCCCGATCCTGTCGTTGTTTGACGACGCTGACCGGTTTGCACAGTTCTCGGCTGAAGACGGTGACTTGCTGCTCGATTTCTCCAAAACCAGCCTGGACGGCACCGGGCTGTCCCTGTTGTTACAACTGGCTGAAAGCGTGGATCTGAACGGCAAGATCAATGCGATGTACCGGGGTGACCCGATCAACACCACCGAGGGCCGCGCAGTACTGCACACTGCGTTGCGAGCCCAATCAGACACCCCTATCCTGGTCGACGGAGCGGACGTCCTGCCCGATATCCGCACCATCCGACACCAGATGGAGCTGTTTGCCGAAGCGGTTCGCAGCGGTGAGATCSWAKSGGCMGRWGGAKNTSGSTTKAYMRAYNNGTYATYRMTATTRKCAWTRSMKGSTCSGANNNTGNCCCAGCSATGGCGACACTGGCACTGGCCCCGTATCACGACGGGCCACGCTGCCATTTCGTCTCTAACGTTGATGGCGCCCATATCCATGACACCCTGGCCAACTTGGACCCACAACGAACCCTGGTGATCATTGCCTCCAAGACCTTCACCACGATTGAAACCATGACCAACGCCGAAACTGCACTGGTTTGGTTACGCGCCTCTTTGGGTGACAAGGCCGCAGATCATTTGGCGGCAGTGTCTACCGCGCAGGATAAAACCGCCGCGCTGGGGATCGCCCCCGAACGTGTGTTTGGCTTTGAGAACTGGGTTGGTGGGCGCTATTCCCTATGGGGGCCGGTTGGGCTGCCGATCCTGCTGGCCATCGGCACCGAGGATTTCAATGAGTTCCTGCGTGGTGCAGATGCCATGGACAGCCATTTCCAAAACGCCCCACTGCATGAAAACCTGCCGGTTTTGCTGGGGCTGGTGGGCATCTGGCACAATAACATCTGCGAATACGGTAGCCGCGCCATCCTGCCCTATGACCAGCACTTGCAGCGCCTGCCCGCCTACCTTCAGCAGTTGGACATGGAGAGCAACGGCAAGCAGGTCGCACAGGACGGCAGCGCCCTGCCCCGCGCCTCTGGCCCCATTGTTTGGGGTGAACCCGGCACCAATGGTCAGCATGCGTTTTATCAGCTGATCCACCAAGGCACTGCAGTGGTGCCAACTGAATTCCTGATCGCAGCCGAGGCGCACCAGCCAGACCTGCAACATCACCACAACCTGCTAAAGGCCAATTGCCTGGCCCAGTCCGAAGCACTGATGCGCGGTCGGTCCAAATCCGAGGCCAGCGACGTCGCTGCCAAACGTGGCTTTGATGGCACTGAGCGCGACCGCATGGCGGCACATCTGAGCTTTCCCGGCAATCGCCCTTCGATCACCCTCGCTTACCCAAAGCTCACGCCGTTTGTGCTGGGCCAGATTATCGCCCTGTACGAACACCGCGTGTTCACCGAAGGCGCGATCTGGGGACTTAATTCGTTTGATCAATGGGGCGTTGAGCTGGGCAAGGAACTTGCCGTAGCGCTGCTGCCCTTGGTCGAAGGTGCACCCGCAGACGGTAAAGACGGCTCGACCTCTGGGCTGTTGTCCAAACTAACCCCAAATCCCGCCAATCAATCCTAACCCCCAGCTTAAAACGTCAGAGAGAACCATGGTTTCCCGAGTCATCCCCGTCCAATCTTTTGATCTGGTGCTTTTTGGTGCGACAGGCGACCTCGCCCGACGCAAAATCCTGCCCAGCCTGTTTCACCGGTTCCAGTTGGGCCAGTTCTGCAACAGCTCACGCATCATCGGTGCCTCGCGCAGCGATATGGACGTGAGCAGTTTTCGTGAACTGGTGGCCGATGCGGTCCGCGAATATGGCCTAAAGGGCGAGGTCAACGACAAAGACATCACAGCCTTTGTGGCTCAGCTGGATTATGTATCGATTGATGCCAAAGGCGACCGCGGCTGGGATGAGTTGAGCAAACACATGCGCCCGGATGTGGTGCGCGCCTTCTACCTGTCGGTCGCTCCCAGTCTGTTTGGCGACATCGCAACCCGTCTGCGCAGCACCGGAATTGCCACCGATGACAGTCGCATTGTGGTGGAAAAGCCGTTTGGCCACGATTTGGCCAGTGCTCAGGCGTTGAACAAAGCCCTGCGTGCCAATTTTGAAGAGCGTCAGATCTATCGGATCGACCATTATCTGGGCAAGGAAACCGTTCAGAACCTGATGGCGCTGCGCTTTGCCAATTCGCTGTTTGAACCGCTGTGGAATTCCTCGCATATCGACCATGTGCAGATCACCGTCGCTGAAAGCATCAGCGTCGAGGGGCGTGGCGAGTATTATGATCGCTCCGGCGCAATGCGCGACATGGTGCAGAACCACCTGATGCAGCTGCTGTGCCTGACCGCAATGGAGCCACCGGGCCAGTTCACTCCTGACGCGGTGCGCAATGAAAAGGTCAAGGTGATCGAAGCGCTAGAGCCGGTGCCCAATTCGGATATCGCCCGCGGTCAGTACCGCGCGCAGGATGGCAAAGGCAGCTACCGGGATCATGCCGGTGACCCGAACAGTGAAACCGAGAGCTTTATTGCGATGAAGGTGCAGATTGCCAACTGGCGTTGGGCGGGCACTCCGTTTTATCTGCGCACCGGCAAATGCCTGCGCGAGCGGGTGTCGGAAATCGCGGTGTTCTTTCGCGCTCCGCCGCACAACATCTTCAAGGGCAGCGAACCGGCCAAAGGCAACGTGCTGGTGATCCGGTTGCAGCCCGATGAAGGCATCACCCTGCACACCACCATCAAGGATCCCGGCCCCGGTGGCATGCGGCTGACCCAGGCAGCGCTGGATATGACCTTTGCTGACAGCCTGCCCCATGCTGAACGGCCGCAGGATGCCTATGAACGGCTGATCATGGATGTCATCCGTGGCAACCAGACCCTGTTTATGCGCGGCGACGAAGTTGAGGCGGCCTGGGCCTGGGCCGATCCTATCATTGCGGGCTGGGACGACGGCCGCCATGCGCCGCAACCCTATGACGTGGGCAGCTCTGGCCCCGAAGAATCGCTGCGGCTGCTGCACCGCGACGAGCGCAGCTGGCGCAGTATCGGCAAATGAACCTAGGCACCCAACAGAAAAGCGGCACCTCATGACCCTGAATAAAACACTGGCCTCGGTTACCAAACGCATTATCACCCGCAGTGCCCCGACCCGGCAAGCTTATCTGGAACGGATGCGGGCCGCCACGCGCAAAGGCCCGGCGCGCGCGCACCTGACCTGCAGCGGCCAGGCCCATGCCTATGCGGCGTCAGGCCCAGATCAGGCCGCCCTCGCCGAGGCATCAGCTGGCCATCTAGGCATTGTCACCGCCTACAACGATATGCTGTCGGCACATCAACCGTTTGAGACCTATCCACAGATGGTCCGCGATGCGGTGCGCGAGGTTGGCGGCACTGCACAGGTCGCAGGCGGCGTGCCCGCCATGTGTGACGGTGTCACCCAGGGTGAGGCCGGCATGGAACTGAGCCTGTTTTCGCGCGACACCATTGCCATGGCGACAGCCATAGCCCTGAGCCACAACACCTTTGATGCAGCGGTCTATCTTGGGGTCTGTGACAAGATCGTACCGGGGCTGATTATAGGCGCCCAGGTCTTTGGCCACCTGCCCGCCGTTTTCCTGCCTGCCGGCCCGATGACCAGCGGACTTGCCAATGATGACAAGGCCAAGATCCGGCAAAAATTTGCTTTGGGCGAAGTGACCCGCGAAGAGCTACTGAAGGCAGAAATGGCCGCCTATCACGGGCCAGGCACCTGTACTTTCTACGGCACCGCCAACACCAACCAGATGCTGATGGAGTTCATGGGGCTGCACCTGCCCGGCTCCAGTTTTGTCAATCCAAACACTCCGCTGCGTGATGCGCTGACCAAAGAAGGCGGCCGCCGGGCGCTATCCCTTAGCGCCTTGGGCAATGCCTATACGCCGGTTTGCGATATTCTGGACGAAAAGGCCTTTGCCAATGGCATCGCGGGCCTGATGGCCACCGGCGGCTCAACCAACCTGTTGATCCACCTGATTGCCATGGCGCGTGCCGGTGGCATCATTCTGGATTGGCAGGACYTTTCCGACCTGTCCGCAGTGGTGCCGCTGCTGGCCCGGGTCTATCCAAACGGGATGGCAGATGTGAACCACTTCCATGCGGCTGGTGGGCTGGGCTACATGATTGGTGAGATGTTATCGGCTGGCTTATTGCACCCCGACACCAAAACCGTCGCAGGGGACGGGCTGATCAACTATACGACTGAACCCTTCCTGGGCGAAGACGGGCTGACCTGGCGCAAGGGCACCGACAAAAGCCTGAACGAAAAAATTGTACGCCCGGCCTCTAATCCCTTCCAGCCAACTGGCGGGTTAAGCCGCCTGACGGGCTCGCTTGGCACTGGCGTGATGAAGGTCTCGGCCGTCGCCGAGGAACACCGCATTGTCGAGGCCCCTGTCCGTGTTTTCCACGATCAGGACGAGGTCAAAGCCGCGTTCAAGGCGGGTGAATTCACTGGCGATGTGATCATCGTGGTGCGTTTCCAAGGCCCCAAGGCCAATGGCATGCCCGAGCTGCACAGCCTGACGCCAATGCTGTCGATCATGCAGGGTCGTGGGCAAAAGATAGCCTTGGTCACCGATGGTCGTATGTCCGGTGCCAGTGGCAAGACCCCCGCCGCCATCCATGTGGTGCCCGARGCCCTTGACGGTGGCCCAATCGCCTATATTCAGGACGGCGATATACTGCGTGTTGATGCAATAGCCGGAACCCTCGATATTTTAACCCCAGGCGTTACTGACCGCACGCCAGCAACCGCTGACCTTTCCGCCAATGCCTTTGGCATGGGACGCGAACTGTTTTCCCCCTTCCGTCAGATGGTCGGATCCGCCGACACTGGCGCCAGTGTATTTGGAGTCTGATACATGCCTATTACCCCGCAAGCCGCCAGCGCGCGCAACCGCGAAATCTGCCAAATGGCCCCGATCATTCCGGTGCTGGTGGTGCATGACATCGCCCATGCCCGCCCYCTKGCCGARGCACTGGTMCGGGGTGGCCTGCCYGCMCTAGARGTCACSCTGCGCACYCCSRTSGCCYTGGARGTGATCCGKGWGATGKCMMAGGTCGAGGGCGGCGTGGTTGGCGCGGGCACCTTGATCACCCCAAAGGACGTCGAAGCAGCGGTTGAAGCCGGAGCGCGATTTGGTGTGTCCCCCGGTGCCACCGATAGCTTGCTGGACGCCTGCGAGGACATCGGGCTGCCAATACTGGCGGGTGCTGCATCAGCCAGCGAGGCCATGCGCCTGCTGGAACGTGGCTATGACATGCTGAAGTTTTTCCCAGCCGAGGCCTCGGGCGGGGCCCCGGCGATCAAAGCTCTTGGTGGGCCGCTACCGCAGATCTCGTTCTGCCCAACCGGCGGCGTCAGCCCATCCAATGCGGYCACTTATCTGTCACTGCCCAATGTGATCTGCGCCGGYGGCAGCTGGGTCGCGCCCAGCGATCTGGTGAACAGTGGTCAATGGGGCAAGATCGAAGAACTGGCCCGCGCKGCCAGCCAATTGGCGCGCTGATCCAAGCCCAGTATCTGCAAAACGACCTTGAGCGGGTGATGCTCTCGCTCAAGGGTTTCAACGAATTTGGGCGGCTATGAGCAGGGTCTGAACCAGCCCCGACAGGTCCGCAAAATCATCAAACGCCACTGTATGCGGCATCTCTTCAACCGCGCGTTTCCGATAGCCTTGGGTGTATAGTAAAAACGGCACCCCGGCCCGCTGACCTGTCTCGGCATCCACGTCACTGTCACCAACAAAGAGCTGCGGCCCCTCGCCCAGTGCAGCAAAGGCTGCATGCAGCGGAGCCGGGTCAGGTTTGTGCACGGCCAGACTGTCGCCCCCCCACATGGTGTCAAAATAGTGATCCATCTTGAGATGCTTCAGCACCGCACGGCAGGGGCTGATCGGCTTGTTGGTACAAATCCCCAAACGATGCCCGTCGGCCTTAAGCGCCTCCAGCGCTGACACCACACCGGGATAGGTCAGTGTCAGCTCAACCGCATCATCATAGAGGGCGACAAAATCGGCGTACAAACGCGCCTGTTCACTCTCGCCGATCCCTCGAGCGGCGCGCATTTTAGCGACGAATACGCCCGCCCCGTTGCCGACGAAGTCTCGTGTTTGTTCAAGAGTGATCCGCTCACATCCTTCCTGCACCAAGACCGCGTTTGCGATGCCGTGAATATCCGAAGCGCTGTCAATCAGCGTCCCATCAAGGTCAAAAACAATACGCGCCATCAAGTATCTTTCCATTTGATCGAACAGCCCATCGAGGCAATTTGCTCAGACGGGCCAATGCCCGTTGCAGCCACCAATTTCATCGCCTCAAAAAGGTCACGGCGCAGGTCAGCAGGCCCTGCGGCATGGGTCGAGGCATCCAGTCGTCCCCGATATTGCAGCTCAAGATCCGCGTTAAAACCAAAGAAATCTGGCGTGCAGGCAGCACAGTAGGCGTGGGCAACACTCTGGTCCGCGTCATAGAGATAGGGAAACGGAAAACCCCGAGCCTGAGCCATTTGCGTCATGTTTTCAAAGCTGKYYWKSKRWTWRSYSKMMRYWTYWTYKGYKSMAWTMSMWWCMWCWYCMACRCCTWMAWCCWKSWRTTYRSSKGMAYSWYKGMKRWWCMRRTCCAGCACCGCCAACACATAGGGGCAGTGGTTGCAGATGAACATCACCAGCGTGCCCTTGGAACCAGCCACGTCCGCAAGTGAAACGGTACGCCCATCGGTGGCAGGCAACGAGAATTCCGGCGCGCTCCAGCCGAAATCGCAGACAGTGGGGGAAACGGACATGGGATCTCCGGTTTGTTGGTTCAGGCTAAGGACCACCCTTCGGATGACCTGGGTAGTGTTGCCAGAAATCTGAGGATTGTCCACGGGTCCGACTCGCAATAGTGAACCACCGGCCCCGGGTTTGATCGGCGCCGGTGGYSMTRANTCAGATRATCGCRCCRCGCACCTTGGCMGAMACCCATTCGCTGACCACCACCGCCAACAGGATCAGCAGAAGGATCAGGCTGACCTGTGGCCAGGCCAGCGTGTTCAGCGAGCCCTGCAACTGCAACCCAATGCCACCGGCGCCAACCAACCCCAGAACGGTGGATTCGCGCAGGTTGATATCCCAGCGGAACACCGCAATGCCGGCAAAGGCGGGCATGATCTGCGGTACGATACCAAAGGCCATCACCTGCCAGCGACTGGCGCCGGTTGCGGTGATTGCTTCRACYTGKYTTTCRTCAATCTCCTCRATCGCYTCGTACARCARCTTGGCACARAAYCCGATTGARCGGATCGAGATCGCGATMAGCCCGGCGAACACCCCAGGGCCCAGGATCTTGACCAGCAGCAGCGCCCAGATCAGCGAGTTGATCGAGCGGGTGGAGACAATGATCAGCAGCGCAATTGGGCGCACAAACAGCGCCGAAGGGGTGGTGTTGCGCGCCGCCAAAAAMGCCACCGGAACCGCCATYATCAGCGCCATCACCGTGCCCAGAGTGGCAATGTTCAGCGTGTCCCACAGGGGCTCCCACAGCTTGTCCATATAAGACCAGCGCGGYGGCATTGCGCGGCCRCCAATATCGGCRGCAATRCGYGGCGCRTCCCAGAAAAACGCCCAGGTTGTCACCTCRGAKATCTGCTGCCAGSACCACATGAAWATGGCAGTGCCMAYCAWCCASAYSGCCCAGRTTTTCAGCTGMGMATYACGRTCRCGMYKYTGCCARACYTTYTKGCCATCAATTGTAGAAATAGCCATTACTGWACCCTCGCGCGGATAATMCCRGACAGATAYTCRAGCACCATCACCACRGCGATAATCACCAGAAGGATYGCMGCWGCRGTGTCRAAYTCATARCGGTCAAACGCCGTRTTCAGGGTYGCGCCGATGCCACCMGCRCCRACAATKCCCARCACCGCGCTTTCRCGRAAATTGATATCCAGWCGRTAGATSGACAGMCCAATCARCCGMGGCACRACYTGTGGRTGGATGCCAAAGACATAGCGYTGCRACCAKSTKGCSCCRGTSGCRCGCACSGCYTCGGCCTGTACYTTGTCCATRTCCTCRATTTCCTCKGCCAGYAGTTTKGACARAAAWCCGATRGTSGCAAAGCTGAGGGTCAGGAAGCCCGCCAATGGTCCAAAACCAAAGATCGCCACCAGCAGGATCGCCACCACAATTTCGTTCAGCGCGCGGGACACCGCGACTATTGAGCGGCACACCAGATAGACCGGCAAGATCGAAATATTGCGCGCCGCGCCCAGGCCAATTGGGATCGAAATAGCGATACCCACCACGGTTGAGGTCAGCGCCATCACAGCGCTTTCAATCATGCCATCTTTGATTTCAGCGGCGCGTGAGGTGAAATCCGGGTTGGCAAAGGCGACGACAAATTGCCAGCCCCGATCCAGCCCGCGATAGACCCGCGACCAGTTCACATCAATCGAGTTCATCGCCAGGATCAAGTAGATCACGGATCCGATAAGCAGCGTCCAGCGCAGAGCCGGGGAGCTGATAAAGGGTGGTTTTTTCCACGGCTTTCCGAGCCGGGTATCCAGTGCAGCACTCATTATGCGGCATCCACTTCGTCGTCATCGTCAACCTTCTGGATGGTCTCGGACCAATCTTCGTCGCCGTAAATACGGGTCAGCACCTCCTCGGTTAGATCCGAGGGCGCGCCATCAAACACCACGGCACCCAGTTTAAGCCCCACAATGCGTGATACGAACATCTGCGCCAAAGCCACATCGTGAATGTTCACAATGGCCGCCAACTCGCGCTCTTCGCACAGCTCAACTATCAGCCGCATAATCTGGCGCGAGGTTTTGGGGTCGAGCGAGGCCGTGGGTTCATCCACCAACAGCACCGAGGGATTCTGGATCAGTGCGCGACAGATCCCTACCCGTTGGCGTTGCCCGCCTGACAGCTCATCAGCGCGCTTGTCGGCCATTTCCACCAGTCCAACCCGGTCGAGCAGGCGAAACGCCTCGTCCACATCGCTTTGTGGGAATTTACGCAGGAAACTGCGCCAGAACCCGACATAGCCCAATCGTCCGGACAGCACGTTTTCCATTACCGTCAGCCGTTCAACCAAGGCATATTCCTGAAAAATCATCCCCATGCGGCGGCGCTCCCGGCGCAATCCGCCCGACCCCAGCGCGGTCAGTTCGACATCGCCCAATCGCACCGTCCCCGACGTCGGCTCAACCAAGCGGTTGATGCAGCGGATCAGGGTTGATTTCCCGGCTCCGGATGGGCCAATCAGAGCCATCACCTGACCCTTGGGAACCTCCAGATCGACAGCGTTTAACGCTTTGTCGCCGGTTTTGTATACTTTAGTCAGTTTTTCTAGTCGCAGCATTCAGGCCTCACCATGCGCAAAAAGGAGGGCACCCCGAAAGGTCGGGGCGCACCATTATCAGCCGTTCCAGCGTATTAGCTGCAGGAATAACTCACACCATTGGCGGCGTCGATTTTGCGGATCACATCCCAGAACTCTTTGTAGTTCATCTGCAGGAATTGACCTTCGTTTGACTTCTCAAACTCTTCCTGCAGCGCGGTGCCATCCCACTCAAAGCTAAAGAACGCGTCTTGAATCGCGGCCTGCAGTTCAGGCGTCAGGTTGTGCGCGGTGCCAAAGCCAGTGGTCGGAAAGGTCTGCGATTTGTAGATTGAAATCACATCATCGGCCTTCAACTCACCSCGKNTRAMNAKCSGWNNCAGWASSGMRTYRRCKWTSGWGRYRKCYAYNTRGYCSTGRWTYKNCACRYMSATRMWSGRWTWGYMATSSTYACCCGAGAACACCGCCTCAAAATCCCGATCCGGGATCATATCGTATTCCCCCTTCAGGATGGCACTTGGCGCCTTGAAGCCCGAGTTGGAGGTCGGTGAGGTAAAGGCAATCTGCTTGCCTCGGATGTCTTCGACACTGTCGATACCCGAGCCTGGGTAAGTCAGGATTTCCATCTCATAGCCAAAATGACCGTCCAGCGACGCCATGATGGTGAAGGGGCGGAAGCCGGCACAGTTCACAGCCAGTGGGTTAGATCCGGTGTTAAAGCCGGCAATGTGCAAGCGCCCCGAGCGCATGGCCTCGATTTGAGCGGCGTTGGACTGCACCGGGAAGAACTGAACTTTCTTGCCGGTTTTTTCGGCCAGGTGGTCCATGAACTCTGCCCAGACCGACACATAAACCGCCGGGTCTTCGACCGGGGTATAGGTGAAAATCAACGTATCAGGGTCAACCAACTCGCTGGCATCTGTCGGAATATCGGCGATCAGATCACCATCAACGTCACAGAACCGGTCATCCAATGCACCGCGCTCACATTCCGCCGCCGCAGCACCGGCAAAGGTCAGAGATGCGATAAATGCAGCCGCTGAAACCACTTTCGAGAAATCCATCACTTCCGTCTCCYTTTTGYTTTTTATTGGACAAAGCCTAGCGGTAAAAAMCCATGCATCAAGCATTATTCGAGCACGACCCGGCGGCGCTCTGGGGTCAGAGGATGGGGATTTGTGGCAGTTTGTGGAAAAGATTTACTTACCTGGGCTCGYGTTTCGTCYGGATTCCAGATGCTACAAACCTGTGAGTCCAGCCYYAACAAGAGATCGGCATACGACCARCTYTAAAAGACTATKYCGTCTAAATGCGCAGCAACTGGACCTATTGGCTCTTCGCAGCGCAAGGACTTGTCGTGGTGTACTGGTCGGCACCCGCGCCGCAGACAGCCACATCCAATTTATCAACACCGTTGCCAACGCTTAGGATTGGCTACCGACAGCGGTTAAACGGAAAAAGCCACAGTGCGCCACCCGATCGCCTTTGATCAGGTGGCGCACTGCGGCTTAAGCTTATGAGCAGACCACTTTATTTACCCCAGGACAGGGCGATAATATCAAGGTCGCTGGCCAGCTGTAGCAGACGTGTCTTGGTGCGGTCTGACAAGGGGGCAAGGGGGTGACGAACATAGTCGCTTTTGATCACTCCGCCCGCAGCAAACACCGTCTTACAGGCACGCAAGCCGCATTGACGGTTTTCATGATTGATCAGCGGCAGGCATTTTTGCCAATGCGCCAAGGCACTATCYTTGTTGCCAGCCAGATACTCGCTCACGATGGGCCGCAGTTTTTCGCAGAACATGCCAGARGTCATYGTTCCCCGCGTGCCAGCATCAAGATCAGCCARCAGMGTCACCGCTTCTTCGCCGTCGAACGGCCCGACGATGTGCTCGCCGCCCTGTTCGATCAAGGCTGCCATTTTGTCGGCCGCAAACGGRGTTTCCATCTTGAAATAGCTGACGTTTTCGACTTCGCGCGCCATCCGCACCAGGAACGGCACCGATAGGGTGACACCAGAAAGCGGCGCGTCCTGGATCATGATCGGAATTGAGATTGCGTCACTGACCGCCTGAAAGTGTTCAAAAATTCCCGCTTCGGCAGGCACCAGGCCAACACCGTGGTACGGCGGCATCATCATAACCATTGAAGCACCAAGCGCCTGAGCCGCTTTGGCTCGGGCCACCACGATTTCAGTGGCAAAATGACTGATGGTCACAATGACTGGCACACGCCCAGCAACATGTTCCAGACATAGCCGCATCAACAGTGCCCGCTCGTCGTCCGAGATCACAAACTGCTCGGAATAATTGGCCAGAATGCAGATCCCATCGACGCCCTGGTCGATGATGCAATCCAGCACGCGACGCATGCCCTGTTCGTCAAGCTGGCCGTCTGCGTGGAACGGGGTCGGGGCAACCGGGAAGATGCCCGACAGTGGAGTGATCATATAATGTCCTTTCCAGACAAATCTATTTGCTAGAATCTATTCAATAAATGGCGCGACAGTTTCCCGACGGCCAAGCGTGAAGGCATCCGCCACATGGCGCATCGGAGACAGGTCAACATCTACGTTGCCGCTTTCGACCAGCCGGGCCATTTTCTGATAAAGCCGCGGGTATTCGCCGGAAAGTGCCGCGGCATTATCGCCTGAGCTTTTCATCTCCACCCCATCAATCTCTAGCCGGGCACCGCCGTCCCAAAGCCGCAGGTCGCCCTTGTCTGTTGCCGCCTCAATGCTCCAGGTTTGCTCCCCTTGCTGGCGCCAGTCGAAATCGGCGGTGACCCCTGCCCCGTGTGGATGATAGAAATCAAGCTTCGCCGCGATGGGGGCTTGCCTGTTTTCCGGCACCTGCAAAGAGGCCGATTTGAGATGGATCGCATCGGGCAATATCTCGGTCAAGATGGACAGGGCGTTGATGCCGGGGTCAAACACCCCCAGCCCACCTGGCTCCCAGATCCAATCCTGACCGGGATGCCAGCGGCGCACGTCTTCTTTCCACGTGATGTGCAAATTGCGGAGTGTTTTATCCTTTAGCCAGGCCTTGGCTGAGGCCASCATTTCAGCCTCACGCGAGTGCCATGTGGCATAGAGCGAAAGCCGTTTTGCACGCGCCATTGCCTCGAGTGTATGACACTCGGATAGCGTTGCCCCAGGAGGTTTTTCCAGCATGACATGGCGACCAGCCTGGATCGCCATGGCCGCATAGTCAAAGCGGGGGATTGGCGGCAGGCAAAGCGACACAACGCGGATGTCGGGACGTTCATCCAGCATCTGGGCGAAGTCTGTAAAGGCCGGAACCCCGTCGACAGAGCCCGCGCGTGACACAGTGGCCGAAAGTTCCCAATCAGGCGAAGCGGTGAGAGCTGGGACATGTTGGTCGATGGCGATTTTGCCAATCCCTACAAGCGCGATGTGCATCAATGCGAGTCCTTTCCGACAGGCGACCCACGGCAGCCTTTTAAGAAATCAAGATCGGCGCCAGTATCGGCACCTTCGACATGGTGTTGGTGCAGCCAAGCATAGCCGCTTGACGGACGCTCGTGCGAGGGTTCCCAAGCCGCAAGTCGCGCCGCCAATTCTTCGTCTGAAATATCCAGATGGAGACGACGGGCGGGCACGTCCAGCTCAATCATGTCACCGTTTTGAACCACGGCTAGCGGTCCACCTGCTGCCGCCTCGGGGGCTGTGTGCAGAACAACGGTGCCATAGGCCGTGCCCGACATGCGGGCGTCTGAAATGCGCACCATATCGGTGATACCCTTCTTCAAAATCTTGGGAGGCAGTCCCATGTTGCCAACCTCGGACATGCCGGGATAGCCYTTGGGRCCGCAGTTTTTCARSACCATGACGCAGKTTTCATCGATGTCCAGATCWTCGTCRTCGATCCGTGCCTTRTARTCRTCRATGTSYTCAAACACCACGGCGCGACCRCGRTGCTGCAACAGRTGCGGYGAMGCRGCMGAWGGTTTMAGAACGGCACCAGCTGGTGCGAGGTTGCCCCTGACCACGGCAATCCCACCCTGCTCCGTCAGCGCCTTGTCAAACGGCAAAATGACATCATCGTTGTGGTTTACGGCCTCTTTGACCTCGTCCCACATGGTTAAACCGGAGACGGTCAAAGCGTCCTTGTGCAGCAATCCTTCTTCAGCAAGCCGTTTGAGCACCACCGGCAAACCACCAGCATAGAAGAACTCTTCCAYCAGRKMYWTGMCCRWSKGYATCAGGWTSMSGMYTKTWGSSWYGKYRCGRCSACWRYKRYYYYMKTCSTSCWRYKWMWSWKSRAKRMMRACACGCCCGGCGATGGCCAGCAGATGCACCACCGCATTGGTTGATCCACCAATAGCCCCATTGGTACGAATGGCGTTTTCAAAGGCCTGTTTGGTCAGGATGTCCGAAGGTTTCAGATCATCCTTGACCATCTGAACAATACGACGGCCCGACATCTGCGCCATGACCCGGCGGCGGCTATCTACCGCAGGAATGGCAGCATTACCGGATAGCGCCATGCCCAGCGCTTCGGCCATCGAGGCCATCGACGAGGCCGTGCCCATTGTGTTGCAGGTGCCTGACGAGCGGCTCATCGATTGCTCGGCTTCCAGGAATTCCTCCTGGGTCATTTCCCCGGCTTTTACCGCCTCGGAAAATTTCCACAGATGGGTGCCGGACCCGACGCGTTCGCCCTGAAAATACCCGTTCAGCATTGGGCCACCAGTGACCACGATGGAGGGCAGATCGGTCGAGGCAGCCGCCATCAGCAGGCTGGGCGTGGTCTTGTCACAGCCAACCAGCAGGACGGCGCCGTCGATGGGCTGACCGCGCATCTGCTCTTCTATCGACAGTGCAGCGAGGTTGCGGAACATCATCGCCGTGGGGCGAAATGTGTTCTCCGAGGCCGAGAACGCCGGGACCTCAACCGGGAAGCCGCCAGCCTCCCAGATCCCAGCCTTTACCTTTTCTGCCAACTCACGCAGGTGGCCGTTGCAGGGCGTAAGGTCCGACCAAGTGTTCATGATGCCGATCACCGGACGGCCATCAAACAGGTCATGCGGATAGCCTTGGTTCTTCATCCAGCCCCGGTGATAAATCACATCGCGCGATGTGCCACCGTACCATTCTTGGCTGCGTAGTTTGCGGGGCCATTCGGCAGGTTTGAAAGTCATATCTCTGCTCCTCAGCCCCGTTTGGTTTTGTTGTAGACGTCGAAGAACACAGCCGCGAGCAGCACCAGACCTTTGATGATCTGCTGATAATCGATGCCAATGCCCATGATCGACATGCCGTTGTTCAGCACGCCCATGATGAATGCTCCGGTGACCGCGCCGACAATCTTGCCAACACCGCCCGACATTGATGCTCCGCCGATGAACACAGCGGCGATCACGTCCAGTTCCACAGCAAACCCAGCCTTGGGTGTTGCCGTGTTCAGCCGTGCCGCAAAGATCAACCCGGCCAGCGCCGCCAAAACGCCCATGTTGACGAAGGTCAGAAAGGCCAGCCGCTCGGTCTTGATGCCGGACAGTTTGGCCGCTTTCTCATTGCCACCCAGCGCATAGACACGGCGCCCCAGCACAGTGTTTTCAGTCACGAAAGTGTAGACCACGGTCAACACAACCATCGAGATCAGCACATTTGGCAGGCCTCGGAAGTTCGCCAGCTTGTACGAGACGAAAATCAGTGCGCCAGCCACGACGGCATTGCGGACCGCAAAGAACAGCAGAGGCTCACCCTCGATACCATACTGGCGATCACGGGCGCGCGACCGCAGGCCCATCCAGACGATCAGAACGGCGGCGATAATACCGGTGCCCAGTGCGGTTACATTGGGTTTGCCGCTGCCAATGAGATCCGGCACAAATCCGGTCGACAGCGCTTGGAATTMACGTGGGAATGGACCAACGGATTGGCCTTCGAGCAGCCACAGCGACATGCCGCGAAAAACCAGCATGCCGGCCAGGGTGACGATGAAAGACGGTATTTTCCAATAGGCCACCCAATAGCCCTGCCAGGCGCCAATCAAGCCGCCGGCGATCAGGCAGATTGGAACGGCGACAGCCATTGGCCAGTCCCAATTGACGATCATCACGGCAGCCAAAGCGCCGACAAAGCCCATGACCGAGCCAACCGACAAGTCGATATGACCGGCAACGATGACCATCAACATGCCCAGCGCCATGATGATGATATAACTGTTCTGCAGGAACAGGTTGGTAATGTTGATCGCTTTCAGCATGGTGCCACCGGTCACGATCTGGAAAAATCCCATGATCGCAATCAGCGCAAACAATAGCCCAAATTCGCGCAGGTGCCCCAATAGATATTGGCCAATTCCCGCAGGCTGGTTTTCTTGTGTTTTTGTCTCTGCCAGTTCCACTGGTACGACCTCCTAGTTGGTCACAATGAGCGACATGATGCGCTCYTGGCTTGCTTCKTCGGCGGTRAGTTCYCCGACAAAAGCGCCTTCGTTCATTACRTAAATACGGTCACACATCCCCAACAGYTCGGAMAGTTCAGASGAGATCATGATSACCCCTTTGTCCTCCGCACTCAGATCGTTGATGATGTTGTAGATTTCGAATTTTGCCCCGACATCAATGCCGCGTGTTGGTTCGTCCAGGATCAGCACTTTTGGTTCCGCAAACAGCCACTTGGACAGCACAACCTTTTGCTGGTTACCGCCGGACAGGTTGGAGACCTTCTGCAACACGCTGGGCGTGCGGATGTTCATCGCCTTGCGATATTTTTCAGCCACCTGGGATTCTTTGGCTTCGACAATCACCCCGTTCGAGGAGACCTTACCCAGATTGGTCAATGTGATATTGCGCTGGATGGTTTCATCCAGGATCAGACCCAGAGATTTGCGGTCTTCGGTCACATAGGCCAATCCGGCGTCAATGGCCCGGCTGACGGTGCTGACATTGGTTGGCTTGCCGTCGATCTCAACAGTGCCCGAGATTTTGTGACCGTAACTGCGGCCAAAGATGCTCATTGCCAACTCGGTTCGACCTGCACCCATAAGGCCGGCAATCCCGACCACCTCACCGGCCCGCACCGTCAGGTCGATGTCTCGAACGATTTGCCGGTCCGCATGTTCCGGGTGCCAGACGTTCCAGTTTTTGACCTCCATCAGCACATCACCGGCACGGCGTTTCCGTTCTGGATAGCGATGGGCCATATCCCGGCCAACCATATCCCGTACGATGTGATCCTCTGAGATATTCTCGGTTCGCGCATCCAGTGTCGAGACAGTTGCCCCATCTCGAATAACGGTGACCGTATCCGCCACTCGTCGCACTTCGTTCAGCTTGTGGCTGATGATGATCGAAGTCACGCCCTGCGCCTTCAGCTCCAGGATCAAGTCCAACAGCGCCTGACTGTCAGCCTCTGACAGGGCGGCCGTCGGCTCATCCAGGATAAGAAGTCGCACTTTTTTCGACAGCGCCTTGGCGATTTCAACCAGTTGCTGCTTGCCCACGCCAAGGGAGTCGACCAGCGTTCCCGGAGCTTCGTTCAGCCCGACCTTGGCCAATAGTCGCTCGGTCTCTTTGAACGTTTTCTGCCACTGAACAACGCCGTTASWGGCATTTTCATTGCCCAWAAAYAGRTTYTCKGCAATCGACATCAGGGGCACAAGRGCCAGTTCCTGATGGATRATRATRATRCCTTTGCTTTCGCTRTCGGWGATRCCSYGGAACTGGGCMACCTCGCCATCATARATAATRTCMCCRTCGAARCTGCCTGCCGGRTARACSCCMGACARGACYTTCATCARYGTGGATTTTCCGGCGCCATTTTCRCCRCARATCGCATGAATTTCGCCTTCACGCACCTTCAGGCTAACCGCATCCAGTGCTTTTACGCCCGGAAAGGTCTTGGTGATATCGCGCATTTCGAGAAGAGTGTTCATAGTCGTACTCAATGGAAGAGTGGTGTCCTGCCCAGCGCAAATGCACAGGCAGGACGGGGATCAAGAGGTCAAATTACTTGATCTGATCTTCAGTGTAGTAACCGGATCCAAGCAAGATTTCTTCCCAGTTCGAAATATCAACCGAGACCGGCTCCAGCAGATAGGACGGAACGATCTTGACGCCGTTGTCATAGGTTTCGGTGTTGTTGATCTCAGGTGTGCCACCTTCCAGCACGGCCTGAACCATACCGACAGTGACACGAGCCAACTCACGGGTGTCCTTGAAGACGGTCGAGTACTGCTCGCCGGCCAGCATGGATTTAACCGAAGGGACCTCAGCGTCCTGACCGGAAACAATCGGCATTTTCAGATCGTCGGAGCCATAGCTGACGCCTTTCAGCGACGACAGGATGCCAATCGACAGACCATCATAGGGGGACAGAACGCCGTTCAGGGTTTTATCGGTGTAGTGAGCAGATAGCAGGTTATCCATGCGGGCCTGTGCAACGGCACCATCCCAACGCAATGTACCCACAGTATCCATGCCCATCTGGCCGGATACGATGTTGACTGTTCCGTCGTCGATCAGCGGCTGCAGAACCGACATCGCTCCATTGTAGAAGAAATAGGCGTTGTTATCGTCGGGGGAGCCGCCGAACAGTTCGACATTGTAAGGTCCGTCGCCAAAGACTTTTTCCAGACCCGAAACCAGAGACGAGGCCTGTTGAACGCCAACCTTGAAGTTGTCGAATGTCGCGTAATAGTCCACGTATTCGCTGTCACGGATCAGACGGTCATAAGCGATGACCTTGATGCCCGCAAAATGGGCATTTTCCAGCGCGTTCGACAGTGTGGTGCCGTCGATGGCAGCAATGACCAGCACATCAACACCTTTGGTGATCATGTTTTCAATCTGTGCCAGCTGGTTCGGAATGTCATCCTCGGCATATTGCAGATCAACTTTGAAGCCGGCTGCTTCGAACTGCTCCACCATTGAATTCCCGTCCGAAATCCAACGTGCCGAAGATTTTGTCGGCATGGCAATGCCAACTGTGCCTTCTGCAAATACTCCGGTGGCCAAGGTAATCGCGGCTGTTGCCGAAACCAAAAGTGATGTGAGTTTCATGGTGTCCTCCCTGGCACATCCCATCAATGCTGGGTGTGCTTGTGTTCATTTTTGCGGGTCCTCTGTGCCCGAACCGGAGCTTATGGGCAGTCGACATATCAAACAAATTTGATTGTTGCCAAGGCGCATCCCAAAAATGGTATGATGGCACATGGATTTTGCGCGCAAACTGAAACCCCATCACCTCAAGCTAATGGTGAAGATCTCCGAAACTGCCAAGCTGCAATTTGCAGCTGACTCCATCGGCATGTCCCAGCCGGCGGCATCGCGCACCTTGGCAGAGATCGAAACGGACATTGGCGCGCCGCTTTTCATCCGGTCCCCCAAGGGAATGTACCCAACTCCCATCGGCGAGGCCTTTGTCCGCCATGCCCAGTCCATTCTTTCCGGTTTTGAAACCCTCGAATCCGAGGTCGAGGGCCTGGGGAGAGGAGAAATGGGTGAAGTGAAAGTGGGGTCGGTCACCGGGCCTGCCATACGGTGCCTGGTGCCCGCCATTCTTGAAATCAAAAAGGCCTCGCCAGATATCGAAACCACAATTGAGGTTGGTCCTTCAACCGAGATGGTCCGTCGTTTGGAGCAAGCGCATTTTGACTTTATCATTGCCCGGCTTCCGCATGACTATGACAGCCGGGCTTTTCACATCCTTCCCGCGCGCTCAGAAGTTGTGTCCTTATTGGTTCGCGACACCCACCCGCTGGCACAGGAATCCCAAGTCTCGTTAGATGATCTATCCTGCTATGACTGGACGATTCAGGAACGTGGATCGCCGATCCGCAGCGCAATCGAGGAAGCCTTTGCAACCAACGGCACCAAAATTCCGTCCCACATCACCAACACCTCGTCCCTTGTTGTTATGCTTGGGCTGCTGGAGCGTTCGAACACCATCGCACCGCTGGCCGAAGAAGTGGCCAACATGCTGACGGGCCCGGCGACCGGCGCCAACCTTTGTACGCTCAACTTGGACCGTAAGATCATGGTGTCACCATATTTTGTCATCATGGAAAGGGGTAAACAGCTTTCACGGGCGGCGGAACGCCTGCTTGATGCTGTCCTGTCTCGGTTTTGAAAGCTCACAATAGGAGGTCTGAGGCAGACAGGTTTGGCCCAAGTATAATCCAGCGCTGCCGTCAGGCCGTTTTTGCGACCCGACCCAAAGCATGGGAGCTGAGAAAAACCCCTTGAGGTGCAAAGGTAAAGAATAGTTTCAACGTATACGGTCCTGGTGCTCATTATTCTGACACGGGGCTATTTCACCAGTCAGGCTGTTTTATGACCGACTCTAGCGATCCCGATGAAAATCCGCTCCCGGCCACCAAGGCGACATGGTGCGAGAGGTTCTACGGGATCGCAACCTGGTCCTGGGACAGCGCCTGGTCAACCGCCTCCTATGTGACGGGTTCGAGTAGCGAGCCCGAAGCGGAGGCAAGAGCACCTCCACCTCCCAACCCGGCAGAGCAGATGCTGGCCACCCTGCGCGATCCGCGACCCGAGGCCCTCAGCCCGCCTGACACTGCGGCAAACAAGGATACGAGCCAGAAATCGACCAGATGCTGGCGCAGGCTCGGGCTGCGGGCGACGAAGAGCTGTTGAAGATGTCCTTCGATTCACTCTTGGCCAGTCCCAAAGGCCGCATTCAGCAGTTCAACGGTCAGGTCTATGGTTACCGCGAGGACGAGATGGAAGAACTGCTGGCCCATGTATTCTCATATGCCTGGCCTCAGGAAGAACGCAGCCTGCCAGGCGAAGAGATCGCAATCGAATTCATCCCGATGTCGGACGAAGAATGGGCAATCCGACAGGGCAAGGCATAGAAAGAGACAACATGGCAGGTGCAGCCTCTAATTTCGACGCCGAGACCATCAAGAAGCTGCTCAAGCAGGCGGAAGCAAAAGGCACGCCGCTGAGTTTTGCCTATGGCCACGCCACGAGCCCCGAAAAATGCGGCTTGATGTTGGACATGCGCAAACCCGGCAAGGCGATGTCCACTGTTCTCAAGAAATCCAGCAAGGACATCAAACGGGTTTGTTATGGCACTTTTGTCGGTGTCGATGGCGAGATGCATCTCAAGMSSKRRRMKSCKRYMRASGGGMTGMWCRSRSKKCKYRWRAAWMRTKTSCRMAKCRRRKKRYYRMSRRAATACCTGCCCATGTTGGTGGATGTAGATGGCCAGGTGATCGACGAAGACACCCTGCCGGACACAGAAGGTGATGACGCGGCCCCAGCACCGTCGACCATGGGCACATCTGATCTGGAGGTTCTTAAACCAAAACTTCTGGCAGCAAAAAAACAGGTTGATGCCATAGCGTTAGCTGATGCGGGTCAATTGCCGAATCAGATGACCGAGGCCTTGAAGCACTACAAAAACGGCAATGCACAGGGTGTTGTCGAAACCTTGGGCCTGATCGCCCGCGACCTTAAAGCCCACGCCGCAACGGCGCAGCCCCCCGAGGCGCAGGTCTCTGCCAAGGAAGAGGCTGCTCTCAAGCAGTTGCAACAGCTTCTGCCCAAGGCAATCACCCGCCTTAAGGCACTGCCGGAACGCGCGCAGTAGATGGACATTGCCCCGCAGGCCAAAGAGGTTCAGCGCTTGGTTGCCGCACGAGATGCCCAGGGGGCTGTGTTGGCATACAAAGAATTGCTGACGCAGCTGACCAGCGCCGAACAGGCACCAGAGGCCTCAGTCGACACTGCCCCCAAACCGCTTGCGATCTGGAACAACGCCAAGGAACAAGCGGACAAAGGTATCACCGCCCTTCAGTCTGCGCTTCGTGCCGAAGGCCATCCCGCCATGGACCGTATTGCTGAATTTGGCCTTGCCGGGCTCAGCGATGGCAAGCTGCAGACCAAGATGATAACGGCCCTGATGGAGCAATCCCGCGCGCCAAACGATCCAAAGGTGACGCAGGTCGTCTCTGATGTTGTCAAAGACTACCGGAACTTCCTGGCCAGTGACATTGTCAAACATTGCGACGCCAATCCATTTGGCCTCAAACTCGATCTCGCACCGATCCTGGGACAAGCGCTCGATCAGATTGAAAAACACTTAAAAACCTAGCGCCATACCAACCAAAGCACCAATTCCGTAGATTTTCTCGGCCAGGAAGATCTACGATTTCTACCTATGAATTTGTGAGGTTTTTCACGGCCGCAACGCATGGGAATTGGCATTATGCCGCGCTGCGGAATGAGGCGAAAATTACCCCCCTCCGTGAGCCAAATTAAATTCAACGATACACTGCAAACGCGACGGAACTTGACTTATTATTTGACTTTTAATCGTCAACCTTGAAGTAATTATACCCGCTACTTTTGCGTTTCTTTAAATTTTTAACAACTGTGCTACAGTTGGTCGGGTTGTGCAGGTAAAAACCAATGCGCAGCAATTAAAGCGTTAGAATTCTTCAATAAATACCGGCCTCTTGCCGGAAGTCAGTACTAGGGCAGGCGGATTATATTTTGCCTGTATCACTGAAAGGGAGGGAATATGACCAATACTCGACGTAATTTCTTGCGGGGCTCTGCTCTGGCTGGGGTTGGTGCGCTGGCAAGCCCAGCTTTGGCGAGCAACCACGGGGTGACATTCAAAATGCAGGCCGCCTGGGGTGGCGGTATTTTTCTTGAGAACGCGCAATCTTATGTGAACCGAGTCAATGAAATGTCGGGCGGCGCCCTGACCATTGATCTGCTGCCGGTCAACTCGGTGGTGAAAACCAGCCAGATGCAGGACGCGGTTCACCGCGGCGTGCTGGACGCGGCGCATTACGTGCCAGCCTACTGGTACTCCAAATCCAAATCTGCCTCGCTGTTTGGCACCGGCCCCTGCTTTGGCTGGTCAAGCCAGGAAGTGCTGGGCTGGGTTAACTATGGCGGCGGTCAGGAAMTGTTCGACGAGTTGATGGGCTCGTTGGGCCTGAACGTGGTGTCGTTCTTCAACTCGCCGATGCCGGCGCAGCCGCTAGGCTGGTTTAAAGAGCAGATCACGAGTGTCGACCAATTGGCAGGACTGAAGTACCGCACCGTTGGTCTGGCGGCGGATGTTTTGCTGGAAATGGGCATGTCGGTGGTGCAGCTGCCCGGCGGCGAGATCCAGCCGGCGATGAAATCCGGCCTGATCGACGCGGCTGAATTCAATAACCCGACCTCGGATCGTGACTTTGGCATGCAAGACGTGTCGAAACATTACCACTTGGCTTCGTTCCACCAGAGCCAGGAGTTCTTTGAGTGCACGTTCAACAAAGACAAGTATGACGCGCTGGCACCAKWSMTTMARRNNATYCWSRAMYAYGCMTYRSMMSMWNGMRARSWCRAAYTTCWWCTGGCACAATACCAAGCGGTATGCCGATGATCTGGTGACCCTGGCTGAGAAGCAGGGCGTCAATGTCTACCGGACTCCAGACAGTGTGATGGAGGCTCAACTGGCTGCGTGGGATGTGGTGGTTGACCGGATCTCGGGCGAGGATGAGTTCTTTGCCAAGGTGATCGAGAGCCAGAAAACCTATGCCAAGACGGTGATGAACTACCTCAACCTGAACCAACCAGACTACAAATTGGCCTACAACCATTACTTTGGCTGATCAGGACAGGGAGCGAAATCAGGTGAGGGCCGCGTCACAGCGGCCTTCGCCAACTTCTGAGCACGGGTGGAGGACCTGACTTGATAAAGACTATTCATGCCATCGAAGGGCTTAGCCAATGGGTCGGCAAGGCCTTTGGCTGGTGCATCCTGATATTGACCCTGTCCGTGGCCTACGAAGTGTTCGTACGCTACGTCCTGAACTCACCAACCGTCTGGGCCTTTGACATGATGGTGCAGATGTATGGCGCACTATTTCTGATGGCCGGACCCTATGCGTTGGCGCAGGACGCCCATGTGCGCGGAGATGTGCTGTATCGGCTGTTCTCAGTGCGCTGGCAGGCGCGGGTCGACTTTGTCCTCTATCTCTTGTTCTTCTTTCCCGGCATGATGGCCCTGTTCTGGTACGGCTGGGAAATTGCCTCCGACAGCTGGCGCTGGCAAGAGGTGAGCTGGAACAGCCCTGCTCGAATTCAAATCTACTTTTTCAAAACATTGATACCGGTTGCCGGATTTTTGCTGATGCTTCAGGGCTTCGCCGAGATCATGCGCTGCTATTTGGCAATGCGCAGCGGTAAATGGCTGCCACGGCTGGATGACGTACACGAGACCGAAGACATGCTGATGCATGCCGACGACACCCAGCCTCCTTCCAGCGACAACGGTAAATAAAACATGACAGATCCACAAATCGCCATTCTYATGCTGAGCCTGTTCATTGTGCTGGTTCTGCTGGGATTTCCAATTGCTTTCACCTTGCTGGCCATGGGAGTCGGGTTTGGCTACTACGCCTATTATCAGGCCGCCCCGGAAACCATTTCCGACATTTTCGACAACAATATCTTCTACTTGCTGAACCAGAATACCTATTCAGTGATGGAGAACGACACCCTGGTCGCGATCCCGTTATTCCTGTTCATGGGCTACGTGGTCGAGCGCGCCAATATCGTCGATCGGCTGTTCTATTCGCTGTATATGGCGGCGCGTAACCTGCCCGGCTCGCTGGCCATCGCTGCCCTGCTGACCTGCGCGGTGTTCTCTACCGCCTCGGGTATTGTTGGTGCAGTTGTCACCCTGATGGGGCTGCTGGCTTATCCGGCAATGGCCCAGGCTGGCTACAACAAGAGTTTTGCCTCGGGCGTGATCTGCGCCGGTGGTACCCTGGGCATTCTGATCCCGCCCTCGATCATGCTGATCGTCTATGCGGCCATCGCCGAGCTGTCGCCTCTGCGGCTATACGCGGCAGCGGTGTTTCCGGGATTGCTGTTGGCTGGGCTCTATATCGTCTATGTGATTGTCCGGGTCTTGCTGACTCCATCGCTGGCGCCAAAACCCAATCTCAAAGACATACCTCCCCCCAAAAAGATCTACATGGATCTGCTGGTGTCCTTTGTGCCGCTGACCATTCTAATCATGCTGGTGCTGGGCTCCATCCTGGGCGGTCTTGCTACCCCGGCCGAGGCTGCAGCGATGGGCGCACTCGGTGGCTTGGTGCTGGCCATATTGTACCGGTCGCTGACCTGGACCAAGGTCAAGGAAAGTGTGTTCCTGACCGCCAAGGCCACCGCCATGGTGTGCTGGCTGTTTGTCGGCTCCTGGACCTTTGCCTCGATCTTCTCGTACCTGGGCGGCCACACGGTGATCGAAAACTGGGTGATCGGGATGGACCTGGAGCCCTGGCAGTTCCTGGTGCTGGCGCAGATGATCATCTTCCTGTTGGGCTGGCCGCTGGAGTGGTCCGAGATCCTGATCATCTTTGTGCCGATCTTCCTGCCGATGCTGGATACCTTTGGCGTCAACCCCTACTTCTTTGCGATGCTGGTGGCGCTGAACCTGCAAACCTCGTTCCTGACCCCCCCCATGGCGATGTCAGCCTATTATCTAAAAGGGGTGCTAAAAAAGCAGATCGAGTTGATGGAGATCTTCCGAGGGATAATGCCCTATCTGGGCATTGTGATCTTCTGTATGTTCCTGATGTATCAGTTTCCGGGGATTGCGCTGTGGTTGCCTGACTACCTGTTTGGAGTGTGGATCCCATAATGAAACGTGATCTACACCTGCTTTCCGCCAGTCAGGCTGTTGACGGTATCTGTGCTGGCCAGTTCTCATCTGAAGAGCTGACCGAGGCCTGTCTGGCGCGTATCGAAGAGACGGATAAGACGATCCGGGCCTGGGCCTATCTCGATCCGGCTGAGGCGTTGGCTTCGGCGCGGATGATGGACTTAATCCGCAGGAGTGGCCGGGCAACCGGCCCACTGCACGGGGTTCCCATTGGGCTGAAGGACATCATCGACACGGTCGATATGCCCACCCAGCGCGGCTCGGCGATCTTTGCCGGGCGCCAACCAGAGGCCGACGCCTGTATCGTCGAGCGCCTGCGCGAAGCTGGTGCGGTGATCCTTGGCAAAACCAAGACAACCGAGCTGGCCTTTGTGCATCCCACCGATACCACCAACCCGCATGATCCGTCACGCACACCCGGTGGGTCCTCTAGTGGGTCGGCGGCGGCAGTGGCGGCGCATCAGGTGCCACTGGCAATCGGCACCCAGACCAACGGATCAGTGATACGCCCGGCCTCATTCTGCGGGATCTACGGGTTCAAACCCACCCGAGGGGTGATTTCGCGGCGCGGCGTGCTGCAAACCTCCGCTTCGCTGGATCAGGTTGGCGGATTTGCCCGCACGCTCGAAGATGTGGCGCTGCTGAGCGATGTGATCGGCAGCTACGATCCAAATGATCCACTCAGCTTTGCCCGACCACGACCACAGATGGCGTGCGGCGCCCGCGCTGAGGTGCCAGTGCAACCCGACATCGCCTGGTTTGATCTGCCCTTCAATAGCCGTCTGGACGAGGATGCGCGCGAAGGTTTGGATGCGGTGATCAGCCAACTTGGGGGCCGCGTCGAACGTTTTGCCCCGGCGCCTCAAATGACGGATTTAGTTGCAGTTCAGGCCATCATTCACGAATACGAGATCAACCTTCACCTGGCCAGTGTCTTTGAAAATCACTGGGATCGGATCAGCCAGACCCTGCAGCCCGTAATCGAACGCGCTCGCAAGATCAGCCCCGCGCAGTATGAAGATGCTCTGGAGGTCAAACGATCCTGCGAGGCATCATTTGCCAAACACTTCACCGACTTTGATGCTATTCTGGCCCCCAGCGCAACCGGCGAGGCACCACTGCTGACGACCAATAGCACCGGTGATCCGGTGTTTTGCACGCTCTGGACCTTGGCAGGTCTGCCCACGATCAGCCTGCCGCTGCTTGTTGGCGAAAACAACCTGCCGGTTGGGGTGCAGCTGATTGGCGGTTTGGAAGAAGACGACAGGCTATTGCGGACCGCCGCCTGGATGCAGACCAAGCTGGCAGGTAACGCCAAAACAACGGAGAACTAATATGTCCCGCACTGTTAACATCATCATGGGTTTAATCGGCACCGGCCTGATGGCGGTGTTTGTGATTGGCCTGGCGCACAGCATCTCCACCGGATTTGCCGGTTTCTGGGGCGGCCTGCCGTTTGTCATGATCTCTCTGTTTGTGATCGCACTGGCGCTCTACAATTTTTGGGAAGATGGCATCAAAAAGGATTGAGCCAAAGGTAACAGGCAGCGGATTGGGTCCTGTCCAATTTTGCACCAAGGCCTCGAAATGATGAGGTGGACTGGACCTGTCGCGTTTTTGGGCCGCCTAAAGTGCTCGTTTAATCCACCTTCCGTTCCAAAGCGACGGGGTTTTCTTACCTTCGGACAGAGCAACAAATGCGGCTTACCGAGCGCATCCAAATTGCAGCACATTGCCCAGCAGCTCGCAGGCGTTGCGAACAACATTGACCAATCCCAAAAGTCGATCAACGAAGCCCGCCAGGCGGCCACGCTGACAGTTGTGCAGCACGACGCGACGTATCACCGTTATTCAGACAACACAAAGTTACTGATCAGCAACTCAGCACGCGCGCCACGCGCCTCCTTGCTTTTTGAGACAAAACGTGGTCGCCACTTCCCGCATATGGAACTCAGCGAAGGTCTCACGGATCTGCGGTACATCATTGATCGACATCAGGAAGCGCCCCTTGAGGTCACTCAACTGCTCCGCCAGACGCTCAAAATCCGCCCGCTCAAACAGGATTTTGCCATAGTCGGTCTCGCAGTCCCAATAGGGCGGATCTGCCCGGCACCTACCGTTCATCGCTCTATCCCGCATTCGTCAACATTGTCGACAATGCAATATTTTGGCTTCAACAAAGTAGATCTGAGATCAGCAGGATTGAGCTTAGAAAGGATGGCGATGACTTTCTGATTTGCAACAACGGCCCATCAATCAGTCCTAGAGATCGTGAAAACATCTTTTCTCTAAATTTCTCCCGCAAACCAGGCGGTCAAGGAATGGGATTGTACATATCCAAAGAAGCGATTTCGAAAATGGGTTTGGAGCTTTCCCTAGATGAGAACTCTCAAAAATATGGCGTAACATTCCGAATTTCGCCAAAAAATGCGTCATTGAATGAAGAGTGAACTTCGAATGGACTTTATTTCAGATCAGATAAACGCAGCAAAATTGTTTGCGCAAACTATGATTGTAGTGGACGACGACACTAGCACGAGTGGGGAAGTCAGAGGAGACGATATTCCCGCAAATATTGAAACTCCTGGTCGCGGTGCCGCACTCGGGGCTGATCAGGACGTGAACCCGATTTCCGAAAACTCAGGTGACCCGCTAGATGCTAAAGCATTAATCGAACAGTCCCTCGAACTTGGGTTGATTTGTTCAGTATTAGTTCCGTCTAAAACCGACCAAGTCGTTCAGAAAGTTGCGAAGGCCGCTGAAAGAGCAGACATAGTTTCTCTTGACTGGCAGATGCACCGAGATGACGGAGATCTTGCTAAAAAGATTATCAAGAAAATTGTGGACAAAGATTCAAAGAGCGGTGGTCGACTGCGACTTGTCGCGATTTACACGGGTGTCCGAGATCGAGACAGAATATTCACAGACATTCTGACCGAGCTTCCAGAAACCACCAGGCAAAAGTATGGGATTCGAATAGCTGACGACTGCATAACAAGTAATAATGGACTCCGAGTCGTATGGCTTTTGAAAGAAACCAATGTTGCTATTGATCCCTCTCTGGGAGATTTTCAGGTTAGTGAAAAGAACCTGCCAGAACGTCTTCAAATGGAGTTCGCAAAGCTTTCCCAGGGTTTATTATCAAACGTTGCCCTAGAGCTCCAGCTATTCATAGCTCTCTGACCCAACAGACAATGACCTCGTTGCGTTCTGAGTTTGGCGGTGTGGGTCATCTCCCATCGACCTCTCAGTATGAAGCGATTGAAGACCTGGCCAGGACATTTGTGGCCATGGCTGATGGAACGTGTCGACGCAACTTCTACCTGTCCTGTCTTGACCCCGGGGTCGGGAAGACTTCAGCTGTTAAGCACTTCGTTAGGCATTTACTTGGGTCTTCTCACCATCAGGATGTGGCGGTGTTGGTCTGTCTAACCCGCAAGGCGGAGATCAAGCGCTTGATTGAAGATATGGGGCTTCTCCCGTCCCAATTTGCGGTCCTGACGTCTGACAAAGCGGTCAACGCTCTCAGCCCGACTCCAAAGCAAGAAGCCCGCGTCCTGTTCACGACGCATCAGATGGTTAGGAGCCGTTGTGGTGGTGGCAGCTTCACTGAAGTTGAGAAGTTTCACTTCAAAGGCCTCCCACGGAAAGTCAGAATCTGGGATGAGGAGATGCTGCTGGGAGAGGTTGTGACGCTCAGTGCCGATGCTCTTGGTTCATTACTTGCTCCACTCAGGTCCAGTTGTCCTAAGCTCGCTGCGCTGGTCAGTGACTTGCAACAAGCGTTCAACAACAGCGCTGGCAAAGGAACCTTCAGTATTCCAGACATTCCAGGCACGTGTGGGGTCGACCTCCGGGGCGCACGAAGAGCGCTGGGTTACATACCGAACCCGGCCACCCAAAAAGCCCTTGAAGACCTCTTTTCCCTATCAGGTCGCACAGTACGCCTCTTTGAGGACCACAGACATATCATATCAGCACTCGATACCCGAGAACCGCTGCCGTCTGACTTTGCCCCTGTTGCAATCCTCGATGCTTCTGGCCGTGTTCGTTACCCCTATGAGCTTTGGGAAAAAGGTCCCGGTGGGCTGGTTCGGCTCAAGGACGCGCCGAAGAGCTACTGCGACCTGAGTATTGAAGTTCTCGAACAAGGGGGCAGCAAGAGTTCCTGGTACAGCAACGGAGATCAACTGTTCCGGGAAATTATTGCCAAGCTCAATACGAAGCCTAACGAGAGATGGCTCGTGATCCATCAAAAGGATGCGTTGCAAGGCAAGCTCCCCAAGCACGTCCAAGAGATGGTCCAGGGGGCTCCAGACCTCATCAGCTTCCTTCATTGGGGCGCACACCAAGGCACCAACGCATATAGTGACATCACCAACGTCATTCTGGCCGGAACGCTCTTTTTGCCCGATTGCCAGTATATAGGTCTGACACACCTCAGTGCAAAGGTTCCTATTACCGATGAGCTGCCTGATGTGGCTATCAGGAAAACAAGGCTGGGAGAGCATCAACACTTTATCCTCCAGGGCCTCTGCCGAGCTTCAGTACGGGGGAGCAATGGTGACAAATGCAAGCCTTGCAACGCTTACATCATCGCAGCGAACGGGTCTGGGATACGTGGGGAACTGGCCAAGACCTTCCCTGGCTGCACACTCAGCACATGGCGACCAATCGGGAAGAAGCTCAAGGGGCAGAAAGCTGAGGCCATCTACTACGTTCGCACCTTCTTTGAGAATGAACCTGATGGTATCTTGCTCTTAGCGGATCTTCGGAAGGCTTTGGGGATAACAGATGCCTCGAACTTCAATCGGGTCATCCGAAAGCACGAAGACTTCAAGATAGCCCTGGAAGCACAGGGTGTGGATGAGGTGACCACTGGTAAAACGAAGTACCCCAACGCGCTACAGCGGCGTTTCTCAGCAGTACCAGGGGCCACATGCTTCGTGGAGCATTTATAGGGCTAAAAATGTGAGGGCCTTAATAGTATCGAGGCGCTCGCGTCTTCCCCCCCCACCCTGGGGTGGTGGCTCCTGCTGCAGACTGAAAGAATAAACGAAGAGACACAGTAGACCAAACCGTAGACCACGACGTGCCTGTTGACGGTGTCGTTCGACTACTGATAGCCCATGTTTAACTGAAGCGAGCTGTGGCTGAGGTGCCTGTAACGGGAACACAACGCGGAAAACTCTCCGCCCCTGGGCACCATTTTACCAGCTAACCCATTGGTTTCGCTCCAGCTTTTAACCGCTGCTAGGAGCCGTAGACCATGTCGCCCCACGTGACGGCCTTCATCCACTTCCTGACGACATCCATCGGGTAGCCAGAGCCGTATCCATGGCCAACTCCATCAGTCTGCCAACCCCCGATCTGATCAACTATGTCGGCGGGGCACTCAACAGCTCTGAGACGGTCCCGCATCGAGTGGCGGAAGCTATGCATCGAACATCCGTCAGGTGCGTGTTCCCTCATCCACTTGTTCAGCGCAGCGCTCGCTGCATTGGCGTTCGTCATGTTTGTCTTGTTGTACCGAGGGAAGGCAAACTGGGAGGTGGGTYGTTGGTCGAGGATTCGCTCAGCGGCCCAACGAGCTGATCCTTCGAGCGGAACCTCACGTTCACTGCCTTTGGTTTTGAGACGACGCCATGGGTGTGGGCGAACGCGAGCGAACAATGCCCCGTCGTCATCGCGGACGATATCGTCTCTAGTTAAGCCTACAGCCTCTGCCAATCGCATTCCAGTGTCGGACACCATCGCCACCAGCCATCGCAAATCATCATCGAAGACACGGCAATAAGAGGTGGTCGCGGGAATTCGGACCAGTAGTTAAGGTGGATCMMSWTRWKWWWKMRAYKWYMMAWMATSAMKRMRSGMRMSWWYSAKWYKYMTCGAACCAACCAG
>NVUP01000038.1 GCA_002401945.1 Paracoccaceae bacterium
ACCGCGCAAACAGGCCGGACACATGACTGCTTCTGACAACAGTGCCGATCAACTCAAAAATGTCTTGCTATGCAGGGGCTATCCACACATGCCGTTGGCGCATCCCGCAGAGAATGACCGCATTCCGCCCTTCGTGACTGATTTCTGGGCCTGCATGCTCACAGTGGGCTCAGGAGCGGACATTGCACGTTGGCAGCAGATGGGTAGGATTAGTCCAACAAAGGAGGGGCGTGGCCCGCTGTGCGCCAGCGCTGGTGGTCGTCATGAGTGCGCACAATCTGAAAACCAAGTTGGCGCACCCGGATGCGCAGCGCGAGCATTTCCCAATCGCCCATGTGACTTTTGAGCTGAGCCGCAAGGCCGGAACCTTTGCGTTGGTGGTGGGGTTGCCAGAGGGTGCCGCGCGCCGTGGCCCGCTGTTCACGGGTTTTGTTGAGCCGGGCATGGGCACGCAGTTGCGGCGGCTTGCGCATGTAATTGACGAAATCGAAGCCGATCAGAAGAAGGCGCGTAAATGAGATTACCCTCCCAGTCCGCCCGACCATCGGCGTTTACTAAGCGCCAGGTGATGCCGATAAGAACGCGGCGCCTGTTGCAAGTTCAAAATCGGTCGGCCCGGAACGCGCTGAGGTCTTCATTGACCTGCTCGCCGGCGACCAGTTGCGCAACCAGACGCCCGGTGCGCGGTCCAGTGCTCAATCCAATATGCTGGTGCCCGAAGGCCAGAAAGACATTTGGATGGCCTGGCATTGCGCCGATCACCGGCAGGCTGTCGGGCAGGGAGGGGCGATGGCCCATCCAGGTCTCGGCGTTCCCGAGTTCAGCAGAGGGGAACAGCAACCGCGCGTGGCGTTTCAGCCGCTCGGTCAGTCGCGGATCCGGTGGTGCGCTCATCGGCTTGAACTCGACGATCCCGGCCAGTCGCAACCCGTCTGCCATCGGTGTGGCAACATATTTTCCTGAGGTGACCATCATTGGATGGTTCTGGCGAATACCAGTGTCTCGAAACTGAACGTGATAGCCGCGTTCGCTCATTAGCGGAATCCGAGCACCAAGTTGTTTGGCCAGCGTCGCCGACCATGCGCCCGCAGCAATCACCAGCCGGTCAAACGGGATTGTTCCGGCCTCGGTGATCAGGGAATGCGCCCCCTCGGCCCCGAACTCGAAGGCCTGCGCTTTGGCCTGCAATAACCGCCCGCCGCGTTTCTGGAAGGTTTCCACCAATCCTTTCACCAATTTGGCAGGATCAAGTGCAAAACCATGTTGCGGCAGCCGCACGGCRAAGGTGAAATTGGCGGCCAGATCGGGCTCCATGTCGCGCAGCTCCGCCTGACCCACTTCCACATGCTCGATGCCGTGGCGGCGACGGATATCCCAGGCAAACGACTCGGCCTCAAAATCGCTCCGCTTGGGGTAGACATAGAGATAGTCGCTCTCGGTCACCCAGGGCGCACCGCCGGTATCGCGGGCCAATTCCAGATGCTCGTCGATCGAGCCGTCCGTCAGCTTGAACAGCTCAGCCGCGATCCGCTCCACTTCGCTCGCACGTCCATGGCGCAGATAGTCGATAAACCACTTGGCGTTGCGGGCCACATGCAGGAAATCCAATGACAGCGGGCCCATTGGATCCAGTAGCATCGCCGGGAATTTTTTAAGAATTCCCGGCACAGGAACCGGCACGATGGCGCAGCGCGCCGCGATTCCTGCATTCCCAAACGAGGCGCCTTCGCCCGGTGGCAGAGCGTCGATAACGGTTACCTCAAAACCCCGGCGCTGCAGGTTGAGAGCGGTGGCGGCGCCTATAATACCGGCGCCAACCACCACCGCGTGACCCGCGCCATCATTTTTGCGAGGTGTTGATTTTGTGTTCATGCTCATCTGCTTAGCTCCGTTTCGCCGCGCGGCGCTTGATGATTTCYGAAACCAGGATRAAAGCWGACATAAACAACAAGAGCAGYGTRGCGACGGCTGCCAACGCGGGGCTGACCCGTAACAGGGCATCGTCCCACATCTGTTTGGGCAGGGTTGTCACCTCGCCGCCAGTGACGAAGAGCGCGATGGTCAACTCGTCAAACGAGATGATGAAGGCGAACATGAAGGCGGCTATCATACCAGAGCGGATCATCGGCAAGGTCACCCGCAAAAACGTCTGTTTGCGGTTTGCGCCCAAAGTAGAGGCGGCCATGTCCAGGTTTTGATCGTAGCCTTTCACCACCGCCAGCACGGTGATCACCACATAGGGGATCGCCAGCACCGTGTGGCCAAGGATCAGGCCAATCGTRGTGCCRACCAASCCGATCTTTGCATAGAGAAAGAACAAGCCGACAGCGATAAAGATATTCGGGATGATGATCGGGGACACCAGGAAAGCAAACACCGCGCCTTTGCCGGAAAACGAGCTCCGTGCCAGCATAAATGCGGCGGGGACCCCCAGCAGCATGCCCAAACTGCTGGCCAGTATTGCAACCGTGAAGGAGCGCAGCGCGGCGTTGRYCCAGACCGGSGTGTCCGCCARCGCCTGATACCATTTCARCGAGAAYCCCTGCGGWGGCCAGCCWAGGAACCCGCTTTCGGTGAAGGAMACCGGGATGATGAACAGCGCTGGCAGGGCCAGAAATSCCATCATCAGCAGGCCCACCATCCAGATYGCGATGCGTCCGCCAYCGGCGCGGCGCTTRTCCGCCCGGCGCGGAAAGAGGCGGCCAATGGCGATGCCRATCCATTCGCAMAGCGTTCCCATCCCGCGTGTGAACAGCCCGCCAACYTKCGCYCCGACATAACCGATCGGGTTCTTGGACAGGCTGGCGGCCCGTGTGGCCKCGCCGCCAGACAGGGTTGAGAGGCCCARAAGCTTGTCGTAKACGAAAAAGATSATCAGCACCGCGACCATCAACAGGACGCCAATAGCACCGGCAAAGCCCCAGTTCAGGATCTCCTTGATCTGGAAAATGATGGTCTGCACRATCATCGTRTCRCGSGCMCCGCCMARCARCGCMGGSGTKATGAAAAASCCCAGCGASGTGATGAARACCAGCATRCCGCCAGCGGCAATSCCCGGYACCGACAAWGGRAAATAKATVCGCCAGAAKGTTTGMCCKCCRCGSGCSCCCATRGTYGAKCCKGCCTTGGACAGRTTGGCRTCGATDCCYTCCATSACYGAYARCATBGTCARVAYBGCCAGBGGCATCARYGCGTGGCTCATGCCGATCATCACGCCGGTRAAGTTGAAGATCATTTTGATCGGYTGTTCGATCACGCCGATATCCAGCAGGAACGTGTTGACCGCTCCTTTGCGCCCCAGAAGGACGATCCAGGCAAAGGTGCGCACCAGAAAGCTGGTCCAGAACGGCATCAGCACCAGAATGGTCAACCGCGCCCGCGTGGTCTTGGCCACCGTAGCCAGCAGATAGGCAATCGGATAGCCGCCAAGAATGCAAAGCGCCGTGGTCCAGGCTGCGGTTTTYAGGGTRATTCCCAGCACTTTCAAATAGACCGGCTTGTCCCACAGGCGCTGGTAGTGCTCCAGGGTCAGAGCGCCATCGGAATCCAGAAAGCTAAGCCCGAACAGCATGGAGACYGGCAKCACAAAGAAYASWGCRAGAAATATCAGSGCYGGGGCGATACGGCCGTGGCGAGTGACCAGCCGCGACAGGCGTGACGGGGCGAGGGACCCATCATGTGTGGCGATATTCATAGCTCGCTCTCCAGCTCGGCGTGCTTGAGCACAACAGCGGCGTGTTGTTCCCAACCAAGCCTGAGTTCGGCCCCGGGGCAAAGCCGTTCAGTGGCAGCGCGTGTCAACTGGGTGACCCGCATGGTCGCCCCGCCTTGCAGTTCGACAAACAGTTTGGTGGCGCCGCCGCCAACGATGACCTCACGCAGGGTGCCGCTGACTTCGTTGGGACGGCTTTCACCAGCGCCGAGCACTTCGATGGCTTCGGGGCGGGTCATCAACTTGACCCTCTCGCCGACGCTGAGGTTGGGATTGGGCAGGGCCCGGGTGAGGCCCGCGCCGCCGATCTCAACCGAGGCGCCATTGCCGTTCACGTCCCGGATAATGCCGTCCACAAGATTGGATTCACCCAGAAAATCTGCCGCAAATACGGTATTGGGGCGGAAATACAAATCTTCTGGTGTGCCAATCTGTTCGACCCGCGCGTTGTTCATCAGGCAGATGCGGTCGGACATGACCATCGCTTCTTCCTGATCGTGGGTGACATACATGATGGTCACCCCCAGTTGTTCRTGCAGATGCTTGATTTCAAGTTGCAGATGGTCGCGCAGTTTTTTGTCCAGCGCCCCCAGGGGCTCGTCCATCAGGATGATCGACGGCTCGTAGACAAAGGCGCGTGCCAGCGCGATACGCTGTTGCTGGCCACCGGARAGCTCCTGCGGRTAACGATCAGCGACATRACCAAGTTTGACCATATYCAGRACACGCATCACCGCCTTTTCGCGATCAATTCGGTTCATTTTGCGCATTTCCAGCGGGAATCCGATATTCTGGCCAATGGTCATATGTGGAAACAACGCATAGTTCTGGAACACCATGCCGATTTCGCGCTGAAACGGCGGTAAATGGGTCGCCTCACGCCCGTCAATCCAGATTTGTCCACTGTCAGGATCATTCAGCCCGGCGACAGCCCATAATAAGGTGCTTTTTCCCGAACCAGAGGGCCCTAAGAGTGTGAGAAATTCACCGTCACGCAAGTCAATATCGGCCGAGTCCAGCGCGACGACCGACCCGTAAGTCTTTCTCAAGGAACGGATTTTTAGTTTGATATTTTCGCCTGACACGGTGGTCTCCTGAATGTCGTGGTCCAGATAACAGCTGAATGCACTCGCCTGGACATCGCGAGCAAAATCGAACTGAACAGGCGGGGATACCCCCGCCTGCCAGCAATAATGGAGTGATTTCTAGGACAGCAACCAGGCTTCAAACCGTTCCGCAGCGATGTCTTTGTTGGCACCCCAGAAATCGGTATCAACCGCGACCATTTTTGGCAGATAGGCCGGGTTGGTCGGCAGCACTTTTGCCCGTTCAGCATCAACATAATCAAAGGCAGTTGGGTTGGTCGGACCATAGGCAATATGCGGCGTGTAAAGTGCCTGCTGTTTGCCCTGGGCGCAGAATTCGATGAATTCACGCATCAGATCGGCATTCGGCGTGCCTTTGAGAATAACCCAGCCTTCATAGGTGTACAGCGCACCATCCCAGACCAGCTCGACCGGAGCGCCTTCGTCAACCGCGACCTGGGCGCGGCCATTYCATGTTGGCAGCATGTCGACTTCGCCGGAATTCAACAGCTGCGAGGTCTGCGCGCCGCCGGTCCACCAGATATCAATGGAATCCTTGATCTTGTCGAGGCTGGCAAAGGCGCGGTCAAAATCAAGCGGGTACAAGTCGGCGGGGGCAACTCCATCCGCCAACAGTGCTTGTTCCATGGTATCAAACGGGTGTTTGCGCAGGGCACGCGCGCCCGGGAAATTATCAACATCCCAAAAATCGGCCCAACTTTTTGGCATTTTGTCCCCCAGCACGTCGGTGCGGGCAGCAATCAGCGTCGCGTAAACATCGTTGCCAAGAATAAACTCGCCGCGCAACGACTCGGGCACTTCGCTCAGATGCTTGCCTGGGCCGCCTGCAGGGGCGATCGGCTCAAGATAGCCGAGATTGACCAGCGACTGATGCGAAGATTTCGACAGCAGCGCGCCGTCCCAGGTGAAGCTTTTCGCTTCGATCATCGCTTTGATCATGCCGGTGGGTTCGTGCTCGCCCTGAATACCAACAACTTCGATACCGGTCTCAGCTTTGAACGGCTTATAGAAGGCCTCGCTGAAGCCAGCGCTGAACGGTCCGCCTGGATCGCGGACAGTGATCTTGCGTTCGTTGGCCCAGGAGGGCCTGACGAAGGGGGTGGAAAGCATGGCCACACCGGCAACAGTTGTGCCCAGAAAAGCCCGGCGCGATACGCTGCCAAGCCGGGTATTGGGTGATTTTGAGTTTGTCATTTTTTGTCCCCGTCAAACTTAATTCTGCATTATTCTTTTGTTCGGCGAAGATATGGTGGACAATCCATAGGCGCAAATTGTAAAAATCAGTGGATCGATAGATTATTTGAATATGATAGCGACATGACACCAAATCTTTCCATCCGCCAGTTGCAGACATTTCGCGAGATCATGCGCTCAGGATCAGTAAGCGCGGCATCCCGTGTGTTRGGGCGAACTCAACCTTCKGTRAGTGCCATGCTGGCCAATCTTGAAACCGAACTGGGGTTTRAWCTGTTTGAGCGGCGCAAGGGCCGCCTGSTYCCCAAGCCAGAGGCGCATTTCTTTTTTGAGGAAACCCAGGAAATCCTCGATCGAATCGACCGCGCAGCTCAAACCATGCGCGATATCAGTGATCTTGACCGGGGGCAGTTGAAAATTGCTTCGTTGCCGGGGGCGTCCTTGTTTCTGTTACCAAGGATTGTGGCAGATTTTGTCAAAGACCGGCCCCAGGTGAATGTACTGCTGATGACCCGGACTTCGATCAAAGTGTGTGATTGGATCGCTTCGCAGCARTACGATGTGGGGATCKCCGAAATGCCGGACCAGCAYGGGWCWATYAAYATTCARCCRATCGGGCTTGAATGCGTTTGTGCCTTGCRCAAARACGAYCCRCTTGCAGCAAAAYCCGTGCTGACACCKGATGACCTTGAYAACGCGCCWATGGCGGCTTTGTTTAAGGAACAYTTGACCACTCAGAACGCGCAGCGGGTTTTTKMCGASGCGGGCAWGCGYTTTCGGGTGCGGTTTGAAACCAGTGTTTTTGTCACCGCGCTGACCTTTGTTGAACAGGGGGCCGCCTATGCCCTGATTGATCAGATCAGCGCMGCRAGTTACCGRCTCWACCGAGGCCAGGMAGGCGTSCTKACSTTCCGYCCGTTCCGRCCGCGCCTTCSCTACGACMTCGCCGTSGTGACYCCGGCACATCGSCCGCCGTCACGTCTCGCTGCAGCCTTTTGTGACACCATTGAACGGGAGGTGAAGCGTTTCATTGAGGTGGTTTGAATATGATATGCCGCTGTTAGAGAACTGGGCGGACCATGAAACAGAAGTGGGTAGCCGTTTTGGTGGTTCTTCCGCCGACTGATGTTCATGCCCCCCGGCGCCACACGGTAGGTCAAACGACAACACCATCTAATGGTCGGCGAAAAAACCAGCAGGTCGACCAGAAGTCGGTGGTCCGCTGTCCCCACAAAATGGCGATTTCAGCACAGCCGTTTCTGTTATCGTGTTCCTGGTCATAATTAAATACCTCTCCTTAGGGGCAGAGTGCATCCAAACCCAACCGGAGAACATCCGTGGCCATCCAGCAATCCGCGCGGGCTTTGCCTGGACACTATCAAAAATTACACCACAGATTGGGCTACTGCTCAGATCAGCACGCGAATGGGCGCTCCGAGCTATCACCTATGTGGACTTGAATTTGCAGAGAATAGTGCCCATCCTGACAAGTTTCTGCGACAGTAGCATGTTCATAGTGGGTTATGAGCAGACCTCTGCAGCGCAGAAAATAAACGCGGTTTCGCTGCCCGATGAATGTCCGCTTCCAAAAGTAACACTCATTAAGTTCGCGACCGCAGCGAATTCACACTTTCCGGCCTTCAAGTCGAAATGTGCATGGTGCAGCGATTGGACCACTTCCCCCGTCCATCACTGTCACTAACTGTCCATCCCGGCTATCGACCAGCCCTTTGAGCGCCGCAGCGCAGCCTTTGCATTGCTGTTGGGGTGGATGGTTCCTGCTTCAACCGACGTCGCGATGCTTCATACGGCAGGTGTCAAAACCTGCAATTGAAAGGAACCGCCCCATGCAAATTAGAACGATCGGAGTCGACCGGGCCAAGAATATTTTCCAAATTCACGGGATCACGGAAAGTGATGATGTCGCTTTTAACCGGCCTTTACGGCGCGTTCCGGTGTTGCCATTTTTTTCGCGTCTCGATCCTTGCCTCATTGGCATGGAAGCCTGCTCCACAAGTCATTACTGGGTGTGCGAGCTGACCAGGCTGGGCCATGAGGGTCGGCTGATCCCGCCGATGTATGCCAAACCATACGTGAAGCGCGGCAAGTCAGACTCTATTGATGCGGAGGCAATATGCGAAGCAGTTACCCGTCCCACGATGCGTTTTGCCGATACCAAGTCGGTTGAGCCGTGCGCCCCGCCTCATGGTTCGTCAGCGCACGCAACTGGTCAACGCCTTACGTAGCATGTTGGCAGAGTTTGGCGTGCCCGTCGCCAAAGACCTCGCACGTGCTATCCGTTTTGCGCAGGGCGTGCTGGCTGGAGAAGAGTTCGAACTGCCCAAAATCGCGCAAGACGTGGTCCATAATTTATGTGGGCATTTGGGCGTTCTGCACGGACAAGTGCGTTGGTATGAAAACCGACTGAGACTTGAAGCCAAACGGGAACCCTGTGTTAAACTTTTGCAGACCATCCGCCCCTCTTGGGCCTGTAAACATGCCCTGCCGGGCAGCGAGACGTTGGCCCTGTTACGGCCTCTGCGATCGCTGCAAGCATTGGGAGTGGGTACTAGGTCGAGAATGGCCGTGAATTTGCAGCTTGGCTGGGTTTGACGCCAACCAGTCGATCCAGTGGCGGAAGGGAGCAATTGGGTCGGATCCCCCCCCCTCTCGGGACATCGCATGGCGATGCCCTGCCGGGCAGCGATAGCCCGCTTTGCGGATAGGGACTTGGTTTGCGGACCCCGTCAGGGCCAGCGGTCAAAATCGCGCAAACAGGCCGGACATATGGCTGCTTCTGACAAAGACACTGATTATATCAAAAATGTCTTGCAATGCAGGGGTCATCCACACATGCCATTCGTGTACAATGCAGCACTCTGTAGGGCTCTGTGTTAAGATGAGCGATCCGATCAGCCGTTATGCAGATGATGCGTGACAAGAATGGGGCCAAGCGGGTAAGTAGGTCTTTATGAAACATGTCCCTAAAGAAACCACGGATGATGCGCTTATCCAGGAATTCCTGAACAAGGGCGGCAAAATCAGTATCGGCAAAACCAAACCCCTTCCAAGCGAGCTGGGTTTGAGCAACAATGCTTGGAACAACAAGCTTACCAAAGATGAAAAGTCCGCGCGCGATAAGAAGTAATCTTGTGGCGCGGATCCCGATTGTTCTGGGCGTGAAGCTTGCTTTTGCAACTGACGGCCCACGGACGAAGCCGCTGGCGCGGCAATGGCGCTAGTGACTGGTGGTGTGGGCTGATCCAAGCGGCGTGATTTTGTAATCTGACGAACTTGTCTGACGATTGGGGTTTTCTCAGTCGATTGACAGGAGGCTCCCATGACAGAGGATAAGGCCACACCGCTGCGCGAGCGGATGATGGCAGATATGCGTATCCGAGGGATAGGTGACAAAGCCCAGAAGTCTCATATCAGGGCGATCAAGGAATTTACAAATTTCGTGAAGAGATCACCGGACACAGCAACAGCGGACGACCTGCGCGCCTATCAGCTACAGACGGCTGTCACGGCTGTCACGCCATCGACGTTCAACACCCGCTGTCGCTCTGCGGTTTTTCTTCAGCATGACCTGGGGACGCGAGGAAATGAAGAGTTTCATGCAATTCAGGCGGCAACCGAGGAAACGGCCTATCGTGTTCAGTGTCGAAGAAGTTTCTGACTTTCTGATGGCGGCACTGGGTTCGGGTCTCAAATACCGTGCGGGGCTCAGCATTTCTGATGGCGCGGACTGCGGGCCTCCGAGGTCTGCAACCTCAAGATCGGCGACATCGACAGTGACCGCATGTTGATCCATGTCGATCAGGGTAAGGGCGGGAAGGATCGCAAGGTGATGCTCTCTCCTGGCCTTCTAAACCTGTTGCGTGATTACAGGCTGGAAGGCACGGCCAGAGAGGCGGCTGTTCTTCGGAAAGCCGAAGATCAACCCGATCTCATCGCGTCAGATGAGCCTGGCGTTTATGTTAGCCATGCCCCTCTCATTGATCGCTGCACAATCACTATAACAAGAAGGCGGTTTATGGCCTGTTATTCAAGACGTCGGCTCAAACTGTTATGACCAACGCTGCAGATCCAAGGCGTATCGCTGCGCGGACCGGTATGACCAGTGTTTTGCACCTATGGGGATCGGCGCTGAAGTGCCCAAGCAGGATAACCCGCCAACCATCTAGGTCACTCCGCTCGAACTAGGAGAACTTTGCCCAGAATGCGGCGGGTCGATGCGCATTGTTGAAATCTTCCGCCGGGAACAGAAGCCACAATTCCACGCACCACCAAGGAGGCAGGCAGCATGATGCAACGCTCGTCACTCCACTAAAACTGGATCCTGAAACGCGCCTCGTTCCGGGGTGCCCCCGATTTACAACCTACCGTGATGAGCCCGGCCAAAAGGCGCCGAGCGACGACAAAACAAACCGATCAGTGTTGGGAGATCACACCACAAGCCGTTCTCCCCGCGTTAGAAAACCAGTGGGTGTCCTGCAGGTAGCATCAAACGGCAAAACCCTCTGCATGCTTTCCCCATGACGGCCACAATAACATCCAAGCGGGCRGCGGCAGGGATGACATTCGCCTAGGCGCCGGTAACAACTGGATTTCAGCCGGTGACGGTACCAATAGGATAACCGTCGGCGACGGCCAGAATGTGATCCTGACTGGCGACGATAAGGATACGATAATCGTTGGCGACGGGACAAACACCATCAATGCCGGCCACGGGACCAATAATATCACCGCAGGCAGCGGCGACAATGAAATCACTTCAGGCGACGGCAAGGACGACATTCGGCTCGGCGATGGCAACAACGACATCTGGTTCGAGGGTGGCAATAACAAAATTTCCAGCGGCGACGGATTCAATTTCATCGTTACCCACGATGGTCATGACACCATCAAGGTTGGCAACGGCTTCAACGAAATTCTGGCGGGTGACGGAAACAACCGGGTCGATGCGGGAACCGGTGAGAACTACATCATCACCGGTGATGGTAACGATACTATTCGTGTCAAAGGACGCGAAAACACAATTGATGCTGGCAACGGGAAAAACTCTATTTCCAGCGGCGACGGTGACAATGATATCCGCACCGGCGATGGCAATGACACCATCAAGCTGGGGTCTGGCACCAATCGGATCAGGGATGAAGGTGCCGGGCAGCGGATCCGCCCGAATATGGGCATCGGCGGCATCACACCCGCCATGAAACTGAAAATGGCCGCATGAGTTCTACGACCGCACCCCGTCAAAATTGGGGGGATTACCCTCAGACCTCAAACGAYAGAGMYGMAAAATGGCAGAACTTGTYCGCCAGAKCRCTTGAKCGCAATCGCCCTGACYGAGYCAACGCAATACGATGGGGGGCAAGGGGKCCCTTCAGCGGYATTCTGACAATAGCTTGCCCGTCATAGGCCGTTTCATGCGGGATATCGGTTGCCAACAAGCCCACGCCCAGCTGGTTGGCGACCATAGAGCGCAGCATTTCAACCGAGCTCGTTTCATAGGCGATCTTTGGGGTGACCCCGTTCATCTGCGCCAGTGTCAGGAAATAGCTGCGACTGTGTGGCAGGTTCATCAAGATCAGCGGTTCTTGAAGCAACTCAGCGATACTGACCGCCTTCCGGTCCGAAAGCGGATGGTTCTTTGGCAAAAGACCATAGGGGCGCACATCGGCCAATGGGATGACAGTAAGCGTCGAGGGCAAGCCAAATTCATACATCAGGGCGACATCAATTTTCCCACTTTCGAGCCATGCAGACAGAGTTTCGAGATCACCCTCAAACAATTGTATGCGCGCCGTCGGGTTTTCGTCTTGAAACCCGCGCACCAACGACGGTGCATAACGCGGACCAAGTGTCGAGAAAACGCCCAGATTAAGAGAGGCCCGATTTGGGTCATCCGCACTCAGGACTTGTTGCGCTTGTGTTTGTAAACTTCTGAATTCGCCAAGCTTAAGCTGCCCAAAAGCTGTCAATACAACACCTTGGCCAGAGGTCCGCACAAACAGGGCACGCCGCAGATGTTGCTCTACCTTCGTGATCGCAAGCGACACCGACGGCTGTGACACGTTCAGCATTCGCGCCGCCGAGGCTGTGCTACCTCCATCGGCGGTGGCAATTATATAATCGATCTGTCGTATGGTGATGGGTATAGGTTTCATTTATTGAGATATGATAACTCTATATTTTACACTATAGCAAGCCACTGCCTAAGCTCCAGCACCACAAGCCGGAGATCCCAATGAACAATGCGTCCCCCACACAGACAGCCAGCCCCCTTGAAGGGGTGCGAGTGCTGGATTTCACCCGAGTTCTCGCCGGGCCATATTGCACCGCAATGATGGCCGATTTGGGCGCCGATGTGATCAAAGTGGAATCCGCTCACGGGGATGATTATCGCCACATCGGACCATTTGATCAGGGCGAAAGCCTGCTGTTTCAGGCCGTCAATCGCGGCAAACGCTCTATTGTTTTGGATTTGAAATCGGATGCGGGCCTGGCCACGGTAAAAGCACTGTTGCGCAATTCCGATGTCCTGGTTGAAAACTATCGCCCCGGTGTGATGGACAAACTGGGGTTGGGTGAAAAAACCCTGCGAGAGGAGTTTCCGGCGCTGATCTACGTCTCGGTCTCTGGCTTTGGTCAAACCGGGCCAAATGCGACCAAGCCCGCCTATGACATCATCATTCAGGCCATGACCGGGCTGATGGATGCAACTGGCGACGCAGATGGCGCACCAACCATGGTTGGTGAAGCCTTTGCTGACGTCGCGGGCGGCCTGTTTGCTGCGTGGGGCACGATGGTGGCGCTGTTTGATCGCAGCCGCACCGGCAAAGGTCGGTATGTGGATGTGGCACTGTTTGACTCGCTGATGTCTATGATGCCGATCTTGGCATGCCGTACCTTGATGGAGAAGGTTTCCCCGACCCGCACAGGCAACCGTCATCCGCTGTCCGCACCTTTTGGTACCTATCCCGCGCAGGACGGTTTTTTCGCGGTTGCGGTCCTGAATGATCGACTGTTTGCGACGTTCTGCGAGGTCATCGACCAGCCAGAACTAGCGCAAGACACTCAATTTTCCACCGACGCCTTGCGCCGAGAAAACGAACCGGCGTTGGCCGAACACATTGACATCTGGGCCAGCACACGTCCCTCGGACGAGATTGTTGCAAGCCTGTCCAGCGCAGGTATTCCCGCCGCTTTGCTTCAGTCCGTTGCCCAGGCTTGGGGCTCGCCGCAGGCCCTTGAGCGACAATTGGCCTCTGATGTTGATCACCCAACCTTGGGCCTCCTCACCGTGCCRGAACAGCCGGTTCATTTCAGTGATGCTCCYCGCGGCAACCGCACAGCGGCGCCTGAWCTAAATGCRGATTCTGCCSMGATTTTGGCCGCGCTCTCCAAAGGAAATACCCCATGACCTACCCACTGACAGACGACGAACGTGCCGTCACAACCCAGATCGAACGTTTTTGYACCGAGGTGATCGCACCACAGGCCGCGCGWTTGGACGAAGAGGCSYTGTTTGCCACCCTTCACTTGCCCGCCATGGCCGAAATGGGACTTTTGGGCATGAACTTACCGGAAACAAAGGGGGGCATCGGCCTCTCAGGTCCGGCACTTTATGCGGCGGTCGAAGCTGTGGCCGGGGCTTGCGGTTCCACGGCTTCGATGCTGACGGCCCATTTTTTGGCAACGGACTCGCTTTTGCTCGGCGCTGATGACGCATTGCAGGCGCGTATCCTGCCCGACGCGGCTGCAGGTAAAACGCTGGGGGCGTTTGCGCTGACCGAACCGCAAGCGGGCTCTAACCCGGCCGACATGACAACATATGCAATCCGCGAAGGCGATGGATATCGGATCAAAGGCTCGAAATGCTTCATCTCCAACGCAGGTGAGGCTGATTTCATCGTGGTCTACGCCAAAACCGACCGTGACGCGGGGGCGCGCGGGGTCAGCGCTTTTGTGGTTGAACCAAAGACAACAGAAGGCGTCGACATTGGCCCGAACGAAAGAACCATGGGCCTAAGGGGCGGCCATGTGTTTGGTATAACCTTCGATTGCTGGGTGCCCGAGGACAATTGCATCGGCGCAGAGGGCACAGGATTTCGCACCGCAATGAAGGTGCTCGACAATGGCCGGATCGAGGTCGCGGCACAGGCCACCGGCATTGCCAGTGCCGCCCTTGAGATGGCGATTTCTTACGCCAAGGAACGCAAGGTTGGCGGCCRTCCGATTGCCGATTTCCAGGGCCTTCAGTGGATGCTGGCAGACAGCGCGACCGATCTGGCGGCGGCCCGGGCTTTGGCGATGCAGGCGGCGGTCAAACGYGGCACTGGCGCGCGTTATTCAAGCGAGTCCGCATTTGCCAAGCTATTTGCCTCCGAGGCCGCTTGGCGCATTGCAGACCGGGCGCTGCAAATTCATGGTGGCTATGGCTACACCCGCGATCTCCCCTTGGAGCGCTACATGCGTGATCTTCGGATTTTCCGTATCTACGAAGGGTCCTCGGAAATTCAACGCAACATCATCGCCCGCAGTTTGCTAAAATGAGGACGTAATTGTTTCATCCCGGACAATCACATAGACCCTCGTCGTCCTGCTTTCTTCATGGCCGTCTCGGTGTTGAGGGATAGTCGGGAGCGCGTTCAATGCTTCCCCTGTATCTGGTGGCGTTTATGGACTGGTACAGCAGAAAAGTACTGAGCTGGGGGCTGTCCAACAATGAGACCTTGTCCGCCATTGGTCCGAGGTTAATGGTCGAATGAAGCCGATTTTTGCGTTGAAGCCCTGACAGAGACCATCGACAGAAATGGCAAGCCAGAGATCATGAACCGCGATCTGGGTAGCCAATTCACAGGCTCTGAATGGATGCTGGCGCTGAAAGATGCCGATGTGAAGATATCCATGCCTCTCAGTGATTTTACAAATCACCTGCCGGAAATGGATGGCAAAGGTGGCTGGCCCCTCTCATCGAATGTTGCGCATTCGATCGTCCGGCAACTGACAACCGGATGAACGAAGGGCTTTGGCGATCCCTGAAATATGAATGCATCTATCTGAATGCACTCGAAACCGGCTCASASKSAYKKRTYKGSMTMSAAMATSGNYRACWWAMWMCRSCRMWRAWMKYMCRSANWKGWMYSAYGGRMTATGNKWYGYCWSMSGMRKYWTMTGAGAACAAAGTGAAACCAATGAGAATAGCAGCCTGAATGAAATCCTGATCCACCTTAATCAGGCTGCAATATGGTCGAAAAAGTAGGACCATCTTTGGCGGTATCCCTTAGACCATCAGTTCTTTCCAGCGATGACAGGCCACTTCGTGTCCCTCAGCGGAATGCTCCAGTTTGGGCTCCACTTTCCGGCAAATATCAATGGCTTCTGGACAGCGCGTTTGGAATTTACAGCCCGGCGGAGGATTGGTTGGTGAAGGAATTTCACCCACCAATTTCTGCATCTTGCCGCGATCATCGGGATCGAGCGATGGGATCGCCGAGAGCAAAGCCTTGGTATAGGGATGACGTGGCGCAGCGAACAATTGCCGGGTTGGCGCAGTTTCGACCAACCGACCCAAGTACATCACGGCCACGTGGTCGCAGACATGGGCGACGACACTTAGGTCGTGGCTAATGAACAAGAACGTCAGCCCCATTTCCTGCTGAATTTCTTTCAGCAAGTTGAGCACGTCTGCCTGAATGGACACGTCAAGCGCCGCGACACTTTCATCAGCAACAATGAATTGGGGCCGCGACACCAGGGCGCGCGCAATTGAAATGCGCTGCCGTTGGCCGCCGGAAAACGCATGTGGGAAGCGGCGCAGGTGTTCGAGGYTCAACCGACATTTGGCGGCCACTTCGCGCACTCGTTCGTCGGTCTCTTCGCGCGACGAGGTCAGACCCATCACCTCAAGCGGTTCTGCGATGATATCGCGTACGGTCATGCGCGGGCTAAGTGCCGCATAGGGATCTTGAAAAATCAACTGCGACCGTTTGCGGTAATCTTTCAGCTGCTTTTTATCAATCGTAGTCAGCTCATAATGCACATCTCCATCGGTAAACTCGACGGTTCCTCGGGCAATTGGTGCCGCTTTCAGGCAGGCGCGACCAAGGGTGGTTTTCCCCGATCCGGATTCCCCCACCAAGCCAAAAAAACTGCCCTTGGCGATGTCCAAGTTAACCCCGTCCACGGCTTTTACCACCGGCTTTGGGCCAAAGAGTTTGCCACCCGAGATCGCATATTGCACAGACAGGTCGCGCACCTTGATCAACACGTCCTGGTTCATTGTACAAGCTCCTCGGAATACAGGTGGCAGGCTACATTATGGAGACTGCTCATTTGGGTTTTCCCAGGGATATCGCGGCTGCAACGTTCGCCAATATTATCGGAGCAGCGGTTGTTGAACACGCAACCGGAAGGGCGTTCAAGCGGTGACGGAATGTCACCTGGGATCGCTTGAAGTGGCGCGTCGAGATCGTCCAATCTGGGTAAGGCCGCCAACAGGCCTTTGGTATAGGGGTGCGCTGGGGTGCGGATCACTTCGCGCACCGGTCCCTGTTCAATCAACCGGCCAAGATACATCACCGCAACCTTATCAGCTGTCTGGGCAATCACCCCAAGGTCATGGGTGATAAAGATAATCCCCATGCCAAACTCGGTGACCAGATCTTTCATAAGATCAATAACCTGGGCTTGGATGGTCACGTCGAGCGCTGTGGTGGGCTCATCGGCAATTAGCAATTTTGGCTTGGTCKWRMSMGCMATGGNSRAWSRWYSYYCSSTSGSSCAKKMYKCYRSAYMWWYCRMMKGCRTMCTSGKMARWYCRAKYGCKSKRKKMTGRRMTCCCAACCCGATCCAGCATTTCGATCGACAGTTCTTTCGCCCGTTTGGGGCCCATATCGGTATGGATTAACAATTGCTCGACCATTTGATCGCCGATTGTAATCGCCGGGGCAAAACTGGCCATTGGTTCCTGGAAGATCATCGAGATGGCCCCACCCCGCACCACTTGCAGGTCACGGGACTTTTCCAAAGCCATGATATCCACCGGCCCGGTGTCCAAATGCAGGATGATTTTGGTGTCCGGGCCGTAGATCGCATTGGACGGGTTTAGCTTCATCACCGATTTTGCAGTGACCGATTTGCCGGAGCCACTTTCGCCGACCAGCCCCATGACTTCGCCAGCTTCCAGCGTGAACGACACGTCGTCCACCGCGGTGATCCGCCCTTCATCCGTATCGAATTGCAGGGTCAGGTTTTCTACATCAAGAAGGCGCGTCATTATTTGCTATCCGAATAAGGGTCGGCGGCGTCGCGCAATCCGTCACCGACGAACACAAAAGCCAACACGAGAACAATGAAGAAAAGCACCGGAATGAAATACCACTGATAGTTCAGCAACACATCCGCACTGGTGACATTTTGCAGCATCACCCCCAACGAGTTTACCGGGTCTTTCAACCCCAATCCGATAAATGACAGCGCCGTTTCAGACAGGATCATATAAGGGAACGAAATCACCAGATCGACGATGATATAACTGGAGAAACTGGGCAGAAGATGCCGCCGAATAACATGCGCGGGTGACGCCCCGCAAAGCTGCGCAGCCAAGACATATTCCTGGTTTCGTTCAGATAACAGATGGGTTCGTATGCGTCGGGCCAGCGTGGTCCAGCCAATCAATCCCAACACCATCGAGATAAAGAAGAACCGCGCTTCGGCGCTCCAGACATCGGGGATAAACGCCGCCAATGCCATGAACAAGGGGATGCTTGGAATGGTCTTTATCGCGTCGGTGAACATTTGTAACACCGAGTCTATCCAGCCACCATAATAGCCTGAAATCCCCCCGATCGCCAAGGCAAGAACAAAGGCAATGATCACCCCGATGGTGCCAACCGCCATCGACGTATTCACCGCGGTCAGGGTGCGCGAAAAGATATCCTTGCCGGTGGAATCGGTGCCRAAMAWGTGRATCATKCCCKKMTCWACCCCAAAYAAATGGGTCTCAAACTTGAAGCCCGGAACATGGAAATCAAGCGCCTTGCCGGGCAGGTTAATGTCGAATTCAAAATACGTGTAGCTGACGCCCTTGGTGAAAAAGGTCAAATATCGCCGGCCTTCCAGGCTGGTGTCAGTTTCGGTCACCCAGCGAAAATTGGTCTGGATCGAACGGGTACGGGTGCTGGTATAGATAAAGGGTCGCAGCGAGCAGCCGTTGCTATCACAAAAGCTTGGGATCTGCGGCGCCCCGTTCAAATAGTCCTTGTCGCGTCCGCCGATGGTCGGCTCATACGGCGTCAGGAACGGGGCGAACATGCCAGACAAGATCAGGATGATCAGCACCCAGGCGCCTGCCAATGCTGATTTGTTGCGCTTAAACCTTTGCCAGATCAGCTGCCCCTGGGAGGCGGTGAAATAGGCCTCTTTACGCTTTTGAGTGTCAGCGGCTTGGGTCAGCGGGTTTGAAGTATCGGTCATGTCTTTCATCCAATAATACTCCGGCGTATGCGCGGATCCGTAAGCGCCAGGATAATGTCAGTGATGAAATTGATCCCCACGATACTTGCGGTCAGAAGGAAAATAATGGCACCGGCCAATTGCTGATCATTCGATCTGGCCAAGGCTTCGATCAACAGCGACCCGGCTTCGGTCAACGTCAAGATCAATGCCACAATGGGCAGCTCGTTGAAGATACGGTTTAGATCGAAGCCCAACGAGTTGATGATCGGGCTCAGCGCATGGCGTGCCGGATACCGCATCAGCAACCTGCGCCCGGAAACGCCGCGGGCCCGAGCAGCCGTTACATAAAGCTTACCAACCTCGTCGGACATCAACGCGCGCACGGTCTGGATGGCAAAGGCGGTCGCCGACCACCCTAGGATGAAGACCGGCAGCCAAGCATGACTGAGGAAGTCCATGAATTTGTCAAAGGACCAAGCCGCATCTCGAAATTCCTTGGAAAACAACCCAGTCAGGCTGTTGCCAAAAACGAGGGTGGAAAACAGCATGATCATCAGCGCCAACAGGAAGTTTGGCAGGGCCAATCCCAAATAGCTGACAAACCGTAAGCTATTGTTTAGTGTCGCATTTTTTGAAGTGGCGGCGAGGATTCCAACCGGAATGGCAATCGCATAGGCCAGCAGCAAGGCTGAGAGGCATAGGCCAAGGCTTAACCAGAATTTCGGTCCAATGAGCTGGCKRATRTTSAGGCGCARAATGCAGCTGTCACCAAATTCACCCTGGAACGCGTTGACGATCCAATGCCCCCAACGTTGAACATAGGGTTGGTCGAGCCCCAAACRGACTCGCTCCGCCTGGATATCGGCGGCGGTAATAACCGCACCTTGTGAACTTTTAAACGCAAGATAGCGTTCTGCGCAATCGCCCGGCACCATTTCCATCAGTGAGAATACGATGAACGATACCACGACAAGCGTAAAGACGGCTAACGTTGCCCGAATAGCAACGAACCTTGAAAATTGTAACATAGAATACCTGGCCCACCCTGCTGAGTTATTGTGGCCGTTTGGCCCAATTTTTTGGGGTAGCGGGCCAAGTTTATCAGCCCGCTACGTCCTCATTTCAGGTTAGCTTACTCGTCCAGGAACCACTGTGTCGGCCGGTACGGATAGGTCCGATAATAGGCGTAGGACTGCGTTTTGAACTCGGTGAAGTTCTTCAGCGCATTGTTGTGGTAAATCGGTGCAACAGCTTTCACGGTGCCGATGAACAACAGGCTGTCGGCCATGGTTTTCACCAGCTTGGCCCCAATCTCATTGGATTCATCCGACCCGGCGATTGCCGCCTGGAACGCATCGATGCCGTCCATCATGTCATAGACATACTGCGGAGGTTTGACGCCAGAGACCCCGTCTGTATCGATATATTCGCCCCACAACATTGCAGACCGCAGGTTGAAGTAGTTGTCAAACGGTGGCTGGAACAGTTCCGATATACCCAAAATCACCGCCAGAGGCTGACTTTTTGCGTACATTGTCACATCCAGTGCGTTGGCAGACATCGCGGACCTAAATTCATCCGTGGTCACTTCTTTCACTGTGCTGTCGATGCCAACGTCTTTCCAGTTTTGACCAACCAGTTCGACCAGTTTGATCGACATGGCCTGGGTCGCTACTTGCAGGTTCAGAACCAACGGTTGACCATTTGGCATCTCGCGCATGCCGTCGCCGTTGACGTCCTTCATGCCCATATCATCGAGCAGTTTGTTAGCCAGCTCTTGATCGAACTGCGCGTAGCTTTGCTCGACCTCTTCGCTGACAAAACCCGGTGTAGGCGAGAAAGCAATATACTGCTGTGGTTTGCCCAGGCCGAAATAAGCCACTTCGTTCAGCTCATCGCGGTTGATCGCAACAGACATCGCCTGACGGAACCGAAGATCGCCAAACACGGCGCGTTTCTCCAGATCTTCCGATGTCACGTTGAAGGCAAAGGTTGGCAGGGCAACTTCGGGTTTCAGTTCAACCGTAAAGTTGCCTTTTTCCTGACCTTCCAACAACATTGGAGCGTGGTCGAGATTAAGAGCCTGTGCCTTATAGTCAACTTCCGAGTTGATCAGTTTCAGCAGCCGCACTTCGCTTTCACCGACGAACAGCTCGTCTTGCTCGTTGATGTAAGGCAGCTGGTTGCCAGCCGTATCAATCTGGAAGAAATACGGGTTGGCCACCAGATGGCGTCCCTCCGTGGTTTCCGACACGATAATGTAGCTTTCCAAAGTTGGCACGGTGCCCGCAGGAAGACCGGCAACCAGATCAGGACTGTTCAGATAAGGCGTTGCCGTATCCATCCAATCCGAGTTGCCATAGTAGGCAGAGATCGCAGCATAGCCGTCGTCAAAACCAACGGTTTTTGCATTTGCATCGGCGTCAGCGGTGATGTCTGGGTGGAACTGGCCAAGGAAATGCATGGGCTGGAAACCCTGCGCATAGTGGTTGGCAAAATGCGACAACAGACCCGGTTTTGGCGATGGCAGGTTGAACTGCACTGTGGTCTCGTCAACCACAACAATTTCCATGCGTTCGCCGCCAACCAGAACATAGTCCTTTGGTTTCTCGCGCACATTGGAATCAAGAGCCAGGTTGTCGTACCAGAACTTGACGTCTTTGGCGCCAAACGGTGCCCCATCGGACCATTTATGACCTTCCCGCAGGAAGAACGTCAGCTGGGTGAAATCATCGTTCCATTCCCAGGCCTTAGCAACGTTTGGCACAATGGTTGTCAGGTCGTCTGAGTAGCGCACCAAATTAACGTGACGAATTGACATAAAGTCTGAGGTGCCAGATTCGGTCGCATTTGACAGCGCATCAAGGATGCCGCCATAGCTACCGATCTGATCATAGGGTGCCAGAACCAGCGGCTCGCTGGGCAGACGGTCAGTTAAGGATGGCAGTGGACCATTCCCCAAAATACGCCCGTTCAGATCATCAGAGGCAGGGTTGGCAGCAAACTCTACGCTACAATCGCCCAAACCTTGGAATTCTTCCAGTTCGTATTGTTGGGGAAACGCCCCTACGTTCATACCCATCAGGTCGGCAACCGTCACTGCCGGGCAGGTGGCAGCGGAGGCCGCACCTGTCATCGAGATTATCGCAACACTTGAATAAAATAATGACTTCATTCGTAATTCCTCTCCATTTTGGTGTCTGCATTGGTTCGCCCGCATGTGTCATGGTTCGATGACAGCCTTGTGACAAAACCGATTGCTGTGGCAGGCTCTCCGGCCCTTTTCGCCCAGATTTACAACTTTTAATGTTACATAGGATGTTAAGCAATTTCGTCTTTAATTTACTTTACGTCGCTATGCCTAGAGTTGTCTTGCCCCACAGATTGGGACGCCAATTTGCTCCTCCATTTTCAATCCATAAGCAGCCACTTGTAGTGTGGTTGTTTAACTCGGCATTCCCCAAGTGGAGCGCTGATCGTGTCAAGCTGCCAAAGAAATGCAGTTCGATCAAGTTTTTCTCTGATTTGGTGTCTCAGTCTCGATATCCGAAGCGCGAGTTTGAGCCGATTTTTTGCCCTGGTGACTGGTTTGATGAGGCCTTTGCTTCGCCACTTGGCGGCTTGGGTAGGCTAGCCGGGTAGTTGGAAGTCTATACGCAGGAACTGAAAATCCGGGTGTTTTGGCACGCTCTTGCAGGGTGAATTTAAACGAATATATGTGTTGCGTTCAAACCAAGGAGACCCTTTATGCCCGTGACTCTTCAGATGATGATGCAAGCCGCCAATGCCGAAGTGGAGCGGATCCCCGCAGATCGCGCCCGCCAGATGGTCGACGACGGTGCCCTGCTGCTGGACATTCGCGATGGGCCGGAACTGGATGCGATTGGTCGCGCCATTGGCAGCCATCACATTCCACGCGGGATGCTTGAGTTTCGCGCCGATCCGGCCAGCCCGGCCTATGATACAGCCTTGCAATTTGATCGCCCCATCGTGCTGCATTGCGCCAGCGGGGGTCGCGCCGCGTTGGCGGGGAAACTGCTAAAGGATATGGGCTATGCCCAAGTCTATAACATGGGTGGTTTTTCTGACTGGCAAGCGGCGGGTGGCCCGGTGTCGGAACCGCTTGATCCGGGAATGTAATCCGCCACGCAGGTGATCGAGATCAAGGTGTGGCCTAGCGGTTTTGCTAAGGTGCAGGCCGTAAAACGCTCATAACACAGGAGAGCCCCATGTTGCGCCTTGCCTCGATTCTCTATTCGCTGATTGCCACCAGCCTGGCCGGTATTGGCGTGATTATTGTTCTGGTGGCTGGCTTTGTATCGGTTCCAGCGATCTTTGGCTCAGCGGTTGTCGGGGCGGTCATCGCGATTCCGGTGTCCTGGTTGGTGGCGCGACAGATTATGCGGACGTCAGCCCAGGCTTGAGCGCCATTGATCCTGCCACTGTGGGATTGCTCCAACCATCTAAAAGGCAAGCGTGCGATGCTCTAAGCGTTTAAGAACACGCGTGCGGTGGCCTCAAATTCACGCGGCTTTTCAGCGTGCAGCCAATGACCTGCATTGGGAATCTTGGCAAAACGTGCTTTGGGAAACCGGGCGCGGATCAGCTGACGGTACTCGGGTTTGACATAGTCCGACTTGGCGCCTGAGAGGAACAGTATGGAACCCTGCCAGACAGCGTCAGTCTGCGGAAAGGACAACACGTTGGCCATCTGATCGGCCAGGGTGTCCAGGTTCAGCCGCCAACGCCGGTTGGGAATGTCCAGCGATTGGGTGAAAAAGCTTTGCAATGCGGGGTCAACACCAGCTTCGGCCAGTTGCGCCTCGGCCTCGGATCGACGTTGCAGGGCGGTTAGATCAACACTGCGCATGGCCGTGATAAACTGGATTTGGCTGTGCGAATAGGCCACTGGGGCAATATCACCGACCAGCAAGCGGCTCACCAACTGCGGGTGGTTCAGCGCCAGCATCATCGCGGCCTTGCCGCCCATTGAATGACCCATCACATCCATCTGGCCGCCATGGGCGGCGATCACCTCGGCCAGATCATCGGCCATCTCAGGGTAGCTATGCGAGGTTGTCCAGGGGCTGTGGCCATGGTTGCGCATGTCGACAGCCACCACCAGCCGTTCATCGGACAGGCGTTTGGCAATCACCCCCCAATTGCGCGCCGAGCCATACAGCCCATGGGCAATCAGCAGCGGGGATTTGTCGGTGGCGGTGCCATGGGTGATCGTGTTCAACATAGCAATGTGATAGCGGCGCAGGCGTAGCACCGCCAGCCCAATCGGGACGTATTGAGCCCCGGCGCAGCAAGGGATAGAGTGCGCTGGTGTCAGACAGGAGAGCGCCACAATGGCCCAAAGTATCGCAGAAGATATTGCCGAGGTGCGTGATTTGTTGAAGACCCGCGAGCAGGCCTCAGGGGATCTGACCGCCGCGCTCAAGACAGCGCGTCGCCGCCTGCCGCGTCGGATCTATCGGCAGGGAATGCTGCTGGCCGAGGCGGTGCCGCTGATGGATCATCCCAAGCTGCGACTGACGCTGGATGAACCCGCGTTGCACAAAGCGGCAACTGAANTCTCGACCTATCTGAAATCGGTCGATCTGGCGGATCGCCGCAAGGGCCGGGTGCTGGAGATCCTGGGCAATATGGCGTTTTCTGTACTCGTCGTGGTTGTTCTGGTGATCGTGGTGTTGCGCTGGCGCGGGCTGATCTGATTGCATCTTTCCATTTGCCGGTGCTAAGGACTGTCTTGAACGTGGTTCAAGGTATGAAGCGATCATGACACCCAAAGCCCAACAGCGCAAAGCAGACCTGCGCGAAAAACTGGTGGCAGCGGCCGAGATACGGATCGACAGAGACGGTGTCAGCGCGTTGCGAGCCCGTGACCTGGCCAAAGATGCCGGCTGTGCCGTTGGGGCGATCTACACGGCGTATGATGATCTTAATGCGTTGATTATGGCGGTGAATGGTCGAACTTTCCAGAAACTGGGGTGGGTGGTTGCCGGGTCCATTGACGGGGCAGGGGATGAACCGCCAACCCGTCGTCTTATTCTGATGAGCCATGCCTATCTTGGTTTTGCGTCGGACCACTTCAACCTGTGGCGGGCGCTGTTTGATTTGCAAATGAAGGCGGATGATCAGGTGCCAGAGTGGTATTTGCAGGCGCTAAAGGCGCTGTTCAGCAATATTGCCGGCCCAGTGGCCGAGCTGTTTCCAAATTATTCCCACGAGGAGCTGGACCTGATGGTGCGGGCGCTGTTCTCGTCTGTGCATGGGATTGTGTTGCTGGGGCTGGAGCAGAGGATCTCGGGTGTGCCGCTTGCACAGGTTGAAATGATGATTGCACAGCTTCTCTCCCAGATCGGTCAGAAAAGTACCTGAACACTGTTCATATTTTACTTGAACGACGTTCAGGATTCGCTATAGCTCAACTTATGAACGATGTTCAGTAAACTGGAGAGCGACATGTTTGGGACTTTGAAGACTTTATTGCACCGGTGCAAATGCCCGCGCCGAAGAACAACTTCGTGATACATTCTCGATTGAATTGATTGATCAGAAAAYCCGCGAGTCCGATGCCAGCCTGAGGGCGGCCAAGCTGACCCTGGCCAGTCTGATCCAGCGCCAGCGCGCCGAGTTGCGCCAGATTGATAGTCTGGAGACCCGCACCGCCGACCTGATGTCGCGGGCCAAGGAGGCGCTGGACGGTGATCGCGAAGACCTGGCCCGGACCGCAGCACAAGCCGTGGCTGAGATGGAAAACGAGCTGACCGTTCGGCGTCGGACTCTGGAGCGGTTGGAGCGCCGTATCCTGCAATTTCGCCAATCGGTGGAGACCGCCAACCGTCGTATCATTGATCTGAAGCAGGGGGCTATGTCGGCCCGCGCACCAAACGGGAACAGAATATCCAGCGGCGTCTGAGCACGCATCTGGGCGGAAACAGCCCAATGGACGAGGCCGAGGCATTGATTGCTCGTGTGCTGCAACAGGACGACCCGTTTGAGCAGGGCGAGATCCTGCGTGAAATCGATGGCGACTTGGGGCATGCCTCGGTCGCTGATGATCTGGCTGACGCCGGGTTTGGGAAACGCAGTGGCAGCACGGCTTCGGATGTCCTGAACCGCTTGAAGGCCGAAAAGTGACCTCAAAGGCACCTCAACAGAGCCACAGGTTCTGGTGTCGAAATTCATTGGTTTTAAGAAAGTGGAATTGAAAAATGCATACTGAAAACAACGATAATAAACTCATCATGGCCCTGAATGGCGCAGGCGTTGCCCTGGCCTATGGGCTGCTTGCTGTATCGCTCTGGCTGTCAACCGAAGTGCCTCTGGCCACCAAAGGTTACTGGGCTATGGGTATCTTGTTGTTGACCATCAGCCTGATCAATGTGGTGAAATACCGCTTTGATCACCGCTCCAGCTCGGACCGTATCAGCCGCATCGAAGAGGCGCGCAATGACAAGCTGTTGTAAGAGGCTCTGACCGATCCCACGTCCGCGATTTAATCAATTGGTTCCAGATCACACTGCCCGGGAGGTTTTCCCGGCGGTGTTGTTTTGGATCTGCCTGCCCAAAAGGTGGCACCGCCGTGCTGGATGAGAGTATGCCAGCTTGGACGGGAATTTCATGAAAGGCCCTGCACATCCGGACGCCATGTCTGGCCAGGGCGCGGAGGGGGCTGAGCAAAATGCGCCGCAGTTTGGACCTGCGGCGCATTTTGAATTTTTTGCGGTCTGATTTACAGGTTTGGATACAGCGGGAAACTGGCGCAGAGATCAGCAACCTTGGCGCGCACTGCAGCTTCGGTGTCGGCGTTGCCGTCTTCACCATTGGCAGCCAGACCGTCGACAACTTCGACAATCAGGTCGGCAATCAAACGGAACTCAGCCTCGCCAAAGCCACGGGTGGTACCCGCCGGGGTGCCCAGCCGCAGGCCCGAGGTGACCATCGGCTTTTCCGGGTCAAACGGGATGCCGTTTTTGTTGGTGGTGATATGGGCGCGCCCCAGAGCCTTGTCAGCAGCGTTGCCTTTGACGCCTTTGGGACGCAGATCGACCAGCATCACATGGGTGTCAGTGCCRCCGGTGACGATGTCCARYCCRCCYTTGATCARYTGATCRGCCAGMGCCACKGCATTGGCACGCACSTKTTTCTGRTAGKYTTTGAAYTCGGGRCGCAGWGCCTCRCCAAARGCMACMGCYTTGGCGGCAATMACATGCATCAAYGGRCCGCCCTGGATGCCGGGGAAGATCGCCGAGTTGATTTTCTTGGCAATCGCCTCGTCATTGGTCAGGATCATGCCACCGCGCGGGCCGCGCAGGGTTTTGTGGGTGGTGGTGGTGACAACATGGGCGTGTGGCAACGGCGATGGGTGTTCACCCGCCGCCACCAGACCGGCAATATGCGCCATGTCGACCATYAGATAGGCGCCAACCATATCGGCGATCTCGCGGAAGCGGGCAAAGTCGATCTGGCGCGGGATCGCCGAGCCACCGGCGATGATCATCTTGGGCTGGTGCTCTTTGGCCTGCGCCTCGATCTGGTCATAGTCGATGCGGTTGTCGTCGCGCCGCACACCATAATGCACCGCGTTGAACCATTTGCCCGATTGGTTGGGTCGCGCGCCGTGGGTCAGGTGACCACCCGAGGCAAGATCCATACCCAGAATGGTGTCACCGGGTTTGATCAGGGCCTGGAACACACCCTGGTTGGCCTGGCTACCGGAGTTGGGCTGCACATTGACAAACTCACAGCCAAACAGCTGCTTGGCGCGGCTGATGGCCAGGTTCTCGGTGACATCAACATGCTGGCAACCGCCATAATAGCGCCGTCCCGGATAACCTTCGGCGTATTTGTTGGTCAGCACTGTGCCCTGTGCCTCCATCACCGCGGCGGACACGATGTTCTCGCTGGCGATCAACTCGATCTCGTCGCGCTGACGGGTCAACTCGTTGGTGATCGACCCATAGAGCTCGGGGTCGCGCTCGGACAGGGACTGGGTGAAAAAGCCGGGGTCACGGGAGGCTTGGGTCATGATAGCTCCGATAAGTTGGACTGAATTTGGTGATTTCCTATAGGAAACTCGGCTTGGCGAAAAGCCTGTAATACGACGAAACCCTGCAACAGAACGGCAAGACTGGCCATTCGCGGAAAGATGTGGTTGTTTCGGAACCAATTGCGCAACACCGGAAACGAATTTGATGAGCCTGAGAATCGCCTTTTTGGCCAACTCGTCAGCGGTGGCACAAACCGCCCTGACAACTCTCGTTGAAAGATATGGCACTGTTGCCCCAGAACAGGCGGAAGTGATTGTCGCCTTGGGCGGTGATGGGTTTATGCTGCACACGCTGCATGCCACCGTGGAACTACCAGCGCCTGTCTACGGTATGAACCGTGGAACAATCGGCTTTTTGATGAATGTCTACAACGAAGACAGCTTGATCGAACGGTTGCAGGCAGCCGAGCAGGAGATCATTCATCCGCTGTCCATGCGGGCGATGGACCAGCACGGAAAAATGCACCAAGCGCTTGCAATCAATGAAGTATCACTGCTGCGCGCCGGTCCCCAGGCCGCCAAGCTGAAGATCTCAATTGATGGTCGAGAACGCCTTGTTGAACTGGTCTGTGATGGGGCGCTGGTTGCGACTCCTGCCGGGTCAACGGCTTACAATTACTCTGCGCATGGGCCAATTGTGCCCATTGGCTCGGCCGTGCTTGCGCTGACGCCCATTGCCGCCTTTCGGCCACGGCGCTGGCGCGGGGCGTTGTTGCCCAGCAGTGCGACGGTGCGTTTTGACGTGCTTGAGGCCGAAAAGCGGCCAGTAAATGCCGATGCGGATTCCATTTCCAAGTCAATTGCTGACATTGATTGGGTGGAAATTAGCACCGAAACCAAGGTGCAGCACAAGATCCTGTTCGATCCCGGCCACGGCCTGGAAGAGCGGCTGATCTCGGAGCAATTCTCCTGATCCGCAACGTTCACAAGAACGTGATATCTCATTCTGAGACAGAGTAATATTTTGMACTACTTTTAYTGAGCTGGAAGCAGCGACGGTCTCACCATCCGGGATCGATCAGTTGTGAACGAGTATGTTTGGTAAGCAAGCGTCGGGCGTGGGGCCCCAACCCCGCGCCTGCGTTTTGTTTGACGGGTGCTTGTTCAGCCCTGTTCCATCTGTTGCCAAAGCAGATCGCACATGCGGCCCACCCGTGTTTCAATGGCGGCGCAGGCATCCACCGCCAGATCTTCGCGCCAACGTCGGGCAACAATCTGCACATTGATCGGCTGCGGCCCTTGGGGCAGTTCGGCCAACCGCGACGGCACACAGCCTGCGGGCAGGCCCATATAGTTGATGGCATAGGAATAGACCGCGCAGCCTAGCACCTCGTGCACACCTTCGGCGCCTTCGGTGTCGCGGTCGGGTTTGAAAAACGGCTGTGGCAGAAACGGGGTCAGCACCAGCGGGTATTGTTCCAGGAACAGCGACCATTGCCGAGCATAATACGTGCGTTTGGCCATCATCTGCAGCAGTTCGGTTTCCAAAAATGGTGGGAACTCCTGGAAATAGACCGCAAAGATATCGCGCACGGTCTGCGAACCGGCGGCATCGACGTCTTTCTTCATCAGCGACCAAACCTCGCCCATCAGGGCGCGATAGCCGGTGCGGCCAATCTCAAAGACATCTGGTGGCTCGACCTCATCAACGATGTACCCGGCGTCCACCAATGCATCACGGGCGGTGTCCAGCGCCGCCTCGACTTCGGGGTGCAGATCATAGCCAAAGGTGTTTTTGGTAAAGGCGACTTTGATCGGCCCCTCCAAAGGGGCTCCGCGCCAGGGCAGGGGGACATGAAACGGATCACGCGGATCAGCCGCAATCATGGTGGGCATCGACAGATGCAGGTCAGCGGCACTGCGGGTCAGCAACCCCTGCACCGACATCGATTGCGCCAGTATGCCGCGCTCGGCGGATTGGCTGGGGTTATAGGCGGGCACCCGGCCCAGGCCCGGTTTCACCGTCACCGCGCCATTGGCGGCTGCGGGAAAGCGCAGAGAGCCGCCAATGTCATTGCCATGCGCCAGTCCACCAATGCCGGCCATCACGGCAGCACCAGCACCGCCAGACGACCCCCCGGGCGAGATATGGCGCCCCCAAGGGTTATGGGTGCGACCAAACAGCGGATTATCAGTGTCAGCGCGGAACGAGAACTCGGGTGTGTTGGTGCGCCCAATCACCACCGCGCCAGCCTTTTGCAGGTTTTCGACCAACGGAGCATCGGCTGGSGCAATTAGATCTTTTAGCGCTGTCACCCCATTTGAGGTGGCATGGCCGACCTGATCAACGTTGATCTTGATGGTTACGGCCACCCCGTGCAACGGGCCGGGCAGGACACCAGATGTGCGGGCCTTGTCCAGATTGCGGGCCCGTTCCAGCGCCTCGATGCTCAGATCCTCGACAACGGCATTCAGGGCAGGATTCGCTGCATTCATACGAGCGATTGAGGCGGCAATGCTGTCTTCGGCGCYGAGGTCACCGGCACGGGTGCGGGCGACTGTTTCACTTGCGCTCAGGCGCCAAATATCTTTGTTTGTCATATCATTAATCTCCTGCGCCGCAGGTTAGACAGCGGCAAGGCAGTTGCAAGAGAAACCGTAGGCAGGCTTTGAGTGACGGTGAGTTCTCTTGTCAATTTGCAGGTCTTGGCGTTTCTTTTGAGACGTGTAACATTTTAGGATACGAACATTATGAGCCGAACTTCGTTTTCCATGCTTGCCTGTCTTGCATGGCTGGCGGTTCCCGATTTAGCGCTTGCTCAAGGCCAATTTGTTCCAATTGTCCAAGTTCTTTCGGAAACCTCATCCCGACCCTATGAATGCGGCGACTACGATCGAGGAACAGATACCTGCACGTCTTTGGCCAAAATGAAGATTTTGAAGGGTGTGTTGACCAATTCTGCAAGCTTTGAGCTTGGACCAGCTCCCGTCATTCGGTTTAATTCGACGTCTCGTTACATGATAAAAAATGGCTGGGTCTGCGCTGATCAAAAAGAGATGAAGTTGACTGCACAAAGTGAACGGCCGCAGCGGGATATAAACGCTGCCATGAAATATGTGCGCAAGGATCTGGTGAATATGGGAAAGGTATGTGCCGGCTATTTTCGTATAGGTAAGTGTTCCATCCCGGATGGTCACATAGACCCTCGCCGCTCCGCGCTTTTCATGGCACGTTCGGTTCTGAGGGACATTCGGGAGGGCGTTCAATGCTAATT
>NVUP01000011.1 GCA_002401945.1 Paracoccaceae bacterium
AATTAGCATTGAACGCCCTCCCGAATGTCCCTCAGAACCGAACGTGCCATGAAAAGCGCGGAGCGGCGAGGGTCTATGTGACCATCCGGGATGGAACATTTAGTGACAGCCAGCCATTTGCTGGCCCAGATCCAACAACAAGGACGGATAGAACTGTGGCCCAAGTGGCAATGCCGTCCCCATCGGGTCGATCACAGCCGTTTTTGCCCCTGTCCCATCCAACACAGTCGCCACCAACCCCGGATTAAACTGCGGTTCCGAAAATACGCAACTCACACCCAGTTCTGCCACCGTATTGCGGACCTCAGCAATCCTCGCCGGGCTAGGAGCAGTCGCATCACTGAGTGAAATAGCCGCCAGGGCCGACAGACCAAAACTGGTCTCGAAATACTGATAGGCATCGTGAAACACCACAAAACCACCGCTGCGCAGAGGGGCCAGTGCGGCGTCAATAGTAACCACTGCCGCATCAATCTCTGCCCTGCCCTCCACCGCATTTGCCCGATAGACAGCAGCGTTATCCGGATCATACTGCGCCAGTTCAGCGGCAATCAAATCCAGCCACAGCTTGCCGTTCTCCGGCGCCAGCCAAGCGTGAGGGTCGATGCCCTCGTGATCGTGACCCTCGTGATCTTCAGCCTCATGACCCTCTGCCTCATGGCCTTCATCATCGTGATCGGAAAAACGTGAGCCTTGGCGAAACTCCAGCGCAATCACCCCGTCAGCGTCAAGCAGTTCAACCACTCTTGCATCAGCCGCCAGAGTTTCAAGTGACCCTTCCAACCAAGGCGTCAGCGCCTCTCCCATCCAAAACACAAAATCCGCCCGATCAAGCGCCAAAGCCTCGGATGGCCGCATCGAATAGCCATGGGGTGACGCCCCCGGCTGCACCACCAGATCCGGGCTGCCAACCCCCATCATCACCCGCGCCACCAACCCATGCACTGGTGCGATGTCAGTGGTCACCCGCGGTACATCTGCCATCCCTGCGCCAGCCAGGGTCAGACCGGACAGTGCCAAAATAAGAGTCGTTCGGAGCATGTTTCACCTCATGTGATTTTATAACATTACACAGCTTGATAAGTGTCATACTATAACATATCAAGCGGTAAATGATTTACCCAAGCGGAGACATGCCAGATGGGATCTATTGGTTTCAAAGCCCACGATCATTCCAGTTGCATCAGTGACTGTGTTGCTGTCGCCGACAGCCGGTGCAAAGCACTGGGGCTGCAACTGACACCGGTGCGCCGCCGGGTTCTGGAGATCCTGTTGCAACAACATCAGTCGCTTGGCGCCTATGACATCCTCGACCACCTGCGCGAGGAAGGCATGGGATCACAACCGCCCGTGGCCTATCGCGCCCTGGATTTTCTGGTCAAACACGGCTTTGCCCACAAAATTGAACGGCTGAACGCCTTTATTGCCTGTTCTCATCCCGGCGNAAAGCCATGCCCCGGTCTTCATGATCTGCCGTCTGTGCAATGCCGTGGCTGAAACCCATACCGACCTCAGCAAAGGGCAATTGGGGCAACTGGCCCGCGATGTTGGTTTCCAAATCGAACGCACAGTGGTCGAGGCCGAGGGCCTATGTCCGAAATGCCAAGAGCAGGCCGCCGCATGAGCCTTGTTACACTGCAGGATCTGACCATCCGCCACAGCGGCAATCCAGTGTTGTCCAAAGTGAACTTCTATATCAACACCGGCGAAATTGTCACCGTGGTTGGGCCAAATGGCTCCGGCAAATCTACCCTGCTGCGGGCCATCATCGGCGCCTTACGGCCCAGTTCGGGTCAGGTCATCCGCGCCAAGGGATTGCGCATCGGCTATGTGCCGCAAAAACTGCATATCGACGCCACCCTGCCGCTAACCGTGCGCCGATTTCTTAGCTTGCCGCAGCGCGTGTCCGACGATGTGGCCGAACAAGCACTGGAGCAGGCTGGTGCCGGACAACTGGCAACTCAACAGATGGCGCGGCTGTCTGGCGGACAGTTTCAACGAGTTTTGCTAGCCCGGGCGCTGCTGTGCGATCCGCAACTGCTGATCCTCGACGAGGCCACACAGGGGCTGGACCAACCCGGATCCGCCGCGTTTTATCACCAGATCCAGACAGTCCGGCAACAGTTGGGCTGTGCAGTGCTGATGGTCAGCCATGAATTACACGTGGTGATGGCGGCTTCGGATCGGGTGATTTGCCTGAACGGCCATGTGTGCTGCGAAGGGGAGCCCGAGCAGGTTGCCTCGGCACCGGAATACCGGGCGCTGTTTGGCACCGGAACCCAGGGTGCGCTGGCCCTGTATCGGCACGAGCACAACCACTCGCACGATCAAGCCTGCGACCATGACCATCATAACCACGAGGCCGCAGAATGAGTATTCTCGACAGTTTCCTGATCCGTGCGGCACTGGCTGGGCTGGGGGTTGCCATCGCTGCTGCGCCACTTGGCTGTTTTGTGGTTTGGCGCCGGATGGCCTATTTTGGCGATGCCACTGCTCATGCCTCGATCCTAGGGGTGGCGCTGGCGCTCAGCTTTGAAATCTCGATTTTTACCGGCGTGTTAGTGGTGTCGCTGCTGATGGCCACTATCGTTTCAACACTCAGTAGTCGCGGCTATGCGATGGATACCCTGCTGGGGGTGCTGGCCCATTCAGCGCTGGCTTTTGGCCTGGTGGCGGTGTCGTTTCTGCAAGGCGTGCGGATTGACCTCATGGCCTATCTGTTTGGCGACATCCTGGCGGTTGGGCGTCTGGACTTGGCGGTGATCTGGGCCGGAGCGTTGCTTGTGCTGGCCCTTTTGTGGTGGCGCTGGTCAGCCTTGCTGACAGCCACATTGAATACTGATCTGGCCTATGCCGCTGGCATTGACCCGCGCCGTGAACAGCTGGTGTTAACCATCGCGCTGGCACTGGTGGTCGCCGTGGCAATCAAGGTGGTAGGCGTGCTGCTGATTGCTGCGATGCTGATCATCCCGGCTGCCACTGCCCGCCCCTTTGCCGCCACCCCGGAACGCATGGCACTGATTGCCGTTTTCATTGGCGGATTGTCGGCGCTTGGCGGTTTGCAGCTGGCCTTTACTTTCGACACTCCAACAGGGCCAACCATCGTATGCTTGGCTGCGGTGTTGTTTGCCCTATCCAATCTGGCTGGCTTATTTCTTCGCAACACGCGGATCTAACTTTCCACACCCGGAGCCTGTGTCAGGTTCCGGTTCGCAACACGTCAATGATTTCAGAACTTTTCTCAATGGCGCTCCACAACGCTTTTTTGCTGATCGGCTTGCTCAGAAAGCCGTCCATGCCAGCCTGAAGACACTTCTCCTTGTCTGCAGGCATCGCATTGGCGGTCAGCGCAATAATCGGGCAATGGTCAAGGTGGTTTTCGGTTTCCAGCTGGCGAATTATCATAGTAGCTTCCAGCCCATCCATTTCCGGCATCATCATATCCATCAGCACCACATCGGGCCGCGAGTCGCGGTACATTTGCACCGCCTCAACCCCGTTGGCCGCAATAAAAATTTCAGCCGGGGTATCCTTTAGCATTTTTTGCACCACCAATTGATTGATTTTGTTGTCCTCAGCCAGCAATACCCGCAGGTTCTTATCCTTTTGCAGCACTGTTTTAGACGCATTGCTGGGGGTTAGCGCGACCGAAATCGGACGTAGAGACCGACTGATCACACTGTGCAATTGCGCAGACCGCACTGGTTTCAAAGCCAGCTCACAAGCGCCGAGCGCCTGTCGAGTGCCAGCATCCATTGAGTGATCCACCGACGATAGAATCACCAACGGCAATTCAGCGTATTGTGGGATGGCACGGATTTTGAACGCCAACTCACAACCATCCATGCCGGGCATTTGATAGTCCTGTAGTACTAGGTCAAATGTCTCCCCGCGCGCACACGTTTCGGCCAGAACATTAAGCGCCTCGTGCCCTGAGGCTGCCAGGGTACAGTGCATCCCCCAAGTTGTCAGTCGCTCAAACAGGATCGTGCGGTTCAATTCCAGATCATCAACGACCAGCACTTTCAGCCCGTTTAAGTCAATGTGATCAGGCCAGACAGGTTCGCAGCTTTTGCCGCTGACCAGCAGCGGCAATCGCATCGTAAATACCGAACCAGCCCCGGGGTCCGACCGCGCCGAGATATCGCCGCCCATCAATCGCAGCAACCGCGCCGAAATCGCCAATCCCAATCCGGTGCCTTCAAAATTCCGTGTCGCGGCTCCATCCACCTGTTCAAAAGCGTTAAAAATATAGTCTATCTTGTCTTCCGGAATGCCAATTCCAGTGTCGGTGACCGTGATGTTCAGATCACAAAGATCGCCTTTGGCACTCCCAGAGACGTCGATAGAGACATAACCCTCCATGGTGAATTTGACCGCATTGCCGACAATATTGGTGATCACCTGACGGATACGGCCGACGTCACCCTCAAACACAACGGGTAAGTCCGGATCATAGCGCAGCGTGATTTCAACGTGTTTTTCGGCCGCCGTCGGCGACAGCAACGTCACCACATCTTCCATCGAGATCTGCAGGTTGAATGCTTCGGACTCCAGCTCCATTTTGCCGGCCTCAATCTTGGAGAAATTGAGGATGTCGTTGATGATCGTCAGCAGCGCCGATCCGGAAGTGGCAATGGTCTCGGCATACATTTTCTGATCTTCATCAAGGTCCGTCTCAAGGATCAATTCAGCCATACCAATCACCCCATTCATCGGGGTACGGATTTCGTGGGACATATTGGCAAGAAATTCGGATTTTGCCCCGTTGGCAATATCCGCAGCCTCGCGCGCCTGCTCCAATGCAAATTCCCGTTCGTCCCGCTCGACAAAGGTATCCTCCATCACTCCAACCGAAAAGTTCAGGGCCCAGTACTCTCGTGAAGCATACCAGGGTAAGTGTACGGTTGGCCGCTTCAACCCGGAAATGGCATCTGACATCCGTTGGTGGATCATTTGCAAAGGCCGCATGGCCAGCATATGGGTCAGAAACAAGACCAGCACCGATAACGCCCCAACAGATAGCACTGTCCACAGGATCGTTTGGCGCACTTTTTCCTGCACCATAACTTCACCTTCGCTGGTGGACCATTTGACCACCATATGGGCAAAAACCACCCCGTCCCACTCCACCGGTCGGTCATACATCACATAGCTCCGGGGCTCCGATTTCGACCTAGCACTGGCCTCGGCAATAACGGTCCGGTCCTCGCTCAATATCTGAATTGCCAGGAGTTTGGAATTGCGCGCTATGGCCTCGGTCAGGCCAGTTTCCAGAACCGGTACATCCTCGACGATTATGGCATCCAGCATCAAACCACCAAGCAGAGAGACCGTAAGGTCTGCCTGTTCAGCCAATTGTTGAGTCAATCGCTGTGTCTCATACCGGCGCGCAAGATCACCAACAACCCAGGCGACCAGAGCGGCCGCCAAGGCCATCGACACTACAATTTGAAATAGAATACCGGTGCGGTTCATCAGGAAAGACTTTCAAGATTCCTAAAATAACTGGCTTTTCTCCATCGCCTGGCGGACAAAATCGTAATCAGCGTCGGTGCCTTCCAGAAAACCATTTTTTGCAATCTGGCGGACAATCTCTTCGTTTTCAGACGACAGCATGACCCGGCGCATCGCGGCTACGACTTTGGGGGACACATCCGCGCTGGCTAACCAGGGCTTAGTCACATTGTCAAATGACATCAGCACTCGGATGGGAACCCCTTTGGCAACCAGCTTTTTGTAAGTGCTTTCCTTGAGCGCACCAGCACTAAACCGGCCTGCTCCAACCGCTTCGCCAACCAAATCGTGGCGGCCAAGGTAAGAAAATTCTTGCAGGTCAGCACTGCTAATTCCCGCTTCGAGCAAATGGGCCTGCGCCAAATAGCGGCCAATGGTCGACAGTTCATTGCCAAAGGCAAAGCTGAGCCCGGCCAGTTGTCCCAGCGACTGGATATCACTATCCGTATGCACAACAATCACACCTTTGAACCGCTTTCCGCCCTTTTTGGATTCCATCGCCACCAACTGAATGCCGGAATTCTGCTCCACAACATGCACATAAGAGGCTGGACCAAAGCGGGCAAAATCCACATCGCCATCAGCAAGCTGATCGATTCCCATCTCATATTCCTTGGCAATTTTCATCTTGATGGAGACAGGTTCCCCCAGTTCCACACTCATCCGGTCAGCAAGGAAAGACAAAAAGGGACGATATTTTTTAACGGTATCGGTTGGCTTGTCGGCAGCATAAGTGCCAAAGATCAACGTTAAGTCCGCCTGAGCCGCAATGGGGAAAACACTCACCCCGGCAGCCACAACCCCCAGCTGAACAACCCTGCGTAAATTGGGCAGGTAACGTTTGATCGCTCGTAAACACAACAATACACCAGTCATAATATAGTCCTTAGGTTGCAAGTCCGGCACTGAAGCCGGTTCGTCCCCTCGTTCATTTGAACACAGTGATCAAAAGATAACGTTAACTGGACCCCAAAATACCCACCTCATTCCACGGTACTATTGATTTTTTACCAAACAGTTAACTAAACGGTAACGTTTGTGACGGTTTCATGACAACTTAACAAAAATTTTATGGAACGGCACCAATCCGCCCAACGGGAAGACACGTGGAAAGTTACATTATCGCTAAGGTTCGGCACAGGATCACCAATACTATTCGACCCATTTTTGCCGCTATTGCGGTGGTTATGGTACTGCCGACAGCGGCCTTTGCCATCCCCTCGCCAGAATTGGTCATTGGCTCGGTCTCGTCTCTGGGTCAGGTATTTGCTGTTGGATTTGCAATGGTCTCGGGGCTCGGCGCCATTGTCGCCACCAAGCTGGGATTTTCACCCATAAAAGGCAGAAATACAAAACGATATCCGGTCCGGTTGATCACCTCCCTGGCGGTGATCGCCCTAATGCTTCTGGCCCTCAACTATTGGCAATACAACACACAAAAATCAGCTGAGTTGGCCCGACTTCAGGCCACCCTTGTGCGTCCCGCCCAGTTCTCCGGCACCACGATCAAAGACGCCACGTTAAAGGAAACCAGCTTTTCCCTGCAAGCGGATCACCCTCTGGCGATTTCAACCAGCGAAGCCGCCACTTTGCTACAGAACGGGCGGACTCCGTTTTACGACATTCGTGAGACCGGTGAAAATGCCATGGGCACCCTGCCCGGTGCCCGCCACATCCGGTTTCCCGATTTTCTGCAATCACGCCCTGTCAGTGGGGATCAACCTGTGGTGCTGTTCTGTCATAACGGCAATCGCAGCTCGGAAACATGCGAAAAGCTGGCAGTTCAAGGCATCGATTGCCGATTTATCGCTGGTGGTATCGAAAAATGGATCGTCGAAGGCAATGATTTTAGCGACACAGAAGTTAAAACATTGTCCGATTTGCGGGCTATTCCTGAATACCCGAATAAGGATGTTTTGCTAAGCWCAGATGATTTTAAATCACTGCTCGACACTGAAGATCTGCAAATTGTTGACACCCGTTATCCGGGCGATTTTGCCTCCGGCCACCTGCCCGGCGCTGTGAACATTCCGATCCGTGCCCTGACCACGGATGAGCTCATGCGCCGCATTGATGCGCTGGACAGCAACAAACCCACCATCGCGGCCTGTTATGACCGCCGCAGTTGCTTCATGAGCCAGGTTCTGGGCTTAGAGCTGTCGCAGAAGGGCATGGATTTCCGAGGCCGCTACACCCTGCCGTGGGAGTTTTTCATTCCACCGGCTCCCAAACCTCATATCCAGAGCTGGTTGGCGGACCAGCAGGTGGGCCTGTGGGACAGGACAATCTCGGCCGTTGCTTCTGGCCTGCTGTGGATTCACGAGCGCAGCCATATCCTGTTGGGCCTGCTGGGTCTGGCGCTGGTGACTCGGTTGCTGATCCTGCCGGTGGCGCTGAAATCCGAACGCGATCAGATCACCACCAATGAAACCGCCGACGAATTGACCGCGCTCAAGCAGAAACTGGCCAACGACCCGGTGCGCAAGGCGCGCGCGGTACAGGCTTTTTATGCCGACAAGGGGCTGACTCCGCTGCGCAACCTGACCGCACTGCTATTCCTGCCAGTGATGATGATCGGCGTCTCAGCAGCGCAAGAGGCCAGCGCGACGTTGCAGGCCTCGGTCCTTTGGCTAACCGATCTGGGAGCGCCGGACCCCACATTCATCATGCCAACACTGTTCACCGCACTGGCCGGCATCTATCTGATCTGGGCGGTGGCCAAAACCCGCCGCCAGACCGTGTTGTGGCTGGGTCTGGGCCTGCCTGCGCTGTTTGCCATGGTCTATGGTCTCAGCGCTGCCGCCAATGCCTATCTCTGTTGCAGCCTGTCGCTACTGCTGGTGCAACGGGCCTATGTCACCGGTTTGTTCACCCGCCTGCGCCAGTTTCTTAAGGTACAATCACACCAGCGGACCCTGCGCAAACTACCCAGAGGCGTCATTCCCATGGGCTATAGCGAAGAGTTGGAAACCTCGGGTAACAAAGCCCTGCGCCTTTCCATCTTAAAAAACGCAGGTCTGCCAGTGCCAGGTGGTGTGGTGGTGCGCGCAGATGCGATTGCCAACTATCGCCAGATGTCTCTTGTGCAAAAAGATACATTTTCTGCTCAAATTTGGGAGCTCGCTGGTCAGAAACCCTGTGCAGTACGCAGTTCTGCCAGTAACGAGGATGGCGCCGACCAGAGCTTTGCCGGAGTGTTTGAAACCGTACTGGATGTCACTGGCACGACAATGCGGGATGCACTGGACACTGTGGTGGACAGTTTCACCTCAGACCGTGCCGCCAGCTATGACACCAGCACCCTGGACGAAAATACTGGCAATATTCTAGTGCAGCAAATGGTACAGGCAGAATACGCCGGAGTGATGTTTACCCAAGACCCCACCGCCCCCGGCATGGTCATGATCGAATGGGTCGAGGGCTGTGGCGAGGATTTGGTCTCGGGTCGTGTTACCCCCACATCGCTGCGCTTTGGCCGCTATACCAGCCTGCCCGCTGACGCGGATCAGGATCAAACTCTGGACATGGCACCGCTGCTGAAACTGGGCCGTCAGATCGAGGAAACCTTTGGCTGTCCGCAAGATGTAGAATGGGCCTATGCAGAGGGCCAGTTCCAGATCGTGCAAAGCCGCGACATCACCACGCTGAACCTTGGCTCGGAACAGGAACAAGTCCGGTTGGCCGAATGGCGCCGAGTGTTGGACCGATTTGCCGACGCAGATGCGGATCAGATTATTCTGGAACAGGACGAAATGTCCGAAGTATTGCCACGCCCAACACCGATGTCGTTCTCGCTGATGGGCCGCCTTTGGTCGCCGGGTGGCAGTGTCGATCTGGCCTGCCGCGAGTTGGGTGTACCTTATGGCCTGCCCGAAGGTCTGGATGGCCATATGGTCAACCTGTTTGGCAAAACCTACGTTGATGTGGCTCTAAAGCGGGGAATGACGCTGAACCTCAGCGCCTCCAAGGCCAAGCAATTGCGCAAACAGGCCCGCCCGATGATTGCCCAGTTCCGCAATGAGGTGATGCCCGATCTCGCCGCGCAACTGGCACTGTGGCAAGCGGTCGACTATACAGCCCTGCCCCGCCCTAAACTGGTTGAAACTATCGGTACACTGCAGCAAATGCTGGTGCAGGACATCTATGTCGAAGCCGAAAAGATCAACATCTTGGCGGGTTTCACCATGGGTGAGGCCAGCGCGGCGGCACAGGGCGACCCAGCCCTGCGGTCGCATCTGATGCAGGCGGAACTGCCCCATGCTCCATCCAGTCTGATCGCCAGCTGCAAAGGAAAATCCGCCCAGACCCGCGCGCTGCAACTGATGGGCCACCGGTCGATCTTTGACTACGAGCTGAGTTCGCCCCGCTATATCGAGGCGCCCAGCCTGCTGTGGTCGCTGCTCGACAGCACAGTTGAACCCATCACTGCCACTCCGCCGCCGCCCGCCAACCTGCCGGGAGAGCTGAGCGAAGTGCTGGAACTGGCCGTTGCCTTCCAAGATCTGAAAGAACAGGCCAAACACGAGGCCCTGCGCGTGGTTGCAGAAATTCGCCGCGCGGCCCTGGCGCTTGGTCGGGTTACCAAGCTTGAGGATCTGATCTTTCATCTGACTCTGGACGAGGTGTTCAGCGCCGATTGGAGCCTGACCGAGCCCCTGCGCCTGTTGGCACAGACCCGCAAGGATCAGGCCATGTTGCGCAAGAAATCGGCCCCCACCCAGGTTAGCCTGACGCTGCACGACTGCGAAATGCTGTCGCTGGGCAAGCTGACTCAGGTGGATGATGGCAGCCTGGGCGGCACCTGCGTCGCGGGTAGCGGTACCATCACCGGACGGGTGTTCTGGGTCGAAGATGACAGCGCCATTGACCCGGCTACTTTTGACGGCTTCTGCGATGGCGATATTCTGGTCTGCCGAATGATCAACCCGGCCTGGCTGCCCTGGGTGCAACGCTCGGGCGCGGTGCTGTCCGAGGTTGGCGGTTGGCTCAGCCATATGGCGATTGTCGCCCGTGAAAAAGACATCCTGATGCTGGTGGGCTGCAAAGGGCTGGACCAGGTCAACTCCGGCAGTCGCATCTCCGTCTCCAACGACGGCACCATCGAGCTGGTTCAGATCACTGAGCTAAAGGTGGTGTCAGCCTGATCCCACTGCCAAAGCAAACCGAGTGTTCCATACCCTCATGGCAAACCAGCTGTGAGCAGCTGATTGTAGGTATATCTCAGGCTGAAAAGGAATGGCTAATGTAGCCTTCGTGACTGGTGTCTTTGCCCGTATTATCCCGATAAATTGGGCAAAGACAGGTCACCGTATCAACGAGATAAGCCCCTTCGGGAATAGGGGCGCTAGAGCCCGAGCATGAATTGGGCAACAGTGTCCAAAGAACCCCATGCTTCACATCATCTCTTTTAGGGCGCAAAGAAGTTACTGATTTCCAATGCCTCTTCATGTGCCATGGCTATGCGATAGACAAATTCAGCACCGTTTGCCTTGGCGCAAACCGAAAGTCATTGCTCAGGTAGGGCTTCACGGCGCTAGTCGCAAAAACCACAATCTGCGAATCCAGGGAGGTGTCAAGATTTGATGCCGAAGCATCGACCCCCCATTTAGGCTGGGCATATTCCGCCAAGTCAGTTGCAGGTTTTTCTGTTTAAATCATGTGTCGTCACCCGAAATGTAGTTTCTCTGAAAGGGATGCTTGCGCGCATTCCWTTCGCCTTCCCCCTCCGCTTTGATACCCGTGCTATCCATTGCCTGACAGGCGATGAACATCGCCGAGAAGGGATCTGCAGACGCCGCGGACCCTGTGAGCCGCGATAGGGTGCGGACTGGCAGAGTTTCCTCGCGCCGGCACAGAGTGCTGAAGTTGGCACATCCCAATCCAGACCAACAAGCTGCAAGAGGCTTTCCGCAAAGCCTGTCGTCTGTCGAGATCGGCAGCGAGCTCAGTGTTTGATTGCAAATTCCTGTGGTAATAAATGCACGCCTTTTTTTTGGGCCGCTCAGCAGAGACATCTCTTCGCGGACTGCTGTAGCCTGAGCTGCCGCTTGCACCCAAGTGTGACATTTCTGAATGGCATTTACACGTGTCGCTCGCATGCGTGGAAATCAGCGGAGATTATCGCCTGACCCACTTGCCGATGGATCCCTGACAAAAACCGAAAGGGTTTAGGGGAGCTCAACCAATGAACCTTAGCCAGAGGAATAGGTCTTCAAGACATTCACAAATTCCTTGCTATGGCTCTCTCTGTGAGTTAATCGTTTAACAGTTAAACGTTTAACCGCGATTCGACACTCTTGGGAGGGAGTGGAAAACATGGCAAAGAACTCTGTTTCCATCAAGGATGTGGCCGCTGCTGCGGGGGTATCCACCGCAACTGTATCTAACGTGTTTAGCGGTAAGAAGCCGGTAAAAGATGAGCTGGCTGCAAAAGTTCGCAAAACTGCCGACCAACTTGGATATCACATGAACCGTGCGGCCTCGACGCTGAGATCAGGGCGCAATCAAATCGTCGCGGTTTTGGTGCCTGATCTGGCGGATCCATTCTTTACCTCCGTTATTCGCGAAATCGAAAGCCAGGCAAAACAAGATGGCTTTGAAATCATTGTAGCAAATTCTGACAATGACACAGAAAACGAGCGGTCCCGGCTTGATGCCCTATTGTCGTGGAAACCAGCTGGCCTTGTGATCATCCCCAGCACAGACGAGTTGCCAACACGGCTCTATGACGCAAAAAGTGATGTTGCGCTTGTTCTTGCTGACCGMGTCAARGACATGTCGCTRGCCGAYAGCATAAAAATTGACAACGCYGGTGCAGGYGCGATTGCMGCMAAATAYCTTTGCGAACTWGGSCAYCGTCACATCCTTATCGTTGCMTCGGACGAAAGCATTGAMCCCATTCGAGAGCGCGYCAGAGGAGCCAYTGARCAAGTCGCGGCTTTTGGMGGAACTGCCGATACCGTAACCGTCGGAAACCGGCCCGAGGCAGGCGCTGATATTCTCAGCCATTGGATGGACCGAAACGCGCGCCCTACCGCCATGATAGCACTGACGGATATGACCACTTTGTCCGTCCTGACTTGCCTTGCCGAACGGCGGCTGGATGTTGGCACTGATATTTCGGTTGTTGGATTTGATGACTATCCATGGATGGTTGCGCGACGCACTCCGATCACTGCTATCCAGCAACCCGTCTCGCAGATCGCCCTATCAATATGGCAACGCTTAAAGCTGCGCATGGATGGTGACACCTCTGCTGTTTCAGCCATTGAGTTGCAATGCACCTTGAAAATTAGAGACTCGGTAAAGCCGCTTCGGTCCCTCAGAGACAAGAGCTCTCCATCCAATTCGGACACCATTCCCATCGGCAGCGACACCGCTGAGCCGCGAAGGAAACCCGTCCACTAACCGAACAATTGAGCCGGTTTTTTCTGAACGCAGCCTGCTGCGACCGGGAGAGGCTTGCCCTTTTGCACCAAAAACCAAGGTTCTTAAATCCAAGGGAGGAACACATGAACCATTCTACAACACCCAAAACACTCAGCCTGATGGGCGCGACTGCATTGTCGCTTACCATGTTGACCGGGACAGCTGCCATCGCAGGTCCCAGTGGAACTGTTGCATTTCTGATGCCGGATCAGGCGTCAACACGCTATGAAGAGCACGACTATCCCGGCTTCCAGGCGGAAATGGACAAGCTTTGCCCTGACTGTACCGTCATCTATCAAAACGCCAATGCAGACGTTGCATTGCAACAGCAGCAGTTCAACTCTGTCATCACCCAAGGTGCCACGGTTATCGTGCTAGACCCTGTGGACTCGAGTGCCGCCGCTTCGCTGGTTGCATTGGCGCAATCCCAAAATATCAAAGTGATTGCCTATGATCGTCCGATTCCCGACCGGACCGCTGATTACTATGTGTCTTTTGACAACGAGGGTATTGGTCATGCCATCGCAGAATCCCTGATGAACCACCTCAAGGCGACTGGTGTATCAACCGACGCAGGCGGTATCCTGCAGATCAACGGATCGCCYACTGATGCAGCGGCTGGCCTGATCAAAGACGGCATCCACACTGGCATTGCCACCAGTAGCTACAAAGTCCTGGCCGAGTTTGACACGCCAGATTGGGCTCCACCAAAGGCACAGGAATGGGCTGCAGGACAGGTCACACGCTTTAGCGATCAAATCATTGGTATCGTTGCTGCAAACGACGGAACCGGTGGCGGTGCCATTGCCGCAATGAAAGCTGCAGGCATGGACCCGCTGCCACCCGTTACCGGCAATGACGCAACTATCGCTGCGCTGCAGTTGATCATTGCAGGTGATCAGTACAACACGATCTCAAAACCCTCTGAAATCGTGGCTGCTGCGGCTGCAAACATCGCGGTTCAGTTTCTGAATGGTGAAACTCCTACAGCAGAGACAACACTGTACGACACGCCGTCGCAGCTGTTCGTCCCTGCTGTTGTCACCCGTGAAAACATCAAAGAGATTGTTTTTGACAGCGGGATTACGGCCGCCGCAGATGTCTGCACAGGCCGCTACGCTGCAGGCTGTGCCGAATTGGGCATTAAATAACAGACCTGTACCCTGTTGGGTCAGCTGCACCTCTCCCCGTGGCTGACCCAACTCTTTGTCGCGCCTGCAATAGACCCAGGAAAGATAGAACAACATGACGAACCCAACGGACAAAGAGTTGCTGCTGAGCCTTAAAGGTGTCTCCAAGAATTTTGGTGCGGTTTCCGCGCTGACCGATATAGATTTGGATGTTCATGCGGGCGAAGTTGTTGCTCTGGTTGGTGACAACGGGGCCGGAAAATCCACCCTGATCAAAACGCTCGCCGGGGTACACCAGCCCAGTTCCGGCACAATCGAGTTTCAGGGCAAGCCAGTGACGCTGGCCAATCCCAGTGCGGCACTAGATCTGGGCATTGCCACTGTGTTTCAGGATCTTGCCCTGTGCGAAAATCTGGACGTTGTGGCCAACATTTTTCTAGGCCAGGAACTAAGCCCTTACCGTCTGGACGAAACCGCAATGGAGGTGCGCGCCTGGACCCTGCTGAACGAGCTGGCGGCACGCATACCAAATATACGCGATGTGGTTGCCTCGCTGTCTGGGGGGCAACGCCAAACCGTCGCTATCGCCAGATCTTTGCTGCTCAACCCCAAGATCATCATGCTGGATGAACCAACTGCGGCTTTGGGCGTGGCTCAAACCGCCGAAGTTCTGAACCTTGTCGAGCGTGTGCGCGATCGGGGACTCGGCGTCATCATGATCAGCCATAACATGGAGGACGTCCGGGCTGTGGCAGACCGCATCGTTGTGCTGCGATTGGGCCGCAACAACGGCGTGTTCACTGCGGATGCGACCAATCACGACCTTGTCGGCGCTATTACCGGAGCAACGGACAATGCCGTAACCCGGCGTGAAAACGCGAAGAAGGCCGCCCACTTCGGCGAACCCGCGTCCTAAGAATGAAGAAAGCCATCAAAATGAGTTCAAATACTCCACCTGCACTCGACCGCAGTGATGTACGTGTCACCCACGCCGATGGGCTGACGGGGGCGGTTACTGCCTTTATTGACCGGGTTAAATCCGGTGACCTTGGGTCTTTACCAGTTATAGTCGGACTGATTGGGATCTGGACGGTCTTTACCATTCTCAACCCGATTTTCCTGTCCAGCAACAACCTGGTAAATTTGTTATTCGATTGCTCRACGGTTGGCATCATCGCCCTGGGAATCGTCTGTGTTCTAATGCTGGGTGAAATCGATCTGTCAGTTGGATCAATGAGCGGTGTTGGGTCTGCACTCATCGGTGTCCTGTGGGTTAATCAAGGATTTCCCCTGCCACTGGCCATCGGCATGGCACTGGCAGCTGGCGCTCTGGTTGGCCTGATCTATGCGTTCTTGCGGAACAGGCTTGGCATGCCGAGCTTTGTCTCGACCCTGGCCGGCCTTTTGGCCTTGCTTGGCCTGCAACTCTACATGCTGGGTAATACTGGCTCGATCAACCTTCCCTATGGGTCCAGCATGGTCAATTTTGGTCAATTGCTGATCATGCCTGCTTGGTTGTCTTACACATTGGCGATCATCCCCGGCGTTCTGATTATAGCCACCGGCCTGCGAACCATGGAGCAACGAAAAATTTCAAACCTGTCTCCTGGCTCCCAAGCTGGCCTATTTATGAAGGCCGGCGCGACAACGATTGGTCTATTAGGGGCTGCATATTACCTAAATATTGGCCGCGGTATTCCGTGGATGTTTGCGGTGTTTGTTGGCCTTGTTCTGGCGTTGAACTACGCCCTGACGCGGACCCAATGGGGCCGTTCCATGAAGGCGGTTGGAGGCAATGCCGAGGCCGCACGAAGGGCCGGTATCAATGTCAAACGCATCTACATCAGCGCCTTTGTCTTGTGCTCCTCTCTTGCCGCTTTGGGAGGTGTCTTTTCCGCCGCCCGCCTGGCCTCGGCCAGCCWNNAWGCCKKWWSKGSWKMCRTSAACNNGAASRSRWTTKMMSCCGCWKTGAYNTRGMKSMAYSWNCTYRYWCGKYNNACKTKRYWRCKMSWWYRMWGCGCTTCTTGGCATTATCGTCATCCAATCAATCGCCAATGGGCTGACCCTGCTGAACCTGTCGTCATCCCTGCGCTTTATGATCACCGGCGGCGTGCTGTTGATCGCAGTCATCGTCGACTCTTTGGCCCGCCAAAGCCGCGCTTCGCATGGCCGCGCGTAAATCCAAACAGACAATAGGAGAGATATTATGACGACCAGTCTGTCTGGCAAGGTTGCCGCCATAACCGGTGCGGCTTCGGGCATCGGGTTGTCCTGCGCAAAGGCAATGCTCGACGCGCAAGCAAAGGTYGTTCTGATCGACCGTGATGCGCAAAAACTAAAGGCAATATGCGCCGAGCTGGGCGATCAAGCGCTGCCGCTGGTTGTTGACCTGATGGATGGCAAAGCCGTGTCCAACATAGCCGTGCAAATCAAGGAAATGGCGGGCGGATTGGACATTTTCCACGCCAATGCCGGATCTTATGTTGGTGGCAATGTCGCCGAGGGTGACCCGGACGAATGGGATCGCATGCTTAATCTCAATATCAACGCGACCTTTCGATCTGTCCAAGCTGTGCTGCCGCATATGATTGAGCAGAAATCCGGCGATATCATCRTGACCAGTTCTATTGCCGGCATCGTGCCTGTGCACTGGGAGCCGATCTATACCGCYTCCAAATTTGCGGTGCAGGCCTTTGTCCACACCGTTCGACGGCAAGTCATGCAGCACGGTATCCGTGTCGGAGCAGTTGCCCCCGGCCCCGTCGTGACCGCCCTGCTGGATGACTGGCCACAGGCCAAAATGGACGAAGCCCTGGCCTCGGGGAGCTTGATGCAACCCGAAGAGGTCGCGCAGGCAGTGCTGTTTATGCTAACCCGTCCCCGTGGCGTCACTATTCGTGATCTCGTCATTTTGCCAACCAGCGTGGATTTGTAAGAATGAATGGATATTTTATCGGCGTGGATGTTGGCACGGGCAGCGCCCGTGCTGGTATTTTTGATGATCGCGGCCAGTGCCTTGGCGTTGGCAAGAAAGATATCCTGATCTTCAAGGACGCCGGRCATATCGTCGAGCAATCCTCGGACGATATCTGGCAATCTGTCTGTCATGCGGTCCGGTTTGCCATGTCACAGGCAGGCATTGCTGCGGATCAGGTTAGCGGCCTGGGCTTTGATGCGACCTGTTCACTGGTGGTGGTGGACCCAGCAGGAAATCCGCTGCCGGTTGGCCCATCCGAGGATCCGAGCCRTAATATCATTGTCTGGATGGACCATCGGGCCACCGACCAAACACGGCGGATCAATCAAACCGGTCATGCGGTTCTGGACTATGTGGGTGGTCAGATGTCTCCAGAAATGGAGACGCCTAAGCTGCTGTGGCTCAAGGAAAACAAACCCTCCACTTACGATGTAGCTGGTCACTTTTTTGACCTTACAGATTACCTGACCTGGCGGGCCAGCGGTGATCTTGCCCGGTCAATCTGTACCGTAACCTGCAAATGGACTTACCTTGCCCACGAAAATCGTTGGGATGGCAGCTACTTTCAGGACATTGGCCTGGGTGATCTGACAGAAAATAACTTTGCACGTATCGGAGCAAAAGTTGTCGATGCAGGCACCCGCCTTGGCATCGGGCTGMSGYAMASRYCGGNNGMYGRKSKRGGGCKGACGCCNNRYAKTCNNKTCTCRTCMSGYCKGNANTYGRCGCSCNRYKYCGGCNNGGCRWMGGAACAATCGGGGCCCGCGGTGATGACGGCTCGGCAGAAACCCGCATGGGCTATGTGTTTGGCACCTCGGCTTGCACCATGAGTTCCACAGCAAAGCCTGCCTTTGTCCCCGGTGTCTGGGGGCCTTACTATTCGGCGATGGTTCCAGGGTTATGGCTGAATGAAGGCGGGCAATCAGTAGCGGGAGCCGCCATTGCCCATCTGTTAGCCTTTCACCCCGCCGCATCTGAGGCCGCACAGTTAGCAGCAAACGACGAGCTATCTCTGCCCGATTGGTTGGTAACCCAGGCAACAGCCGCGCGCTCCAAATTGTCTGAGACGATTGAATTGGCTGGTCAGGTTCTGGTGGTGCCCGAATTTCTCGGCAATCGCTCGCCACACGCCGATCCTGACAGCAAAGCCATTCTCGCCGGATTAGGTCTGGAACAGGATCTGAATAGCCTGATCGCCCTTTATATCGCTGGTGTTTCGGGGCTAGGTTACGGTCTGAGGCAGATCATCGAAACACAGCGAGACAATGGCGTGGTGACAGATACCATCGTCATTAGCGGCGGCGCCGGGCAAAGCAGATTGGTGCGACAGTTGCTTGCAGATTCAACGGGCGTGCCAGTGGCAGTTCCCGGAACCGAAGAGCCCGTCTTGCTGGGGGCCGCGATGTTGGCTGCAGTCGCCAGTGAAACATTTGCCGACTTGCGCATTGCAATGGCCAAAATGTCCTCGCTCGGCGAAGTGCTTAAACCTGTCTCAGGGCCGCTCGCCGAATTACATCAGGCCCGCTTTGAACTATTCGAGGCGCTACAGAAAGCTGCTAGAGACCACAGGGGCATTGCCAAGTAGCTTGCGAGTGCGCCTGTAGTTAAGCCTTCTGAATGAAGAATTTTGGACGAGGTTGTCATCTCTATCAACGGCGTTAAACCTTGGCTTTAGCGCACAATTTTTGGCGCTTGCAATGTACCGGATATTCAGGTCCATCCATGGCGAAATGCGACGGTGGCAGAACGATGTTTCAGTAAATTAATTGGCCATTGCGACCCTCCGAGGGGGAATGCCACTAAGGCCATAGCCCCCTTTGAGGTTTCTATCTTCAGCCGATCTTTCGGGCGTTTGAGCGGCCCCAATCTACATAAAGATCTGCAAGAATTGTTTGGGACTGTGCTTCGACTTCGGCGATATCAACGCATGCACCGGCCTGGGACCCAAACAGAACGACGGTATCCCCTATTTGGGTTTCTGGCAGGTCAGTTACATCAACAACCAGTGAATTCATTGAGATTTTCCCCAAAACCGGCAGGCGCTTACCTGAAATCAGGGCCACGCCATGCCCGGCAAATACCCGCCTATAGCCATTGGCATATCCGATTGAGACATTGGCCAAACGCGAGTCGCGTTCAAGGCGATAAGATCGGTCATACCCAACGGTCGAATGTTTCTGATAAGAACTGATCTCTGTAACCCGTGATTTCAGCATCAAGGTTGATTTAAACCTGTCACGCGGTCCAACGATACCATATAGAACCGCTCCGCATCGAACCATGTCAAAGCCTGCCGTTGCGCCAGCCATCAACGTTAACGAACTTCCAGCATGCACAATCACTTGATCCCGAACCAGGTTGCTGTTCTCAAAAATCCAATTGACCTGTGCTAGGAATTGCGTCCGGCTTTCGGCTAAATCGTCTGATGTGTTTGACGGAAAGTGAGTCATCATTCCAACAATTTGCAGCCCAGTGTTGCGCAGGATTTCAAGACAAGATTGCCGCCCTGCCTCTTGGGACAATTCAATACCCTCTCTGCCCATGCCGTTGACATTAAGTATCAGATGAACCGGCGTACGTTTGCCCGACTGCCGCCCCAAGGCGCTTAAACTGCGCGCACTCTCAGTACTGCCAACCAACTCTTCGACCTGGCACGACAGCACAGCCTTGGCCTCACTAATATGGGCCGCACGCAGGCGAATAATACGACCGATATAGCCACAGCTTCGTGCTGAGCGCGCCTCGTCATTAGAAGTGATTCCAATGAAATCAACGCCCTCTTTCATCAACTCCGGCAGCACAACACTGATACCATGCCCATAGGCATCCGCCTTGAGCACAGCGCAGAACCGTGCGCCAGGTTCGAGATAGTGTTGGGCGGCTCTAAGATTATCTCTTATTAGACCAGTGTCGATCTCGACCCATGAGGCATCCATAGTAGTGCGCCCTTTTTTTCAACTTAAGAGACAGCAGCCGCAACCACGATCATCTCAACCAGATAGTCCGTGGTCGCCAGGCGGGCTTCACCACAGGCGCGCGCAGGGGTGTGTCCCTGTGCAACCCAAGCGTCCCAAACTGCATTCATTGCGTCAAAATCAGCCATGTCTGCCAGCCAGATTGTGCAACTGAGTATCTTGGCTTTGTCGCTGCCAACCTCTGCAAGAAGTGCATCAATCCGGTGAAGACAGGTTTGGGTTTGTGCCACGACATCTTGGTTGGGGTCGCCAACCTGTCCAGCTAGGTAAATCGTTCCATTATGGGTGACGATCTGGCTCATCCGAGGGCCTGGGCGCATACGGGTAATAGTCATGTTTTTCTCCAACACTGTTGCTGTTAGGCTTGGACGCCCTCAAGAAAGGCTGTCAGATTGGGCCCAAGACCATCACRRMTKTRSMMSCCKTSMWRWWWKMKRMYYWAMRRWAGRCSGKTSTMRRYKMSSRYTYKWGSAATRYGKSCAAACCCCCCTGTGGTAATGGCAAATCCCTTAAACGGGTCGTCCACATAGGCATCAAGCCCAAGTGCAACCACAATCACATCGGCGCCGANRATYGNNAATYMRRGYSMRMGMAGWRTYGMSMSWWYTNMARGYAMTSWWSWTMCNGMGTNAYCRSRYGNMAGMGKNYASATYAAGMTTKGRWYCCAGTCCCGCACCCCGCCCACGCTCATGGGCTTGACCCCAGAAAAAAGGATAAAACCGAGTTGGATCGGCGTGGATTGACACCGTCAGGACATCCGCCCGGTCATAAAAAATCCCCTGTGTGCCGTTGCCATGATGCACATCCACGTCAAGTATGGCGGGCCGTAATCCCTGGCGCAGAAGGTTCTGTGCGGCAATGCCCGAGTTATTCAAAAAACAAAAACCCCCGGCAAGATCACCAAAGGCATGATGCCCGGGAGGGCGGCACAATCCATAAGCCGCCTGCGCGCCTGTAACAATTTCTTCGCTGGCGTTCAACGCAGTTTGGGCTGACCAATAAGCCGCCTCCCAAGTGCCCGCGCTGATTGGGCAAGATGTATCAGTCTGATGAAACCCCGCCTGGCCGACAGCAGAGCGCGGATAACTATCGGTGCGATTGGCTGGGTGAATATTTGGAATCACCTCGTCACTTGCGCCTGGAATCCGGGCCCAACGACTGTGGATTGTGCGTAGAAACGTCAGGTATTCGGGGCTGTGGATCGCGGCGATTGGCCCCTGACCCAAATCTTGCAAATCGCTAAAAACGCAGCCAGCGGCTTGGGCACCAGCCTGCAATACATCAACCCTTTTGGGCACTTCGGGATTGGCTGAAAGCGCCCCATTAGCCATGAAATGACGCGGGTTATGTGCTCGTTGACGCGTGTCGAGAAATGCCTTCATTTGTTTTCCATCAGTATTTTTGCGGCATCTACAGGTAGGATCAACGCATGTTCGTGGCCCCGCCTTTCAAAACCAAGTTTTTCGTAAAACGCCAATGCCTGTGGCTTGTCATCATAAGCGGCCAGGCGCAGATATTGCCCACCCCAAAGATTTTTGGACGTCGTTAAAACCTGGGTCAGCATTCGCCGCCCCAACCCGGTTCCGCGCTCGGATGACGCCACCCATAGATCTGTCAGAAAGGTGCCCGTCGCACCAAAGCTGGTGGAGACCAAAGGGGAAAACAGTGCAAGCCCAAGGGGGGCATCTGCTCCTGCAACAAGCGCGCGTGCAATAGGAGCCGACCCAGTCAAAGCCGCCAACATCGTCGCATCGCTTATTGAATAAGAATCACCCAGATCACGGGCTAATATGCGTAAGCCGTCACATAGCATTGGGATGTCTTTGGTTTTGACCAAGCGGATTTCGGTCATATCTGTACTGCTTCTGCGCCCTTCAGGCCCAACATTCGACGCGCCTCTGCAGGGGTTGCCACTTCGCGCCCAAGATCCTCGACCAAACGACGGACTTTGGTGACCTGCTGCGCATTGGACTGTGCAAGTGTTCCGCGTGCAATCATCAGACTGYCTTCTAATCCAACGCGCACATGCCCGCCCATGCCTGCGGCCATTGCAGCAAAGGGCATTTGTTGCCGCCCAGCGGCAAGCACTGACCACTCAAAGCCATCTGGAAACAACCTGTCCGCAGTGCGTTTCATGTGGGTTAATTGTTCAGGGTCAGGGGCCATTCCTCCCAAAACGCCGAAGACAAATTGTAAAAACAGGCGACCTTGGATCAAACCGCGGTCCACAAAATGGCGCAACATGTGCAGGTGGCTGACATCATAACATTCAAATTCGAACCGGGCGCCGCGGTTTTGGCCCATTTCCAACAACGTGCGGGCAATGTCGCGGGGGGTGTTTTTGAACACCAGATCATCGGAGTCGATCAGAAATGGTTCCTCCCAGTCATAGCGCCAATCCTTTATTCGGGCCGCCATGGGATAGAGCGCGAAGTTCATCGTTCCCATGTTCAAAGAACACATTTCGGGAGCAAACTGCATTGGCCCAGCCAGACGCTGATCCATCGTCATCACCGCGCTGCCGCCAGTGGTCATATTGATGATGGCGTCGCAACCCTTATGAATTTCCGGCAAGAAACCAGCCCAATGTGCTGGATCCGCCGAGGGCTGCCCGGTCATTGGGTCGCGGGCGTGCAAATGCAGAACTGTGGCGCCTGCTTCAGCCGCGGCGATTGATTGATGGGCAATATCCCCACCCGAAAACGGCAAATGCGGAGACATCGACGGAGTGTGGATCGAGCCTGTGATAGCACAGCTGAGAATGATCTTATTCATACCAATTAGGCGCCGATTTCTTTGCTAAAAATACACAATGCTTCGTCCAGCATCACTTCAATTTCGTCCAACTGTGGTTTGGTGATGATAAGGGGAGGCGCTATAATGATGTGGTCGCCTTCGAGCCCCTGCCGGGTACGACGGGAATAGACGATCAGGCCCAATCCATAGGCAATCTGAAGGAACCTGTCGAATGCGCGCATCCGAGCTGGCAGCGGAGCTTTGGTCTGGCGATCAGACATAAATTCAAACGCCTGCAACAGGCCAAGCCCGCGCACATCGCCAATGATCTGATGTCTGTCCATCAAGCCGGTCAGAATATTGGTCAAGTGGAGGCCCATGCGCGCCGCGTTTCCGGCCAGATCCAGCCGTTCAATCTCATCCAAAACAGCAAGCCCTGCCGCACTGGCAAGCGGGTTACCCGCATAGGTAAACCCATGATTGAAGCCGCCGGATTTTATCACCGGCTCTACCACCCGTTCATGTGCAATCACTGCACCCAGAGGGACGTAGCCTGCCCCCAAACCTTTGGACATGGCGATGATGTCCGGCTTCATGTTCCAATGATCACCACCTAGAAACCGCCCTGTGCGGGCCGCGCCTGTCATTACCTCGTCCATAATCAAAAGCACGCCATGCGCCTGACAGATGTCCTGCACGGCTTGCATATATCCCTGTGGCGGAACAAGGGCGCCGGTAGACGCGCCGCCAATTGGCTCCAGTAGGAACGCCAGCACCGTGCCTGGACCTTCACTGCGGATAACCGCGTCAAGCTGATCGGCATAAAACTGTCCAGTTGCCGGATCGTTTGGATCTAACCCATCCAGATAGGCGCGTGGTGCGGGCACTTTGGGCATGGCTTGCATCATCGGCACAAAAGGAGCGGTCAAAGGGTCGTAGCTGGTGACCGCCAAAGCGCCCAATGTACAGCCATGGTAACTGGGGGCGCGGCTGATCACCTTCCAGCGGTTACTCTCACCAATGGTTACGGCATACTGCCGAGCCAGCTTCATGGCGCTTTCCACCGCCTCGGAACCACCCGAAACAAAAAACACCTTTTCATGCCCGTCCGGGCAAAGCCCGGCAAGCCGGGTGGCCAATGCCTCGGATGCTTCGGTTTCAAATTGAGTCCGGTAGCCGAAGGTGAATCGCTTCATCTGGCGTTGCATCGCAGCCAGTACATTTTCATTGCCGTGGCCAATGTTGCAAACCATTGCCCCACTGGACCCATCCAAATAACGCCTGCCGTCCTGGTCCCACATATAAATGCCACGGGCCTGGTCCAGCACTGGTTTATGTCCACCACCCAGGTAGAACAGACTACTCTTGGTGCCTGTAGTCATCACTCTACCGCCAGCGCTGCGCAGTCTTGCGCTCGAAGATGAAGTGCCACGGTCTGGCCTTTTTCAAACGGATGCACGTCGACCATATTAATCGCTTGTAACTGGGTGTCGCCGCAGCGCACAAAATACCGAACTGCCTGACCCTGATAGTCTACAGTTTCAACCTTCGCAGTAAGGCAAATAGCCCCCTTGGGATCAGTTCCCTCAGCCGCCAGTACCAATTTTTCAGCCCGTACCACCAGTTTGACAGCACCCGGTTTAACCTGTGGAGCCTTGTTTCGCGGCACAACAACTGTGCCTAACAAAGGCACATGGATATTTACGGATTGACCGTCGGCACTTTTACAAACCGCATCAAAAATATTTGAAGCCCCTAAGAAGTTTGCCACAAATTCTGATGCGGGGGCATTATAAACCTCTTCTGGCCCGCCAACCTGTTCAACGCGGCCAGCACTCATCACCACGATTTTATCCGRCATCGCCAAAGCTTCGCTTTGGTCGTGGGTGACAAATACAGTGGTCACGCCAATGCGGTCCTGAATACGTTTAAGTTCGACCCGCATATCTTCCCGAAGATTTGCATCAAGTGCAGAAAGAGGTTCGTCCAACAATAAAACGGAGGGTTCAATAACAATGGCGCGGGCCAGCGCAATCCGTTGCTGTTGACCACCCGAAAGCGCCTTGGGGTAACGGTCAGCTGTTTGCGGCAATTGTACCAGGTCCAATGCTTTGCGCACCCGGTCTTCCATTTCAGAGCGACTAACTTTGCGGTACTTCAAGCCAAAGGCAATATTCTGCGCCACGGTTCTATGAGGAAACAACGCGTAGTTTTGAAAAACAATCCCAAGGTTGCGCTTGTGAATTGGCACATCATTGACTCGTTGACCGCCGATCAAAATGTCGCCTTCGGTTGGGTTCAACAACCCGGCAATCATCCTTAGGTTCGTCGTCTTGCCGCAGCCCGAAGGACCAAGAAGAGTCACAAACTCGCCCTCATCCATTTGCAGGTTGGTTTCGTGAACGGCTGTAAAATCACCAAATCTCTTGATGACATTCTGTAGTGTAACGGTGCTCATCGCGATCTCCGGCTGGGGTCCCCCGCCCGATTGAACCGGGCGGGGGCAATTGGTATCAGTAACCGCGCTTTACGCGGCCATAAGTTTCGGACCATTCCTGTTCCCGTCCGTTCCACACTTCGGCATCTGCAAAAACCAGACCGTCAAGTGTTCCAGTAGGATCAAACGCAGGCAGCGTTGGGATTTTTGTACCAAGGTCGACCTTGTTTGGATCCAGTGCTGGCGGATAGTTCTGACCTTCGGCAACCGCGATCGAGGTTGCCGGCGCCAGCATAAAGTTCAGCAGTTCTTCGCAGGCTTCCATTGGCGAGCCCTTGAGAACAAACAGACATTCCTGCCAGCCAAAGCCATTGGGCGGGTCCATGTAACCAATGTTGTGGCCTTGCTCCTGCAGTGCAAAAATGCGGCCAGACCAGCCTTCAGTTACGTGAATTTCCCCTTCGGCCAGCAGGCTCATCAGTTCGGCACCCGATGTCCAATATTTCAGAGCCAAATCGCGATGCGTGCGCACAGCGTCCCATGCGGCCTCCACATCGGTGATTTCATTGGGATGTTGGCCGGTTTGCAGCGCCGCATACCACATGCGAGTCCGCCAATCGTCCCAGCCGCCAATTTTGCCTTTTCTGGCTTCGTCGATCAGGATTTTTGCGCCTTTTTCCTGCATCTCTTCGTCTGAAATATAATCACGATTATAGGCGATCCCGGTGGTACCATAGTTATATGGCACGCAGGACAATTTTCCGTTGGACACGTCGCGGAACACGTCGATCAATTTTGGGATGACGAATTTCAGGTTCGGAATATTGTCTTCGTTCAGTTCAGAACTGAGACCCAGATTGTGGTACCGGGCATAGTCAAAGACGCCAGACAGGTGGGCAATATTGTACTCACCCGGTTGCGCGGCCTTGACCCGTGACAGATATTCGTCACCACCACCAAAAGTACCATCAACAACCTCGATGTTGCTTGCGGCCGTATAGGGGTCAAAGGAGTGTTTGCGGAAGGCCYCTGACACTACGCCGCCCCAACCATCAAACCGAACTTGGCTGACAGTTGCAGCATGTGCGTATCCGGCAAAGGGTGTTTGCACGCCATAGGCCAGGCCCGCTGCGCCAATAAGGCCCAGGAAATTACGACGATCCAAATCGCCATTCATAAACCGCTCGCGCAAACGCTCGTAACGGGTGGTGTTGTCAAGTTTCTTCATGTGAACTCCTGGTGGGATGAAAATGCAGCGTTAACCGCTGTTCTTCTGGTTAATCTTGCGGGCGATGGCCGCGCCTAGCAGCGGCAGGCCAACGGTGATCATGATCATGACAGTGCCAAGCGCGTTGATTTCTGGGCTGATAGAATTGCGCAGCATGGCAAAAATCTGGGTTGGCACGGTTTCCACCCCGCCGGGCTTCCAAAACAGAGTTCCGGTGATGTCATCAAAACTGATGGTGAAGGCAAACAATCCCCCGGCCAGAACCGCTGGCATAAGAAGCGGCAAAGTGATCTGAAAGAACGCCTGGATCGGAGATGCCCCAAGACTCACYGCGGCCTCTTCGACATCGCGCTTGATACCGACAAGCCGGGCCTGAACAACGAGGATCACAAAAGGCAGCGTGAAAACAACATGCCCCATAAGCAAAAGCCCAAAGCTTTTGTTGAGGTTCAGAAAGTTCAGAAACAACAGCAATGCCACCGCCAGAACCACCTCAGGTACCAGGATTGGCGCAATAAGCATGGTTGAGATTACATTGGCCCCTGGAACACGATATCGCACCAGAGCCAGGCTGGCCAAAACACCCAAAGTGGTCGAGATCAGCGCCGTCAGACCGCCAAGGATCAAGGAGGTGCGAAAGGCCCTTAGGATTGCGTTGTTGTCAGCCAGTTCAGCGAACCAACGCAAGCTGAGACCCGTCATCGGAAAGCTGCCAAACTGACTGGCGTTGAAGCTTAACAGCACCACAACCGCAATCGGCATAAACATAAAGGCGTAGACGAAGACCGTCCAGGCCCGAATCATTTGCCATCCCCAGCCCTGCATCAGCCTAGCCCTTTCATCAATTGGGCCATGCCAAGATAACGATTATAAATCATCACCAAGGCACCAAGCACGGCCAGAAGCATCAGCGACAACGCCGAGCCGAGTGGCCAGTTAAGTTGTGTAATTATCGCTTCGAACACCAGGTTGGCGAACATGGCATCCCGGGTTCCACCCAAAATCAGCGGAGTTAAATAGGTGCCAGCGCCCAGTACGAAGCACAGCAATCCACCCGCCGCCAGTCCAGGCAGAGACAACGGCAAAGTCACATTCAGAAAGCTCTGCCATTTCGTCGCGCCTAGCGAATTGGCGGCATCCTCAAGCGTTGTATCAACACCCTCAAGGCTGACGTAAACATTAAGCACCATAAACGGTAGCAGATAATGGGCGAGGCCCAATATCACGGTCTTCTCATTGTACAGCATCTGAAGCGGTTCATGGATTACTCCAACAGCCATCAACACCGAGTTCAAGGCCCCCGAGACGCCCAAAATATTGATCCAACTCATCGTGCGAATGATATAACTGATCCAAAATGGCAGCATCAGCAGCAGCAGCAAAATACCCTTATTGCCCTTTGAACGCGCAATGAAATAGGCGGCAGGATATCCCATCWCAGCGCAGACAATTGTGGTGATCGCAGAGATGCGAAGGGTGGAAAACAGAATTTCACGATAAAACCTGTCGCCAAGAGCCTTCTGCCAATTATCCAGAAAAAACCCGACCTGATCAGCGCCCGTCGCCGTGCGCAACCAGAAGGAATAGACCACAATAAACAGCAGCGGCAGAAACAGCAGCAACGTCACAGTGATAAGTGCCGGCGACAGCAATATCCAGGGCCGCCTGCGCTGCTGTGCTTCAATGGACATAAGTGTTTACTCCCTTGAAGGGGTGCTTGACACAAAGGGTGTCCATAGATCAAATAGATAATAACGATAATCGATATAGATTGAAACTATGGRTAGCTCTCACAACTCCGAACGTGTGTCCCGCCATTTGGACTGGAACCTGCTGCGAACCTTTGTGGTTCTGTCTGAAAGCACATCAATCAGCGAAGCCGCACAAAAGTTAAGCTTGAAGCAACCAAGTGTTTCTGCCGCATTGAAGCGGCTGGAGGACACTCTGGGCAAAAAGTTGATCGAAAGAGGGCCAGGTCAATTTGCCATGACCGAGGCCGGCGAGCTATTGCGCCGTGAAGCAAAAGGCATCAACGGGCAAGTATTGCGCCTGGCCACGATGATGCGCGACATCACGGATGAAGTAACCGGCAACGTTACCATTACTTTGGCGAGCCATGTAGCCTGCCCGTTGTTGGACCAGGCGCTGGGAYCGTTCCATCGAAGCCATCAAAAAGCAACGCTCACAATCAAAGTTCTATCCAGCTTCAACGCGATTGATGCGGTTGCCTCCGGACGGTCGGCCTTTGCCGTTGCCTTGGTTCGTGATCACAGCCCCAAACTGGAATACGCTCGGCTTTATCGGGAACATTTTGGCTTGTTCTGCGGCCCGACCCACCCCCTGTTCGGTCGTGAAGGCCTGGTTGCAGATGATCTGGCTGGCATGTCTGCGGTCAGCTTTGACACCGACCGACTGCAAGACGTATTACGTGGCGTCACATTGCTGCGGGCCGAAGCTAATCTAAGTGAKCGGGTGGTTGGCACGTCCAGCGCCCTAGAGGAAGTCCGGCGGATGATCGTGGCGGGCTTAGGTGTTGGCCCCTTACCGGTGCACGTGGCTGCGCGCGACGTCCGTGACGGCCTGCTCTGGCCTTTGCCTCCGTTTGAGAACTTGCCTAAAGTGGATGTTTATGTGGTCTGGAACCCCAAGATACGTTTGAACCGTGCCGAAGAGGCGCTGTTGAAATTGGTTCGGGAATGCATCAAGCAGGTTCCGATCGAAGATCGCACGTATTGATCCACGGGCCATGCCTCCACAAGAACCGATCCGATTCWAACACTCATGAACTACAAGACAAGGTATATTATGGCACATAAAATGGGCACGGATCTGATTGCCTGGCGCCGCTTTTTGCACCAGCGGCCAGAACTGTCGGGGGACGAAGTCAACACCGCCGCATATGTGCAGGAACGCCTACGGGGCCTGGCACCCGATGCGCTGGTCACCGGACTTGGCGGTCATGGAGTTCTTGCCCAGTTCTGTGGAYCCGATCCAAAGATACGAATTCTCATACGGTGTGAATTGGACGGCCTACCGATCACTGAAATCAATACCTTTGAGCATCGTTCTCTGACGGAGGGGTATGGGCATCTGTGCGGGCATGACGGCCATATGGCGATCTTGATGGGCGTTGCGGAAGCCCTATCTGAACAGCGGATAAACGGTCTCGACATTGTGCTGCTGTTCCAGCCAGCAGAAGAAACCGGCGCCGGTGCCAAGGCGGTTCTGGACACCTCTGAATTCCAAAACTACCAACCTGATTTTGCCATATCTTTGCACAACATGCCTAGTTTGCCTCTAGGACAAATCCAAATCAAACCCGGGCCGTTCAGTTGTGCATCAAGAGGGTTACACATCACCCTTAAGGGGAAAACCGCGCATGCCTCTCAGCCTGAAACGGGGCTGTCTCCTGCGACGGCAATGATGGAAATCATGACCGGCCTACAGGCCTTGAATCTGCCGACTCCTGCGGGTGAAATTCCGCAAAAAATGGCTACGCTTACTCATGCTAGGCTTGGCGACCCCACCTTTGGCGTCGCCCCGGGGTCAGCTGAAATTCAAGTCACACTGCGTACCGTTCTGGACGCCGACATGGACAGCCTGATTGAAGATGCAAACAGCTTGGTTCTGGCTGCTTGTAAGCGTGCGGGCCTACAACACAAACAATCTTACCACGATGTCTTTCCTGCTTCGACAAATGATCCCAGGGTGGCACAAGCCATCCAGACCGCAGCAATTGACCTAGGAATACAGTGCCAGCCGCAACCCCAGCCCATGCGATGGTCAGAAGATTTTGGCCGGTTTCAATCCGTTTGCCGATCTGCAATGTTCTTGTTGGGGGCTGGCGAAAAATGCCCGGCACTGCACAATCCGGACTATGATTTTCCGGACGAATTGATCGAAGTGGGCGTGACCGCATTTCTGGGAATTCTGCGAGAATTGCAGAAATGACTTCTCCTAAATTTTTGCCAGCAGGCCCGCATCCACATAGTTATTCAATGACCTGCAAATCCCTCAGGCTTTGCAGGTCGAAGGTAATCAGGACCTACAGAGTCATCACTCAGAAATATGTGCTCAGGAAGCTGAGCTTCCTGGGCCGATTATCAAAAGCCAAACATTTTATGGCGGACAGAGTGCTCGTGCTACACTGGATGTTCGAAGGTCTTCCCATCCACTTGCGCCCTTGCAGAACATCATGTTTTGTCTATGAATCTTGACCCTAGACAGGGGCGCTCAGAAAAACTCTTCATTTAGAAGGCTCAGCTGCAGACGGGCTCGCAAACAACTTCGCAGCGCCCCTGTGGTTGCATTGGAGACCCTTGGGACAAAAACTTTTGATAACAGCGGCCAGTATGATCGTCCATCGGGTGCTGATCATAAGTTAATTTCCTGCTATATTCTGGTTTTCTCTGTGAAAGCAAGGATTTGTCAGTTTGGTGTACCAGCCCTTGTCTGCTCAGGCGCTAAGGTGCTGGGACAGGCGTTGCATGAAAGACGTGCAGGCTTGCAACTGTCCGAGGCTGATGAATTCGTCAGGTTGATGAGCTTGGTCCATGGATCCAGGCCCGCAGATAGCAGCGGAATATCCCGCTTCCTGAAACAATCCTGCTTCGCTGCCAAATCCGGCCTGTCTGCTGGTGCCATTGCCGGACAGGTCATGGGCCAAAGTCTCGGCACCCCCCCCATCCTCGGCGGCCAAACCAGCAACACGGGCCTTCACCTCAACCGAAATAGTGGCTTCTGGCCTGATTTGGCGCAGTTCCGCTTGCAATGACGCGGTCCGATCCAGATAGAGTGCCATCCAGTGGTCCATATCCTCGTTTGGCATCACTCGAATATCGACCGGAAAGCTACAATAGCCGGCCGTAATATTGCCGGAGGTGCCACCTTTGATCCGCCCGACATGTAAGGTCGTATAAGGCGGTGTGAAGGCACCCGGCGCGGGTGACATCTGGGCCTTTGCCGCATTTTGCATCATCTGATCCTCTAACCAGGTCACCAGGCGGGCAGCCGACATCACTGCGGAAACCCCGGTATGGCAAATCGACGAATGGACTTCGTAGCCGGTCACTCGGGTCATCAATGCCCAGGTTCCCTTATGCGCATTCACCACGTTCATGTCCGACGGCTCGCCGACGATCACCGCTTTGGGCAGTGGTACCTTGTTGACGAGATGTTCAATCAAGGGCTGAACCCCGAAACAGCCGATTTCTTCGTCATAGCTGATGGCGATATGAATGGGACGGGTCAGCCCGGCGGCTTGAAACTGCGGCACCATGGCCAATGCGGCCGCACAGAACCCTTTCATGTCGCAGGTTCCACGGCCATAAAGTCGCCCGTCTCGGGCCGACAAAGTCCAGGGATCGGCGGACCAGGTTTGGCCCTCCACCGGGACCACATCCGAATGCCCAGACAACACAACGCCGCCGGGTTTTTTGGGGCCAATTGTTGCCAGCAATGCGGCTTTGTCCCCGGCGAGATTGGGAAGCACTGTGACAGCAACTCCGTGGCTTTCGAGGTAATGTTTGACGAAGGCGACAAACTCTAGATTGCTGCTGTTTGATACCGTTGGAAACGCCACTAGCCGTTCAAGCATTTCAGTGGCGGAATAAATCTGAGCCATTGGATCCTACCTGAATCGCTTACGCCACATGGCGTTGCCGTTCATTAGGGGTCCAATGCATAGCCCCAAAGTAATCATAGTCGAATTACATCCTTTCAAATTGAGCACCAAAACTAGCAGCCACAATCAGTGTCATTGGAGTCGCTGCCGCGAGCTGCAGAGCAGCCGATGGGGGCTAAACCTTTGGTTTCGGCTACTGGACGGATCACATCCTGACTGCAATCGAACAGCACCGCATCTTCCAGAGTTGGTCTGTCATAGGCCTCGATGATCTTGAATCTGCCGACATAGGGTGGGCGTTGCAGGATCTGAGCGGTTTTGGCGCAGACCGCAATTCGTGTGCCGCGCGGATAACAATGACCATCGTCATCTCGCACCTCGGACCAAGGCCCCAGATAAACCGCGGCATCACCCTGATCTAGGCAAATCCCTTTTGTGCCTGTGTAGGCCCGCACCGAAAACGCCCGTAGTTCGACGCCATCGACGATCATATAGGGGCGATCCAGCAAAGATGTCAGGGTCACCCCATGACAGCCAGCCGCCAGCAATATCTTGGCAATCTCATTTTCCCTGGGGAAGGCAAGACAGTCGTGCCCCTCAACGGCAAGCCGGGTGTCGAGCAGCGTCTCGTCAGCGGCCAGAACAAGGGTTTTGAAACAGCCATCAACGGACAGCACCCGCGTGATTTCGGATAAGGCCATAGCCCGCAGTGGATCATCCAGAACGTTTAACAGGAAAGGTGCAATAATGACTTGGGTACTATCGCTCGCCACCCAGGCCTCACCGGTTGTCCTGTTGTGCAGTGCTTGTTGGATGGCCAGCATTGAACTCGCGGCCTTGGCTTCACTCAATATTGCGGCGTCAGTGGCGTAAAGATCGCTGGGCATCCGCTGCGAGAAACTCCAGTTTTGTGGCCGGCTATAGCCATCTGGCACAGGTCGCCCCGACCAAATCACCGTTGTCGGCGATAGGCTTGGCTTGCGCAGGGACAAAGCGTAATCATCGGCGTCAATTAATACACAGGCACCCGTTTTTGAGATGGCATCAGCATACCAGTTTTTGACGGCCTGGCTTAACGCGGGCCCATTCCAGTTAAGCGCTTCACCCTCATTTGGTTTTTGCACTGCCAGCTTGGCAGCATTGGCGATCATATCATTTAGCTTATTCATGGCATCCCCCTAGCCTTGGTGGTTGGCAATCCGATCAGCATTTCAAACAACACCGTTTGAACTGGCCCTCAACTGCGGGGGTCACCGAGGCGCGGAACAATTCATCAACCCGCTCGTCAGAGTGGAACCAATCGTAATGGAATTCCTGCTCTTCCAACCGCAGTGATTTGATGGTGTCGTTTTGCAATAACGGCGACCCCTTATAGAGATGCAGACGGGTCTCAAACTGCACCGGGTCCACCGAGTTCTCCATATTGGTTTCGACCAGAAAATCATGAAATCTTGGAAAATCTTCCAATGTCACCCATGGATTGAACATGATGAAAGTTGGGTTCAGAGTGATGCCCGAGCCCTGTACCAGCCGAACGGATCCCTTCAGGTCTTCCACGTCCACTTCTTTGCGAACCTGCTGCAATACTTCGTTTTTTGGAAATTCAAGCGCCGAGGTAATGACCCGCACACCCATATCACGAAGCTCGCCCAATCGATCACGGTTTTCCAGGATGTGATCAACACGGGTGGTGAAATCAAACGTCAGGTCCGGGTGGCGCTGGTGGATTCGGGCCAGCGCATCAAAACTGCGTCGGGTGGCGTTGAAAAACTCCGCATCAATAAAGGTCATGTGCTGCATGCCCTGCCCGACCAACGCGTCGGTATCCTCAATAATCTGATCAACATCGCCCAGAAAAACCTTGCCGTCATAAGCCGAGAATACCGAACAATAGGTACATTTATGGTGGCAGCCTCGGGTCAGTTCCAGGCCGCCAACAATCTTCTCTTCGCCCATCAGTGTGGTCAGATGGGGCTGCGGGTATTTGGACAGGTTCGGTGCAATATCGCGCAGTGGTTTGACCATGGTCCCCCTGAGTTTCAGCATTTGCATGGTCTTTTCGGGAGTGGTTGCGCCATGGCTGTAGACATTGACAACCGGGTCTTCTCCGCCAGCTTTGCGGTCCATCAGCGAAACAAGCGGCACCTCCCACTCACCGCTAACCACATGGTCGACGTAGCGACCACTTAGATACGGGGCATTAATCGTTGCATATTGCCCGAACATTACCTTTTCTGCTGTGCACCCGGCAGCGTCCAATTCTTTTACCAATTGAATTGCGGAATTCAGGCTATCAAACAAGGGGACGGGTAAAATTATTGTGTCGTATGTCTTGAGTTTTTCGATGTCGTAGCCTTCGACATATGCGTCCAGAAAATCAGTATCATGTCCAGCATTGCGTAGCGCCGCCAAACCAGTCAGCGCATTCAGCGGTTGATATCCGCCTTCGAAAATTGAAATAAGGATCGTAGATGCCATTATTGATGTTCCCTAATGCTGGTCGTCAAAATGTCGAAATCTCAAGATATTGTTAGCCACAGCAGCCAGAGCCGTTGGACCCAGGTTGGTCATCAAGAAAGAATAGGTGCTCGGAAAAGGCTGAGTGGCGCAGTTGCCGCGCGGTGGTCTTATCAACGAGGGTGATTTTGCCACGGTGCAGCTGGTTGCCCTCATCATCTGACACAAACGTCCAAGGGCCTTTGTACAGTACACGGGTCATGTCACTGCTTGTTACAGCTTCAAGCGGCTTGAACGCAGTGACCGTCACCGATTGAAATTCTACCGCACCGATGGTTTTCTCTGGCACCCCTGCCCGCTCTTTCACCGTCAAACCGGCGAACCCGACATCGCACAATACGCGATAGAACTCTTGTTCTTGATAGACGCCTGAATAACAGCCAACCCAAAGTTCTGGATCATTTTTCAGCTCTTCCGGCACATCAATGTTTGAGACGTTGTCTGACAGAGCGATGCGACCACCCGGGCGCAAAACCCTGAAAATCTCTTGCAACACATTGAGTTTTCTGTCGGTATCAACCAGATTGATTACACAGTTTGACACAACCAGATCGACCGAATTATCAGCGATCATCGGATTGCTTTCCCGCTGATCTTTCAGGCTGTCCTGCAACGCCGTATAGTCGTCCAAATTTTCGAGGCTGCGCCCGGAAACAGTTTCTTCGGACGCCTCCAAATCGGTCGCAAGATCATCAATAGTACCCCAGAAAAATCGCAAGTTGGAATATCCCAACTGGTCGCCAAAAGGCTTTTGATGGGAGCGAGACAGGGCCAGCATGTCTTTGTTCATGTCGACACCAATGACATGCCCCTGCGGGCCGACGATTTGGGCCAAAATATAACATATCTTGCCACTCCCGCTGCCCAGGTCGAGAGCCACATCTCCGGCTTGGGCATATTTGGAAGGGTTGCCACAGCCATAGTCGCGGTCAATGATGTCTTTGGGAACCTGACGCAGCAGCGCCGGATCATATGCATCCATCCGGCAGACCTGGGCAGCCTCAAGGCCCATTGCCCCATCGGGGCTGGTAACCCGGTCAGTATACCCCTGTAAAACGATGTCTTTAATATTCATTGGTGGTATCCATTTTGATGACCTGACGCGCAGCTCAGATAAGGTTGAACATGTAAAATCCCAACAGAATGGACAGGCCAACTGTGGCTTGAATCACCGCTCCGCCTGCCAAAATCGTAATTGCATTAAATTCAGTTTCGTTTGCCAAAGCGCTTTTTCGAACCAGCCAATAGAAACTATCGTTGGGCAAGATCGCGACAAATGAACCAAGGCAAATTGCGATGACGGCCGCCATTGGCGACACCTCAGAGGCGGCTACGATCGGCACCGCCACCGGCCCTGCTGCAGCAAAGGTAGACATGCTGGAGCCCTGCAGTAGCTTGAAAAGCGCGGTCATTGAGAACAGTGAAATCAAGGCGATGGCACCATTTTGCGGACTAAAAACCTCGTTCACTGGAATGACTGTGGTTATAAAGGCGCTAAAAGCGCTGGCAGCCCCAATGATCAGCAGCAACGATCCGGTGCGGCGCACGCCACTGTCGATGCAGGCGCGCCGGTCCCGCCGGTCCACCATTGACAGTGCCGCCGCTGCGGTGATCAGCAAGGCGCCCTTGGGATTGGTGGCAAAATCAATCCAAGCATTAAACCGCAGATCAAAAGCAGCCCCAAGAACCAGCAAGGTTGCCAGCAATGCAAAGGGCCACAACATTACTAAAGAGGTCGGAGCCTTCTGGAGTTTGGCTTCAGTCTGGTTGGGTGTCAGCCAACCTTCGATAACCCAGCTGTAAACCAGGCCAGCACACCAAACCGGAATGAAAATGAGAATGCAATAGGCCAGCAGCCGCGCATCGGCCACGCCCAGGCTGGTTGCAATGATCAACGGCCCGGCTGGGAATAGCAGTTTGAACCCGGCATAGGCACCAAAAGCCAAAGATAGTTTTTTGCGCCGCACCATGGGGGACAGAGCAGCATATGCGGTGTCGGGACAAATCATTCCGGCCCCAACTACCGGCGCCAACCCGACCGAGATCGCTGGATGTATTTCGATTTTTTGCCGGTCAATCGCTGCGGCTATCACAAAAGAGGGTAGCAGGATAAGGGCGAACTCGCCCGCCGCATATCCCCAACCACCGTTATAGATTGAGATGATCTCGGCTGACCCAAATCCTGACAGCATACCTATCAGCAAGGTGATCAGTATCATCCATATTAAAATGGGCCAATCGGGCCAGAACCGTGTTGAGGCGAAGTCCTTGTCAACTGTTGGATCGGTCATCCGGTCCACGTCCTTTCTGAACAAATTACTTCTGTGCCAATTCAAGCATTCTATTGGGTTGGAGAACAAAACTTGCCCTTTTGGCAACCACTGGTGCACGGTATTGAGGCTGCACCAGGCGATCAAAAACATACATTTTTAAATCTCGCATCAGATACCTGGTCATATTAGTGATCGGCTGGATTTCTTTTGTTACTGCTCGATATATTCATACCACTCTGCGTTGAGCACCCATTCCATATTGTCTAGATGAGTGTTGGTAGTTTTCAAAATCTGTTTTACTAATTTAGACATGAAAAAAACTAAATTGACGCTGCCATCGGCAAAAACCCTACACGCCTTAGAGGCGATTGTGCGACTGGGAACCGCAACCTGTGCTGCAAATGAACTTTCGGTGACACAAGCGGCCATCAGCCACCGCATTCGCGATTTGGAGGATCAGGTAGGAGAAAAATTGTTTACCAGGCATGGCCGTCGACTTGTGCCGACACCCGCCGCACATCGTCTGGCCGAGGCGGTACGCAATAGCGCCTATATCCTTGAGAGCGTTTTGGGCGAAATTCAATGCAAGCCGGCAGCCAATACTTTGACAATCAGCATGCTCCCGGCGCTGGCCAGCAAATGGTTGGCACCCCGTCTGGCAGACATGTTGGAACAGATTAGCAGCGCCAATTTAAAGATCACTGCGTCGCGTGATTTCGTCGATTTCCAGCGTGACGGTGTTGATGTCGCCATCCGGTACGGGGCTGGAAATTGGCCACAGGTGCGGGTCCGGCATCTTGCCAATGAAGTTGTGGCTCCGGTTATGGCTCCCAGCCTAGCCGCGAAACTAGATCTCACTTCCCCCAAAGCACTCTGTGCCGCAACGCTGTTGCGGTGTGACAACCCGGACAGCTGGGAGGATTGGTTCGCAGGGTCTGAATTGACCCTGCCCGCCAACCCAAACGGTATTTTCTTTGACGAAGATGCCACGATGATTGAAGCCGCAATTGCCGGGCAAGGCGTCGCCTTGGGCCGCTTTGCGCTGGTGGCACATGACGTCAGGGCCGGACGATTGGTGGCGCCATTTCGACATCGCCTGGAAGCCAAGTTCAGCTATTGGTATGTTCAGGATCTAACAAGTTCTGAAACCAAATCCACGCTCGAGTTTTTCCACTGGGCGCGTGCCCATCTCCACCACGGCTCACAGCTTGTCTAAGATCCATCCAGGCTGTCTACGCCGAGTCTTCCAGCCGCCGCGTCGTTAAACACAGCGACCTTGCACCTTTCCGAAACGACAGCGCTAGAAAAGCGTGACGGCCCCGACATTTGCTGCGGCGGGCACCGGTTTTGCTGCGGCGCGTTCTTGTTCGCCCAAGCGGCGGTCGTTTTCCACCCGCGTTTGTTGCGCATTGCCGGTTACTGGGTGAAACCGCACCCGTCGCGCCGAGGTGCCACCGACGCTGGAGGACACACAAGGAATGCCTTCATCACGCAGAAACCGCTGCACAAAATCGGCATTTGACAGACCAATTTCAGATAGGTTTAATGACATTTTTGCACCGCCAAACACCTTGGCCTTTAGCATTTTACGGTTGGCGCCTTTCTTAAGCACCCCGTTGATCAGCAATTCCATYGCATGAACCCCGTAACGGGCATTTTTRCTATCCTGGCCRSTGGTRCTGGGCARCARAAARTGGTTCATGCCGCCRATRCCRCTTTCGGMRTCRTAMAGGCAGGCCGMGATRCARGAKCCCARAACYGTGGTGAACATRACMGASGGACTGTYGGACACGYGGTATTCRCCYTGSAGGACCGTGACYGAAGWAGTGTTWGCAAATACAGAGCTCAAAGCGGCTTCCTTCCTATTTTTATTTCAAGTCTTGCAAGCTTGAAGGAGCGCTCCGGCCATCCGGGCCAAAGACACTTGTTTTTGTGCAGCTCCGGTCTGCCAGGCAACACGAGGCATGCCGTAAACAACAGAGCTTTTTTCATCTTGAGCAAAGGTGGTCGCCCCGGCCTTTCGCAGTTCCAGTAGGCCCTTGGCGCCATCTTGTCCCATTCCGGTTAAGATTGTTGCTACAATATTCTTGGCCAAGGGCACTGCCGAGCTGAACAGAGCATCCACAGACGGCGTGTGTCCCGAAATCGCGGGCCCATCTTTCAAACGGGTGCGGTGCGGCTTGCGCGGTGTCAGGCCAAGATGCTGGCTTTGACCGGCGGCAATGTGCACGGTTCCAGGCAGCAGTTGGATATTGTCCTGGGCGGCGACAACTGAAGCAGCGCAAATCCGATCGAGCAGAGACACCAGGCCAGGTCCAAAATTCTTGCCGGTATGCTGCACAATCACTGTAGGAGGGCAATTGGCGGGAAACCCAACCAACAGGCTGCGCAGGGCCTCGACCCCACCGGTGGATGAACCGATCAGGATGATTTTATCAGTGGTATTGGCGGCGGTGGATTGCGCTCCGTTTGAAGACGGGCGACGGTCGATTTCATTGCGCCGCGGGGCTTTTACCATCATATCGAAATACTGCACGAATTGAACCGGATGGTCAGATTTGCTCAATTCAAAGATGCCTGCGCCGCGGTCCAGCAGGGGGTTCGATTTGCGCGCCGGTGCCGCCGAATGGCTGTCCATCACCGACACCCAACGGGTATCCAGCGCAGAAAACAGCGCCATCATCATTTCAAACTCCGGTAATTTGGTAAACCCGTCCTCAATAAAAGCAAAGGTCGGTTGCACCGATTCAGCCTGATTATAGGCCGTCATCAGATTATTGGCCAAAAGAACCTGCATGCCTGGATAGGCCGATTCCATATGACTTTGTAATGACCGGGCAAACCCTCGATCCAAAGTTACGATCAAAACACTCAAGGAAGACAATGATTTACCCATTCATAATTGCGTGGTTGAACGTCAACCAGTTTCAAGGAGCCGGAGCCGGTTGCTGTTTCGGGTGTCACCCAAAATACGCAATCGGCTCCGGCCGAGGTTAAAAATCCTGCCAGACCTTAGTTGGGTCTGGGCCTTCGTTCGCGGCCACCGCACGCGGCTGTGCCTCGGGCTCGATGTCCCAGTCCGACCCATGTGCTGTAGGGCTGGAAAACTCGACCACGTTGCTGGTGGCAGGCTGCTGGCTTGCACTGCCGCCGATGTTGAAATGGGACACCAATTTGGACAGTTTGGTGGCGTCGCTGTTCAGCAAATGGCTGGCCGCAGTGGCCTGTTCCACCATGGCCGCGTTTTGCTGAGTCACCTGGTCCAGTTGGGTGACACCGATGTTAATCTCACCCAAGCCAATGGATTGTTCTGCCGATCCCACAGCCATTTCCGACACCAACTGCGAGATATGATCAACCCGATTAACGATGCTGTTTAGGGCCTCGCCAGCTTTGCCGACCAATTCAACCCCTTGTTCAACCTGTTTCGAGCTGTCGCTGATCAATGTCTTGATCTCCATCGCCGCATCCGAGGATCGTTGCGCCAGGGCGCGCACCTCTGATGCAACCACTGCAAACCCGCGGCCTGCTTCGCCCGCTCGGGCGGCCTCGACGCCGGCGTTAAGCGCCAGCAAGTTGGTCTGAAAGGCGATGTCGTCGATCACTCCGATGATCTGGCTGATATGACGGGCCGAGTGCTCTATCTCGGTCATGGCCGCCACCGCGTGCTGCACCACCTTGTCGCTTTCCTCTGCCTCGGCTTTGGCTTCTCCCATGATCGATTCGACACGGGTTGCGCCCTCGGCGGCAGATTTGACACTGGCGGTCATCTCGTCCAGCGCTGCCGCGGTCTGCTCTAGCGTCGCCGCCTGGCTTTCAGTGCGGCGTGACAGATCATCTGAAGCCTGGCTGATTTCAGTAGCACCGTCGCGAATACTGGCGGCCGAGCTGATGACATCGACAATGGTTGAGCTGAGCGTTTCCAGGGTGCGGTTAAAGTCACTTCGCAACTGCTCATGGTTGGCAGAGAACTGTTCCACCAACGGCTTCGAGAAATCGCCATTGGCTAAGTTGACCAAGCCATGGCTCAGCTGTTCGACAACATGCTCTTGCTCACGTTGCTGCGTGGCGCGGTCTTCCTCGGCACTGCGTGCCCGTTTCAAATCTTCCTGCAAACTGACCAGCGATTTGCCGATCTGCCCCAACTCATCGTTGCGCTCAGCCGAAGGTATTTCACCGTCTAAGTCACCAGAGGCCACCGCATCCATACTCTCGCTGATTCTCGCAATCGGACGGGTAATGCTGCGAGCAAACAACCAACCCAACAGCGACATCACTGCTGCGCAGAACAGGGATGCAATCAACATCTTATTTCGCTCTGCTATCACTGGCGCCATGACTTCTGCCCAGTCCTGTTCGGCGACTAAGGCCCAGTGACCTTCATGGAATGAAATGCTGTCAGAAAAGGCTATTACTTTCTGGCCATTTATGCCGATGGCGTCATGATAAAATACTTTACGGTCATCTAACGCAGACAGGATTTGTTCAGATCGGTTTAACTGTTCTAAAACTTGGAACCCACCGTCAAAACGCGACGTGGTGCGGGCCAGTAGATCCTCGCCGACCAAAAATATCTCGACAGTCTCACCCAGACCGTCTGAGTTATTGGTGACGTTGGTAAGCAAGTCTACAGGAAGCTGAAAGGCAAGCACTCCGACTGTTTTGCCGCCTTCGCCTACGATGGGCGTTGACACAAATGCCGCTGCATCACCGTTGCTGGGCGCATATCCTTTTAGATCAGAAAGATGTACTTCTCCCTGCGTCCCGTTGGCGGCAGCGCGGAACACTTCTGCCAAACCAGAATTTTTGTAGATGCCATTCAACAGGTTGGTGCCATAGTCGGCCTCTTTGAACACCGAGTAAACAATGTCCCCCTCCGTGTTGATCATAAAGACATCATAATATCCTTTTTGTTCCATCAAGGTCCGGAACGCCGGATGAAATTTTTCATGCTGCAAGTGGTAAGGAGATTCTCCGGGTGCTCGGGTCAGCATATGCTTTTGACCCACCGGATTTGGGTTATCATTCACGTATGCTTGGCGCAGAACCTGCCCGGAATCGCCATCGATGGCCCGCCAGGTCATGGTGAGCCGTTCCAAAGCCGCTGCCGTCGAAGGCACTGCTGCCATGGTCAAGATGTCAGCATCAACATTTTTCATAAAGGTCTTCAAGGCCAACTCACGGTCAGCAACAAGAGATTTGAAATGATCTTCACTGCTCGCAATTGTGTTCTTTTTAAAGCTCATGTTGCTAAGCAAAACGAGGGTTACAGTCATCAGAACACCGAAGCCGACGACAAATAGTGGCAGCTTAAGTGCCAGTTTAAGATTTTTCAGAGCCTTCATATTGCCCTCCTAAGGAACACGGCCTGGTAAGCCGCGTATGAGTGAGCCCATTAATCATCCATCGGGAGTTAATTTGGACCTTACAAGCGACATGTTTTTCCATATTTTGAAATTCAATCTGACAATAATTACTGCTAACCGGCGTCATTGCATTACCGAAAGAGTGAGGCCGAGGCCGCAATAAGTGCTCCCTATAGTATAAGGTGTATTCTGCTTGTGATTTATACGGCCAGCTAAACGTGTGGCAGGTATCCCTGCAATACGTCCAAAATTCTCATAAAATACGGGGATAATTGGACGCGTAAGATCTGTGATGATTCTTGGAGACAGGTAAGTTTCGGCAATCAATTGTTAAGGCACGCCGCATATGTGTTTTGCATCGAAGTCCAACACGTCGCCGACAAACGGGGGTGCGAATCGCTGCATATGACGACTGAACCACACACGCATGTTTTGGATTTGCCAAATGCATTTTCTGAGCTAACGCCGCTGATCTCGTTCCTGGATGGGGCCAGGTCCCAACCGATCGAAATTGATTGCAGCAAGGTAGCGATGCTGCCGTCCCGCTGCCTGCAATTATTGCTTGGAGCGGAACAACAATGGCGATCCGAAGGCCTTGGCTTTTCGGTCACCAATATCACCGAAGGCTGCCGCCGGGCTTTGTCCCTCATGGGGGTCGATGCCAACCGATTTGAAGATGAGGACACAGTATGAAAACCAAAGTTTTGGCAATTGATGATTCCCGCACTATTCGGAATTTGCTTGCGGCCTGTCTGGAAGAGGCCGGGTTTGAATACCACAGCGCCGTTGATGGTCGCGAAGGGGTGGATATCTACCCTGACGTTGCACCAGATGTGGTGATCACTGACATCAACATGCCCAATCTTGATGGGTTTGGCGTAATCGAAGAACTGCGTGGAGACGGCATCAACTCCAAGGTTCCGATCTTGGTGCTGACCACAGAGAGTTCTGCTGATTTGAAGGCTCGTGCCCGCGCTGCCGGCGCCACTGGCTGGATCACCAAACCGTTTGACGATGAATCTCTGATCTTTGCGCTCAAGCGGGTAACAGGGGCGGTCGCATAAAATGACGGGTTCGATCATGGATACATTCTTTGAGGAGTGCGAAGAGCTCCTTGAAGCAATGGATGCGGGTCTGGCTGCCATCGAAGAAGGCGACCAGGATCCCGAGACCGTCAATGCGGTGTTTCGTGCTGTGCATTCCATCAAAGGCGGCGCCGGGGCGTTTGGCCTGGATGAACTGGTGGCCTTTGCGCATAATTTTGAAACCGTTTTTGACGATGTACGCTCCAACAAGCTGGAGCTGGATGAAAAGCTGATTCAGCTTTTGTTCCGAGCCAGTGACCACTTGGCTGACTTGGTGACCTGTGCTCGGGACGGAGGTCAGGTCGACCAGGCGCATCATGATGTGCTGATCGCGGCGCTGGCTGAGTACATGAGTGAGGAGGAAGAAGACCTGACCTTTGAGCCGATGGGCATGGGCGCAGCGTTTGACCCTGCCCCGCTTTCTGCGGCTCAAGAGATCAGCTACGATATTCGTTTCCATCCCCTCAAGGAAATGTTTGCCACCGGCAACGAACCCTATTTTCTGTTTCAGGCGCTGTCAGATCTTGGTGCTCTCTCGGTAAAGCTGGATGACAGCGAACTGCCTGGGTTTGATGCGATGGAAGATGGCGAAAGCTATCTGTCCTGGGAACTGACCCTGGTGACCGGCGAACCCCGTTCGGCAATTGAGGCTGTTTTTGAATTTGTGGAAGGCCTGTGCGAACTGTCGATCAGTGCCGACGGGGACGTCGAAGCAGAGGCTGATGCGCTGGCAGCATTGAACGCTGCCTTTGGCATGGCTCCTGCGGAGGAAGAAAACGCGGTGGTTGCCCCTTTGGAACAGTCGGCGCCTGAACCGGTCGAAACCCCCGCTCCTGCGGAAGTTGAGGTCGATGAAGCGCCAGAAGTTCCAGTGGAAGCAGCCGCTGACAAGGCTCCTGCGGCCAAAAAGGATGCCGCAAAAACGAGCGGTCCCAAACCAACCCTGCGGGTTGAACTTGACCGAGTGGACCGCCTGATCAACGCAGTGGGTGAGCTGATCATCAACCATTCCATGCTGGCGCAGCAAATCGCCAACCTGGATGCCAGTGACACCCGCGATGTCGAGACCGAGTTGGAAGGCTTCAAAACCCTGGCGCGCGACATTCAAGAAGGTGTGATGGCGATTCGCGCACAACCGGTGAAACCCCTGTTTCAGCGCATGGCTCGTATTGTTCGTGAGGCCTCGGCCGCCACGGGTAAAACGGCCAAGCTGGTCACCATTGGTGAGACCACCGAAGTCGACAAGACGGTGATTGAACGCCTGGCTGACCCCCTGACTCACATCCTGCGCAACGCGGTGGATCACGGGATCGAACTCCCCGAAAATCGGGCCGCTGCGGGCAAGAATCCAGTCGGAGAAATCCGTTTGACGGCAGCCCATCGGTCGGGCTCGGTCTGCATAGAAGTCAAAGATGACGGGGCGGGATTGAACCGCAAAAAAATCCGCCAGATTGCCATCGACAAGGGGTTGGTCCCAGAAGATGTCGAACTGACCGACAGTGAAATCGACAACCTGTTGTTTTTGCCAGGCTTCTCAACAGCCAAGGAAATCTCCAACCTATCGGGGCGGGGCGTTGGCCTGGATGTGGTTAAAAACGCGGTAACTGCGCTTGGTGGTCGGGTCAATATCTCCTCCACTCCCGGTGAGGGGTCGATGTTCTCGATTATCCTGCCGCTGACGCTGGCGGTGATGGACGGCATGGTGGTCTCGGTGGCCGGGCACACCATGGTGGTTCCAATCACCGCGATTGTAGAGACGATGCGTGGCAATGCCGACATGATCAACAGCCTCGGCTCGGATGGTACTCTGTTGTCCATTCGTGGCAGTTTTGTTCCGATCTGTGATGTTGCCAGCAGCCTCGGCCTGCGCAGCAGCTCACATAATGAACCAGCTGGGGTTTACCTCTTGGTGGAAACCGAAAACGGGGATCGTTGTGCCCTGGCCGTCGATGACATTCATGATCAACGCCAAGTGGTGATCAAAAGTCTGGATGGCGTCTGTGGCAATGTCCCTGGCGTTTCTGCCGCAACCATTCTGGGGGACGGCAAGATTGCCATGATCCTTGACCCAGAAAGCATCGTAACGGCGTCGTCCTCGGCAGCCGTCTTTGACACCGATCGGAGGATGAGCAATGCAATTGCAAGCTGAAACCAAACACACGGAACAAAGTGAGTTCGTCAGTTTCACCGTCGCAGGCCAGGCATTTTGTCTGCAAATAACTCAGATTCGCGAGATTCGGCGCTGGTCACCGGTGACGGTACTACCGCATGCGCCGGCTGATGTGCTGGGGGTTATGAACCTGCGCGGTGCGGTTATCCCGATCTATGATCTATCGGCCCGATTTGGGTTGCAACAGACCGAAGCCAGCGAACGTAATGTTGTGATCGTGGTCTCGGTAAATGACAAGCCGGTGGGCCTGCTGGCCGAAGCAGTGTCTGAAATCATTTCGATCGACCCGGACGATATTCAGGAGACACCTCAGGTGGACAGCCGCAACACGATGGACTTCATCCAAGGGATCATCTCTCAGAATGACGAAATGGTGCGGATCATCAACCTCAAGGCAGTGATCTCTTCGCCGGAGCAAGTGGCCCTGTGACCTTCGCCAGTCCAATAGACCCCGGGGCGGGTCAATTCACCCTGTCAGATCAGGATTTTGACGCTATCGCCAAGTTTGCCCACAAGAATTTTGGGCTGGCTTTGTCGAGCAACAAGAAACCCCTGGTCTCCTCGCGTCTGTCGCGGCGGTTGAACCGGCTAAATGTGCGGAATTTCGACAGCTATCTGGCCAGCCTAGATAAGCCTGGTGGGGAAGGCGAGCGCAGTGAATTGCTATCGTTGCTGACCACCAATGTGACGCAGTTCTTTCGCGAACCGCATCACTTCGAAACCCTGCGCGAAAAAGTTCTGCCGCCGCTGATCGAAAAGGCGCGCAGCGGTGGTCGAGTGCGGTTGTGGTCGGCGGGCTGCTCCAATGGGCAGGAACCCTATACCATGGCCATGGTGCTGAATCAGATGTGCCCGGATGCAGGCCGGTTGGACATCAAAATCCTGGGAACAGACATCGACCCGGTGGTGGTCCGCACCGCGCAGGCAGCGCAATACCCCGACGATGAACTGGCGCAAATACCAGCCAAATACCGGGTCAAACCTGGCAAGGAAGACGGCAATCAAATGCCCGAAGTGATCCGCTCTATGGTCAGTTTTGGCATCTTGAACCTCATTGAACCGTTTCCGTTCCACGGTAAGTTTGATGCCATTTTCTGCCGCAATGTGGCGATCTATTTTGACACACCAACCCAGCAAAAAGTCTGGGCGGCGTTTCAAAAATCGCTGAACCCAGATGGCTATCTGTTCATTGGCCACTCGGAACGCATGTCCGGTCCCGCTGCCACACATCTGCAAAGCGCCGGAATTACAACCTACATCAACTCTTCTGCCGGTCCTCGCACCTGACTTACCGGCAAAGACGGAACTACAAGGAACTAAAAAATGAGCCTCAAAGACTCGCTGCGCGTTATGGTTGTTGATGACATGTCCACCAGCCGTGGAATTCTGACCCAATGTCTGGATGAACTGGGCATCAAGAATTATATGGTTGAAAACAATGGCCAATCGGCCTTCCAGAAAATCAACTCCAATCCAGTGCATCTGGTGCTGTCGGATTATAACATGCCCGGTATGGATGGTCTGGGCCTGCTGAAATGCCTGCGCGAAAATCGCATGACTCAACGCACAGGTTTCATTCTGGTGACCGGCAAACCGACGCCCGAAGTGATCGAGGTTGGTCGCCGTCTGCAAATGAACAACATCATTCGCAAGCCGTTTACCGTGGCCACCATGAAACAGGCGATCGAACAAGTTGTAGGGCGCCTGTAAACATGGAGAGGAATGGCAAATCCCTGACTGATCTCTGCGCGGTGTCCGCCCGTGAAATGTCCCACTTACAAGCCCAGGTGCAGAGGCTTGAAGATGTGGTGTTTACCATTCTCGAAAGCGATACCAAGCCGACAAGCAAAGACCGTCAGGCGCTGCAGGATTTTGATGTCATCGTGCAGACTCTGGCCGGGCTGGCTGGGTTCTTTCAACGCTTGCAGTTGCAAAGTGCCGACAACGGCGACACCGACGTGATGCAGGCCTCCGAAGCAATCACTTTGCAAAAATTGCGTGAGCGCCTGCGCGATACTGCCGAAGTGATTACCTTCTGATTGACGGCAAGATGCCGCGCTGCCCTACTTTTGGGTGGCGCGCATCCTGCAAAACTGATCGTCCTGTACAAACCGTGATCAGGGTGGTCACGGTTTTTCTTTCTCTTTATGGGCTGGACGCGATAGACTGACTACCAATTGGTATTTGGTTTGTTGAGGTCCGGTTATGACTGCTATTTGGCGGATATTCTGTGTAATAGTCTGGTTGCTTGCGCCTGCTCTTGGTCAGGCTGACAGCCGCCGAATTGCCCTGGTGATGGGCATGTCTGAGTATCAGGCCCTGCCCTTTCTGGAAAACACCAAAAACGACGCCACTGCAATGGCGGAAATGCTCACCAGAATTGGCTTTGAGGTCACGCTGTCGGTGGATGCTGGAGTGGCCGAAGTTGAACAATTGCTCGATGATTTTGCTTTCCGCTCTGAGGTGGCAGATCTGGCGCTGATCTATTTTGCCGGCCATGGCATCGAGGTTCAGGGCGAGAATTTTCTGATCCCGGTGGATGCTGCGGTGAAGAGCAACCGTGACGTGCAGCGGCAGTCGATGTCACTGAAACGATTGCTGGCAGCGGTGGATCGCGCCCGAAAAATGCGCATCGTTATCTTGGACAGTTGCCGCAACAATCCGCTGGGAGATGCCATCGCACTGGAGGGCGGAAGCGTCGAGACGGCCAGTGTCGCTGGCACCCGTGGCGGTGGCGGCGGTATGGCGGCTGCGGACCCTGACCGTGGCACATTGGTGGCCTTTGCTGCACGTGACGGTCAGGTGGCGCTGGACGGCAATGGTGAAAATAGCCCCTATGCCGTTGCCCTGATAGAAAAAATGGCCCAGCCAGGACTTGAGATCAGCCTGATGTTTCGGCAGGTTCGTGACCGGGTGCTACAACAGACCGGCAATCTGCAAGAGCCGCATACCTATGGATCTTTGACCGGGGTGCCGTTCTATCTGGCTGGGGCTGCCGAAGGTCAGGTTGATGTCGCCTCGGCGGCGGCAATCGACGCTTGGGCAGCGCTGCGCCCCGATCAAGAGGAGCAATTGCTGGCTCTGGCCGATCAGGGCGATACCCGTTCGATGTTGGGTCTGGCCTACATCCGGCTGAATCCTAATGAGGGCCGGTTTGACCCCAAGGCAGCGGTGGCTTTCCTGCAGCGCGCCTCAGATGCCGGCTCTCCCGAGGCACAGTTTGAACTGGCCAAATTGTATGAACGCGGCACCGGAGTGGCGGTGGATCATACGCGCGCGCTGGTCCTGTACCGCGCCGCCGCCGAACAGGATTTTTCCGATGCAATCAACGACCTCGGATTTCTACATTATCAGGGTGGCTTGGGGCTGCCGGCCGACCCGCAAAASRYSSKRMMKWKSTTTGAANNWKCYKYYKMYSTSYSCMAYCMKYWKKCKMMWTTSRWKKTYRMMKCGYWSAYCRMMKASSSRTWGAWCGACGACAAGGGCCCCGAAGAGTCGGCCTATTATCTCTATCAGGCGCTGCGTTCGGGCAGCTCGGATGTGCTCAGCCTGCTGAGCGAACGGCCCACCATGTTCACCGATCAAACCCGACGCGCGTTGCAGGCTAGGCTAAAACAGAACAACTTTTATCAGGGCGCCATCGACGGCGATTTTGGCCCCGGCACTCAACGCGGTATTCGCCGGGCCTATGGCATCGAAGAATAGGGATAAACTGCAAAGATTTGGACGGTCCTCATGCCCAAAGTTTCTTTAGTATCTCTGCTATTTGTGGTCACAGTATTCTGGCCTCAAACAGTGCTGTCCCAAACCCGCGACCCAGAGGGAGACACCGGTGGTTACTCAGGCAATTCCGACGAACATGACGGGCCAGGTGATGAGGGCCGATCTGGATTGCGCCATTCGGACCAGGTGGTTGCCCGGCTAAACAGCATATCCGCTCTGTGCGAAGGCGCGGACATCTATGTCATAGACTGCCTGGCCGAGCGTTTGGAAACATTGGAACGGGAGATGTCCGGTCTTGTTGGCTTTGGTGACGCGCGGCGCATTTTCCGTGACACCGCCGCCCAATTGCGGGCGATTACCCAGAATAATTTGGACCCAAACCAGCCCAGGGCCCGGATGCAATCTCGCGACGGTCGCCTCCGCTCGGCCAGGCCTTTGACAGCGGTGACCCCAGCCCGCAAACGGCAAGCCATTTCGCAGGCGGTGGCGGTGCTGGCCGAAGCCGAAACCCAGTTGTTGCGCTCGGGTGAGGCCTCGTCGCGACGGGCTGTGCAGTATCAGCAAATCGCGGCGGCTCTAGGCTCCAACAAGGTGCTGTTGCGATCAGTCTGAGCAGGGTTAAAGCTTGCCTTCGGCCAACCATTGGTCCAACTGGCGGCGGCTGATTTCAAAATGCATACTGTCTTCGCGCCGGAAACCCGCGCCCCAAACCCAGCCTTCGTCGTGGAAGAAATCTGCTATGATGGTCAGGCCGAGCTGGGTCTTGCCATCGGTGAAATTGTCCAATTTCCCATCGATGTTGAGATCCACCGCCAAGCCATAACTGTGCGTTGACAGTGAATTCTGTGTGCCCCGTATGCGCCGCACACAAAGCGATCCGGCAGTGTTAATACGGTTGTACAAATCCGGATCGGCCGAGCGGATATTTTCAAAAACCACCTCCAGGCTGGTGATCGCAGGTTGCAACATGCTGATGCGGATCGGCCCCACCTGCTGAGTGACCAGTTTTGCCTTTAGCTCAGGGTTGGTCATGGGTTGGCAATCGTCATTCAGATCCTCGCGCGGGCGGCCCAGTTTTTCGGACAGATAAGAGCCTCCCGCCACTTGCAGTCCTTGATTGACATTCAGCCGGTCGGCAATCAGCACCACCTGTGCATAATCTAGCTCAGTGCCAGGGGTCTGGTCCCAAATGGCGCGCTCCCCATCGACATCATCAAGTGCCGCCGCCCCGCCGCCAAGCGGCAGACGTGCCACCTCACTTCGCAATTCGGACAGCCGCCCCTGCAGATCCTCGATCTGTTGGCGCAACATTTCAATCTCGATGCGCGCGGTGGAATCCACTGCGGCGCCCTCGAACCCTTCGTCGGACAAAACCCATCTCAGGGTAAACCAGATGCCGGGCAACAGCATCAGGGCGACGGCAATGATAATGGCTGGTAAAACGCGCATGTGACCCTCAAACTCAACAGGTCCAATTCAGCCCGTTCCGGCGCGGTGAGTAAAGCCCTTCGTGGAAAACATACGGAATTCCTTACCCTTGGAAAATTCAACCAACCCGTCAAAACCATTGGCAGGGCCCAGGCGGTGGTATAGGCTGCGTGCTGTAACTGGTTTTATAGGGGGGGGATGTGTTGTGATCCGTCTCAACATCTTTTTTGTTAGTCTTCTGATTGCCGGTCTTGGAACCGCGCCCATTGCTATTGCGCAAGTCGGCGATGAATTGTCCGTGGAAGAACTCACTGCGGCCTTCAAAAAGCAAAAGACCCGCGGATTGATCATTGTGCCAAATGCCACGACCGATGCGGTCGCGGGTGCAACTGCTGGGGAAACAGCCACCGTTGCGGCTGTGGCGGCCGAAGAATATGAGCCGGTCGAGCGCCAATCGCAGGTCAATGTGCAGATCTCTTTTGACTTTGACAGCGCTGCCCTGCGCACCGACCAACAGCCAAAGCTGGTCAATATGTGCAAGTCGATGCAGCTGCTTGAGGGCACGGTGTTCCAGATCATCGGTCATACCGACAGTTCCGGCTCGGCGACTTATAACGAGCGTCTGTCTTTGCTGCGCGCGCAAGAGGTGCGCCGTCATTTGATCTCGGCCTGCGGTATTGATGAGACGATGCTCAAAGCCATCGGCATGGGTGAAACCGCCCCGTTTGATGGTGACGATCCACGTGCTGACATCAACCGCCGGGTTGAATTCCAAGCCCTTGGCTAGAGTTTCGCGCGCTTTTCACCCTGCACCTGCGCCGGGGAGGGCGCCATGATGGAATCGCGCCCTGGCGATCTGTTTCAGCCCGGTGACTTGCTGAACAACACCTATCGCATCGAGGCCCTGTTAGGCCGTGGTGGGACGTCGGATGTCTATAAGGCACGCTCGGAAATTTCGGGCAACCTGGTGGCGCTCAAGGTGCTAAAGCAGGAACTGGCCGGCAACGAAGATTTCACTGTTTTGATGGCCCGCGAAGAGAACATTCGCGAGATCCGCCACGATGCAGTGGTGCGCTATTCTGAAAACCACCGCACCCCCGATGGCCACATCTATCTGCTGATGGATTTCGTTGATGGGCCGGGTCTGGATAAAAAGCTAAAACAGGGGCCGATGGCGGCCGAAGATCTGTTGATTGTCTGTCGCCGGGTGGCCGAGGGGCTGCAAGCGGCGCATGCTAGCAATATCGTTCACCGCGATCTAAGCCCCGACAATATCATCCTGCGTGGCGGTGATCCTGCGCAGGCGGTGATTATCGATTTTGGCATCGCCAAAGACACCAACCCCGGCGCGCAAACTATTGTAGGCAATGAATTTGCCGGTAAATACTCTTATGCTGCGCCGGAACAGTTAGGCGGCAACACCGATGCCCGGGCCGATATCTATGCCTTAGGGGCGCTGCTGCTGGCCAATTTCCGTGGCGTGGCACCTAATCTGGGTGCGAACCCGATGGAAGTGGTAGAGAACAAGCAGAAACCATTGGATACCTCTGGAGTACCGCAGCCCCTAAAAGGGCTGATCGAACACATGTGCGAACCTGATCCGGACAAACGCCTGGCCAGCGCCACCGCTGTTCTGGCCTATCTAGAAAAACCGGGGTCTGTACCAGCCGTTGCGGATCCCCACTTGGTAAGTGATCACGCAAACGAGGCCACGGTAATCGCGTTTCCATCCGACAAACCCAAACCTGCCGCTCCATCACCTGCACCCCGCCCTTCGCGAGGACCACTGCTGGCAGCTGGCCTGAGTCTCGTGCTGATTGCAGCAGCTGTCGGCGGCTATTTCTCGGGCCTATTTGATGGCTTTCTGCCGACGGCTTATCCGCCCGCTAATCCCTATACCTTGATCGTCGAAAAGACCCCCGACGGGGAGGCGCAGGCGGTTGGCTACATGCCATCCGAAGCCACCCGTGAGGCTCTCACTGCGCTGGTGGGTGAGGCCGATGTGACCCTAGCCTCGGGCGAGATTGTCAGCAGCTGGGGCGAGGATGTGATTGCCACATTGCAGCCCTTGGGAGAACTTGATGAATGGCGTTTTGTGGTCTCCAACAACAAGGCCAGACTGACCGGAACCACTGCGGACCCTGAGATATTGGCGCGGTTGAACGCAGTTTTTGACGCGGGCCTGCCCGGCGCGCTGCAAGGCAAGGCGGATTTCACCTTTGTGCTGCCAATTCTGCCCCTTGCTGATGTCCTTGCCATATTACAGGCCAAAAGCGATTGTGGTTTGCTCTCGGTGCCGCTGACAGGCTCGATTGAAGGCTATGGCCCAGAGGATATCATCACCGTGACCGGACCAGTGGCCGAAACTGCCACCCGGGTTGGCCTGTTTGATGCGCTGCGCGCTATGGCAGGCGAGCGCAAGGTGGTGCTGGACCTGGAGGTTCTAAACCCCAGCCTCTGTCTGATTGAGCAACACCTGCCCAAAGCACCGGCAAGCGCAATTTCAATTGCCTTTACCGTCGGGGACCGCAACGAGCCAAACCCCTCGGGGCGCTTTTTTGTTGGTGAAAATCCGGTGATCGACGTGATAATACCCGCCGAAATCACCGCTGGCTATTTGACGGTATCGATCCTGGACGTGTCGGGCAATGTGTTCCACCTGCTGCCCAATATCTCGCGCCCGGACAGTTCGGTCGAGACATTGCGCAAGGGACGCAGCGGTGAGGTAAGGGTACGGGTGGCCTTTGGGCTGGACGCCGCGTCGACTGGGGGTGGCATTGCTTTTAGGGTTGATGACAGCTCGCTTGGCAAAAGCAAAGTGCTGGTGCTGCACTCTTCGGCACCGCTGTTTGACGGAATGCGCCCCACTTCAGAAAGCGCGGTGGGTTTTGCTCAAGCGCTACAATCCAGTTTTGAAGCCGATGCGGGGCGGATTTTGTCTCTGGACAGTCAAATTCTAGTCACGGCGCTACCCTAACACGGAACATTCGAATTTTCCGGCTATTACAGCACATCCACCACAATCGCCGAGATATTGTCAGCGCCTCCGCCTGTTAGCGCAATTTGAATCAGCCGTTCAACCACAGTTTCGATTGGGGTGGTACTCAAAACGTCTTGTAGCATGGCAAAGGTGGCGTATTTTGTCAGCCCGTCCGAGCAAATCAAAAACCGGTCCCCAGCCTGGGCCTGGCCACGAATTTTGTCCAACTCCAGCACGTCCCCAACCCCCACCGCACGGGTGATGGCGTTGGATTGCGGGTGCTGTTCGGCCTCGTCCCAGGTCATCCGCCCCGCCAGCACATATTCAGCAACCGCCGAATGATCTATCGTCAGCATTTCAATCAAACCGTCCCGCAGTCGGYAAATGCGGCYGTCACCAGCCCACAGCCCGACAAAATGCCCGTTTGCCATCATCAGCGCCACAACGGTCGCACCAATTACCCCGGAGCCACGTGCCTCAGTTTCGGCCTTGATCATTTGATGCGCGCCTTGAATCGCGTCGCGCAGGGCATGCATCCGGGCTGCCGGGTCCAGTCCTGGTGAGATCATTGCCACCGCATCAGCGACGGCACGGCTGGCAAAATCACCGGCCTGATGCCCCCCCATTCCATCCGAAACCAGCCAGATATCATGTTCTGGCAACGCCAGAACCGCGTCTTCGTTGACTTTGCGCTTGAGCCCGACATGGGTCTGCACCGTGTAGCGATAGGTGTGAAACTGGCTCATAACGGTCGTGCCTCGCTCCAAATTGGCGCTGCCAGATCAAACAACCCTTGGGCTGCGTTGCCGCTGGGTAGTCCCTGGCAAATCATCAGGCGTGGCACCCCATCCAGAATAGCAGTCCACAGGCTGGCACCTTTGATTTTCTGATCCAGTAAATCGCCGGCCAAAAGGCAGGACAAGGCAGCAGGACTGCGCGCGCTGGTCATCACCATACAGCCCTCGGCACCGCGTAACGGAGGATGGGCGCGCTGGGTTGGGACAACAAATTTGGCCAACCCCTGAGACAGTTTTTCCTGTGTCATGCTGTCCTCCAGTGCCGCTAGGGCCAGATCCTCAAGCTGTTCAAACAGTGCCGTCTCGGCCAGGTGATCCAAACCTGCCGGCCCCGGAGTGGGCAACGCTGCCATCAGCGWCAGCGGAAACCGCCGCCCAACCCGATCCACCGAGGGCATCAGCACCCCAATCACCTTTTCCGCGCCCGCCAGCCCGGGGGCCAGCGTGAACCGCCAAATTGGTGCCGACATGTAATAGCCATCCCAATAGGGGCCATGCACTCCCTGCCCGGCCAGCAAAAGTCCCTGCAACCACTCATCCCAGACCCGGACAAATCCCGGCGGTGGCGTCAGCCGGAAGAAATCTCCAACCGAGGGCATCTTGCCAAAGGCACCAAACCCCATAGCCATCACATCGACTTGGGGCAGCTGAATTTTGCCATGGCCGGCAGGGCAAAGGGATTGATCACCGATCCCGACTGCAACTCAAACAGCGCCAACCGACCGCCGATCCGAAAATTCACCCGTCGGCGGTCCGACACATTGGTGCGCCGCACCTCGGCCGAATCGAGCAACCGGAACCAGGCCCAGGGCCCATCCCGCGACATGGTATTTTCATTGTCACGTTTTTTCGGCGACAGAGTAATACGCGCCAGTCCAACTGATCCGGGCCAGGTCACTGCCACCGGTGTCGGCTGGCCCGAGCGGTGGCTATAGGCGACCTGCACACCGTCGATTTCCAACAGTACTTCTTTGGCCTTGGGGTCCAGCGCCTTGGGGGTGATCTGGAATTGCACCGCCGGTACTGGCCCCGCCGCAAAAAACGCGTCGCGAATTTCAGCGGCATATTGCATCTGCACCAGCACCGCCGGGCTGATCCCCAGATCCACGTCGTTGACCCGTTTCCAGGTCCAGGGGCGACTGCGGGTATCAACATATTTCGCCAGGTTTTCGTTAAAGAACCCGTCAATCAGGCCCCCGGGCGAAAACAGCTTGGCAAAATCTGCCATCGCCACATCCGCCCGCGCACGCCGGTTGAAGGGATAGCGATTGTCCAGCGCCTGCGTACAGAACGGCAGCACCGAGGCTTGCCAGCGGGCATTGATCGAAGCACGGGTGCCCTCGGAGGTAATCCCGGATGATCCGGAAGAAATCTGCGAGGCCCACCGCTGCACCGGTCCGTCGATCCGTGAGGCAGATTGCTGGAACTGCAACAGCGCCTCACCACCTGCGGCTACGCCACTAAACGACATTTTGTTCAGCTCTTGATAGACCAATTGCAGCGACACCATCAGGTCATCCAGCTGCGACGGCTGACCTTCGGGCCGTTCCACCAGAGTGTGCAACCATTGAAACCGCTCTTGTACATAAGAGCCGGGAGGCTTGGGCGGCACCCCTTCGGCATCCGCGGCAGATTGAACCAGTGCCTCCAGCAAAATCTGCCCTTGGATCGACAGATTCGACCGCGCTTCAATCGCCGCCACCCGAGACGCACCGCCCGATAATGCCGCAGCGTCCAAAGCGGAACGATCCTCGGCCAGTCGGGTTTCATTGGACACCTCAGTCAGGATATTGACGATGGGTGAGGTTGGCCCCGACAGCACATTGGTGATCTCAACCGCATGGCTAAGAGATTCCAGCGGAATGATATCGACATCTCCCAGCATGGTGTCATAGCGGGTGATATAGTCGTTGTAATACAAATCCAGCACATCACGGCTCAGCGCCAACAGCACTGCGGTGCTTTGCTCTTCTTCACTGCGTTGCCCCAGCACCCAGGCTTCACGTTGCACCCGTTCTGAAACACTGACCGCCTCGGGCAGGAACACATTGTGGAACCCGTCATAGGTGAAAATACCCTCGATCCCGTCATTCAATTGCTTGCCCGAACTGCGCACCAGCACCCGTTTCACCGAAGGTCCACCCGCTTCGGTCAGACGCCATTTAGGCAGTTGTGTGGCAGTGTTGGAATTGACGATGCCGTTATAGACCCGCTGCGCCAGTGGCAATTCCGACAACAGGTTTTGGACCTGCTCGATCAGCGGCCCGTTCAGCGCCACCTCTTCCATCGGTTGCGACAGCAAGGCGGTCAGATGGTCCATCAGATCACTCCGCAACTGCGCGCGGGCAATACCAGGATAGGCCACCAGCTCCCAATCGAGCCGCATCCATTCCTTGATCAAATCCTGGTTCATCGGCCCCTGTAGCCCCAGCATCAAATAGATTTTCAACACTTCGTAAAGCAGGTCCGAGTTGTTGATATTGCCAGAAATCTGCTCTTCCAACCGCACCAACAGCCGGGGCAGCAATCGCTGGTTCAACGCCGCGCGGTAGGTCTGGGCAGCTTGGGTGCCAATTACCTCGCCTTGATATAGCCCATAGGTCATTTCACGTTCTGGCTTGGGATCGGACAAAACCGGGTTGGCAGGCAGATCCCGCAACAGGTTCAGCGCTGCCACCACCGGCACCAGATCGGTGTCCCCCACCGGGCTGGGCGGCAGAGTCGCCGCCGCCGCCTGATAGGCCGCAACTTGGCTCTCGGCCTCTTCGATCAAATTGGTGTTTTTCAGATACGAGCGGACCCACAGCCCCCCGGTGCCCAAGGCCACCAAAACGGTTGCGGTGATTGCCACCCGCCGGGTCCAACAATAGCGGCGTTCCACCTTGTCATCCGCCGACACCAGACCGGCCTCGGGAAACATCACCCCTTCGAACAACCGGGTCAGGAAAAACGACCGCCCGGTGCCCTGGCCGGTGCCAATCGCCTGCCGCCCAATACCAAAAGTCTGCGCCATGCCCAGCATCAGCCGGTCAATCGGCGTCCCCTCTTGGGTGCCGGATGTAAAATACACCCCGCGCAGCATCTGTCGCTGGTCATATCGGTTGTCCTGAAACACCTCGTTCAGGAAATCCCGCGCCACCGAACGGACCGAGGCCACCTGCGCCGGGAACCCTGCAATCAGCGCCCGCCGTTGGTGGTCAGTCTCACCCTGCATTTTCTCCAGCAGTTGGGCGTTCAGCTGCGCCAGTAGCAGGGCAAACTCTTCATCAAAGCGTGATATCGATGGCTCTTCCTTCTTGCCCTTGGGCAGTGGCAGGGTGAAGCCCCAAACCTGTTCGCGGTCTTCCTTACCCAATGTGTCATGGAATTCGCTAAAGCCAGCGATCAGATCGGCCTTGGTGAACAGCACATAGACCGGGAACCGCACCCCCAGACGTTCGCGCAGTTCCGACAACCGACGGCGCACCGCCTGAGCATGGCCCTTTTGGGTCATCTCATCCTGCAGCGACAGGTCCGACAGCGAAATCGCAACGATGGCGCCGTTGATCGGCTGCCGTTTGCGGTATTTCTTGAGCAGCCCAAGAAAGCCAACCCAGGCGGCATTATCCGCCTCGGCATCGCTTTCCTGCGTGGTGTAGCGGCCGGCTGTGTCGATCAGCACCGCATCATTGGTGAACCACCAATCGCAGTTACGCGTCCCCCCGACACCGCCAATCGCCGCCTTACCCAGCTTATCCGCCAGTGGAAATTGCAGCCCGGAATTGACAATCGCCGTGGTCTTGCCCGCGCCCGGAGGGCCGATCATCACGTACCAAGGCAGATCGTTCAGGTGACGCCGCCCATTTTTGGATTTGCGCAGCTCGACCATCGCTTGCTTGAACTTGCCACGCAGCTCGCCGAGCTCTTCAGCCAGAACGTCGTCCTCACTGGTGTCCACCGACTCGGCAATCTCGTCGCTCATCTGCCGATCTTTGCGCCGTCGACGCCAGAAGATGAAAATGATCAGTAGCAGGAAGAAAGTCCAAATCAACGAGATGGTGACAACCCGTGAGGTGACACTGTCAAAGGGCCGCCATTCTTCACCACCAATGAAAGGAGAAAAGAACCAGACACAGACGGACAACACCGTCGCAAATATCAGCAACAGCGAATAAATGGATTTGAACAATGGAACAATATAGCGGCGGATCATTGGTCACTCTCCTGTACCCACAAAACTTCGATACGACGATTGCGGGCACGACCCGCGCGGGTGCCATTGTCGGCCAGCGGTTCCTTGTCGGCGCGACCCTCGGCAGACAGACGATCCGGGTCATTCAACACCTCGGCCATTCCGGCCATCACCGATTTAGCCCGTGCCAGCGACAGATGCATATTTGACGGGAACCGCGAAGAGCGAATCGGCACGTTGTCCGAATGCCCGACCACAATCAGCGCGCCTTTTTCGTCATTCAATGCCTGCGCCAACCGGTTCACCGGCGATTCAAAATCGGGCTGCAACTTGTCTGATCCCGATCCAAACATCCCCGACCCGGCCAGACGAATGATCAACGTGTTACCCTTTTGGAAAACCTCGACGATGCCCTCGGCAATCTCCGGCTCCAGAAACCCCGAGACCTTGGCAATCTGGTCCTCGACGGTGGGCGTAGGCGGTGGCGGTGGCGGTGGCGGCGCGCGGCGTTCCAGTTCCGCCACGGGCCCTGCATCGACAATCGACAACTGGCCGATCACCCGCTCGGTCTGGTTTGACAACGCCCAGGACAGGCCAACAAACTGCACCCCCAGCAACAGGGCGGTGACGGTCAGCGCAATCCACACCAGCCGCCAGGCCGACAGTGCCTTGAATGGTTTTTTCAACCCTTGCCAATGCGGCGCCAGATCCCGTTCAACCGGCCCACGTTGCGCCCGGATGATCCGCGCCAATGCGCCGCGAATTTGCATGTGTTTCTCGGATCCGCCCTGTTCAACCCGCAACCGGCCCTCAAATCCCAGCGACATGCACATATACAGGAACTCCAGCATGTCGATATTGCCGCCCGGTTCCTTTTCAAGCCGCGCCAGCAGGTCATAGAACCGGTCGCCACCAACGGTTTCACGGTGGAAGGTGCCAACCATTGATTGCAACCCCCAGCTGGACTGGCCACCCCAGGGCGTGTTTAACACCACGTCATCCAGCGTCGCGCACATGGCATAGCGGGCGATTTYGACCGTCTGCGCCGCGATGCCCGCCTGCAAGGCGCGGTTTTCAAACCCGCGCACCTCGGCCACCACGCTTTGGCGCAGCTTATCCGGGTCCATATGCTGGGCRCGRTTGCGAATACGRCTGATCAGGGNANRCMGCKTSRYSRYRYRGGCKGNCRGYTRKTTSRYCSSSRWSWGYKCCATCTGAGATGCCTTGCTTGGAGCCAACGCAGGCGCAGAGGCAGCCGAAGCGGCGGCCTGCGGCACCCCAAAGGCATCACTCCCCGCTGCCGAAGGCACAGTCGCTGGGTCCGAGACTGGTGGAGAGGACTGCGGCACTGCCGTCCGTCGGCCACCCGGATTCGGTCTGATCACCGTCTTTTCGGTGTCATTTGGCTCCGCAAACGGGTCGTCGAAATCGCCCATGTTCTCTCCCTGTCTCAATTATTGCGAATGGCCCAAAGTTCCATCTTTAGCCCCGGATACTGCCCCGATACATGCACCGCGATACCACCCGACGTGGTCATCTTGCGCCAATAAGGGCTGTCCCCGTCCATCTCAAAGTACACCACGCCAGCGTGATAGGGGATCTGCCGGGGCGCCACCGGCAAAGGCCGCAGTGTGATCCCTGGCAGTGCCGAATTGACCAGCTGGCGAATTTCCTCGACCGGGCCAATCTTGGCCTGACCGGCAAAGTGGCGSYKYRSGWYKTSGRCSSKWAYGWMARCSWYYAMMRYYAKYWSMMAYYYKRCMWWGSCMWSMWSWTYGSRRTYSKSRRTCACCCCAACCGAGATACCGTATTTGCGCGCCTCCAGCTTAATCGGAATCGCGGTCTGCTCCAGCACCGAGCTGAGATACTGCCGCAGAGTGCGAATAAGCGGCGCGTAACAGGCACTCAGATCATCATGAGTATAGGGTGGAAACTTGGGCACTTGTTTGTCCGTCGACATCAGCACCGACAATTCCCCGGCCAGCGCGGCGCAGGTGACAAACAGTGTCTCGGGGTGCAGGTTTTCGATCTGCGCCATATGGCGCACCACCGGCAGCATCCGATTAACCACCATCAGCAGCATGAAATCTGACACTTCGGCCACCCCACGGGCAGAACCACTCTCGGCCAATCGCCCGGCCAGTGCCTCCATTCGATGCGCCAAAAGCCCTTCCAGCTCGCGCAGGAACCCAGCAAGCGCGGGCGCAGCACGCACATCCAAACACGAGGGGATAAAGGCCTGATCCAGGATGATTTCCTTGTCGGGGCGAACCTCGATAATACGCGCCACCGGCACCGACAGCCGGTCAGCCAGATCATCCACCGCCAGGGCAAATTGCAGTCGCATCTTGCCGACGTCCAGATCCACCGGCTTGCGCTCGCTGCTGGTGACGTCGCTGACCTCTTGCTTGGCCGGGCGCAACCGGCTGGCCGACATTTCAGCGCCCGACAGATCCACCTCAGCCGCGCCCTGACGCCGCTGCGGCACGGTCAGATAGACTACACAATCCTTGACCGTGGTTGGAACTTCCAGCGCCGGCGGGTGCGNATCGGCCATCGGCACCCGGAATACGGTGCCATCATGGGTCAGACCCTCGCAGCTTTTCAGCGCAAATTGGCCAACCTTCAGCGCCTCATGGTCGATCTCCAGCCCGTTCACCCCCCAGGCATAGGGGCGCATTCGGCGCGCCAACCCGGTGACCAAAGCCTCGGTGTAACGATCCGACTGCTGGAAATGATGCGGCTGCAAAAACAACCCCTCGGTCCAAAGCACTTTACTGTCCCAGGACACCTGGCTCTCCTCTTCCTAGTTCGACACTGGGGCCGATTATTTCTTTAGTCTGTCCAGTTGCTGCTTGTAGGCCCGCGCAAATTCGCGGCTGAACAGATCGTGAAAATCATTTTCAGCTTGGTCCGAAATCTCGGAGTACAGCTGTTCGTAGACGTCCCAATAACGCGCCTTTTTGCCCTTCAAGAGGCCACTAATTCCCCCCTTGTCTTGAATTTGGGCCTCCAGCACCTTGGGATCCAGCCGCGCCAACACGCCTTTTAGCGCCGCCTCCATGCCGGTCATCATAGCAACCTCATGCGCCTTGATATCGTTCAGCGCCTGTTCGGCGGCACTTTCCGGGCTCAGGTAGCCCTTGGTCGCCGGGCGCACCATCGCCTCGATCGCCTGTTCGGGGGTGATCGAGAACTTCAATGGGTTGTTACCACCAGCAGAAATCATCGTCTGCTCAATGCGAAATTCGGACTTGATCGAGGCGCGAGTCATCAAAATTTCACGCAGGCCCGTGATCAAAGTTCGCATCACCCGCCCCATGCGGGCCAGCGTGTTTTGCTGTTCCTCGGCATCAAGCTGCAAGTCTTCAATACCCAAACCACCCAGAAACACCTGAATTGCCTCACCCTGTTCAACACCATCTGGCGGGGCTTGCTCGGGTTCTGTGGCAGAGACCACCTCGGCTGGGGGGTGTTCAACAGGGGCAACCGGCGGTTCTGGTGGTGGTGCAGGTGCAGTTTGTTCGGGCGCCGCTGTGGCAGGGGTTTGCTCTGGTTCCACCGCGGTCTCGTCGTCGACGCCAGACAAAAAATCATCATCCCAATCATCCGGGATCGCCGCAGAAGGCTGTGCCACTTGGGGTGCAAAAGCATCCTGTGCCGAAGGGTTGTGACTGGGCAGGCTGGCGCCTTCGCCCTCGCGTCCGTCAACGGGTTTTTGGAAAAACGGATCTTCCTCTTCACCCATGGGCGGCAATAAATCGTCGATCGGATCCACCGGGTTTATCAGCGATGGGCCGGTTGGCGTCGGCGTGCCCAGAAGATCATCCAGAAAATCCCCACCTGGCCCAACATCATCCAGCAGTTTCAGCGGGTCCGGCGCATTCTCAGCCATTCCGTGCGAGACTGGCGCCTGCGCTGCCGGGGCAGCGATCATATCACCAACCTCCGCCAGCTCATTGCGGATTTCGACCACCATCTCATAATTGCCGACACACAGGACATCGCCATTGTTCAACGGGGTTGGGGTGCGGCCCAGCGGGATTTTGGAATAGTTCAGAAAAGTACCGTTGGAGCTGAGATCAACCACCACCACATTGCCATTGTGATCCTCGATCACGCAGTGATGGCGCGACAGCATCTGGTCGGGATCGGGCAGCACTAGGTCATTGCTGTCGCCGCGCCCCACCGTCAGGCTGGGCCCACGCATTGGCACTGGCGCCGCATCACCGGGAATGGTGCCCGAGCTTTGGAATTTCAGTGTCACTGCCATGGGTGGCGTTATCCTCCGACCAAGACAGTAAACTCGCCTTTGACGATCATGCCTCCACAGGCCGCATTATCCAAAATCCGCGCAGCCGGGAGCATGTTAATCAAAACGGTCATTGAGCCTTTGACGATGGGATGCGGCGGCGCCGCAGTACACATGTCCGTGACCCGGGCCGCAGGAAACTTCCCGACAAGCACAGTCACAGCACAGGGTGGCAAAATCGGTGTTGGCACCGGCAGCACCGGCGGCGGCGGCACCGAGGGCAACATGCAGGCGTGCAGATCCAGCAATCGTGCTTGGGGCATTCCCATAGGCAACCTTCCTCCTCGTTACTTGTGGTCTTCCAGGGCGTGAACAGAGTCCATTTGCCCGTTACCACCGCGCCCAATATTCAGCGCACGCTCGACCAAAACACGGCCATGCTCTTCAAACTTATCAGACAATTCAGACAAGGCCACCATATTCATGGCAAACGCTGCGGTTTCCGAGGCACCGGCTGGCGCTGGATATTGTTTCAGATCCCCCGGCCCCAGAGTGCCGTCACTATACAGCACCGCCAGCGCACAATTCACCGTGTCATCATCGACATAGGCGTTATCCATCGAGATCCGCGCCGCATCGCGGTTTTCCTCCGAGGGCTCATAGACCCACGCCTCGGAAGCGGTCAGCGATGGCGGATCATTGTCCGAGCGCGGCCCAATGTAATCCCGCGCTGCCATACAGGCCCACCAGACCCGTTCGCGGGGGGGGAGCAAAATCGCCAGCAGCCGCAACAAATCCACCAGTGCCCCCTTGTCAAACAACTCTTTCAACACCTCAGAGGCCCCGGCTGTTGGCGGCGCTTCAAGCGGTGTTTTCAGCATGACATTGGCCCGCGACAGCAATTTTGCCACCGGGTCAGCTGGCATTTTCACAAGATCATTAAACGTCGTCGTCATCTGTCCCACCTAGTTAATCAGCGTCAGGCCGCCCTTGAGGGTCAGCATGGCGTCACCTTTCACCGTGGTCATAGGCGCTTTGGCCTCAACCATCGCAGTGCCTTCGATCTTGATCATGGGTCCTTTGATCGTCACCCCTGAATTATCGATCTTAATCGAAGATCCGCCAACCGTAAGCAAAATTTCAATGGCAGCTGTCATCTCGATCTTACCCGAGCTGACATCCACCGTCATATTGCCAGTTTTCACCGTGGTTGCATCGTTGCCGGTGATGGTCTTGGTGTGTTTACCTTCGATGGTTTGGGTCTTATCGGTCTTGATCTCGATTTCCTGACTGCCCGTCTCAATCGTGAAGTAGTGATCCCCCTTCAGCAGTGTCTCGGTCACATGCTGTTTGACAACCTGACTTAGACACCCATCTTCGTCATGGGCACCGGCGTCAATTTCATCGACACCAATGGTTATCACCGACTTGTTCTTGACCAGCATCTGATGATCTTTCTGCGCCTGTACGCGCATCATCTCGGCGTCTTTCTTGTCCTCGAACATCCACTCGTTATAGCCACCGCCGCCCTTGGAGGAATTGGTTTTGAACCCCATCTGGGTTTGATCATCCGGGTAGTTATAAGGCGGCATGGTATCCTTGTTGTACAACATGCCAGTGCAGATTGGCCGATCAGGGTCACCCTCTTCGAACTGGATCACCACTTCTTGGCCGATGCGCGGCACCGCCACCATACCCCAGCCCTTACCGGACCAGGGCGTCACCACCCGTACAAAACACGAGGATTTCTCGTCGTTTTCGCCTTCTCGGTCCCAATGAAACTGCACCTTGATGCGGCCATGTTCGTCGGTCCAGATTTCCTCACCACTTGGGCCGGTGACGGTGGCCGTATGCAGCCCGGCAATCTCAGGCCAGGGTGTGGTAAGACGCGCACGGTACTGGTCCTGTTTGGGAATGGCGCCAAAGGTCGAGGCATAAGCGTCGCCCTTCATCTCTTCGTGAAACTCCATGTTCTTGGCCTTGAGGTCATGACGCATCTCTTTGCGATCTTTGCCCGACCCGCGCCGGGTCTCACGCTCGGCAAAATCCCCAGCCACCTGCAGATAATGCACCGCATCCACCACCAGATACTCGGCGTTGGCTTCGCGTTCGGGATGGTTCTTCAATTTAAAGGTATAACCTGTGCCCAATGTCCGCACGCTTGACGCGCCGCGCCAGCGTTTGTGCCGGATCGCCTCTGCCTCCATCCGCACCCGCGCCTGCGTATTGCCCAGCCCCGAGTTCTTGCGATAGTGGCCGGGGTAGTCATAGACTTCGAAAGTCTTGTGGGTATGACTGCCTTTTTCGATCTTGTTGTTGACCTTCAGATCCGCCGTTGGCGACAGAAAATCAAAATCATTCAACGTCACCTTGCCCTTGGTCAGGATTTCCTCTCGGCCCCATTCCGCAATATGATCCTTGCGCCGACGGTCAGCATCGTCGCGTGCATGAAACTCCACCGTGGATGTGCCATTGATCGGCGAGTGACCGCTAATGCCATCGCACAGCGCCAATTTCTCGGCGGCATTTTTGTCACCGGTGCTGTCGAAGTAATAATAAATCCCCTCTTCCTCCATCAAGCGGCAGATGAAATCAAAATCGCTTTCCCGGTATTGCAGGCAATATTCGCGTTCCTCATAGCTGCCGCTCAACCGATCCCGGAAATCGCTGAACCCGTATTCGTTAAAGATCTGCTTGATGATATCGACCGCCGAAATGTTCTGAAACACCCGGCAATCCTGCGTCCGTGTCAGCAGCCAGAACCAAGGCCGCACCTCGGCCACGTAATGGCCGTAGCCATCGCGCATCCCCAGATTTTCAACCGAGATACACAGGCCCGAGAACTTTTGATCCGTCCCATCCTCGGTCTGCACATGCAGGTTCATGGTGTGACCCACGATCTGATCCAATTTCTCCGCTTTGTTCTTGGACTGGAACTCAACCGTGGTCTCGGTCAGTTTGCTCAGGCCCTCGCGCACAATCGCACGTTTCAACAGCAGTTCGCGGGCCTTATAGCTGCCGGACATCCAGACCAGACTATGCTCATGTGGTTTACTTTCGGCCATGGCGCCTCCTTTCACCGGGGAAAACCGGGCGCAAAAAATATGTTAACTCACTAATAAATCGCATCATAAATCGTCCAATAAGGCAGCCAGTTCGGCATCCATGCCATCGTCATCGTCACTACCATCGTCGTCGCCAAACCCTGCCAGTAGATCATCCAGGCTGCTATCGCCGTCGTCATCGCCGCCAAGGTCCAGATCATCCAAGCCTAAATCATCCAGACCCAGATCATCAAGATCATCGCCACTGTCATCGTCATCAGTAGCAGCGGCAGGTTTTGGGTCAGGCGGCGATGGTTTGGGTGGCGGTGCACCAGTCCAAGGTCCCAGGATTTCACCACCTGCGACCGATCCAAACGAGGTCAGGCGGATTTCATCGCGGCCCTTGACCGCGGACACCGCCATGAACCCACGCTCTTGCGCCAGTGCAATCTTGTCCAAGTTGATATTACGCTCGGTGCAGGGCAACGCCACCTGATCGCCGTAACGGTCATTGACGTAATGAAACGGTATATCACCCAGCGACATGATTTTGCCCAGCGACATCGAGGCGCCGTTTTGCTTGAACGAGCGAGCCAGCAGGATCGCCACCAACACCACCGGATTGGCCCAGAGCATGCCGCGCAGACCTTCGGTTTCAGTGAACTCCTCAAATTTAAACTCGTAAATCGGMTCGCTCTTGGCACCATATGGACGACGCAGCATGAACCGCGGCGCCACCAGTCCCAGATGCCCCGCCTCGGCCATGCCGCGCAGAGTATCCCAAGCCTCGGTCACCACGCCGGGCAATTTTGCCTTTTCGGTTTCCAAAAAAGCCGGTGAAATCGCCGCAAAGAACGGCGCATCCACATGTGCCGCCACCCGCGCGATCCGCCCCAGCAACTCGGCATGGGGTGGGGTTTCTTCGAATTGGTACAGCCCGATCAGCGCTGAATATCCGCCACGGCCATTTTCCTCATCCAGCGGCTCACCGGTCAGCAATCTGACAAACCCGCTGTCAGCCAGATCCTCGACCGAGGCCAGGTCGGCGGCCAGTTCCTCGGCTGATATATCATATAGTATCACGTCCAGCGTGTCGTCTACCTCAACCGAGCGGGCAATCAGATCCAGCGAGCGCCACTGCGCCTCAAGCGATTGAAACTCCGGGTGGTGCAGCACCATGCGCATGGCATCCGACAGCGCCGCATCCACCGCGCCCATCATCGCGGTCACATCGGCATCGGGCAGGGCCCGGATATGTGGGCCAACCACACGCGCCAGCAGATCCTGCACCGGCGAGGCCTGTCCCAACTGGTTTTCGGCATCACCAATCAGCTGTTGAAAGGCACTAAGCCGCCGATCAGCCGGCACCGCATTGCCGCCCGATCTCGGTTTTGGAGGTTTGACGCGGGTGCCGTGTTTCTCACCCCAGGCGCGCAGGGTTTTGGCCGCGTGATCCGCCGTCACGCCACTTTGTAACTGCTTGCGCAGGCCCACAAGTTCCGAAAACAATTCCACGTTCTCGTACAGCTCATCCGGGTGCAGAGCGTCCAGCTCACCCAGTTTTATCGCCATGCCGGTGCCATCTCGGCCAWYMRSSRSSRSSMAYTSKKYKKCRWAGSYSYSGATCACATCGTCGATGGTGTCAGGGTCCAAAATCACCGCCCGCCGCGCCGCCAGATCATCGCCGATCTCAACCATCCCCCTGGCCGACCGCCCCGAGAAGTCGCCCAATATCGCCAATCGGAACCGCTTTCGTATCAGCTTTTGCGGCTCGGGCCGGTCCGCACTTATGGTGCCATAGGCAAACTCCGGATCTTCGGTCGGGGTGACCCCATCCGGCGCGGCGGTCGCGGCAATGTCATCACCACCGCCTAGATCGCCAAGCAAATCATCCAGATCAACAGCGGCGTCATCACCACCGTCATCCAACCCGCCCAACAGGTCGTCCAAATCCAGATCCCCGTCATCGCCCTCGGTATCGGCATCGTCGCCCAGCAGCGCATCCAATTCGCTGTCATCCCCGGTCAGATCGCCCAGCAAATCATCCAAGTCATCACCGCCATCCGGTTCCCCCTCTTCGGCGGCATCCTCCTCAAGCCCCGACAGCAACCCATCCAGATCATCGTCGTCGTCATCGGTCAAATCCCCCAGCAGATCGTCCAAATCAATCTCGGAGCCTTCTCCGGTCTCATCACTGCTTAATGCATCATCGGACCCGGACAGAGCATCTTCGTCACCGCCATCCAAATCCGCCAGCAGGTCATTAACCCCATCATCATTCGCCGGTTCATCCTCTTGCAAGCTCTCTCCCAAAACATCATCCAGCAGCGCATTCGCGCTGTCCGCATCTGTGTCTTCAACATCAAGAGTGCCCAGCAGATCGTCCAATGCTTCTTCTGGCCGTTCTGCATTATCGGGGGCCTCCAGACTGTCCAGCGCATCCCCCAGCACATCCAACTCCGGTTCCTCAGCCGAGTCATCCAAAGCGCCCAGCAAAGCAGTCAGATCCTCATCCCCTTCATCTTGATCAACGTCCTCCACATCCTGCCCAGCAAGGTCACTCAACACATCAGCGCTGTCATCTTCGGGAGCATCCTGAATCTCAACAGCAGCCAGGCTTTCCAACGCATCCGCGGCACTGGTATCTACGTCCTCGACCACGTCCTGCGCGGCTAGAGAATCTAGAATTTCAGCGTTTTGATCCTGAGGTGTTTCAACAATTTTCACCGCAGCAAGACTGGACAGTGCCGTATCCAAAGCATCTACCTCCGGATGACTTTCCGGCGCTTGGGCACTCAGGTCTGCCAGAATATCGCTGCTTTTATCCGGCTCAGCTTCGGGTGGTGAAACACCGCGAAGGCTATCCAACGCCGCCGCCATACCAGCCTCAGCACCTGGCGCATCCGATGACAAGGCCGACAACAGGGCCGTATCGCCCAGAATTGTTTCAATCAGCGTCTCGGCACCCACTTTGCCATCCATATAGGCCATCAGATTGGTCAGCTGGCTGCGTGCTTCCAACAGCGGCCGTAGCGCATCCACTTTGGACGCGATCGCCCCGGGTGAAAAATCACTCAACTTCTCAAACGTCAGATCAATCGCCAGATTGCCCTCCCCGGTCAGCGTATTGGGCACCGCAAACGCGGCGCGCGGGGCCATTGCCTTCATCCGATCGTCAAAATTATCAACGTCTATTTCCAGAAACTTACGGTCCGCCACTGTGGGTTGCGCCACCTTGGATTTGCCAACCAGATCGCTCATCACCCCCATGACAAAGGGCAACTGAACCTTCTTCTCGGCACCGTACAGCTCGACATCATATTCGATCTGCACACGAGGCGCGCGGTTTCGGGCGATGAATTTTTGCGAGTTATCTGCCATTTCGCTCTCCTCGTGCTGTGGTCAGTTCCGCGCGTAAGGCCCGTATTTCATCGCGCAGCTCAGTCACATGCACATCAACAATATCCGTTTCCGACCGCACCAATTCGCGTAGCTTTTCAAACTCGACCTCGTCATCATCTTCCACTGCAGTCTGCATGGTGTTGACCAGCAGACCAATGAACAGATTCAGCACCGAAAACGCCGTAATGATGATGAATGGCACAAAGAAGATCCAGGCCATCGGGTAGACCAGCATCACCGGTCGCACGATCCCCATCGACCAGCTTTCCAGCGTCATGATCTGGAACAATGAATAGAGTGAACGGCCCAAAGTGCCGAACCATTCATCAAATACCGGGCCGTACATCAGCGTCGCCATCACCGCGAAGACGTAATAGACAATCGACAGCATCACGATCACTGCGCCCATGCCGGGCAGCGCATCCAGCAGTGCCTGCACCACCGAACGCATCTGCGGCACCACTGACAACAACCGCAGCGCCCGCACCACGCGTAGTCCGCGTAGGGCCGACAGCCCCTGTTTGTCGGGCAGCAACCCAACCGAGACCACCAGCAGGTCAAAGATATTCCAGGCCGAGGCAAAAAACCGCCAACCGTAGGCATAAAATTTGAACGCCAGCTCCATCACAAAAATCGCCAACACCGCACGGTCGATCAACGACAACAAACCGCCGACCTGATCTGTCACCGTCGAAGACGTGCTAAGCCCCAGAGTAATTGCATTAAAAATGATGACGCCAAGAATACTATTCCTGACGCTATCGCGTTCCACAAAAATGCGGGCCTTGTCCTGGCGTGTAAGGGGTTGAGTTTCAATCATCGGTCTAATGTCTTTTGGCAGTGAACCAAGAGGCCGACGCAATCGCCGCCCTCTCTCTCATCGTTTTATCGCAGCACAGGTTAGCCCAGCGTTGCCTCTAGCTGAGACTTGCCTTCGAGAGCGATTTCGTTGAACAGGCCCAGACCCGTGTTGACGCTCTCAAGGACACTCTTTGCCCCTGCGAACCCAACACCTGCACTGGCGCCAGCAAGGGTCAGGTTGACCACCGCCGGGAACACCCGATCAAAGATTTCTGCGTATTTCGGGTTCTGCGCCGACAGTGCGTCCAACATGCGTTTCAGCTTGGGCATATTGGTTTCGGCATTCGACACCCGTTTCATCATGTCGGAACAGCCGTTCAGCGCCTTATCCAAACTGGCACGTGCCTTTTGCAGCTTGGCCAGAACCTTGCGCACCTCTTTGTCCTGTGAGCCCTTCAGCATTTTGTCCAGCTTGTCGCAGGCGGTCAGGCCCTTAATAATCTGCCCCGATAATTTGCGCCCGGCAACCGCCAGCCCGGCAACCTTGTTGTCCCACAGGCCATAGTTCGAGTCGCATTTGGGCAGAGTGGCCAGGAAGGGCGCATCAGTGCCCAAAATTCCCTTCAGCACCGAGGCCCCAACTTCGGCGCCACCTTGGGTCTTTTTCTTGGCCTCACCCTGTGCATTCTGGTAGCGCTTCATCAGCGTATCCAGATCACTTTTCAGCACCTTTTCGACCTTTTCAGCATCGCGCGCCGCGTCCTGGATCTGCTTGGCCAGGGCCGCAATGCCACGCACCAACCCGACAATGCCCAGCACCAGCGAAGCACCACCCGTTGCCGCAGACCCAGCCACCGCAATCGCGCCACCTGCCGTCGACAATACACCAATGGTGATGTCGAGCCCGGTTTTGATCTTGTATTGCTTGTATTGTTTCTTGCTGGCGACAAATTTCTTCCAGCGCGCCTCAGGGATCTTTTCAAACACCGGCTGATACTTTGCGACCGCCGTCTTCATCTGCTTGGTTAGCAGTGCGTCGATCTTGGAGACATCCTTGGGGTCGCTGACCTTTTCATAGGCCTCGTCGAATTTATTGAGCATCCCGGCGATGTCGGTGATCAGCCTCTGGCCCAGTTTTTCGGCGTCTTCCGCCATATAGGCCGGGGTGACAAGATCGTCTTCGGCCTCGAGCACATCAAGGATATCGTCGTTCAGTTTCAGCTTCAGCTCGTAACCTTTGAGCGACGTAATATGTTTAGGTTTGGCTTTTTTCAGCGCCTCGACACCGATGTCGCGCTTCCAGATCACCACATCCTTGCCGACCTTTTGTTTRGGAGCAGGCGCAGAAGACACATCCTTGGCGCGGGCAATTTCGTCCTTCAGCTTGCCCTCAAGCTCCACCTGTTTTTTCTGGATGACGCCTGGGTATTTTTTCAACGCCGCAATGGTGTCGGCATGCATTTTGGAATCGCAGCACCCAATGGCCACCACCACCTTTTTCTTGACCTCAGACAGGGCCTTTAGCGATTTGGCCCAGTCCATCTGGTCTTCGGCAGCCTCATACAGGGTCAGCATCTTACCCAGACCAGACGTTTTCATTGTCTTGGCCTTATTCTTCTTCCACCATTTATGGGTCAGTTCCGGTACAGCGTTTTTCTTCATCGTCTTACCCCTTAAAAATTGACCCCAATTGGCCACCCATCATTCAAAACTGTAGGAAAACTCTCCCTCTGCGATGTCGATACTGACCTTCTCGACCTCCTTGCCCTGCATCAGGCGGCGCAGGAATTCAGCCGAGATGTCGGGCAACATGGTGTTGGTTACAATCGCATCAATCATGCGACCACCGGACTCCAGCTCTTGGCAGCGATCAACGATCTTATCGACCACCGCATCGGTGAACTCAAACGGCACTCCGTGGGATTCCATCACCCGCTTCTTGATCCGGTCCAGCTGCAGCACAGTGATCTTGGCGATCATATCGGGGCTGAGCGGATAATACGGGATGGTGACCAGCCGCCCCAGCAAGGCCGCCGGAAAGACCTTTAGCAATGGATCACGTAGTGCCTTGGTGATGCCCTCGGGTTCGGGCAGCAGGTCGGGATCGCTGCACAGGTCCATGATCAATTCACTGCCAACGTTCGAGGTCAGCAGGATCAGGGTGTTCTTAAAATCAATCACCCGGCCTTCGCCGTCCTCCATCACGCCTTTGTCAAAGACCTGGAAAAAAACCTCGTGCACGTCCGGGTGAGCCTTTTCCACCTCGTCCAGCAGCACCACCGAATAGGGTTTGCGCCGCACCGCTTCGGTCAGCACGCCGCCCTCGCCGTAACCAACATAACCCGGAGGCGCGCCTTTCAGCGAGCTAACCGTATGGGCCTCTTGGTATTCCGACATATTGATGGTGATGACGTTCTGTTCGCCGCCATACAGCACCTCGGCCAAGGCCAGCGCGGTTTCGGTTTTGCCGACGCCGCTGGTGCCCGCCAGCAGGAACACACCGATGGGCTTGGACGGGTTGTCCAATCCGGCGCGGCTGGTCTGGATACGCTTGGCGATCATCTTCATCGCATGATCCTGTCCGATCACCCGCTTGGCCAGATGTTCCTCAAGGTTCAGGATGGTCTCGATTTCATCGTTCACCATACGGCCCACCGGAATGCCGGTCCAGTCACCCACCACCGAGGCGACAGCCTGATAATCGACAATCGGCAGGATCAGCGGGCTTTCCCCCTGCAGAGTTTCCAGTTCGGCGTTTTTGTCGCGCAACTGCTGCATCAGCGCGGCGCGGGCCTCGTCGTCCAGCGGGCTATCCCCCGCCTCATCTTCGCTGTCGGCAGGCGCATCCACCGGCGCCGCGCCTTCGCGCAGCTTGGCGCGCAGGTCGAGCAGGTCTTCGATCACCGCCTTCTCTGCATCCCAGCGCTCGTCCAATATGACCAACCGGGCCTCTTCGTCTGTCTTGGTCGCCTCAGCATCGTCGCGCCGACTGCCAATATCATAGCCGGCGGTTTCATCACGCCCGATGATTTCCAACTCGGTGGACAGCGTTTCGATGCGACGACGACAGTCGTCCACCTCGGCCGGCACCGCGTGTTGGCTGATCGCCACCCGGGCACAGGCGGTGTCCAGCAGGCTGACCGATTTATCCGGCAATTGCCGTGCCGGGATATAGCGTGCCGACAGGCTGACAGCAGCCTCAATGCCTTCGTCCAGCACCTGTACCCGGTGATGTTTCTCCAGCATTGAGGTAATGCCGCGCATCATCAGGATCGCTTTGGGGATGGAGGGTTCATCCACCTGCACCACCTGGAAACGCCGGGCCAGCGCCGGGTCTTTCTCAATATATTTCTTGTACTCGGCCCAGGTTGTCGCGCCGATAGTGCGCAGAGTGCCGCGCGCCAGCGCTGGTTTCAGCAGGTTGGCGGCATCGCCGGTACCGGCAGCGCCCCCAGCCCCGATCAAGGTGTGGGTCTCGTCGATGAACAGCACAATCGGCACCGGGCTGGCTTGCACTTCGTCGATCACTTGCCGCAGACGGTTTTCAAACTCGCCCTTCATGCTGGCGCCGGCCTGCAACAGCCCCACGTCCAGCATCAGCAACCGCACATCATGCAGGCTGGGCGGTACATCACCACGGGCAATGCGCAGGGCAAAGCCTTCGACAATTGCAGTTTTGCCCACCCCGGCCTCGCCGGTCAGTATCGGGTTGTTCTGCCTGCGGCGCATCAGCACGTCGACAATCTGGCGGATTTCTTCATCGCGACCAACAATAGGGTCTATTTCACCATTCCTGGCCTGCTCGGTCATATCGGTGCAGAATTTCTCCAGCGCCTCGCCCTTGCCCATCGCCGCAGGCGCCATCGCATCCGAGGCCTCACCCGGWGCCGCGCCACCGCCRGTGRTGGTGCCATCCTGCGCGCTCATGCTTTCCTCGGGCGAGCCATCAGTGGCCGTGTTGAAATTATCAGCCAGATCATCGGGGCCGATGCTGGCCAATTCGGGCGAGATCCCGGTCAGGATATTACGCAACGCCGGAGTCTTGAGCATCCCCAACAGCAGATAGCCACTGCGCACCTGATTGGCCGAGTACAACAGCGAGCCCCAGACCCAGCCACGTTCCATCGCATCCATCAGGTGATCCGAAAGGTCCGAAATCGTTGAGGCCCCGCGTGGCAGCATATCCAGCGCCCGGGTCATCTCGGCGGCGATCTTGCCGGGGTCGAGATCATAATGCGCCACAATCCGGTGCAGATCGCTGTCTTGCCCTGCCAGGATCTGATGCATCCAATGCACCAGCTCAACATAGGGGTTGCCCCGCATCTTGCAGAACACGGTTGCGCTTTCCACGGCTTGATAGCCCAGCTTGTTCAGTTTACCGAACAGGGCCACGCGGCTGATCTCGGTCATGTCAAATCCCTTCCTCTACTCGTTCATCCTGTGCAGACCCGAGGCCGGGATACAGGTACAAATCACTCACATCTGGTCGTTCGACATCCGGGTCAGGGCGACTGCCGATCCAAGAGGTATGACCCAGCCGAGTATTGCCCCCCAGACTGGCGCGTGGCACCTGATCGCCAGCCAGCACCAGATTGACGTCCCAATCCAGCACATCGCCAACATAAGACCGCACARYWGCNSYKCAGCSKYNYTCAGCGCCGCGCCACCGGGCAACAGGCGTTCGAAATCCTTCAGGCTGAGCGGCCCGATCTTTAGGCGAAACTTGGAGCTGCGGCTCCAGACTTTTTCACCGACGCTGGTCGATTGTCCCAGTCCGCCGGCCCGGCCCAACTGCCAGCGGTCATCCGGTTCCAGATCCAGCCAACTGCCAACAAATTCCTGCAACTGCACCGGCACATCAAAAAACGCCGACAGGATAGACACCAACCCTTCGGGGTTCTTGGCCCCCTGCCCCAGATGACCGGCAAAATGCAGCTTGGCCAAATCCGGCATCGAGTCGCGGCTGTGCAAATGGTCGCCGTGATAACCCGCCAGCGCCGCCACCTGCCGCGCCATCGGATCGTCGGCCCGGTCAAAACTGATGGCCGGCTGACCCTGACACCAAGCGCGGTACAACAGGCTCATCATCCGGTGCGTCAGCATATTGGCAAATGCCACCAGGGTCGGGTCGCGGTGATTGCGTTTGCGGTCGCGAGCGTATTCGGTCAGGTGCAGCGGTAAGGGTCCCTGCGGCCCAAACAACCCAAAGAACCGATTGGTCAACTGGGCTGGCTGGCCGTCCTTTGGTGAAATAAAATCAGCAATTGTATTGGGTGGAAAGGCCAGTTCTGCCTCTTGCCCCAGCCGCACATGATCCTGGCGCGGACGACGGCTTTCGCCCAGGCGAGGCGCGTCAGCATAATGGGCTTCCAACACTCTGAGCGCCTGAAAAACGTGATGTTTCCCAGGGTTCTCGACCAGATGGTCGAAAAGGCTCAGATCATCCGGCCCAGACCTTTTTCCGGTCGCCATCTGGCAATTTCCCCACGTTTTTCGGTTGTAAGAACCGTTTCGGTAAATGAATTGATGGTGGCATAGCGGCGCAAAAACCGCTCCAGCACCGCGCCAAGCGCATAGATATTGCTGCCTTCAAAAAAGCTCTCGTCAAAGCCAAGCGTGATCTCCAATCCACGCACTGCGGTCGACAACACCTCGTCGCTCATCCGTCGCACGATGGGGCGGGTGGAAATCGACACGATGCCCTCTAGTTGCTTTTCCGTCACCCGATTTCCCAGTGGCGCGTACAGCCCGACCAATTCGCGCAGTGCCTCAGCCGATTGACCCTTGCCAGTCTCGGTCACCGAAACGTAGTTGAGGCTAAGATGTGAGATCAGCCGCCAGGCCGTATCGCCCTGCGCCAGCGTTGGACGCGGCCGGGTTGGCGACACCGGCAGGGTGATCGAGGTGACGGGTCCGCCCTCAGGCAGATGAAATACATTGGCATCACCGGTGGCCAGCAACATCGGCAGGTCACGGTTGGTACACAGCGCCTTGACCGCCAACTGTTCCAGATGCGGCGAGTATGGCGCCTGTGATCGGTCCACCAGTGTCAGATAGGTTTCCGACCCCAGATACGAGCTGCGCACCCCGCGCAACCGCTCCTTTTCCGAGCGCTGCCGCATCCGGCGTTTAATGGTGTAATAGGCCGGAAACGTTTCGCCCGAAGCGGTGAAATCGGTGGAGGAATAAAATGGGCGAAACACCACATCGTCCTCGCCTTCGCCGCTGATGCCGGTGACGCTGTTCAGGCTGTAAATCTCAAAATCCAACCCGGCAGTGCGGTTGGGGATCACATGATGTTCAGTGTCATGGGGTGCGATCTGCACCCGGTCACAACGCTTTTCAAACAGGTTCACGGCGGGCACCGCGTTCAGGGTAAACACCTCGGGCACCACCACTGGGGCAATCTCGCTCATGCCCTCGCGCAGCAGGATATAGATGTCAACTTCGGCGCCCTTGGCCCGTTCCAATGCCGGTCGCAGACCCTGCAGTTCGACAAAGCGAAACCGCTCGGGCATGGCAAAGAATTCCTGCAACAGGCGGTAGCCGTCAAACACCTGTCGTGGTGTCGGTAACAGCGCCTCATCGGGATCGAACCCGCGTTGCACAATCCGCCCCTCGGGCAGCGGCATGTGCCAATCGGCACGCCGGTCGGTGGAGCGCGCCACCAGCCCCTGCACCTGAGTGCACAGCAGTTCCAGCAGTGGCCAGCTGTTGCCCACCGCATTACCCAGAAACACCGTCAGCTTGTCCATCGCCAGGTCCGAGATCGCCTCGCCGTCCGAGCGGCGCAGCCGCAAACGGATACCAGCGCGCGCATCCACGCYAYTKGCCRCNNYCCCKYSKYCRCCNARSKCTNSMMSRSCSKTMKAYATWGRMGGMYWYKMYSWWTWMAACCGGNCACATGGTCATTTCAGCCGCGGTGCGGAATTCGCAAGCTGTCTGCTCGCCCTCGGTCAGACGGCTGCGCAACACCGATCCGCGCGGCAATACATAACCGCTTTTGACAGCGGAATTAGTGACATCCGGCGTGAAGGCCGCGATCATCATCGACGGCGTAGGCGCCAGATAATGCGGGTAGATGATTTCCAGCAGGTTCGCGGTGAAATTGGGATATTGCAGCTCTAACTCCAGCTGCACCCGCGCCGACAGAAAGGCGACGCCTTCAAGCAGGCGTTCCACGTAGGGGTCCAGGACCTCGACCCCCTCCATACCCAAGCGCGAGGCGATTTTGGGATAGGCAGCGGCAAACTCTGCCCCCATGTCGCGCAGATAATTCAGCTCGTTTTCATAGTGTACCAGAAGCCGTGTATCCACGTTACTGCCCCCTTTCCACGGCCACTTCGCCGGTGGTCAAATCAACCTTGCTGCGCAGGTACAGCTCCAGCGGCATCGGCTGCGCCCACATATCGGCGCGGATATCCAAACCAACAGTCATTTCAGCATCATCGGTGTCACTGCGCAGCAGCACCTCAACCGAACCTTCGATGATGCGTGGCTCATACGTTGCAATGGCCTGTTCGATCGAACGGCGGATGGCCTCGGCCTTTTGAGCGGTGGAGTATTCGCCCGCCACCTCGGCCAAACCATAGTTCAGCACCGACCGCGCCACCGCCGGATATCTTTCGGTGTCGAAATGGCTCTCGGCGTTATGGGTATTCAACAACCACGACAGATCGCGCTGGATGATCTCGCGCAGACGGTTCAGGTCGATCACCCGCGAGTCGCGGGTTTCCTTCAAGTCTCCCGGCTGCTGATCGGTCAGCCGGTCCAGCAATGAGGGCTGCAGGCGTTCGGCAAGTGTCTTGTCAGCCATCATCAGCCTCATGGCCGTCCATGCGCAGATTGCGCAGATCCATCAGGGCCACATCACCCTGATCGGTGGTCAGCAGCCGTTGGCCCAAACCAACAAATGTCTCACCACCGGCATCGCGCCACTCGGTAGATCGCGCCAGCTTCAAAGCTGCATCCGCCTTGGGTGAGCCGGGATAACGGGTGGGGATCAATACGGCCACCTCGCCACCATTGGCCAGGGTCAGGGTGCCGGCCGTCCACACCGCATCGCGCAGATCACTTGGTTCTTCGATCTCCAGAGCGCTGATTTGTGCAAAGGGCAGCCAGAAATAGCGCCCGTTCACAATCACCTCAAGCACCGGACCCAGCCGCATGTCGGCATCAGCAATCCAGTCGAATCGCGCGCCGTTAATCYCACCTGTGCTGGCGGGGGCACCGTCAAAGGCACGGGCGCGCAGATTAGCGGCCTCTTGCACTTTGCCATGTGCCAGTAATTTCTGCGCCTCAATCAACAGCGCCAACCATTCCTCGGGCTCACCAAATATCAGCGGGTCTTTTTCACCGGCAAACACCTTTTCCCGGAAGACCTCGCAGATGATCGCCTCGCGGTAGGCCTTGGCCATCAGGGTGGCGCCTTCATCCAGTTCGGCGCTGAGTTTCAACTGCGCGATGGCGCGTTTCCAATCGCCCAGCACACAAAGCAGCTGAAACAAAAAAATGCGCAGCTTGGCATCCGAGGGATCAGCGCGCACCCGGTCTTGCAACGCCAGCAGCGCAGCATCGGGGTCACCGGATTTCAGATGCTCTTCGGGTGTCATCACAGATTGCTCCGCCGCTTAATCCACAGGGCCAAGGGACTCCGGGCGCCAAAGCGCCCGGAGTAACAGTGCTGGATTATTCGACCTTGCCAGTCTGAACGTTCCACTTGAACGTGCCTTCGGTGGTCAGTTTACCGGTTTTCTGATCGGTGGACTTGTACTCGATTTCCATCGCAGCATAGGCCAGTGCCCAAGTCTCTTCCGGAACGCCGTCTTCGCTGGACGACAGCGAATAGCTGTCAATCACCACGTCTTTCAGCTTCCAGATGCAATAGACCAACAGACCTTCGGAGGCGCTATCACCTGAGCGACACCAATGCATGAGGATTTCAGGGCGCACGGTGCCGTTGGCGACCGACAGCGCCAGGTCGTTCGACGCTTTACCCATTTGCGAGGTCAGCTCGACTTTGCCAAAATTGGAATTGGCATGCATCCGCTGGCTCGAGCCAAGGTCGGTCATTTCCACCGCCCGTTCGACATTCCAGCTGGCCGATTGCACGACGATCCACTTTTTGTGGGTATCTTCGGTGGCATCACCGTCGACGTCCGATATCTGGACAAACATATTGGCAGCCATTTTAGTATCCTTTCAAATTCAACGACTCGTTACGTGTTTTGCTGGGTGAGCCTAATGAGTGGCAATTCAGGCTCCTTTTTCCGAGGGCAGCTTGGATACCAGCCGTAGCGAGACAGAAAGGCCTTCGAGCTGGTAGTGCGGACGCAGGAAAAACTTTGAGCTGTAATAGCCCGGATTGCCCTCGACCTCTTCCACCACCACTTCGGCAGCGGCGAGAGGCTTGCGCGCCTTTTCGTTTTCCGAGGAGATCTCGGCGTTGAAATCAACGTAATTGTTGATCCAATCCTGCAGCCAGGATTCCATCCCCTGGCGGCTTTTGAAGGATCCGACTTTATCCCGGACCATACATTTCAGATAATGCGCAAACCGGCAGGTGGCGAACAGATAAGGCAGTCGCGCACCAAGGTTGGCGTTTGAGGTGGCGTCGGGATCATCATATTCAGCCGGCTTGTGCAGCGACTGCGCCCCCATAAAGGTGGCCACATCGGTGTTCTTGCGGTGGATCAGCGGCATCATGCCATTTTTTGCCAGCTCCGCCTCACGCCGGTCGTCGATGGCAATTTCGGTCGGGCATTTCTGATCGACCCCGCCGTCGGTGGTTGGGAAGGTATGCGAGGGCAGACCCTCAAGCGTGCCGCCACTTTCAACGCCACGAATGCGCGAACACCAGCCATAAGCCTTGAACGACCGGGTGATATTCATCGCCATGCCATAGGCTGCATTGACCCATGAGTAATGGCCGCTATCGGAACTGCCGATATCCTCTTCAAAGGCAAATTCCTCAACCGGGTCGGTTTTGGAGCCATAGGGCATCCGGCCCAGGAACCGCGGCATTGCCAGACCAACATATTTAGAGTCTTCGCTTTCCCGCAGAGAGCGCCAAGCTGCGTATTCCGGGGTCTGAAAGATCTTGGTCAGGTCACGCGGGTTGGACAGTTCCGACCAGCTGTCCATCTGGAACAGGCTCGGCGCCGCACCGGTAATCAGCGGCGCATGGGCTGCTGCCGCAATCTTGGACATCTCGCCCAGCAGTTCGATATCTGGCGGCGAATGGTCAAAATGATAATCCGCAACCAAGGCCCCATAAGGCTCGCCGCCCAACTGGCTGAATTCCTCGGTGTACAGCTTCTTGAAGATCGGTGACTGGTCCCAGGAGGTGCCTTTGAACTTTTTCAGGGTCTTGTGCATCTCTTTCTTCGAAATCGGCATAACCCGGATTTTCAGCTGTTCGTCGGTTTCGGTGTTGTTGACCAGATAATGCAGACCACGCCAGGCGCTCTCAATCTGCTGGAACTCTTCGTTGTGCAGCACCAGATTGACCTGTTCGGTCAGCTTCTTGTCGATCTCGGCAACGATGCTTTCGATCGAGCGCAGTGCGTCGTCGCTGATCAGCGCGGTATTGGCCAGCGCCTGTTCGGCCAGCGTCTTGACCGCGSWYTCCACYGCTGTCTTGGCCTGRTCCGATTTGGGCCGRAATTCCTTTTGCARCAGRTYGGCAAATTCACTKGAGCCAAAYGCYTCKTCGSCAMCRGCGRCTTCYGCTTCGMGTTGTTCKTCAGCCATKKYTACCCTCCTTAYTCTTCAGCGTCGYTGCTGCCACCCGGCGCWGCCTGCGCCGCGAGGGTTTTCAACAGGCTTGGGTCTTGGATGATYTTYGMRATCAGATCCTCGGCACCRGTTTTGCCGTCCATATAGGTCATCAGGTTGGACAGTTGGGTGCGGGCCTCCAGCAGTTCGCGCAGCGGTGCCACCTTGGCGGCGATGGCTGCGGGCTTGAAATCATCCATGCTCTCGAATGTGATATCAACCGCCAGATTGCCCTCGCCAGTCAGCGTGTTAGGCACCGTGAACGCCGCACGTGGCGCCATCGATTTCATTCGGTCGTCAAAATTGTCGACATCGATTTCCAGAAACTTGCGATCGGCAACACTGGGCTGTTCTACCTCAGACTTGCCAACCAGGTCGCTCACCACTCCCATCACAAAGGGAAGTTGAACCTTCTTTTCGGCGCCATATAATTCGACGTCATATTCGATTTGAACTCTGGGCGCCCGGTTTCGCGCTAGGAATTTTTGTGAACTGCCGGCCATCTGGTACTCCCTTACTCGTCATTCGTTGCGCCGCCACCCCCAACACAACGGGGCGCGGGCGGCCATATTATCAGTCGTCGTCAATGCCCCCAATCAAATGGACATTGCTGATGCCCTGTGGTGCCATATCATTAACAATGGTGAGAAAATCCGCCCCCACCAGTTTCTTGGCTCGTTCCAGCAACACGGGCAGTGGGCTGGACGGTTCGGCGCGGCGATAGTAGCCGATGATCCGGTCCAAGGCGTTGGACACGTCCGAGGGTGAATTGATCGCTCCCATCGCCGCCCCGGCAACAGCCGCAGGAGCAGGGGCATCGGATCCGGCCTTGCCAGTCTCACCGTCTGCATCCATTTCAGGTGCGGCCTCCATGCTGGCATAGCCCCGCAATCGTTTGGCCATCTGTTGCAACAGTTTCACCAGCGGTTGCAGGTCCGGTCCCTGCCCCGGAATCTGTTCGTCAAAGGCCGCCGACATGGCACTGATATTCTGAGCCGACGTTTCAATCGCCGCCAGACGCGTGGCCAGATCATCATCGTCACTGTCTTGAAAGGCTGCGCTGATGGTGGCGGTGTCGGGCACTGAAACCATATTACTGGGAGCCGTCATCAACCCCTCAGCGACTTCTATTTCGCGCAGAGAAAACCGGCCAAAACCGCGACTGTCGCTGAGTGGCGTGCGACGCAAACTGCGGTAAACCGGCGAGGGGCCGGCCATGTCATCAGGCTGTCCGCATAGATCCTGCACCGCGTTGATCCGCATGGTTGGATCACCGTCATCCTCGTCCAGCTCAGGGTGGCAAGTCTCCCAATATTGCTCCAGGCAGCCGCGCAGGAACGTGGTCACATCGGCAAAGCCGGTCAGCCCCTCGGAATGCAGAATGGCATCCCCCAGAAATACCGCCGCGCGAATATCATGGCTGCGCTCCAGCACTGCCAGCGCATGTTTTTCAACTTCGCGGTAATCGGGATCGGAGGCCTCGGTGGTGGTGTTGCCCAACACCACTTCCTCGCCGGGCTGCGCGGCCAGTTCCATATCCGTAAACGTCGGATCATATTCAAGGTTGTCACCACTGGGGGCGCCATCCTCTTTGGACTGCAACAGAACAGCCGGATCCATGCGAGCGACCTCCAAAAATTCGGTCTTTGCAATCCACGCTTCAAAATCGGAGCGAAGTGGCAGCACCGTTTGGAAGGCCAGATTGCGAAACAATAAACAATAACTTGACCGCAAGTGAGCCTTATCGTTTTCTTAAAGTCAATTGGTTTAACTGTTTTTGTGAGTGCTTGGATATGGTCGCTACCCGTGTTCCAGGGGAAGATGTCAAGTCAATGGTGCGTCAGGGCGCCCGGAAACGCATGTGTTTCGGGTTTTGTCAGGATAAATCTAACGATCCCCTTCTGATGATCGAACCGGGCAAAAAGCCCGAAGCCCTTCGTGCGCCCCTGAAAAAAGCTGGTGGTGGTCCGCCGATGATTTGGGGCACCTATGTGGTGCGCTCGGACCAGATGGAGATGATTGTCGAAAAGGTTTCAGCCAAGGTGATAACCCAGCTGAAGAAATTCTTTCGCAAGAATCGGCCTAAGGTCAACGTGCTGTTCTATGACAAGGGCGGCAACCTGCTGGACAGTCTGAAGCCGGAAACCTCCGACGCCGTCATCACCGAAGACAAAGTTGCAGATGTGGCACCGCCCAATGGCAGCGGCAAACCCGCGCAAGAGCTGGTGAAGCGGCTGAAGAAAATCCGCCCCCGCATAGCTCTGGCGCCTGGCCCGCTGGAAATGAAGCTGAAACGGGCGGTGGCAAAAACTGTAAAGATGATCAACGATGACAAGCTGCAAGAGGCCGAAACCCTAATCACCGTGCTTGAGATGGCAATGGTCAAGATCGGGAAATCTGTTGAGAACGAACAACGCACCCTGGCCCGCGCGCAACGCAGTCGGGACCGAATGTCGCTGGGCGCCGGGGTAAAACGGGCGCAGGCCCTGCGGGCCAATGTTGCGCGCACACCTGGGTCATCGCGCAACAAACTGGACCGCGCGGTGCACAAGGCTGCCAGGCTGTTGAAATCCCGCGACCTGAACGGCGCCAGCAAGATGATGGACCGCATTGAAAAAGCGCTGACTTCGATCAGCTGACCAAACCCGCCAGAACGGAGATGCAGATGAATTTGAAACCCATGGTTGCCGCATTTTTACTGACGATGCTGCCCCTATCCGGGCAGGCTGAAACCGGCCAATTGCAGGTCGAGCTGAACAAGGTCGAAGAGATTGACGGCGGTGGATGCCGGGCGTTCTTCCTGTTTCGAAACCAGACCGGAAAAAGCTTTGCCGGGTTTGAGATGTCGCTGGCAATATTGGACGGACAAGGGGTAATTGATCGCTTGCTGTCCATCGATGCGGCGCCGCTGCCGGTACARMGSACCACYCTRAAACTGTTTGARATCCCCGAGATCGCCTGCRSCAATATCTCRGAAATTCTGCTGCATGAYGTMACCTCRTGCCAGCCGCAGAACGARGAKCARATGGATTGTTTYCCRATCCTTGATCTGGGTTCAAAAGCCGCCCCACAGTTGGTGAAATAGCGATGACAGCCGTCTGGGAGATGCTGGGCACCGGAGGACCGGTAATCACTGTACTGGCATTGATGTCGATACTGTCGCTGACGCTGATCGGGGTCAAGCTGGCGCAGCTTTGGCGGGTTCGGTCCGGCGAGGACATGCGCGCAATGGCCCTAAAATATTGGCAAGAAGGCGACCGCCACGCGGCGATTACCGCCGTGTCAGATGGCCGCTCGCCGGCCGACCGGGTAATGGCGTATGCCATGCAGGCGCTGAGTGACGGATTGCAGGGCCCTCGGCTGGAGGGTGAGCTGATGCGCCGCGGCAACGAGGAAGTGGCAAGGATGAACAGCCTGATCCGGTTGCTGGAGCTGATCGCCATGGTGTCGCCGCTGTTGGGTCTGCTGGGCACCGTATTGGGGATGATCCAATCGTTTCAGGAATTGGAACTGGCGCAGGGCGCGGCCAATGCCTCGGTGCTGGCGGGCGGCATCTGGCAAGCGCTGCTGACCACCGCCGCCGGGTTGCTGGTGGCAATCCCCGCCGCCATTGCTGCCGGATTGTTTGCCGCCCGCATCGACGGTGCTGCGCAACACATCGAAAGCGCGGTGGGCCGGTTGCTGCTGGTCAACGAGAGCAGGTAACGGAGGTTATCCCATGAACCTCAGGCGGCGGACCCAACCTCGGACCCTGATCTCGCTGGTGCCAATGGTCGACGTGATGCTGATCCTTYTGGTGTTCTTCATGGTCACCTCGACTTATCTGAACCTCGACATGATCCCGGCCGTGCGGCCATCAGAAAGTGGCACAACCGAGGCCCCCCTCCCCGAGGGCACGATCATGATCCGCATTGGCGCCGATGGCATTGCAGTGCTGCGTGGGCAGCCATTTGATGCCGATGCATTGGCCAGCCATATGACGGCAGAAAYCGCCAGCGAACCGYTGACCCAGGTGCTRATCCTGCCCTCGGGCGCGGCCCCSATGCAGGCCTTGATTTCAGTGATGGATGCGGCGGCGCTGGCCGGGGTGCAGCGGTTGCGGGTGTTGCGGCTGGAGGCACTCCCATGAAACTGAACCGCCCTACCCGCGCGCCGCATTCGGAAACCATTGTGGCGCTGATCGACGTGGTGTTTTTCCTGATGGTGTTTTTCATGCTGATCGGACGCATGGACGCCACCGCGCCGTTTGAAGTCCGACCGCCCATCGCTCAATCAGGCCGTGACATGCCAGCCGGCGGCATCACCCTGGCCATTGCTGCTGATGGCGCACTGGCGCTGGATGGTGAGGACATCAACCGCGAGGATCTGGCCGCAGCGATCACCGCCCGGCTGGCGCAGCAACCGGACCTACGGTTGCGCATCAACGCCCACCGCACCACTGAATTGCGCCATGTGCTGCCTTTTGTCGCCAAAGCCGAGGCGCTAGGACTGCGCGACGTGGTGCTGGTGGTCACACCCGAGCGCAACGAATGAGACAGTGCCCCGGCATATGGGTCGGCGGAGTTTTTGGCTCGGTGCTGGCGCATCTGGGGTTAGCCGCGCTGCTATTGTGGTCTTTGCACCCCGATCCGGTCGACCATCAGCCCAGCCCACAAAGCGAATTACAGCTACAGGCCTATCGCATCCCGCGCAGCGAGGCGGTGCTGCAAGAGCCTGAGGGAGATCCCGCCGCCCAGGGTGATTCCCGTGGCGAGGGCCTGGCAGCGGGTGCGGTTCCACAATCAAAGGCTCAGAGCCTGACCCCGCAGAGGTCGAAAATTGCCCAATCACCCCCCAGCAGCACGACCCTCACTGCGACACAAGACCCTGCCCCGCAAGCAAAGCCACTTGCAACGCAACCCAGTGCATTGGAGGCCACACCTCCCCCGAGCCAGCAAACAACCGCAGCCACGGCGCCGATCAGCAAGCTTGCCCAAAGCTTGGTACAGGCAGCAGAATTGACAGCCGCAGCCAAACCTGTGGCCATGCCTGTTGCTGCGACACCTTTACCTGTCTTGCAGGCCCCGCCAGTCTCGCAACCCACCCCGGTGTTGCTGGCTGCCGCAATTTATCAGCCCAGTACAGTAACAGTGTTACCCCCGGCGTCGCGCCCATTGGCAAGCGCGCAACCCAACAGCACGCCAAGCCAACAGCAAATCCCCGATGAAACCGTTCTGGCCGAGCACCCCCCTGCCCCGGTTGCGGCGGTCTTGTCTGACCCCGATATCCCCCACATCAAGGCGGCACTGGCTTTTTTGGGCGAAGGTGCAGATCAAGCTGATCCAGTTTCACTGGCCGCGTTCCAGAGTTTTATGATGCCGGGCGACATTGCCGCGTCGGGGGATGTCCTGCGCGACGGAGTGGCCGGTATCCTGGCAGCGGTGCCCTGTTCGCGGCTGCAAGTCATATTTGATCCCGAAACCGCAACCCTCAACCTGCGCGGGCACTTGCCAGAAACCGGTTTGCGGGCACCGGTTTTGGCTGCCCTGCAGGCACAGATGGGCGCCGATATTGTGGTCTCGGACCAGATGAAAATCCTGCCCCGGCCCCAATGTGGCGCATTGGCGGGGATTTCAAACGTCGGGCTGCCACAAAGCACCGACCAGATCACCAACCCGCTGCTGATCGGCGCCGACACCCATGCCCGGGTACTGGACTATACCGGCGGCGACAGGCTGTTTTTCGACCTCACCGCACCGGACTATGCTGCCTATGTCTATGTCGACTATTTTGATGCCGACGGCGCGGTGTTGCACCTTTCACCCAACGCGGCGGTGCCGCTGTCTTTGACCCCAGCCCAGAGCCGCCTGCGAGTTGGGGCTAAAACGGCCGAGGACTCCGGCCTGCAAATCACCGTGGGGCCGCCTTACGGTCAGGAAATTGCAGTGGCCTTTGCCGCCTCACATCCGCTGTACCAGGGGCTCCGACCGATCAGCGAAGAGGCCGCCACCTACCTGATCTGGCTGTCCGAACGCGTCACCGAGGCCCGCGAGACCCACCTGGATTTCAAAGGCGAATGGGTGTATTTCTTTGTGTCGACCGCTGCGCAGTAGTCGCAAAACAGACTCTCGCTTCGACCTCCTGGGAAACTCAGTTTAGATCACCACATTGGCGGGTTTGGGCGTGGCACCGCGCCGGCGCTGTGCCACGCCCAACGGACGGCGCGCCTTCGGCAGAAGGCCAACAACGGGCGGGAGCATTTGGGTATTTGAAAACCAAGCCAAAACTACTGACAGCCACCCGTTGCCCAGCTTTTCAGGGCGCGTTTCATGACGCCGCCGTAGGGGTGTTGTTTGGTCAGGGACCGCTGCATGGTCAGGCTAAGATAGGCATTAGCCTGCGTGCACAGCCGCTCCCGATTCCATTGGTGACAGTTTGAACAGGTCTGATCTTTCCAATAGGAGTCCGGCAAACCTTCGACTGGGGGAAACATCGGTGATCCGGTGATCAGCTCCGCCAAGGATTTGCCGGACACCGGGTCCAGATCCGACACCAGCGGGCTGGCAAAAGTTATCGGCCCAGCCTCGGGCTGTTTGGGTACCGGAGTTGGTTGGGCTGCCACCACAGTACCACTCTCACTGTCGGCCTGTGGATCACTGCTGGTGCCCTGGTTCAAAGAGGCCAGCTCGGCATTGGCCATTTCAGCGTAGGTTCCAGTTGGATAGGCCAATAGATAGGCCTCATAAGCGGCTTTGCTGCCATCGGCCTGCGCGGCCTGGAACAGCACATTCTCAACCTCACCAGGTGGCGGCGCTGAGGGCGTAACCCGGGGGGCCAATTCCTGCTGAATGATCTCCCCCAATAACACTCGTGCTGCATCCGCATATTGGCCATCGGGGTAGCCGCGCAGGAACAGGGTTAACTGCACCGGATCGCGCGTTGCCTGCACCGATTGCCAGACCTGCAATTCCCCCGCTGTAACCGGGGGGGGCACGGACGACTTGTCAATAAAAAAGAAATCACTGACCAGCGACGAAGCATCCCAGGGAGTCTGCAACCCGTTGCTTTGCTTCAGGACAGACCGGCGCACCTGTTTGAACAGCTGTTCAATCAGTTGCCCTGGCACCTGAATCTGCTCGACCAGCGCGCGGGTAAACGGGCTATTGCTGTCCTGACCGTCCAGCGCCACTCCACCGGGCGCAGTGGCATAGGCAAGAAAGGTACCGGTTGGTGCCTTCATTTCGGCCAAACCGTTGTCGTTCAACTCGGGAATGTCGCTGAACGGATTGTTGCGGCAGGCGTCGAGAATCACAATGTTGGTGCGATTACGCGCCGAGGCCATCTGGCGCAGCACCGACTGTGCCTCAACCGCCACCAGATCTAGATCTGCCGCATCTGCCAGCGCCACGTCCACCGGCAGCAAGTAATTGTTACCAAAGCTCTGCACCCCGTGCCCGGCGTAGTAAAACAACCCGGTGGCATCACTGCCCGCCTGTCGCAAATCGCGGCCAAACTGAGCAATGCCGCGTTTCATTTCAATTTGGCTGGCGTCACTGAGCAGGGTCACCTGGAAACCCACCTGCGTCAGTGCGTCAGCCATCAATCGGGCATCATGCACCGGATTGTCCAGGGGCGCCACCAAACCATAGGCGGAATTGCCAATTATCAGCGCCAGCCGCTCCTCGGCACCGGCACGATTGCCCCAGCCCAAAGGCAAAGCGGCCAGCAGGATCAACAGACGACAGGCCAACCAGARACGTTTCACACTTGATACTCCAACTAAGTAAGCGACGGCCATAACACTCAGAGTTTGGCAGATAACTGTTATCAAACTATCGCGTTCCTTGCCTTGGGGCGCAAGTTTCCTGTTAGTATGGTGAAATCACGTTGTGTTTGTGCTTTGGACTCTGCTGCCAAGGCTTGGTTTTCGGTCTGTTTTGAAAGTGACGTCGTTATGCGGTTGATCCCTTCTCTGTCTGTTTTGCTTCTGATCTTCTGGCCCGGTTTTTTGCTGGCGCAGAGCCCGTTTGAAAATGGCTGGCAGCTGGATCAGACGGCATCNSMACRYYRCMTATNATSTSSMTYWMMAWSSGSRRSGWSGCCNANRCYRACRGYKKKGYMACGGTGAACGGCCAGATCAGCGAAGACGGCACTGCGGTGCTGACCATCGCGCTAGACTCGGTCGACACTAAAGTGGACCTGCGCAATGTACGGATGCGGTTTTTGTTCTTTGAGACCTTTCTGCACCCCCAGGCGGTGATCACCACACATTTGGACCCCGCAGTGCTACAGGATTTGCCAAACCTTCGCCGCAAAGAGGTAACATTGCCTTTTTCCCTTTCTCTGCACGGCGTTAAGGCCGAGCTGAGCGCGCCGGTCATTATCTCTCTATTGAGCAACGACCGGATCAACGTCGCCACGGTCAAACCAATCCCCATTCTGATGAAGGATTTCGGATTGGAAGGCGGCAAGGTCAAACTGGAAGAAGCGGCTGGCGTGACAATCACTCCGCTGGCCATTGTCAGCCTGAACCTGACCTTTGACCGCACCACTCCCGGATCTGCCGCTCCCCTGACCGCCCCTGTTGTCGCGGCCTCTGCCGCGCTAGAGGCTGAGGGCAATTTTGATCGTGCCGCCTGTATTGGCCGGTTTGAAATCCTGTCGCGCACCGGCAGTATCAATTTTGCCCCATCTGCGGCCAAACTTGAGCCCAGTTCAACAGCGCTTTTAGATAGTTTGTATGACATTGTCAGCCGCTGCCCAGATCTGGTGATCGAAATTGGTGGGCATACCGACAGTCAGGGAAAAGCTGCCTGGAATTTGGGGTTGAGCGAGCAACGTGCCAATGCGGTGTCCGATTACCTGCTGGGCAAGGGGATTCCCGAAACCCGGATGAAAGTGGCCGGGTACGGCGAAACACAACCCCTGGTGTCCAACGACACCGCCCAGAACAGGGCCAAGAACCGCCGTATTGAATTCTCGGTTGTGAACTAGCTTCCCTGCGCTCCCTTGCAAGGAAAATGCGCTGGTTGTCCATCGCGCCGGGTTAGTTCAAAAGCTCACATGGTGCAGGACAGAATTGCGGCCTAAATTACGGAAATTTCAATTTAAAACAGTAGCTTACATTTTCTTTGGATGTGCGCATCAGACCGTTGGCGCAAAACAAAGGCGTTACTCAGAACACTCAATAACGGCTTAAAAGCTGGAACGCCCTAACGCATGCCATGTTCTTACGGTATTGCAGGCGCCAACCAGTGGTAACAGCAGATTGGAAAGTTGCGGATATTAGCCCGTTTCCATTTGCACCGCGGACCAAAGAGCCTGTTCACGATCTCGTTGAGCCTGGGGCTCTGCGGCACGAAATCCGGAGCTTTCGCACTCTGTGCCAGAGTTCAACATCCCTTTGTTTTTTGCGATGGCGAGCCAGAGTCATCATACGATAGCAGGCTCTAACCATGGGATTAGAGCCTGTTTCTGCAAAGGCAAGCCCCTAGGCTTCGCTCTCCCCTTCTACGGCCAAAGCCTCAAAGAAGGCTGTAATTGCGCTCTCAAGCCGACGTTGATCAATGGTCGAGAAGTCTTTCTCCATTGCCATTTCAATCCGGCCATTGCGCGCCAGACAGCGCACTGTCCCCGCAGGGACAGTACAGCGCAGGGTGGTCTTGGCACTGTCCACCCGCGCCGAAGATTTTGGAGCCCGGCGGCTGGGACGCTCCAGAGCTGCGCGCAGAATGGCCAGTTCCGCCTCGGGTGTTTGTGGCTGTTCTTGCTGCAACTGCTGACACAGCGCGATCTGCAAAGCGGCATCCTCGCCCAAGTATCGTTTCAAATCCAACCCCAAGGCGCGGGGAATTACTTCGGCAAACCGTAAGTCACTGCCAATCTTTTCCAGCAGCTCGGCAAAGTGGCGCACATAGCTGCGTTTTTGTCGGCCGGTCGAGGCGTAAAGCGTGCTGATAGCCTGGTCCAGGGTGGTGGCCTCGGTCCCGTCGTCCTGAACATAAGACAGCGCCAGTTGTGCCATTTCCGCAAACGAGATATCGCGGCGCACTAGGTTTTCGTCAACCATACGCCGATAGAGACCTTGCAAAGTTTCACCATGCGCCACCAAGCCGGCGGGAATAGCAGCAAAGAGCGCGTCGCCCGTTTCCTGGTACAATGCGCGATAGGCCGACAAGCGGCGATACCCCTGGACCAGTTGATAACCGTCACCGTCTTGCTCCACCCGAATCGGGTTCGACAGGCCCAGGCTGCGGATCGAAAAAATCAGTTCATCCAACTCAGGGTCACGACTTTGACTGCGGTCGCGGCTCAGCTTGGTGGTTTTTATGAGATCCAAAGGAATGCGATCCACCACCAGACCCAGTTTCTTTAACCGCACAAATTCATGCGCCAGGCGGTCATTTTCGGCGCGGATTTTCTGCTCGGCGTCGGCACGGATTTTCAGAGCATCGGCATTTTCCGAAATCGCCGTGGCCATCGGGCCGCGTCGGGGTTCCGGGGCAGGCGCTGGGTCTGTCCCCGCGGGGACAGCTGCAGCCGCGGGCTCGGGCGTGTCCGAGGGAAAGTTGATTTCAAAAACGCGGCGCTTGCTCATCTCTCATCCTCCAACCCGTCCCAGGCCAACAGGGCGTTGGTTTTGAATTCTGCGTATGCCTGATCAAATGAGGCCCGCGCCCGGCGCCAAGTTTCGCGGGTCATATCGCGATAGTCGATCTCGTAGATTGAACTCAGAAACCGCCCGGATTGCTCAACCGCACGGGTCATTTCAATTGGGTGCTGCGTCAGCCGGTCGCCAAATACTTGCCGAAAGGCATCGCGCATCGCCCGGTGCAGTTCATTTCCCGGCTCATACCGCGTCAGCAGGAAACGCACGTCCTGAAACACTTTGGGCAGGGTGGCTGTCCCCGTGGGGACAACACCATTGAACGCCGCCAGATCCTCCAGCGCCTCGGACAGCTGACCGATGAACGACGTGGTGCTGTCGTATTCCCAATAGCCGGGRCCRGAGGGAATATAGAGCATGTCAGCGGCAAASACYGCGTTCATGGATTGGTASCCAATGGCMGGMGGGCAATCAAAAATCATCAGGTCGTAATCTTCSGCCGGKATCTGATCCAGATASCGMGACACRGCRGCAAAGAACGACCAYTCRGGATTTARGTAMCGATACTGRGCRCTGGCAAATTCRACAAAGGCSGCRTTGGCACAGCTGGGCACCAAATCGATRGTGGGCCAGCTGGTGGATTTGATAAAGTCACTGACCCGCARATCHTSSMMYYYNCNATGCCRSKKWYMGSYTYSKGSRKGCSWMKCTKSSKYRKSRCSRYRCCCGAYTCGGCRCCCTGGGCACTGGCGTTCATCCGATCAGTCTCGCGCACCAGATCGCGGGCCATAATGCCCCAGACAGTATAGTCTTCGGTGACGTCGTTCAGCCCCATCGAATGAGACAGGGTGGCTTGGGGGTCAAAATCAACACAAAGCACCCGGTAACCATCCAGCGCGGCGGCATGGGCAAAATGCAACGCCACGGTGGATTTACCAGCGCCACCTTTGAAGTTAGAGATCGCCACYCGCAGCGCCCGTTTGCCCGCYGGMCGRTCYGGCATCAGYGAYTTGCGGTTCACCTTAAGGCGGCGRCGCARCTCGTTGATCTCTTCCARCGARTACCAGCGYTGGCGSCCRTCSGCCTCRACCARGCCCTGCGGCAGRCTGGGATCMGCMGCCAGMCGYCCGCGCAGGGTGGATTGRTTGACCTTRAARATCAGCTCGGCCACCTCCCAGCTGGAGAACCGGCGCAGCTTCTTTTCCATCTCGGGGGAGAAGGTTTGCTGCCTGATCCAGCTCTGCATCTTAAGCGACTTGGCCTGCATCTGCGACAGGTCTTGGTGGGTAAACATTTGGCTTCCTCATCTCTGCTCAACGTTTGCATCTTATAAGTGGACGCAAATTCCGCCTCACTCTTCAATTACGCCCAATTTGCAAAAAACGCAAAAGCTATTATCGTCTTGAGAGCCCTGATGTCCCCGCGGGGACGCAGCCCTGTATAGCTGCACCAACAGCGGCCTATCGATTCGCAAGGTGACACTGGATGTGATTCGAAGCCCTTGATGAATAGGGCTTATTTAGGGGGACATGATTTGGTCCCACACAGCATATTGGGGGACATTTCTGCGTTAATAGGGGACAGCAAGGATGTCCCCCAATACCTATGATACCAATAATTCTTTTGTAATAGGGATTAGGGACAGGGTGCCAATCACTGAGTGCTTGACAGAATCGAGCAAAAGGACGCAAATCAGTTAACAGAGGCGAAAAGCGCTGAGTTGGTCCGGTTCATAGCAATGACAAGGCTCAACACACGTAAAACGTCTCACCACGATCTGGGCCAGTGAAGCCGGGACATATGAGGTATCGACCTGCCGAACTGCAGGTCTGTTAACACGAGGGCAGTGATGCTTGCCAGTAAACCAGCCGGGCGTAATGCCACGGTTATCAAATATGATATCCTCACTGCCCTGGGAACCCATGCCTTAGCGTTGGATAAGGGTCGGCAACGTTTGGTGTTGCGGTTCATGACTTTGATCACCGCACGTTACAATTGGGCCCGGGACGAACTGGCAGTAGGACAACGTGAGATGGCCCGGATGTGGCATGTCGACGAACGCACCGTGAAACGTGAGATGGCCAAGCTGCGTGCCTTGGGCTGGCTGGTGGTCAAGCGACAAGGGTCACGGGGCAGGGTCAGCGAGTATGGCGTGAACTTGGAACGGATTCTCAGCGACACTCAAAGCATCTGGGCGGCAGTGGGCCCCGACTTTGAACACCGTCTTAGCGGCGGCGACGCCAAGCCTTCCAATGTGGTTCCCCTGCCGATCAGCAGTCCGGTACCCGCCCCGGATCTGTCGGATGGCAGTGAGTGGACGCTGACCAAGGGGCTAATACATGCCGAAGATCCGGCAGGCTACACTGCGTGGATACAGGCACTTACCCGGCAGGGCAGGGCAGGGGGGCGCTTAACCCTGATGGCACCCAGTCGGTTCCACGCCACCTATGTCATGGCTCACTTGATCCCGCGCCTGCTGGCGGCCTGTCGCGATGTTGATGCAGATGTCAGCGAAATTGTGGTGCTATCCTGACGGTTGCGGTGGCCCGCCGCGACTTATAGGAGGGACAGCAGGTGTAGGGTTTCCCGGTGAGCAGGAGTTAGCAAGAGATGAGCAAGACGGCGGATCGGATCTGTGTGATTGGCCTGGGCTATGTCGGGCTGCCGCTGGCTGTTGAATTTGGAAAACATCGCGAAGTAGTGGGGTTTGATATCAACCAGACCCGTATTGACCAGCTGCGCACTGGTCAGGATCTCACTCGTGAGATTGAGCCTAGCGAGATGGTACAGGCCGAGTTTCTGAGCTTTACCAGTGATGTCGCCGAGATTGCCGATTGCTCCATTTATATCGTCACCGTGCCAACCCCGATTGACGCCACTCGCCGCCCTGACCTGGGACCGCTGAAGCATGCCTCGCAACTGGTGGGTGGCGTGCTGGCGCCGGGTGATATTGTTATCTACGAATCCACCGTTTACCCCGGCGCCACCGAAGAGGATTGCGTGCCCATCCTCGAGGCGTACTCAAAACTGACCTTCAACCGGGATTTCCATGTCGGGTATAGCCCCGAGCGGATTAATCCCGGCGACAAGACACATCGGTTGACCACGATCGTTAAGGTGACTTCCGGCTCGACCCCGGAAACCGCTGATCGGGTGGATGCCTTGTACCGCGAGATCATCACCGCAGGCACCTATCGCGCCGAGAGCATCCGGGTGGCCGAGGCCGCTAAGGTGATTGAGAATAGCCAGCGCGATATCAACATCGCGCTAATCAACGAGCTGGCCAAGATTTTCAACAGGCTGGACATCGACACTGAGGCAGTATTGCGGGCGGCGGGCAGCAAATGGAATTTTCTGCCGTTCCGGCCCGGTCTGGTGGGGGGGCACTGCATTGGCGTGGACCCCTATTATTTGACTCACAAGGCGGAACAGGTTGGCTATCATCCCGAAATTCTGCTGGCCGGGCGACGGCTGAATGACGGCATGGGCGACTATGTGGCGCAGCAAATGATCAAGGCGATGCTAAAGCGGCGGATCCAGGTGGCGGATGCGCGGGTGTTGGTGCTGGGGCTGACCTTCAAGGAAAACTGCCCGGATCTGCGCAATACGCGGGTGATTGATGTGGTGCGGGGGTTGGAGGAGTTCGGCGTTGCCGTGGATGTGTTTGATCCAAATGTTGCGACAGCGGATGCTCTGGCGGAATTTGGCTTGGATCTGGTTCTGGATCCGGGGCAGGGGGTATATGATGGCATTATTCTGGCCGTCGCCCATGACGAATTCTGCGCCATGGGCGAGGACAAGATCCGCGCGTTGGGGGTTGCAGGGGCGGTGGTGTATGATCTGAAATATGTTCTGACCTTGGGTCAATCCGACCTGCGCCTTTAGACTCGCTTCTGAGGGGCGCCGCCTATTGAACTGTTACAGTGCCAATGGCATGTCTGGTGTTAACCCGGTGACGGGACAAATTGATGATTGGCGATTAAATGACCAAGATAGCACTTATCACCGGGGTGACCGGTCAGGATGGCTCTTATCTGGCTGAACTTCTGCTTGAAAAAGGCTATGAGGTGCATGGCATCAAACGTCGGGCCAGCTCGCTCAACACCCAGCGGGTGGATCACATTTATCAGGATCCGCATACCGATAACGCCAAATTCAAACTGCATTATGGCGATCTGAGCGATAGCTCAAACCTGACCCGCATCCTCAACGAAGTGCAGCCGGACGAGGTTTATAACCTCGGCGCGCAAAGCCATGTGGCGGTGAGCTTTGAGGCGCCTGAATATACCGCCGATGTAGATGCCATGGGCACCCTGCGGCTGTTGGAGGCAATCCGCTTTCTGGGGCTGGAGAAAAAGACCCGGTTCTATCAGGCCTCGACCTCSGAACTKTAYGGKYTGGTGCAGGAAACSCCGCAGAGTGARACCACGCCATTCCACCCSCGYWSWCCYTATGCAGTGGCSAAGATGTACGCCTATTGGATCACGGTGAAYTACCGCGAGGCTTAYGGCATGTATGCCTGCAACGGYATCYTGTTCAACCACGAGAGCCCGCGCCGGGGCGAGACCTTTGTGACCCGCAAGATCACCCGGGCTCTGGCCAATATCTCGCAGGGGTTAGAGGACTGTCTGCATCTGGGCAATATCGACGCGCTGCGCGACTGGGGCCATGCCAAGGAYTATGTGCGGATGCAGTGGATGATGCTGCAACAGGACGCGCCTGAGGATTTTGTCATTGCCACCGGGGTGCAATATTCTGTGCGCCAGTTTGTGCAGTGGTCAGCCGAGGAGCTGGGCCTCAGCTTGGAATTCACCGGCAGTGGGATTGATGAGATTGCTACCGTTGCCGCGATCACCGGCGATAAGGCTCCGGCTTTGAGCGTGGGTGATGTGGTGATGCGCATCGATCCGCGTTATTTCCGTCCGGCTGAGGTGGAAACGCTGTTGGGCGACCCGAGCAAAGCCAAGGCCAAGCTGGGCTGGGTACCGGAAATCACCGTGCAAGAGATGTGCGCCGAAATGGCGGCTGAGGATCTAAAAATCGCGCGCCGTCATGCGCTGCTGCAACAACATGGCATGGATGTGCCAGTCTCGGTTGAGGGGTAACGCCATGCGGATCTATGTGGCAGGCCATCGCGGTATGGTCGGTGGCGCAATCCTGCGCCAGTTGCAGGCGACGGGTGACCACGAGTTGATCACTCGGACGTCGTCCGATCTGGACCTGACCAATCAAGCAKCGGTGCAGGCATTTTTTGAGGCGGAAAAGCCCGATCAGGTTATTCTGGCTGCGGCCAAGGTAGGCGGCATTGTCGCCAACAACAGCTACCCGGCGCAGTTCATTTATGAAAACCTGATGATTGAGTGCAATGTGATCCACGCCACCTATCAGGCGGGGGTCAAAAAGCTGCTGCAGTTGGGGTCATCCTGCATCTATCCCAAAGCGGCTCAGCAGCCGATGGCTGAGGATGCTCTGTTGACCGGCACGTTGGAAGCCACCAACGAGCCTTATGCCATTGCCAAGATCGCGGGCATCAAGCTGTGCGAGAGCTATAATCGGCAATATGGCACCGACTACCGCTCGGTGATGCCAACCAACCTCTATGGGCCCGGCGACAACTTCCACCCCGAAAACTCCCATGTGTTGCCCGCGCTGATCCGGCGTTTTCACGCGGCGGCAAAGTCCGGTGCCGAGGAGGTGGTGATCTGGGGATCGGGCAAGCCACGACGTGAGTTYYTGCATGTGGATGACATGGCCGCCGCCAGCCTATTTGTGCTGGGTCTCGACGCCGAGGTTTATGCCGCCAATACCGAACCCATGCTGAGCCATATCAACGTTGGATCCGGCAGTGATATTAGCATTCGCGAGCTGGCCGATCTGGTCGCTGGCATTACCGGATTTACCGGTCGAATTACTCAGGACGCCTCAAAGCCCGATGGCACGATGCGTAAATTGATGGATGTGTCACGGTTGGCGCAGATGGGTTGGCAGTCCAGCATTGCGCTGGAGGACGGCGTCAAGAGCACTTATGAGTGGTTTTTAACCTTGAACGACGACGAATTACGTCAAAAATAGCAGTTAGGATAGTTTCATGATCACCCCTGTTCTTCTTTGCGGCGGTTCTGGCACTCGGCTTTGGCCGCTGTCGCGCAAAAGCTATCCAAAACAATTTTCGCCACTGCTGSRMKRSWMYMSSYKSYWTNAGGCYWSSGCMSMRNNCGCCTGTCGGGAGCAGGGTATAGCGCGCCTCTGGTGCTGACCAATTCCGATTTCCGTTTCATTGTCACCGAGCAATTGTCCGAAGTGGGTATTGATCCTGGCGCTATCCTGATCGAGCCCGAGGGACGTAACACTGCGCCTGCGGTGCTGGCGGCAGCGGTGCATTTGCAAAAAACAGACCCCGAGGCCCTGATGCTGGTGGCGCCCTCAGATCACGTGGTGCCGGATGCGCCCGCTTTTCGCGCTGCGATTGCGGCGGGTGAGGCAGCGGCGCGGGATGGKCAGTTGGTGACTTTTGGCATCAAGCCGACCCATGCGGAAACYGGTTATGGCTATCTGGAGCTGGACGGCGATGCGGGGGATTTTTCGCCACGCGCCATTGGATTAAAGCGATTTGTTGAGAAGCCGGATTCCGAAACCGCCGAGCAGATGCTGGCGGCGGGTAATTTCCTGTGGAACGCCGGGATCTTCCTGTTTTCCGTTCAGACCATTCTGGAGGCTTTTGAAACCCATGCGCCCAATCTGATGGCACCTGTTCGGGCAGCGGTGGAGCAGGGTCAGCCCGATCTTGGCTTCCTGCGGCTGGACACCAAGGCTTGGAGTGGCGCAGAGGACATCTCGTTCGATTATGCAGTGATGGAGCGATCCGACAATCTGACCGTGGTGCCCTTTGCTGCGGGCTGGTCCGACCTGGGCGGCTGGGATGCGGTCTGGCGCGAGGCAGGGCCAGATGCCGATGGCGTGGTGGCGCAGGGGGCGGCCACGGCGATTGATTGTGAAAACAGCCTGTTGCGGTCCGAAGATGATGGGCTGGAACTGGTCGGCATCGGATTGAAAAACATCATCGCCGTGGCGATGCCGGATGCGGTGCTGGTGGCCGATGTCAGTCGCGCGCAGGACGTGAAACAGGCGGTGGCGGCGCTCAAGGTGAAAGCGGCCAAACAGGCCACCGCTTTTCCCAAGGATCACCGCCCTTGGGGCTGGTTTGAAAGCCTGGTGGTCGGGGATCGGTTTCAGGTCAAACGCATCGTGGTGCACCCCGGTGCGGCGCTGTCGTTGCAAAGTCACCACCACCGCTCGGAACACTGGATTGTGGTTGAAGGTACCGCCAAGGTGACGGTGGATGACGAGGTCAAATTGGTGACTGAAAATCAGTCGGTCTATATTCCGCTGGGTGCGGTGCACCGGATGGAAAACCCTGGCAAACTACCCATGGTGCTGATCGAAGTGCAGACCGGCAGCTACCTGGGTGAGGATGACATCATCCGCTATGAGGATGTGTATTCGCGGACCTGAGGTGGAGTGGCTAACCTCTGAAAACAGTTTTACAAACTCGGGCTTCTTGAACGTGCTGTCCGGGCATATTGGAGCGCGCTCCTATAATCTATCCAGCCCGGCAGTGACCAGTTGGCTCCGGGTCGGCGGGACGAAAATTTTGCCAGTCCGCATCCCCTATCGCGGCGCACAGGGTTTGCTGCATCTGCGGATCTCTTCTTGGTGTTATCCATCGCCTGTTAGGCAATGGATAACACGGGTATCAAGGCTGCGGGGAAGGCGAATGGAATGCGCGCAAGCATCCCTCTCATCGAGACTGCATTTCGACTGCCGGACAATGGGCGGCCCAAAACGCCGGTTATGGCGCAAGATCCACATTGCTATCGACGAACAAACGCTGGAAATTTGGGCTGTGGAGGTTACCATCAGCCACATTGGAGATGCGCCCATGATGCCGTTAGGATCGCGGCGCAAATGCCGTCTTTCCACCCCGCAAGAATGCCAAGTCCTGGAAGCCAATCTCGGCTGGTGCGATCACTCGGGACGAAGCAGTGCGCGCCAACAATTACCTCGGACGGATACTATGGTGGCGATAACGCGCGCACAGCCACAAAGAATTCGCGTAATGAGTGTTATGTTAAATTATGGGCCGCTCCGCCCCTCGCTAGACGCGCTTTTTATGCCTGCAGCACTCTCAGTCGCGCTGCGCATCCCATGCAACATCATTAACGACAGATGACGTGTGACAGCAGCTGTCCAGATTGAGTGACCAACAAGCGCACTGAACATTCCAAGTTGACCCAATGCCGAGACAACCTCGGCAGCCGTTCCTTTGCAGCCGCTTAACAAGCGCACGATCTGATCGTCTGCCGGGTCGCGCAATTCATAGCTTTCCGACTCGTCCGATACGCCAAGCGAAAACCGCATCCAGGCGGCGACAGCAAAGGCAAAAGGCTCGATGTTTTGCCCAGCCTCCAACGCCTCGATGGCCGGTGACAGAATGCGTTGAGGTAGCTTTTCGGTCCCATCCATGCTGATCTGATAGGTTTCATGCGCGATCTCAGGGTTGGAAAACCTTGCCAACAGGTCGCGCTTATAGGCGTCGAAATCCACGGTATTGATCGGACTGAGGGTGGCGGCGGCTGCAGACATGTATCGCCCAACCAGGATCGAGAGCGCCGGATCCTGCATCACGTCGCGCACATATTTATGGCGGGATAAAAAGCCGGAATAGGCCAGCATGGAATGTGCCCCATTCAGCATTCTCAGTTTCATTTCCTCAAACGGAGCGACATCCTCTACAAAGATTGCGCCGCCTGCGTCCCAGGCTGGGCGGCCGGTTGGGAAATTGTCCTCAATCACCCATTGCGTGAACGGCTCGGTTTCAATGGCGGCATGATCCTCGTAACCACAAAGGATCTGTATATCMSWYMGYKWMWTWTCWSYTYGCSYWKRRRTWWKGYSMYMSMNCRYCGACGANNRKAMCRCSRCRSWYTMGRMYMWCSRSWYKCARRGTTGGGGATCAATGCGCCCAGTGTACTCCAGCACCGCTCGGCGCAAAAAACATCCGTTGTCAGGCAGGTTGTCGCAGGACAATAGGGTCATTGGCGCGATTTGAGCCGCGCGCCGCCGTCGCAGGGCCTCAACAATCAATCCGATCGCCGAACGTGGTGCTTGGGGCGTTTTTACGTCGTCGGCAACTGGGTGGTCTTGGCTCAGCGTATTCGTCCCGCGATCAAAACCATAAGCGGTTTCGGTGATTGTCAGGGTCACCACTTTGGTCTCGGCTGCGCTCAGCCGTTCCAGGATGCTTTCGGCGGCATCGCCAACACTCAGAACCCCGGCAACAGAGCCAATCATCTGAGTGGTGGTCGCCTCTGGATGCCGGATCAGTAGAGTATAAAGCCCATTTTGGGGGTTCAATGTCTTGGCAACCCGATCACTGCGCAGGCTAACACCGACACTGCGCCAGTCCCCGCCTTCAGCCGCCAGTGCCTTGTCCGAGTAGACCGCAATATGCGCTCTGAAAAATGCACCTATCCCGATATGGACATGGCCAACGCCGTGGTCCTCAGGCACATAGCCGGGCCGGTCAATTTTGGTAAATCCATCGGTTGTTCGGCTTAATCTAACATCGGTCATTGGGGGCCCTGACGCTGCGCTAAGGTTGATTGCGCAGCAATGATGCCACGCAGTTCAGAAAGACCAGCCAATCGGCCGATCAAAGGATAGCCCGGCTGGCCGCCGCGTTCGATGTCGTTCAGCATATCAAGCCCGTGGTCCGGGCGGAATGTGATGGTCCAATCTGCACGACCCGTAGCTTTGCGCTTGGCCTCTTCGTCCAGCACCGCAGCCACAAGTTGAACCATATCGGTGTCGCCTTCGATATGACCGGATTCGTGGAAAGAGCCGTGCAGCTCGGTCCCTTCGCGTCGAGTATTGCGCAGGTGCAGAAAATGCACCCGATGCCCCAGACGTTGCATCATGCCGGGCAAATCATTGTCCGACCGGGCACCAAGCGACCCAGAACACAGGGTGATGCCATTTGCAGGTGTATCAACCGCGTCAATCAGCGCTTGGTAATCCGCCTCGGTCGACATGATGCGGGGTAGCCCCATCAGCTCAAACGGCGGATCATCGGGGTGGCAGCACAGGCGCAGCCCCAGCTTCTCAGCCAGCGGGCAAACCTGCTCAAGAAAGTCATACTGATTTACCCGCAGACGTTGCGCGTCGATCTTTTGATATTCGCTTAGATGTCGGCGCAATACGTCAAGAGAAGGCGCTGCCCCCTCGCCAGGAAGCCCATAATTAACGCTTTTGGTCAGGACCGAGAGATCACTCTCGGACATGGAGGCATATCTTTGTGCGGCGGCTTCGCGGATGTCTGCTGAATAGTTTTCGTCCGGGCGCTGCAGCAGGTAGATATCAAAGACGGTAAAATCGACCCAATCAAACCGCATGCAGGTTGTCCCATTCGCCATGGGCCAAGCGAGGTTTGTACGCGTCCAATCCAGCACCGGCATGAAATTATAACAAATCGTCGACAGACCTGCGTCTGCCAAGTTTTGCATGCTTTCGCGGTAGGTCTCGATGTGCGCCTTCCAGTTGCCCGATTGCCTCTTGATGTCCTCTGAAACCGGCAGGCTTTCTACCACATTCCACTCCAACCCCGTTGCCCGCCCATCAGCAGAAACCGAAATTTCAGCTTGGCGTTTAGCAATTTCCTGTGGGGTCCAAACGGCTCCAGGGGCAATATGATGCAGGGCTGAAACAACTGCCTTCACGCCAGTTTGCTGAACTTCACCAATTCTCACGACATCCGCCGGGCCGAACCACCGCAAACTTTCCTTCATCTGAGTCTTTCTCCCTGTGCAAAGCACATTTCGGGTTTTCTGTTTTGGCTATACTGAGATCCATGCAAGGCATCTCATAAGTTCAATGTTGACTTGTATGGTAGTATATTACTATGGTAAACATCAAGGGAGGAAAGATGGTACTCACAGCGCAGTCAGGGTCTAGCCTAAATTCACAACAATCGGTGGTTCCGCAATTGGTGCTGCTGATTAGGGGCATGATTATAAGAGGTGACCTGGAGCCAGGGCGCCGCGTGTCGGAAGCGGAATTTGCAGGCGAATTTTCCGTCAGTCGCCAGCCGGTCCGCGAAGCCTTTATTCGACTATCAAACGAGGGATTGTTGGAAATCCGCCCGCAACGCGGCACCTATATTCCCAAAATATCCCTGAAACTGGTCCGCGAAGCGCGATTTGTCCGCGAGGCGATTGAGGCAGATGTTGTCAAATTGGCCGCGCAGGTTTTCGACACCAAACAGGTTGCCGATCTGAGGGCACAGTTGGAGCAACAGGCGCGCTGCGGGGATGCGGAGATTGAAGCGTTCATCTCACTTGACGACAAGTTTCACCGCACTTTGGCGGATGGGGTAGGACAGGGTCATGCCTGGAACGTTGTCGAGGGATTGAAGCTGCAATTGGACCGGGTCCGCTACCTGAGTCTGCGGCAATTCCCGACCGATATTTTGCTCGAACAACACAACGCTATCGTCACTGCGATTGCCGAAAGAAACCCTATCGAAGCAGAAAATAGGATGCGCGAACATCTGAATAACGTCGTSTCTGATCTGGAKRCGATYGTMGARRAMAACMAMGAGAAGTTTCAGCCCTAGCTGAAGCAAATACACCATTTTGGAGGAACATATGTACTATCAAGCCATCAAGAAAGCGCTTCTGCCGCTGATCGTAGGGATGCTGTCGACAACGGCCGTTTCCGCTGCCGATTATACTCTCAACGTAAACACCGCTCTTGCCACATCCGACCCACTTTATAAGGGTCTGGAAGCATTCCGAAGCAATATTGCCGAGGCATCCGACGGTCGGATGGAGATTGTACTTTTCCCCAACTCACAGCTTGGCCCTGATGAGGACGTGCTGGAACAGGCGCGTGCCGGTGCTCCGGTTGCGGTGGTTGTTGACGGCGGTCGTCTGGCCGTTTTCCAGAATGAATTTGGTGTTCTGGGCGCTCCGTTTCTGGCCTCTGGCTACGATGGTATCCGCAAGGTCGTAACCTCTGACATGTTCGAAGGCTGGGTCTCGGATCTGAACGAAGGGTCCGACCTTCAGGTCCTCAGCTTCAACTGGTGGCAGGGTGAACGTCATCTGCTGACCCAAAAAGAGATCAACGTACCGGCGGACCTGTCCGGTATCCGCATGCGGACCCCGGGTGCTCCGGTTTGGACCGGCACAATTACGGCAATGGGTGCAACACCGACACCGATGCCCTGGGGCGAAGTCTACTCTGCACTGTCGTCAAACGTGATTGACGCCGCCGAAGCCCAGTTCCCTGCCATCACTGGCGCCAAGCTGGACGAAGTGATCACCCATATTACCAAGACAGGCCACATCAACCTGATTACCGGTGTGGTCACATCAGGCGGCTGGTTCAACTCCCTGCCAGCCGACCTGCAGGTTATTCTGCGCGCCGAGGCCCTGAAAGCTGGCGATATCGCATCGCATGGCACCGAGGACTCTCTTGCGGGTATCGAAGCAGCGCTGGTTGCCAAAGGCATCAGCGTCCGCGAAGTCGATGTGACACCGTTCAAAGAAGCCACTGCCGTTGTCTATGATGATCTCGGCTATGGTGATCTGCGCGACACATTGCGCGCAATGGCAGCCGAGTAACTCCGCTTACATCGAACATCAAACCGGGCAAACGTCGAAAGCGTTTGCCCGGTTCTCTCCCTTACTATCTGCAGGAAATCCATGTCCGACTTCTTCTCAAAACTAGAATTTGTGGTTGGGTTTGCCCTGCTGGCCATTATCACCGGGCTGGTCTTTATCGCCGCCGTCATGCGGTTCTTTGGTCACCCGTTGATCTGGTCCGTTGATCTGGCGCAATTGCTGTTTATCTGGCTCTGCTTTGTCGGCGCGACACGTGCAATGCGGCAGCGGTCACATCTGGGCGTGGACTTTCTTGTACGTTTCTTTTCGCATAAAAGACGGTTGCATATCGAGACCGCATTGGCGCTGGTTATATTGACCTTTCTCGGCATTCTGACGTGGCATGGATACAAGCTGACGATGCTCAACAGCGAGCGGATCTTTGGCGATTCCGGCCTGTCGTACGGCTTTGTCACGGCTGCGGTTCCGGTGGGTAGCCTGTTCCTGTCCAGCGCGATCATCGCAAACATGATTGAGGCATGGAGGGGGGTCGCAAACAACGGCCCGCTGATCTTTGCCCGCCTGTCTTCTGATACCACCCCCACTTCGGAGTTGTGAGCCATGATGTTAATCGGCCTTGTTTTTCTGGTTCTCATGGTTCTCGGTGCCCCAATTGCATTTGCCATTGGTCTTTCAGGATTTTCATTTTTCCTGACCTCTGACATCATGCCGACATCGATCGCAGTGCAAAAAATTGCCACTGTGTCACAGAGCTTTCCACTGTTGGCAGTCCCCTTCTTTGTGCTGGCCGGCCATTTGATGAATGAGAGCGACATCACGGATCGCCTGTTCAAATTCTCCAATATTGCAGTTTCCTGGATTGCCGGCGGCTTGGCCCAAGTGTCGATCATCCTGTCGACCTTGATGGGCGGTGTGTCTGGCTCGGCGGTGGCGGATGCGGCCATGCAAGCGCGGGTGATTGGACCTCAGATGCTCGCTCAGGGCTATTCCAAAGGCTATACCTCTTCGGTTATTGCACTAAGTTCCCTGATCACCGCGACTATCCCGCCCAGTATTGGCCTGATCCTTTATGGCTATGTGGGGCAAGTTTCGATCGGGCGGCTGTTTCTGGCCGGCATCATTCCAGGTCTGCTGATGATGGTTTTCCTTATGGTTACCGCCTTTTTGGTCGCCAAAAAGCGCAACTATGTTTCCGAAAACAGCGTAAAGCCGACTCTTTCTTCTTTGGGGACCGCCGCATGGGACGCCAAATGGGCGTTGTTGTTCCCGGTGCTGCTGCTTGCGTCGATCCGGGGTGGCCTGTTCACCCCGTCCGAGGTTGGCGCTTTTGCGGTGATCTATGCGATCCTTGTCGGGCTACTGGCTCATAAAACGATGGATTTTGACCGGATCAAGAAAGCTTTTGGCCATGCGCTGTCCGACATTGGGTTGATCATGCTGATTATTCTAATGTCCGGTATGATCGGCTTTGCCATTATCTTCCTGCAAGTGCCGCAGACCATCGCGGGTGCGTTGCTGGACAACCTGTCCAACCCCTACATCATCGTTGCCGTGATGCTGATCGGGCTGTTTGTGGCGGGTCTGTTCTTCGAGAGCACAATTCTGGTGTTGCTGCTAACGCCGATTTTTGTTCCTGTTATTGAATCCGTTGGATTTGATCCGGTACATTTTGGCATTCTGATGATGACCATTGTCACGCTGGGCTCGATGACCCCACCAGTTGGGGTGGCGATGTATACAGTCTGCAGTTTGCTCGACACGCCGATTGAAGAGTACATCAAAGAATCCCTGCCCTTTCTGTTGGCAATCCTCGTGCTTATCACCGTCCTGTTACTGTCGCCGGGATTGGTTCTGTTTCTCCCTAATCTTGCCTTCGGATAAGCCATCATGTCGTCGTCTTTCCTACACCCTGACCGCTTGTTTCCGCAGGATTCGCACACCAGATCCATCGCGCGTGACCTGTTCGAACAGGTCACAGCCCTGCCAATCATCAGCCCACATGGCCACACCGATCCTGAATGGTTTGCGACAAACCAACCCTTTCAGGATGCCACTTCGCTGTTGCTGACACCGGATCACTATGTGCTGCGAATGCTGCACAGCCGCGGACTGAGCTTTGACGATCTTGGAGTGCCGCGCCGCGATGGCGGACAAGTCGCAGATGGACGCAGCGCGTGGCGGTTGTTCGCCAGCAACTATGATCTGTTCCTGGGGACGCCCTCGCGGCTGTGGCTAGACCACGCGCTGAATTGGGGATTTGGCATTTCCGAGCCGCTGTCCGCCGACAATGCAGACCGGACCTACGATCTGATCAATGAACGGCTAAGCGATGATGCCCTGCGCCCGATGGCCATTCTGGACCGCGCCAAGGTCGACTGTATCGCGACAACCGAATTCGCGCTTGATCCGCTTAAACACCACGGTGCCTTGAAAGAGGATGGAAAAATCGGTCGTATTCGGACGACCTATCGGCCTGATGATGTCACCGATCCTGACCATCCCAGCTTTCTTGCCAATCTAACCGGGCTAGGTGAATTGACTGACGAGGACACATTCACTTGGGTTGGGATGATCAACGCCCATCGCAAACGACGGGCATTCTTCCGCCAACATGGGGCCACGGCCACCGATCACGGGGTGCCGGATGCCGGGACCGCAGACCTGCCCGAAACCCAAAAGCAACCTCTGCTGGATCGGCTTATTGCGGGCCCAATCACTGCCACCGACGCACAGTTGTTTCGGGCCCAAATGTTGACCGAAATGGCGGGTCTAAGCGTCGAGGACGGCATGGTGATGCAGATCCATGCCGGGGTCAGACGCGGCACCGACCCGGTGGTTCTAGCCTCTCACGGGCCCAACCTTGGGGCGGACATCCCAACACGGGTCAGCCCGGCGCAAGGTTTGGAACCTTTGCTGCAACGCTATGGGCACGACAAAAACTTCCGTCTCATTTTCTTCTGCCTGGACGAGGCGGTCTTTGCCCGCGAACTGGCCCCGATGGCGGGGTATTGGCCAGCGCTGCATCTTGGGCCGCCCTGGTGGTTCCATGACAGCGCCCGTGGCATCGCCCGTTATCTCGACAGTGTCGTCGAATCTGCCGGCTTTATGAACCTCGCCGGATTTAACGACGACACCCGCGCATTGCTGTCCATTCCGGCGCGCCACGACGTCTGGCGACGGTGTCTCTGTGCCTTTTTAGCCGAGCTGACAACACAGCATGTCATCAGCAAAAGTGAAGCCGAAAAGCTGGCGATCTATTTGTCGAGTGAGGCTGCGCGCGCTACGTACCGGCTGCCTGCCAAGGGCTGAAGTAGACCCTTCTCTTTGTTAATTGCACCCACTGCGCATTGCGTCGSGCTAACCGTTTGTTCATATATCTTTAGTGGTATTTTAAGGATCAGTCACGCTCGACCACCGCTTTTGGTGCTCGTTTAGCCTGAATGTGGCCCGTGACTGGGCCGCCTTTTTCAGTAGGTGATTAGCTGAGCTGAATAAGCGTTAAGCAATTGAAATATTACCAAAAACAAGTCTAAATCAACAAGATCAGCTTCGGGAAAAACCGCTCGTCATCCAAGGTGCACAGCGCTTGTTTTCTTCCAGATCCTCACCCGCCCAGAACAAACCAACTACGGTCCCACGGTGAGCCTGAGCCACATTCCAGCCTGATTTGAGACCCCTTCCTGCCCGCTTTCCTATCTAAAAAATTAGCAGCGGCCAGAACGGCGCGAGAAATAAATGAAACTCTCGAACCGTTAAGTGAATCCATTCCATGGCCTCGATCAAAAAAATCGCCAAGTTATCGTCTGTGGCCATGCTGCTATCCGCGGGCACTCCAACAGTGGGCAATAGTGCGCCGCTTATCCTGCTACACTGCGATGGCGGGCAACAGGCACAAGTCTGCGATGCACTGATCCAAGCACTGACTGCCGAGTGGCCGGATCATAACATATCCCTATTGGCGGATCCGAATGCCCAAGCAAGTCTGACAATACGTTACGTGGAAAAGCACCGCGCGGATGACTGGCTGTCAGGATACCTCAGCTGGCAACGCGCGGACGGGCTYAGCGGCGATGGGCCAGTGATTGAATACTCGGTGATGGACCGTGCGCTGAGGTCGAGTGACCTGACCCCCTATGCCGTTCAACTGGTTCGTTCGACCGAGTTCCCCCCCTGTAATTTAAAGACCTAACAAGGAATGCAACATGTGTAACCTCTGCGGAGATCCGGATCATACAGATCCTGGCGACAACGCTACCAGCAGTGGCAGCACCTCACAAACGTCAGCTTCAAAACCCACCTACACAGTCGATCAGGTCGCGACCTATCTGAGCCAAGGGTATTGGGAGGACACCGGGCGGGCGCAACGGTCCTATGATGTTGAGCCTGGCGGTCAGATCACAGTGAACCTGAATGGTTTGAATTCGTTAGGCCAGGCAACGGCACGGCAAGCGCTGGACAGTTGGACTGCCATTACCGGAATTGAGTTTGTTCAAAGCAGCTCGGCTCAGATCACCTTTGACGACAATCGATCTGGTGCCTACGCAAGCTCCAGCATCAGCGGCAGCACTGTTATCAGTTCACATATCAACGTAGCCAGCTCATGGTCTGGCTACGGCGATTATTATCTGCAAACGTTCATTCACGAAATTGGCCATGCGCTGGGGTTGGGTCACACCGGCAACTACAACGGCAGTGCCAGCTACGGGGCAAATGCTAATTTTGCCAATGACAGCTGGCAGATGTCGATCATGTCCTATTTCAGCCAGACCGAGAACACCTCGACCAATGCATCCTATTCCTTCCTGGCCACGGCGCAAATGGCTGATATTGCAGCGGTCTATCAACTGTACGGCACACCGACGAATGTAGAGACTGGCGATACGGTTTACGGTGACGGCGAAACCACCGGCCGTGTTGGCATGGACCTGACCAACCGATGGTCTGTTGCGATCGTCGACAACGGCGGCATTGACCTCATTGATCTCGGCTCGCGTAGCTATAACCAGATGCTGAACCTTGGGATTGAGACCTATTCCAACCTGAACGGCAAAATCGGCAATTTTTCCATTGCCCGCGGAACCGTGATTGAAAATGTGATCACTGGGTCTGGCAACGACACAATCATCGGCAATGATGCGGATAACCGACTGGAAAGTGGCGCCGGCGATGATCAGATCGACGCAGGAGGTGGCAACGATATCCTGATTGGTGGCGCTGGTGCGGATCAATTGACTGGCGGCTCTGGCGCCGACCGTTTTGTCTACAGCGCCCTGTCCGAGGCGGGTGACACCGTCACTGATTTTGATTTGGCCGCCGGTGACCGTGTCGACCTTGGGTTGCTTCTGCAGGATATCGGTTATGCTGGCACCACACCTGTCAGTGATGGGGTCGTGTCGCTTGTGGCCTGGTCCGGTGGGTCCTGGCTGGTGGTCACTTATAACGGCGTGACAACTCAGTTGGCCTTTCTGGTGGGCGTCTCTGCCGATGCGAGTGTGGCGGACATCATTGACAGCGGGGATACACCGCCGCCGACACCGGGGTCTGTAGATACAACCTACACCTTTGACAATGATTTTACGCGCAATTGGACCGCTGCTTTGGGGCTGGTCACGGACACCGACGGCGGCAATGATACCCTGGATCTCAGCGCCGTGACTTATAACACACGAGTGACGCTGGAAGCCGGCGGACAAAGCACAATTGGTTCCAAGAAACTGACCATTGCAAACGGTACAGAGATCGAAAACATCATTTTAGGCAAGGGCAGGGATTCAGCCTACGGGAATGCCTCRGATAATCTGATCGAAGGCAATGGAGGTGCCGACCGCCTTTACGGCCTGGAAGGCGCCGACACGCTGGATGGCGGTGAAGGTGCTGACAGGCTGTACGGGGGCAAAGGAGACGATAATCTCATCGGCGGTGAAGGCAACGACGTCCTGGAGGGCGGTGAAGGCAACGATGTGCTGAACGGTGGTAAAGGAAAAAACCGGCTGACAGGCGGAGAGGGTGACGACACCATCACAGCGGGCGCGGGTGACGACAGGATCGACGCCGGAGAAGGGAATAATCTCGTCGATGCGGGCGATGGGAAAAATCAGTTCAAGAGTGGCAGTGGCAATGATACCATCGTAACGGGCTCGGGCGATGACAAGATCACCGCTGTTGGCGGAGATAACGACATCAGTGCAGGCCAAGGCAAAAACCAGATCAAGACCGGCACTGGCAATGATAATATCAGTGCCGGTGATGGACGAAATCAGATCAAAAGCGGCGGTGGCAACAATACAATCACCGCAGGTTCTGGGGATGATAGAATCGACGCCGGAGACGGAGATGACAATATCAGTGCCGGTGATGGGCGAAACTATATCAAAAGCGGCGGTGGCAACAATACGATCACCGCAGGGTCTGGAGATGACAGAATCGACGCCGGAGACGGAGATGACAACATCAGTGCTGGTGATGGGCGAAACCAGATCAAAAGCGGCGGTGGCAACAATACGATCACCGCAGGGTCTGGAGATGACAGGATTGACGCCGGAGACGGGGATGATCACGTCAATGCCGGTGACGGCAAAAACCAGATCAAAAGTGGCGGTGGCAATGATACGATCATCTCTGGCTCTGGAAATGACAAAATCGACGCCGGAGACGGGGATGATCTTGTCAGCGCTGGCCATGGGCGAAACCAAATTAGGACTGGTGCCGGAGACGACACAATCTCCACTGGATCTGGTGCAGACAGGATTGACAGCGGTATCGGCAACGACAGCATCAATGGTGGTGATGGGGCCAACCAGATCAAGGGCGGTGACGGCAACGACTGGATCCAAACCGGGGCTGGCAACGACAAGCTCTACGGCGGGGACGGAGATGATACCATTGACGCCGGAGCCGGAAAGGATTGGATCTACGGTGGCAAAGGTAATGATGTGATCGATRCTGGCGCTGGCAACGACAGGATCGCCGGAGACGCCGGTAACGATACCATTGCAGGCGGAAGCGGAGTGGATCAGATTGATGGCGGCTCGGGTGACGACTGGCTGACTGGCGGCATAGGAGCCGATGTCATTAAGGGCGGCACTGGAGCTGATGTGTTTGTCTTCAATTCTCTTGAAGAGGTTGGCGATACGATCAAAGACTTCTCTTTGAGCCAGGGCGATCTGGTGGAAATCTCCGGCTTTCTGGCAGAACAGGGCACCAGTCTTGACATCGCTCTTGCCAGTGGTCAACTGAGCCTAAACGGATCTAAGTCTGGCTCATGGCTGGAATTTGATGTTGACGGAGTTGGTGGCGAGGCCGCAATCCAAATCGCGTATCTCCAACGGGTTAATGGCGCAGACGAGATCTCAAGCGATTGGTTCGCATAGGGTTTGACCCAAAACTCACAATGAACGTCCACTGCCCCGCAGTGGACGTTCACCTGTCGGGACTATACCGTTATCAGGTGTATTTGACCACAGGTGCGTCGTTGCGCTGTGGTGATCACGCTGACAGCGGCTGCGTCGCTAGGCGCTCTATACCTCATATTTCGGGTGTAACGTCGCTTTTGGATTTGATCGCACCGCGCTATTATCGAGCAGTCAGCTGATCGATGCTTGGGCTGACAGCCTACTGCTCATTGATGCTCATGACGGGCAAACTGCCAGATGTTCGTAATGTATCTAATCATCCACTGACGCATAAATATGCGGCACGCCTCGGTTCAGAACGGCATTTTTTAGTGCTTCAGGGTGTCTTTCTACTGCTGCATCAAGCGCTGAATGTGGCAGGCAAAGGCGTAGGTCAGCGGCAAGCCAAGCACCATACCGATGGCAATCGACACGAGCGGCGACAAAACCGGCCAACCCAGCCACGAGGTGATCAGAGATGCAAAGAAGACATTCACCGCCGCCGCGCCCGCGCCAAAAGGATAAAGCACAAGGGTTAGTTTGGGCCTGCTCCAGCTGTCGTTCATCTTTTGCTGACCAGCCAGGCCACCATGATCAGGGCACCGACCAGCATCAGAGAGCCCATGAAAAACCAAAACTCGGCAGTGGCACTTTGCGGCTGAGGGATGGGGCGTTCATAAGCCTTGGCCCAGACCTGAGCAGGCAAAAGGGACAGGGCAGCAAGGGTAAAAAGACGGTTCATTTCAGGTCTCCTGAGTGAGGGAACGATAGATTTGTGGCAGTGCGCGAGACAGGCGGGTCGGGTCGGGCAACAACGTGAACCCTGCCCTGCCAAAGATACGGGCAAACCAGTCCTGACCGTCTTGATCTATGACAATCCCGTGCACCACTTGGCCCAGACGCCGGGCCTCGCGCACCGCCATGTGGCTGTCCTCGATGCCGTGGATGCCCTCATAATGGTCCAGATCGTTGGGTTTGCCGTCGGTCAGAACCAGCAGCAGTTTCCGGGATGAACTTTCCTGCTCCAGCATGGCAGTGGTATGGCGAATGGCGGCGCCAAGTCGGGTATAGTGACAGGGGGTCAGACCACAGATTTTTCGTGTGACATCCRAGGACATCTTTGTGTCGAARCCTTTGCATTTCTTCATRAAAACYCGRTCKCGGCGCAGCGAGGAAAACCCCCAGATGCCCAGCCGGTCRCCACTGGCATCAATGCCGCCAGCCAAGGCCACCARACTCTCGCGGGCGATRTCCAGCACCGTGGCGTCGCCCACCGATGCCTCGGTTGAGCGCGAAGTGTCGAGCAGAAAGCCAACCGAAAGATCGCGGTCGATCTGGCGCAGGCTTTGGTAAATCCGGTCACTGGAGGTGCCGTCGGCCAACAAATCCACGCGGGCGGAAATCAAGGCATCCAGATCCAACTCRCTGCCCTCKATCTGACGGGGACGCATGATCCGGCGCGGACGCAGGGCCTCAAATTGACGCCGAACTGCACGCAACTGTCGCGGATCTGGCTCCAGCGCTTGCGGCGCGTCGGCATCCGCCTCGACCTCCAGCACCCKKGTGTGATCCGGCATATAGGCGCGCTGGCGATGGTCCCATTCGGGATAGRWARNCACCCYSSCCAGCCGTTCGTGATCGGCATCCGCCGGGGCCAGATCCAGATGCATCCGCAACCGGGTTGCGGCCTTTTTGTCGTCGTGCCGTGACAGAATAATCTTGTCCTGATCATCCGCCGCCTTTTGGGCGTTCTCGTCCTTGTCGTCATCGATCGAGCGATTCAGGTTCATGCTCTCGACCCAGGACAAGATTGATTCAAACCGGTGAAAGATGAAACTGTCCTTGCGGTTGGCCTCGTCGCGGTTTTCGCGAGCCGCCAGCTTGCGGTTTGTGGTCGAGGCAAGTGGCGGCGGGCCAGCGTTATCCGCCTCCTCTTCCTCGCCCGCGTTTGCACCGGACCCCGGCGCCGACAGTGACAACCAAATCGGCACCGGCGTGAATGGCAGATAGCTTTTGGGGTTCTGTTGCGGCGCTGGAATTCTAATCACTTGCGCCTCGGGGCTGTTCAACTGATCACGAATGGCGGTTTCCAGCCGGGCCTCTTCGCGGGGCAGCATTAGCTTGGGGCGGGTCACCAGAATGAAACTGCACATTCGCTGATAGGCGGCGCGCAGACCGGGGCAGCGTTGAAAGACCAGATCGGCGGCATTAGCCATAGACTCGATCCGGGCGTGATCCTTGACGCAGCCACAGCCCTCATCCGGCGGCAAAGCCGGTCGGGTTGAGGCCAGCGCAACCAGCCAGAAATAGGCCGACCGGTTCAGAGCCTGTTCCGGAAAGGCATCCATCACTGGAGGCAGACCCAGACGTTCACCGTCAAAGCGCGGCAAAAACAGCAATTCCCCCCTGTTMCCCAATTTRCGCATCACRCTTTGCCGGTGATGCGAGCGWASGGCRGGTGCCTCGCCAATCTCGACCGMRGSATCGCCGCCAAGCGCGCGRAACAGCAGCACCAGACTGGGCCTGATATCAGACAATTGCACCGCCGCCTCGGGGAAGCTCGGCTGAGCGCCCATATCGCTAGCGTAATCGTGCCAGAGGTTGCCGACAGCTTCCTCGGGGTCCATCAGATCAAGGGGATGAATGGCCATGACGCTCTACCCGTAAACGACGGAGATCAGATCGCGCAGGGCGGTTTGAACATCCGATTCATCGGTCAGTGGTTCGACAATCGCCGCCTGTAACGCCTGATCAATTGGCATACCGCCAGCAATCAGTTGTGCCGCRTAAATCAGCAACCGRGTCGARACCCCCTCCTCCAGATCCATGCCAGACAGGGCGCGAATGTGACCGGCCAGCCGGACCAATGGCTTTACACGGGCCTCGTCCAGACCGCTTTCCTTGGTCACCACGACAAGCTCGGTTGCGGCATCGGGGAAATCAAACGACACCGACAGAAACCGCTGCCGGGTCGAGGGTTTCAACCGTTTGAGCACGCTCTGATAGCCAGGGTTATAGCTGGCAACCAGCATAAAGCCCTTAGGCGCCACCAGTTCTTCGCCAGTCCGGTCCACCATCAAGGTGCGCCGGTTGTCAGTCAACGGGTGCAACACAACGGTGACATCCTTGCGGGCCTCAACCACCTCGTCCAGGTAACAGATCGCGCCTTCGCGCACGGCGCGGGTCAGCGGGCCATCAACCCATTCGGTTTCACCACCGCGCAGCAGATAGCGGCCAATCAGATCAGCGGCCGACAGATCGTCATGGCAGGCCACAGTGTACAGCTTGCGTCCAGTGCGAGCCGCCATGTGTTCCACAAACCGAGTTTTTCCGCAGCCGGTCGGCCCCTTCAAAAGAAGGGGCAAACCRTTGGTATRGGCRGTYTCRAACARTGCACATTCATTGCCGACTGGCTGGTAGAATGGCWCGTTGAAATCACTGGATTGGGCGTTCATGGTTACTCTCCCGCCGCTGCAACACTGGCAGGTTTTGCCAGCAATTCACGACGCGGCACCATCATCGCATAGATGAACAGGATCGCGCCAAGCACCACTGCAATGCCAGAACCAAAGCGCATCATGTAGAACAGGCTCAGACCTTCCTGCACCTCCATGAAGTTTTCACCCAGAACCCGCTGCATGTGGGTCTGAATGGTGCCGGCAAAGGTCAGAACAAAGGTCATGAATGCCATGCCACCGGTCATCAGCCAGAAGCTGACCATGTTCAGCACCTGATTATAGGGATCACGTCCCCGCAGATGTGGGATCGCATAGCTGAACATCGCCAGGTTCATCGCCACATAAGCACCGTAAAAGGACAGGTGACCATGCGCCGCGGTGATTTGGGTACCGTGGCTGTAGAAGTTCACCCCGTGCAAAGTGTGCAGGAAGCCCCAAACACCGGCGCCAAAGAAGGCAACGGTTGCAGACCCMAGCGACCAYAGCARCGCGGCCTTGTTCGGGTGRTTGCGCCGCCCTTTCCAGACCATGACAAAGGCAAAGCTCATCATCAGGAARAACGGRATSACTTCGAGKGTYGAGAAGATCGAGCCRATCCACTGCCAGTARCCCGGCAGACCAATCCAGTAGAAGTGGTGACCWGTGCCYARRATGCCYGARAACAGTGCGGTTGCGACAATGACATACAGCCATTTCTCGACGATCTCGCGGTCAACTCCGGTCAGCTTTAGCAGCAGGAAGGCCAGGATCGACGCCATCACCAACTCCCAGGTTGCTTCGACCCAGAGGTGAATAACAAACCACCAGTACATTTTATCGAGGCTGAGGTTGTTTGGGTTGATAAAAGCAAAGATCCACAGCAGCGACAGCAGCCACAGCCCGGTCAACAGCACGTTGGAAATGGCGGTTTTTCGTCCCGCCAGCACTGTCATCGTGACGTTGAACAGAAAGATCAGCGCCGCAACCAAAATGCCCAGCTTGACCCAGATTGGCTGTTCGAGGAACTCGCGCCCCTGCATGCCCAGCAACCAGTTCCCCGGAAACAGGTTAAACACATAGGTGATAACAGCGCCCAGCGTGCCGACGACCAAAATGATCAACTGCAGATAGGCCAGATTGACCGAGTATATCTCGCGCTCGCTTTCTTCGGGGATCAGGTAGTAAGCCGCCCCAAAGAACCCAAGCAGCAGCCAGACGATCAACGCGTTGGTGTGGACCATGCGGATGACGTTAAAGGGGAGAATCTCAGACAGAAAGTTCGGCGAGACGTAGATCCAGCCGGCCAAAAGCCCGCCCAGAACCTGAATGGCGAATAGTCCCATCGCCGCCAGGAAATAGGCATAGGCCACTTTTTGTGATTTATATTTCATAGCGTGTCTCCTTAACCCGCATCAGTGGGCGGCCAGCCCTGAGTGTCGGTCTGGTCGGCCCAACGCAGAAATTCCGCGAGACCGCGCATTTCTTCTTCGGTGATTTCGAAATGAGGCATTTGGCGGCGGCCCTCGATGCCGCTGGGCTGCGCCTCCATCCAGCCATCTAGGATTTCATAGGCCATTTCAGGGTCATCCAGCGTGTCCCAGCGGGTCATTACATTGCCCAGTTCCGGGGCAAAATAGGCACCTTCGCCGTGCAGAGTATGACAGTTGATGCAGCTGTGCCGCTCCCAGACATGTTTGCCCAGAATGACAGAATCACTCAGCGGCATTCCGGGGGTTGAAACGTTCACCACATAGCGGTGGCTTTGAAAGGCAAGGACCCCAAAGATCACTATGAAAAACAGCGATCCTCCATAGAAAATGTTACGGGCCCGTGACTTCGTCAGGATCTCAGACATTGGGGGAATCCAATCGTGGTTTCGGGTCCCTTAGGTCTAGAGCTGCGTGTCGGGGCTGAGTTTGTTGCAGCACAAAGAGCCGATACTTTTTGGGCTTATCCTGAAATACGGGACAGTTTCCCCCGCGTTTTAAAGATTAGGGTTCCAGGTGGCATGCTGTTGATCGACAAAAACATCCTCGTATCCAAAGTGCTTTTGGATCACCCGCAGACCGTGTCAGTCTTTCTTAAATACGAAATGTTGTGTGTGGGGTGCCTGGTGGCCCCGTTTCACACCATTGAGGATGCCTGTCTGGAACACGACCTAGATGAAATAGCGTTTCGGTCTGACCTAACCGCTGCAATCCTTACAAAGCCCGACTCAGGCTGACTTTTCGCTGAGCACGACCAGACGGTGCGCATCCGTTACCACGATACGGCGCCGGGTGCTTTTGACGATGTCTTTCTTTTCCCAGCCACTCAGCAGACGACTGACAGTGTGTAAGGTGGTGCCGGTCATCTCTGACAGGTTTTGCCGGGTGATCGGGAAATCAATTTCGATGCCGCCTTCGACTTTCTTGCCGGATTGATTGATCAACCGCAGCACCGCCCGTGCCACCCGCTGCTCCACGTGCTGGGTTGCCATCTCGACAATGCGATTGTTCATCTCGCCAATCCGTTCGCCCACGACCTTGTAACTCTCCGTCGCAAAGCCATCGTAACTGGACACAAAGCTTTGCCATTTGTCGCTTGGCCAAGACAGCGCCAGACAATCATCCACCGCCATGGCGGTGGCAGGATAAGTGTCACGCCCGATGGCGGCGGCAATGCCAAACAATTGTCCGGCCACGATATGCAATGCAATGACCTGATCGCCGCCTTCGGTGGTTCGGATCACCCGGATATGGCCATCCAGCAGCAAATAGAACCGGTCCGCATCCATGCCTTCTTCGAAAATCAGCGCGGCWGGGTCAAACCGTTTGGGTACAGCAAGGTCGAGAACATCGCGAATCTGCGCGCGGGACAGTTTCCGAAACGGCGGAATATCAGYCAAAAGGCTTTCGTCCAGATTTTTCAAGATGCCATCCCCAAGTTTGATTAAGAACAAAGAGCCCCCCTGCCCCATATCCTAATACAGCAGCAAGACAAACACTTCCAACTTCGCAATGAAAGAGAACGACATGTTCGGAAAACTCACCCTGATGACCGTCGCTGCTGCATTGTTTGCCAGCGTCGCCGCTGCCGAAACCTTTGAGATCAAAATGCTGAACAAAGGTGAAGCAGGCTCGATGGTTTTTGAACCCGCTTTTGTGGCCGCACAACCGGGCGATACGATTACCTTCATTCCGACCGATAAAGGCCACAACGTCGAGTCGATCAAAGGCATGTTCCCCGAAGGTTTTGATAAATTCAAAAGCAAGATGAACAAAGAATTCTCGATCACCCTGGATCAAGAAGGTCTCTATGGCATCAAATGCACCCCGCATTACAGCATGGGTATGGTTGCTCTGATCCAGGTCGGCGACGCCGTTAATCTGGAAGACGCCGCTGCAGTGAAGCAAAAAGGCAAAGCCAAGAAGCGTTTTCTACCGTTGTTTGAGCAGGTCGTAACCGAAGCCGCTGTATCGAACTAAGGTATCATATTCCAGAGTGTCCCTACGATGGAATACTGGGGCGGCACATAAGATGTGTCGCCCCTTGTTTGATCACTACTGACGCCAAATAGCGCGCCGGTTTAAGTTATCCTTCGCGCACCAGGCGAAAGCCCAGATAGTCTGGTGGGATGCCAACTGCGCAACCGCCGACCTTGGCATCGCGCACAAACTCAATGATGAACGCCCGGTGCTTGCCCTGGACCGCGCGCACGCCGCAGTAATTGGTTTGCTCCACAACCGTACTGCCGTCTTCAGACACCTGTCCATTTACAAAACAGCTTTCGGTCCATTCCCAGATATTGCCCGCGATATCCGACACCCCCAGCTCATTGACTCCAAAATGCCCCAGCGGGTGGATCTCCACATCTGCATCACCACGTTCGGACACCAGGCGGCGGTAGTTGGCCAGCCAGCGTTTGGACGGGTCCTCCTCGTCCTTGTCGATGCCCAGCCCGGCGTCCACATAACGCTCGCCAGCCGCCCGCACCCATTCGTCATCACTCGGCAATCGCCAGGCCTGTTGCGTCATCTCTGAATACCACTGGGCAAAGTCCGTGGCATCCAGGTAACTGATATCGGTCTGCGGAGCCTCCAGTAGACCAATCACAGTTGTTGCCGTGCAGGCCGCAGCTGCAACACACTGCGCATAAAGCGACTCGCTGACCGGGTATTTCATAATCTCAAGATCAGCATCGGCGCTACGGGTTTCGCGTGGCGCATCAACCGAGCGTGTTCCAATGCGAAAATCACCCGAAGGGCGGTAGCTATAAGACCCAGCCGGGATCACCACGGTTTCCGGCACATCCGTAATCTGCGGCGGGTTGGGCCATAGCATCACGGCGGCCGTTGTTGCCGCAGCACCAATTGCCAATACGGCAGATAGTGTAACTAGAAGTCTCATCTCTTGACCTTTCAAAAGTCAAAAAGGGCGGCCGCTGAACGGCCACCCTTGTAAATCATCACAGACGGGCGACCTTATGGCAGCGCAGTCTTACCTTCGTGCATCACATCATATTCACTGGGGGCAACAACCTGTTCCATCAGATCGTTGTTCCATTCGCCCTCGACCAAGACGTGAGCAGTGGCGCCCAGGTTGACGGCTTCGATCAGGTTGTGGTTGACGTAGGCGTAGACCCCTGGCTGCAGGAATTTATACAGTGCCGCCCCGGCAGAGCCACCACGAATGAACCAGGTTTCCAGATCGCGATCCGGAGCGTTGTTGAATTTGCCGGATTCCCAGACCAGATCACCGTGACCACCAATCAGGTGTGGACGACTGTCGCGGTTGGCTTGCGAATGCACAAACAGCACCCTTTCGCCCTGTGTAGCGATCAAGGCGTTATCACCAGTCAGCGCACCAACTTTACCGTTGAATGTCACGTGGGTTGGGATCAACCCGTTCATCACTTCCAGAGTATCGGCGTAGCTGTCACCGGCATCCTCAAACCGCAGGTAGTCGCCGTTTTCATCCTTGGGAATGTAGAAATCATTCTCGCCGATGTAGTAGATGCGGTCATAGCTGACAGGCTTGCCTTCGTGGTCCTTCAGGCCATCACGTGGCAGCACCATAATGGCCCCCGACATACCCGACACAACGTGCCATGGGATCATCGGGCCACCAGGGGCACAGTGATAGACAAAGGTGCCCGGACGGGTTGCCTTAAAGCGCAGAACAGTCTTTTCACCCGGATTAACCAGGGTCAGCGAGCCACCACCCAGCGCACCAGTTGCGGCGTGGAAATCGATGTTGTGCTGCATCATGTTTTCTGGCGGATTGTACAGCGTCAGCTCAACATAATCGCCCTCATGCACCACCATCAKCGGGCCGGGCATMGAWCCRTTAAAGGTCATCGCCTGCAGATARGCATCATCMGCCACCTGCACTTCTTTTTCGATGATCTTCATCTCAAACTCAATAATGGCCGGGCCACTTGTCGCAACCTGCTCGTGCTCATGTACAAACGGTGGCTTTAGCAGTTTGACCTTGCGGCGCGGCAGGGTGCTGAGATCAACAGCTTCCGCAGCCGAGGTGTCCATCACCTCTTCCGAAGCGGCGACCTTGATCGCCAGTGGTGCTGTAGCAACCGCAACGGCGCCCATCAATGTGGCTCTGCGTGTCAGCATGTGCTCTCTCCTATTAGAAGGTTGTTTTCTAACAAGAGACTAAAGCCTCAGCTGCGCCCATTCTTTGCGCCTGCGCAAACTTCGAAATGGAAACTGGGACGCTTCCGAACAACAGCACCCAAAATATGGGAATTACTGTGAGGTTTGGTTCACGCACTCCAATCCTGCTTGGGCCAATATTTCCTTGGCATCAATTTTGTTGCCAATAGGAAAAAAGTTTCCTAAAGGAACCATGTAAGTATACAAGCGCATACACTGCTGATCTGAACCTGACATTCATAAAGGCCGCCAGATGAATACTGCTCGTCCACAGGCGATCTACCGCTGCCCTGCCAAACAGCTTTGGCCAAATCCCCAGTTGGGCGTCATGATTTTCACAGCGCTAAATTTTGCACCAGTGATCCGCCCCAAACAGAAAGCCCCCAGCCATGACTGATGCGCCCAAACGCACCCCGCTGTATGATCTGCACGTCGAACTTGGCGGCAAGATGGTTGATTTTGCCGGCTGGGAAATGCCAGTGCAATATCTCATGGGCATCATGGGCGAGCACAACCACACCCGCACCAAGGCTGGGTTGTTTGATGTCAGCCACATGGGTCAGGTGATCCTGCGCGGCGACGGCGCAGCTGAAAAGCTGGAATCCCTGGTGCCAGCGGCCCTGACCAGTCTGAAAGAGGGCAAGGCGCGCTATACCTTCTTCACCAATGACGACGGCGGCATCATGGATGACCTGATTGTGGCCAATGGTGGTGACCATCTGTTTGTGGTGGTCAATGCCTCGATGCGGCATCAGGACATCCCGCATATGGCCAAACATTTGGACGGCATTGAGGTCACCGAGATCTTTGACCGCGCGCTGGTCGCAGTGCAGGGCCCCGCCGCCGAGAACGTCGTCGGCGAGCTCTGCCCCGCCGTGCGTGAGCTGAAATTCATGGAAACCACTCTGGCCAAAATCATGGGCGTCGAATGCCGTATCTCGCGGCTGGGTTACACCGGCGAAGATGGCTTTGAAATCTCCATCCCCGAAGACAAGGCCGTCGAGATCTGCCGCGCCTTCCTGGCCCATGACGACTGCGAACCAGTTGGCCTAGGTGCGCGCGACAGCCTGCGCCTGGAATCCGGCCTCTGCCTTTATGGTAATGACATCGACAAYTCSACTTCYCCAATCGAGGCCTCGCTGACYTGGGCSATACAAAAACGCCGCCGCGAGGACGGTGGATTTCCCGGCGCAGACCGTATCCAGCGCGAACTAACCGAAGGCACAACCAAGAAACTGGTCGGCATCAAACCAATCGGCCGCGCCCCAGCCCGCGCCGGTGTCGAGGTCCAGGATCTAGACGGCAACCTAATCGGCGCCATCACCTCGGGCGGCTTTGGTCCCACGATCGGTGCCCCGGTTGCGATGGGCTACGTCACAGTCGAGAACAGCAAGCCGGGCCAGAAARTCAACCTCATCATTCGTGGCAAGGCGCAGCCTGCTGAAATCACCGCACTGCCTTTCGTCGCCCAAAACTACAAACGCTAAATCCCAGGAGAGTCGCAGATGACCACCTATTATTCCGAAGAGCACGAATGGCTCACCGTCGAAGGCGACGTCGCCACCATCGGCATCACCCAACACGCCGCCGACCAACTGGGCGAAATTGTCTTTGTCGAGCAAAAAGAGGTCGGGGACGATTTTGAAAAAGGCGACGACATCGGCGTGATTGAATCGGTCAAAGCCGCCTCGGAAATCTATGCGCCAGTAGACGGCGAAGTGATAGAGGCCAATGGCAGCCTCGAAGACAACCCAGGTTCCCTGAACGAAACCCCCGAGGGCGACGCCTGGATCTACAAGATCAAGCTGACCAATGCCGATCAGCTCAGCGAACTGATGGATCTGGACGGTTACAAAACCTTCATCGGCTAAGCCTGAGAAGATGCGGGTCCGCCCCAAAACCGGGTCCGCATCTTCATCTTTTCAAAAATACTCCCGCCGGAGGCTTCCCAAACTCCCGGCCCGCGCTGCCCTCTCCAAAGGAACACCCCCATGGCCTTCAAACTGACCGATTACGAAGCCTATGACTTTGCCAACCGCCGCCACATCGGCCCCAGCCCGCGCGAAATGGCTGATATGCTGCAGGTGATCGGCTTCAAAACCCTGGACGAACTGATAGACGCCACCGTGCCGCCATCAATCCGGCAGGCAGAGCCACTTGACTGGGGTCCTGCCCTGACCGAGCGGGACGCGCTGTTCCACATGAAAAAGGTCGCGGGCAAGAACAAGGTGCTGACCTCGCTAATCGGTCAGGGTTATTACGGCACCACCACCCCTGCCCCAATCCTGCGCAATATCCTGGAAAACCCAGCCTGGTATACCGCCTATACCCCCTATCAGCCGGAAATTTCGCAAGGTAGGCTTGAGGCACTGCTGAACTTCCAGACCATGGTCAGCGACCTGACCGGTATGGACATCGCCAATGCCTCGCTGCTGGACGAGGCCACCGCCGCCGCCGAAGCCATGGCGATGGCCAAGCGTGGCAGCCGCTCCAAGGCCAACAATGCCGCCTTTTTTGTCGATGAAAACTGCCACGCGCAGACCATTGCAGTGATCAAAACCCGCGCCGAGCCTCTGGGCATCGAAGTCATTGTCGGCAACCCCGACGACTTGGAGGCCGAAATCGTCTTTGGCGCGATTTTCCAGTATCCCGGCACCTATGGCCACGTGCGTGACTTCACAGCTGAAATCACCGCCCTACAWCAAAACAAAGGCCTGGCCATCGTCGCCGCCGACATCCTGTCGCTTGCCTTGCTTAAATCACCCGGTGAAATGGGTGCCGATATCGCCATTGGCTCAACCCAGCGCTTTGGTGTACCGATGGGGTACGGCGGCCCGCACGCCGCCTATATGGCCACCACCGACAAATTGAAACGCGCCATGCCCGGCCGCATTATCGGTGTCTCGATCGATGCCCGCGGCAACAAGGCCTACCGGCTGGCGCTGCAAACCCGCGAACAACATATTCGCCGCGAAAAAGCCAACTCCAACGTCTGCACAGCACAGGCGTTGCTGGCGGTGATGGCCTCGATGTATGCGGTCTATCACGGCCCCGATGGCATCAAGGCCATCGCCCAATCGGTGCACCGCAAAACCTCTCGCCTTGCAGCAGGCCTCGAAAAGCACGGCTTCAAGGTCGAACCCGAGGTATTCTTTGACACCATCACAGTCGAAGTTGGCCCACTGCAGCAAACCGTACTAGAGGCCGCCGTTGCCCGTGGCATCAACCTGCGCAAGGTCAATGCAACCAAAGTTGGTATTAGCCTAGACGAGCAAACCCGCCCCGAAACCATCGAGGCTGTCTGGGGGGCCTTTGGCATCACCAAGACAGACGACAGTCAAGCCAACCGCGCTTATCGCCTGCCAGAACACGCGCTGCGCGAAAGCGACTATCTGACCCACCCGATTTTCCACAAAAACCGGGCCGAGGCAGAAATCGTGCGTTACATGCGCCGTCTGGCCGACCGCGACCTGGCACTTGATCGCTCGATGATCCCGCTGGGATCCTGCACCATGAAGCTAAACGCCACTGTTGAGATGATCCCGGTGACCTGGCCCGAGTTCGCCAACCTGCACCCCTTTGTGCCGCAGGATCAGGCACAGGGTTACACGCATATGATCAGTGATCTGAACGACAAGCTGTGCCAGATCACTGGTTATGACGCGATTTCCCAGCAGCCCAACTCGGGCGCGCAGGGGGAATATGCCGGCCTGTTGACCATCCGCAACTACCACACGGCCCGCGGTCAGGGTTCCCGAAACATCTGCCTGATCCCCACCTCGGCGCATGGCACCAATCCGGCTTCGGCGCAGATGGTTGGCTATAAGGTGGTCCCGATCAAAGCGGATGAGAACGGCAACATCGACATCGCCGACTTCCGCGAAAAGGCTGAGAAACATTCGGACGCGCTGGCGGCCTGCATGATCACCTATCCCTCAACCCACGGCGTGTTCGAGGAAACCGTGCAGGAAATTTGCCAGATCACCCATGATCACGGCGGTCAGGTCTATATTGACGGCGCCAATATGAATGCCATGGTCGGCCTAGCCCAGCCGGGCAAGATCGGTGGCGATGTCAGTCACCTGAACCTGCACAAAACCTTCTGCATTCCACACGGCGGCGGTGGTCCCGGCATGGGTCCGATTGGGGTCAAATCGCACCTGATTGAATTCCTGCCCGGCCACCCTGAGTACGGCACGTCCGTGGGTCCGGTTTCGGCTGCGCCTTTTGGCTCGCCTTCAATCCTGCCGGTCAGCTGGGCCTATATCCTGCTGATGGGCGGCGCCGGTCTGACCCAGGCCACCAAGGTTGCGATCCTGAACGCCAACTACATCGCAGCACGGCTCAAGGATGCCTATCCAATCCTCTACACCTCCAAAACCGGCCGAGTGGCGCATGAGTGTATTCTGGACACCCGCCCGCTGAACGATGCCGGCAACGTGACCGTGGACGACGTCGCCAAACGTCTGATCGACAGTGGTTTCCACGCACCAACCATGTCCTGGCCCGTCGCGGGCACGCTGATGGTAGAACCCACCGAGTCCGAACCCAAGGCCGAGCTCGACCGGTTCTGCGATGCGATGCTGTCGATCCGGAAAGAAGCGCAGGATGTGATCGACGGCAAGATCGACGCCGACAACAACCCGCTAAAGAACGCTCCCCATACGGTGCGCGATCTGGTGGACGATTGGGACCGCCCTTATACCCGCAAGGAAGCCTGTTTCCCTCCCGGATCACTCGGTGTCGACAAATACTGGTCACCGGTCAACCGAGTCGACAACGCCTATGGCGACCGCAATCTGGTCTGCACATGCCCACCAATGTCGGACTACGAAGACGACGCCTGATTTATCAGACCAGACTGCCCCGCCCCATGCGGCGGGGCAGTCTGTTTATGTTTAGTTGTCACATCCCGGCAGGTAGTATGGCTGTTTCTTGAACAGGTCTGGCTTGAACTTGTGCCAGTCTTTCATCGCTTGCAAGGGCGACTTGCTTCCCAAA
>NVUP01000012.1 GCA_002401945.1 Paracoccaceae bacterium
CGGGTTTGTCGCCGCAGATCTTGTGGTGGCCAATGCCTCGGTTACCGGGTTGACTGGCGGCGGTGCGAGCTACACCGCGACTATCAGTTCGGCCGGGACCGGGGATATCAGCATCTCGCTGCCCGCCGGAGCAGCCAAAGATGCCGCCGGTAATGATACCACAGCCTCCAATACGTTGGTGCTGGTTGAGTCCACGGTGGAAGAGACCCAGAAGAYCATCGCCCGTTTCATGTACGGTCGCGCCAACCAGCTGATCGCCAACCAGCCGGACCTGACCGGCTTTCTGAGCGGTACCGTTAGCGGCACTGGCAGCGGCGCCTTTGATGCGCATGTGACGCGGGGCGTCGGCAATTTCAATCTGGCGACAGGTGCCGAATACCCGGTCTGGTTCCAGCTTAAAGGGGCCTGGTCAAAAGATGGCAACACCAACAGCAGCGCCGYCTTTGGCTCCTTCGGCAGYCATCGCAAAATCAGCGAGACAGTCCTGCTTGGCGCCATGCTGCAGTTCGACCATCTGTCTCAGGATAACGGTGATTTAACGGCAGAGGGCAATGGCTGGCTTGCAGGGCCCTATGTTGTCGCCAAGATGGTCGATCAGCCGCTCTTCTTTGAGGCGCGTTTGCTCTATGGTCAATCCTCCAACACGGTGTCGCCCTTTGGCACCTATCGGGACGATTTTGACACCACACGCCTGCTGGCGCAGGTGAAAGTGGTCGGCAGTTTTGAGCAGGGTCGCACACGTCTCAGCCCCTATCTGAATGCGGCCTATGCGGCGGATGAGCAGGAGGCCTACCAGGACAGTTTGGGCAATCTTGTGCCGCTGCAAAAGGTTGAGCTGATGCAGATCGCGGTTGGTCTGGATGTGGCCCAGCCTGTGCCGTTGCAAACCGGCGATCTGGAGCTGCGCGCCGGGATCTCTGGTATCTGGTCGAACACCGGTGGCACCGAGGTCGCAGGATCCGTCCTGCCGGGCTACGCYGGKTGGCGSTCCAAGGTGAACCTTGGYCTGAACTATGCGAGCGAYAGCTATGGAACCTTTACCGTGTCGACCTTTCTGGATGGTCTGGGGGCAAAGGGCTATGAAAGTTACGGCCTCAACCTGGGCTACAGCCTCGCGTTCTAGACGCAGCAGAGAGAGAAAAGGTTTTAACTTAACGCGGTCCCAGTGGGGCCGCGTTTGTTGTCTCGAAGGTGTCACCTAAATCGAACCGAATGCAGCCTCTAACGACCGACAGAAGGACATGAGCCTGCTTATCGCGCATTCCCGCCTCGCAAACCCACCTTCCGCAACCGAAGGGTCACTGGCTGCTTCGACGCATCCGAGAGAATTCTCAAAACGCACTGCCTGTGTATAGCTGCCRTTGGCGYTGACTGAGGCGATTGCCCGGAAACCGCCATTTCTGCATGAGCGCACCGGTTGCACCGGAGTTGAGGGTCGCGAATATCTGGTGGTGTTGCTGCTGACCACCGGCAATGGCTATGCCAGGATTGAGACCAACATGCGCGGCCAAGTCATCGCGCTGCACCCTCTGCATCCGGCTTTGGTTGCGGTTGAACGGTTGGAGAACGGACGCCTGCGCTATCGGGTAGCCGACACGCGGGGCGGCTCAAAAGTACATATTCAGGAGGAAATCCTGCACCTGCGCTACAGGCTGGCCCAGGATGGCGTCATGGGTGTTTCCCCGATCCAACTGGCCCGCGAGACCTTTTCCCTTGCTCTGACCCAACAGGAGCAGGCGGCGCGCCAGGCCAAACGGGCATTCCGTACCGAAGGCGCATTGGTGTTTCCGCAAACCATCGGCGGTGACAAGAAAAATGAAGCACTGGACAAGCTGCGCGACCGTGTGGAAGGTCAGGCCGAAACCTCCGGCATTCTGGTCCTGGACGGCGGCGTGGACTGGAAAAGCCTGTCGTTGTCCGCCAAAGATGCCGAGTTTCTGGACAACCGCAAACTGTCCAACATGGACGTGGCTCGCACCTTCGCTGTGCCGCCCACAGTGGTAGGTATCACCGATAACGCCACCTATTCAACGTGGACGGTGAAAGCCGCGCCCTGGTGGTGCGCTGCCTTGCCCCCATGGCCCGCCGTATCGAACAGGCAATGAATGCCGCGCTGCTGACCACTGAGGGCCGCAAGCGGTACTTCGTGGAACATGATCTTGCCGGGCTGCTGCGCGGCGACTTGAAAGCCCGCTACGAGGCCTACCGCATTGGTCGTGAATGGGGTTGGCTCAGCTCCGACGAGATCCGGGGCTGGGAAAACCTGCCCAAGATCGAAGGTGGCGGCGAATATCTTTCGCCCCTCAATATGGCCGTTCTGGGCCAACGGGAACAGGAGGAGGGCGAATGAGCGCCCCGGCTCCTCTTTATGCCCGCGACCGGAACGCCGCAAAGCTGCTGGATATGAGCACTGCAGAATTTTGCAAGCTGGTTGCTGCTGGCCTACTGCCAGCGCCGGTCAAAATTGGCGGTCATGAACGCTGGGATGTGACAGATTTACGGCGGATTATCAGCGGCGATGCAGTTGATGGATGCGGAGGTGTAGACTGGTGAAGAAATATCTTTGGAAACACCCAGAAGGGCGCTGGTACGTGCGTTTGAAGGGCAAATATCACCCGATCAAGGCGCAGGAAGGCTCTGCCGAATTCGACCGTCAGTATTGGGATATCCTGACCGGGAAAAGAGCTGATGCCAAAAGATCCTGGTCGGCGTTGATCGAATTGTTTCGTCAGAACGATAAGTGGGCCAGCTTTTCGCCGCGCTACCGGAGAGACCTTGAGAAGGTTTTTCAGTACATCGAGGAGAAAATCGGCAAGTCTGATGTTTCACGGCTGACCCAGCCCGACATTTACGATGCCATGGACAAGAACAAGCATCGTGTCCGCTTTGCCAACTATATCCCCACGGCCATTTCGATGCTGTCTAAATTGGCGATCCGCAAGCGGTGGCGGCTCGACAATCCCGCCCTGGATATTGAACCTCTCAAGGTTCCGAAGGCACGCAAGAAACCGCATTTGCCCTGGCCAGATTGGGCAGTGGATCTGATACGGGCTGAGGGTGAAACGGTGGCCCGCCTGATTTTTGAAATCGGTGTTGGCAGCGTCCAGCGCCCCGGTGATTGGGTTGGCTTCACCTGGGGCGATTATGACGGCGATATGCTCAAACTGCGCCAGAACAAGACGGACATGCCGTTGCTGCTGCCCTGCACAAGGGCGCTCAGGGCTGCTCTGGATCAGGCCAAGGCAGAACTTGGCTTTGCGCCCATGCCGAACCGTCATATTTTGACACGGCTCGACGGCAGCCCGATGGACTATCACGCAATGGCCCGGATCATGGTTCGCGAGCGTAAGCGATTGGACCTGATGGCTTTTGACCAACACGCCCTTCGCTATCGCGGCGTGATGGAACTGGCATGGGCCGGGTGCGATGACGATGAAATTGCCAGCTACAGCGGCCACACCACAAAAGCGATGATCCAGAAATATGCAGGGGAGGCAAGACAGATCATGCGCGCGCGCCAAGCGGCTGCAAAACGCAAGTGAACGGAACAAGACCAGAACGTAAACATGATACCCGAGGTGATACCCCAATGAGTACACAAGTTACTAAGTCATTGAAAATATTGGAGGCGAGTACGAGAATCGAACTCGTGTACACGGATTTGCAATCCGGTCTATCTGGCTGCGTGACAAAATCGGTGCCAAGCCAGATATATCACACAACGCAAGAAACCAAAAAAACCACCAAGCTTTTGAACTTAGTGGCTTTTTTTGGCTCCGGCGGTAGGGATCGAACCTACGACCAATTGATTAACAGTCAACTGCTCTACCGCTGAGCTACGCCGGAWCRSKKSGYRYSRTATAGCSWYSGRAWTYWGSRGCGTCYAGAGGGTGGTGTACATTTTTTTGATGCCCATGATTTTTGAAAAAACTCCGGAAAATACATAAAAATCAATAATTTAGAAAGCGCAGTATATTTGGTGCCCGGTTGTTTGATTTTGTGTGCGGCACAGAAAATATCTGGCTTGTTATGTCTTCGTCTATGCAACTGTCAGAAAGATATAGTGAAAAGACCATGCCATGGCGGCACACATTTCCACGATCACAGTGGATATTTCATGACCTCCATTTGAACATGAAAACGCGCTATGAACGCACTGGAATGGAGGCGTACACGTGATTAATGGTTATCGCGAAGAGGCCTATGATGCCACGATCCAGCTTATGCGTCGGCAAGCAAAGAAGATCGAGGAAACGCGAGGCTTTCTGATGGATCTGGCGCAAACATCGGCAGTGATCGCCCCTTCGGAACCGACCTATGGAGCGTTCCTGGCCCAATTTCTTCCGCTACATCCCAAATTGTTGACCTTGGGGTCCCGCGTGCCAACGGCGGCCTTTTGTGTACTGCCATCCCTAGCCGACGGCCATAAATCTTGCTGACCAGCCCTTTATTCGGTGCGCCATGGATGATGAAGAATTTAGTATCCACTCATTGGTCTAACCCCCCATCTTCTAGACGGGAGTGCTTTAGCGCGAAGAATCGGTTATGTTCTTATGCTCCCAAAAATGAMCCGCCCGATTAGGSSRRAGKKYYWTWKYWSGRAGMATMRGWWMWKKYMWTATRACACCGGCAAGCACTGCGTTTTCTACCATCGGKATCATTTGSTGTGGTCGACAAARTACCGATATAARGTKCTGTCKGGTGACGTTCGCCGTCGTGTGCGTGACATCTGCCGCCAGGTTTGCGCTGAAAACGGCGTCGATATCATTCGAGGTGTTCTGTCGAGTGACCCTGTCCACATGTTCGTGTCCGTGCCGCCAAGAGCGCGCCCTTTGCCCTCGCTGCCGTGGTGCGGACAGTGGGCGCAATCGCCGCCAAGCTAGGCGCCAAGACCCTGCTGACGGCTGAGTGTACCATCCAACAGGGCTGGATGCGTGTGCGCCGCTCTGGCCAAGACCGCCAAGCGAGGGCTGGTAGCAGGCGACCTCCAGCTCATTTTTCTACACCCATATGAAGTACTGGCCGAAAAGGCGTTGAGGCTGCTGAGGATCTGGACGGTGTCCGGTTTAGCCGCAAGCTGCTGGCTGGCCACCCGTCCTGAATGAACGCCTGAATTGCGTAGGGCCGATCAAGATCTTGGTCGTTCCTACGCCGATTCGTGACACCATGGCACCCGACCTATTCCAACGCGGCGTCAATGCCGATCGAGGATATCAGCTCGTAATACCCAAACAGCACCAGCAGGAAGAAGGCAAACAGCACCAATTCATGCTTGAAGTGGTGGGAGTGAAAATAGGCCCTGTCGCGGTGATGAATGACATCCATCAACTCATCTCCAAAGCGGATCGACAGGAATGTGCCCAAACCTGACAGCATAATCACGCCCCAATACGGGTATGGGTTGGTCAGTATCTTATACATCATCTCGGTCAGGATTGTGGTTTTGTAGTAGCCAGGACCATACAGCAGCACGCCTGCATTTAGACCAATGGCAATAATCCAGACTGCAACTTCTGACACTGCCATGCGAATGCCAAACAGCAGTCGTAGGGGGAAATCCAACAGGAACCCAGCGTCGGCCACCGGCGTACACAGGACAAAGAAACTCCAGGTGATCAGCGCAGCCACACCGCCGGTTGCGACGTCATATTCGTAGCTGAGATAGCCAAAATAGCCAATGAGCAGGCTGATCAGCAGAGTGAACTTGATGAAAATCTGCGTGCGCGGTTTTGCTGTCATGGACAGGCCCTTTGTATTGCCAATGGTGACGTCCTGAGTACTGTCCAGTGGGTTGCAATGGACGGCCTTATTGGATGCCTCAGCGAATATTTCTGCACCAATCCGACCCCAATTTGGATGTTCGGCGGCTGAAAAATACACCAAGTGTTGGTCAGCAGTTACAGGGTGCGCGCTTGACTGTCATTGGGTTTTTGGTGCGATTGCGGCCAATGATTTTTCTGGGTACTTATTGAAATGACTTCTAAATCCGCATGTAAAATAACCTTCGCGCGATTGTCAGACATCGCACCGGCTGAAATTATCGCGCATATGTCTGATGCCCGCGTCGCGGAACACATGCCTTTGTTTACCTTTAAATGGAATATGGCTGCTCTGGACAAATTTTTGGCCGCTAAACAGGCCTGCTGGAACCGCGACGGGTTTGGTCACTGGGCAATCTTGTGCAACGAAACCTATGTCGGATGGGGCGGGTTCCAAAAGGAAGGCGATGAGTGGGATTTTGGATTGGCGCACAAGCCAAGCTGCTTTGGGCTGGGTGCATGAATGTCCCGCAAGGCAATCGAGTTTGCCAAGAGTGATGAGCGCATTCCATTTGTGACATTCCTATTGCCACCTTCGCGCAAAAATTTCAGGGCGCAATGGCACCCCGGTTCAATATCATTAGCGGGGCACCTGCATGTCCGACTGCGGTGCGCCGTTGGCGATCGAAAGCGATTGCACCGCCAGTTCTGCCGCGCCTTAAATCGGGCCGTGGCCTGTTCCATGTTGGCGTTGGTCAGTTGGAGATAAATTCATCCCGATCCTGCGGACGGGCAATTTCGCCACGATCTGCTCAGCACCGGTTAAGGTCATGGATACAGTGGCTTTGCCCACTGCTAGACATTCCGTAGAGGGTCTGGAAACCTGCGACGTCAGATTTGAGGGTTTTTCTCGGCCGGAGACTTGACAGGTGTGGCGCTTAAAACCCCAGAGTTGAGTATTGGAATTGGAAGGTGCAGGCGACCTGGGGTCGTTCGGTTCGCCGGCAAAAGGGGCGTTGAAAAGGCAAGGAACTTGCCGATTCATAGGGGAATACCGGGGCAGTTGCAGGTCGCGTTCAATCACTACCTTGACGGGTTGAATCGATAAAATTGTAGCCGGTTTCCGCCTCGGCCAGTAAAACCACCTGCGCAGCGGCCCTCGCATCTTCCGCAGCGTCATGGTGGCGGAAGTCTAATCCTAAAACTTTTTTGAGGTTGCCCAGCCCATGCCCGCCGTTTCCACGCAATTGTGGCCAGGCTTTGCGGGCGATTATCACGCTGTTCAGCCAGCGCGCCTTTAGGTCGGGCAGGTCATACCGCTGGCAGGCGCCGCTGATTGCCTTTTGGTCAAATGGACTGTGTTGCACCAAGGGGTGTCGGCCCAGAAAGTCGCGCAGCGGGTTGATCACATCAACGAACCGCGGCTGCCCGGCGACCGTTTCAGGACCAATGCCATGCAGCTGGATGTTGAAAGTGGCAAAGCGAACTTCGGGATCAATCATAAAGCTGGCAGTCTCTATAGTGCCGCTGTGATCCACCATCGCCAATCCCAACTGGCAAATGCTGCCTTGGTTGGCGTTTGCCGTTTCCACATCCAGCGCCACAAACCGATAGCTCTGGGAGAACAGCTGCGCATCGGTCAGCTCTGCCAGCGCGGCATGATGAAAGAGATCCTGTTGTTTGTGCATTCCGGTCTCGATTGCCTTGTTCGTTGTGGCCTTACACTGCGCTTTTTTCACTGGCCAGTGTTTGACAATTTGCGCCTTTGGGTGTGGCGAATATGCAATGACTGAAAGAGCGTTTTGGCCATACCCTTCTCAACACGGGGCAGCGCCCACATGTCGAAGGGGTAATTGGACTTATCATTAGGTGAGTATTTGTCATGAGTGCCTTTCTAAGAACGTCGATGGTTTCCGCAGCCGTGGCAGGCTGCGTGGCCCTGCCGGTTCAGGCGGAGATGAAATATGATAATAATTCCGGTGGATCAGTCAGGATCTATGGCCAATTCACCCCTACATTTCAATCGGTGGACGATGGGGTGACCAGCACTAGCAATCTCGTCGACAACTCCCATTCCAACTCGCGGGTTGGGTTGTGGGTGACCCAGCCCATGGGCAGCGGCACCTTTACCTTCAACTTCGAGACCGCTTTGGGATTACGTGCCTCGGATAGTGTGACCCAGACCTTCACGCCCAAAGGGGTGGACTGGAGCCGCACCAATCTGCGCAAAATTGACTTTGCCTATGACAGTGGCACCTACGGGAAATTCTACTTAGGCCAGGGCAGTATGGCTACCGATGGCGTCGCAGATACCGATCTGTCGGACACCAGCCTGGTTCTGTATAATGGCATTGGCGACTCCGCAGGTAGTTTCACCTTCCGCACAACAGCGGGCACCTTATCCACTGTCTCGCTCAGTTCGGTCACCTCCAGCTTTGATGGCGGTCGGCGGGGCAGGCTGCGTTACGACTCCCCGGAATTCAGCGGTTTTACCGTGTCCGTCGCCGCAGGCGAGGAAGTTCTGGTCACCAATAGCAACGACGAGTTCTACGACATTGCCCTGCGCTACAAAAATGAGTTCACCGGTGGCAAGATGATCAGCAACCTGGGCTTTTCGCGCCGAGACCGCAACGGTGTTGACCAAGATGATACCTTTGGCTCCTTCAGCGTGCTGCTCGACAGCGGATTGAACGCATCTATGGCCGGCGGTAGTCGCGACGGTGGTGGCGATTATTTTTATGGCAAGCTGGGCTATAAAGGCGATTGGTTTGCCTTTGGTCAGACGGCCCTGGCTGTGGATATCTATGACGGATCCAACTTTTCCACCAGTGGATCATCGACCCGTGTCTATGGCATTGGCGCCGTGCAGACCATCGATAGTTTGAATATGGAGGCCTATCTAGGCCTGCGCAGCTACGAGTTCAGCGAAGTGGCAACCTCCTATCAGGATGTCGACTCGGTACTGTTTGGCGCCCGCTGGAAGTTCTAAAGACCCAATACTGTTGAGGTGAATGCGCGCCCTTGTCCGGGGCGCGCATTTTTGTGGAAATCAGCCAAATTGAAAATCACAACTTTGCACCATATCATCTGATTCTAAGGGGTGAGATTTGCTCATATCAGCGGCTCATATGAAAGCGCCTTGTGTGATCTAGTTCACATAAGGCATTGCTTTAAAATGTTAAATTATCACAGGTGCGGTATTTTTTGGCAACATTATGCTCATTTAACGGTCCTGCCTAGGTTGTCTGCGTTTCAAGTCTCGGCAGCAAAAAAAACGCGTGATAGCAGCTTTAGGCAAGTCAGTTCCCTTATGGATGGAACGAGGGGTGCCTGACTATTTATGAGGACCTAGGAGCACTCACTCATGAGCACTAAATTAGCAGTCAACGTCAGTGCCGTCGCACTGGCCGCCGCCATCGCATCCCCCGCTTTTGCGGGACCGACATATGAAAACGACACTGGTGGCAGTTTCACTTGGTACGGCCAGTTCGATCCATCCTTCCAGTCTTATGACGACGGCACCGAGACCTATGATCGTCTTGTGGATAACTCTGGATCCAACTCGCGGATCGGCTTCCGGCTCAAGCAGGCCTTTGGCGAAAACACACTTCAGTTCAAATTCGAAACCGCCTTTGGTCTTCGCGGATCTGATGGTGTCAGCCAGACCTCTACCGGCGATAGCCTAAGCTGGGATCGCACCAATATCCGCCATGTGGATCTGCAGTTTGACACCGCAAACCTGGGCCGTTTCTCAGCGGGTCAAGGCTCGATGGCCTCAGACGGTATCGCCGGGAGTGATCGCTCCGAAACCGGCCTGATCGCTGGCGTTTCTGTTGCTGACTCGGCTGGTGGCTATGCCTTCCGGACCTCGACCGGTGCGCTCAGCTCGGTTGATGTGGGGGATGCCTTCACCGATTACGACGGCAGCCGTCTGGGTCGTGTGCGTTATGACTCCATCAATCTCAACGGCTTCACGGTGTCCGCGTCTTACGGTACCGACATCCTGAAAACGGCCAACGACCGCGAGACCTATGACGTGGCAGTCCGCTATGGCAACGACAACCTGGGTGATTTTGCCTTTGAGGCAGCTCTGGGTGCCGCCTGGACCGAAGAGACTGGCAAAGCCGACAAGCGTGACACTGTCGGCTCGCTGGCGCTTGAGCATACGCCAACCGGCCTGTCTTTGGCCCTTGCTGCTGGTGAACGCGACATTGCAGGCAGCTATGGCTATGCCAAACTGGGGTATTCGGCTGATTGGACCGCTTTGGGAACCACCTCTCTCTCGGTTGATTACTATGACGGGTCCGACATGGTTTCCGCCGGGGATTCCTCGACTTCATGGGGCGTCGCTGCGGTTCAGAAAATCGACAACTACAACGTCGAAGCCTATCTGGCCTACCGCGACTACTCCTACGACGACACCAGCGCCACCAGCTACAATGACAGTAGCGTGATCATGGCAGGCGCACGCTGGAAGTTCTAAACTGACCAGTTCAAGCCAATGACTGAAGAAAACACGCCTCTCGGGGCGTGTTTTTTGCATTTTGGGGCAGAAAAGGGGGCTTTCCTGCCCATCGGCTTCTGTCAGACGCCAATGCCTCTTGCGCGACGCGCGTAGGAGAAATACAAGGCGTCAAATTTATCTGGGGGGATGCCTGTGTGCATGCCCCGAATCTCTATGGGGAATGACATGCAGGTCACTGAGACGCTGAACGAAGGTCTGAAACGCGGCTATGCGATTACCGTTACCGCTGCCGAACTGGACGCCAAGGTAAACGAAAAGCTGATCGAAGCTCAGCCGGGCATCGAAATGAAGGGTTTCCGCAAAGGTAAAGTGCCAATGTCGCTGCTGAAAAAGCAGCACGGCGAACGTCTGATGGGCGAAGCGATGCAAGAAACCATCGACGGTGCCATGAACCAGCACTTTGAAGACAGCGGTGACCGTCCTGCGATGCAGCCCAAGGTCGAAATGAAAGACGGCGACAACTGGAAGCCAGGCAGCGACGTCGAAGTTGAGATGTCCTATGAGGCCCTGCCAGAAATTCCTGAGGTTGACCTGAAATCCGTTTCTCTGGAAAAGCTGGTTGTCAAAGCTGGCGAAGCCGACGTTGACGAAGCACTGGCTAACTTGGCCGAAACCGCTCAGGATTTCCAGGCCCGTGACGAAGGCGAAGCTGCCGAAGATGGCGACCAGGTTGTCATCGACTTCCTGGGTAAAGTTGACGACGTGGCCTTTGACGGCGGTGCCGGCGAAGACTATCCGCTGACCCTGGGCTCCAATTCTTTCATCCCCGGTTTTGAAGAGCAGCTGGTGGGTCTGAAGGCTGGCGACGAAAAAGACGTCAAGGTGACCTTCCCCGAAGAGTACCAGGCCGAAAACCTGGCTGGTAAAGACGCTGTCTTTTCCTGCACGGTGAAAGAAGTCAAAGCTCCGGTTGCTGCTGAGCTGAACGACGAGCTGGCCAAGAAGTTTGGCGCCGAGGACCTGGATGGTCTGAAAACTCAGATCTCCGAGCGTCTGGAATCTGAATACGCCGGTGCCTCGCGCGCTGTGATGAAACGTGCCACTCTGGACGCGTTGGACAAGCTGGTTTCCTTTGACCTGCCTCCGTCGCTGGTCGAAGCTGAATCCAGCCAAATCGCACATCAGCTGTGGCACGAAGACAACCCCGAAGTTGAAGGTCACGATCACCCCGAGATCGAAACCACCGAGGAGCACACCTCGCTGGCCGAGCGCCGGGTCCGTCTGGGTCTGCTGCTGGCCGAGCTGGGACAGAAAGCCGAAGTCGAAGTGACTGACGCTGAAATGACCCAGGCGATCATGGGCCAGGCGCGTCAGTATCCGGGCAAGGAGCGTGAGTTCTTTGAGTTCATCCAGAAAAACGCCCAGATGCAGCAGCAGCTTCGTGCGCCGATCTTTGAAGACAAAGTCATCGACTATGTCTTTGAGCTGGCGGATGTGACTGAAAAGGAAGTCTCCAAAGACGAACTGCAAAAAGCTGTTGAATCGCTGGAAGAAGAATAAACCTTCTTCCCATAGTCATTGCAAGGGCCGCCCATTGGGCGGCCTTTTTGTTGTGTAATAGGATGCTGGTATGGGATCGAATAATGACCTGACCAAACGAAAAATAGCCGGTCCATTATTTCGGACGCGGCTACTCAATTTAGCAGAAAGATCCGGGGCGCCTGAACGCCCCGGTCTATTGTCTTTAGCGGAACAGTTGCATGATCGTTTGAGGAGCACCATTGGCGATTGACAGAGATTGCACAGCCAGCTGCTGCTGTGTCTGCAGAGCCTTCAATCGGGCCGATGCCTCCTCCATGTTGGTGTCGGTCATCGCGCTGATGCCCATTTTCATGGCGTCGGTCAGTTTGCCAACAAAATCACCCTGGTCCTTCAGTTGGGCAGCGCCAGCACCCAGCAAAGCAGCGCCTTCAATAGCGTCGGCCAGGAGGGTTTCGACTTCACCCAGTGCGGCGATCGCGTCAGCGGGGGTACCGATCGTTGTCATGCCCGCCAGGTCAAGGTTGGTCTCAAAGTCCGCAGAATCGATGGTGATTTTAGCCGCAGTAGCAGTACCAGTCGCACCAATCCGATCCAGCGAAGAAAGTACACTAAGAGAAGTAGCACTATTTCCGTCTACGTCAGCCGCCAGCAGGTTTGCACCGTTGAACTGAGCMGCWKCSATRATMGCMGYRAYCTGWTCWMTYTTCKTGTCRAYRKCGRSCTSAATTGYGTCGTGRTCGACGTTYTCRGAYTGMGCAGAAAYGATCARTTCTTTSATTTCRRTCARTTTWTCCACGATCTGYTCGGCRSCGGCSGARGCMACMGCTACMGTTGCTTCWCCRACKGCCAGGCYTTCCGAAATSGCSTYAAAACCTGCAACGTCAGMTTCCATKGTCTTGGAAATKGCCCATACAGCGGCRTTRTCGSTGGCYGAWCCWACSCGYTTRCCRGTCGAGATTTCGTTCTGCGCGGTGGTCAGTTGGCCGTTTACAGAAGAAAGAGTCTGCAGAGCAACCATTGCGCCAGTGTTGGTCAGAATGCTGGTCATATTAATTTTCCTTGTTTGCGTGAGCTTCCTCACGCAGTTTCGCCTTTATCGGCTATTAAAATGCCATTCTGACTTTGCGAATAGTTGTTCGAATTATCATTCAACTTATTGGCGCCACCCCACCCAGAGATGCAAGTCCATGTTTGGGGGATAAGTATTAATAGAACCCTAATTGTGAATTCTACGCTAATTAAAGAGTTATGAAAATTTGACGTTAAGCTGGAGGTTCCGCACGTGTGGACCTCTCTAATTGCCTGTGGATGGTTGTCATGCTTCGAGAAATGCATGGTATTATCGTTAGTTATCAAATGGTTGACTGGTGGTTGTCGTGTTGATGCATCTTCGGCTGTTTCTCCTCCTAACCTAGTGCCCCTGCCGGAGGGGGGGATGTTAGAACTTGGGAAAAGTGCTTTTGGATGTTCGCTGGGGTCAGGTTTCACCTAATTCGTGTGTCTGGGTTAGGAATCAGAAATTGTAATAAAAAGATTATTAATGCAATTCCCGTGATTCATTGCCAGATTTCTCGTTGGGCAGGCCTGTGCCCAGCTGGAAATCGCCAGAGGTGGTCGATGCCTTAGGGAAAGGAAACAACCTCATCTCCGTCTGCCCATCGGGGGTATTTACTCATGATTGTCAAAAACCGCTCTGAAATCAGGAAGCTCTCTAGCCAGGCCTGCAAGTTGGGCCAGGGCTGCGCGTCAAACCAGGCTTTGTCGATAAAGGCAAACTGGCGGACAAAAGGCAGGATGGCGAAATCGGCCAGACTTGGCTGCTCAAAGATCCATTGGTCAATCTTCTGATTCAACTCTGCCAGATACTCCCCTGCCAGCGCGCGCTGCATAGCCGGATCCAAGCCCGGGTATCGACTGGCATATTTGGTGCGATCCAGCGCGGTCTTGAATGGCCCATCAGCGCGGGCAATCCAGTCCCAGCCGTCCTTGGGCATCTGCAGCCAGCCTTCGGGATCAGACTGGCTCAACGCCCATGTCATGATGTCCAGGCTTTCGTCGATAACAGCCCCCCCGCAAACCAGACAGGGCACTGTGGCCGTGGGCGAGGCGGCAAGGAAGGCCTCGGGCTTGTCGCGCAGCACAACCTCGCGCAACGCGACCTGCTGACCGGATGAGGCCAAGGCCAACCGTGCCCGCATGGCAAAGGGGCAGCGGCGAAAAGAATAGAGGATGGGTGTCATGGCAGATCCGGGTCACAAAAGTTGGGTGAAACTAGATCTGCTAGATTGTACAGGCAAGGCGGTTGCCAGTTTAAATGTATAAAGGGGACTGCCCGGCTGTAAGACCGGGCAGATTGAAGTTTATTCCAGATCGATCTTGAACCGGGCAAACCCATCGGGGCCTTCGCCGGCCAGCTCGATCTTCATGCCTTCAACCGATCCGGCATACTCCGCCGCCTTGGGGCCGGTGTCGAACAGCACCGAGGTGCCGGGCAGCGGGGCAAAGGACCAATTGGCATCGGCACGTGGGCTGATGGTGCCCTTTTCAACGATATACCGCACGATGACGTCGCGGTTGGTGTCCGGGCCCTCAAAGATGATGGTGTCCCCCATGGCCCCGGGGAACTTACCGCCGCCGCTGGCGCGGTAGTTGTTGGTGGCAATGATGAACTTGGCCTCGGGATCGATCGGTGCGCCGTTGTACATCAGGTTGACGATGCGGCTGGCACTGGCATCGCCCGGCTCCCCCTTGGGGCCAAATTTTGAGGGTTGGCTGAGGTCGATCTGATAGGTCACCCCGTCGATCACATCAAAGTTGTAGCTGGGGAAGGAGGGGTTCAACAGCACCTGATCAGCCTTGCCGACCTCAATCTGATTGAAGATCCCGGCCGAACGTTCCAGCCAGTCTTTGACCTGCGCGCCCGTCACCAATACTGCGCGTGCGGTATTAGGGTACAGATACAGGTCGGCGACGTGTTTGATCGCCACATCCCCTTTTGGCACATCGGTGTAATACTCAGGACCGCCACGGCCACCAGCCTTAAACGGAGCTGCCGCCGACAGGATGGGCAGGCCCTCAAACTTGCTGCCCTTCATCATCTGCTCAATATACCAGATCTGGGCAATCGACACGATCTGCACCGAGGGATCATCCGCCACCAGCGCAAAGTAACTGTGCAGTGGCGCGTCGGTCTTGCCCACAGCGCGGCGAATATAGGCCAGGGTCTCGTCGTGCTCCTGCGCCACGGCGGCCAGCACCGCGGCATCGTCGCTCACAAGCGCGGTATAGCTGCGGTCTTCGTTGCGCTTGGAAATTGGCCGGGCTTCCGAGGCATGCCCAACCACCCGCCACCCGCCCCCATCGCGTTCCAGCATCAGATCAATCAGTCCCAAATGGCTGCCCCAGAAGCCACCCATGGTGGCGGGCTTGCCATGGATGGTGCCGTTGTCCGCATCCACGGCGGCAAAATCGGCGTATTTCGACGACGGGAACACCAGGTGGCTGTGCCCGGTCATGATGGCGTCAATGCCTTCGACCGTGGCCAGCGGCACCGAGGCATTCTCCATTCCGTCGCTCTCCCGCGCTGATCCGATCCCCGAATGGGACAGAGCAATGATGATATCAGCGCCTTTTTCCTTCATCTCGGGCACATAAGCGCGGGCGGCTTGCAGAATGTCGCGCGCTTGCACGTTGCCCTCTAGATGGCGGCGATCCCAGTTCATCACCTGCGGCGGCACAAAGCCAATCAAGCCGATCTTGATCGGATGGCTATCACCCGCCCCATCGGTCAACTCGCGATCAATCATCACATAGGGCGGCAGCAGGGTTTTATCCTCACGCGGGCTTGCGCCCATCTTGGTGGTGATATTGGCGCAGACCACTGGGTAATTGGCCCCGGCCAGGGATTTCATCAGGAAATCCAGACCATAGTTGAATTCGTGATTGCCCAGCGTCGAGGCTTCAAAGCCCAATGTGTTCATCGCCGCGATCACCGGGTGCATGTCACCCTCTTTCATGCCGCGCTCATAGGCAATGTAGTCGCCCATCGGGTTGCCCTGCAAAAAGTCGCCATTGTCGAGCAGCAACGAGTTGGTGGCCTCGGCGCGGATGTCTTTTATGATCGAGGCGGTGCGGGAGAGACCAACGGTGTCGCGCGGTTTGTCGGCGTAATAGTCATAGGGGAACACATGCACATGCAGATCGGTGGTTTCCATCAGCCGCAGGTGCACCTGGTTGGTCGCGGCCTGCACTGAAAACGGATGCAGCGCGATAAACCCGGCGGTCCCGGCCAGAAATGAGCGACGATCAAAGTGAATAGGCATGGTGAACTCCCAAAAAACTGTTCTCGTTATCCGGTCAGGATACCACGAAGCTAAAGCCCAGATGTGACATTCTTGTGGGCTGAGTTTTGCAGGGCTGTGTCCATGGCCAGCTGTTGCGTCGTTTCGACAGCGGTGCATCGATTTCAGCAACTGCGACAAACCCGCACAGGGTGTGTTATGTGTTCCTGATTCAATCAGGAGATAGATAATGACCAAGAAATTATTGGCAGAATTCATCGGTACATTTTGGCTGGTCCTGGGCGGCTGCGGCAGCGCGGTTCTGGCGGCGGGGGTTGCGGACGTTGGCATTGGCTGGCTCGGCGTCGCCTTGGCCTTTGGCCTGACGGTTATGACCATGGCCTTTGCCGTCGGCCATATCTCGGGTGGGCATTTCAACCCGGCGGTGTCGCTGGGGCTGATGATAGCCGGGCGGTTCGACGCCAAAGACCTGATCCCCTATTGGGTGGCGCAGGTGGTTGGGGCGATTGCTGCCTCGGTGGTGCTTTACATCATCGTGTCCGGCGGGGCAGGGTTTACCGGCGTTGGCAGCTTTGCCTCTAACGGCTACGGCGAGGCGTCTCCGCAGGGCTATGGGCTTATATCGGCGCTGGTCATCGAAGTGGTGATGACCGCGATGTTCCTGATCATCATTTTGGGGGCGACATCAGCCGGAGCACCCGTCGGCTTTGCGCCAATCGCCATTGGTCTGGGGCTGACATTGATTCATCTGGTTACGATCCCGGTGACCAATACCTCGGTCAACCCAGCGCGTTCAACCGGAGTGGCGCTGTTTGCCGACGGCCCGGCGCTGGCGCAGCTCTGGTTGTTCTGGGTGGCCCCATTGGCCGGAGCCGCGATAGGTGCACTGATCTGGAAAGTGTTGAGCTCTGAGGATTGATTAATACAGTATGGTCCGGCCGCTAGGTCGGGCCGCGCCTGACCTTCCCGTCAAGCCGAAGGTTTGCCCCCGGCATAATGGGAAGGCGCTGCTCTCACTTCACCAATCCGGTTTCTTGCAGCTTCCCTTGCCGCTTGGCCTCGTAATAATAGCCGCGTGAATAGTGTTTCACGGCTGTGGAGTGACTGCCGCCCGACAACAGCCAGGCCCCGCGCAGGTATTTCACGGCAAATTCCAGATTGGTATCTGCATCCAGCAGATCTTTGGAAGTGCCCCTGAACCCCATCGAACGCGCGGTGGCGGGCAGGATTTGTAACAGCCCATAGTAGGGGGTGTTGACAGCCCTGGGACGATGGGTGCTTTCGCGGACCGCCAGACGATGTACCAACTCGCGCGGCACCTCATAATGATCGGCCCAGCGATTGATCTGCCCACGCAACTCGGCCGTCTCATTGGGGTAAAGCGGCGGATCAAATTCATCCCCGGATTGCCCGGCAAAGCTGCTGCACCCCGCAAAGAAGATCGGCAGGGCAACCACCAGTCCCAATATTGTTCTACGATGCATTCTTGTCTCCCAGTCTCAGCATTTACGCTATTTTAGCGGACCTGCGGTTGGGGGCAACCAGATGGGTGTAAAACCGCCGATTGTTCAGCTGAGGCACCGGTTTGGGGCAGGGCTTAAATATTCAGCCGATCACCGGATGTCCGGCCTGCTGCATACAGCGCACCAGATAGTCACGTTGCGCCTGTTTGACCTGGGCATCGCCGATTGCGGCGCCGGTAATTGCGCCCAAAACCGCCCCAACAGCGGCCTTGTCGCGGCTTTCGGTCGCGCCAACCAAGGCACCACCCACGCCCCCAAGTGCGGCGCTTTGCTGGATATGACCCTGGCCAACCTGCCGCGATAGCGACCGGCACTGCGCTTCGTCAGCGGCAAAGTTTGCGCCCGCAGGCCCGTTCAGTTGTAGCGGCGCGTCCAGGGGGACCGTGTCACATCCCGCCAGCAGCAGGAGCGATGCGGTGAGTGTCAGAAATTTGCCAGCCATTGTTAGTTTCCTTTGCCAAAATGTTCAACCAATGGCGCAAGGGTAGTGTGCCGACGGGCATTGGACCAGTGCTGCGATAGAAAAAGGCCGCCCATCACAGGCGGCCTTTTCCAAATTATCAGCTCGAAAAAGAAGCGATTAAGCTTCTTCGTCAGCCACCGGTGCGTCGTCATCATCCGATGCAGCAGCGCCAATATCGTCGAACAGTTCCGAAATCTCGAACTCAGCTGCGGCTTCTTCTTCCGCTTCCAGTTCCTGGATCGACTTGCCCGCAGCCTGCAGTTCGGCTTCTTCAACCGAACGTGCCACGTTCATTTCGATCTCAACGGTGACCTCAGGGTGCAGCATAACTGCAACGGCGTGCAGACCCAGGTCCTTGATCGGAGCGATCAGGGAAACCTGTTTCTTGTCAACCGAGAAGCCTTCGGCGGTGGCAGCGTCTGCGGCGTCACGCGGAGTGACCGACCCGTACAGAGCGCCGGCATCCGATGCCGAACGAATCACAACGAACTGCTGACCAGCCAGCTTTTCGCCCAGGGCTTCTGCTTCACCTTTGGTCTCCAGGTTGCGTGCTTCTAGCTGCGCTTTCTGGGTTTCAAAGTTGGCAATGTTGGCYGCCGAAGCAGTCAAGCCTTTGCCCTGTGGMAGCAGGAAGTTACGTGCGAAGCCAGCTTTGACGTCAACAACGTCGCCCATCTGGCCCAGTTTCGCAACGCGCTCAAGAAGGATAACTTTCATATCAGTGTCTCCTTACTTAACAGCGTATGGCAGCAGGGCGAGRAAACGWGCGCGTTTGATGGCACGAGCCAGTTCACGCTGYTTTTTCGCCGAGACGGCGGTGATCCGCGAGGGAACAATTTTGCCGCGCTCAGAGATGTAGCGCTGCAGCAGGCGGGTGTCTTTGTAGTCGATCGCAGGTGCGTTGTCGCCCGAGAAGGGGCAAACTTTACGACGACGGAAAAATGGTTTTGCGGCCATGGTTTAGCGTCCTTTCGATCAACGACGGCTGCGACGGTCGTCGCGTTCGTCACGTTTCTGCATCTGGACCGAAGGGCCCTCTTTGTGCTCGTCCATCTTGATGGTCAGAACACGCATAACATCGTCATGCAGACGCATCAGGCGCTCCATTTCCTGAATCGCCGGTGCCGGGGCATCGGTGCGCAGGAAGGCATAGTGGCCCTTGCGGTTTTTGTTGATCTTATAGGCCATCGTCTTGACGCCCCAGTACTCGCTGTCGACCAGCTTACCGCCGTTGTCGGACAGTACAGCACCGAAATGTTCGATGAGACCTTCAGCTTGCGTGTTGGACAGGTCCTGACGCGCAATCATAACATGCTCATATAGCGGCATGTGTGCTCCTGTTATGTTCAAGGCGCATTTCAAAGGCAGGGCGGTTGAACCTTCCGCKGCCCCACCACGAGAGTCTGCGCGGATCGAAATAGATACGGAAGGAAGCYCCCATATACAGGCTGTGGCCAAAAGGGCAAGTCAGCTGTGAAGGCTGGGTTCGCCTTGACACAAACACGCCCCATACAGCCGCCGTTTGCCCGCTATTTTCCCCGCCKYGGCCCCATTGCKGTCGCATTGTTSGKCTTGWTTGRGGTTAACAASKKATTAACAGCATCCMAAAGGGTGCGGMRWWTGAGGAAGGGCAGASRTTATGRCAGYWACWGAWCARATCCCGAYRAATGGYTCSCGAWTGGSTCCGGCMCGYGGGCTTTATGCRATGGCCGARGCMYTGCCTYTGGTGYTSAGCTTTCGSCCCAACTRKCAGCTSCGKTCAATMGTSWTGCGRGTYKTSGGMGCKGCRATGGTGCTYAGCTCGACCGGGATCTGGYTGATGCCCGGTGCSGCYTATGAYCCMGARATGGCRCTGATCAARATCGGSATTTCGGTGTTCTTCCTGTTTGCCGGYATGGCGCTGATGATGATCAACGATCCCAACAGCCACCCTGACGCCTATTTCGACCCAATTCGCCGCGAGCTGCGGGTGTTGCAACGCTCCGGCAAGGGACGTCCGCGGACGGTGTTGCGCCGCGGCTATGACAGCCTGGGCAGTGTCCGGTTCAAGGATCGCTCGGTCGAATTGTTCGAGATTGACGGCACGCTGCTGATCCGCTTGCCGATCAATCTTGGCTCCACCCGCCAACTGCTGCGCGAACAGCTCAGCGGCGTGGTGCCGATCCTCAGCTGATCCACATCACATCTGCGCGAGAATGCACCCGGCCCGGCGTGGCCGGGTTTTGCGTTCGCAGGTTCACAGATAGTGTTGGTTTTTGCTGACTTCCCATTTCGGGAGGCAGTTGCCATTTCTTCAGTCATATCAATTGTTCAATCGGAGCCCCTCCAAAATGAAAAAGACCCTGATCGCCGCCGCTTTGGCCACCCTTGCCGCCAGCGCTGCTTTTGCGACCCCAGAGAAGTATGTTCTGGATTCCAGCCACAGTCAGATCCTGTTCAGCTACAACCACCTCGGCTTTTCGACCACTTGGGGGCTCTTCTCGGGGTTTGAGGGCGACGTGATGTTTGACCAGGAAAACCCGGCAGCCTCCAGTGTCACAGTGTCGATGCCAACCAAATCGATGTTTACTGGCTGGGAAGAGCGGTTTGGCCATTTTATGTCCAAGGACTTCTTTGGCGCCGAGGACAGCGATCTGATCAGCTTTACCTCAACCGGTATCGAAGTGACTGGTGACTCAACCGCGCAAATCACCGGCGACCTGACAATAAATGGCACCACCAAGGCAATTGTTCTGAATGCGGTGTTGAACCAGTCGGGCGACCACCCGATGGCGGGCAAGCCCTGGGCCGGCTTTGATGCCAGCGCAACAGTGCTGCGGTCGGACTTCAATCTGGGTAAATTTGCTCCGTTTGTCAGCGACGAGGTGCAAATCAAGATCTCGATCGAGGCCATGAAGGCTGAGTAAGCAATACCCCTGATTTGCGAGATGTCAATCGGGCCAAAAAACCATTCAACCCTTGGCCATTCATTGGCCGGGGGTTTTGGTCTATATAGAGACCTGTAAACAGCTATCGGCTGTCCTTTGGGTCGATGGTTATCATTCTTATTGTTGTGATTATTGTTGAAAAGGAACCTTTCGAAATGAAAATAACTCTGCTCGCCGCTTTGATAACAACCGCCGCCACCTGTGCTGCTGTTGCGGCGCCTGAAAAATATTTACTGGACGCGCCACACAGCCAGATCGTTTTTAGCTATAACCACTTGGGATATTCGACCTCGCACGGGATGTTCTCGGGGTTTGAGGGCGTGCTGATGTTTGACCCGGACGACCCGGCGGGTTCCAGTGTGTCTGTCTCGATGCCTGTTCAGTCGATGTTTACGGGCTGGCAGGAACGCTTTGATCACTTCATGTCCAAGGATTTTCTGGGCGCAAGCGAAGATGAGTTGATCAGCTTTAAATCCACGGCGATCGAAGTCACCGGCGACAATACGGCCCTGATCACCGGCGATCTGACCCTGAACGGCGTGACCAGACCTGTGGTGCTGGACGCGGTGTTGAACCAGGCCGGCATGCATCCAATGGCTGGCAAACCCTGGGCCGGATTTGATGCCAGCGCCTCGATCCTGCGCTCCCAATTCGATTTGGGGATGTTCACACCTTTTGTCGGTGACGAAATCACTATCCAGATCTCGGTCGAAGCGATGAAGGCCGACTGAACACAGTTCTGACCCGAGCCTCAACGGCTCGGGTCTTATTGCTGTCTACTGAGTACGTGTGGCCACCAGATTGATCTGCACCGTGACGCCAAACCCAAGCGAGCTTTCATCCGGCATACTGCGGCCAATATCAAAATCAAGCCGGTTCAGACTGGTGCTGGCAGACATCACGGCCTCATCACCCTGCATATTCAGCGAAAAGGGCAGCGTGAGCGGTAGCACCTTATCCCGGATCGTCAGCGTGCCCACCGCCTGATATCCGTTCTCCAGCCTCTCGATGTCCGCCTTGAACAGGGCTGTGGGGAAGGTGGTATTGTCAAAATAGTCCGCCCCCATCGCCTGGGCACTGACCGTGCCGAGATCAAAAGACGCAATGGCAATGGTCACGTCAACGTCACCAACCGGACCGATAGCGGCAGTTTCGTCAAAATTAATTGCGGCGCTCCACTCGGTGAAACTGCCCGAGACTTGACTGCCCATCTGAGTGATGCTGAGCCCCAAGCTGCCGCTTTGAACCTGCCACCCCGATGCCATCTGCTGCAACGGTGCGGCCTGCGCAGGTGCCGCCTGGCGCAATGCCTGATCGTCAGGGGCAAATAAGCCGAGAGAAAAACCTGCGCCAAGCACTGCAGCCCACAGAACCAAAGCACTGACCAGCGGCACAGGGCTGGCAGTATGTGCAGGTGGTTGCGGCAGATCCGTCCCGCCCGGCAACATCCGGCGCAGGGTGACATCGCGGTCGATCACATGGTGCTTCACGGCTCCGGCGATATGTAGAAACAGCGCCACAATCAGCACCCGGCCAAGGATGAAATGCAGCGAGGCAAAGAAATGCGCGACACTCTCGGATTTTGGCACCAGCGGCAGATCCTGGCCCAGAGGCCACCAGATCTGCGCAAAGCCACTGGTGGCCGCATGTTCGATCCAGCCGCTCAACGGCACCAGCACCAAGGATCCATAGAGCAACCAATGCACCGTCTCTGCCGCCCAGGCCTCAATCTTGCGGTCCGGGTGCAACAGCCCCGGTTTTGGCTGGCTGATGGCCCAGGCAATGCGCAGCAGCGCGGTGAAGAACACCGCCACGCCAATGGTCTTGTGCAGCGAAAATAGCAAGAAGACCCGCGATATAGTTTCCAATGAGCCATCAAACTGGGGGCTGCGGATCTGCTGTGACAAATCGTTGGCAATCAAGCCCAGAGGAATGGCCGACAGGATCAGCAGGGCCGTCAGCCAATGGAAAGTTTTAGCGACGCTGCCGTATCTGGAGGGACTGTTGGATCTGGACACGGGGGGCATACCTCTTGGATTGTCTGATGACCTCAACCTAACAATCGCACCGCGCGTTGCAATGCGCGGCGATGTCCACCGGCGCACAGGATTGGTGCGCAGAGATGCAGATCCCTTGTATGAAGCGTCACAGGCGGCTAAACCGGCAAAAATCGCAGAGTATTCAGACTTAATGAGGTGTTGGATGACAACCGCATTCGTTTTCCCCGGACAGGGCGCGCAGACAATTGGAATGGGCAAGGCGCTGGCGGATGCCTATCCGGCAGCCAGGGCTGTGTTCGACGAGGTGGATGCCGCGCTAGGTGAAAACCTCAGCAGCCTGATCTGGGAGGGTGACATTGAGACCCTGACCCTGACCCAGAACGCGCAACCAGCACTGATGGCGACATCTGTGGCGGCGATGCGGGCGCTTGAAGCTGAAGGTGTCACTCTTGATATGGCCTCTTTTGTGGCCGGTCACTCATTGGGTGAGTATTCCGCGCTGGCCGCTGTGGGAGCGATTTCTGTTGCCGACACCGCTCGTTTGCTGCGCACCCGTGGCCAGGCGATGCAAAGCGCGGTGCCGGTGGGGCAGGGCGCGATGGCGGCKATWCTSGGSCTYGASCTKGCAGCTGTACGCGAAATTGCGGAGCAGGCTGCGCAGGGCGAGACCTGTCAGGCCGCCAATGACAACGACCCAACGCAAGTGGTGGTGTCCGGGACCAAGGCTGCGGTCGAACGCGCTGCGGTGATTGCCAAGGAAAAAGGCGCCCGTCGCGCGGTGATGCTGCCGGTCAGCGCACCGTTCCACTGCGCCCTGATGCAGCCCGCTGCCGAGGTGATGGCCGAGGCTCTGGCCACAGTTGAGATCAAATCCCCAAAGGTGCCACTGGTCGCCAATGTGCGCGCCGATGTGGTGAGCGATCCGGCTGACATCCGCGCCCTTCTGGTGGAACAGGTCACCGGCTCGGTGCGCTGGCGCGAAAGCGTGATGATGATGGCGGCGCAGGGGGTCACCAAATTCTGGGAGATTGGCGCTGGCAAGGCGCTGTCCGGCATGATCCGCAAAATCGACCGCAGCCTGATTTGCCACCAGATCGGCACTCCGGACCAGGTTAAAGCAACGGCGGCTGTCTAAGCCGGAATTTTCAAAAATTCCGGTCCGTTTTCTGCGCAGAAAACGGGGGCTGCGGGCCGGTTTCGCCAAAAAGGAAAAGACATGTTTGATTTGACAGGTAAAAATGCCCTGATCACCGGCGCATCCGGCGGCATTGGCGGCGATATTGCGCGGGTTCTGCACGCGGCCGGGGCCACCGTGGTGCTGTCCGGCACCCGCGAAGAACCGCTGCAAGCGCTGGCCGCTGAACTGGGCGAACGTGCCCACGTGCTGACCTGCAACTTGTCCGACAAAGACTCGGTTGAGGCGCTGCCCAAAGCCGCCATCGCCGCCATGGGCTCGGTTGATATCCTGGTCAACAATGCCGGCATCACCCGTGACAATCTGTTTATGCGAATGAAGGATGACGAATGGGACAGCGTGCTCAACGTCAACCTGACCTCGACCATGCGTCTGAGTCGGGGCGTGCTGCGCGGCATGATGAAGGCGCGTTGGGGTCGTATCATCAATATCTCGTCTATTGTCGGTGCCACCGGCAATCCGGGGCAGGCCAATTACGCCGCCTCCAAGGCCGGTATGGTCGCCATGTCGAAATCGCTGGCCTATGAGGTTGCCAGCCGCGGCATCACTGTCAACGCGGTGGCACCGGGCTTTATCGCCACTGCAATGACCGAAAAACTGAACGACATCCAAAAAGACGCCATCCTGACGCAGATCCCAACAGGTCGAATGGGAGATTCGAAAGAAATCGCCGCCGCAGTGCTGTATCTCGCCAGCGCCGAGGCCGCCTATGTCACCGGCACCACCCTGCACGTCAACGGCGGCATGGCGATGCTCTAAATCGCATCGCGCAGCGGGTAACCCTTATAAAAACGCCAGATTGCCCCTTAATTTCAGGGCAGCCCTTGTAAGGTGCCTTTTACACTCCCATCTGCGCGGTTTGGCGCCTATAATGGCCGGGCAAAGCAAGCCTATGTGCAAGCGAAATCGTTTGCCTCTGCTGTTACCTGTGCTATAGGCGGCGCATATTCGCTGCGTTGATTTCCTTAATGGAAACATCCAGCACCCCCCGCTGGTCGGGGAATGAACCGCCCGGAATGGGCATATTTACGCCATCCCGAGCGGGCAAGGGCAGAACTGGGCCGTTTGGTCCCGAATGAACGAGGAAATGACATGAGCGACGTCGCAGACCGCGTAAAAAAGATCGTTGTAGAGCACCTGGGTGTTGAAGAAGACAAAGTAACCGAGAACGCTTCGTTCATCGACGATCTGGGCGCTGACAGCCTGGACACAGTCGAGCTGGTTATGGCCTTCGAAGAAGAGTTCGGCATTGAAATCCCTGACGACGCTGCTGAGACTATCCAGTCCTTTGGCGACGCAGTGAAATTCATCACCGAAGCTTCCTAAGCTTTCCAATCACTTCCTAGTGATTGCCTGAACGGCGCTTTCCAGTGGGAAGCGCCGTTTTTGTTTATGGTACTTGGTAAAATTTGGTCCAGGCTCGGATTTGAGGGGCTGGATATGGTACCATGCCCCAGGAAAGGCAACTGGAGGCTGCTCATCATGATGATCTACCCGACAATGGAATTGCTAAACGGCCATTGCGTGACCCTAGACAAGGGGCGACTGGATGAGCCGATGCTATGGCATGTGGATCCGGTCGAGACCGCCTGTGGTTTTGCTGCCTCGGGTGCGGAATGGATGCATCTGACCGATTTCAATGCCGTCAAGGGCAACGGTGATAATGCGGCTTTGGTCGAAGAGATCATCCGCAGTGCAGGTATTCCGGTGCAGTTGGGTGGCGGCATGCGCAGTCGTGAGAATATTGAGCATTGGATCGAGAAAGGTGTTGGGCGCATAGTTGTAGGCACTCTGGCCTCCCGTGATCCGCATCTGGTCGAGGATCTGGCCCGCCACCATCCGGATCAGGTCGTGTTGGCGGTGGATATCTGGCAGGGTCAGGTGATGAGTGACGGCTGGCGTCAGTCAGGTGCGTTTACCCCGGAGGCCTTTATCGCTGCCTTTGGCGACACGCCCTTTGCCGGCATCATCATCACCGACATCGACAGCGATATGTCCGACGTCGAAGCCCAACTGGGCCTGATTGCCGGCCTGGCCAGCACCGCACAAGCTCCGGTTATCGCCAGTGGCGTGGTGCGGACGGCAGATGATATCTCGCGCCTGAAATATATCGGCTCCATTTCCGGTGCGCTGGTGGGACGGGCGTTGTTTCGCAAGACTTTGACCGTCGAACAGGCGCTGAAAATGGCAATGCCCGAACCCGAGGTGGTGGCGGGCTTTCTCTGACGTAAGGCCAGCCGAGCGTCTTCCACCAAAACTGATAAAATTGATGCAGACCGCAAAGGCGTGGCTCACGATCACGGCCTGCATCCAACCTGCCCTCGGGAACGCATTGAGGGCGAGGAACCAGATACTCGTTACCAGTACAATTCCAGTACAGCACCAGTTTGGCGGTTAAGGGTTAATCAGAGCCTGTTACCGCCGTCAGTTCCCCATCAAATCGACAGGCACTTGGGCCACTTGCACTTTTGGGGCAATCCAAGCTATTTGAGAACGAATTGCCGAGGCAAAGGAGAGCAAGGAATGCGTCGAGTTGTTGTTACCGGACTGGGATTGGTCACGCCGCTGGCCTGTGGCGTCGAAGAAACCTGGTCTCGGTTGCTGGACGGACAGTCCGGTGCGGGCCCCATTACCCGGTTTGATGCAGTCGAAAGTGGTGTCACCACCACCTATGCCTGTGAAGTGCCGCATGGTGATGGCACTGATGGCACCTTCAATCCTGATGATTGGCTGGTGAAAAAAGAACAGCGCAAGATCGATGACTTTATCCTTTTTGGAATTGCTGCAGCTGCCATGGCCGTGCGTGATTCAGGCTGGACAGCCGAGACTGAAGAAGATCAGTTCCGCACCGGTGTGATGATTGGCTCTGGCATCGGTGGTCTCAGCTCGATCGCCGACACGGCTGTGATGATCAAAGAGCGCGGCCCGCGTCGTGTATCGCCCTTCTTTATTACTGGCGCTCTGATCAACTTGATCTCTGGCCAGGTTTCGATCCAGCATGGTTTCAAGGGGCCAAACCACTCGGTTGTAACGGCCTGTTCCACCGGGGCGCACGCCATTGGCGACGCCAGCCGTCTGATCAAATGCGGTGATGCAGATGTGATGATCGCCGGTGGAGCCGAAGCTGCGATCTGCGAAGTTGGCATTGCCGGCTTTAACGCCTGTAGAGCCCTGTCGACCAAATTTGCAGATGACCCAACCAAGGCCAGCCGCCCCTATGACACCGACCGCGATGGTTTTGTCATGGGCGAGGGCGCCGGCGTGGTGGTGCTGGAAGAATACGAACACGCCAAGGCGCGTGGCGCCAAGATCTATGCCGAGGTGCTGGGGTATGGCATGTCCGGCGATGCCTATCACATTACCGCCCCGTCTGAGAGCGGTGAAGGTGGCGAACGCTCGATGCGGGCGGCGCTGAAAAATGCTGGGCTGCAACCTGCCGATATCGACTATATCAACGCCCACGGCACCTCAACCATGGCCGACACGATTGAACTGGGCGCGGTGGAACGCATGCTCGGCGATGCGGCGTCTTCGGTGACCATGTCGTCAACCAAATCGGCCACCGGCCACCTATTGGGCGCGGCCGGCGCGATTGAGGCGATCTTCTCGATCCTGGCAATCCGCGATCAGGTGGCACCGCCAACTATCAACCTGGACAACCCCGCAGTTGAGTCTGTGATCGAYCTGGCCCCSAAYGYCAARCGCGARCGYAAGATYGAYGTGGTSCTGTCCAACTCSTTTGGCTTTGGCGGCACCAATGCSWSCGTYRTCTTYGGRAAGGYCRASTGATGTGGCGYRSYYTSGCKTCRAATATGMTKACSWTKCTGGYGGTGRKSYTGTTYCTGCTGGSMGGSSTSATCCTSTGGGGCAAGKSGCAGTAYACCGCCGAGGGGCCGCTGGAAACAGCGATCTGTCTGCGGGTCGAGCGGGGCTCGAATATGACCAAGGTCAGCCGAGACCTGGAATTTCAGGGCGCGGTGATCAACGGTGCAATGTTCCGCATCGGTGCCAAATACAGCGAGAAAACCGGCCTGCTCAAGGCCGGCAGCTTCCTGGTGGACGCCGGATCTTCGATGGAGCAGATCGTCGCCCAGGTGACCACCGCCGGAGCCAGCTCCTGTGGCACTGAAATCGTCTACCGTGTGGGCATAACCCGGATCACCGCCGAGGTCCGCGAGCTGGATCCGGCCAGTAATAAATTTGTCGAACGGGCCCAGTTTGACCTAAGGGGTGAGGACATCCCCAGCGTCTACACCAATAAGCGCGCCGAACCCGACACTCGCTATCGCATCACCCTGGCCGAAGGGGTGACCAGCTGGCAGGTGGTCGAGGCGCTCAAGATGATGGACATGCTAAAAGGCGAGACGGGTGAACGCCCACCTGAGGGCATGCTCGCCCCCGACAGCTATGAGGTTGTCCCCGGCACCGAGCGTCTGGCGGTTCTGGCAGACATGCAGACCCGCCAGCAGCTGCGCATCAACGCCGCTTGGGAGGCGCGCACCGACGGATTGCCGCTGGCCTCGCCTGAGGAGATGCTGATCCTGGCCTCGATTATTGAAAAAGAAACCGGAGAGCCAGAGGAACGTGGCCAAGTGGCCAGTGTCTTCATCAACCGCCTGAACCGCGGTATGCGGCTGCAAACCGACCCCACGGTGATCTATGGCGTCACCAAGGGCGAGGGTATCTTGGGCCGGGGGTTGCGCCAAAGCGAGCTGCGCAAGATTACCCCATGGAACACCTATGTGATCGAGGGCCTGCCCCCGACTCCCATCGCCAATCCTGGTGCCGCCAGTCTTGCGGCTGCGGTGAACCCGGATCAGAGTGATTATGTGTTCTTTGTTGCTGATGGCACCGGTGGTCACGCCTTTGCCGCGACGCTGAACGAGCACAACCGCAACGTCAAAAAATGGCGCGCGATTGAGGCGGAGCGGCAGAATAACTAGGCTTGGCTAACCGCCAAGGGAAGAGGGCGCTACGGCGCTCTTTTTCATTTCGGTTTCACTGGTCAGGCGCGGCCCTTGTGATCGGATGATCCGTGTTGGCGTGCTTTGCGGATGAAACTGCAGGCGGCACACACGGGTTTTTCCCACAGCCCTGTACCGGCCTGACAAACTCTCCCGCAACGAATCTCTTCCTGTCCGAGAAACTGCTTCCAAACTCACAATCGGCTAAAGGCGAACGCAACTTATGTTGTTGTCAAACCCCGCAACGGACGCTTCCTTTGTTTTTGGCTTGAGAAAACGGCTGCTTAGCGTGGACTTGGCCCTGATCCTTTGAGGATCGGATGCTTCTTTCCGTGCCTTTATTCTGGGTGTTCCTGGGCTTAGCATTCATGCGGGGATGTATGACGGCAATTACATTGCAGTCTGCAAGCGCATCATTGTACTTGCGCGTGAAGCAGTGTGTGAGTTCTCCATTTTTTATAATCACATACTGAATTAGCAGTGCTAATTTTCAGCCTGAATTTGCCCAACAAAGCAGTTGTAACCCCAAATACAAACCTGGTTACCTTCCAACTTGGCGTGATCCAAAAGTCCGGGCATAGCTCTCGCGAATGACTTCGGTCATCAACGCGTGTGCGCGTGTGGACTCGCCCGATGCGATGGCCGTCACAATGGCTCGATGCTTTTGGGCAACTTCTGCCTTGCCATCGGGGAATGCTTCGTTGGCCTCTGTCAGGAACAGCGAATAAAGCGCCGTTTGGACCATATCACTCAAGGACTGTAAAAAACGGTTGCTGGACAGTTTCAGGAGCTGTTTGTGAAACTCGTAATCGGCAATTGCAAAGGCCGCCCGATCCGGGGCTTCGATCATATCGTCACACAGCTTTGAAAGATACGAGATGTCGACCGAGTTGATTGAATCCGCAACTTTGGCCGCAGCTGCGGGTTCAAAAATCATGCGAATTTCGAACAGCTCTTCGTAAAAGAGCTCAGGGTTCTTGAGCGATGTATGCCAGCGTAACACGTCTTCATCAAACATGTTCCAGCCATCCGGGGGCCGCACATGAGTGCCGACCTTGGCCTTGGACTGGATCAGACCCTTGGCGATTAGCGTCTTTTTGGCCTCCCGGACCACGGTCCGAGAGACGCCGAACATCTCGCAGAGATCGGGGTCGAGAGGGATCATTGTTTCAGTGGGGTATTCCCCTGCAACAATGGCGCTCCCCAATTGGTCGACCACAAACTTGGTGTGGCTGGACGCTTTTTCGCTGCGCCCYYCGCTATGGACAAGTGTCATGATTGCGTGGCGAAACCACTCGYTGTTTTTCTGCGTGYCGCCGATGCCCAAGTYAGTCCCTTTTGGAGGAGAATAAAGGTGAACAGCAAACCACCTATGACGATCTTTGTCCACCAGCTCGACAGGGTGCCATCAAAGACAATGTAGGTCTGAATCAGGCCCATGATGAGAATACCAAAGAAGGTGCCCGCAACGTATCCATAACCGCCGCTGAGTAGGGTGCCTCCAATCACAACAGCGGCAATCGCATCCAGCTCAACCCCGACGGCGGCCAGTGAATAGCCCGCCGATGTGTAAAGCGAAAATACGATGCCCGCCAGCCCCGCCAGCCCACCAGAAATGGCGTAGACGCCAATGGTGGTCGAGGCAAGTGGCACTCCCATCAGGCGCGCCGTCGCTTCGCCGCCACCAAAGGCATAGACATTCTGACCAAACCGGGTCCGGTGCGCGACCAATGCGCCAATGACAAAGGTCATAACCATCAGCCCGCCAATCATTCGGAAACGGCCGCCACTGGGGGCTTTCCAATAAAGCGATTGCAGCGTGTCGTAGAATTCATGGCCAATGGGCACGGATTCCGTCGACAACACATAGGCTGCACCGCGCGCCAAGAACATACCGGCAAGTGTTACAATGAAGGCGGGCATCTCAAGGTAGTGGATCGTGGCCCCCATCGCCGCCCCAAACAGGGTGGCAATTGTCAGTGCCAGAGCAAAGGCAACAAGGGGATGCATCGAGGTGTCGCGCAGAACCACCGCTAAAAAGACACCGGTGAATGCAATGACTGAGCCGACGGACAGATCAATCCCACCCGACAGGATGACAAAGGTCATGCCAACAGCCACGATGCCCAGAAATGCGTTGTCCGTCAGCAAGTTGGCGACCACGCGGGTCGATAGCATCGTGGGATACTGCCAGGCGCAGAGGGCGTAGGCAATTACAAAGGTCAGCACAGTGATAATCAAAGACAGATGGGTCGAGCGGATCATTGAGTTTCTTCCTTGGCGGTCACTGTATCTGAGGGCTCAGGCAGTGGGCTCTGCGCAGAGGCGCGAATAATATAGATGTAGTGGGCCAATCTGGGGGACTGGATCACCAGAATGGTGAGGATCAGYAGKGCYTTGATCACMAGGTTRAATTCCGGCGGCATCCCGGAYARSMSRMTSWMTGRMYTYMSYRWKKSGWTKMTCRKWGCSSSSMKYMSMRWTSYYWSMMTCGMGRMSYTCCCGCCTAATAAAGAGGTGCCGCCAATAACCACCGCCAGAATCGCATCCAGCTCGAGCCACAGCCCGGCGTTATTGGCATCTGCCCCCTTGATATCAGCAGCAACAATAACACCGGCCACCGCTGCGCCTATGCCAGAGACAACATAGACGCAGAGCAACAAAACACGGGAGTTGATACCAGCAAGCCGAGAGGATCGCTCATTGATGCCAATAGCTTCGATCAACATGCCGAGGGCAGTGCGGCGCACGGCAAATGTCACAAAGGCACCCAGGGTAATCCAGATCAGGATTGGAGTCGGCACTCCAAACACTGTTCCCGAACCCAAATGTATCAGGCCTTCGTTGAGAAAGGTCAGGATTGTCCCTTCGGTAATCAGCTGCGCAATTCCGCGACCTGCCACCATCAAAACCAGCGTTGCCACAATTGGTTGAATTCTGAGTATGGCAACCAGGAAGCCATTCCAGGCCCCGCATAAAGCGCCAACAGCCAGCGCGCCAATCAGCGCGGTGCCCCAATAATGTCCGTCCACCACCAACGAGGCCGCCGTTGCCCCGGCAATGGCCATCACAGCCCCCACGGACAGGTCAATGCCTTTGGTTGCAATAACCAGTGTCATACCAATGCAAAGCAATGCCGTGGGGGCCCCGCGATTGAGTACGTCAATCAGACTGCCAAACAACCGGCCGTTCTTGAACTCGATCTTAAAGAAATCSGGRAAAACGATRAAATTCAGCAAMAGGACAACKGYCARAATGATCARYTGCGGCAGGATGCGTYTCAGGGYGGGGTGGAGAGAWRATGGKGTCACTCTKCGGCCTCWATTGTTTCTTCGGCGATGGCCCGCACGATGTTTTTGGTGGTGATCTGATCGCCGGTCAACTCGCCAACTTGTTTGCGATCGCGCATCACCACGATGCGGCTGGAATAGGCAACCAATTCCTCCATTTCAGAAGAGGCCACCAGCAGTGCCAACCCGTCTTGGCGCAGCCGCTCGATCAGGGCGATGATCTCGGCGTGGGCGCCAATATCGATGCCCCGTGTGGGCTCATCAAGGATGAGAAAATCAGGATCAGTTGCCAGCCACCGCGCCAAAAGCACCTTTTGCTGATTGCCACCTGATAGAAACCGGATCGGCATGTCGAGGCTGGCCAACCGAATATCCAGGGCCTTTACATAGTGTTCCGCAATTTCGTTAACCTTGGCGCGCGAGATGGGGCGGGTCCATCCTTGGCGGGCTTGAAGGGCAATGATGATATTGTCGCGCACGCTCAACTCACCGACGATGCCTTCGGTTTTGCGATCTTCCGGGCAGAGCGCAAAGCGAAGTCTTATCGCATCTCTTGGCCGACCAATCTTGACCTCTTGGCCGCGCAGCTTGATGGTGCCCCGGTCGGCATTGACCACCCCAAAAATGAGGTTGGCTGTCTCGGTACGCCCTGATCCAAGCAATCCAGCCAGGCCGACAACCTCACCTTTGTGGATGGTCAGGTTGATCGGCTCCAACATACCGCTGCGGCCAAGATTCTCGATTTCGATCAGTTTGTCGCCGGTGGTTTCGAATTTTGGTGCAACCTTGCGTGTCTCCAGCTGGCGGCCAAGCATCAGTGTAATGATGTCTTTCTGACTTACTTCACTCAGTTGCCGGGTGCCCACAACACGACCGTTGCGCAAAACTGTTGCACGGTCACAGATCTCAAAGACCTGATCAAGGAAATGCGTAATAAAAACAATTGCTAACCCGCGTTCCTTAAGCCTTCGGATGACCGAGAATACCAGCTGCACTTCGTCATGATCCAGGCTTGCAGTTGGCTCATCCAAGATCAGAACCTTGCCGGAAATCTCAACGGCACGGGCAATGGCAACAACCTGCTGCACCGCAACTGAATAGGACGACAGCAATTGGGCTGGATCCACTTTGATGCCGTAGTCTTGTAATGTGCGTTGTGCTTCATCGTTCATCTTCCGCCGCGAGATAAACGGACCGCGCATGGGTTGGCGACCCAGATAAAGGTTCTCGGCAACTGTCAAATTCCCAAGCAAATTGACCTCTTGATACACCGTGCCAATGCCCAGTTCCTGGCTGTCTTTGGTCGACTGCGGGTCAACGGACACACCATCGAGTTTGATTTCACCGGAATCACGTCGGTACACTCCGGTCAGGCATTTGATTAGCGTAGATTTTCCCGCGCCGTTTTCACCCAAAAGCGCATGAACTTCACCGCGAACAAGGGTCAGCCCAACATCGTCCAGCGCGATGGTTCCCGGAAAAAATTTGGATACACCGTCGGTGCGGAGTACCGGGCTTGTATTGTCCGTCATAAACTGATCCTGCAAGTCGCGATAAGTGGTGATGGCTCCGCGTGTGACACGCGAAACCATCCAAGCCGATAGCGGCTCTGCCTGTAAAGTCCCTGAAGCTTAGTAACCCAGCCCTTTTTTCATCTCATAGATGCTTTGGTTGTCATCTGCTGCGGTGAAAAGTTTGGATTCCGTCTGGATCCATTTTGGCGGCATCGTGCCATCAGCCAAGAAGGCTTCGAGAGCATCCAGCGCGGGGCCTGCCATATTTGGGGTTAGCTCAATTGTTGCATTCATCTCGCCATTGGCAATCGCCAAATGGGCATCCGGAACGGCGTCAATGGCGACGATTTTAATGTCCACTCCGGGTTTCAGGCCTGCTTCCTTGATCGCCTGAATGGCGCCAACCGCCATGTCATCGTTGTGGGCATAAAGAGCACAGATGTTCTCGCCGCCCTCAGCCTTGAGGAAGGCCTCCATCACTACCTTGCCTTGGGACCGAGTGAAATCGCCGGTTTGTGAGCGGACAATTTCCAGGTTGGCGTTGCCGGCCAGTGCTTTTTCAAATCCGTTCTTGCGGTCAATCGCAGGCGAGGAGCCTGTTGTGCCCTGCAGCTCGACCACACGGCAATCAGCGCCAGCCACTTCGTCGACCAGCCATTGACCAGCAACCGTGCCCTCATGGACCAAATCGGAAGTGACGGCGGTCAGATACAGGTCGTCAGGGGCGTCAACTGTTCTGTCGAGCAAGACAACAGGAATTTTCGCTTCCTTGGCCTCTTCCAGCACTTCGTCCCAACCGGTTGCCACAACAGGTGCGATCAAAATTGCATCCACACCCTGCGCAATAAACGAGCGGAGCGCCTTGATTTGATTTTCTTGTTTTTGCTGAGCATCAGCAAACTTGAGATTGATGCCGCGTTTTTCGGCTTCCAGTTTGGTCACTGTCGTTTCCGCAGCCCGCCAGCCGGACTCCGACCCGATTTGTGAAAACCCGATTGTCAGATCCGCTGCCGGGGCCGCCAGAGGAGCCAAAGCCAAGACGCTCGCTAAAAGTGTTGATTTGATATTCATTTGTTCCTCCCAAAGAACTATTTGTCTGCGAGTCACATTAAGTAATACTTTATTATTTTTGTAAACAGCCTTGCGTATGCCACTGTTTTTATGAAGGAAAATTACATGCGTGAGGAATTTACCATCAAAACTGGGGGCTTATGTCATCTGGCGGCGTCATTTAAAATTTCTCAAGATCCACGGCAGAGTTGAGTCGGGCGACAGCCAAATCCGGTAAACTGCGGGGTGGGCAGGGCACTATTTTACGTAAAATATGCGCGACCGAACTTCGAATTTTACAAAAGGAGCATTGAAGGAAATTTGGGGTTTTCCGACTGAGAAGCGTCGGTATCGTGGTGAAATCAGTATTCGATTTCTCCGGCGCAGATCTATTTGCTGGCGGAACTCACCGGTCGTGGGGCTAAGCCTTTGCGAGCAAGTTCGCCGCAAAGGTCCGAGCAAGGAAAACGTCGTTCCGGCTCAGCGGAGAGAACCGTGGTTTGCTGAGTAACCCACGCAGGGACAGGCTGGCAAGAACCGCGGCGTTGAACGTATTTCCTGCGCCGACAGTATCAACAACGTCACCGGTTTTTTCTGTGCAAATCCAACGGTTCCATCATCTAGGAGCGCCAAAGCGCCTGTTTCTCCTGCGTTAAAATACCCAATGAGGGGCCTGCAGCCTGTAGGCGCTCCAGCCTTTCTTTTAGCGATCCGGCGTCTGGATAAATCCAGTCTAGGTCTTCGTCCGACACTTTGATGATGTTGGATAAGTCAAGTAAGTGGGGCAACCGCGCGCGATAGCGCAGTGCATTCCGATGAAATTGGGACGGATGTTGGGGGCCAATATGATAACGCAGTTTGCAGCGTTTGCCGTTGCAAGCGCAGCATAGGCGTCCGCACTTGGCTCACAGACCAGCGAAATGCCTCCAAAATGGGGCGCGATCGGTGGCGGAAATAGCTGGAAGATCACTGACGGCCAGCCGCCGACCGGCCGAGTTTTTGTCGTAGAACGTATAGGTCGCCTGGCCGTTGTTAAGATTGACAAAGGCCAGGGTCGTGGGCCTGTCGCTAGAGATCGTAAAAGATGTGTCACCATGACTTGCGGTCAATGCTGTGGAATGTTGTTGACCAAAAAGACCGGTGGAAATCTCGGTCAACATTCCAGCGAGCACAGCAAGCTGTCCAAACAGCAATCGCTGGACTAAACAGCGCCGCCCGCATGGGCGACATAGGCCTGCAGCCCCGCACCGATTGGTGCGGGAATCATATCAATTATCGCTTCGCCGCAGCAAAGGATCACCAGATGGTATCCTATTCAAACCACACCAGTGTTGCAGGTTTTTCAGACTTCAGTCAGGCGTTGGCCGCTTGCCTTGTCAAAGTAATGAACGACTGTCGGTTTGGCGTCGAACCCAAGARCACTGCCTTTTTCGACCGTCGGCGCGTGCTCCATTTTKACAATGAATTCAGTGCCTTGATCGCCGGTCAGATGGACCAGAACATATTCACCCAACTGCTCAACCAGTTCGATCCGACCGCAGACCACGGCCTGATCCAGATCACAGGTGCGCAGATGTTCTGGGCGGATACCGATGGATTGCGCGTCGTCAACTGCACGTGGCAACTGCCTTTGAGCATTTGAGGCCAGATCTTTGAGGTCAAAGAAGTTCATCTTTGGGCTTCCGATGAACTGCGCGACAAAGGCATTTTTCGGACGTTCATACAGCTCAAGGGGGCTGCCAACCTGTTCAATACGGCCATCGCGAAGCACGACGATTTTGTCCGCCAGCGTCATCGCTTCGACCTGATCGTGGGTCACATAGATCATGGTGGCGCCCAGCCGTTCATGTAGACGGGCAATTTCGAGCCGGGTTTGTACCCGCAGCGAGGCATCGAGATTGGAGAGCGGTTCGTCGAACAGRWWSMCCWYRSGMYSSCRGRCAWTGRSSSGBYCDATKKYVWYWCSBKKRSKYYKDMSGCCSGACAGRTTGCGCGGGCTRCGSTCTAGAAARTCRGTGATCTGMAGRATTTCNGNNGCAGCTNNNTTYACCCGTYTTTCGATCTCKGCWRKRGGMGTTTTGGCCTGYTTCARWCCAAAKGCCATRTTWTTGTAAACRGTCATATGCGGGTARAGCGCATAKGTYTGGAACACCATTGCMACRCCGCGTTTNNNKGRYGRSRCCWCSTYRWHSRCSMBSMVWCSNSHKWKHRACNNCWCNCCWCNGGTKRKGTCYWSYARMYCDGCSRYSATBYKYAGYARGGTGGATTTKCCRCAACCMGAWGGCCCGACAAAAACSACAAAYTCWCCRTCYKCAATATCCAGATCSACSCCATGCATCACYTGMAMAGGGCCGTAGGATTTYTTYAGATCACGTATTGTCAAACTAGCCATTTTTTCTCTGCCTCTTCGATGCTGGCGCGCAATGTCAGCGCAAATTCCGGGTAAGTTTCAGGCAAGTCGCCCCAAAGTTCTTTCGAGTTCACAAAACTGTCTTTGGTCGGGTCTTCCAGCATTTGCACCAATTTGGCCCAACTGGGTTCCACATAAGGGAAGGGTATACGCCCGGCAGCGACTTGTTTTGCAAAGACAAACCAGCTGGCCACAGAGCGTATTCCGTAGAGCGGCATCTTTCCCTGTTTCAGGCAACCGGCCAATGTTGGGCGGATGAAGATAGGAAACTTGGCCACTCCGTCGGTGCAAATCCGGGCAATGGTATCACCAATCGCCTGATTGCCGAACCTGGCTGCGATGTCAGCCAGGTAAGCTGATTTGTCGAACGGCAGATCCCGAGTTAGGCCAACCAGGACCTCTTCGGTTTCATACCCCCAAAAATGCTCGTGTAGCTCGGGGTCGCGCATGGCGGCGTCAAAGGTTTTGATGCCTTTCAAAGCTGCAAGATAGGTGAGACAGGTGTGCCCACCATTTAGGATGCGGATTTTTGCCTCTTCGTAGGGATCGACGTCGTCGGCAATTGTTACTCCAACCTTGTCCAACTGCGGCACCGGTCCTGCAAAATCGCGCTCAAGAACCCATTGAACAAATTCTTCCGCCATCACGGGGGGGACCGCTTGTTTGCCGAGAACGGTCTCAATTTGATTGCGCATGTCATCGGTCGCACGCGGAGTAATGCGATCAACCATAGAACAGGGGAAGGTCACATTATGATCCACCCATTCTGCCAATTCGGTTAGGCCAGCCAGTTCCAGATAGGCCATCAGGTTTTTACGTAGCTTTTTGCCGTTTTGCTGGATATTGTCGCAGCACAGGATTGAAATGGGTTGGTTCAGCTTGCTCCGTCGCAGGTCCAATCCTGCGGTAAGATAGGCGTAAACACTCTGCTTTTTACCTCCAGCCAATTCTGCAACCACAGTTTTATTCTGCGGGTCGAGCAAACCACTGGCATCGCCATAATAGCCGCTTTCGGTCACGGTTATGGTGACAATGTGAACGCTGGGGAGAGCCAACAATGCCTCGGCGCTGCTTTGATTTTCTGACCAGTCCAGATAGCTGAGATGCGCCCGGACACGGCGCAATTTGGCTGCACCATCCGGTGCGACAGATTTTAGAATATAGCCGTTATTGGCACTGTTATTCTGTGCAAAATCGCGGCTTTCTTCAGCCCTTAGATTGACCGCAGCAATGCCCCACCGCAGATCATTGGTGTGCTCCATATAGTCGTCCAGATAGACGGCCTGATGGGCCCGGTGAAAGGCTCCGTAACCTAAGTGCACAACGCCGATTTCGCAGCTGGACCGGTCATAAGTGGTTGAATGGACACAAGGCCCAATTGAGTTAGTCATTCTGCGCTCTCCGATGGTCGCATTAGTTCACGACGGGCAGTGTCGCGGTATTCAGACGGTGTCATGCCCTTCATTTTCAGAAAATGGCGATTGAAATTGGCGAGATTTTGGAACCCAACCTGAAAGCAAATAGAGGTGATCTGTTCGTCAGAGGCGTAGAGCAGCCCACAGGCCTGGCCAATACGGACTCGGTTCACAAATTCAACAAAACGTTTGCCGGTCACTCTTTGAAAATTGCGGCTAAAGCTGGCGGCGCTCATACCAGCCATTGTGGCGGCAGAATCGACGGAAAAGTCCTCGGAAAAGTGATGCACCACATGATCGACGACGTTGATGATGCGTTCTTGCTTGGCGCTGCGATTTTCATGGTAAAGATTGAGCACAGAAAGGCTGCGCTTATTCTTGTGCTCATGCACTTTGCTAATCAGCTCGAGGAACGCGAGGATGCGCATCGGACCACGAGTGTCACGCACAGTTTCAAAATACGGGCGAGCGATGTTAAGATCAAAGCCGTCGAAGAAGATGCCAGAGGCCGCCAATTTCAGTGTTTCCCGGATATCATTGAATTCCGGGAATGTTCCCATCAGCTCTTCTATACGGTTTTGATCAAACTGGATGACCATATCTCGCAAGTCGACTTCCTCGTTGTAAACCTCATCTGTTATCCAATTATGGGGCAGATGTGGTCCCGTTAAGAACAGGTCTCCTGGACGAAAATCCCCGATATAATCGCCGATATAGGTTTTGCCCTTGGTCGCGACGATCAGGTGTATTTCGCACTCTTTGTGAGAATGCCAACGACACAGTTGATGAGGCCAACCATGCTCCAAATACCGGATGCTATGGGCGTCCTGTTCAAGCACTTCGAGTTCTGGGAGAATAGACATCTGCTACCTCAGCACGTTGCCGCCATCAACACAGAGCGTTTGGGCGGTAATATAGGAGGATTGATCCGAGGCGAGAAAAACGGCAGTGCGGGCCACATCAGCGGGGGTCCCCATGTGGCCAAGTGGCACGGCCTCGCCCACTTCGCGTTTCTTCTGACCGGGTTCTTTGCCTTCATACTTGGCGAACAACCCATCCACGGTTTTCCACATAGGCGTATCAATCACGCCTGGCGAAATTGCGTTGACCCGGATCTTATGCGGCGCAAGGGCCAGAGCCGCGGATTGAGTATAGCTGATCACCGCAGCCTTCGAGGCACAGTAGTGGGCCACCAAAGCTTCACCCCGGTGGCCTGCCTGCGACGCCAGATTTATGATTGATCCTTGTGTTTCAGTGTCCACCATCGACTGTGCTGCTGCCTGCATCACCGCATAAAACGACCGGACGTTGAGCCCGAACAGCCGGTCATATTGCGCCAGATCAGCCTCTAGCACTGTGCCCATGTCAAACAGGGCCGCATTGTTGAACAGGACGTCAGGCGCGGTGTCTTTGATCCAGGCCAGACAGGAATTCAGACCATCCGCATCCAACAGATCAAAGGGGTGATAGGTCACCTCTGAGGTGCCAGTAAATTCCGGTCCAATATCGGTTGCGTATACCTTGGCCCCCAGAGCCGCGAAATGTTCCGCGGCGCTGGCTCCGATACCGCCATTGGCGCCGGTCACGATGCAGGTCTTGCCAGTGAGATCTGTTAGGGAGGTATTCACGTTCATTTTACGGCTCCAAATGTCAGGCCTTGCACCAGTTGTTTTTGGCAGAGCCAGCCAAAGACCACGATGGGCGCACAGGCGAGTGTTGATACGGCTGAAAGTTTGGCCCAGAACAGGCCCTCAGGGGATGAGAAGGAGGCGACCAGCGCAGCCAGTGTTCCTGCATTGGATGCGGTCAGGTTGATGGCCCAGAAYGCTTCGTTCCAGCACAACACGATAGACAGCAAGGCCGTTGATGCAATTCCGCCCCAGGCCAATGGCATCACGATCTGGGTGATCTCATTGAAGGTGGAGGTGCCATCCATGCGCGATGCTTCCAGGATTTCCTTCGGGATTTCGCGAAAGTAGTTGAACAGGATCAACATGATGATCGGCAGGTTGATCATCGCATAAATGACCACCAATACGATCTTGGTATCCAGCAGCCCCAGCTTTTGCGACAACAGATAGATTGGCATCAACACGCCAACGGCAGGCAACATCTTGGTCGACAGCATCCACATCAGAATGTCCTTGGTGTGGCGGCTGGGGTTGAAGGCCATCGCATAAGCTGCGGGGATCGCGATCAACAAAGCCAGCGCAGTGCCGCCTACTGATGTCACAACCGAGTTCCACGCGTATTTGGTATAGTCTGTGCGCTCTTGGATCAGCTCAAAGTTCTCTAGGGTTGGTTCAAACACAAAGAGCGGCGGCACGGCAATGGCCTGCAATTCCGTCTTGAAGCTGGTCAAAACCATCCAAAAGATCGGAAAAAAGAACAAACTGGCCACAATCCAGGCTGCGAATACCGCGATCCGGTCTTTTAGTTTGGCGCGTTCTGTATCTGTCATGATCTTACACCGTCAGAGTTTTGCCGACCGCGCGGATCAGGAAGATCGCAACGATATTGGCAAGGATGATTGCAAACACACCACCGGCAGAGGCGACACCAATGTCGAACCCTTGCAGCGCCTGGGTGAAGATGAGGTAGGTCAGGTTTGTCGACTGAACGCCGGGTCCGCCGCCTGTGGTCACGTAGATTTCGGCGAAAATCGACAGATGGAAAATCATCTGAATCAGCAGCACGATGGAAATCGGACGGGCCAGGTGGGGCAGGGTGAGGTTCCAGAACTGGGCCCAAAACCCTGCACCATCAAGCGTGGCAGCCTCTTTTTGTTCCTGGTCCTGCGACTGCAGCGAAGTCATGAAGATCAGGATCGCAAAGGGCGTCCACTGCCAGCTGACAATGATGATGATTGACAACAGCGGCAGTTGGGTCAGCCAGTCAATTGGCTCCACACCAAATGCGGTGGCAACCACGGCGAACAGACCATAAATCGGGTTCATCATCATGTTCTTCCAGATCAGCGCATTCACTGTTGGCATGATAAAGAAGGGCGAAATCAGCATGACGCGCACAATCCCGCGTCCCCGGAAAGGGCGATCAATCAGGATTGAGATCGCAAGCCCAAGGACAACTGAAATGGTTAGAACAGAGCCCACCAGGATCAGCGTGTTTGACAGCGCGGGCATAAACGCAGGGTCTGTCCAAAAATACTCATAATTGGAAAGCCCGATAAAGCCGCTGCGCTCTGGGTAGAGCAGGTTATAGCGAATGGTCGAAAAGTAGACCGTCATGCTCAAAGGGACGATCATCCATAAGAACAAAACGATAATACTGGGGGCCTGAAGCCATCTGACAAGCGTCGGGTTCATGAGACTATCCCGTTGTTTGGTTGCAAATTATCCAAGGCGGCAGTGACCACCCGGAGTAGGAGAACATGGCTTGAGAGGCTCAAGCGCTACGCATTTTGCGGCCCACAGCTCTCTGTGCGGCGGCTAGCGTATCTTTGTGTGAGATACCTCTGCTTGGAACAGCAGCATCTTTGATATGGTTTCAACCTTGGCTGTCAGGCATTTCGAAGAATTCATGGTTTGAAAGCACATCCAAACCACTGCGTCCTGGAGAAAGTAGCTAAGGGCGAGCCGCCGAGGCATAGATCGTCACGGTCAGTAGGGTGAGCGTCCAAAGGAACAAAGTGATGCTGTTGGGAGCTTGAAGCCATCTAACAAGCATCGGGTTCATCAGACTATCCCGGGTTGGGTTACAAGGTCTCTGGGGCGACAGTTGCCGCCCCAGAGGGGGAGGGCAAGGCTTAGTAGTAGCCAGCCTTGCGCATTTCGCGGTCTGCTGCCTTTTGCGAGGCGGCCAGTGCTTCTTCGACCGTTATGTCACCCGCCAGTGCGGCGGATATTTGTTGGCCGACAGCCGTGCCAATCGCCTGGAACTCAGGGATTGCCGCAAACTGAACTCCAACATATGGCGACGGATTCAGAGTTGAGTTTTCAGGGTCCGCTGACAGGATTGCTTTCAGCTCAGCCTCTGCAAAGACAGCCGCCTCCTGAAAACTGGGGTTGTCATAGGTTGACTGACGTGTGCCAGTTGGAACCGCGCCCCAGCCATTGGTTTCCGCAACCAGCTCAATGTACTCCTTGGACGTCGCCCATTCGATGAATGTCTGCGCGTCTTCAGCCTGTTTCGTGCCTGCCGGGATTGCAAGCGACCAAGCCCAGAGCCAGTTGGCTCCACGTGTGGTTACAGCCTGTGGCGACTGAGCAAAAGCAATCACGTCCGCAACCTTGGACTGTTCTGGGTTGGACACAAAGGAGGCTGCGATGGTGGCATCAATCCACATGCCACATTTGCCTTCGTTGATCAGCGCCAGGATCTCGTTGAACGAGTTGCCAGCCGAGCCGGGAGGGCCGTAGTTGGTCAACAGATCGACGTAGAAACTAACTGCGTGGTTCCAAGCTGGGCTATCCAGGGCAGGGGTCCAGTCAAGGTTGAACCATTGCGCACCAAAGCTGTTGGCCATGGTGGACAGGAACGCCATGTTGTCGCCCCAGCCTGGTTTCCCCCGAAGGCAGATGCCGTAGATGCCATTTTCCTTGTCGGTCATGGCTGCGGCGGCATCCTGGATGTGACCCCAGCTGGGGTTGTCAGGCATCTCCATGCCCGCTGCATCCAGCAAATCCTTACGATACATGATCATCGAGCTTTCGCCGTAGAACGGTGCCGCATACAGCTTGCCGTCATATGACAATCCGTTGCGCATTGCTGGCAGAATGTCATCGACATCATAGTCAGCACCAAATTCCAATGCCTGCAGCCAGCCACGCTGGCCCCAGATTGGGGCCTCGTACATGCCGATGGTCATGATATCGAACTGGCCACCTTTGGTGGTGATGTCGGTGGTCACCCGGCTCCGCAGGGTACCTTCGTCCAGGGTCACCCAATTTACAGTGATGCCCGGGTTTGCTTCTTCAAAGGCTGGTGTCAGCTTTTGCATTTCGATCATATGGCCGTTGTTGACGGTAGCGATCGTCAATTCGCCGGCCAATGCCATTGAAGCACCTGCGACTCCAAGAGTTAGTCCGAGTGCGGTGTTGCGTAGAGATTTCATAAGTTCCTCCCAGAAAATACGACTAATTTTTTGCTTCGTAGGCACAGACTGGAGCAAAAACCCGTCGCGTGACTTATACCTTTCCCTCAAAATGTAGTACGAAACTCATGCAAAATCCGAAAAATTCAAAAAAACATCGCACTTTAGTACATTTTAGATTGGCGTTCTGGATTTTTGGGATCCAAACAGCGTACAAGATTTAGTGTCCGCTAAGTAAGGATGCTGTAGAAAATCACAATTTCTGCAGTTACAGAGCATCAATGGGCCGGGCCCGCACGATTGGTTTTTGGGAGCCATTTGCTGCTGAAGCCCTCGGACATCTTGCAGGGCATTGGAACGTTGGCCGCCATTTTGAGGCGCCATCCCAGGCGAAGCAACAGATCAAATCGCAATTCAATCACCGCTTCTCTGTTGGATATTGTTATGTGACGTCCACAATCACATGGGGTGAAGAAACCGCTGTACGATTGGCTGAACGGCACACCTTGAGTGGGCACAAGGTTGAAGGTTGGCGCATGATTGGCCGTTAGGCCTGTGGGCGATGGCGTCCCTGGCCGGTGGGCGGTCGCTCAGAGAATTGCGCAGCAATCTACCCAGAGGGGGCATCCATGACCGGGGTCGAGAATTGATAGACTTGCCCTGGTGGATTCGCCCCAATCCGAAACTGCCAAATTAATTGGATTTGACTTGGCCTCACTCCCTTTGGTCCCTCAAGCCCGCAGATCGGTGACTTCCAGCCCGATTTTTTCAATATCATACGGTGTTGTCTCGTAAATTTCGTTGATCCAGTTGCCATAAAGAAGATGCGCATGGCTGCGCCAGCGGTTCAGAGGTTTTTGAGTGGGATCGTCCTCGGGATAGTAGTTGTCCGGCACATTGATAGGCGTGCCTTGGGCCACATCGCGGTCGTACTCCTGTTTCAAACTGTCACTGTCGTATTCAAAATGGTTAAAGATATACAGCGCCCGGTGCGCGGGATCTTCGATCAGACAGGGGCCCACTTCGGGGCTGCCCAGTAGCGTATGCAGGGTTGGGTGTGTATCAATTTCATCCTGACGGACTTCGGTCCAGCGCGACACTGGAACCACAAAATCATCGGAAAACCCACGYAAATAGGGCGAGGCCGGGGTCAGGTTTTGGTGCCGGAAGCAGCCAAAGGCCTTATGTGCCAGAATGTGTTTCTGCACGCCGTGAAAATGATTGATCATTGCCATGCCGCCCCAACAGACGCCAAAGGTGGAATGCACATTGGTTTGCGTCCACTCAAACACCTCGCGCATTTCGCCCCAATAGGTGACTTCGTTGAACTCCATATGCTCGATGGGCGCGCCGGTGATGATGACTCCGTCGTACTTCTGGTCGCGCACCTCAGAGAACGGCTGGTAGAATTCGGCCATATGCTCGGCGGCGGTGTTGCGGGTGCGATGWYYGCYYATMCGRATSAGSGWSAGWTCMAYCTGYARCGGCGTCGCRCCRATCARKCGRGCAAACTGGTTCTCGGTYTGGATCTTYTTGGGCATSARGTTCAGCAGYGCRATRCGCARYGGCCGGATRTCYTGACGYKCTGCCTGATCCGGCGACATCACCATCACGCCTTCGTTCTTCAGAACGTCATAGGCGGGGAGGTCAGACGGGATTTTAATGGGCATGTCAGGGTCTCTGTTCCAATTGAAAGCGTAAAATAGGCAGCTTAGCTTCGGGTCTCAAGCGCGGCATCAATAGCACTTGCAATCAGATCGGTGAACCCGCTCTGGTCCGTGGCACTTGCGATCTGGTCGGCGGTGACCGTCACCCCMCAGTTTTTGGCCATCGCAGCATAGCGCGGCTGCCGGTGCGCCAGCGCCTGCCCATAGGCCCAGCGGATGAAACTATCGGGATCAACTTCATCTTCTGAGATATTGTTTTGGCTTAGATATTCATCCCAGACACGGGTCAGGAATTCGGGCTGATAAGACATTGGTTTGGGCGCCCGGTCGAACCGGCGCACCAGTTCTTCGGTGTGGGCGTCATCCCCCTTGATCCAGACCATCAGCGCCTGTTTGGACAGCTCAGCCAATACCGGATCTTTTGGGTCCGTCGCATCAACCCATTCGCAGATCGACCCRCCTGTGTCRCARATGAAATTGTCATAGCCATACAGTCGCTGCGCCCGATCAATGAAATACTCGGTGTCCAGCAGCGCGTGGATCTCGGCCATACGGAACTGTTCTTGGCGGCGGCGGTATTCGTCGATTTCCATCCCACCCTTGGCGTTGCCGCCGGGTTTGCCAAGATAGCTGGCCACCGGGGTCAGGTTCTCAAAACTGATATTGGAGCCTATATAGATCGAATCCGACAGCAGAAGGTCCCGCAAGAACGGCACTTTCATGGCCTCGATTTTGGCGTTGTCGGCGATGTATTCGCCCATATAGCGAGTGCCAATGCGGTAATCGATCGAATAGTGGAACCATTGTCCGCCGTCTCGCAGCATATTGCTGACATGGGTTTTGCCCAGCCCCGACATGCCAAAAAACAGCACTCGTTTATGCGGCGCATCGCGCCAGTCCTGAGCGGAAGAGTAGAGCATGGTGGCCGTGGTCCCTGTAGTGTTTAGCCTTGCTAGCCAGTGATGGGCGCAGGGTCAATCTTTCGCAGACTTGAAGCTCCGGTCGCCAATAAAAAAGCCCCGCGACTGGACGCGAGGCTTTGCTTTGCTAAAACGGATGATGCTCTTAGAAGTTGTAACCGATACGAAACCCAGCTGCGATTGCGCTGTTGTCATTAAAGTTGATATCGCCTAGCGCCCCACCGTCAATATATTGATCACCGGGAACGATGTAGCGAACACCGCCTGAAATCGATAGTTTATCAGTTGCCTGATATGTGCCGCCAAGGCCAATGCTGGCTGATCCAGTTGTTGGTGATAGGGCGGTTGTGGTGGGTCGGTTGCCAGGCTCTTCGAAACCGAGCGTCACAGCCAACGACAGTTTGTCATTGATGCGTCGTCCAATACCGATTTCGTAGGAGGTTGTGTCTCCATCGAAATTCACCCACTCGATGTTACTTGGAGTCGTCAGGCTGAACCCATTCCATCCAACCCAACGAACCGAACCAAATAAAAGTGTATCCTTGGCAATACCTGTTTGAAAGTCGAGGTTGACGCTTTCGGGAAACTCAACTGTGAAAGCAGTGTCTACTGCTCCTTGGAGGGGCGGTGCGGTCGACGTCAAGTTTTGCGTTCCGGTGAAATCACTGTCGATTGCTGAGGAGTAAGTTAGAGCAATGCGTAGTGCTATTTCAGGCTTTTCGTAAGCGACCCCAAGAACACCTCCAAAATTGTAATCAGTACTTGCATTGAGAATGCCGTCACCGGAGTAGATTGAGCCATCAAGCTTCAATGCGCGAAACCCGCCGTGAACGCTGAATCCATTGTCGAAATTATATTGCAGCAAACCTGTGATTGCATGGCTGTCGATTTCGGCAGAAGCGTTATACGGTAGGCCCGCAGAACCACCCGAGGAAAAAGGGCCATCGGAATACAGAATATGTGCGCCAAACGGCTGATCAATGATCAGGGCAGCATCCAAACGATCTGTCAGCTTTTGTTTATAGCCAAAGCTGCCATAGCTGTAGGACCGAGCCACGTTGTTTGATGCACCTGCAGTAGGAACCGCTGTTGGGGCGTTGCCGTTCACATCCGGTGAAACATGACTGTAGGTCAGCTGCATGAACATGCCTTCCTCGAACAGGATGTTCACACCCTGACCTGAGCGGTCAATGCCACCTGCAGAGGCCGCCCCAGAGATAAGCGCCAGCATGGCTGACGTCGCAAGGTAATGTTTCATAGTTTCTCCCGTCAGACCGATGTCTGCATTTTTCATTTTTGTTGAGTGAAACTAACCAAGATCAAAACAACAGATCAATGTTTACGGAACGGAAGCTTCGGGAAGCTCTTGAAATTTACTTATCTAAGTCAGTTCACGCGGGACCGTTTGGTTGTCTTTGCATCCATAATATTCATGTAGTTAGCCATGAATATGACAATTGCGCCACACAGTACCCAAATATCCAATGGTTCTTTGTAGATCAGCATGCCCAACAGCGCAATGACCGGCAAGCGGGTGAAGTCAATTGGAACAACAACTGTTGCAGGAGCTACCGCCAGCGCGTTGGTCATGCAAAAATGCGCGGTCAGGCCGGCAAAAGCGATCAACAGCAGCCAGGGCATCGTGGTTTGATCGGGAATGGCAATGTCGCCGTCCCATCCGGCCATTGTCACGCCCATCACCAACTGCATCGCGGTCAGCCAGAATAGGATTGATGCGATGCTTTCGTCGCGTGTCAGTCGCTTGGTGAACATAATGGTCAGAGCAAAGAAAATCGCCGAGGACGCAGCGGTGATAATACCAATGTTCATGGTCTCGGGGCTGGGACGGGCGACAATCAGAATGCCGACAAACCCCAGAACGGCAGCCTGAACCCGGGGGCGGGTCAGGGCCTCACCCAGGATCAGCGGTGACAGCATGACCACCCACAACGGCGAGGTGAACTCGAGCGCAAACACCTGTGCCAGTGGAATCATGGTGACCGCAAAGAACCACAAGTTCTGGCCAGTGAAGTGTGCGGCATTTCTGATGAGGTGGATGCCCAGACGTTGGCGCGATACTTGTTTCCAACTGCCGGTCAAGGTCAGCACGGCCACCACGATGATCACACCAATCAGGCTGCGATAGGTCATGATTTCAAAGGTGTCGAGCTGGTGCCCCGCCTCGCGACCGGCAATTGCCATCGCAGAAAACGATGCGATGGCACCAATCATCCACAGCGCCGCTTTGCCTATATTGGTGTTCTCTAAGGACATCTGGTCCCTCCCGGCGGCCAGATGGGACCGGAAAATAACTGGGGTCAAGTGTGATTGTGCGGACGTCAGGTGTTAGGCCGCTCGGGTCATTGGCGGCCTGGCAAGATCGCGGCCTGCAGCCAGGTATTTGGCGGCAATTTTATGCGGATCAAATGGCAGTTGGTCCAGTAAGCGACGGACTTCGGTCAGCAGCTCGGGCGGGGCTGCGGCAGTATTGGCGTTTGATCTAGGAGGCAGCGTCACCGGCCCGGTATGGCCAAGGGCTTGCAGCAGGGTCGCCGCGCCCTCAGGGGTGGCAATCTGTTCCAGCCGGGCCTCGACAAAGGAGAGCTGACCGGCATATTTCTGCAAGTAATAAGCCTGCCTGGTTTCCATTTCGCAGCAGTACCACAGGGCCGTGCCGATCTGCCCCAAATTCTGGAACGCGACTGGGTTGACAATGAGATTGCGGTATTTGGGATTGAGGTACCATTGCCAGTCGAGCGTAATATTGGTGAAATCGTTGCGCATGATATAGCTGACGCATTGCTTGGCCAAATCGCGGCGCAGCACAATCAGGGTGGTGCGATTCGCCAGATCACTGTTTGCCAACGCCTCGACCAGGCCGCATTTGGCAAGGGTGTGGTTGGTTTCTGCGTAGGGGGCCTTTAAGCTGTCAAATTTGCGGTCCCAGAAATCGCGCACCACGCGATCCATACCGTGGTCGTTAAATCCGCGCAGAGTGCGGATGGCTGGCATCTGGGTGCCAAAGTCGTCAATCGAAAGCGGTTCGTGCAGGGCTGTTCTGTCGAGGTTTTGCGCCAGCAGTTTACTCAACCAGTAGGTGCCGGTGCGGCCAGCGCTGATGGTGAAGATGAAATCGGGTTGACCAACGAGGGTTGGCCCGCGCGAAGCTGCAATCGATATTGGGCGCGCGTAGTTGAACCGGGTGATTTCCGGTTCACACTCGCGGGCGACCACATCGATCGCCATTGGGTGTTGGCCGTACAAGTCCTGCACGCTGCTGCCCTGGCTTGGACGCAGGTTACTTTTGGCGCTCAAGGCTGAGAACCGCTGCCACAAATCGTCAATGCCCAATGCGTCGATGTCTTCTTGTAAGTGATCATAGCGGAGATAATGGTCCATTCCTGCCGGGCCGCCGAGCGGAGCAATCTCGTTGTTTTCGGTCAGAAAACAACGGTAGGCAGACACAAAGGTACCAAAATCGAGGCCGGTTTTAGCGCCGCCCTCCCAAAAATAACGCGAGATCATTGCGTCATAGGGGTCCCGCACAATGGTGATCTTGGTGTAGGTATCCCAGATGTCGGCGGGGATAAGTGCCTTTGCCTGGCGTGCCGTCATATGGTTGAAAAAGGTGCCGTTACTTTTGCTTCCGTCCGGCCATTTTGGGTGGTCAAAATTTCGCGGGTCGCAATAGCCGAGTTCTTGGCGGGATTGCTCATCAGCTTGGGTGATGGGAGTTATTATACTTTGCGAGTCACAAAAGCTGGACAAGGCGATTTCAAAAGACGTTCCCCCCACTTTTTTGGTCTTTAGAAAAATAAATTTCAACGGGTGGCATACAATCATTGGATTCTCCAAAATACTTTAAGGAGAGTTTTGCCATACCGATGCTGAGCATATGGTTAACAGAGCAATGATCAGTAAAAAATTTTCTAAAAATGAAAAGACCCGCCAAAAGGCGGGCCTGAACCAGTTATTCCCACTCGATGGTGCCGGGAGGTTTGCTGGTGATGTCATAGGTCACTCGGTTGATGCCTTTGACTTCATTAATGATACGCGTTGCGGTTTCGCCCAGGAACTCGTGGCTGAACGGGTAATAATCGGCAGTCATGCCATCAACCGAAGTCACCGCACGCAGAGCGCAGGCAAAATCATAGGTGCGGTTATCCCCCATCACGCCAACGGTGCGCACCGGAAGGATGGCAACAAAGGCCTGCCAGATCTCGTCATACAGCCCGTGCTTGCGGATTTGGTCGATATAGACCGCATCAGCCTCGCGCAGGATGTCCAGTTTTTCGCGGGTGATCTCGCCGGGGCAGCGGATGGCCAGGCCGGGGCCGGGGAAGGGGTGACGCGCAATGAAACTGGCCGGCAGGCCCAGCTCACGGCCCAGGGCGCGAACCTCGTCCTTGAACAGCTCGCGCAGGGGTTCAACCAGTTTCAGGCCCATTTTCTCGGGCAGACCACCGACATTGTGGTGGCTTTTGATGGTCACCGAGGGGCCGCCCGAAAAGCTGACCGATTCAATCACATCCGGGTACAGGGTGCCCTGAGCCAGGAATTCGGCGCCGTCGATGGTATTGGCATGTTTCTGGAACACGTCGATGAACAGCCGCCCGATGATTTTGCGTTTGGTCTCGGGGTCAGATTGCCCGTCCAGCTCACCCAGGAACAGTTCCTGCTCGTCGGCGTGGATGAACTTCATATTGTAGTTGTCGCGGAACATGGCGACCACTTCGTCGGCCTCGCCTTTGCGCAGCAAGCCATGGTCGACAAAGACGCAGGTGAGCTGATCGCCAATTGCCTCGTGCAGCAACACGGCGGTGACCGAGCTGTCGACGCCGCCGGACAAGCCGCAGATCACGTTTTTGTCCCCAACCTGCTTACGGATCGCAGCAATGGCCTGCTCGCGGTACAGGCCCATGGTCCAGTCACCGGTGAACCCAGCTAGGCGGACAAAGTTCTCATACAGTTTGGCGCCGTTGGGGGTGTGGTGCACTTCGGGATGGAACTGCACCGCATAGAAATTGCGCGCAATATCTGCGGTGATGGCAAAAGGCGCATTGGGCGAGGTGCCGTAGACCTCGAACCCAGGTGCGATTTCACTGACGTGGTCGCCGTGGCTCATCCAGACCTGCTCGCGGTCGGCGTCATCAGTAAACCAACCGTCTAGCAGCGGCAGTGATTTCACCGATGGTGTCACATAGGCGCGGCCAAATTCGGCGGTTCCGTGGCCGCTGTCGACCTGGCCACCCAACTGCTGCATCATGAGCTGTTGGCCATAGCAGATGCCCAGAATTGGTATCCCATGGTCAAAAATCTCTTGCGGTACCCTTGGGCTGCCCTCGCGGGTGACGCTGTCGGGCCCGCCCGAGAAGATCACCGCCTTGGGCGCCATTTTGCGCACAAAGTCCATGGTGACGTTCTGGTAGGGGTGAATTTCGCAATAGACGTTCAGTTCACGCAGGCGGCGCGCAATAAGCTGCGTGACCTGGCTGCCGAAGTCGATGATGAGAAGGCGGTCATGGGATGTCTGGCTCATGCTGGCGCCATAGGCCAGGCGGATGGTTTTCGCAAGCGAAATTGAACCATACGGAACGGCGGTGCGCTGGTTTGATGTCGGGTGGAGGCTGCCTGCCCCCTCTGGCCTTGCAGGCCATTCACCCCCAGGGAGTATTTGTGAAAAGATGAAGCAGAACGGGGTGGATGGGCAGAATGTCGCTTTTCAACTGGAATGGCCGTTATCCTTCGATGGCGTTGTTTTGCTGTGCGGTAGACAGAGACAACCAAACGCCTGTGATGAAGGACAGAACATGGCTGAAGCAACCTCACGTCGACGCGGCCGCTCAGGTGGCGGGGCTGCTCGCCGCGCCGAACGAACCACTTTGAAAATCGAAACCGCCAAATATATCGAGCGCAATATCCCCAACTATGAGGTGTTGAGCGAAGAGGCATTGGACGTCATCGAAACCAATGCCGAGACCGTACTGGCCGAGATCGGCGTTAATTTCGTCGACAATCCAGGCGCGCTGCAGCTTTGGCGTGACGCGGGGGCTGCCATTGAGGGCGAACGGGTTCGGATTCCGCGCGGGCTGGCACGCAAACTGATAGCCACTGCCCCATCCGAGTTTACCCAACACGCTCGAGATCCAAGCAAATCGGTGGTCATAGGCGGTAAGAACCTGGTCTGTGCCCCGGTTTATGGCCCTCCGTTTGTGCGCGATGTCGAAGGTGGTCGACGTTATGCAACAATAGCGGATTTTGAGAAATTCGTGAAACTCACTTATATGTCCAAGTGGTTGCACCATTCTGGTGGCACCGTTTGCGAGCCAACAGATGTGCCGGTGAACAAGCGGCACCTGGATATGCTGCTGGCCCATATGACCCTGTCGGACAAACCGTTTATGGGCTCGGTAACCGATCCTAGCCGGGCCCAGGACAGTGTCGAGATGTGTGAAATCCTGTTTGGCAAAGAGTTTGTGCAAAACAACACGGTGATGACTTCGCTGATCAATATCAACTCGCCAATGACCTTTGACGATGTGATGATGGGCGCGCTGGAGGTCTATGCCAAGAACAACCAGGCCTGCATTATTTCACCGTTCATTGTGGGTGGTGCAATGGCGCCGGTCTCGGTGGCTGGCACTCTGACCCAGGTGCTGGCCGAAGTGATGGCGGGCATTGCTTACAGCCAGTTGGTTCGCCCTGGCGCTCCGGTGATTTTTGGCGCTTTTGTCAGCTCGATCGACATGAATTCGGGGGCGCCGACTTTTGGCACGCCTGAGGCCTCTCTGGTGACCTATGGTGCAGGACAATTGGCGCGCCGCTTGGGACTGCCGTTCCGGTCAGCGGGGTCGTTTTGTGGTTCGAAATTGCCAGATGCCCAAGCCGCCTATGAAACGGCCAACAGCCTAAATATGGGTCTGCTGTCTGGAGTGAACTTCATGTTGCATTCCTGCGGCTGGCTGGAAGGCGGATTGGTGGCCTCGTTTGAAAAGTTTGTGATGGATGCCGACCAACTGGGCGCTTTGCAMGSGMKKGCMRMSRKTGWRMSKRTSYMRSMRSAMRWSSRSKMKMTGGATGCAATCCGCGAAGTTGGGCCTGGCGGTCACTATCTGGGCTGTGCCCATACCCAGGCCAATTTCAAAACCGCGTTTTGGAAGTCGGACCTGTTTGACTATAAACCCTTCGAGACATGGGAAGAGGAAGGCGCGCGCGACACGATGGCCCTGGCGACAGAAAAAGTGGCCTATTTGATCGCCAATTACAAAGCCCCCAGTCTGGATCCTGAAATTCGGGCCGCGCTGGTGGCCTATGTGGCGGCGAAGAAAGACTCGATGGCAGACGCGTTTATGTAACCTTGGCGGCAGTACCAGGTTTGCAGTCGATAGGCTTGAATTGGGCGGTTTCCGGTAGCGGAGGCCGCCCATTTTTTTCGGTCGTGGATCGTTTTTGCGACAACAGTTGTGCCTCGCCCATCAGGGCGATCAGCACGTCGACATGGCGGGTGAGGGAATATCCTGGATCGCTGCCGCGGCGGCGCTGATCCAACTGCTGTTCCTGCTCGATTAACTGCAGAACAGCTGGGGGCGTCTTGGGTAAGCTGCCATAGCCCAACAGCCGTGGTAGATGGCGATTGCGACTATACTGGCGCGCCCCGATGCGGGCTGCACGGATCAACAGGCGTGGTCGGCGCAAGGTTGACAGGCGTCCAAGCAGATCCAGCATTTTTCGATCCTTTCTGTGAGTGAATTATGCACAGTATCTCACAACTAAAACGAGTGTTGCTGCTATGGCGTACCGGCGGTCGCTGCCTTTATTATTGATTACCAATTGGAAACAATGATGCCAAAAATGGAAATACTGTTGATAAATGTATAGCCAGGTCATTGAATCCGTGTGGGTAAATCTGGGGATAAACGGTGGATGCTCTGATCTGACTGCCTGTTGTTGGGAAATCAGAGAATGCACAAACAGCCAGTTTCACCCCTGCCAAGTTGGGTGCCCGAGGAAGCCTGCCGTTATCTGGATCATACCGAGGCCGGACAGTCGATCCGGCAATTGGCACGTTCTGCCGGCTGCCATCCATCCACTGTTTTACGTCAGGTGCGCCGGATCGAGACGCGGCGCGATGATCCATTGGTCGACGGGGCTTTGCACAGCCTTGCAGCCAGCCATTATGGCATTTTGGAGGGGCCGATGCGCTATGACGCGCCACTTGATCCAATGCCCAATCGGGCGCTTGCCTTTGAACAGGACGCGACCAAAGTTTTGCGAGATCTGTGTCACCGCGGCGCTGTATTGGCGGTGGCAGATGGGATGGAGAAAGCGGTTGTAGTCCGCGAAACAGAACTGGACGCTGCTCGTAAGACAGTGGTGACCCGAAGTCTTGCCGAAGCCTTGGCATTGCGGGATTGGATAAGTTGCGCCAACCTCGGACGGTTAAGCCGCTATCACATCACGTCCTCGGGACGCAGTGCGGTGAGTTCCATGATGGCAGCGGCTGAAAACCGGGCTCGAACTGCTGCGGTGGGCGGTTTTTCGGAAGCCCAACCTCAATTTGCATCCCAAAGGTCAATGAATTCGAGAGGTTCGCATAAACCACGGCGGGTTAGGTACGGGCTGGCCGAAAGCCCGCTTGAATCCCTGGCGAGACTATATGATCGGGACGGAAAACCGTTTCTCTCGGCGGGTCTGGTGAGCGCTGGAGAGCGGTTGCGAGAAGATTTTGAATTGGCTCAAATTGGCGATCATTTAGCCCTTAACCAAAACCAATTCAGCGTTGAACAATGTGGCGCAACATTGCTATCCAGCTCGGCAACGGTTGCCAAAAAGCGCGCCACTGCGGCTCTCAACCAGTTGGGGGCGGGATTAAGTGATATTGCTTTGCGATGTTGCTGTCATCTGGAAGGGTTGGAGGCGGCGGAGCGGCAATTGGGCTGGTCAGCACGCTCGGGTAAAGTGGTGCTGCGGATCGCCCTGCTGCAACTGAAATCGCATTATGATGCGCTGTCAGGTTCTGACAATCTGATCGGCTGATTGTGCCGTATGGCGGGGGTATACTTGGTAAAATAGCGCCCGGCGCAGACAAGCGGCGCCGGGCATGGTGATCATTCAGCAGCGTCGCGTGTGCCGGACAGTTGCACCCGGGCCGCGCGGATACCGTCTCCGTAGGCCGGGCTGATCAGGTCGTAATGCACCAGCACACAGCTGATGATCTCTTCGGGGACCCCCGACATGGCCTCGGCGGTGTTGGAATAAAGCCGGGACCGCTGGCCATTATCCATCAGATCGTGCAACGCGCGCGGTTGCCTGTAATCGTCGTTGCCCTCTCGGTGATCATAGCGATCCGCATCACCTGATATCTTCAAGGGAGGTTCTTGCAGCCCGCCTTCCTTGGCAGAGTCTTCGATCAAATTGGGCTCGTAGAACGCGTCGACGTGTCCGCTGCGCTGGCCCCAGGCATTCATCGTGCCGTCCTTGTGATAGTGATGCACCGGGCATTTAGGCGCGTTCACTGGCAGCGATTCATAATGGGTGCCCAACCGGTACCGATGCGCATCGGCATAGGAAAAAATACGGGCTTGCAATACCTTATCCGGTGAAATTCCGATCCCGGGCACGGTGTTCGACGGCGAAAACGCGGCGTTTTCGATCTCGGCAAAGTAGTTTTCCGGGTTCCGGTTCAGTTCAAACTCGCCGATGGCCATCACCGGATAATCTTTGTGCGGCCAGACCTTGGTCAGATCAAATGGGTTATACGAGGTTTTCTCAGCGTCACTCTCGGGCATGATCTGCACCTGCAGCGTCCATTTGGGGAAATTGCCAGCCTCGATGGCCCCGTACAGCAGCTCCTGATATCCTTCCCGGCTTTGACCCACCACTTCAGCGGCCTCTGCATTGGTGAAATGCTCATGACCTTGTTGGGTTTTGAAGTGGAATTTTACCCAAACCCGTTCACCAGCTTCGTTCCATAACCCATAGGTATGACTACCATATCCATTCATATGCATCGGACTGACCGGCAGGCCACGATCAGACATCAGGATGGTGACCTGGTGCAGCGCCTCCGGTGACAGGCTCCAGTAATCCCACATTGCGGTGGCGCTACGCAGGTTGGTTTTTGGATGGCGTTTCTGAGTATGGATGAAGTCGGGGAATTTATAGGGATCGCGCAGGAAAAACACCGGGGTATTGTTGCCAACCAGATCCCAGTTGCCCTCCTCGGTGTAGARCTTCAGCGCAAAACCGCGCACATCCCGTTCATGATCGGCTGCACCCTGTTCACCAGCAACGGTGGAAAACCGCGCCAGCATGGGGGTCTCGGACCCTGGCTGCAAAGCCGGCGCAGGTATAGGCAGAGATGTCTCCWGTRATNWWCAAGSTTNCCAARYGCGCCCCAACCKTTGGCATGMACSRCMCGYTCKGGAATGCGCTCGCGGTTTTGATGCGCCAGTTTCTCGAGCAGTTGATAATCCTGCATAAGCAGCGGCCCAAGCGCACCTGCGGTGGCTGAGTTTTGATTGTCGGCGACCGGGGCACCGGCCGTGGTGGTCAATTTCTTAGACATGGCTTCACTCTCCTGTGGCTGTTCTTGAGACAAGGGTGAGCTACTAAATTGATAAATACCAATTGTAGTTTCTTTAGTTAGTGATAAGTTTTAATTATGAGGTTTGCACTGCGCCAGCTAAATTATTTTAAGTCCTTGTGCCAACACCGTAATTTTGATCGGCCTGCCGAGGCCTGCCATGTGTCTCAGCCTGCCTTGTCGATGCAAATACGCGCGCTAGAGGCGATAATGGGCAGGCAACTGGCCGAACGGCGGGCGCGGGACGTGGTTCTGACACCGTTGGGACGGCAGGTCTTGGCTCAGGCTGAGGTGCTGTTGAGCGCGGCGCAGGACCTCGATCGGCTGGCCCGGGATCAGGGGGCAGGACGGCGCAGCCTGTCACTGGGGTTGATCCCGACATTGGCGCCCTATTTGCTGCCGGGCATTCTGGCTGAATTACGGGCACAGGATTTGCAACTGAATGTGCAGATACGTGAGGCACACACCGAGCGGCTGCTGGCCGAGTTGCAGGCCGGGGATCTGGATGCGGCTATCTTGGCTTTGCCGACTGGAGACACAGGGTTGGTTGAACTGCCGCTGTTTGAAGATCGGTTCTTGCTGGTTGGCTCAGCTGCCCGGCTGACGGCATTGCGCCAGGGCGGCAAAAGTATCCGGCCGCAGGATTTGCGCACCGAACAATTGATGTTGCTTGAGGATGGCCATTGTCTGACCGACCAGGCGTTAGAGGTCTGCGGTATGATGGCTTCGGCGCCGGGAATCAATATGGGGGCTGGATCATTGGCAACGCTGTCGCGGTTGGTGGCCGCCGGATTTGGTCTGACCCTGATGCCCGAATTGGCGGTGAAATCCGAATGTGAGGCGGCTGAAGGTCTGGTGGTTCAGCGGTTTCCGGATCCACAACCATCGCGCCAAATTGGCTTGGTCCGACGGCCAACAACCGCCGGTGACGGTTGGTCGAGCAGCTTGCTGATATCGTTAAGAACATCGGACAGTCGATTGTTTTAGAAAGCAGAAACAAAAAAGGACCCGCCAAAGGCGAGCCCGTTTCTGCGTCGTAAGCACCCGCGTTTAGGCGGCAGTTTTCTTGGCTGCGTCGACCAAATAATTCAGCACGGTTTCTGGCGAAGACACGCCATAGGGATCTTCACCATGGTTGTCAGTCAGGCCAGGCTCTTCGAACCAAGCCTCGACAACTCCATCCGTGACCACAGCCGCATAGCGCCACGAGCGGTTGCCAAATCCAAGATTATCTTTGGCGACCAGCATGCCCATCTTGCGAGTGAATTCACCCGAACCATCAGGGATCACGCTGACGTTCTGCAATTTCTGCGCCTCGGACCATTTGTTCATCACAAAGCTGTCGTTGACCGACATGCAGTAGATCGCATCGATGCCCTTTGCGGCAAAATCTGAAAAACCGTTTTCAAAGCCAGGCAGTTGGTAAGTCGAGCAGGTCGGGGTAAAGGCGCCGGGCAGCGAAAACAGCACCACGCGCTTACCTGCGAAGAAGTCAGCCGTGGTTTTGTCTTCCCAGCGGAACGGGTTCGGCCCTTCAACGCTCTCGTCCCGTATCCGGGTGTGGAAGGTCACGTCGGGCAGTTTTACGCCAGCTTTCATAGTGCAGGACTCCTAGTCAATGAGGATCGTTTCGGCGCGAAGACTTAAAACGATTCTAATAATCTCGCAATGAAAGATTCCGGTGGAGTCGCTCCTGACGTGAGGTCCCAGTGAAAACCCGCCGGAACCGCCTATTTTTTCATCCCGCAGCTTTTTTGATGGTGACTGTGGTGCCGCGTAATTTCCGTTCCGAAGCGGTATAGAGAGATTGAAAACTCTTGATTGTTTCCAGTATCTTCTTGCTGTCTTTTGAGTCATTGATCATGCCGGGAAACTTCTTTTTGACCAATTGATAGTTGTCGTTAATCTTTTTCAGACTTTTGATCTRACCCGCGGCCGTTTTGAGGTCGGGGATCGCATCTTTCAGGCTAACACCCGCCTTTGAAATGGCGCTGTCACATAAGGCGGCGATGCTTTTGGACAGCTTCACTACGGCGCCGGTATTTTTTTTTAACACACGGTCGACCAGCAGTTGCGGCAGTTCGGTGGCGTCCTTTTTACCCGCCTGTGACGCGTCACTTTCCTTCATGATCTTATCGACGGTGCGTTTGAAGTTGGCTGCGTACATCTTTTCGGCGGCGTTCAGCTTGCCAATGGCGTCCGTCGTCTTTTTCATCTCAGCAGTTTCTTTGGTCAGCGTCGACTGCAGTTTTTCGATGTCCTTCTTCGATCCGGAAGATCCCTTGCGCTTTTTCAGATCCTTGTCGATATTCGCCAGCAGACCCGCCATCTGCTTGTGCAGCACAGCAGCTTGCGAACAGTATTCGGTCATGACTTTGACTTCGTCTTGATGCATGTCGACGGATTTGTTCCAAGTCGTCAGGCCATCCTTGAAATCCTTGTCTTTCATAAAATCGGCCAGCTTTTCCGATTTCACCCCGTTTTCGCGCGCCTTGGCCATGGACTCGCGAAAATAATCCTCACCCTCCCAGGCGTTTACCAGAGATTTCTTGATGCGAGAATGCATCTTGGTCGCCTCGGCTGTGGTATATTTTTTGATCTTGGGTAGTAGCTTTTTGTACTCGGCTTGAAATTTTCCCCACTCTTTGGCCATGTGACAATCTCCTAAAAAAACACTAAACGAATAGATGAACGTTGTCAGTATCGGTGTGATGGGCGCGTTAATGCAAGAATTTTACATCTGCGGCCCTGCTCCAGGCGCAAATCTGCGTTGCATTTATGGTCATACTGATGCCATTGATCTGTGCTAGACACAGCCAATGACAGTTGCCACAAGGGATACCCGCGTGAGAGATCTTAAAATCCCCGAACAGCGCCACCCTGAAAAGGCGCATCGTCCGGATAATGCCCAGCCGAAAAAGCCAAGCTGGATTAGGGTCAAGGCACCAGGTGGCAAGGCCTATGCCGAAACCCGTAAAATCATACGTGACAATGGGTTGGTGACCGTTTGTGAAGAGGCTGGCTGCCCAAATGTAGGGGAGTGTTGGTCCCAGGGCCATGCCACCATGATGATCATGGGCGAGGTTTGCACCCGCGCCTGTACCTTCTGCAATATTGCCACCGGTAAACCACCCGAAGATCTGGACGCGTTTGAACCTGGCCGCGTTGCGCATGCGGTGCAGAAACTGGGGTTGAACCACGTTGTGGTCACCTCGGTGGACCGGGACGACATTACCGATGGGGGCGCCGACCACTTTGCCCAAACAATCCGTGCCATTCGTCATCGCAGCCCCAAAACGACCATCGAAATTCTGACGCCCGATTTTATCAAATGTGATCCTGCGGTGCTGGAAGTCGTGGTCGAGGCGCGGCCTGACGTGTTCAATCACAACCTGGAAACGGTACCGGGGCTATACCCCGAGGTTCGCCCGGGCGCGCGATACTTCCATTCTTTGCGGCTGTTGCAGCGGGTGAAAGAGCTGGACCCGTCGATGTTCACCAAATCGGGCATCATGGTTGGGCTGGGCGAAGATGCCCAATCAGTACGGCAGGTGATGGACGACATGCGGGCTGCTGACATCGATTTCCTGACCATTGGTCAGTATCTGCAGCCAACGCCCAAACACCACCGGGTGGACCGGTTTGTTACCCCGGATGAGTTTGCCTCATATGAAAAGGCTGCCTTTGGCAAGGGGTTCTTGATGGTTTCGTCGACACCTTTGACCCGGTCATCTTATCACGCTGGCGATGATTTTGCCCGGTTGCGCAATGCCCGGCAACAGAAACTGGGTCAGGTTTGACGCTGATCATTTGGCGCGGCTGATCCAGCTGCGCCAAATGATCTGCACCAAATCCCAGAAGTGCCTGGGAATGAATCCTTTTAGTCCGACGTGTCGGTGAAACGGACCTTGCCAATATATGGCAAGTTTCGGTTACGTTCGGCATAGTCAATTCCGTAACCGACAACAAACTCGTCAGGGATCTCAAACCCGATCCAATCCGAGCGGAAATCCACTTCGCGGCGGCTTGGCTTGTCAAGCAGCGCAATCGATTTCAACCGCTTGGGATTGCGACTTAGCAGCAGTTTTGTGACGTGGTTCAAGGTGTGGCCAGTGTCAACAATATCCTCGACCACCAATACGTCACGCCCTTCAATTGCGCCGCGTAAGTCCTTGAGAATTCTGATCTCTCGGCTGCTTYCCATGGCATTTCCGTAGGAGGAAGCTTCCAGAAAATCAACCTCAATGGGCAATTCCAACTCGCGCACCAGATCTGCGATGAACACAAAGGAACCCCGCAGCAGTCCGACAACTATCAGCTTGTCAGTGCCGCCAAATTCTGCGGTGATCTCATCGCAAAGACCCTCGATCCTGGCCGCAATGGCCTTGGCGGTGATCATCACATCAATGACATATGGCCGCTGTGACATGGTTGCCCCCTTGAATTTTCCGCTTTCATAGGACAATACGCGGCTCAATTACAGCAGGAATATCCAAACAGCCATGCCAAGCCATGCCGAAACCCGCCACCTGCCATTCTCGGCGCAACAGATGTATGATCTGGTGGCGGAGGTGGAGCACTATCCAAAATTCCTGCCTTGGTGCGCTGCGGCCCGCATTCGTGAAACCACTCACTTGAATGACACAGTTATTCTGGAAGCGGATTTGGTGATTTCATTCAAGGTGTTCCGCGAGAAGTTTGGCAGCCGGGTGATCCTTTATCCGGGGGAGCGAAAGATTGAAACTGAATATCTGGACGGACCGTTTCGATATATGAAGTCGAGCTGGTCTTTTGCCGAAGCCGAGGGCGGTTGCGAAATTTCCTTTTTTGTTGATTTTGAGTTCAAGAACGCGTTGTTGCAGGGCATCATCGGCGTGGTTTTCAACGAGGCGATGCACCGCATCGTGCGAGCATTTGAACGGCGGGCGGCTGAGTTATACGGCTAAGCCACCGAATTTGGGGTGAACAATGACAGGTATTTTTACAAAGGCATTAGCGGAATTTGCATCCGGTGAATTGCTTCCGACGCCACTGGCAATGTCTGTCGGGCGGTTGTCTGCCTTGGATTGGCTGGCCTGTGGACGGGCTGGAGCCGCTGAACCGGTCTCGCATATCCTGCACTCCATGGCCGCCGCGGAAGGTGGTGCCCAGCAGGCCCACATGTTTGGCGGCGGCGCTGCACCCTCTCGGATGGTGGCGCTGGTCAACGGCACGACGTCGCATGCGTTGGATTACGATGATACCCATTTTGCCCATATTGGCCATCCTTCGGTCACAGTCTATTCGGCTGCCTTTGCCATGGGGCAACAGCTGGACAGGACGCTTTCACAGGTGCTGCAGGCAGCGCTAATGGGGATGGAACTGTCGGTGCGGGTGGGCCTGTGGCTTGGCCGTGACCACTATCAGGTCGGGTACCATCAGACCGCAACCGCAGGTGCTTTTGGGGCAGGGGTGGCCGCAGGGCGGTTGGCTGGGTTTGATGCGTCACAGATGGCGCAAGTGATAGGGCTGACGGCCACGCGTGCCGCCGGTTTGAAAGCGCAGTTTGGGACGATGGGAAAGCCTTATAATGCCGGGTTGGCGGCGTCGACCGGGGTCGAGGTGGCACAATTGGTTCAAGCGGGGTTTGAGGCCAACCCAGACGCCTTGGAAGGGGATTTTGGTTTTGGCGCCACCCACCACGGCAGTGCGGATTATAAGAGTGCCTTGGACGGGTTGGGCACGGTTTGGATGTTTGAAACTGTCAGTCACAAATTCCATGCCTGTTGCCACGGGTTGCACGCGGCGCTTGAAGCGGCGCGGGAGCTGGAGCTGGCGGCACCAGAGGTTGCCGAATTGCAGGTGAGGACCCATCCTCGCTGGATGTTGGTCTGCAACCAAATGGCCCCCTACACCGGGCTGGGAGCCAAGTTTTCTTATCGGACGGTGCTGGCGATGCTGGCGCTGGGAGTGGATACTGCCGGGCTTGATAGCTATTCGGATGAGACCTGTGCCCGTTCAGATTTGCAGGCACTGCGGAAGCGCATTCACGTGCAAGCGGATGACACATTGGCGGAGACGGAATCCGTGGTCACGCTGCTGCGCCGTGATGGGCTGCGCCTTGAGGCCAGTCATGATCTTCAATCAGTGGTGGAATTAAGCCAACGCGAACAAAGCATTCGGAGCAAAGCCGCGTCGCTTATCGGCGAGGCTCGGGCAGAGGTTGCCTGGGACATGTTACACAAAAATGTACCGTCTTCTGCTTTTGCTGAAATGTTTGGGTCATAGGCGCCTGCACTCGGCAATTTTCACTGGGCTCACACTCTGGCCAAATCTGCGGTTCGACAAGCAATTGTGCATATGCGCAAACCCTTTTGCGAGATCGAAATTTTCGTTTGGAAAATTGCGTTCCCTCATGCGTTTTCTGCAGAACGTAGTGCCGTATCTAGGCAATAATCGTCTATTTGTGCAGGGCGTTCTCGATGGCCAAGACGGCTCGGCGTAACAGGGACAATGCGTGATTACAGGCTGCTTGGCGCACATGATTGCGCCCAATGGCTCCGAATTCGATGGTTTGCGTTTCAGGGGCCTGGTCCGATACGGCCAGACTAAAACAGACCCGGCCTTCGGGCTTATGGTCGGAGCCTCCTGGGCCGGCAATTCCAGTGATCGACACCGCCATAGTGGCGCCAGAGCTGCGCAGCGCTCCAAGCGACATTTCCTCGGCCACCTCGGGGCTGACCGCGCCGTGCTTGGAAAGTGTGGCGTTGGAAACCCCAAGCATTTCGATCTTGGCGGCATTCGAATAGGTGACAAACCCGCGATCAAAAACGGCCGATGAGCCGGGAATTTCGGTCAGTGCTGCGGCGACCATGCCACCGGTACAGCTTTCGGCGGTGACCATGGTAACACCGGTGGCGCTGGCCCGGGTGATCAGATCGGACAGATCAACGGTCATTGACCAAGCATTGGTTGCAGGACGCCGTGCCACAGCCCGGCCAGAACGATCACACCAATTGCAGCAAAAATTCCGGCAATTACATCATCCAGCATTACCCCCATGGCATCGCCCCGGCGGTCGGCGCGGCCAATTGGACCCGGCTTGGTGATGTCAAACAGCCGGAATAGGGCAAAGGCGGCGATCCAGCCCGGCCACATCGCCAAGATATCGATACCATGCGCCCAGGAGGCATAGCTGAGCGGCAGCAGTGCGATGAATTGGCCGACAACTTCGTCGATGACAATTTCGGAGGGATCATGGTCTTCGGCACCATCGGTCATCTCTTTGGTGGCCCAGATGCCTTTGATAAAGGTGCCCATCACCGCAATCAGCAGCAGCGGAAAACCACCCAATGTGTGAAAGGCCCAGGCCATCGGCAAGGCGGCCAGCGAGCCCCAGGTTCCGGGGGCAGGGCGCAGGTATCCGATGCCGCCGACGGTGGCAGTTAATTGTGCAAGGCGGTTCATGATTTTACCAATGCGGCTGTGGCCAAAGCAGCAATTCCCTCGCTGCGGCCGGTGAATCCAAGTCTCTCAGAGGTTGTAGCTTTGACCGAGACGCGATCAATTTGGATATCCAAAATGCGGGCCATCTCTGCGCGCATCCGGTTGGCGTGTGGGCCGATTTTGGGAAATTCGCAGACCAGGGTACAATCGACATTGGAGATGGCAAAGCCCATCTCGCGGGCCAAATCTGCGGCGTGCCGCAAAAATATCTCGCTGGCGGCGCCTTTCCACTGCGGATCCGAGGGCGGAAAATGCTGGCCAATGTCGCCGCGCGCCAAAGCGCCATAGATTGCATCAGTGACGGCATGCATTCCTACATCTGCATCAGAGTGTCCTTGTAACCCTTTGTTATGCGACACTTTTATCCCACATAGCGTAACCTGATCTCCGGTGCCAAAGCGATGCACATCATAACCGTTGCCCAGTCGGATATCCATTTTAAGTCCCCAAAATTCTCTCGGCCCGGGCAAAGTCGCCGGGGGTGGTGATTTTTATGTTGTCTGGGTCGCCCGGAACGATGGCCACGTCAAGTCCTGCTGCACGCGCAACCTCGACGTCATCGGCCGCGCCGCCGGGGTGGGCCAGATGGGCGTCCAGAATGGCGTCATAGTGAAACCCCTGCGGGGTCTGGGCGGCAAACAAACCAGTGCGGYCCTGGGTGCCAGTCACCTGCCCATCGGCGCCAATCCACAGGGCATCGGTCATCGCCACTGCCGGTGCGGCGGCCGGGCTGTGATCCAGCGCGTTTACCACCTGTTGTATCAGCGCCAAGCTGACACAGGGGCGGGCAACATCGTGGATCAAAACCTTGGACACGTTATAGTCTTGCAGCGCCTTTAACCCGTTTAGCACCGATCCAGCAYGATCATGGCCCCCAGCGGCTAAGATCAATCCCGAGGTTGTGGCAAATGTTTGCCAGATTTCAGGGTCATCCGAGGGTAGCACCAAAACAATATGATCCATTTTGGATTGCGCAAAGGTGTTCAACGTCCAATCCGCAACCCGCAACCCGTTGAGCAGCCGCCACTGTTTGGCTTGTCCGCCGCCAGCCCGAATCCCACGTCCGGCGGCGACAATCAGGGCAGCAATAGACATAAAAACTCTCTCCAGTGGTTGCGCCACTGTTTATGGCGTGATGCGAGGCTAGGCAATCACCAGCGATATTACGCCCAAAATTTAGGCAAAAGACATTTGGCCGCGCCTTGAATGACGGAGTTTGATTGTAGCATACCCGGAATATCGGTTAACAACACCACATATGCACAAGGATTAGGCATTTGCCCTTCACCCTCGGATCTACATCCATGACGCCGCCGATTGCATTGGCACCAATGGCGGGAATCACCGACCGGCCGTTTCGCGATCTGGTGCGGTCCTTTGGGGTTGGGCTGGTGGTCAGCGAGATGGTCGCCAGTCAAGAGATGGTGCAGGCTAAACCCGGGGTGCGAGAGCGTGCCGAATTGAGCGCTGATGTCGAGAACACCGCAGTGCAACTGGCTGGACGTGAGACCTATTGGATGGCCGAGGCAGCGCGACAAGTGGTGGACCGGGGGGCTAGGATCATTGATATTAACATGGGATGCCCGGCCAAAAGAGTGGTCAACGGCTATTCCGGGTCGGCGCTGCTGAAGACGCCTGATCATGCGCTACGGCTAATAGAGGCGGTGGTGGCCGCCGTTGATGTACCGGTGACTTTGAAAACGCGCCTGGGATGGGATGACAACAGCCTGAATGCGGCCAGTATTGCCCGCCGGGCGCAGGATGCCGGTATTCAGATGGTCACCATCCACGGCCGCACCCGCTGCCAGTTTTATAAAGGCTCGGCCAATTGGACGGCAATCCGTGAAGTGAAACATGCAGTGTCGATCCCGGTCTTGGCCAATGGCGACATCATCGAYMYSRRCACYGCRCRGYMSGCKTTRGMRCARTCKGGSGCMGATGGKGTGATGRTCGGGCGWGGCGCKCARGGKMRGCCSTGGCTRYTGGCSCARATSGCCCATGAWATYTKKGGSWCCRMSGCRCCKGWRGTKCCRKYKSSARATGAGCTAATTGATATGATTTCAGAGCATTACAGCGCGATGCTCTCGTTCTATGGTAGTGTCCTAGGCGCACGTGTGGCCCGTAAGCATCTGGGCTGGTACATGGATGTTGCAGGGAGTGACGCCAGTCTGCGTCGTGCGGTATTGACTGAGAAAAACCCCGAGATGGTGCTGCGCCTGCTTCCCGAGGCTCTGTCAACAACAGTCCATGAGGAAGCGGCATGATATCCGACGCAACACTGTGGGCCTCGTTGCCTATTCCAGCTTTTCTCATTGATGCTGAGGACCGCATTATCGATGTGAATTCAGCTGCCGAGGGATTCCTGAATGCCTCACGAAAATCAGTTTTGGGTTTTCCAATTTGGGACCAGATCGCCATTGATGCACCGATAGAGGGGGCTTTTGCGCGCGCTCGACGGGATGATGCGCCATTGTTTGTCAATGATATCGACGTTGGCTCGGGCAATCGGGCACCGCTGCAATGCGGCGTTCAGGTGGCGCCTGTTGCCGGGCATCCAGGGCAGATGTTGCTGATGTTGTCTCCGCGTGAGTTGGCCGGGCGGATGACCCGCACACATTCTGCAAAATCTGCGGCACAATCTGCCATTGGCATGGCTGAAATGTTGGCCCACGAAATCAAAAATCCGCTGGCAGGAATTACCGGTGCGGCCCAGTTGTTGAGCATGAACCTGGTGCCCGAAGACATGGAATTGACTGATCTTATTGTCATGGAATGCCGCCGTATCGTGAAGCTGCTGGAACAAGTGGAGCAGTTCGGAAATCTGTCAGAGCCAGACTTTCACCCAGTCAATCTTCACGATGTACTGGACCGCGCGCGTCGCTCGGCGGCACTGGGGTTTGGCGCCCATATGACCATCATCGAAGACTATGATCCGTCACTGCCCATGGCCTGGGGGGATGGCGATCAATTGCTGCAAGTGGTGTTGAACCTGTTGAAGAATGCCTCGGAAGCTGCGGATTCGAGACATGGAACAATCAAGATAAGGACGTTCTATGAACACTCGTTCCGACTGCGTCGCAGCGACGGGTCGGGCAAGACGTTGCCGTTGCAAATTGAAATCATTGATGATGGCCCTGGTCTGCCACCGGCCATTCGTGACGACATTTTTGACCCCTTTGTATCAGGGCGGGAGAACGGCACCGGCCTTGGTCTGGCGCTGGTCAGTAAAATCATCTCAGACCACAAGGGCTGGATCTCAGTGAGCTCGACGCCAGGGCGAACCGTTTTCCGGCTGTCGCTGTCGCGTGCCCCGCGTGACAGCAAGATTTAAGGAGTAAAGACCCAATGGACGGCACTGTCCTCGTCGCTGATGACGATCGCACCATTCGCACCGTTTTGACCCAGGCGCTCACCCGCGCCGGCTGCAAGGTCCATGCGACATCATCACTGACCACGCTGATGCGCTGGGTGGCCGAAGGCAAGGGGGACGTGGTCATATCCGACGTGGTAATGCCGGACGGTAACGGCTTAGAAATGCTTCCAAAAATCGCCAAAGATCGCCCTGATTTGCCGGTTATCATCATCTCCGCTCAGAACACCATTATGACGGCCATCAAGGCCGCCGAGGCTGAGGCCTATGACTATTTGCCAAAACCGTTTGATCTGCCCGATCTGATGAAACGGACCGCCAAAGCTCTGGCCAAGAGACGTAACGGGTCGATGTCTCCAAGGATCGAGAGCAGTGAGCGACCCGATGACCTGCCTTTGGTGGGGCGCACCGAGGTTATGCAATCGCTATATCAGTTGATTGCACGGGTTATGAATGCCGACCTCCCGCTGTTGATCACTGGGGAAAGTGGCACTGGCAAGTCCTTGATCGCCCGCGCTATTCACGACTTTTCCGATCGTCGCACACTGCCGTTTATCTGTGCATCCTCGGCAGATTTGGTGGCGTTGGAGGGTCCGGCCCGGTTATTGGCCAGGGCCAAAGGAGGCACCCTGCTGATAGATGAACTGGTGGACTTACCAGATGAGGCACAGGCACGACTGGTGCGCATGATGGATGTGCCGGGAGAATATAGCCCGCGGTTCATGGCCACCAGCCAGCAGGATCTTATTGCGGCAATCGCAGCCGGAACGCTGCGTCAGGATCTGTATTACCGAATATGCGGGACGGGTCTGCACGTTCCATCGCTGCGCGAACGGGTCGAGGACATCGGTCTGCTGGCTGAACATTTCCTTATCCGGGCCGAGAACGAAGGTGCGCCACATCGATATCTAAGCGATGAGTGCCGGGAGATGCTGCGTCACTATTCTTGGCCAGGCAATGTGCGGCATCTGGAAAACGTGATTCGGCGTCTTAGCCTGACGGCGCGCGGCGAGGAAATCACCAAGAGTGAGGTCGCCATAGTGCTGGGGCCGCAACCCGAGGTGGAACCGGCGTTGGGCGGCGGTGGCGAAGAAAAGCTGTCAGAAACAGTCGCGCGGCATTTGCAGCGGTACTTTGACCTGCATGGAGACATCCTGCCACCACCGGGACTGTATACCCGTTTGCTGCGTGAGGTAGAAACACCATTGATTGAAATTTCACTGCTGGCAACGGGTGGAAACCAGGCCAAATGCGCTGATTTGTTAGGGATCAACCGGAATACGCTGCGAAAAAAGATTACGGATTTGGATATTCAGGTGACACGCCGCCGTAAACTGATGTAATATCGCCACATAAGAGTGGCATACCAGTACCTCAACTGGTAGGTGTCTACGATATACAGCGTTTGGCCGTTTGGGTCATACATCAGGATGAGGGCAAACAGTGGCGCAGAGGTCACATATCCGCTCGGCTTACGGCCCAATTGTGGCTTTGGATCGGTGGCGAAAAAGTCGGCGGGCCCGCAACATCGGCACGCTTGGATTGGTGGTGTTGGGGCCGCTTCTGGCAGGCGCTACCTTTTTGATTCTTGGACCTTTTGGTCGGGGTGCCTCCTCACCGACATTGCGGTTGGTCCTGTTGGCTGATCTGGTCTACGTGCTGACAATTGCGGCCTTGTTATTGGCGCAAATTGGACGGTTGATCGCCGCTCGGCGGATCAAATCGGCGGGATCCCGCCTGCATTTGCGTTTGATCGGTGCCTTTACTTTTCTGGCGCTGGTGCCAACGGTGACAGTGGCGGTTTTTGCCGGTTTGACGGTGAATGTTGGGCTGGAAGGCTGGTTCTCTGAGCGGGTGCGGCAGGTTGTTGGTAGCTCACTGGCGGCGGCCGAGGCTTATGAGTCGCAACAACGGCGGGATCTGTCTGAAGACGCCAAGGCGCTGGCCCGGTTTCTGGACCAGAGCCGATCGCGCAGCTTTTTNATGAATGACGCCGAATTGCGCCAGGTGCTGACACAGGGGCAGCTGCAAATTCAGCGGGGCCTGCGTGAGGCCTATGTGGTGGACGGCGACGGTGAAATTCGGGTCCGCGGTGAGCGGTCTTATGAGTTTGACTTTGAAAAGCCGGCTGGCGATGACATCAGCAACGCCTCCATTGATGGTCTGACCATCCTGCAGGATTGGGATAATAACGAATTCCGCGCTCTGGTCCGTCTGGACGCCTTTGTTGACAGGTATCTTTATGTCAGCCGCAATGTCGATGGCGAGCTGTTGAACCTGTTGGATGAGACCAAGCAAACGGCGCATCTTTATCAGCAGTTGGAGAGTGAGCGGGGCCGGGTGGTGTTTGAATTTGGCCTATTGTACCTGGGCTTCGCGGTGATCCTGATTCTGGCTGCGATGTGGTTGGGAATGTGGTTTGCCGAACGTCTGTCGCGGCCCGTTGGACGTCTGACAATCGCCGCACAACGTGTGGGGAGAGGCGACCTGAACGTTCAGGTTCCGGAAGAGGATAGCGATGACGAAATTGCCGATTTAGGTCGTTATTTCAATCATATGACGCGTGATCTTAAGGAACAAAGGGATGCGCTTCTGGAGAATACTCACCACATCGAGGGGCGTCGGAGATTGTTCGACTCGGTGTTATCGTCGGTGACATCCGGGGTGATCGGTCTTGATGATCGGGGCCGGGTGACCTTTGTCAATCGGTCCGCCGAGCGGCTGTTGGACTGGCATGACGAACAGCAATCTCTGGACTTATCGGTGGCGGTGCCTGAATTTGGCACGTTGTTTTCCGAGCTGACTATGGCTGGCGGCGAGGTGGTGCAGGGAGAAGTGAAAGTGACCCGTCAGGGCCGACTGGAAAACCTATTGGTGCGGATGTCGCCGAGACTGTCTGAGGACGGACAGTTGGAAGGCTACGTGGTGGCCTTTGAGGATGTAACCGATCTGGTCAGCGCCCAGCGGATGGCGGCCTGGGGAGATGTGGCGCGGCGCATTGCCCATGAAATCAAAAACCCTCTGACACCAATTCAGTTGAGCGCCGAGCGAATCAAACGCAAATTTGCCCACAAATTGGGCGAAGAAAACAGCAACCAGCTGCAGGCGATGACAGATGTAATTATTCGCCAGACCAATGATCTACGGCGAATTGTTGATGAATTTTCCAAATTTGCACGGATGCCCGAACCAGACCGCCGCGAGGAAGACTTGGTCAAACTAGTGCAGGATGCTGTGTTGCTGCAGCAGTCAGGGCAGCCCGATGTTAAATTGACGGCAGATTTGCCAAAGTCACCATTACTGGCGGAATTGGACGCCACTATGATCAGTCAGGCCATGACCAATCTGATTAAGAATGCAGGTGAAGCCATTGCCAGTCTTGAGAAAAAGACCGGGCAGAAAGTTCAAGATCCACAGATTCGGGTGGCTCTCAAAGAGGGGGACAATTGCTTTGAAATCACCATCGCTGATAACGGCATTGGCCTGCCCGAAGACCGGGCACAATTGTTTGAGCCCTATGTCACAACACGAGACGAGGGGACCGGATTGGGCTTGCCGATTGTGAAAAAAATTATTGAAGAGCACGGAGGTAGTCTCGTGTTGGAGGATGCCCCGCAATTTGACGGTCAGCAACACCGGGGCGCCATGGCGGTGATCCGACTGCCAGCCGCGGCGCATGTTGCGCACAACAACAGAAATATAATGAAGGCAGGTCTGACATGAGTGACATTCTGGTAGTCGATGATGAACGTGATATTCGTGAACTGGTTTCGGATATTCTAGAGGACGAAGGCTATTCGACCCGCAAGGCGGCCAACTCGGATGAGTGCATGGTGGCACTGAACGAAGAAGTGCCGGCGTTGCTGATCCTGGATATCTGGCTCAAGGACAGCCAGATGGACGGTATCGACATCCTGAAGGCGGTGAAACGCGACAATCCAGAAGTGCCGGTGGTGATCATCTCGGGTCATGGTAATATCGAAATTGCGGTGGCCGCGATCAAGCAGGGCGCGTATGATTTCATCGAAAAACCATTTAATATTGATCAGCTGATGGTGGTGATCCGCCGTGCGATGGAAACCTCGCGGTTGCGGCGCGAGAACACCGACTTGCGGCGGTTGGAATCTGGCGGCGCCGAAATGATCGGACACTCGGCAATGTACCGCGCCCTGACCAGCCAGTTGGACAAGGTTGTAAAATCCAACGGTCGCGTGATGTTGAGCGGCCCGGCTGGCAGCGGCAAAGAGATCGCTGCCCGTTATATTCATGCCAATTCAAACCGGGCGTCCTCGGCGTTTGTCACGGTGAACTGTGCCAGCATTGAACCCGATCGAATGGAAGAGGTGTTATTTGGCCGCGAAACAGCCGAGCGGGGCATTGAACCGGGGCTGCTGGAGCAGGCCCATGGTGGCATCATCTATTTCGACGAAGTCGCGGATATGCCTCTGGGCACTCAGTCCAAGATCCTGCGCGTGCTTGTGGACCAGCAGTTTCAACGGGTTGGTGGCGCTGACAAAGTCCGGGTTGATCTGCGGGTAATTTCATCGRCSAAWAAARATCTNNNGGCGCAGGAAATYGCSRYKGAACGGTTCCGYGAAGAGCTGTTCCACCGRTTGAAYGTGGTGCCAATTGYGGTGCCRTCSYTGGCKGAYCGCCGSGAAGATATHCCHGTGTTGGCCGARBATTTCATCAVCCASTTHAAYGACAGHCAGGGCCTGCCTYTGCGTGTGDTGAGCGAGGAAGCTGTGGCGCTGATGCAGACGATGCTTTGGCCGGGCAACGTGCGGCAACTGAAAAACGTGGTGGAGCGGGTTCTGATTCTGGGCGACAGCAGCGGCCCAATTGGAGCCAAAGAACTGCCGCGTGAGGACGATGCGCCCAATCAAGAGGGACGTGTGGTGCTTTCGGGGGCTCTGGCAACCCTGCCGCTGCGCGAGGCACGCGAGGCCTTTGAACGAGAGTATTTGCTGACCCAGATCAACCGGTTTGGCGGCAATATCAGCCGCACCGCTACTTTTGTTGGCATGGAACGCTCGGCGCTGCACCGTAAGCTAAAATCTTTGGGTGTGGTGACCTCGAATAAATCCGGCGCACGGGTGGCGCATCTGGACAACGAGGACACGCTGGCTTGATCCGCGCTGGCGCCGCGGTGCTTCCATCGGTGAGAGGCATCGAGGTGTTAGAACAGATCTTGGCGGATTGGGTTCAGGGCCCAGTGAATTTGGGCTGCAAACTTAAGCCGATCAATGGCATTGGCTGGATTTTGGGGTGTTAGCCTGGCCTTGATCGCGGCGTTGTCTAGGGCGCGGCGTGAGGCGGGGCCAAATTGCCCGTCCGTTGCCATGTTACTCCCTAAACCCTGTAAAATGGATTGAGTGCCGGCATTGATATCACGGTCGGAAAACCCTTCCAGCAAGCGCCGCGCTTCTGCCGAGGCTTCTGTATTGTTGAGCGCAAACGCCTTGCCCGCCCTAGCCACTGCCGCATGGGTGRGAATGCGCGACGAGAGCCTATTGAGGGCAATCCAGGCGCCATTGGTTCCAGCCCAGGCATCCCCACGCTGCAAACCCATATCGTTCCACAACAGGGCCTCAACCGCGTCGCTTCCGGGCAAGTCTTCGTTCATGATCATGCGGGCAATTTCCGATGGCGCGGTAGGGTGGCCCAGTTCAGAGGCCTGAGCGAAGAGATCCCTGGCGGCTGCGAAGTCTTTTGTCAGACCGGCAAGACCATCGCGGTACACATAGCCCAAGTTGGCCATACCATAGATATCGCCGCGCTCGGCCGAGGCTTGCAGGTAGGATAACCCACGTTTGGGCTGGATCAGGTCGTCTGGACCCCACAGATAAAACACGCCCAATTCGTTCAGCGAATAGGTGTGTCCCAATTCGACCGCCCGGCTGAGCAATTCAAACCCACGTTTGCGGTCGTCTTCGCTGGTGGTGCTAAGCAACAGCCGCTTTCCACGCGCATGCATAGAGAAGGGGTCACCTGCGGTTATACCCTTGTCCCACAGGGCGTTGGCCGTTTCTGGGTCACGCGGAATGGCCACAGCGGTGCGGTCAATGTTGGGGCTGATCATCAGATAGGCCAAGGCGTTATAGGCCCGAACATGGCCCAGATCTGCGGCGGCCTGAAAGGCGGCATAGGCGTCAATCAAGCGGCCCTGACCCTGCAGGGCGCGGCCCAATTGGTATTGAAATCGGCCGATTTTTGGGGCTTTCTCGATGGCTTTGCGGCAGGATGCCTCGGCAGCGGTGACATCAATTTCATTTGGAAACCGGTACAGTCCAACACCCTGCAAATCCAGCAGGTCTCCGGCTTGCAGGTCACAATCCGATGCCACCATTTCCAAATTCAGCGTGATATCACGTTCAGTTTCGCCCTGTGCCAGCCGTAACACCATACTGTCCAGCCGGTTTGCAACTGGAGTGTTCTGCGATGAAATTTCAGCCAGCATGGGCGTATAGCTGAAGCTGAGCGGACCATCAGAGGCCTGTTCAATGGAGGAAACCCCCAACTGTGGTCGCGTTGTGATGGTAACTTCGGTTCCGGGGGACAAATAGGGCAGGAGCTCCGGCGCCAACTCCAAGGACCTGCCAAGCGGTGCAGAGATTGTCAATGTCTGTGGAAGCTCGGCCAATGACAGGCCGCGCTGCAGGCTGTCATTGGGCTGAATATCAATGGCTTGCGTACTGGGGCGCACAAATAATTTCTCGGTCAGGGTCGAGCTTTCCCAGGTAATTTGGGTATTACCGGTCAGTTTATAGACTTCGCTGCGGACAGCCGTCAGGACAGTAATGGCGTCCTCCTGCGGTCGGGCTGGAAATTGCCGAATGACCGAGGCGGTATAGGGACTGTTGGAGCCGGGTTCACCGTCCAGTGCGGTGGCACCGGGAGAGGTGGAAAAGGCCACCAATGTGTTCAGCGGTGGGCGAAACACGTCAAAGCCTTCGCGGGCTTCAAACAGCTCGGCGCCGATGTCTGCGGTCAGCTTGATATCGGGCACTGGGTWGTCACGGCAGGAATCCAGCATCAGGATCTGGCTGTTGGCCTTGCCTCCTAGAATGGCGGAAATCCGATCCAGCGTGACCGATTGGAACGGTAGGTCGTAAATGTCTGTCAGCGCCGCGTCACTGGTCAGCAGATAATTGCGTCGCCCCAGTTGGATGCCGTGGCCGGCGTAATAAAAAAATACCTGTCCGCCAACCCGGATGTTCAGCGCCGCCTGCCGCAGCAGCGTTTCAAAGCCGCGCTTATCCAGGTCGTAGCCTTCATAAACTGTATAGCCAAAGGACTTGAGCATGGCAGACATCGCCTGCGCGTCCTGCAGCGTATTGGTCAGATCGGTCACATAGGTGTAGTTTTGGATGCCAACAACAATGGCAATGTCCGCAGCACCGGACTCGTTTGGCTTTTCAAATGCCGTTGTTGGTACCGTGGCTGAGGTTGTCTCAGCCGTTGCTGTGCTGCCAAGACTGGTTGCAGCAGCAATTGTTGCCATCCTGAGAAAGCCAAACGAGGATTTTTTGTCCCGATAGGTCATCCCCAACTACTGCCGCCTCCTCCTCCTCCGCCACCACCGGAGCCACCAGATCCACCGCCATTATCGCCACCAGAATTATCGTCGCCAGAGCTTCCGGAGTTGCTATTCCCGCCTGAGCTGGACCCGCTGCTCGTCGCTGGTGTCGCCGTCGCGGGGGTGGGATCTACCGAATAACTCTCAATGGGCGGGCAGCCGCCAAGCAAAGCCGTTGTTGAAAATAGAAAATGACCATAGAAATACGCATGGGTAATTCCCTCCGCGTTTAAAAACCAACTACCATAGCAACTAGAGTAAAAGGATAGACGACAGAGCGGAATTTGGCAAATGTTGCCAATGGTTTTGGGGTTAGAGCAGATCGTTACCCACGTGTGTTTGGTTTTTTGACGGACCCAATAGCTGGGCCGTGAAGACTGGCTTGGTTATAAAATTGTCCGGCAACACCTGTCTTGCCGACGCCCTGCTAACCGGGCTCTACAATCTGARAACTGCCGTCTTTGTTGCGGATTGCACAGGAATTTTCGCTTAATCGCGGCAACCGGGTGGTTTGACCAATGCCCGCAGCGCTGGCCACAGAAGGGTTGCAGATTTGCAATTCAACCTGCTGATACCCTTTGCCGGCCATGCAGTTTTGTTCAATCCTTTGGCGCAGCCCGCGATTCACATCGACGGTATAAATATTGCCCTCGACCCAGTATCCGGGGCGGTTATAGCAATGGGTGCCGGTGCAGTATTGCCCACCGGGATAGAACATTGGCGCGTTTTGGCGGATCTCATTGGCCACTGGGGCGTCTTTCAACGCCGCGGTCTCGCAGCCCAGACCGTCGGTTTGCATGCGTGACACTTCGACTCCAGGCTTATAATATAGCGTCAGCGGAGCACAGCTGGTCAGGCTTAGGGTCAGGGATAGAAAAACTGAAGTTTTGATTGGGATCCCCATGAAACAACAGTGCCTTCACAAATCAGAAGTTACAATTGAATTGACCCAGTTCTAGGCTTCTGTCATGCAAAATATTGGCAAAAACACGCCTAGGGGCAAATAAAATGAAAGTCATCATCTGTGGCGCTGGTCAGGTTGGCTGGCAGATTGCCCGGCATTTGTCCGGCGAACATAACGATGTCACTGTAGTCGATAACAACCCAGATCTGGTGCGCCGGGCCACGGACACGCTGGATGTGCAGGGCGTTGCCGGCTTTGCCTCGTACCCGGACGTGCTGGAACGGGCAGGCGCGGCGGATGCCGACATGATCATTGCCGCCACCCATTCGGACGAGGTGAATATGGTCACCTGCCAGGTGGCACATTCGGTGTTTTCAATTCAACGCAAAATCGCTCGCTTGCGCTCGCAAAGTTATCTGGATGCGATTTATTCCGACCTTTATCGCCGCGATCATCTGCCCATTGATGTGGTGATCAGCCCGGAACGCGAAGTCGCAGCGGCGGCAATGCAGAGACTGTCGGCGCCAGCGGCCTTTGACATCGAGACCTTTATGGATGGCAAGGCGCAGCTACTGGGCATTACCATTGATGAGGATTGCCCGGTTGTGCACACCCCGTTGCGACAACTCACCGATTTGTTCTCGACCCTGCGGGCAATTGTGGTGGGGGTGCGGCGAGACGGCACCCTGTTTGCCCCAGATCCTGGCGATCAGCTGTTTGTTGGTGATAACTGTTATGTTTTCACCCATATAGATGACGTCAACCGAACCATGGAAGTGTTTGGAAAAAAAGAAAGAAAACAAGATCGAGTGGTGATTGTCGGCGGCGGTAACGTTGGGCTAGAGGTGGCCAAGGCGTTGGAGAAACGCACCGGACGGACGCGCACCAAAATAATTGAACGAGATCGAAAAAAGGCAGAACAGGCGGCTGAAGTTCTGGAGCGCACAATTGTGTTGCACGGTGACGGGCTGGACCGCGCGCTGTTGCTAGAGGCGGGGATTGATCGGGCGGACGCCATGTTGGCGGTGACCGATGACGACAAAACCAACATGCTGGCAGCTGTGCGCGCCAAGGCCGAAGGCTGTGGTTTGGCGATTGCCCTAATCAATGATCCAACCCTGGTGCCGCTGATGGTACCGCTGGGCATTGACGCCTATATCAATCCGCGTTCAACCACTGTCAGCTCGATCCTGCGCCACATCCGCCATGGCCGGGTGCGCCAAGTCTACTCCATTGGTGATGCAGAGGCGGAGGTGATTGAGGCAGAGGTGATGTCGACCTCGCCCATGGCGGGCCAGATGATCCGCGATATTGATTTCCCCGAGGGGGTGTTGGTTGGCGCCGTTTACAAAGGTGGCGAGGTGCTGCGACCAAGTGGCAAGATGCGGATCGAGGAGGGGGACGTGATCGCCCTGTTTGCGATGGCCGATGACGTGCCCGAGGTTGAGCGCCTGATGCAGGTCTCAATCGACTTTTTCTGAGATGACCCGCAACGCCACCCCTCCTGGCATTCTTCGGCTGCCGTTGTTTTTGTTGATTTGGGGTATTGCTGCCCTGGCGATGTGGGTGCCGGCCACCCATGCGGTGATTTTGGACGATCACCCAACCTCGCGCAGCTTTTTCTACTCGGGCATTGTTGGGCTGATGCTGGTGACCTTGATCGGCYTGTCRCTGGCCAAYCGRGTGCCMCGCTAYGGRATGCTGGGRCARYTRYTGTCMYTRYTGGCKACCTTTGCGRTTTTGCCGYTGTTYCTRGCGATCCCYACCTATGATGCTTTGCAAAATACCAGCTACCTGAATGCCTATTTCGACATGGTCAGCGCCATTACCACCACAGGGGCGGATATTTTTGCGGATCCTGATCGACTGCCCCCCAGCCTGCATTTATGGCGCGCCCAGGTGGGGTGGATGGGCGGATTGTTGATGTGGATTGCAGCCTCTGCAGTGCTGGCGCCGTTGTCGCTGGGCGGATTTGAAGTGACAGCCCGCGGGGAGCCGGGTCGTGGAGCCACCACCCCGGCCCATATGCAGCAAGGCGATCCGCGGCGCCGGTTGGTGATGGTGACCAAGGCGCTGGTGCCAATCTATGTCGGTCTGACCTTAGCGCTGTGGGTGTTGTTGATGATGACCGGCGAAAAAAGTCTGACCGGGTTGAGCCATGCGATGTCCGTGATGGCCACGTCAGGGATTTCGGCGGTTGGTGGCGTGGAGAATGCCACCAGTGGTCTGGGTGGTGAAATGGTCATGTTCTTGTTCATGTTTTTTGCCCTGTCGCGGCTGACCTTTTCTACCGACACGGCCACGTCTGGCCATGTCCGGCTGGACAAGGATCCAGAGTTCCGTCTTGGCCTCATTTTGGTGATCGGAGTGCCGCTGCTGCTGTTCCTGCGCCATTGGTTGGCGGCTTATGAGGTGAGCGCCACAGAAAACCTGCCACAGGCGTTGCATTCGCTGTGGGGGGCAGTGTTCACGGTAATGTCATTCCTGACCACCACAGGGTTTGAGAGCGCCGATTGGGTGGCCGCGCAACAGTGGTCGGGCTTGGGGACACCCGGGTTGATTTTGCTGGGCCTGGCCCTTGTTGGCGGCGGCGTTGCCACAACGGCGGGTGGGGTCAAGCTGTTAAGGGTTTATGTGCTTTACCTCAACGGGATGCGAGAAATGGAACGATTGGTGCATCCCTCGTCTGTCAGCGGCGAAGGGGCCGGCAATAAACGGTTGCAAAAAGACGGAGCCTTTGTGGCATGGGTCTTTTTTATGCTGTTTGCTCTGACACTTGCGCTGATTAGCATCAGTTTGGCGGCCCTGGGGGCGGATTTCGAGCAGGCATTGGTTATGGCCATTGCGGCACTGTCGACCACCGGGCCACTGATTGATCTGGCTGGCGAAACACCGATTGTACTGGCGCTATTGGCGCCCTCCGCCAAACTGGTGTTGTGTCTTGCTATGGTATTGGGCCGGCTTGAAACTCTTGCCATTATTGCTCTATTGACACCGAACTTATGGCGCAACTGAATGATTATGGTTAACAAGGCAGGATTATCCAATGTTTTATGGTTGGAAACACAGAATTTCTGTGTCCATACTCAAGTTATAAAGAGTCGCGCTGATCCGCAGCGTGTAGCAAGAACAAAAGCGAGAACAAACTATGGCTTCGGATCGACAGAACCTTCAGGACGCTTTCCTGAATCATGTGCGAAAGACCAAGGTTCCAGTGACTATCTTTCTGATCAACGGGGTGAAGCTACAGGGCGTGATTACATGGTTTGACAACTTTTGTGTGCTGCTGCGCCGCGATGGTCAGTCGCAACTGGTTTACAAACATGCGATCTCGACAATCATGCCAGCCCAACCGATCAGCCTTTACGAGGGTGAAGACGCCTCTTGATGGAGCAAGACAAGATCCGGACCCGCGCTTGGGTGCTACACCCGGATATAAAATCAAATAGCAAGCGTCGCCCAGCGGAGCCTGCATTGTTAGAGGGCGTGGCACTTGCCGAAGCCCTACCCGATCTGGATGTGATCGGATCAACTGTGGTGCGCTTGCCCAAGGCGCATTCCGGCCATCTGTTTGGCAAAGGAAAGATCGAAGAACTGAGGGCGATCTTCAAAGCCGAAGAGATTGATCTGGTGCTGATCGACGGGGTGGTATCACCTGTCCAGCAACGCAACCTCGAAGAATCCTGGGACGCAAAGCTGCTGGATCGCACCGGTCTGATCCTCGAGATTTTCTCGGATCGTGCCCGGACTCGTGAAGGGGTGTTGCAGGTTGAAATGGCGGCGCTGTCCTATCAGCGCACCCGACTGGTCAGAGCCTGGACCCACTTGGAACGCCAGCGTGGCGGTTTGGGATTTGTCGGCGGACCTGGGGAAACCCAGATTGAATCTGACCGTCGTGCCATCGATGACCAACTGGTCCGTTTGCGCCGACAGTTGGACAAAGTCGTAAAAACCCGAACTTTGCACCGCGAGGCTCGGGCTAAAGTTCACTATCCGATTGTTGCATTGGTCGGCTATACCAATGCTGGGAAATCAACGCTGTTCAATCGCTTGACCGGGGCCAACGTGATGGTCAAGGACATGCTGTTTGCCACTCTGGATCCCACCATGCGGCGGGTCGATCTGGAGGACGGGCCGGAGATTATCCTCTCGGACACCGTTGGTTTCATTTCTGAATTGCCCACCGAGCTGGTGGCCTCGTTTCGTGCCACTCTGGAAGAGGTGCTGGCAGCTGATTTGATTGTGCATGTGCGCGACATTAGCCACGAGGATACCCACAATCAGGCCATGGACGTCGAGAGCATTCTGGCATCTTTAGGTGTGGATGAAAATCGACCCCAGATCGTGGTCTGGAACAAGTTGGATTTGTTGTCCGAAGACGAAGCAGATGCACGACGCCAACGGGCAGAGCGCGAAGACGGGATACATGCGATCTCGGCGGTGACGGGCGAGGGCCTGCCGGAGCTCCTGCGCGACATGGGCGAAATTTTGCAAGGTGCGCGCCGTCGCGAGACGTTAAGCCTTGAGTTTTCGCACGGCAAACAGCGGGCTTGGCTGTTTCGTGAAGATATCGTCCAGGGTGAAGAGCAGACCGAAAATGGGTTTGAGATCACCGTTTTGTGGACTGATCGACAGAAATCCCAGTTCGAGGCGCTTYAACCCGCCTCGAACACCGGTATTTTTACAGTCAGTTCATTTGTTTCGCGTGCGAAACAATGCGTCAGCACTTTTGACGTTATTGCAGCGGTTGAATTCTCGTAATTCCAACCGCTGCAGCGCGGGCCAGATCGGCATCAAGCGACATCGGAATGTATTCCCCACGTCGCCACAGCTGCGCCATGTCGTCGTAATAGCGGGACAGGAAATGCCCCGACTGGCCAGTAGAGGTGATAAACACCGAACTGTCTGGATCGGCAAAATCATAGACTCCACGATAGCCAGCAGAATGTACATTCTGGAACGGATTGGGATCCTCGCCCGAGCTCAGCCCCCGTTGCAGCGTGTTGTCCCCGCCGCTGGTGGATTGGCGAATATTGACAAAGAACCGGAGCAACGGCACCGCGCCAAGGGTCTGGTGATCGTGCGTGGCCTGATGGGCATCGCCCCAGCGCAGGGATTCCAAAGCCGGACCGTAACGTTCTTCGATCCAGATCAAAGCATCGTCCAGCGCCAAACGGGCCATCTCGGTACAGGTTTCGGTAGGCGCGCTTTGACGGACATCGCACCAGGCGGCGGCACCGTCGATATTGCGGAACACGCGCTCAATAAACAGCGGTTCGACATGTTTGAATTCGCTGACCAATGGGCCAAGTTCGTCGGCAATCAAACGGACCTGCAAGGCGCGCAGCCAAGCGGCATAAATCAAAGGTTCTGGCAGGTGCTGGTTCATTTCACCGTTCCACTGGGACAGCAGGTTTAACGCGATCTGCCGTTGTCGTTCCGGGGTCCCTTCGGGGGCAGCGCTGGACGTGAACCAAAGATCGGCCCCGATCAGCGGCAGCAACGTGCGTGCGGTGTAAGAAACAGTGTCCAGCTGGGCCTCGATGAAACTGTCGCGGGTGTGGACCTGACGGGTCTGCATCAGTTTTCGCCAGCGATGAATACGCTGGGTGTCACCCCAGTTGTAAGACAGGTGGTTAGGGAACGGTCGCTCTAAAACCTTGTTGTTGGTATTCCCGAGGATGCCGCCGCGGGGGCTGATAAACTGCGGGTTAGAGGCATAAGGCGCACGCCCCTGCCAGCGGTTTTCGCGGCGCCAGCCTTGGTTTGGCAGGCGGCCACGGCTTTGGTTGCGGGCATCGCGCTGCGGCACTGCGCCAACAGTTTTCATCGCAATGGTGTCTTGATCCGCCAGCACCAGATTTTGCGGTGGCGCAATGAAAGCTTCACTCGCAATTATGGCGTCTTGGATATTTTGGCTGCGCATCAGGCCAATGGCCGCACTCATCGAGGTGTCAGCCGGGCTGAGCGCCGTCCATGCAAGGCTGACCACGTGACCGGGTGGCGTCACGGTTGACAGGCCATAGAGTGAACCCGGCAAAATGGGGCCGTTCTCGCTCCACCGCAGGGTCAAAGTGATCGGTTGGGCTCCTTTGATCTGAATGATCGAGGGGCGAGAGGTGAAGCGTTTATAGCCGTTTGGGGTCAGGTATTGCTCAAAATCATCGGGGTTCAGCTTTTCCATGAACAGATCCTGATCATCCACATAAGACGAGGTGACACCCCATCCCAGCACTTCTGACCGGCCGGCGATGACTGCTGGGATGCCAGGTACTGTCGCACCGATGACACCCCCCGTGGCCAGTTCCATCCGGGCAAGATACCACAGGGTTGGGGCGCTTAATTCCATGTGCGGATCGTTGGCCAACAGGGTGCCGCCAGCCGCCGAACGGTTGCGAGCCGCAGCCCAGACATTTGACGCCCCGGCCAAGCCACGTGGCGCAAAAGGCGAGAGCGCGGTTGTTGGCATTGGTTTGGCTTCGGCATAGCGGGCGACGCCGGGAAACAGTTGGGCATATTCTGGCAGGGCCGCGATTCCGGTGCCGGGGGCGTCGGGAAGAATGTCGAGAAGGCGGGCCGGGTCGTTCAGCATCAGAGTGGTTCGGGCCCGTAAGATTTCGTCCTGCATTTGCCCCGAGAGTTTCAGCGCCATCAGTTTCATCACTGCAATACTGTCAGCAGGCCGCCAAGGTGCAATGGAGGCATTGAACAGGAACATTTCCGGTGCGCCGCGCCCTAGGGCACGGTCGTTGATCTCGCCCAAGCGCGCATTGACCCCGGCAGCATAGGCGATGAGAGCCGCTTGGGTGCCCGCGTCCTGCGCGCTGACGGATTGGCGTGCCAGCCGGTACAGATCCAGACGCCGCAGCAGGCTGTCGATCTCGACCGTGCGGCTGCCAAACACTTCGGACAAGCGGCCCTGGGCAGTTCGACGCAGTATTGTCATCTGCCACAGCCGGTCCTGTGCATGCGCATAGCCGAGGCCAAAATAGACATCCTCGTCGCTGGCGCCAAAGCTGCCAAAAATATGCGGTACATTGGCATTGTCGCGGACAATCTCGAGCGGAGCCGTCAGGCCAGGCAGGGCGATGTCCTTGTCATAATCGGGCAGGGATTGTGAGGCCAGAAAGTAGATTAGACCAGTGCTTAGGACCAATAGTAAAATCAGCGCGGCGGCAAGTCTCATCAGCCAGCGGAAAAGGAGTCCCATGTATGGCTCGTTCCTTAGTATCGTTCACGCAAAGTCGAAGGTGATTGAACCTTTCGACGCGGCTGTTAGGGTCGCGTCAACATAGGCTAACAGGGATCAAGGGGAAAGCAGATGGCAAAAATTGCATTTTTGGGTTTGGGAGTAATGGGTTACCCAATGGCTGGGCATCTTCAGGCCGCCGGGCATCAGGTGACGGTATTTAACCGGACAACTGCTAAAGCCGAGGCCTGGTCTCAGCAACACGGTGGCAACTGGGCAACGTCTCCGCGCGCCGTTGCTGAGGGTGCAGATTTTGTCATGGCCTGTGTTGGCAACGATGATGATCTGCGGGCCGTTTGCCTAGGCGATGACGGGGCTTTTGGCGGAATGGCTTCGGGCGCTGTGTTTGTCGATCATACCACTGTGTCGGCCAAGGTGACGCGGGAACTGTATGCTGCGGCTCAGGCGATTGGCGTGTCGTTTGTTGATGCGCCGATCTCGGGCGGGCAGGCGGGGGCCGAAAATGGTGCTCTGTCGGTGATGTGCGGTGGCGACGAGGAGGCCTATGCCCGGGCCGCTCTGGTGGTCGACGCCTACGCCCGCATTTGTCGCCGCATTGGTGGCAGTGGGGCGGGTCAGATGACCAAGATGTGCAATCAAATTGCCATTGCAGGTCTGGTACRGGGATTGAGCGAAGCGTTGCATTTCGCTGAGAAAGCCGAGCTGGACGTTCGCGCGGTGGTTGAGGTGATCAGTCAGGGGGCGGCGGGCAGTTGGCAGATGTCGAACCGCTATGAAGCCATGATTGACGATCATTTTGAACACGGGTTTGCGGTGGACTGGATGCGCAAGGATCTGGGTATTTGCCTGGATGCGGCGGATGAAACCGGCGCCAGCTTGCCAGTGACGGCATTGGTCGATCAGTTTTACAAGGATGTGCAGAAACAGGGCGGTGGTCGTTGGGATACGTCGAGCCTGTTGAAGCGTCTGCGATTGGCGGGCTGAGGGCGGCATGGAGTGAGGGCTGACTGGGGAACGTTCCGGTGGAACGTTTCAGTCCCGAACGGGCGGAGCCCAGGGGCCAGATGAACGAGATCCTGCAAAAAATGCAAAACGCGCCAGATTGGGCGCGCTTTTGTTTGTAAAAATATGTCGCCGATCAGGGGATGATGCGGGTATATTTGGAGCCTTCGAGGGTGGCACCGATCTGCAGACCAGCCTGGCCAAAGATCGCGGCAAGGATCGGCGAGGTCAGGGAATTGGTGTCGGTGGACAACGTTTCTCCCTTGTCCTTGATGACGTAGCCAATGTCCGCACCGGCGGTCCAGCCTGAGGCGCGGCGGAAGGTGCTGAGGGCATCTTCGGTCATGAAAAACAACACGTGAGCATATTGCTGAATGCCGATCTGCAGGCCCGCATTGGCCTTGACGGTGGAATAGTAGTCGACGGTGGCGCCTTCGATGCGCAGAGCGCCACGGCCGTAACCGCCGCCAAAGATAAATCCAGCCTCGGTCACCAGCGGCATCACCAACATGCCGGTGGATTTATCTGACAGGGTTCTGGTATTGGGGTAGAGGCTGTACATCTGGCTTAGGGTGGCATCAACGCGGGCGTCTATGGTGGCTGAACCGCTGCTGCCGACGCCGTTGCCGCAAGCTGCTGTCAGCCCGGTGGTGGCCAGCGCGCCAAGCGCAAAACCGCGACGGGTTAGCCGTGAAGAAAGAATGCTGGTCATGGAGTTCACTGCCTGTAATTGCTCGATCAAGGCCGATTATTCCGGCTCTGGCTCCGTTTGTAGGTGTTTTTTTGCCGATTGTCATCAGTCGCCGACGCGATATGCGCGGCTTCTTGCTAAAATGGTCACTAAGGGCAGAGGCGGATTTGCTCTAGGTATTGAGCAGGCGGGCCACCTCTGGGGCGAAATAGGTCAGTACCCCGTCACAACCAGCGCGCTTGAAAGCCATCAGGCTTTCAAGCATCACTTGTTCGCCGTTGATCCAGCCGTTTAGCGCCGCCGCCTGGATCATCGCATATTCGCCTGAGACCTGGTAGGCAAAGGTGGGCACGCCAAAACTGGTTTTAACCCGGTGGCAAATGTCGAGATAGGCAATGCCCGGTTTGATCATCACCATGTCAGCGCCCTCGTTGAGGTCGCGTTGCACCAGACGCAGGGCCTCGTCGCTATTGGCCGGGTCCATTTGATAGGTCTTCTTGTCGCCCGTCAGTGCGCCCGAGGCGCCCACCGCATCGCGGAACGGGCCGTAATATCCCGAAGCGTATTTGGCGGAATAAGACAGAATCATTACAGTGCTGTGGCCCGCCTGTTCCAGCGCGTTGCGCATCGCTGCAATACGACCATCCATCATATCCGAGGGGCCAATGATATCGGCGCCGGCCTCGGCCTGGGCCAGGGTCATTTTGACCAATGCTTCGACGGTGGCATCATTGACGATTTCGCCATTCACCACATAGCCGTCGTGTCCATTGATATTATAGGGGTCCAGCGCCACATCGGTCATCACCGCGATATCTGGAGCGGCTGATTTGATGGCGCGGATGGCGCGGTTGATCAGGTTGTCTGGGTTCCAGGCCTCGGCACAATCTTCGGTCTTCAGGCTGGGGTCGGTGTAGGGAAACAAGCAAATTGCGGGGATGCCAAGGGCCTGCGCCTCAAGGGCTGCCGCGGCAATCTTGTCGACCGAGCGCCGCAACACACCCGGCATCGATGCAATTGGTTCCTCGACCCCGGTGCCGTCGCGAACAAAGACCGGCCAGATCAGGTCGCCAACACTGAGATTGTTCTCACGCACCAAATTCCGGATCGCCGGGCTTGACCGGGTGCGGCGCAGGCGGGCGGCGGGAAAGGCGGCAACGGTCGGCGTCATGTGGGGTCTCCTGTAGAAGCTGACATCTTGGGTTGCATGGCCAGAGTGCGATCACAAGAGCACATTCGTCGCGGGTTTCGGAATATTGATACCAGACCTTGTGTAGCTGGGCGGCTCAGTGGATATATGCCACAAGTTGACTTTGCGGGCAGCAGGGAGCGCCAGTTTGGATTTATTTGATACTTTGGTTGAGTTGATCGACCTGCGGTCGTTTTCCAACCTTTGGTTCTGGATTGCCTTGGCGGTGATGTGGTCGACGGCCAGTCATTGGGTGCTTGGGGTGCCGATTGATTTGATCTACCGCGCTGGTCGGCAAAGCGGCCAAGCTGAGCAGGATCTGGAAGATCTGGTTCGGGTCAATGTCAATCGGATGCTGTATATCATGCGGGTGTCGGGAGTCTGGCTGCTTGGCCTGGCCTGTTTCACCCTGTCGGGGCTGCTGGTGCTGGGGTTCTATTATGATGTCGAATTTGCCCAGGCAGTGTTTTTGTTGGTCTTTCCAATGAACCTTATTGGGGTCATCAGCCTGGCCATCGCAGGGCGGATTGAGCGTGAGCAGATTTCTGGGGCGGGGCTGCGCAAGGTTCTGGTGCGCTTACGGTTGTACATCCAACTGATTGGGGCCGCCGCAATTTTTGTCACCGCGATGTGGGGCATGTATCAGAACCTGAAATATGGTTTTCTAGGTTGAATTTAGACCAACAAGAGACCCGATGAAGGAGAGGCGCAACATGGCGCAGCGTGCTATCACCATGGGCGGTGCGCCCGAGGGTTTTGACGCCCGTCTGATCCTCAATGAGGTRSAGAARTCYGSTGSKSYRGTGCTRCATGTSGCGCGYGATGACAARCGYATGGAGGCSATGCGGGCGGCRTTGRCGTTTTATGCGCCMGAWATGCCGGTGTTTGTATTTCCSGGSTGGGATTGTCTGCCYTATGACCGGGTGTCGCCAAATGCTGACATCGCTGCGGCACGAATGGCCACGCTGGCGGCTTTGGTGCATCAAATGCCCAAGGCATTCATTCTGCTGACCACCTTGAATGCTGCGACCCAGCGGATTCCAGCCCGTGAGGTGCTGCGCGAAGCGGCGTTTTCGGCCCAGGTGGATCGGCGCATTGATGAAAAGGCGCTGCGTAACTTCTTGGTTCGAATGGGGTTCACCCAAAGCCCCACGGTGATGGAACCCGGTGATTATGCGATCCGTGGCGGCATCATCGACATCTTCCCACCGGGCCAAAGCGGCCCGGTGCGACTGGATCTGTTTGGTGATGTGCTGGACGGCGCCCGCCGCTTTGATCCGATCAGCCAGCGCACCATCGAAAAACTGGATCTGGTCGAGTTGGCGCCTGTGTCAGAAGTGATCTTGGATGAGGCGGCGATCACCCGATTCCGGCAGAACTATCGCATCGAATTTGGTACTGCAGGTACTGATGATCCGCTGTACGAGGCGGTGAGCGCCGGCCGCAAGCATCAGGGTATCGAGCACTGGTTGCCGTTTTTTCATGTCAAGCTGGAGACCCTGTTCGACTATCTGCCCCAGGCCACGGTGACACTGGATGATCAGGTGACGCCCGCAAGACTGGCACGCTGGGACAGCATCGAAGAYCAATATGARAACCGCAAGWTYGCCATGCAGRCCAAGGGYCGGATCGACACGGTGTACAAGCCGACGCCGCCCGCTCTGCTGTATCTGGATGATACCGCTTGGGAGGCGGCCGTTGCAGACCTGCGGGTGATTCAGCTGCATCCATTGCCACAGGCCTCTGGGCCGGGTGTGGTGGATGCAGGCGGGCGGATTGGACGCAATTTCTCTCCTGAGCGTCAAATGGAAAGTGTTAGTCTTTTTGGGGCGTTGGCGGATTATATTAAAGCGAAATTGCTTGAGGGGCCGGTGGTTGTTGCGTCTTATTCCGAAGGTGCACGCGAGCGATTGACTGGGCTGATCGAAGACGAAGGCCTGGCGGAAGTGATCCCGGTGACCAATGCCACCCGGATCGGAAAATCCGGGCTGTTTCTGGCGGTCTGGGCACTGGAACACGGATTTGTCACGCCGGATATGACGGTGATTTCGGAACAGGATGTGTTGGGCGACCGGCTGATCCGGGCACCACGCAAGCGCCGTAAGGCGGAAAATTTCCTGACCGAGGCCCGCTCGCTTAGCGCCGGTGATCTGGTGGTGCATGTGGACCACGGCATTGGCCGGTTTCTGGGGCTGGAGGTGGTCACTGCCGCAGGTGCTGCGCATGAATGTATCCTGCTGCAATACGCCGAGGCAGCTAGACTATACTTGCCGGTGGAAAACATTGAGCTGCTGTCGAAATACGGTCACGACGAGGGGCTGTTGGATCGTTTGGGCGGCGGTGCCTGGCAGGCCAAAAAGGCCAAGCTGAAAGAGCGCATTCGTGAAATGGCGGAGCGGCTGATCCGGGTGGCGGCTGAACGTGAATTGCGCAAGGCGCCGGTACTGGAACCACCTGAGGGCAGTTGGGATGCGTTTTCCGCGCGGTTCCCCTATCAGGAGACCGATGACCAGTTGCGGGCGATTGGCGATGTTGTTGACGATCTGACCTCGGGCCGACCAATGGATCGGCTGATTTGTGGCGACGTGGGATTTGGCAAAACCGAGGTGGCGATGCGCGCCGCCTTTGTTGCGGCGATGTCCGGTGTCCAGGTGGCGATTGTGGCGCCAACCACGCTGTTGGCGCGGCAGCACTATGCCAGCTTTACCGAGAGATTTCGCGGTTTTCCGTTGGAAGTCAGGCAATTGTCGCGCTTTGTTAGCGCAAAGGATGCGCAGGCCACGCGGGACGGTTTAGCACGCGGCATAGTGGATATTGTGATCGGCACCCATGCGTTGCTGGCGAAAAGCATCCGCTTCAAAGAGCTGGGCCTGCTGATCATTGACGAAGAACAGCATTTCGGCGTTAGCCACAAGGAACGGCTGAAACAGATGCGCAGCGATATTCATGTGCTGACACTGACTGCAACGCCGATCCCACGCACCTTGCAGCTGTCGCTGTCAGGGGTGAGGGACCTGTCGATCATCGGCACCCCTCCGGTGGACCGGCTGGCGATCCGGACCTATGTTAGCGAATTTGACACGATCACCATCCGGGAGGCGCTGCTGCGCGAGCATTATCGTGGCGGGCAAAGCTTTTACGTGGTGCCGAGGGTCAGCGACCTGCCGGACATTGAGGCGTTTTTGCAGGAGCAGATGCCGGAAATCACCTATGTGATTGCCCACGGGCAACTGGCAGCAAGCGATCTGGACGAGCGTATGAACGCGTTTTATGACGGCAAATATGACGTGCTTCTGGCCACCACAATCGTCGAAAGCGGGCTGGATATTCCTACTGCTAATACAATGGTTGTGCACCGGGCAGATATGTTTGGGCTGTCGCAACTGTATCAGATTCGGGGCCGGGTTGGGCGCTCAAAAATCCGTGCTTATGCCTATCTGACCACCAAACCACGTACCAAACTGACGGCGGCTGCTGAGAAACGGCTGCGGGTTTTGGGGTCGCTGGACACTCTTGGGGCTGGCTTTACCTTGGCCTCGCAAGACCTTGATATYMGSGGCGCSGGYAAYCTKYTGGGYGAGGAACARTCGGGGCAGATGCGCGATGTTGGTTACGAGCTGTACCAGTCGATGCTGCAAGAGGCGATTGCCAAAATCCGATCTGGTGAACTGGAGGGCCTGTCTGAGGCTGACGACCAATGGGCGCCGCAAATCAATCTCGGCGTGCCAGTGTTGATCCCCGAGAAATTTGTCCCGGATCTGGACGTGCGACTGGGGCTGTACCGGCGGCTGTCGTCGCTGACCACCAAGGTGGAGTTGGAGGGTTTTGCCGCAGAACTGATTGACCGCTTTGGGAAATTACCAAAAGAGGTCAACACGCTAATGCTGGTAGTGCGGATCAAGGCGATGTGTAAACGGGCCGGGATTGCCAAGTTGGATGGTGGCCCCAAGGGGGTTACGATCCAGTTTCACAACGACAAGTTTATCTCTCCCACTGGGCTGGTTGAATTCATCCAGGCGCAGGACGGATTGGCCAAGGTCAAAGACAACAAGATTGTGGTGCGGCGCGACTGGCCCAGCGACGGCGACAAGATCAAGGGAGCTTTTGCCATCGCCCGTGAACTGGCCGAAAAAGTTGTTGCAGCAAAGAAGAAAAAGAAGAAATCACCCTGATTGGGCGGTTTCTAATCTCCGGCAATAAATATGCAGAGCTGCCATTCTTCGCTATCTGACTTTGTGAAGGCTGCCCGGTAACCCACTGCCGAACAAAGGTAATCTTGATGCATATAGCCACTGCGCCCGTCCGCGACCTGAATTTTCAGATAGGTGGCCTCTTCGTCGTATTCGGAAACCGTGACCAACTCATGGCTAAGCGAGCCGATGATCTTGCCATCGCCGTTGGGCGCTTTCCGTAGGTTTACGCGGTCTCCGGCAACGAAATAAGCCTCATAGGCATCGACGGATTCAGGAAGATCAGCCTGCCAGTAAACCGGCATCCAGAATTCAGTTGCTCCATTGAAACTTCCTGGCTGGCGCAGGGTTTTTTCCAGTTGAGTCCAGTATGTGTCGCGCATTTCTTCCATATCAAGCCGGTATTCATCGGTTACGTTTTCATCTGGCAGGGTTAGATAGCTCATGAATTCGTCGTGACCGCCATTGCCGCCATGGCTAAGATAAATGCCGTCACAGGAGGCATTTAGAACAGCTTTCACATCCCTTGCTGCGATGTCGTTCAAAAGCTGTTCCCGAAATTCGACTAGCGAAGGGTCCTGGGCGGCTTGATCAATCGGCGACACCCGAAGGGTTTGGGCTGCGAGTGATGTGCCAAGGCATAGAGCTGTAACCAAAACAATCAGTTTCATTGTGTTCCCCTCATAGCGGTTTGGGCGCATGCGCAAGACGCTGCGACGTGATCTGCGCGGGCCAAAACCAAGTCCAGTTTTTGCTTTACGTGTATTATTTCAACACCTTCTTCACGTGCTTTCAGGCAATCGTGCAGACCTTTCAGGCTCCAGGCATTGTCAGGGTGGATGGACGCGCGTGAAAGAGTGCCACCCAGCCCCAGATCCTCGCGGTAGACCGTTTCGGCCTCGATCACATGGCCCTGTTCAAACAACAAAGCGCCCAGCGCGTGGCGGGTGGGCTGCATCCAGCCCCAGGGTTCGTCATATGGCAGGTTGTCATCCAGCGCGACCGAACGGCGCAGGTGGGCAAAGGCCGCATCATAGTTCTCTTTGCGGTACTCGATTTCGCCACGCAGCATTTCAGCCGCAATTTCAATGAGATCTACGACGCGGTTGTTGTGCATCAAGCGGGTGTCCGGGATTCGGTTCTTGGCGGCCAGAAACAACTGCTCTTCGGCCTCGGCTTGCTCCACAAGGCCGGTGGCGGCAAATCCAATGGCGCGGGCGTAGTGGGTGGTGGCGGTCAGGGTACGGTACAGATCGGGGTCCGAGGGCAGTTCTAGGGCCATCGCTTCGTCCCAACGGCCAAATCGGATCAGGATATGGGGGCCCATTGCCATGTAGGATTCGAAATAATCGGCCATAGGTGGGCTCTCGATACGCAGCATTTCCTCGGGGACAGTCTCCCACATGCCCTGGTTGGCGCGTAGCGCTGGCTCGATCTGGCCGAGGAACATAGCGCCATAAATGACAAAGTGGTAATTGTGCTGCCGGTAGCCGGTGTAGATATTATAGGCACCCTCACGCTGGTAGTATTTCAGGTCCGCCTCAACCGCTTTTTCATTCCAGTGAACGACATTTTTGTAATCGCCGCAGAGCACGTCAATATGGCTGGGCATATGAACCAGGTGACCGGCATCCGGCACCAGTGTGCGCAGAATATCACCAGCTTTCAGGGCCTTCTCGGGCGTTGGGGACATTTCCATCAAGTGGACGTAGAGGTGTAACAAGCCCGGGTGTTGCATTGCACCGGGGGCGTTGGTCATGGCCCACTCCAGAACGTCTTGCGCTTCCAATGTTGCGGCACCCTCGGCAGGGTCGCCGGTTTTGAGATCCCACATCTTCCAGGGCGTCAGATTCAGCAGGCTTTCGGCATAGATAGTGCGCAGATCCAAATGATCGGGGCAGCTGGCAAAGGCGGCGCGCATGGCGTCGGCAAATTGATAGTCCCAGGCGTGCATATCCTCGATCAGGTTGCGCTGGGGGTAGCGGGCGCTGAGAGCGTTAATGAGCGCAGCCTCGGGAGCGGTGACCCCATCCAAACGCGCGAGCGCCTGTTGGGCCGCGTCATAGGCCATGGCCAGCGCTTCGGTTCGGCCAGGGAGGTCGTGCAGCTCCCACGGCATATTGTAGTTTGGTCCCAAGGCATAGGCGACGCCCCAATTTGCCATGGCGCAGTCCGGGTCATGTTCCAGCGCGCGCTGAAAGCAGATCACCGCCTCTTGGTGGTTAAAGCCATAGGTCCAGTTCAGTCCGCGGTCGAACCAAAGCTGCGCCTTGGGCGAACTGCAGGTGATGGGGCAGGAATAATTGCCCAAGTCGTAATAGTCGCTCATCAAAAAACCTCCCCGAGAATCCGGAGAGGGTAGGGTTTTCAATGCGATGCAGCAAGGAAGATGGTGCGGTTATTCGGCCGGTAGGCGGGCTTCGACATGCCCCATCCGCACCATAAGCAGGAAGGCGACGCTGACCATTGTCAGTATGCCGATGCTGAGCGGTAACAGTGATCCGTCAAACAGCAGGCCTATTGGGGCCGCAATGGCGGCTGCAACCACGGTGGAAATCGCTCCGATGACCGAGGCGGCCATGCCAGCAATGTGGCCCATTGGTTCCNATSGSMATNRCGYWMARATTNMYTANYGYCNATGSCRATSATGNWMAAACRKRCTGGTTTGCCATGCGACAAACAGGCCAAACTGTACTGGGTCCGGCAGGTTTATGTTGCTGAGAATGAGTACGGCGGTTGAGAACAGGATTTGACCACCCAAGGACCAGGTGACCATTCGGCGCATCCCCACTTTGACCACCACTKYGGCRTTNNACNSGMWGRMRYTGCSSKWGAWCNAKAKSAWSCRRGCNCRRAYSWGAWTNSKAWRGCTGTCGCCGCGGTCAAAAATCACGTCATAAACCGGCTGCACCATGGTCAGCATGGTAAAAAGCGCCCCCATAACCAGGGTCTGCACCAGGATTGACAGGCGCACGGTAGGATGGGCAAACATCTCGGCCACTGCCTTGATCATCAGCTTCAGCTGCATCGGGCGGCGGTCTTCCCGTGCCAGTGTTTCCGGGAGACGCAGCCCCGTCCAGATCACAACGATAATCAGGAATAGCGCAAAGGCGATGAAAATCGCCCGCCAGCCTGCAAAAGCAATGATGCCAACACCCAGCATGGGGGCAAAGGCTGGGACCAGGGTAAAGATCATCATCGCAATAGACATCACCCGTGCCATTTCACGTCCCGAATAGAGGTCACGCACGATGGCAATTGCCACAACCCGGGGGCCGGCAGCGCCGAGCCCCATTGTAACGCGGGCAATCAGCAACAGTTCCAGCGAGGAACTGGCCCAGGCCACCGCCGCTGAAATGACATAGAGAACGGCGCCTGCAATGATCACCGGTTTGCGGCCAAAGGCGTCCGACAATGGGCCAGTGAAAAAGGTGCCGACGCCCATGCCCAATACAAAAGATGTGAGGATGAGCTGGGCGCGGTTGATGTCATTGGGACTGAGCGTGGCACCAATTTCCGGCAGTGCGGGCAGCATGGCGTCGATGGAAAAGGCGATCGTGGCAAACATCATGGCAATCAGCGCGATGAATTCAGTCTTGGACATCGGATTTGCGGCGGGGTCGGACATGTCTTACCTCAGGTCGGCTCAACAGGAGGTCACGGAAATCGGGTCCAGTCTGAGAGCTGTTCTGGCTGGCGCTATCATAGATAATCTCAATCAGCCAGAAGCTGTATTGCACAAAAGGTTGTGCATTGGTGCGGGGTTTGAGGGAGGGGGCGCTGCCCCCTCTTACCACCATGGTATGGCGTAATTCACCCCTGGGATATTTATGGCCAGATGAAAGGGATATGGGTCGGATCTGGAATGGCGGTTAGTGCCATTTACGCTAGTTTCAGCCTTTCACCGGCGTATTAACGCCCTCAGTCAGAGGCGGCGTCAGGTGTGATTTGCGCCATGATTTCGCCTATCACCTTGAGCCAGAGTTCGGGCGGCTGGGCGCCGGGCACTGCGTGTTTGTTGTCGACAATAAACGTCGGCACCGAACTGACTCCCATCTGGCGGCTGTGGGCGTCGCGCGATTTGATATCATCAAAATCATTTTCCGTGCTGAGCAGTTTTTGCACCACTGCCGCATCCATGCCGATGCTGTCAGCAATATCCCCCAGCACCTCGGCGTCGCCAATATCGCGGGCGTTAACGAAATAAGCCTGGAACAGGGCATCTACGGCTTCGGTCTGTTTGTCATCGATGCCGGCCCAATGGATCAGGCGGTGAGCGTTCAAAGTATTGGGAGTGCGTTTCATAGCCTCGAAATTGATGGTGAGACCAGCCTGTTGTGCCTGTTCGACCACTGGTGCATAGGCCTTGACTGCCGCCGCCTTGCCTCCGAATTTTCCCTCAAGATAGGCGCGCCGATCCATACCGCCTATGGGCATCTCTGGGTTCAGCTGGAACGGATGCCACTCGATTACAAAAGGATGATCCGGCACCTGGGCCAGTGCCTTGTCCAGGTGGGCCTTGCCGATATAGCACCAGGGGCAGATCGGGTCTGAGATGATGTCGAGTTTGACGGTCATGTTATGAGGTTACCTTGAAGTAAGCGGGCAGGGCGCGGCGTAGCAGTTTGCCATTGGCGTTGAGGGGTAACGCGTCCAGGTGGATATAGGCGCGGGGTTGTTTGTAGCGCGCCAGATGGGTGTTGGCAAAATCCTGCAGCTCAGCCTCGTTCAGCTGTTTGGGACCGGTGTAGAAGGCGGCGATGACAAAGGTGTCGGGTTTGACCTCAACCGCGGTGGCGCCGATCTGGGTGATGCCCGGGTGCTTGGACAGCGCAGCCTCGACCTCAAGCGGTGAGACCCGGAAGCCACCTGCGTTCATCATGTCATCAGTGCGACCGTGAAAGGTGATTTGGCCCTCTTTGGTCATGGCACCTAAGTCGCCTGTCAGGAACCAGTCGCCCTGATAACGGGCGGCGGTTTCCTGTGGCGCGGTCAGATAGCCGAGCATCAGGCCGGGGTCGGAGCGGTGAATGGCGATGGTGCCCTCATCGCCCAGCGGCACGGGTCCGTCAGCACCAACAATGGCAACGCGGCGGCCGGGTTGTGGTTGACCAAGGATAGGGCCCTGCGCCGGCTGGGACGGGCTAGAGGAAATAAAGGTGGAGCATTCGGACAGACCATATGCCTCGAATATGTCGGTTCCAGTGGCCTTGCTCCATGCCTGGTGTAAATTGTCCGAGAGTTTTTCGCCGGCACTGAGTCCGTGACGCAGGTCAGGCAGATTCAGCTTGTCCTTGCCTTGCAGGGCTTTGCGGTAGACGCCCGGCGCGGCGGCAAAAATGCTGGCGCGGTGCGTTCGTAATAAATCCGGTAAGTCGGTTGGATCGGTGCCTGGGGCAGGGATCAGAGCAGTGGCGCCGATGGTCCAGGGATCCATCAATCCAGTGCCCAGCGTGTAGGTCCAGTTGAAGGCGCCAGCGTGCAGCAGACGGTCGTCCGCCCGCAGGTCGTACCAGTCTGTGATCATCATCTGGCGGGCCCATATGGCGCGGTGCGCATGGGCCACCGCACGCGGATTCCCGCTGGTGCCTGAGGTGTAGACGACATAGGCCAGCCGTTCAGGATCGCCGAGGTTGTAATCACAAGGCGGGAGGTCCCGCATTGCAATAAGTGAGTCGGTGGTGATCTGGTTTGGATGGGCGGCACAACCCACATCTGGGTCGCGCAGGATCGCTGCGGGGGACAGCTCGGCAATCATCTTGGCGGTGTCCGTTGTGGTCAGCTGAGATGAGGTTGGAACGGGCACCAAGCCGGCTGCTATGGCGCCCAGATAGGCAATCGGAAACTCAACTGTATTGCCCAGACGCATCAGCAAAATGTCGCCCGGTTTCAGGCCGGATTGCAATAATCCGGTGCCAGTGCCGCGCACCGCAGATTCTAGCGCTTGGTAAGACCAGGTTTGGGCCGTCGATTTGGACAGGATGGAGAGCGCCAATTTATCCGGTGTATTTGGCGCATGCCGCAGCACATGTGCGGCCAGATTAAAGGGCGCAGGGCAGGGAGAGGGTGGGCCTTGGTCAAAGATAGATAACATGGGGCGTGGCTATCGCGAGTGGTGCTGCGTTGCAAGCTGCCGGGGCGCGCCCTATAGAGGGCGCATGACAGATCGAGATCCTAAATCACTGATTACAATAGCCCGCAGCAGCGGTAGCCAGAGTGAAGCCGAGCCGCTGGATCTGGGGGTGCGGGTGCGGGAACTGCGCAAGGCGCGCGACTGGACTCTGGAATATGCGGCCAACCAGGCTGGACTGGCGCGTTCGACCTTGTCAAAGATCGAAAATGGCCAGATGTCACCGACTTACGACGCGCTGAAGRAACTGGCGACCGGGTTGCAGATATCGGTGCCACAGCTGTTTACGCCACCGCAGCGGGATCAGGTGAACGGGCGTTTGGCCGTCACCAAGACCGGTGAGGGGGCAGCCCATGCCACCTCCACGTACGAGCACGAACTGTTGGCTGACAGCCTGTCACGTAAACAAATGCTGCCGTATCGCGCCCGGGTGCGGGCCCGCTCGATGGACGAATTTGATGGCTGGGTGCGCCATGATGGCGAAGAATTTCTGTATGTGCTCACCGGTGTGGTGCAGCTCTATACCGAGTTCTACGAGCCGATTGAAATGCGGCGCGGTGACAGCGCCTATTACGATGCGGCGATGGGCCATAACGTTATTTCGTCAAGCGACGAGGATGCAATGATCCTTTGGGTCACCTCACTGGCTTGAGATTAGGGCGCTGGCACCTGACGTTCAGTCTTCGACTTCGCGTAGCAGGCCTTCGACATAAAAGAAGTCTTCCACCTCTTCCTGGGCTTCCCTCAGTGTTAGCTGATGGGTTTGAGCAAGATGGGCGACAAAAGCTTCGCGGTCATGTAGCAGAGACGGTACCAGCTTGGGATGAAGGTACGGAAACCGGTTTTGCATACGCGGCAGGCTTGTGACCCAGACATCGGTTGAGCGTAAAACGGTCATATCCAGTCCTCCCACCGGGCAGCAGCGGTTTTTTCGTCAGTTTAGTGTAACCAAATATAGCACAAAAAGATACCGCCGCCAGTTTGGCAGCGGTATCAGAATAGAGTGGAAGTGGTCGCGCGGGGTCAGTCGCGGGTGAAAAGCCGGGTCAACACCACATGGGCGATGCCAACGGCGACAATCTGCATGACAATGAACATGGCGATATGACCGGGGTAAATGCCGGCAAAAGTATCGGTGAAGCCGCGGGCGATGGTCACAGCCGGGTTGGCAAAACTGGTCGACGAAGTATACCAGTAGGCGCCGGTGATATAGAGGCCGACCAGGGCTGGCACCGCCTCGGGGCGCGACTTCAGCCCGCCGAAGATCACAAACAACAGCCCAAAGGTGGCGATGATCTCGGAGACCCACTGCGCCGGTCCCGTACGGTGCATGGTGCTGGAGCTCTGTAATAATTCCATGTCAAACATCGCATGACAGGCCCAGACACCCAAGATGCCGCCAATCACCTGAACCAGAATATAAGGGGCGACTGCGCTCCAAGGATGGTCGCCACGCAGGGCAAAGGCCAGGGTGACGGCGGGATTGAAGTGTGCGCCAGAAATAGGGCCAAGGGTGGTGATGATCACATAGAGCATACAGCCGGTGGCAATGGCATTGGCCAAAAGGGCCAGGGCGATGGCCTCGCCTGCCAAATTCTGCGCCATGATGCCGGATCCCACGACACCAATCAGCAGGAATGCAGTGCCCAGCCCCTCGGCCAGTAGTTTCTGCGTGGTCATGTCAGATCTCCGATGCGGGTTAGCTGAGTTTTCAGCTCATCTTGGCTGAACGTTTCAAATGGCAGGTCCAGCAGAGCAGTCGCGCGTGTTTTCAGGAGGCCGTAGGCTGTTCGAAATGCCTGATCCCAATCGGGTTCGGCTACCGCTGCCGGGTCCTCCACCCCCCAATGTGCTCGCACTGGGGCGCCAGGCCAGATGGGGCAGGTCTCAGCAGCAGCTGATCCGCAGACGGTGATGACTATATCCATCTGTGGGGCGCCCGGGGCGGCAAATTCATCCCAGCTTTTGGAGCGGGCAATTGAGGTGTCGTGGCCGAGTTTGGCCATAAGCTTCAGGGATTGTGGATGCACCTGTCCGGCGGGGTCAGACCCTGCGGAATAGGCGTGTAAGCGACCAGCACCGAGGCTGTTGATCAGGGTTTCCAAAAGGATGGAACGGGCTGAATTGCCAGTGCAGAGCACAAGAATGTTCATGTGATTGGCTTTCTCAGGGGTTTTTCGGAGGTGTTTTTCTGGCCAAGGTCATCAAGGTGATGCTGCAGTGACGGGGGATCTAACCTGTCAAAAGGCAGGGCGGTGAAACTCTCTATGCGGTTTTTTAATATGTCGTAGGTTTGTTCGATCGCGCGGGGAATGTTGCCAATGGCCAACAGGGGGTCACTCAGCCCCCAATGCGCCTTCATCGGATGGCCTGGCCACGTGGGGCATTCTTCGTTTGCGGCCTGGTCGCAGACGGTAAAGGCGATATCCATTGTTGGCGCGTCTGGGGCGGTGAATACATCCAGTGGTTTTGAGGCCAAGCTGTCAACGCTGTGGCCGTTGCGTGTCAGCAAGGCCAGAACCTCGGAGTGGGGCGCACCTGACGGGGTGGTGCCAGCAGAAAATGCCTGGAATTTTCCACCGCCGATGGAGGTTAACAGGGTTTCGGCAAGGATGGAGCGGGCGGAGTTTCCGCTGCATAAGAACAATACGTTCAAGGGCCGTTCGATGGATGGAATGGTGAATTGGGATGTTGGTCGCAGACATATGTCCGGTCGGTTCTGGCAGCAACCGCTCAACAACCCGTCAAACAACCCGCGCAGCATTGGGACATTGGCACTATAGCGCAATGTCGTGCCGGTGCGTGTCTGCGCAATCAGCCCGACCTGTTTTAGACGAGACAGATAGCTGGAGGCGGTATTGGCCTTAAGCTCCAGAGCCGTGGAGATTTCCCCGGCTGGCACGCCATCCGGATAGCGCCGCATCAGTAATCGAAACATGGCGAGCCGCTTTGGATGGGCCAAGGCGGCCAGCTGGTTGGTGATCTTTATTTCCATATTTCGGGAAATACGGAAATAGAGATTATCAGTCAACCCAATTTGAACAATGTTGCGTCAATTGGGCTGATACCACCAGACCGTGGGCATGAACTGAAGGCGGTCGCCATAAATCGGCAGAGCCTCCGGAAAGTGAAGTTCCTTTGCGTGGGCGATGCGACCCTTATCAAACTGCCAAATGGGGATCACATAACGGCCCGTGGTCAGGACCCTGTCCAGCGCCCGCACTGCTGAAATGAAATGCTCGGCACTGAGCGCATTGAGCATGGCTGGGATCAGCGCCTCAACAGCCGGGCTATCTATCCCCATCAGATTGCGGGTACCGGATTGGGTCACTCCGTCACGGCCCCAATACAGATATTGTTCATTGCCGGGACTAAGCGACAGATCGCGGCGATAACGTGTCATGTCAAAATCATACTCATTCTGACGGGCGACATATTGGGCGTTATCAACTATTTCAGTGGTGACTGTGATGCCAAGACGTTCCAGCGCGCGGGCATATATTTGAACAACGGTTTTCATCTCCCCGTCGCCCTGGCGCAAGAGGACCGAAAATTCGAAGGCTTGGCCTTTTGAGTTTTGCAAAAAACCGTCCTGCACTGTCCATCCCGCCTCGATCAGCAGTTTGGTTGCCTTGCGCAGGTTCTTGCGGTTGCGTTCGGTGCCATCGCTGACTGGCAAGGTGTAGCCCTCCAGCGCACCGGGAAGCAGGGTGTCGGCATAGGGCTCCAACAACGATCTTACCCGCCCCTCAGCCGGGCCGACGCGCATACCCAGGGCTGAATTGGAATAATAAGAGGTGATGCGGGGCTGGGTGCCACCGGTCACCGTGCCGTTGATGTATTCGAAATTGAAGGCGTAGATCAGCGCGTCACGCACGCGCCAGTCGGCAAACAACGGATTACGGGTGTTCATTGCCAGCCCGGTAATGCCCGATGGCCGTTGATGAGGAATCTCTGACTTCACCACATCACCACGTTGCACTGACGGGAAATTATAGTTTTTGTCCCATTTACCAGCATTGAATTCGCGCACTGCGGTCAGCTCTCCGACTTTGAAGGCCTCGAACAACACGGTTGCATCGCCAAAAAACTCGATCCGCATCTCGTCAAAATTTTGTGTGCCCCGCCGGAACGGCAGATCCTTGCCCCAATAGTCTGGGTTACGCTGAAAGCTGACGTAGCGACCAGGATCAGAGGAGTCGATCACATAGGCACCGGTGCCGATTGGCGCTTCGGAGGGGCCACTGTTGGCAAAATCCTTGCCCTCCCACTGTGCCTTTTTCAGAATTGGCCGCAGTCCGGCCAGCAAGGCCAGTTCACGATCCTCGGTGTTGAAGGTGATGCGGACCTTGTGCGGCCCGGTCTGAGTGATGCTGTCAATTTTTGACCAGAACCCGTGATAGCGGGGGTGGCCGACAGTGCCCAGGGTTTCATAGGACCAGATCACATCGTCGATGGTGACGGGGGACCCATCCGAAAAACGAGCCTCGGGGCGCAGGGTGAATTCGACCCAAGAGCGGTCCTCAGGGGTCTCGATTGATTCGGCCAGCAACCCATAGAGGGTAAATGGCTCATCCCAAGATCGGCCCATCAGGCTTTCATATCCCCAGAACCGAAGTTGCCAGGGGGACGTGCCCTTTAGCACAAAAGGATTAAGCGTATCAAAGCCTCCGGTATTGCCAAATACCACGCGCCCGCCCTTGGGGGCATCGGGGTTTGCATAGGGGAGTGACACAAAATCTGGTGGTAAAGCGGGTTGCCCATACATAGCGATGCCATGGGCTGATTCTGCAGCTGCAGTGTTAACACTTAGAAGCAAGGTGATACTTGCCAAAGTTGAGGTGATTTTTGAGAAATAGTCTGATCGCATTTTGGCAACAATCCTGCTTGGCCCATATTTACTTGAGTTTTCAAGCTACCCTTGCTTTTGGGTCTTTTCAAACTTTTAGCTTGGAAAAAGTCAGATTATTGAGTATAACAGGGTCACTGCTCGATAGGTTTCTTGCCTGTATGAAACCTGCCTCAATAACTTGACGCCCGCTTCGTGCGGGCGTTTTTTTTGTTCGAGCCGGTTAATCTTTGGCGTTAAGAGTCGTGTGTATGTGCGTCAAACGCGCAGAAACCACAACCCATCAGAACCATATGGTGAAGGACATTCATAAGTTGAGTGGCCCTGACGGCCCAGCGTGAAACAACAAAATCAGCGTTGATATAGAACGGGCGTTTTCTTTGCAGTAGCAGCATGGCACAATGTTCCCAAATCTAAACGACGTCAAATGAAGGGAAGAAGCCAATGTCTTTGCAGGGGAAAACCGCAGTTATCACCGGATCAAATTCTGGAATTGGACTGGGCGTTGCACGGGAACTGGCGCGGGCGGGGGCAGATGTGGTGCTGAATTCCTTCACCGACCGGGACGAAGATCATGCGCTGGCCGAGTCGATTTCATCTGAATTTGGCGTCACTGCCCGGTATATCAAAGCAGATATGGCCATTGGCCAGGAATGCCGGGAACTGATCACGGCGGCGGGGACCTGTGATATCCTGGTCAATAACGCAGGCATTCAACATGTTGCTCCGATCGACGAGTTTCCGCTGGATAAGTGGGATGCGATCATTGCGATCAACCTGAATTCCGCGTTTCACACCACGGCCGTCGCGCTGCCGCTGATGCGGGCTGCGGGCTGGGGACGGGTGATCAACATCGCCTCGGCGCATGGCTTGACGGCGTCGCCGTTCAAATCGGCCTATGTGGCGGCCAAGCACGGGGTGGTGGGCATGACCAAGGCGGTGGCACTGGAAACAGCGCAGGAGCCAATCACTTGTAATGCTATTTGCCCCGGATACGTGCTGACACCGCTGGTTGAGGCGCAGATCCCCGCGACCATGGCAGAATACGGCATGGACCGAGATACGGTGATCAAAGAGGTTATGTTGGCGCGTCAGCCGTCCAAGGAATTTGCCACAGTGGAACAATTGGGAGGCACAGTTGTGTTCCTGTGCTCATCTGCGGCGGCGCAGATGACCGGCACCACGCTGAGCGTCGATGGTGGCTGGACCGCGTTGTAGAACGGCAAGGGCGGGGGGGGGCAGCCCCCCGCMCCCCGGGAWRTTTTTRGCCAGATRAAGCCGYGGGAMGKTGTGGTCTTTAGTCGGYGWCCGGGGTTGGTGGCTGGCTGGGGTCTTTGGAGTTTGGGTAGACCAGCCCTGCAGAGATCACCAGCTTGGCGGCGTCTTCGACGCTCATGTCCAACTCCATCACGTCTTCTTCCGGTAGGAACAGCAGGAATCCGGAGGTTGGATTGGGGGTGGTTGGGATGAAAATGCTCATCAATTTGCCGCGGGGGTTTGTGCGTTCGAGAACTTCGCCCTTGGCAATGGTCGAGACAAAACCAATGGCCCAGATGCCGGGGCGCGGATATTGAATCAGACAGGCTTTTTCAAAGCTGCGCTCGGTCTGAGCAAACACGGTTTCCGAGATTTGCTTGATACCTGAGTAGATTGTACGRACCACYGGCATCCGCTCGACCAGACTTTCGCCAAAGCCAATCARCGAGCGGCCRAGGATGCCTTTGGCGATCCAGCCRATYACGATGGTGAACAGGAARAARATGATCAGCCCGATGCCGCGCAGGTTAATGCCAATGTATTTCTCGGGGAGAATGGTGGCGGGCACCAGTGGCAGCACCACGCTGTCGACCCAGCCCATAATTGACCACAACAGCCAGATTGTCAGTCCCACCGGGGCGATCACCACGATGCCGGTCAAAAATGAAGATCGCAGCCGGGCAAACAGGCCGGGGCGACGGTGGGGTTCGTGGTCAAATGGCGTTGTCATCGGTCTTTTTCGCTGTTGGTCGGTTGCAACCTAGGAAGTTTGCGGCGGCGCGGCAATGGCTCCTTACCATTCTGTGCAGGTCAGCCTCTTAGTTTGATTAATTCCCGGGCAATCTGCGCTGCCAGCCGGGCATTGTTGCGCACCAGGGCGATATTGGCGGTCAAGGAACGGCCCTCGGTCAGCTCAAAGATTCGTTGCAGCAGGAATGGGGTGACGGCTTTGCCGCTGACACTTTGCGAGTCGGCCTCGGATTGGGCCTGAGTGATGATCGGGGCCAGGATATCGGCTGCGATCTCGTCGACCTTGGGGATGGGGTTGGCAATCAACTGGCCGCCGGGCAGACCAATGTCCTGACGCAGCCTGTGGGCGCGGGCAATCTGCGCCGCGTTGTCCATCCGCAGTGGCGCGGTGAGGTCGGATTGCGCTGACCAGAAGGCAGGAAAACTGTCTTGGCCGTAGGCGATCACTGGCACACCCTGAGTTTCCAGAACTTCCAGGGTTTTGGGCACATCGAGGATTGCTTTGGCACCCGCGGCCACCACAGTGACTGGGGTTGCRGCCAGTTCCATCAGGTCAGCCGAGATGTCAAAGGACTGTTCCGCGCCCTTGTGCACACCACCGATACCGCCGGTGGCAAAGACCTCAATACCAGCCAAATGTGCGGCAATCATGGTGGCGGCGACGGTGGTGGCACCAGTGCCGCCGGTGGCCAGACAGGCGGCAATATCGGCACGCGACAGTTTGGCGACGCCCTTGGCCTGGCCCAGCGCCTGTAGCTGGTCTGCTTCGAGGCCAACATGTAGGCGGCCATCAAGCACTGCAATGGTGGCCGGAGTGGCGCCAGCCTGGCGGATGTCCTGTTCGACCAACGCTGCCACTTCGACGTTCTGCGGGTAGGGCATACCGTGAGTGATGATGGTGCTTTCCAGCGCCACAATTGCGGTTCCGGCAGATTTGGCTGCCTGTACTTCGGCAGAATATTGGATGTCGATCACAGGGGTGGTTCTCCGGAAACATAGGTGGCGGCAGCCTTGAGGGCGGAGGCCAGGGCGGTCTTGTGGGTTTCGCCACGCGCCTCGGCCGCGATATGGGCAGCCATAAAGGTATCTCCGGCTCCGGTCACACGGGCGACGGTCACACGGGGTGGGATAAGAGTTATTAGGGCATCTGGACTAGCCTCGGTGGCGGAACTGCCACCATCGGTGACCAGAACGCGGGCGGCGCCACGTTCCAGCATGGCGCGTGCGGCGGTTTCACTGTCGGTGAACTCGGCCTGGCACAGCAACCCGGCCTCTTCGAGATTGACGTAGAGCGTGCCGCGGTTGCGGGTCAGGAACGGGCGCAGCCGTTCTGCCTTGCCCGGTGAGGCCGGCGCGACGCGAAGGTCGGCGGCGGCAAAGGCGGGATCATTGGCGATGTCATCCAGCAGCGATAGGGTCAGATTGCCGTCCAGTGCCACCGGGCCGGCATAGGGTTGCTCGGCCGAGCCGAGGCTGCCATCGTATAAGGGCCGAAGGATCTTATTTCCGGCAGCTTCGAGCGAATGAGCATCGGCAATGGCAGCAATCAGCCCATTGGCGCCTTCTACCGCCATATAGCGGTCGGTGGGCAGATCCTCGGAGCGGTAGAGATAGTCGGTGATCAGTCCTAGACGGGTGCAGGCGGTGATCAGCTCGTTGCCTTCATCATCGCGGCCAATGGCGCTGAGCAGAGTAGGTTTGAGGCCAAAGCGGGCCAAGGTCATCGCAATATTCATCGCAACACCACCGGGCAAGCGGCTGATGCGCCCTGGCATGTCGGCGCCGTGGTGCATTTCCACTGGTGATCGGCCAATGATGTCCCATAGGACAGAGCCAATGCAGAGGATATTGGAGGCGGGCTGATCGGAGGTCTGTGTCATGCGCGTGTTCTGCCTATTTTTGGACTGCCCCGCAAGCGGCAACAGGTCTTATGGGGTTGCAAATGTCAGCGCTGCCCAGAGGGATTCCCAGACCGGCTCCTCCGCTTTGGGGGCTGGCCGCATGACCACCGCGTCTAACAGGTAGGTGTGACCTGTTTTTACCGGGATTAACGCATAGCCCTGAGCATCGGTGTGCTGCAAGAAAACCGAAACGGTGTTATCGGGCGCTCGTTCAAAGACTTCGACCTGGGCTTTGGTGCGCAGTTTGCCTTGATAGAACAGCTGGACGGGCAGGCCCAAGGACAGATCATCGGTATAGGGGTTGGCCAAAGCGACAAACTCGGTCTCCATACCCTGAAGGCTGTCGGCACCGGAGCCATCACCAATTGCAACCAGTGCCTTGGCGTGGCGGGAATAGGTTTCGGTGAAATCCTGTTTTGGCAGATCACGCGCCTGATGGCGCTGGATGATATCAGTAAAGCCTTTGTGGGCGATAAAGGCCTGAAACGTCTCCCAGGTCTCATAGGTCAGGGTCTCTGGCACGGTTTCATGGCTGATGATCAATAGCCCGTCACCGATCCGGTCCAGTTGGAATGCCGGTAGATCCCCCATGCGGCCCTGGTATGGAGTAACTTGATCCCCTTGCATGATCTCAAAGCGCTGGGTGCGTCGGGCAAAATAAACCAGTTTGGAACCGGCGAATTTCTGCCCGTTGCGCAGATCGGCAATCACCGGCATTCCTGTTTCAACTTGATATTTCTGCGGTTCAATCCAAAACTCATGCGAAAGAGCAGGCAGGGTGGTAAGAACCAGGCCGACAAAAGCAAAAGCAAGGCAGCGGGACAGGCAGATGGGCATGGGCAAGACCTTATGGAGACTGGGGAACAGGCTGGCAGTTGTGCTTTTGTTGTCAAGTCTAGCCTTGATCACACTGATGTCAGAGGCGCGTGCACATGAGGTGACGCCGACAATTGCTGATTTCCGGGTTGAAAATGGCCAGATTACCTTAGATTTGCGGTTGAATATCGAGGCCTTCGTAGCCGGCATCAATCTGGATGGTATGGATGATACCAACCAGGCGGCGCAGGCCACCGATTATGACAGCCTGCGGAGGTTGGAGCAGGATGATCTGGAACCCATGGTCCGCCAATTTGCTGAGGAGTGGCTGGAAACCGTAAAACTCCTCGCCAAGGGGCGTGTTGAACTTAGTGTCACAGAGGTGATCATACCCGACGCCGGAGATATTGAGCTGCCGCGCGCCTCACATCTTATGCTGACCGGACGTATCCCGCCTAACGCCCGCAGCCTGACCCTGTTTTGGCCCAAGGGGTCAGGGGGTGTGGTGCTGCGGCAGAACGGGGTGGAGGAGCCCTATACCGGCTTCTTGCAGGGCGGTGAAACCACGCCCTCCATTCCGTTGGACGGCGGCGCGGCGATGTCTCCGGCAGAAGCCTTTGCCGACTATCTGCCGGTGGGGTTTGAGCACATCCTGCCCAAGGGACTGGATCACATCCTGTTTGTGCTGGGATTGTTCTTTCTAAGTGCTCGGTTGCGGCCTCTGTTGTGGCAGATCAGTGCCTTTACCGTGGCGCATACCATTACTCTGGCGCTGGGTGCTCTGGGCTGGGTGCAGGTGCCTGCTGGCATCGTTGAGCCGCTGANTGCAGCGTCAATTGTCTATGTGGCGGTGGAGAACATCTTTACCCGCCACCTGACCGCCTGGCGGCCACTGGTGATTTTTGGCTTTGGCCTGTTGCACGGGTTGGGCTTTGCCGCAGTGCTGGGCGAGATCGGACTGCCGCGCGATCAATTTGTGGCCGCGTTGATTGGGTTTAATATCGGCGTCGAGCTGGGGCAATTGACGGTGATCGCAATTGCTTTTGCCACTGTTGGATTTTGGTTCAACTCCCACCCAAAATATCGCGGTCGGGTGGCGATACCGGCCTCGATCACCATTGCAATGATCGGGGCCTATTGGTTTGCAGAGCGGGTGTTTCTATAGAGCTGGCTTAGCCCATCGCGGCGGTCAGGCGTTTAATTGCTGCGACCGGGTCGTCTTCGCGCCAGATCTCATCGCCAATGCCAAAAAAATCGGTGTATGGCGCCAGATGACGGACCAGATCTTCGGTCAAACCGACTTCGGCCACCATGGGTACTTCGATCATCTGGGACCACCATTGAAACAAGTCGGTCTCGGCAATGGCGCCATCACCCAGGCCTGAAGTGCCAACCGGGCCAAAGCTGACATAATCCGCGCCAGCTTCGGCAGCGGAAATACCGTCGTGGTTAGAGGCACCGCAGAAACAGCCAACAATTGCGTCAGCGCCCATTGCCTTGCGGGTTGCCCGCACGGATCGGGCGGAATCTGTCAGATGYACGCCGTCCARYCCCAGCCGCTCRGCCAGGATCTGRTGRTCGGAWATMACAATGGCCACRTCGCGKGCATGGGTMACYTCGCGCAGGGCATCMGCYGCMCGGCTYARGGTGTCTTCGTCMCGGCTGGCCATGTCYAGGCGCAGGCARGAMACSTCRATGGMRTCCAGCACTTTGGCCAGTTGATCSGGGAAYTGRCCCAGTTYGAAACTTGGCGGKGTGATCAGATARATCTGCGGCTGCTCGGGGCTGTCCATGGGTGCGGTCCTTGTGATGTCTTGCCGCTATTTAGCGAATAACGCCGGGCGCGCAAGTTTTTAAGGTGCTGACAGGGTAATTGAGGCGCAGCAAAAGCGCCAGATCTTGCTCTGGCGGCCAATGCAGCTTAGATCGGGGCGAAATTTCAGTGAGAGTAACATGCCCAGCCAGACCCCACAGCCTGCTTTTGTCTTGGTGCGCCCACAGATGGGCGAAAATATCGGCGCTGCCGCGCGTGCAATGTGGAACTTTGGCCTGGACCGGATGCGCATTGTGGCGCCGCGTGATGGCTGGCCCAATCCCAAGGCCGTTGCGATGTCCTCGGGCGCTGGGCGTTTGTTGGACGAGGCGCAGTTGAGCCCGGATGTGCCGGGTGCACTGGCGGATTGCTCCTTTGTCTTTGCCACCACGGCGCGGCAGCGGGGATTGACCAAACCTGTGTTCAGCCCCGAAGCCGCKATGAAACTAGCGGCTCAGAAGATTGCAGCCGGTGAAAAGGTCGCGGTGATGTTTGGACCCGAACGCGCTGGGCTAGAGAATGAAGACGTGGCCAAGGCCAACGCCATTATCTCGGTGCCGGTCAACCCGGCTTATGGCTCGTTGAACCTGGGCCAATGTGTGCTGCTCACCGCCTATGAATGGCAGCGCCAGGTCGGCGAGATTGAACACATGGTGGTCGAGATGGGGAAAACCGACTGGGCCACCGGGGTGGAGATTGAGAAGCTCTCTGATCATTATGAGGATCGGTTGGGGCAGGCCGGGTTCTTTTTCCCACCGGAGAAGGCACCCAACATGAAGCTCAACCTGCGCAATCTGTGGAGCCGGATGGCGCTGACAAGCGCGGATGTGCAGATGCTGCATGGGGTGATGCGTCAGATGGTGCGCTGGAAACAGCGCGGCGACGAATAAGCTGGCTGGACCTCTCGGGGGCAGGGATCTAGCGTGGCACTAAATAAGACGAGGCAAGCATGAGCAAGCGCAGCATTTTTGAAGAAGTCGAGGGCGAGCGCTCGGATACGCCCGAGGTGCAGCCCGGTCTGATTGATCAGGACCGCGGCGGCGCCCGTCGTGCCATCCGGGCCTGGCTGATGGTGCTGTTTGCGCTGGTGGTGGCGATGATTGTGGTCGGCGGGCTGACCCGGCTGACGGACAGCGGGTTGTCGATTACTGAATGGAAACCGGTGACCGGAGCAATGCCGCCGCTAAGCGAGGCTGACTGGCAGGCTGAGTTCGACAAATACCAGCAGATTGATCAGTGGCGCATCGAGAATCAATGGATGCAGCTGGAGGATTTCAAGGCGATCTATTGGTGGGAGTGGAGCCACCGGCAGCTTGGTCGCGTGATGGGGTTGATCTGGGCGCTGGGCTTCTTTGGCTTTCTTGTTGCGCGCAAAATCCCGACCGGTTGGACCGGCAGGTTGGCACTGCCAGGGCTGCTGGGCGGTTTGCAGGGCGGCATTGGCTGGTGGATGGTTGCCTCGGGCGTGACCCAGGGGGAGGGCATGGTGTCCGTTGCCTCGTACCGGTTGGCCACTCATCTAGGCTTGGCCTTTGTCATCCTTGGCTTCATTGCTTGGTATGTACTGATGCTATCGCGCGAAGATCGGGTTTTGATGCAGGCGCGTCGGGCCAAGGAAAAGAAGCTATTTGGCCTGTCGACCGGGCTGATGCACTTTGCATTTCTGCAAATCATTCTGGGCGCACTGGTGGCTGGGATCGATGCGGGCCGGTCCTACACAGACTGGCCGCTGATGGGCGGACAGGTGATTCCGCAAAACGCCATGATGCTGGAACCCATGTGGCGTAACTTCTTTGAAAACCCTGGACTCGTTCAGTTTATTCACCGTGTCAGCGGCTATCTATTGCTGGCATTTGGAGTGGTTTTTTGGCTGCGCGGACGGCGTAGCGCCCACCCAATAACGCAAAATGCCTTTCATATGGTCTTTGCAACTTTGTTGCTACAGATTGCTTTGGGTGTGATTACCGTTATCTACGGCGCCCCCTGGCAGGCAGCGATCCTGCACCAGCTGATGGCGGTTGGTGTCTGGGTGTTGATCCTGCGCGCCCGCTTTCTGTCTGCCTATCCCATTCCCACTTCGATCAAGGACATCTGACTATGAGCGCATTTGACGATCTGATGAGTTTCCAGCGCGACACCCAAGCGCTGGGACAGATTGCTGGCCGGTTGGGCTGGGATCAGGAAACCATGATGCCGCGTGGAGCGGCGTCCCAGCGTGGCGAAGAAATGGCAGCGATTGAATCCGTTTTGCATGCCCGCCGCATGGACCCGCGCGTCGGGGATTGGCTGGAAAAAGCAGAGGCTGTGGATGAGGCTGGTGCCGCCCAGCTGCGCGAAATCCGCCGTGGTTATGACCGTGCACTGAAAGTGCCCGCTGATCTGGCCAAGAAACTGGCGCAGCTTACCTCCGAGGCACAGGGAAAATGGGCCGCTTCACGCGCGAACGAAGATGTCGCTGCCTTTACACCGGTGCTGAAAGAGGTGGTGGCACTAAAACGGGAAGAGGGCGCTGCATTGGCCGCTGGGGGTGATCTTTATGATGCCATGATCGAAGATTATGAGCACGGCACCACCAGCGCACAGATTGCGGATATCTTTGATGCTATGCGGCCGCGCTTGGTGGCTCTTCGTGCTGCTGTGTTAGACCAACCGACGCCCAAGGGCTTGGACGGTTTGTTTGACGAGCCCAAGCAGATGAAGCTGTCCCGTAAGCTGGCCAAAGTATTTGGCTATGACATGAACCACGGTCGGGTTGATAAGGCGGTGCATCCGTTCAGCTCGGGCAGTGGGTTGGATGTGCGCATCACTACACGCACCAGCGCCAGTGACCCGTTCAACTGCATCTATTCGACCATCCACGAAGTTGGCCATGCCTGCTATGAGCAGAATATCGACAAGGCYTATTTGCTGACGCCTCTGGGCAGTGGGGTGTCGATGGGTGTGCATGAAAGCCAAAGCCGGATCTATGAGAACCAGATTGGCCGTGGTCGCGCCTTTACCGGTTGGYTGTTTGGTCAGATGRSCGARGTYTTTGGTGATTTTGGTATTGARGACGCAGATGRRTTTTATGCTGCGGTCAACACTGTGCACAACGGCTATATCCGCACCGAGTCTGATGAGGTGCAGTACAATTTGCACATAATGCTGCGGTTTGATCTGGAGCGGGCGTTGATGTCTGGTGACTTGCAGGTTGCCGACCTTGAAGGGGCCTGGAATGACAGGTTCAAGGCTGATTTTGGTTTTGCCGTGGACAAGCCATCAAACGGCTGTCTTCAGGATGTGCATTGGTCGGTGGGATTGTTCGGCTATTTCCCGACCTACAGCCTTGGCAATGTCTATGCGGGGTGTCTGAACCAAGCATTGAGCAAGGCGGTCCCGGATCTGGATCAGCAACTGTCTTTGGGCGACATGTCGGGTGCAACCAGCTGGCTAAAGGAAAACCTCCAGCAATRTGGCGGGTTACGCTCGCCGCGCGAAACTATCGCGCATGCTGCAGGCATAAAACCGACGCACGAGCCGCTGCTCGAGTATCTGGAAGCAAAGTTTGGTGGAATATACGGTCTTTGACCTGATATTTGGGCAGAGACGAACAGCTAGTCCACTAAGTGTGGCGATATTCAAATTTCAGGGGCGGATACCACCCGCTCCTGAAATATTTGAGGTCTTACATGACTGAGTGCGTGGGATGTTTACAGCTCATTGGCGGGGTTCATTTCTTTTTGAACAACATCCGCGCTGCCTTGCCTTCGTCATAGATTTCAGTGACATCGGACATTTCCATAATCTTTGACAGTGCGGCAGTATTTTTCCGCAGGTAACGTTTTCTGATGTCCAGACAGACGTAGCCGCCGTTTTCAATCGTTTTGATCATCAGGTCCAAATAGTCGTCAATCGGGTAGTGAAATCCACAGGAATAGAAGCTTGTGACCAGATCAAATCCGCTGGCTGGGACAGGAATTGTGCCCTTCGTTGGATTGATTGCAACCACATCCGAGGCCGTCACGCCATTTGCAGCCAGCAAATTTGTTGCGGCCTCCAGGCTGGCATAGCCGCTGCCGCTGTCTGCCCAGTTGTGGTACATGTCTGGGGACTCTTCGATGTCAACCAAGGTAAACTTGGGCTGGAAATCACGCGCTAAGAACACGTCATTGATACCTTGGCCACAGCCAATGTCGCAGACTTGGGTGATGTCTTTGCTGCCAAGAGCCTGCTTAAAGGGAATGTATTCCTGATAGATTTCCAGAAATGCGCCTTCGATAATGCTCTGTTTTCGGGTTTTTACTTCGTCTGCCAAAACGGACTGATTGCCCTGTTCCCACTGAAGCCGGGATCTTCGGGAAATCTGTTTTGTCCGTTGGTAGCCCAGCAGCATGCATTCTTSATCACTGATGCTGCCATAGTTTAGCGAAAGTTTGGCAAGATCTTCAAGCGACGCCAATAAATCAATTTCAGATCTTTCGAACGTCATGTCTTTCTCCATGTCCATCAATGTGTCTGCTGATCCAGCGGGTGCCGGATCAGCAGTTAAATGTGAGAGTCAAATTGTCGGCCGATGTACCGTCTGCTACGAAGCCTCTTCCTCGTCGTCGTTTTGCTCTGCAATCCAAGCAACCGAGACCACAACCTCATTCCTGCCAGTGTTGAACACTTTGACACCGCCAGCGCTGCGCGAGCGGAACGAGATACCATCTACCGGCACTCGGATCGACTGGCCCTTAGAGGTCGCTAACATGATCTGATCATCCAGTTCCACCGGGAACGAGGCCACCAATTCACCGCCGCGCATCGCCTTGTCCATCGCAGCAACGCCCATGCCACCACGTCCGCGAACCGGATAATCATGGCTGGAGGACAGCTTACCCGAGCCACCACTGGTGATGGTCAGGATCAGGTTCTCAGCCGCCGACATTTCGGCATAACGCTCGGGGCTGATGGTGGCATTGGCATTGGCCTCCTCATCCGCACCCTCGGCATCGTCGGCTAATCCAGCCACTGCCCGGCGCATTTTCAGATAGGCAGTCCGCTCGTCCGATGTGGCCTCAAAGTGGCGGATCACCGACATCGACACAACATGCTTGYCATCACTCAGGCGGATGCCCCGCACACCGGTGGATTTGCGGCCCTTGAACACACGCACATCGGTGGTCGAGAACCGGATGGCGCGGCCGGCATTGGTGACCAGCATCACGTCGTCGTCCTCAGAACAAATCCGCGCATTGACCATCTCAACACCCTCGGGCAGGTCCATGGCGATCTTGCCGTTGCGTTTGACATTGACGAAATCTGACAGCGCATTGCGGCGGACATCACCTGCCGTAGTGGCAAAGATGATCTGCAGCTTGGCCCAGTCGTCCTCGGGCACGTCTACCGGCATGATGGCGGCAATCGACACTCCGGGAGGGATCGGCAGGATGTTGACCACGGCCTTACCCTTGGAGGTCCGTCCGCCCTGCGGCAGGCGCCAGGTCTTCAGTTTGTAGACCATGCCGTCGGTGGTGAAAAACAGCAACTGGGTATGGGTATTGGCCACAAAGAGGGTGGTGATGACATCCTCTTCTTTAGTCTGCATGCCAGACACGCCTTTGCCACCGCGTTTCTGGGCCCGGAAATCGGCCAGCGGGGTGCGTTTGATGTAACCGCCCGAGGTCACTGTCACCACCATGTCCTCGCGTTCGATCAGATCTTCGTCGTCCATATCACCGGACCAGTCAACGATCAGAGTGCGGCGCGGTACTGCGAACTGGTCGCGCACCTCAATCAGCTCATCCGAGATGATGCCCATGATGCGTTCACGCGAGCCTAGAATTTCAAGGTATTCCTTGATYTTGCCAGCCAGCTCTTYCAGCTCGTCGGTGACYTCYTTRACGCCRATCTGGGTCAGRCGTTGMAGRCGCAGTTCCAGAATGGCGCGGGCTTGCGCTTCCGATAAGTTATAGGTGCCATCATCGTTGGCGGTATGGGTCGGATCGTCGATCAGCGCGATATATTCCAAAATCGGCTGGGCCGGCCAGCGCCGGGTCATCAGCTTTTGACGCGCCTCGGCTGCATCCGCAGATTGCCGAATGGTGGTGACAATCTCGTCAATATTGGTGACGGCGACGGCCAAACCACACAACATGTGGCTGCGCTCGCGGGCCTTGCGCAGCAAATAGGCAGTGCGCCGCGCTACCACGTCTTCGCGGAAATCCAGGAATGAGGTCAGGAACCGACGCAGGGTCAGGGTTTCCGGCCGACCGCCATTCAGCGCCAGCATGTTGCAGCCAAAATAGGTCTGCATTGGCGAGAACCGGAATAGCTGATTCATCACCACTTCCGGGGTGGCATCACGTTTCAACTCGATCACCACGCGCACGCCGTTGCGGTCAGATTCGTCTTGAACGTGGGCCACGCCTTCGATCTTTTTGTCGCGCACTTGTTCGGCGATCTTCTCAATCATTGCCGCTTTGTTCACCTGATAGGGAATCTCTTCGACGATAATCGCATAGCGATCGCGGCGGATTTCTTCGACTCGGGTTTTAGAGCGGATGATCACCGACCCACGGCCCTCAAGATAGGCTTTGCGAGCGCCGGTTTGGCCCAGCATGATGCCGCCAGTAGGGAAATCGGGACCGGGGATATAGTCGATCAACTGTTCGGTGGTCAGGTCCGGGTCCTCGATCAGCGCCAGGGTGGCATTGATCACTTCGCCCAGATTGTGCGGCGGAATATTGGTGGCCATGCCCACGGCAATACCACCGGCACCATTGACCAGCATGTTGGGGAAACGCGCGGGCAGAACCGTCGGTTCACGGTCCTTTCCATCATAGTTATCCTGGAAATCAACGGTATCTTTGTCGATATCGCTCAGCAAATACGCAGCAGGCTTGTCCATCCGCACTTCGGTATAGCGCATCGCAGCCGCGTTATCGCCGTCCATCGAACCAAAGTTGCCCTGACCATCCAGCAAGGGCAGCGACATCGAGAAGTCCTGCGCCATCCGCACCAGCGCGTCATAGATCGCGCTGTCACCATGCGGGTGGTATTTACCCATCACATCGCCAACCGAGCGGGCCGATTTGCGATAAGACTTGTCATGTGTATTGCCGGTCTCATGCATCGCATAGAGAATGCGGCGGTGCACCGGCTTCAGCCCATCGCGCAGGTCTGGAATGGCTCGGCTGACGATGACAGACATCGCATAGTCGAGATAGGAGGTCCGCATTTCGGATTCGATAGAGACGGTAGGTCCGTCATAAATCGGCCGAGATGGCGGGGTTTCATCCATATTTTCAGGAGTTTCCGGCGTATCGCTCACGTGTGCTGCCCGTTGTTATTGATGGGTCTATATCTTGTGGATGCACCTTAACAGAGAGGGTATATGGGGCGCAAGCAAGCAGAGTTTTTGACTGCCCTTTCCTCGTTAATATTGCGGTAACACCTTGGTTTTGAGATAAATTAACGTCCTTCACGCTACCATTGTCATGTGCACCCGATATTTGGAGGTCAAAATGGAGCCACGTGAAACCGAATTGATGCTGAAAGGATACGGGCTGACCACAGCGGAATTCACCTATCACATGCCCGATTATTCACATGTGTTGAATACATATGTTTGGCAAGACTACGACTTGATGCCGGATCACCCCAAGCTGTTTGAGTTCATCGAATTTTGGCAACGTGAGATCGACGGCCCGCTTCATTCGGTGCGGTTTTGCCACCGCAAAATGATCAGCCCGGGTGAATGGCGTAATGTCACAGGTATCTTGACCCTGCATTAGCGACCCATCGGCCCTCACAGCCGGAAAATTCGAATTTTCCGATCCGGATTATTTGAATAATCCGGTTATTTCCACCAGCGTCAGGCGGAACAGCTGGCGCCGCCCAGCACGCAGAACTTGGCGCAGTGGGGGTGGTTCAAAGACACGTCCCCTTCAGCCTCGGCCAGGGTCTCGCCCAGTTCAAATTCTGCTGCATACGGCAGCAAAGTGCAGGCCACGACAGTTGGATTGCTGGCGCCTTTGCGTTTAACCACCATGCGCGAGGAGGAGCACATGACGTCATCCGGTGTTTTGCCCAGTATATCCCAGCAAGCTGTGGTGATCTCAGGCACCTCTACTGCTTCATCCATTTCTGGAAACAACACGGTTTGGCCTGGGTCAAAGGCGTTGATGCCAAACCCGTGTTCGACAAATAATGCGGCATATCCTGCCCGGGAGTCCGCGTCGCTATTGCCCCAATGGCTGCGCCCGGCAACTGCCATAGTGAAACCATTGTCTTGCAGCCAGCGCATTCCCTGCAATGTCTTTGTATAACTGCCAACCCCTCGCTCGGCGTCATGCACGGCAGCGTCAAAATGATCCAGGGATACCCGTAAAACCACCTGCCCGGGAAAGTCTGATTTCAGTTGCAACAACCCGGTCTGCACCGATTTTCGCATCATAGGTTGCATGGCATTGGTCAGGATCAGCACCTGATACCCGCGCATCAACGCAGCACGGGTCATGTCAATCATTTGCGGGTTCATAAAGGGTTCGCCGCCGGTAAATCCAATTTCTTTGATTGGCCAACCTCTTGTYTYGATCTGATCCAARTASYCCWKCACCTCGKCGKCGGTKATATAGAYCARTGCATCRTTGCTGGGAGARCTGAGAATRTAGCAGTTGGCACACTCGATATTGCAAAGTGTTCCGGTGTTGAACCACAGGGTTTCGGGATGGCTGAGCGCAACTGTGGCGCGGTCCTGCCCATCTGCCGTCACATGGCTGTCCTGGAACTTGCCGATATTGGCGGTGGTTTGAGAGAGGTCTTTCATTCGGGTATTCCGGGCGGTTTCGTTCAGTGAGGTCTAGTCTATACTGAGGGGCAAGTTAAAGTCAGCGAACAAAAAATTGATAGGGCCGTGAAACCACTATGCCGCGGATCCTTTATATGCACGGCGATGAGGTCCAGGCGGCCTGGGCTTGAGCCGGTCCGATCATTGCCAGTTGGCAATCACGCAAAGATGTGGCTAAACCCTATGATAGCGGTAGCACCGGCTCGGGGGATGCAGATGTTCTGATGCGCCGAATTTACGTGAATGGCGGAGGGTTAACCCATGAATGTTATNGAATATCCTGATCGAGACATGTTGGCGATTGATGTTGCCAACCGCCTAGCCGGGGATCTTAAAACCCATTTGTTGAGTCATGATACCGCATCCTTTGCAGTGGCAGGCGGAACCACCCCAGCGCCGATTTTTGATGATTTGTGTGCAGCAGATGTGGACTGGTCGCGGATACGGGTGATGGCGACCGACGAGCGGTGGGTGGCAAGCAGCAGCGAGCGCTCTAACGCCCGTATGATCAGCGAACGTCTGTTGGTCGACCGGGCCGCTGCAGCGCGGTTCCTGCCTTTCCATGTGCCAGACCGAGACCCTGAGGACGTGATTGCCGAGGTCGAGGCCATGATCGCGCCGGAATTGCCAATCTCAGTGCTCTTGCTGGGCATGGGGGCTGATATGCACACAGCCTCGCTATTTCCGGGGGTGCAGGGGCTTACGGAAGCCCTGGATCCTTCGGCGACAACCCTGGCAATTCTACGCCCCGACAGCCAGCCCGAAGCCCGTATCAGCCTGTCAGCGCGGGTACTGGACGCAGCAATATCCAAGCATTTGGTGATTTACGGCGACAACAAACGCAAGGCACTGGAGATGTCACTTTTGTTACCGCCCGAACAGGCGCCGATTCAGGCGGTGCTGTCCGAGACATCGGTGCATTGGGCGCCCTAGGGGGGCAGGGTACATAGTAGTAAATTCTTGCATCTTAGGCCGGTGTATTTTGGAGAGTATTCAAAATAAACGCACAAAATGCACCGCAAAAACGGCTTAGACGTCACTGCTATGCGGGGTCAGTGGAGCGGGTAACGAGATTGAAACTCATCTCTGAGTATCCTATCTTATCGTGCAATTTGTTGCCGTTACGTTGAGTACCTATCTTGAGTATTTGGCGAAAGTTGCGGAATTTGTTGCGGGATATAGCACGAGAATCAAAAAGACCCCCAGGCGAAAACCTGGGGGTATCACTGTGTTTAGGCGTTCTATCTTTTGCGGCGAGGGGGGCTTTTGTGGCTCTGGGGTGGCGGGTTGTAGATTTGCCAATCCATACCCTGAATGCGGCACATCATTTCTAGTTGAAATAGGATATTTGCCGCCTCATGAGCCAGGTACAAAAGACCACTTTCCAAGTCCCGAGCCTCACCCAAGTCACGCGCGATTCGATGGCGGCGCGCGGCGAAATTGTACCGCTCAACGTCCACACGCTGCCATGAATGGGCTGCGTATTTTTCCGCTCCGTAGTCCAGCACTCGATTGACAGCCGCCAGGGCGCGCGGGACGCCCATTTCCAGCAATAGCGGGTTTGATTTGCCGCCTTTCGCCTTGAATTCTTGTTCGTCCTTCATGTCAGGTCCTCCAACGGAAACGTGGTTTCTTTTTTAAGGGATTAGGCGCGCCATTTCCCGGCGCGTAACGTCAAAACAGCGCGCTTGCCGTTGGCATAGGTGGCGATTGCGGAATGGGACCAGGAACTGGGGCCGGTGTTGTAGCCCATATCTAGCAAGGAAAACGTCCCGGCCTGGTAACAGCCGTGGGTGATCCCAGCGGAATGCGAATGGCCTATGTTGGACTTTTCGCCAGTGCGGGCGATGTTGACCACCGATCCACGGGCACATTCGGCCCCAGGTCGCCGTGTTGATCGTGGCGAATTCCGGCGATTTTCAATCGGGCGCGGCGTGACAGAAAGTGAATTGACGGGGACAAGTCAGCATTGGCCAAAACCCAAGCCACCAGATCAAAATCCGCGTTTTGACCCCGGATCGCGCCCACCTTGGCGGCGGCGGTCAGGGAAAGTCCGGCGTTGATCGGGTCACGGTGGAAATCGCTGGTCAAAATCCACTTTTCCAGATGTTCATTATGGTTGCTCTTTGGCCACAACGGTTTCACACTAGGGGCGGGCCATTGCGTTCAATGCCTCGGCCATTGCTTTGACTTCCCCCTCCAACGATTCATTGGCTCCATAATGGGTCGCCACCTGATCAAAAAAACTGTTGTGGTGAGAGCGGGACGCAAAATCCAGAACATCTTGGAGGATCTGGTGGCGCGGGCGCAGGGTGTCCAACAACCCGCCGTCGTCCCAGACGGTGGCCTGGATTCCAGGGTCCAGACGTCGCCCGTGAATATCGCCGGGGGTGATCCCAAGGTCACCGGCGGCGGCGGATACATTGCCGCCGGTGCTTGTCAGGGTTTGCACGGCCACGCGGGCCTCGGCCGGTGAAATCTCAGATGGGCGGTGTGAAATTCCAATCACGTTTGGGGCCTCCGGTTGCGAATGCGGGTCAGGATAGCGGCAATCCCCCAGGTGGCGAACCGCGCTACCAGCACAAAAGAAGAGGCCAGCGACAGAATGTCCGGTGCGGTCACAAAAACCGACGCGTGGTTCTAGGTGAATTCGGTAATCGGCACGGTGAAAAACCGGATCGCGCCACTTTCATCCACTGCCGCCGCAACTTAGTTTGTGGCGGCGGGGGCCGAGGTGCGCGGGCGCCACTGCGCCAATGGCAAGCTGGAAGCAATTGATGAAATCCTGAACGCTCCGGGGCCGAGCTGAAATCTGAATGGCCGAGGTTAGTTGGATGTTTAGCCGTTTTGGATCCTTGTACCTGGTTCGTTAGGAAAACTCGTATGAAACAGGAACGTAACGGMKMKGTWKTRMRMGSAKCSCGKRWYSSYKYRWKTWKAAAWMYGSARRKSWAAATCCNNMAWGSRAGKYASSRSAWWKKCRGMWRYGCSRRGCTWTSARRCMYYMGMWCAKWWCGRYMYRRYYKKSCTKYSKKYSCWGGGCCAACCTTGGTGCATAAGGCGTTTAATGGCTGCTCCCAGTCCATTGTGACCAATGCTGCGGTCGCAGAAATTCATCACGAAGGGCGGCTTGGGCCAAAGCAGCATTCAGATGGGGTATTAGGGGCCCATTGATACGTTATTGAGCGCGCTGCACCATTCGGCGACCGGCCTGATTTGTTGGCNTTTNNNHVDDMWARYAWNWBDYRNGNSRRWNDAHRMCNVSBWMRSYMMSNMSMSYWNNCHDWHWSWWHCYWWYSMMTNNVWKNNBYKSSNANMATGGTGAAGTCGTCCAAAACGTGAAGAACCACTACATGGATTAAATATATGCTGTAGCTGATTGATCCCAAGAATAGCATAGGGCGCACTGTCAAAGACATTGTGACCCATCGGGCCCTGGCAGGCGTCACGCATACGAGCAAGATCACTGTAGACAGTGCCAACACTTCTGAGCGGCCACTAAAATCTACAGTCAGCGCCACTGCAAATAAGGCAACAGAGCAGCTAATCCAGATCATCGGGCGCTGTGACGTTGCAGTTTTGAACCGATCACGAAGATAGAAGGAAGCCACGCCGACGAAGAACAAATGACCATGTGCAATGGGTGACCACTTGATGGGTAGTGACGTTCCTAACAGTTCTTTTGAAATGTAGGAAAGGATCGCTGTCAAGATGAGGAGGATCAGGACAATTCCGATTGTTCGGGGAATTGTCTTTCCAAAATGGATCAATGGCGGAAGGAAAACATACCAAAACACCTCGATGGGGATCGACCATTCAACCCCCAAAAGTGAGTTGGCGACCCTATAGTCGAGGTAACTGAGCATACTTAAGTGCAAGACAAAATTGTATAAATCTGGCTGCGATCCGAGTTCCTGCATCCAACTGGGCAATGAGAACGCTCCGGATACCCAGAGGATCATCGCTATCGAAATTAATAACCAATAGAGCGGCACGATGCGCATGATCCGTCGGGTCAGGTAGGATCGGTAGTCCTTCGCTTCTGTGAACGTCTTGGCAATAGTGAAACCCGATATGACAAAGAAAACATCCACCCCGTATTTTCCGGCACTGGTTATAGCCTGCCCAATGGCACCTAAATCGGCGAAAGCACCCGTGTGGATTATAACAACCATCGTGGCTGCTATCGCCCGGAGACCTGTAATGAAATCGGTGTCACCATAGATTCGAAGAAAGCGGGAGCGTCGGTCAAGTTCAATGTCCTTTTTTMTCTGCATAACAACTGGTCTTGCCGCTGCAAGGTGTTGAAGTGAATTTTGTGGCAGAGGGCGTCCGATATGTCCCGCAACTTGGCCATTGGCGCTCATCTCAGCGAGAGTCCGCAAACCACCCTTCTTGACGAATTCTTGCGATAGCAGCATCGGTCACAATGGGGCTCAGAGGTGGTCGCGGGAATTCGGACCAGTAGTTAAGGTGGATCAACTTGTGAAAGAGATGATCCAAAATGACGAAACGAAAGAACCATTCGCCCGATTTCAAGGCCAAGGTTGCGCTTGAAGCGATCCGTGAAGAAATGACGATGGCGGAGTTATCGAAGAAGTATGGCGTGCATCTATTACCGGCAGGTGTTTGCAGGCAAACACCGAGAGGCCACGCAGATTGGGACTTGGAAGCGAGCCGCGATTAAGAATATGGCCGCGGGGTTTTCCAAGCGAGGCAGCGATCCAGCATTGGTCGACGATGCTACGATAGACAAACTTCATTCCAAGATTGGTCAGCTGGTGGTGGAGCGCGATTTTTTGAAACGCGCCTGGGATCGTTGAACAAGGATCGCAGGCAGATGTGCATTGAAAAAAGTCACCCGAAAGTCAGCTTACGGCGGCAATGCCAGATGTTGTCTCTGGCACGTTCAAACCTATATTACGCCCCAAAAGGCGAGAGTGCTGAGAACCTGCGGTTCATGGGGACCATCGACAAACAGTTCTTGGAAACACCGTGGTACGGGTCGCGTCCCCCTCTCGGGACATTGCTGTGCAATGCCCTGTCGGGCGGTGAATGGCACGGTATATGCAGCGGCAGGGTCACAAATGCGGTCGCCATCGCGTGCGCCGCCTGATGCGGCTTATGCGCTTGGTTCCAATCTATCAGACGCCAAACACGAGCAAGAAACACCCCCAGCATAAGATTTACCCCTACCTGCTCCGGGGGCTGACGATTGATCGGCCAAATCAGGTCTGGTGCGTTGATATCACCTACATCCCTATGCGGCGCGGATTTCTGTATCTGGTCGCGATCATGGACTGGTTCAGCCGTAAAGTTCTCAGTTGGCGCTCGACCATTGTCCTCGGACCAATGGCGGACAAGGTCTCGCTCCAACAGCATGGAGGCTGACTTTTGTGTTGAAGCCCTGAAAGAGGCCATCGCAAAATATGGGAAACCAGCGATAATGAACAGCGATCAGGGCAGTCAGTTC
>NVUP01000039.1 GCA_002401945.1 Paracoccaceae bacterium
TGTCTCAGTCCCAGTGTTGCTGATCATCCTCTAAAACCAGCTAAAGATCGTAGACTTGGTAGGCCATTACCCCACCAACTATCTAATCTTACGCGGGCTGATCCTTCTCCGATAAATCTTTCCCCAAAAGGGCGTATACGGTATTACTCTCAGTTTCCCGAGGCTATTCCGTAGAGAAGGGTACATTCCCACGCGTTACTAACCCGTCCGCCGCTCGGTGATCACCCGAAGGTAACCACTGCGCTCGACTTGCATGTGTTAGGCCTGCCGCCAGCGTTCGTTCTGAGCCAGGATCAAACTCTCAAGTTGAAACGATCTTGCGATCGTGTCCTTGACGTCGAACCTCTGCACATATCGTCCCATTGTTCAAATGGGACAGTTTAACCGTTTGGTTGTGCTTCAGTTTCAAAAGAAACCAAAACCCTCCAAACAGTGAAGCTGACACTGGTCATCGGAACTTACGTTCCTACCAGCGTTGACATATGCACAGGCTGATCCATCGAATGAACCAAACCGCCCACATATCTCTTCAGATATATAAATTTTCAAAGAGCAACAGACCAAAGGTCCTAGGCCCAAAGACCCCAGAGACAAAAATCAAACCGATGCGCCAATCTCTCAGCGCGCCCGCCAATCCCGTATCTCCATTCCCCGTCTCTCCGAGGCGTCCAGCTGCCTCTCCAGCCCGTCCCACCGTGCTCTCCGGCGTGTCCCTCCGTCTCTCCGGAGCGTCCCCAGTAGCACATCGTCGCTGCTGGTAGGGGGGTTCTAGGGTTAGTTCAGCGTTGCCGCAAGCACTAAATTACAGAAATACGAAGTTTCCTTAAAACAACATGACTACATCAATAATTACAATGAGTTAGGAGGTAACAAAGTCAGCATCCCTGCCACAATATCCAACCATCCAGACCCCAAACCCACCGGACCCAACACACCAATTCAACCAAATAGCCCAATCCAATGACTTACCCACAGACTCACAGAAAAAAGGCTCCAGAAATCAGAGACGGATCAGGCTTTGCGAAGCTCTCGCCGCAGGATTTTTCCGACATTGGATTTTGGAAGGTCCTCAAGGTAGGTAATTTGGCGCGGCACTTTATAGCCGGTCAGATTTTCACGGCAGTGACCCATGATCATCTCATCACTCAACCTAGCACCCGGCGCTTTGACCACAAAGATACTGACGGCCTCGCCAGTCTTGTCATCCGGGATACCTATGCAGGCGCATTCGGCCACCCCGGCACAGGCGGTAACCACAGCCTCAATTTCATTGGGAAACACATTGAAGCCCGAGACGTTGATCATATCCTTCTTACGATCAACAATGCGCAGGAACCCAGCCTCGTCAAACACCCCGATGTCTCCGGTGCGGAAATAGCCGTCTTTGGTAAAGGCCTCGGCATTGGCCTCGGGCTTGTTCCAATACCCGGCCATCACCTGAGGCCCCTTGGCACAGATCTCGCCCCGTTCTCCCACTGCAACCTCGACATCATCCTCGTCCAGCAGAATGATATCCGTCGACGGCAGCGGCAAACCGCAGGAGCCGGTGAATTCAGGGATGCCAATCGGCACTGCGGTCARCACYGGTGCKGTTTCAGACATCCCRTAGCCCTCGGTGATGTGCTTGCCGGTCAGGTCTTTCCAATTCTGCGAGGTGGTTTCAATCACCGCAGAGCCGCCGCCGATCGACAGTGTGAGCCTGGARAAATCTATCYCCYTRGCATTGGGGTGCATCGTCACGCCTGCAAACAATGTGTTTACAGCCGGGAACACAGTGATACCGGCCTGTTTGATTGCGTCTATCAGTGCGTCCATATCGCGAGGGTTTGGGATCAGGATAATTCGGCCACCCAGCGACACATAGGCCAGCGACAAGGTCAGGCCAAAGATATGATACAGTGGCAGCGCGCAGACCATCACCTCTTCGTTTGGTCTTGAGGCCTCGTGCAGCAGCGCCTTGTACTGCTCCAGATTGGCCACCACGTTGCGATGACTGAGCACCGCRCCCTTGGACGGGCCGGTGGTGCCRCCGGTRTATTGGAARAAGATGTTGTCCGCMCCGGTYAGCCCRGCGGGGAGGTRGTCCARYCCTGCCCCSTCAYTCAGCACATCGGCAAATGGGATGGCGCCGCTKAGMCGRYYRTCCACCGGCGGGCTTGGGATCGGCARGTCAGTGCCGTCGCCCAGATCAATGGTGATTACAGTTTCCACCTGCGTATTGCCGATGATCTCGGCCAGCACCGGGGTTGAGCCGCCATAGATCAGGATCTTGTCAGCACCGGAATCGATCAACTGATGCTCCAGCTCACGCGCCGTATACAGCGGGTTGACGTTGACCTGCACCGCCCCGGCACGAAGGATACCCAGCATGGCGATGGGAAAGGCAAAGGTGTTGGGCGTCATCAGCGCAATACGGTCACCGCGTTTAACCCCCATTCTGTTCTGCAAATAGGCGGCCACGGCCCGCGACTTCGCCTCGACTTCGCCATAGGTCATGGTCTTGCCAAAACACTCATAGGCGACGTTGCTGGCATAGGTTTGCGCGGCGTCCTCGAACAAGGCCACGATCGAAGGATACTGATCCGGATTGATCTCGGCCGGAACGCAGTCGTCATATGTATTCAACCAGCTTTTCATCTCAATATCCCTTGGTCTGAAATCTTTTGCGCAACACCAGAGCACGGGTGCCGCGCAGCTCCCTGCCCTGACGCTATAAGATCTGCGCCAGTTTGCGGAACATTTCGATATTGCTGCCGTCCACACCCTTGTCGCGGAAGTTGCGGTCGGCGCCGGTGGTCATGATCACCACGTTACGGGCCTGGTCGATATAAATGTATTGGCCATAGACACCGCGCGCCATGAACTCACCCTCGTGCGCGCCCACCGGGATCCACCACTGGTAGCCATAACCGATGTTACCATCCTTGGTAGGGGCCGAGGGCCGGGTGGATTCAGCGATCCACTGAGCAGGCACAATCTGCTGCCCACCATAGCTGCCATCCTGCGCAATCATCTGACCAAAGCGGGCGAAATCACGGGTGGTGAAATTCAACCCGCCCAGCACAAAGGCCACTCCGGCCCCATCGGTGATGTAATATCCATCCCGCTCTAGCCCCAAAGGCATCAGGATCTTCTCGCTCAATAACGACGGCACATCGCGACCAGTGGCACCACGGATCACCATGCCGATCACATGGGTGTCGATTGAGACATACTGCCAGGTGTCACCGGGGGTGGCAAAGCTGTCCGTCAGGTCGGCAGTAAACTGGTCCAGGGTGCCGCCAGCGCAATGACACGGCCCATGCGGTTGATGTCGGAATCGTAGTCCAGGTAATCCTCGTCAAAGGTCACACCGCTGGCCATGTTCAAAACATTACGGATACTTGCACCCTCATAAGCGCTGCCTTTCAGCAAGGGCGCGTATTTGGTGACCGGATCATCAAGCGAGGCAATTGCCCCCTCCTCCATCAGCACCCCAAACAGCGCCGACAGATAGCTTTTGGCCACCGACCAGGACACGCGCCGATCACTGGGGGTAGTGCCAAGGTGATAGCTTTCGTGGCGGATCTCTCCATCCTGCAGCACCAGCAGCGAGGTCACCGCGCGGTCCTTGATCCATTGATCAATGCCGGCAGGCAGCGCCATCTCTGACCCTTTGGGCAGCGGGCTGATCGCTCCGGAACCACGCGCCAGTGGAGTGGTCACAAAGGCCCCCTCCATATTGGAGAAATTGCCGACGATCTTTTCTTGCGAGAACAGCGAGTTCACCGCCAGCAACCGGGTGATTTCCTCGCGCTTCCACAAGCCAAGCGCTACGATGACAACCCCCAGCACCAGCACTGTACGAACAATGATCTTCAACGCCCTACGCATTTGCCGTCCTCCCGTTTGCCCCAGCCAAGCCTGTGACGGCTTTTGAGGCAACCCGGACGCTACGGAAGCTGGGTTATTTGAACTTGCCGAGCAGTTTTTCCATCGTTGACCGCTGATCGGGCTGCTCTTCTGCGGTTGCCGTTTTGGCCGATTGCCCGCCCTGCTCTTTGGGCTTGGTGGTCGAGCTGCGCGGTGGAGCGACGCGCAGGGCCACCGCATTCATGAACCGCCCGCCATCGCCCGCCGCCAGAGATGCCGCGCCGTCAGAGATGCCACGCATCAGATTATCCAGCCAGCCCTCGTCCGCCTTGGGGAAGTCACGTAGCACGTAACCCGCCACAGCATCTTTGTGACCAGGGTGACCAATGCCCAGACGCACCCGTTCATAGTCGGCCCCGATATGCGAATGAATCGAGCGCAGCCCGTTGTGGCCGGCATGACCRCCGCCCTGYTTRACSCGGCAYTTGCCCGGYGCCAGATCCARCTCGTCATGCAGMACCGTCACATCATCRACRGTCAGCTTRTARAACCGCATGGCCTCGCCGACCGATTGGCCGGACAGGTTCATGAAGGTCTGCGGCTTCAACAGCAGCACCTTGGCACCACCCAGATTGCCTTCGCAAATCTGCGCTTGAAACTTGCTTTTCCACGGCGAAAACCCGTGGTCCGAGGCAATCTGATCCAGCGCCATGAAACCAATGTTATGGCGGTTTCGAGCATATTTGCTGCCCGGATTACCCAGTCCGACAATAAGTTTCATGAGACGCCTCGCGAAATGTAATCTTGGTAGGCTTGATGCACTGAAACCGGCGCGAAATCCAGAGGTCACCATAGGAAGTCAAAACCTGACAGCAGCTGGAACGTGACGATCACTTCGGCCCGGTTTTCGCAAACGTGACAAGACCGAAAAAACCGCCGCGAATTGGAGGCGCTGTTTTCATCTCACCGTGCTGCGCCTAGCATCTCTCTCATATTGATTTTCAGGAGACGATTGATGCGCAGATTTCTAAGCACAGCCATGGCGCTGCCCTTTCTGGCACTGCCGGCATGGGCGCAACAAGCCGATACCATTTTTACTGATGCAACAGTGATCACCATGAACCCGGACCAGCCCGCCGCCGAAGCAGTTGCGGTCAAGGACGGGCTGATCTTGGCCGTTGGCAGCGCCGAGCAAATCGCCAGTGCCCATCAGGGCGACGGCACCAAAATTGTAGACCTAAATGGAATGACCCTGCTGCCCGGTTTCATCGACCCGCACAGCCATTTCATCAATGCGCTGTCGATGTCGACACAGGCCAATATCTCGGCTCCACCGGTTGGCCCGGCCACCAACCCCGATGAGATCGTTACTGAGATGCTGCGCTTTTTCGACGACAAACCGCGCGGCGCGGATCAGATACTGATCGCTTACGGCTATGACGAGAACCTGATGCCAGAGGGCCTGCCGCTGACCCGATATGATCTGGACAAGGCGTTTCCCGACACTCCGGTCTTGGTGATGCACGTCTCATTACACGGTGCGGTGCTGAATTCAGCAGCGTTTGCCAAATTCGGCATCGATGCCGCCACTGAAACGCCACCGGGCGGGGTGATCCTGCGGGTCAAAGGATCAAACGAGCCCGAGGGGCTATTGATGGAAACCGCATTCATCCCGATCTTTGAACAACTGCCAACACCTGCCCCTGACCAGCTGAAGCAGCAAGTTCTTGACGGTCAGATGATTTATGCCCGCGCCGGTGTCACCACTGGATATGAGGGTGCCACCCACCTGCCGCAACTGAAGGTGCTAAAAGATGCCGCCAGCGAGGGCTGGCTGTTCATGGATGTGATCGCCCTGCCGTTCATCACTGATGTTGAAAAAATCCTCGCCGAGTACCCGGTAGAAAGTTGGATGAAATACGACAATGGTTTGAAAATCGGCGGCTGTAAAATCACCGAGGACGGATCGCCTCAGGGCAAGACAGCCTATTTCACCACCCCGTATCTGACGGGTGGCCCCGCAGGCGAGGAAAACTGGGTGGGTGAGCCAACCTTCCCGCCCGAGACCTTCAATGTGATGGTCCAGACCTGCTATGATCTTGGCGTTCAGGTTTTCATTCATGCCAATGGCGACGCGGCTGGTGATCTGGCCATTGCCGCACATGAACTGGCCGCTGCCGGTGATCTCAGCGCGGATCGCCGCACGGTGCTGGTTCACAGCCAGTTTGTTCGCAGCGATCAGTTGGAAAAATATGCGGCTTACAATCTGATCCCGTCGTTCTACACCGAACATACCTTCTTCTTTTCCGCCGCCCATATCGCCAATCGTGGGATCGAACAGGCCTCTCGTATCAGCCCAATGCGCGAGGCGATCGACATGGGGATCAAACCAACCAATCACACCGACTTCAACGTCGCACCGATTGATCAGATGCTGGTGCTATGGAGTGCCGTCAACCGTGTCGACCGCAACGGCAAAGTGATCGGCCCGGATCAGCGCATCACCCCCTACGAGGCGCTTGAGGCGATCACCGTCAACGCCGCGTATCAGGCATTTGAAGAAGACAGCAAAGGCAGCATCGAAGTGGGCAAACTGGCTGACCTAGTGGTGCTGGACGCCAATCCTCTGACGGTGGATCCAATGGCAATCCGCGATATCTCGGTGTTGCGTACTGTTAAGGAGGGCAAAACTGTCTTTGCTACTCAGCAACTGGCCAATCCCTCGGCAACATTCTGCATTGAAAGCGGTGGCACTTATGAAACCGTGCAGACAGCAGTGGGTGCCGAAGGGTTCTGTACCCTGCCTGATGGAACAAGAGTAGAAGCCTGGACCTATTTCCGCAGCCAGAATAAGCCTTGAAGAAAAGACCACAGACAAAAAACGGGGCCCGCAGTGGGCCCCGTTTCACATTTGCCAATGGCAAAATTCTTATGCTTCGGCTGCGGCCTCTTCGCCCTCAGCTTCGCCTTCTTCATCATCGGTGCCCGACGAACGCAGCCCAGATGGGGCCGAAATGTTGGCAATAACAAAGTCGCGGTCGATTGTTGGGCGCGCGCCCTCGGGAAGATTGATCGACGAAATGGTGACGGTGTCACCAAGATTCAGACCGGTCAGATCCACAACCAGCTTCTCGGGGRTATCGCCAGCAGTTACAACCAGCTCAACCTCGGGACGCACAGCGTTCAGAACGCCGCCTTGCTTCAGACCAGGGGCCTCTTCTTCGTTGATGAACTCGACCGGAATAAACAGGGCGATTTCCGAAGTGCGACGCAGGCGCATCAGGTCCAGATGGATCGGCAGATCTTTGACCACATCACGCTGCACGTCGCGGCAAATAACCCGCACGTCGTCGTGGCCTTCAACCTTCAGGTTGAACAGGGTCGACTTGAACCGGCCAGCACGCAGCTTTTTCAGCAGCTTGTTGAATGGGATGTTGATCGCCAGGGGCGCAGTWTCGCCACCATAAACAACACCTGGGACCAAGCCATCGCGACGTGCCTGACGAGCGGCGCCCTTGCCTGTCCCCGTCCGTTCCAGAGCTTCGAGATCAGGAATCTCTCCAGCCATGATAATTCTCCAAATTGTAAGGGCGGGAATCCTCCAAGGCTGTATCCCCGCGTGAAGCCGCGCGTATAGTGGAAAGGCCAAAGAATAGGAAGAGGGATTCATTTCCGGCCGCTCCTGACCTTCCAATAATAGCGGCAGATCCCAGAGCAGAAGGTCAAAAAGTAACGCCTTCTGCTCTGGAATACTTTATCAGTCCTGCCAGCGGCCTTCAAACCCCTGCGGGATAAGCAGGTTGTCACGGCTAAGGTCCTTGATCGAACGTGCACCGCAGAGGCCCATGGTCATCTCCAGCTCTTTGTGGATGATCTCTAACGATTTGGTCACCCCCGCCTCGCCCATCGCACCCAGCCCATAGATATAGGCGCGGCCAATATAGGTGCCCTTGGCGCCCATCGACAGTGCCTTGAGCACATCCTGACCCGAGCGGATACCACCATCAAGATGCACTTCGATCTTATCTCCAACCGCATCCATGATGGCAGGCAGCGACTTGATCGTGCTCAGCGCCCCGTCCAGCTGGCGACCGCCGTGGTTGGATACGATGATCGCGTCGGCACCGACGTTCAGGGCCTGCTTGGCATCTTCGGCATCCAGGATACCCTTGATGATCAGCGGCCCATCCCACATCTTGCGGAACTGGCGGATGCGATCCCAATCTAGCGACTGATCAAAAGACTCGTTGGTCCAGGTGCCCAGCGATGACGGATCCTTCACGCCTTTGGCATGGCCGACGATATTGCCAAAGAACCGGCGTTTGGTGCCCAGCATACCTAGGCCCCACTGCACCTTCGTCATCATATTGGTGACCGAATTCACTGTCAGTTTTGGCGGAGCGGACAGTCCGTTTTTCAGATCTTTATGGCGCTGCCCCAGCAATTGCAGATCCACAGTGATCACCGCAGCCGAGCATTTGGCATCTTTGGCCCTATCGAACAGGCGCTGCATGAAATCGTCGTCTTTCAGAGTATAGACCTGCATCCAGAACGGCTTGCTGGTATGTTCTGCAACGTCCTCGATAGAACAGATCGACATCGTCGACAGAGTGTAGGGCACGCCAAACTTCTCAGCCGCACGCGCTGCTTTGATTTCGCCATCGGCGTGCTGCATTCCGGTCAAGCCGATCGGCGCCAGCGCCACCGGCATGGCAACGTCCTGGCCAATCATCTGGCTAGTGGTTGTGCGCCCTGTCATATCCATTGCCACCCGCTGCCGCAGCCGGATCTGGTCAAAGTCGGTGGTGTTCTCGCGAAAGGTCTGCTCGGTCCAGCTGCCGCTTTCGCAATAGTCATAAAACATCCGCGGTACGCGGCGCTGATAAATGCGCTTGAGGTCGTCGATATTGGTGATCACGGGCACGAGGCGGGCCTCCCTTTCAGCTTGGTAAGAATTATTTACCAATTCATCAAGGCAAGCGCAATACTGCTGGCGGACGGGAGGCTGCAGTCGGGTTACGAACGGTCACTCGCAAATAATTGGTAGAGGTTTCTAGCTCGTTGGCAGGTCAGATTGCGACGTCCTCAGAGCTTTGAGGCTGTCTACTTTCAAAGGCAATGCACAGTGCAGTGGCGGTCAAAAGCAAACCGAACATAGCGGTCAGCTCCCAGCAAAAATCGGAAAAATAACCAAAGGTAGTCCCCTCAACTTCGCCAAACATCAAATAAATAAGGATAAAGGGAAGGCCAGTGGCGACGGCGAACAACCCATTCCCCAATAACAAGTTCTTATAGGTTCGCCAGAATACCGCCCGACTTGTGGCCCATGCTCGGCCAAAGCTGGCATCTTGCAACACAGCCGCAGCTGGTAACATGGAGCCAACAAGCGACAACACCGCGAATACGATCAACGCTGTAGGCAAGATACCAATTCCGATCAGGGCAAACATCGTATCAGATTTGGTGACGTGAAAAGTGGGATCGATGACTTGGACAAACCAATATATTGCCAAAGTGCAAATGCCCAAGATGAGTGCTTTCAAAATCCACAAAACCGAAAGTCTCAAGAAGAACGGCTTCATCGCCCCGCCCAGAGGACTGTCGGGTTTTATCCGAAATGTGTCTTTCAGAGGAACTGAGGCACCGCTCAATACAAGACGATAGCAGAACAGCATTATCATCGAGTAGAATATTAGCTTCCCGCCCGAATTCGTACTTACGCTTTGTACAAATGCGCTAAACACGACGGGCGTGACGGCCATAAGAGCAAAGAACAGAAAATTCCTGCGAAATACTCTCGCGGCGCGACGATACATTTGGATCAAAGTGAATTTCCTTGGATAAAGGTCTTTGGGCAAAATGGCAAAAATAGTTGCAGGCGGCAGTATGAGCCGCCTGTGGTCGTATCACATGCTGGATCAGGCGCGGTGAGCGCCGTCGGATAGCGTTTTCACAAACGCCAGCACCTCAGCCACAGGTTTTCCCGCACCGATCTGACTGACGATGGCACTGCCTACCACTGCCCCATCCGAAATCGACGCAATGGTCTGCGCCCGTTCCGGGGTATTGATGCCAAAACCAACGATGACCGGCAGATCAGTCGCCGCCTTGATGCGGGCAACTTCGGGGCCGACATCGCCAGCTTCGGCCTCGGCAGCACCAGTGATGCCGGTGATCGAGACATAATAAACAAAGCCCGAAGTGTTCTGCAGCACCCGCGGCAGTCGCGCATCATCGGTGGTTGGGGTGGCCAGGCGGATAAAGTTCAACCCGGCCTTTTGCGCCGGGATGCACAGCTCGGCGTCTTCTTCCGGTGGCAGGTCGACCACGATCAGCCCATCAATGCCTGCGGTTATGGCGTCCGCAAGGAACCGGTCAACCCCACGCGAATAGATCGGGTTGTAATAGCCCATCAACACAATCGGAGTGGTATCATCGCCCTTGCGAAATTCAGTCGCCAGATCCAGCGTCTTTTGCAACGTCATGCCGCTGTTCAACGCTCGTTGACCTGCCAGTTGAATGGTGGGGCCGTCGGCCATCGGGTCGGTGAACGGCACGCCCAGCTCAATAACATCGACGCCGGCAGCGGGCAGGCCCTTCACGATCTCCAGCGAGGTATCGAAGTCCGGATCACCCGCCATCACATAGGCCACAAAGGCTTTTTTTCCTGCAGCCGTGAGTTCGGCAAACTTGGCATCAATGCGGGTCATAATCGGGCCTTTTCCTATGTACCCGTTGGATGTGCCCAAATCCGGCGGGAAAATCAATCCCGCCTGCGCAATCCCCGGCCCAAAGCGCCAGCCTGATTTGGCTGAAACGCGTCAGACACTGGCCATTTTGTCTACAGGCGGCTATGAGCGGCGCAACTGCTGTATCAGGAGGCCGTTATGGGCTTTAAAATGGGAATTGTGGGGATGCCGAACGTCGGCAAGTCCACATTGTTCAACGCATTGACCAAAACCGCTTCGGCGCAGGCGGCCAACTTTCCGTTCTGCACAATCGAGCCCAACGTGGGTGAGGTTGGCGTGCCCGACGCGCGGCTGGACAAATTGGCGGCGATTGCCGGCTCGAAACAGATCATCCCCACCCGGATGACCTTTGTGGATATCGCCGGCCTGGTCAAAGGCGCCTCCAAGGGCGAAGGCCTAGGCAATCAGTTTCTTGCCAACATCCGCGAGACCGATTCGATTGCCCATGTGCTGCGCTGCTTTGAAGACGGCGATGTGACCCATGTCGAGGGTCGGGTTGATCCGGTGGCGGATGCCGCCACCATCGAGACCGAACTGATGCTGGCCGATCTGGAGAGTGTCGAGAAGCGCCGGGCCAATCTGGTGCGCAAGCTCAAGGGCAACGATAAAGAGGCGCAACAGCAGGAACGCCTGCTGGCCGCGGCTCAGGCGTTGCTGGAAGACGGCAAGCCCGCGCGTCTGGTCGAGGTCGACGACGAGGATCTCAAGGCCTGGAAACTGCTGCAACTGCTGACCAGCAAACCGGTTCTTTACGTCTGCAACGTCGGCGAAGACGAATCGGTCGAGGGCAACGCATTGTCCACCAAGGTTGCAGAAATGGCCGCCGCCGAGGGCAACAGCCACGTGATCATCTCGGCCCAGATCGAGGAAGAAATCTCGCAGCTGGAGCCGGAAGAGGCGCAGATGTTCCTAGAGGAGATGGGCCTGCATGAGGCTGGTCTCGACCGCTTGATCCGCGCCGGATATGAACTGCTGCATCTGGAAACCTATTTTACCGTTGGTCCCAAAGAGGCCCGCGCCTGGACCATTCGCAGCGGCACCACCGCACCGCAAGCTGCCGGCGTCATTCACGGTGACTTTGAAAAAGGCTTCATCCGGGCCGAAACCATCGCTTATGACGACTTTATTGCCAATGACGGCGAACAGGGTGCCAAAGAAGTTGGCAAGATGCGCGCTGAGGGCAAAACCTATGTGGTGCAAGACGGCGACGTGATGCATTTCCTGTTCAACACCTAAATCAGGAGACTTGTCATGGCAGTCAAAATGATCATCGACACCGATCCGGGTATTGATGATGCCATGGCAATTTTCTACGCCGCAGCAGCCCCGGATATCGAGTTGCTGGGGCTGACCACGGTGTTTGGCAATGTCACAACTGCCATTGCCACCCGCAACGCCCTGCGACTGCTTGAGGCCGCGGGCCTGAACCTCCCAGTCGCACAGGGTGCCGAGGCACCGCTGGTGCTGCCACCTTTTACACCATCAGCGCAGGTGCACGGCGACGAAGGTTTCGGCGACATCCCAGCCGCTGTGCCCACAGGCCAGCCCATCGATGAAGACGCCGCCGATTTCCTATGTCGCATGGCGCGCGAACATAAGGGAGAGCTAGTGCTCTGCCCGATCGGCCCGCTGACCAATATCGCCCTTGCTCTAAAGCGCGACCCCGAGTTCGCCAATAATGTCGCCCGTATTGTGATCATGGGCGGCTCTCTCAACGAAGGCGGCAACATCACTCCGCACGCCGAGGCCAACATCTACCACGATCCCCACGCGGCTGATGTGGTGTTTGCCTCCGGTGCCAAAGTGGTAATGGTTGGCTTGGATGTCACTCACCGCATTCTATGCACAAAACAGGACTTCACCGCCATCGCAGCACAAGCCCCTGAACTGGGTAGCATGCTACAGCAGATGTCGGAGTTCTATCTGAAGTTCTACGAAACTGTCGGAAAGCTCGACGGCTGCTCGCTGCATGATCCAGCGGCTGTGATTGCCTGCACCCACCCTGAACTGTTCGAGACCCAGCCCACACCGCTGCGGGTCTCCTGCGAGGGCGAAACTTCAGGCGCCACCCTGGCCGCCCCGGACAGTGACCGCCCATCGGTCGACGTCTGTCTGGGGGTCCAGTCTGACGTCGTGAAATCACTGTTTCTCAATCGCTTGGCCCTTTTACCGTAGTTTTTTCCAGAATCGACCCGGCAACGCTTGAACCAGCACATCGCCCATCCCCGCAGATAGCGCCAACCACAACAACCATTGCATTGCATTGCTGCCCTCATAGGAAACACCAAGCCCACGCGGCTTCCACCTTGGGAGGTTTCCAACCCGGGCCAATGTTGCGGAACTGCAGGTGAAACTGAAATAAACGGGGCCCGGATCAGCTCCGAAATGCGGGCTATCTGTCCCGCCTCACATTTGGAGGTGATGGCGTCGATAGGCCCCGGGGGTAACGCTGGTCCATCTTTTAAAGGCGCGGTGAAAATTTGCGGCCGAAGCGAAACCGATGTCTTGTGAGATCGCCTCAATACTCTTTACCCCATCAGACAAATCACGGATTGCGATGTCGCGGCGCAGCCCATCTTTGATCCCCTGAAACGACGTGTCTTCAGCATCAAGTCGGCGGATCAATGTGCGCGGCGTTAAATTCAGCGCCTGCGCGGCATCGCTGAGGTGATAATCTAGCCGGTCAGACAGCAACAACAACTCGCGTATGCGCAGGGGGAGTGCGTGTTCGCGAGAGCTGGTGAAAATCCAATCCCGAGGTGCGCGGATCAGGAATTCCTGCATTTCGGCCTCGCTGCGTGACACCGGCAGGCTGCCAAGCAGGCCATCAAAGGTAATGGATGACTTCGGCTGCCCAAAGCGGATCGGCGCTGGGAATAGAACGGGGTAGTCCTCGGCAAAATCAGGACGGCCAAAAACAAAGCTGACATCGCGCAGCGGCAGTTCTCTCCCGGTCAGCCACGATGCAATCCCGTGCGCCAGTTTCAGCAGCAGCATGTGCCCGAACCGTTGTGCACAATCTGTGTCCCGCGGCACAAGCACAACACGCAGAATATCGCCCTCGTTCTCCAGCACCACGGCAAAGTCATCGAGCAACAGATTCCAGAACGACGAGAAGCGAAACAAGGCCGCCGACAGCGATGACGCGCCGCGAACAGAAGCACTTAAATGCTTCAGCGCACCAGAGCGTATCGGGCGGCTCCAGAGCCCCATCATCTCGTCACCTGTTTCGACCGCAACCAACTGGTAAAGGCGCACAATCTGATCATGGGTCACCCGGGCTTGGGGTTGGACGGTGCTGGCCAACCCGATCTGCTCCAGAAAACCCGCCAGTTGTTGCGGTGGGCAGTGTGCGCGCAGAACCGACAGCCAATCTTCAAGAAAGGCACGCGAAACAGTGGGTAGGATAGGCGAGGGATTTTCAGGGATCATGACAGCCGTTTAGGTGCAGGTTTTGTCACTTTTTGCAAGTTTTGCGTCGGTAATAGAGATAGCCAGTGAATGAACGTTCATCTATTTGGCTCAAATAGCAAATCCAGTGAGGGAGGTTAGCCGATGACTTTTGAGGCACCTATCAAAGACATGCTTTTCAATATCGAGCACCTTTCGGGCTGGTCAGAGGTGAACGCCCTACCACCCTATGGAACGCTGGACCTAGAAGATGTCGCCGCTGTGCTGTCGGAATTGGGGCGGTTCTGCGCCGAAGAAATCGCGCCGCTGAATGCCCCAGGCGATGCGGTTGGATCGCGGTTCGAGGATGGCAAGGTGATCATGCCACCGGGGTTCGTGGCAGCCTATGCCCAGTTTGCCGACATGGGTTGGCAAAGCCTGCCGCACCCAGAGGAATTTGGCGGACAGGGTCTGCCGCGGGTTGTCGGGGCCGCTGCCACCGAAATTTTAAACGCCGCCAACATGAGCTTTGCATTGTGCCCGCTGTTGACCGACGGCGCCATTGAGGCGCTGCTGACGGTCGGCTCGACAGACACAAAGAACACCTATCTGGCCAACCTGATTTCCGGCAAATGGACCGGCACAATGAACCTGACCGAACCGCAGGCGGGCAGCGATCTGGCACTGCTGCGCACCCGGGCTGAACGGCTGGATAACGGCTCGTATCGGATCACCGGGACCAAGGTTTTTATCACCTACGGCGAACATGACATGTCGCAAAACACCATTCACCTGGTGTTGGCGCGCACCACTGATGCGCCTGCCGGCGTCAAAGGGCTCAGCCTGTTTTTGGTGCCAAAATTTATGGTTAACGCGGATGGCTCGTTGGGCGCGCGCAACGCCGTGCGCTGCCATAGCATCGAGCACAAGCTGGGCATCAAAGCCAGCCCCACCGCAGTGCTGGAATTTGAAGGTGCGACAGGCATTCTGATTGGCGAGGAAAACGCCGGGCTGGGCTATATGTTCAAGATGATGAACGCCGCACGCTACACTGTTGGGCTACAAGGGGTGGCACTGGCCGAACGGGCCACCCAGCAGGCACTTGCCTATGCCAAAGACCGCATTCAGGGCCGCCCTGTTGATGGTTCGTCAAACCAGGCCGTCGCCATCATCAACCACCCCGACGTGCGCCGCTTGCTGGCACGGATGCGGGCGGTCACCGAGGGGGGCCGCGCGATGGCGGCGTTTGCGGCAGGCTGGCAAGATCTGGCCCTACACGGCGAAACACCCGWWWMTYSRKCMMWGGCTGNKKCSAKTYATSAWKYYCWSKYRMCSYYKRTSRAWKKMWRCWSMRMKRWKWTSARSRYYSAAMMMSSMWSRGMCGGGGTGCAGGTTCACGGCGGCATGGGCTTTATCGAGGAGACCGGCGYAGCGCAGCATTACCGCGATGCCCGCATCCTGCCGATCTATGAGGGCACCACAGCCATTCAGGCCAACGATCTGATTGGTCGCAAAACCCTGCGCGACGGCGGCGCGACCGCGCGCCACCTGGCCACACTGATCGAGCAGACCGAGCAGGACCTGCGCCAAGGCTCGGAAACCGCCCAGGCAATCGCTGACCGGTTGTCGCGCTCGCGCGCGGCGTTCCAGACCGTTGTCGATTATCTGCTTGAGACTGGAAAACAGGACGTCAATGCGGCCTTTGCAGGCGGCGTTCCCTACCTGATGCTGGCCGGAAACCTGATCGCAGGCTGGCAACTGGCCCGCTCGGTTCTGGTGGCGGAAAAGGCGCTGGAGACCGGACATGACCCAGAGTTCATGGGGGCCAAAATTGCCACCGCCCGTTTCTATGCCGATCACCTCCTGCCCGACACCGAGGCGCAACGCGACCGGATCGTYGATGGCGCCGAAAGCCTGCTTGGCATGGTGCTTTAACTGCCAGATTTGCTCCCCATTCTAACCTGCTAAAAAGGATCCCACCATGACCCTGCAGATTGACCTCTCCCGCTTTGAAAAACTTGCCATTGATCCCCAAGATGACGGGGTCTGGGTGGTGACGTTGAACCGCCCCAAGAAACGCAACGCGYTGGATRCCGACACCATWGARGAGCTGGTTGATTTYTTCTCAGCCGCCCCGCGCGCGGGTGTGCGGGCGGTGGTTCTAGCGGGCGCGGGCGACCATTTTTGCGCCGGGCTTGACCTGATCGAACATCACAACGCGGATCGCAGCCCGGCTGATTTCATGCATGTCTGCCTGCGCTGGCACGAAGCGTTCAACAAGATGGAGTACGGCGGCGTGCCGATCATTGCCGCCCTGCAAGGCGCGGTTGTCGGTGGTGGCCTGGAATTGGCCAGTTCGGCCCAYATCCGGGTGATGGATCAAACCGCYTATTTCGCYTTGCCCGARGGTCAGCGCGGATTGTTCACYGGCGGYGGCGCCACCATYCGGGTCACCGATCTGGTGGGCAAGTCCCGSATGATCGACATGATGCTSACTGGCCGYGTSTATCAGGGCCAAGAGGCSGTYGATCTTGGCCTTGCYCARTACATTGTCGARGGTTCCAGYTTTGATCGCGCRYTGGAAYTGGCGCGCCAAGCRGCCCAGAACCTGCCRCTGTCRAAYTTCGCCATCTGCTCGGCKGTCAGYCACATGCARAAYATGTCRGCGATGGACGCCGCCTATGCCGAGGCTGTGGTGGCAGGTGTGGTGAACACCCAACCCGAGGCCCGCGCCCGTCTGGCAGCCTTTGCGGATAAAAGTGCCGCACGGGTCCGTCGCAACAGTTGAGATGGATGTGGGGGCGGGACTTCTTTCCCAGAAGCCCGCCCCTTGTCACAGCCCCATAAGCGGCACCCGGTGCTTATCTTCACTTTTTGTTCGGCCTTCCGGAATGGTTCAGACGCCCTTATCGAAATCAAACTCATCCCATGCGACTTGAAGAACTTCGCCAGTTCTTGTGCCAGCGGGCTTTGGGGGCGCATTGGAACGGCCTGATCCTGGGGGCCATCCAAACCTATCTCTAGAAGGTCAGAGCAGGCCCTCTCAAAGAGGATCATCCACTATCGATAGATTTCAAATTTAGATCAGTCCCAAAATCGACCACATCGAAGAAAACCAAATGCTGGCACAAGCAGTTATCCACAAATCTGAAGAAGCCATACGGGAAACATACCGCTAGGGACATGGCTCGCGTTTCACACATCGTTTTCGAGGCCCAGGCAAATGTGGAAGCTTTCGTAAAAAACTTAGAAGACCCAGAAAGTCTAGCACAGCAGGAAGCAGTAGCTGACATCCCCATGATGGCTACCTAGAATATCGACCAACGTTTTGGGACTTCTCAGTGCCTGTTCGCTACCTTTGGGCTGGCCAGTTCAGAGGCGGTCCTACTTTTTCGACCAGTTTGCAGCCTGCTTAAGGTGGATCAGGGTTTCATTTAGGCTGCCAATCTCATTGGTGTCTTTTTGGTCTCATAAGCTTCCTTCGGCGTCAATATCCCATGGATCGAATGGGGGCGCTCGACGTTGCAATAAGCGAGCCATTTTCCGATCCCGAGACGGGCTTCTGAGCCTGTTTCAAATGCGTTCAGGTAGATGCATTCATATTTGAGGGATCTTCACATCGGCATCTTTCAGCGCCTGTATCCATTCAAAACCGCTGAATTGGCTACCCTGATCGCTGTTCATGATCTCGGCGCACCATATTTGACTATGGCCCCTTTTAGGGCCTCGACGCAGAAGTCGGCTTCATTCGACCATTGTCCTCGGACCAATGGCGGACAAGGTCTCATTGTTGGATACCATGGTGTTTCCAGGAACTGTTTGTCCCTCTCGGCAGCATGCTATGCATGCGCCTGCCGGGCAGCGGATGATGGTCATGAAACACAAGTTCTCAGCGCGTTCTCCYTTCGGTCGATAGTACAAATTCGAGCGCGTCAGTGACAACAACCTGCATTGCCGCCGCACGCTGAYYTTYGGRTGRYTTCTTTCAATGCACATCTGCCTRCGATCCTTGCTTAACGATCCCAGGCGCGTTTCAAAAAATCGCGTTCCACCACCAGCTGGCCGATCTTGGAATGCAGCTTGTCGATCTCAGCTTCATTGGGATGTGTGGCGTCATCTTTTCGCTTGGAAAACGTCGAGGCCATATTGGTGCTTCTCGGGCATGAAATGCTCTGTCAGCCGATGGATCGCCGTACGTTTCCAAGTGTCAATCTGGGTCGCCTATCGGACACGGGACATTGCTACGCAATACCCTGCCGGGCAATGAATGCTTTGGGCCGCCCGATCCGGTTGTTTCTGACGGCTGGAAACGTCAGAGATTACATCGGCGCGCGCGCTTTGATGTCGTCATTGCCCAAGGCTGACTGGCTCTTGGCGGACCGAGGATATGATGCGGACTAGTCCCGTAATGGATTGAAAGATATGGGAATTACTCCATGCATTCCGTCACAAAAATCGCGAAAGAAACCTATCCCCCACGACAAAGCGCACTATAAGCTGCGCCACAAAATTGAGAACATGTTTGCCCGTCTCAAAGACTGGCGGCGCATCGCAACCCATTACGACAGGTGCCCAGAACTCTTCCTCTCAGCCATCGCTCTCGCATCCATCGTGTTATTTTGGGTATGAGTCCTGACCCTAGGTGAAAGGATTGGCTCAACGCCTACCGTCGGGGGGCCTTACAGGATACGGATCTGCCTTCGTGATAGTCGAGTTGGATGCAACAAGATGTTGTTAGAATTCAAATACCTAAAACGCCCTACTTTAAAATTGTAACTTGATAGGTGATGACACGCATAGGTGGCGCTGGCTAGTTTCCGTACATGAGTTTATTAATTGATAGGTGCGAGAATGAACGGGCAAGTGATTACTGGGACGAATGCCGCCGACAAAATTAGTGTCGACGATGAAAGTTATACCATTAACGCGGGCGAAGGGAATAACCGGGTTACGGCAGGGGATGGCGATAATGATATCGACGCAGGACGCGGCAACGACAGTGTAACCGTTGGCGATGGAACCAACTTGATCCAGGTCGGCGATGGAACCAACCGTGTCTCGGTTGGCAATGGCGACAACCTTATCCACTCCGGCAAAGGCAACGATCAAATTACTCTTGGTCGCGGAGCCAACGTGATTGTCAGCACCGGTGGCAATAACCGTATTAACGGTATGGACGGGGACACTGAAATTACAACAGGTGCGGGGAAAGATGACATCCGCCTTGGCAACGGAAACAACATAATTGCGGCTGGGGATGGCGCCAATCGGGTCACAGTGGGTGATGGGGACAATGACGTAGAAACTGGCAGTGGCGCCGATAAAGTCACTCTCGGTGATGGCAACAACCGGRTCAACGCGGGCGCGGGAAACAACCAGATCATAGTGGGGGATGGGTTCAATGAAATCATCTCAGGTGATGGCAACGACAAGATAACCGTTGGTAATGACGCCAATAAAATTGAGGCCGGCAACGGATCAAATACGATTAAGGCAGGCGACGGCGACAATCAGATCTCAACTGGCAAAGGTAAGGATGACATCCGTTTGGGCGACGGAGATAGCAATATCGACGCCGGTGAAGGTGATAACAAAATTAGTGCTGGCGACGGACATAATAATGTCAGTTCTGGCAGCGGCAGGGATGACATTCGCCTAGGCAATGGTAACAACTGGATTTCAGCAGGTGGCGGTTCCAACAAGATAACCGTCGGCGACGGCCATAATGTGATCCTGACTGGCGATGATAACGACCAGATAAGTGTTGGCGACGGCACAAACACTATCGATGCTGGCCATGGGACCAATAAAATCACTGTCGGCCTTGGTGACAATGAAATCACTACAGGTGACGGCAAGGACGACATTCGAGCCGGGAACGGAAACAACATCATCAAGGCCGGAGCTGGCAACAATAGCATTACGGTCGGGGATGGTTTCAACAAAATCGAGACAGGCGATGGGGCCGATTCTATTCGCGCGGGCGGAAGTGATAACCGGATTAATGCTGGGGATGGCAATAATACTATCTCCGTCGGCGACGGCTACAATGACATCAATACCGGGAAGGGTGACGACAGGATCACAGCAGGGGATGGAGAAAACTCCATAACCGCTGGTGAAGGCCGCAACCGCATACAAACGGGTGACGGAGATAGTCAAATCCACACGGGCTCAGGCAATGACGATATTCGGCTCGGCGATGGCAACAACGACATCTAGTCCGAGGGTGGCAATAATAAAATTTCCAGCGGCGACGGATTCAATTTCATAGTCACCCACGATGGCAATGACACCATCAAGGTTGGCAATGGCTTCAACGAAATTCTGGCGGGTGACGGAAACAACCGGGTCGATGCGGGGACCGGTGGGAGCTACATCATCACCGGTGATGGTAACGATACTATTCGTGTCAAAGGACGCGAAAACATAATCGATGCTGGCAACGGGAAAAACTCTATTTCCAGCGGCGACGGTGACAATGATATCCGCACCGGCGATGGCAATGACACCATCAAGCTGGGGTCTGGCACCAATCGGATCAGGGATGAAGGTGGCGCCAATAAAATTTCGGTAGGGGACGGTGTCGTCGATATTAAGACCGGCGATGGCAAAGATGACATCCGCATCGGCGATGGGTATGGCACTTTTTCCACAGGCGATGGCGATAAAAAGATCTCCGCTGGCGATGGGATCATGAGCGTCTTTGCCGGGCATGGAAAAAACACCATCTCCCTTGGGGATGGCGACAACGAGATTTATTCGGGCGACGGCAATAACCGGATCACTGTCGGCGATGGGCAGGCGTCTATTTATGTTGGGGACGGCAACAACAGCATTCGTGCCGGAGATGGATTTAACCAGATAGCCACGGGTGACGGTAACAATAAAATATCGACCGGAAACGGATATAATTTTATCTTCACGGGGGATGGCAAGGACGACATTCGCGTCGGAAATGGGGATGGCGAGATCCATTCTGGGGCTGGTAGCGACAAAATTCGTACTGGAGACGGTAATAACATCATCTATGGTGGCGACGGCAACGATACTATCCAGACTGGTGATGGTGACGACAGGATCTGGGGCGGTCAGGGCAACGACAAGATTTCTGCGGGCGATGGCTATGACATTGCCTATTACGCAGGCTCTTTCAGCGATTACATCCTTGAGCGGTCATCGTCTCGTGTTGAAATCACCTCAGTAGATTCACAGGTGTCCGATGCAGGCTCGGACCAGCTTAGCGGATTTGAGGCGATCTATTTCCAGGGTGATGGCACTTTGCTGGATCTAACCTGGGAGGGAGACCCAACCCTAGTCGATGACCAAGTGACGGGACAGGGTGAAGATCCTCTGGTTATTTCCCTATCGAGCCTACTGGCCAATGACGAAGGCCTGGGGGACCGTCTCCCCGACTTTACCGTGAGCGAATACAGCACATCTGGCATCCGCGTCACTTATGATGGCGAGAACATCACCTACAATGCGGATGACGTGCTGCAATACTTGGGCGAAGGCCAGGTGTTTGAAGACAGCTTTACCTATTCGGTGATCGACCCATATGGCGAGGTGTTCGAAGCCCTAGTGAATGTGTCGTTGGTGGGCGAAAATGACGGGCCAACTGCGGTTGATGACCTTCTTGTTGATGAAACTGCACCTGAAGCAACAATTGACGCTGGCGAGGAAATCCTAGTCAATCAAGACACTCCGGGGCGCCAGACGGGATCGTCAATCGTCACATTTGACGACGGTAGTTACTTTGTAGCCTGGCAAACCAACGCCAATACTGAGGGCGATCAGTCCGGCGGCATTCGGGGGCGTTCCTTCAGCCAAAGTGGCGTCCCCACAAGTCATGAATTTCGCATCAACGACCTGACCGAAGGTCAGCAGTTCGATCCAGATATAGCAGTACTGGCAAACGGCAATTATGTCGTGACCTGGAAATCACAAGACGGCGTAAACCCATCTCCCTGGAGCATTAAAGCAAGGGTATTTGAGGCAGACGGGACCCGGGTTTCCGACGAGTTCCTTGTTAACGATGAAACTGGGCAGGGTCGGCATTTCCCACAAATCGTTGGACTTGAAGATGGCGGTTTTGCTGTCACCTGGATGCAGAACGAACGCACTCTTTCTTCTGGCTATTCAACCGATGTCGTTGTTGCTGTATTTGACAATCGAGGGGTAAGAGTTGGGGACCAGATTACGCTCGATTCAAATCCAGAAAGTAACGAAACAAGCCCCAGCATTGCTGCACTTCCTGACGGTGGATTTATTATAACCCGGATGTCCGGCGGGGGCACGTTGGATAACGCTTATGACATCTTGGTTGACTTTTTCGATGAAACCGGAACCTTGACCTCCACTCAGTCGTTGACAGACGATGCTTCTGCGACCGTACATCATCGCTATCCTATTGTTGAGGTTTCCCCAAACGGCCAAGCTATTGTTTTCCGGTTTACAAGTCGCCTTGATGATCCTGATAATTCGGGGTACTTTGCCACAATTTTCAATGCTGACGGAACCGAAGCAATCGGCGAATTCCAGGTAGAATTGGCAGGTAGTGCATATTTTTCAGTTGCCGCAACATGCCTGGACGATGGTCGGTTTGTCGTTACTTGGGCCGAAGGTCCCGGAGGCTCAGTTCGCGCTCAGGTTTTCAACCCCGACGGAAGCCAAAACAGCAGCGCTTTCACGGTTGAAGTGACCGATGCTGGGGGGACCTATGATCCCGACATTACCGCACTAAGCGACGGTCGGTTTGCCATCACGTGGACTGGTGAATACTTAAGTGATACCAACGAGGCAGACATAGCGGTTCGCATATTTGATGTGGATGGTGATATCACCAGTGCAGCATTCACCGGGGAAGACAGCCCGGTCACAATTGATGTGGCAGATCTTTTGTCCAATGACACTGATCCTGAGGGAGACGAGTTCATCTTCTCGCTGGATACCGGCACCAGTCAGTATGGGGCCAGTGTGACATATGACGCTGAAACAGGAACCCTGACATACGATGGAACAATGGCCGCAGAAATCCAGGCCCTGAACACGGGTCAAGCACTGGAAGACACGTTCACCTACACTATTTCGGATGGCCACGGGGCACCGATCAGGCCACTGTCACAATTGTTGTCGGCGGCGCGGACGAGGCCGCGTCCTTGGCTTCAGCACAGGCGCTTGCGTTGCCGGTCACGGACGATTTCTGGGGATAACAAAACAAATTGGCCCAAAGCAGACCTTGTCAACATGAGCGTCTGCTTTGGGTTAGAGACACCGGTTTGCAAATCCCGCTACCCGCGCACAGCAGCCATTGGTGTTCATTGCAGCGAACTTCTGATTCCGCCCTTCATGTCGGATGCTGTACCGCGCACCAAGGTCGTAAAAGGGCTGCAAGTGTGAATTCACTGCGCCGAACACCAACGGCTGCTCAGGGCTGGGAGCGGCCGTTCGATAYSMAKSMWSWRSRMSSWCARKTSYKKGSTSKYSRKCYTSMCMYKSRSWGKCAKKMNCGGTGGCGCAATTGCAGCAGGGGTTCTTTGTCGCCTGCGCTGACCTTGTTGACCTTGGCCGCGCCCAGCTCGGACCACTCAGCTATGACGYTGCCATACTTACCTCGGCCGCTGGCCTTCCAATTGCCCCGGCTCATCTGCGCCAGGGTGATCACCGGCACCGGCAGGTCGGACCCATCGACGGCCTTACCCTCACCGCGTTTCACAAACACCAGGGCACCGCCTGCAGGTTTGGCAGTGGCGTCCAGGTCGCGCGCCAAACGGGTTAGGAAGTTCAAATCACTCTCAGCGGTCTGCGCCAAATAGCCGTAGAACTTGGCCTTGATGACTGTCGTTAATGGCGGATTTTAGGCTGTTTTCACCGGCAATTTTGGCGACGATATCCTGCAGGGTGACCTCGTTCCAATTGCGGTTTTTGGGGGATTTGATACCGCCGAGCATATCGGCTGCCTTGCCGCTGATGGTCAGGGTGGCGGGGAACAACTCGCCGGACAGCTCATCAACCACATAGCGGCCCGTCGGTGTCAGCCCACTTTCCACAAAGCTGAGGCTGATGTCCAGGACAGCACCCACGTCGGGCAGGGTGATGCGGTTGTCCAAAGTGATCTGCACCGTGTCCGATTTCTGCCCAGCTTCATCGGTCAGAATGAGGCCGGTCAAACGATCCTTGAATAGGGCGGTTTGGTCCACGGAATTGGCAATGATCTGGAAGTCTGGCGTCGATCATATCGCCGTCACGGGTGCGATAAAGCGTCATGCCAGATCCCTCCCATAAGAACGCAGAGTCAGGGAAAACTCGATCTTGCGGGGGGCACCATCAAGCATCAGATAACTCTTCTTTTCCTCAACCCGCACAATCACCCAGCGCTGCTAAACCCAGCCCAACCCGTCAACCATCATGAATGGCAGGCCGGTGCTTGCCTGCAACCGCATCAATTCCACCTGGCGCAAGGCGCTGTGATTGCCGGGAGCTGATCGATGCTTTGCAACATCTCGGCCTCGGAGGGCAGGGCGGCGGCCGAGTCAACACTGGGGGCAGCGATGGCCGAGGCCGCCATGGCGGCGCGCAACACGCGGGCAGGAAGGATCGAGCCGGAAACGCCAAGCACAAAGATCTCGGCTGTTTACATGCATGAAAGGGACGCATTCTCCCGTTGAAACTTTCGCAGTATCCGTTCTCCCAAGGGGACCCAGGCTCAATGTAAGCCGTCTTGGCACCGACGGCTTTGATCCAATCCCTAGGCGCGGACCACTTTTTGGGGGGAGGCTCAGCATGATTGCCCATTTTACTTAGACGTGAAATTTAGGTGCTTACTGAGGGAGCGAAGTGTCTCAACGRTCGGTTCGATTGAAAATACTTCCAGTCCTTCTTTTCCGATTGGCAGCATCGGAGTGATTTGAGTGACGTGGTCCCGAAGACTCTCACCCAGTGCTGACGTTGGCAGCCCGCGTTTGTTGATAGCCCAGATCGAAACTATAATTTCAATGGAYAAWACCARACGGGCTGCTCCCAGRATACGTTCAAAGTCAGCGACCGAATGTAACGCATGGCCTGCAGTGTCTTCCACCCCGTCTGCCAGTTGGCCGACWGACAAGAGCAGTGAAGGCGCGGCCCATATCTTGGCGGATGTGATGAGTGACGCGGCCAAATGACCAAGGTTCAGGAACTGAACGCCGCCCAGTGGGCTGTTGGCATCGGCGAAGCCCGTAGGCAGGCCGGAAAACTCGGTCCACTGTTGTTTGTGCAGCCGCTCTCCGGCGATATCCAGTGTTTTGGCAAAGGCTTGCCGCAACCCATCAATGGCCAAGGTCATACGCGTAGAATCCATATTGCCGTGGGAGCGAACACAATGATCAGCGGTATCGACAATCGGGTTGTCTGTGACGGAATTCAGCTCCTGATCCCAGACTTCTATCGCTCGGTCGAGCAGTTCGCTGACCGCACCCTGAATCTGTGAAGCGCAGCGAAAGCTCAGCGGGTCCTGAATGCGCCGTGCTTGGCCATCTTCCCAGAGTTGACTGTTTTGCAGAAGGTGACGCACATCCGAGCTGACCTGCGCCTGGCCCTTACGCTGATGAGCGAGGTTCACTTTTTCGGAGATCGAATCCAGATTGCCGCGAAATGCCTCTAGCGCAAATGCCAGCGACAGATTTGCCATCTCCAGGATCTCCTGAGCTTCCATCAATACTTCTGCACCAGTGGCCAGGGTGATCGCATTGGTATTGATCAGAGACAGCGTTTCCTTGGGGCCTGGAATGCCAAGTTCCTGCGCTTCCGGCATGTTTTGCAGCCAGTTCGCGATCTGTGACATTGGTATCAGATCAGCCGCACCCACCGTCCCGTATGAGGACACCTCAGGCATAGTGGCCTCGTTGATCTGGTCAGTGATCAATTGAACCAATGGTTCCGAAACGCCAGATAATCCAAGCGAAAATTCATTGACCAGGATAACCAAAGCACCCCGCACGCGGCTTTTCGGCAGCACCGCACCACCAATATGGGTCGAATGTGCCCGGGCCAGTCGGCGATTATAGTCCTGCACATTGTCTGCTGAGACCTTGAAATCCTTCTGTGATCCAACGCCGGTGGTGATCCCATAACCGGGGGCGCCGCTGGCCACGACGCTTTGCACGACCTCGCGACCTTTGATGATCAGTTGCCGGGCGTCTTCGGTGAACGCCACTTTTGATTTCTGATGTGCGGCCTTTACCAGTTTTGCACAGGTCAGCGATACCCCGTCCAACACAATTGGATCGCCGGAGGGTATGTGGGAATCATTGGTCATGGTTTGCTTTCTGTACWATGTCTTGGCGCACAAAAGTTTGCTACATCAGACGGCATCCTAGGGAAAGCTATCTAGCCGTTCCCAGCCTGTGTCAGTTATCAAAACCTGTGTTTCCAGTTTGACACTTTCAGGTCCCGGTTCTGCGATCAGGCTTTCAATACACAACACCATGCCCGATTCAATCTGAACCGACGTTACAGTGACGTATAAGTCAACATGCAAAGGAATACCGACGACTGCAGCGCGGACAAAGCAGCCCCTGACATCCTACCGCACTTCACTCCGAAACATCACAAGTGTATGAACTCGGAATGAGTGCAAAATCCACCCCACCTGAAGCGTTGTTGGTCGAATTCGACATCTCGTCCCCAAGTTTTGTCGAGGAAACGGCAATTGCCGAAGTTTGGAAAGTGAGACGTGCGGATGGCCAGAGTGCGGCCCTTAAAATTTACAAGAAGCGGGGCATGGGAAACGAATCTACCGGTTTCTCCTTTCTAAAGTCTTTGAACGGCAACGCGGCGGTAAATGTCTATCGATGCAACTCAACATCCGCGCTGATGGAGTGGCTTGATGGGCATTCTTTGGGTGATCTAACCCGATGCGGCGAAGACCAAAGAACCGCGAAAGAACTTGTCGCTGTAGCGAACCGGATTCACCGTTTCCCTCCCGAATACAAAGACGAATACCCGAAGCTAGAAGACTGGTTTGAAGCGCTTTTTTCGGTAAATTTCGCACAGGAATGCCCGCCATCGGCCCGCAAGAATGTCTTGCGATGTCAAAACTTGGCTAGGCAGCTCATCGAGCAACAGCATGACATTCGGCCACTTCATGGCGATCTGCACCACGATAACATTCGTCTTGGCGAAAGGGGCTACTGCGCGTTTGATGCAAAAGGGATTTTGGGAGAACGAACGTATGAGTTGGCGAATGCCTTTCGCAATCCGAAGGGCGCCACTGATTTGGTTTGTGACGTAGAGCGGGTCCGATATCTTTGTAATATGTGGAGCAAGCAGTTCGAAGTCGAGCCGCTTCGTCTGATGCAATGGGCTGTCGTCAAGTCTTCGCTTTCTATAGTATGGAGATGTGGTGCTGCGCTGAAGTCCGATCCTGAATTTAATCYTCTGGAGCTCTTTCTCTCTGTCTCTGAAGAATACTAAGCCGTTAACTTGGGCTCCTTGCCGCCATTCTCTGCGCCGTCCACGAAGGTCCGCTCAGGGCCGATAGCACCAGTTGGGTCAACAACCGTGAATGACCGCAAATCTCCGCAGAGCAGTCGTTGCAAGGCCTATTCAGTGATGGTCGATGTCTTGAACRKKRCTCACGYCCCGTTCRAAAGYTCCTTTTTMWACGCTTCAAACGCGCGCGCTGCAGCCAATGGGACCACCCCGTTACCGGCTGCAGCGGTTTGGCCTACAGATCAAAGTTCCGTATCAACAGCTCGCCATGCCGCCCCCTGGCGGTCTCTTTGTGGGCGACGGAGTAGCTGACCTGAACCTCTTCCATGTGGAACCCGGCAAAGATCTCGCGGATCTCGGGCGCATCGTTGATCGACATCAGCGCCTTGCCCTTGGCCGTTTTCATCCACCCCGCCAGCGTTTCAAAATCCTCCGGTGCGAACATCGCCTTGCCATAGTCGTCCTCGCAGCCCCAGTAGGGCGGATCCAGGTAGAACAGCGCGATGGGCCGGTCATAGCGGGCGATAAACTCAGCGTAGGGCAGGCACTCGATCACCACGCCGCTCAGACGGGCGTGTGTTTGGTGATAGTCTTGAGCTGCCACCACCACCATTTGCGGTGTAGGTCTCGACAGTGCTTATGCCATCTTTAAGCTTCACCACTGTAGGGCTGCCGGTTGCACCAATGTAACCCATTCCAGGCAGGCCACCGCCCCGGCCACCACTGCCGCCGCCCTGGATCGTCAGGGACAGTGTTTCTGTCCCAACAGGGAGTGTTATCGTCTGCCCGGTGATGACAGTGGC
>NVUP01000013.1 GCA_002401945.1 Paracoccaceae bacterium
GGGGACCGCCCCGCCATTCTACGCTTACTTGGTGACGGTCAGCCCCAGCATCCGCCAGTTCTGCATGCCGCCGCGATAATAGAAAATCCTGTCAGCCGGATATCCCGCTGCAATCATATTGCGCGCCGCGCTTGGCGACTGACCACACCAAGGGCCGTTGCAAAACAACGCCACGGTTTTTGCGGCCTGACAGTCAAACCCGTCAAAATCAATCTCACACCCCAGCTCATCCAGCCGATCCGTGACCTCACTATGGGGAATGCTCAGCGCACCAGGGATTGAGCCGCCGATGAAGTGTTCCACCACCCGGCTGTCGATCACCAGCATTTCTGGATCGACCAACATCTGCAGCAGTTCCAGCTCGCCGATCGTGGTCACCCCTTCGGCGGGTGTCATCGGTTGAATGCAAAACGGAGGGCAGGCCCGCGAGGTCCGTGTCCAGCCGTCGTCAACCCGGTTTTCATTGTCCTGAACACGGGAAATGCTGACGTCGCCATTGGGCGTCGGCACTGTGATTTCATCAATCGTCGGAGTAATTCCAACCGGTTTGGCTGCGGCGGTCAAAGCCCAGCCAGATGCAATACCGGAGATTATTAAAATAACTAAAAAACGCACGTGGTTTCCTCCCATTTGGCGCAATAATACACGGAAAGGCTGAGCGCACAAACACCCAGCTCCCGTTCGTATTCTGTCTTAATCAAGCAAGTTCACCGTACCACATGCACCGCACAGGCCGCATGACGCACCACCTGCGAGGCGGTGGACCCAAGCAGAAGATCCTGCATTCCCGGTCGGTGCGAGGCAATGATGATCAGGTCCGGGTTGTTGGTGTCGGCCCAGTCCRGAATGGAACGCCCTGAATGCCCCTCGATCACCACACCCATGGCATGCGGCAAGGTGGCCGCCAGACTGTCGAGTTCAGTCTGCAGGGCCTCGCGGGCCTGGGCCAGATAGTCCAGCGGCATATAGGAGATGGCATAAGATGGAATATGTTCGACCACATGCAACAGCGTCACCGCCCCGCCAGAGGTACACAGCAGCTTGGCCAGCTTTAGTGGTCCGTTGATATCGCGGTCGGGATCAAAAGATATTGGCACCAGAATTTTGTGATACATCAAAGGTCTCCTACTATGGTCTGGTCTCAGACTACCTGTGAACGCGCCCTATTGCCTTGATCCATGTCAGCCTATTTCCTGACGGTGGACCAAGCTTGCAACAGCCACCATCGCAACTGCAGTCCTTGTTTTGTCACCTAGCCCATCTAGTTGCGTTACCCAGTGGACGGACGGATCTATTGTAAAGAGCGTAGCGCGGGCATTGGCCCACTCCGTGGCCAGACTTGCGAGTGGACGGGGCCGCAGCCCCCTCTTGGCCTTGCGGCCAATTCACCCCCGGGATATTTTTGGCCGGATGACGCTGAGGCATGCCAAAGTGAAACGTTTGGAGGTTAGCCAAACGTCGCGGCAACGTCGTACATCACCGGTTCAAAACTGCGGCATAACTCGTGAATTTTGCGGTTACGGTTGCGCATTTCAGGCGTTCGTAGCATGGACAAGAAATCCTCGCGGCGGTCCCATTGAGAGTAATTTGCAATCCGGGTCTGGGCGTCATTGACGTGTAGGCCAGCGGCGACAAATCCAGGCTGTAACGAGATGAACTCGGCGTAGGCCTCGGTCAGGGCATCCAGCAGATCCTGGCAGGTGCCCGGCGTCATTTCAAAGGTGGTGATGACGGTCTGGATATCAGCGGTTTTGGCGATTGTTGGCATTTGGCTCCTCCGGTGAATATCTTCAGCCTACGCGGGGTTTCCCCAAAAGCAGAAGCGTTTTCAGCAATCTGTGGGTTAAATCGCCCCGGGCCGACGGCAGGCACCAAAAAAGTAACCCAATATTAACCATGATCGCCGCCCAATTATCCTTGGGGTTGTTTGTCATGTTTCGCGTTTTATTTGCCATCTGGTTGTTTGTTCTGGACACCGCTCCAGCCTGGTCCGGGGCCTGGCTGCGCGAACAAGGCAGCGGTTTTGCCTCGGCAACCGTGACCCAGCGGAGCAGCAATGGCCAGTGGAGCTCTGAATTTGGCTATTACGCTGACTATGGTCTGACCTCTAATGTGACGCTTGGGGTCGATCTGAATGACAACGATACTCTGTCAGGTCATGCTCTGGTCTTTGTCCGCCTACCGGTGGGTCAGGCATCCCGCAGCTATCGTCTGGCGGTTGAACTGACCCTGGGTGGCAGTCACTATCTCAACTCCTGGGTGCTGATGCAAAAAGTGACACTGTCTTATGGGCGGGCATTTGACAGCATTTGGGGACCTGGATGGCTGGCCATTGATGGCGCTTATGAAATGCGCGGTCTTAAGTCCGAACCGATCCTGAAACTGGACGCCACAATCGGGCTGTCAGATGGAAAACACCTGCGTCCCATTCTGCAGATTGAAACCGCTAAAATCTCGGGCCAGCCCTTGTTCTATACCATCACGCCAAGCCTGCAGATCCCGCTGACCCGGGACACCCAGCTGCTGATTGGCGCGCAACATCGGGTGACCACCCAGCGCAGCCTTGGCCTCAAAGTCGGAGTGTGGCACAGGTTTTAGAAACAACCCGAGGACAGCGACACCATGACCAGCCCAATCCGCCCCACCGACGACGAGGCCCGCGCCTTGGCAACCGGCCTGATCGCCAAGGCGCGCTTTGCTGCACTCGGGGTGATCATGGAGGCGGGCACTCCGCTGGTCACCCGCGTTGCCTTTGGCCTGGACCCTGAGGGCCGCCCCATTAGTCTGGTCTCATCGCTGTCGGTCCACACCCGCGCGCTAATGGCCAATCCTGCCTGTTCACTGCTGGTCGGAGAACCGGGGGGAAAAGGTGACCCACTGACCCACCCCCGGCTTAGCCTGATCTGTCGCGCCTCATTTTTGCGCCATGGGGAGGATGGCTACGGCGATCTGGCCGCGCATTATCTGCGCGACCATCCCAAGGCAAAGCTTTATATTGGCTTTGCCGATTTTGCCTTTGTCCGTTTCCAGGTCAGTGAGGCCCATCTGAACGGCGGTTTTGGCAAGGCCTTTCACCTAAACGCAAAAGATCTGAGTCCGGGCTGATCACTTATCCATACGCAGGGTCAATTGCACCTCACCGCGCACCGATTCCTCCCAAACAAGATCGACCTGATCCTTGCTGCTGCCCTGCTCCAGCTTGGCATAAGGCATGGCGTAGCGCGCCGACCCACCGCTGGTGGTGATGGCACCCAGCGCGATCACACTGTCGACGCCGCGCGACCTGCCACCAAAGGGCAGCGCATCACCGGGATCAATGGTCCAGGTCTTGGCCGCCGAGGATTGCACGTGCCGGACTCGCAGCGGGTTGGCCACCGAGGCATCCACATTGTGGAAGGTATTGCCCTCAAAGAACACGTTTTTGGTGCGACTGAAATCCAGCCCGGAAAAGCTGGTATCCACCCGCTCGACCCGGTCAATTGATCCGTTGATCGAACGGAACTTGTTGCCGCTGACCGACACGCCGTTCAGGAAATGGCCGCTGCCGTGGGGCTTGAGCACGATATAGCTGAACCAGGGGGCAACGTCGCCAGACAGGAACACATTATCGGTGACCGACAGCGCGCTGAACGAAAACCCACCGGTGAAATCCGGGGTGGGATCCTGCTCGTTTGTCCACTCAATAAAGCAATTGTCGATATAGTTGTCCGCCACCGTGGTGGAGCAATAGGTGCTGGCAATGATCAGCCCGGCGGTGCGCACACCGTTGGATATCGTGTCGCCTTGAAAGAAGTGATTGCCCGTCACCGTGTTGTTGCCCCCCGCCAGCAGCGCAAAATGGCGAAACTTGGTGGCCCGGTTGTTGCGCAGCTTGGCGTCATTGGCGTTGACGTTCAGCGCCACCGAGGTGCGGTCGGGTACATCTTCGGCCTCTTCTGCTGATAGGAACTGGCAATTGTCGACCAGAATGCCCTGACAGCCAGTGCCGATTGACGAAATACCACGATCCTTGGGCCGCGAGATAAAGCAGCGATCCAGGCTGAACACCGATCCCGCAGGGGCCAGGCGGATGGCGCTGCAATGGCTGTTGCACTGCAGCTCAACCTCGGTGATGCCAAACTTGCTGAGCGAGCTGAAGCCGCTGAAATCCAACATGTATTTGAAATCTTTGAAGGTAAACACCTGGGTGCCTGCCGCATCATACAGCGGCGCATTCAGGGTCAACTCACCAGCGCCAGTGTTTTTGGATTTTACATAGATCTCGCGCCCTACCCCGCTGCCTTCGACCAGCGATCCAACCGGGATATTGGCGATATTGGCCACCGACTTTAGCTTGCGGGAATCCCCAGGGTCATAAGTCGCCTGCGCGCTCACTATCACCGTGTCCCAGGCTGCCCCGGATTGTGCCTCGATCTGGCCATTTCGGATCACCCGGCGGGTAGAGTAGCTACTCTTGTTGGGCACCGCCGCCTGCATGTCCACCGGCCCGCTCAAGCTGACCTTGCGCCCCCCCAGATCCAGAGATTCATGATCAGCATTGTTGATCAGCGCCTGGAACGCCTTTTTGAACCCCAGTTCTTCGTTGCCAAAGGCGGCGGCATAAGTTGGAAAGTCGAAATTCTTGGTCAGCAGCAACATCTTGTCACTGGGCATCTCCACCGTGCCCTCAAACACCACCTGATGGTTCAACGACACAGTATCGCCCAGATAAAACACGCCAGACGGCACCAGAATGCGGCGGCCATCCGCGGCATCGTCAGCGGCATCAAACGCGGGCGCGTCATTGGTGGAGCCATCCCCTACAGCGCCAAAGTCGGTGACATCCACCAGGCTAAGCATGTCACGCAGATATGCACTGGTGATGTCGACAATCTCGATGTCGTCAACCCGCACCACGCCGCCGCTGGGTCCGGTCAGGTCCAGCCCCATATGGCCATAAGTTGCGCTGCGGCCCCAGGCCATATCAACGCCACCGCGCGCGCCGGTGCCAACAATGGCGCTGATCTCGACCACCTCGCCGTAGCTGGTCAACGTAGTACTTGGGCCGACCTCCACCACGCCGCTGATATGGCTGCTGCCCGAGCCTCCGGCCCAGGCGGCGATGCGCACGCTGGGCAATGCGCCACTGATGGCTTTGACACGCGCCTTGATTTGCAGATAGCAGCCGGGCAGCAACGGGGTTTGCCCCATATGGCGCAGTTTCTGGGTCGTGTCGGTTTTTTGCAGCTCCAGACAACCGCCAAAATCCGCATCCGCCGGCACATAGGCCGCATTGACGGCACCGTCATAGCTATCAGACCCCGGCGTGCCGTCGCCACTGGACCAGACATCCAGACCATCCGCAAATACGGGCGGCATCAATGCGACGCCCTCGGTGATTGCCTTGTTCATGTGTAAAACCCTTTCCAACAGCGCCTATGCGTTTGGAGGAGAGGGTTTAAGGCAGCGGAGTTAATTCAGCCCAAGCAGGGCGTTCGCCAACTGGGCAACAGCATAAAGGGCGCCCGTCCCGTGGGTGTACGAACAAAAAAGGGCCGCGCCCAGCCTTCAGGTTAGACACGGCCTCTAAAATAGCGGTGGGAGCGTCYTAAACCAGCTCGCCTGCCAGCGCCTTGTCGATCAGCGCAAGGGTTTCGTCGACACCGTACAGCGCGATGAAGCCACCARACCGTGGGCCCTGCGTTGCGCCCAGCAGCACCTCGTAGATTGCCGAGAACCAGGCGCGCAGTGGCTCGAAGCCGTGGATCTTGCCAATGGCAAAGACCACCGACTGCAGGAATTCGTCGCTGCCAAAGTCAACTTCGGGCAGTGGATCATCCTTACCGTCGATCTCGTTCTTTTTGGCAATCGCCGCCAGTGCTGCCTCGGGCGATTTCAACGCCTCAGCCAGATCAGACAGTGCAACGCGTTCCTGATCAGTGGGCAAACGGTAAACTTTGGCCGGTTTCACGAAATCGTTGAAATAGGCCACCGCAAAGCCAGCCGCCTGATCCAGGGTTGGATTGGCTTCTGGCGTCGCATCAGGAGCGTATTTGTTGATGAAACCCCACAGCGTTTCTTTGTCCTCGGCGTTGGAGACACTGGCGATATTCAGCAACATGGCAAAGGGCACCACCATGTCCGACGCGGGCACATTGTGGCCGTGGATGTGGAAGACTGGGTTGTTCAGCCGCGCCTTCAGATCCTGTTTCTCATAGGCCCGCAGCTGCTGGTGATACTCGTCCACCGCCTTGGGGATCACGTCGAAATGCATCCGCTTGGCCGTCTTGGGCTTGAGATACATGAAATACGTCAGGCTCTCGGCACTGGCATAGGTCAGCCACTGGTCGATCGAAATGCCGTTGCCGCTGGTTTTGGAGATCTTCTGGCCGTTCTCGTCCAGAAACAGTTCATAGGTGAAATGGTCCGGCGCCGGCTGGCCCAGAATGCGGCAGATCTTGTCATAGATCGGCGTGTTGGTGCTGTGATCCTTGCCGTACATCTCAAAATCGACGCCCAAAGCCGCCCAACGAGCGCCAAAATCCGGCTTCCACTGCAGTTTCACATTGCCGCCAGTGACCGGCAGCGTCCATTCCTTGCCGTCCTCATCGTCAAAGGTCACGGTGTGGTTGACCGCATCGACCTTTTTCATCGGCACATACAGCACCCGACCCGTTTCCGGGTGGAACGGCAGGAAGATCGAATAAGTTGCCGCGCGCTCTTCGCGCAAGCTCTTCAGCATCACCGCCATAATGTCATCGTATTTTTCGCAGGCGCGTTTCAGCACCGCATCAAACTGACCAGAGCCATAAAATTCGGTGGCCGAGTAAAATTCATACTCAAAGCCAAAGGCATCCAGGAAGCGGCGCAGCATGGCGTTGTTATGTTCACCAAAACTGTCGTGGGTGCCAAAGGGATCTGGCACCGAGGTCAGTGGCATTTGCAGATGCTCAGCCAACGCTTCGGGATTGGGCACATTGCCGGGCACCTTGCGCATGCCATCCAGATCATCGGAAAAGCAGACCAGTTTGGCCGGAATGTCGCTGATCACTTCAAACGCACGTTTGATCATGGTGGTGCGGGCGACCTCGCCAAAGGTGCCAATATGCGGCAGTCCCGAGGGGCCATAACCGGTCTCAAACAATACAAAACCCTTCTCCGGCGCGCCCTTGGCAAAACGTTTGAGCACCTTGCGGGCTTCTTCAAACGGCCAGGCTTTGCTCTGCAGAGCAGTTTCGCGCAGATCAGACATATCGTTCTCCATCGGATGACCCCTAATGGGTCGCATCGCGTATTCAGCTACCTATGCAGCCGACTGGCCCGGTCTATTGTGCTGGCGCAGCATGAGTCAATGAACAGCAGGCGGCCCACCGCCCATTTATTAGCCATTTGCAGCGCCAAGAGTTGAACCCGGGCCATTGCCTCCCTATCGTAATCTAAGCAAACCTACAAAAAGGATACCTGTGATGACCGAGCCGACCCCACACCCGCTTACCCCACAGGATTGCCTTGTTGCGATCATGGTGGCGGTGTCTGCCTCGGACGAGAACATGCGCACAGCCGAGCTGGTAGAGATCCAGTCGGCGGTAAACATGCTGCCGGTATTTGCCGATTATGATATCGACCGGATCAAACGGATGTCGCAGACCGTGCTGGACCTGTTTGAACAAGAGGATGGGCTGGATGCCCTGTTTGGTCTGGTCCGTGACAATCTGCCTGAGCGGTTGTTCGAGACCGCCTATGCGCTGGCCTGCGACGTGGCGGCCTCAGACGGACGTCTGAATGCCACCGAATTGGAGTTTCTGGCCGAGATCCGCTATGAGCTGAACATCGACCGCCTTCACGCTGCGGCGATCGAGCGCGGCGCACGGGCACGGCATGTGACTTAAATTAGTGCCTTTAGATTGACCTTGTTGATGGTTTGGATGCCCCAACCGACGGCATCTTTATCTGTCGATGGGATGTCATTTGCGTCATCCCATGGGCAAATAGAGAGAGGGCATCTGGACCATCAACAAGGTGTTCAAAGGGGGGAGCATTTAATACCCCCCTTTGCGTCACTCTTCGCAATTCAGTTTCTATAGAAGCTTCCAGCCATAGAAAATGGATACACCAATTGTATAGGCCGCGAGAAGAACGACGTTTCTTGGGTTCCCGGAAAGCTTGGGTGTTTTAATCTGAGAGACATTCAAGATGGCAAGGCCCAAACCGCAGGCGGCGAGAAAGATGGAAAACACCTGACCACTGAAAAGCCCTTCAAACATGACTATGAAGACAAGAATAATGCTATTATTATCAATGGCCAGTCCAGTATATTTCGACCCACCGGAAAGACCGAAGGTGCTGAAGTAGCTCAGCCGAATGGCGCCAAAAACCAACATTACAAAAACGACGGGCAAAAAAGCTGGGTTGAAACTGGCATAACTCAGCACCAAAATGGCCGGTGTAATGCCATAGCTTACAATATCAATTAGCAGGTCAAGCTGTCCTCCGAATTTCTGGTCAGACCCAGTTCGACCTTTCATCCGGCGCGCAATAAGCCCATCGGCCCAGTCAAATGCGACGGCCCAAATCATGCCAATCATGGCCGCCGGGTAGATGCCCACAATAAGGAAATAGATCGCAAGCAAAGTGCAACCCAGTCCTGCGAGCGAGCAGATATTGGGTAGATCCTTAACATATGAAAGAATTGTTTTGAGTTCCGGATCCTGAGTTACTGAGTTTTCGGTTGTCATGGCGCGTCCTTTAGGTTAGACAGTCGACTGCCCAGTCTGCGTGAAGACGGGCCCTATCTGCATTCTATCCTGCGTGCATTGAAACCCATCGGTTTTCAATTATTCTATCCGCTCCGGACCGTCGAAAGTCCGGTGCAATTTCAGTTTAATAGACTGAAATTACGTGATTAATTTTGCATGCCAGGAAATTAGATGCTGTTGCTAACACCGTTTTTGGGTGACTAAAAGGAAAAAGTGAAAGATGATCGTCTATACAGTTGGCACGTTTGATTTGTTGCATGTTGGCCATCTTGCCTTGTTAAACCATTGCAAGAACCTGGGAAACCTAGTGGCAGTTGGCGTTGCGTCTGATGAAGTTGTAAATCGGTACAAGCCCAATGTCCCTGTTGTTCCTCTGAAACAACGGATGGAAATGTTGGAAGCGTTGAGCTGTGTCGATATTGTACGCCCCTACCACGAACTTGAATATGTTTCGGGCTGCAAAGAGTTGAACGTAGATATTTTTGTAATTGGTGAAGACTGGGGGAGCAACCCTCATAACCTTGATGTGGAAGCCTACCTAAAAAAAGCGGGCAAGAAAATCATCCAAGTCCGCTATAATTCTCAAACATCTTCCACTAAAATCAAACAAACAGTTATATCTCAATTTAAAGCAGCCAGAAAACCGGTTATGGCATAGCGGGATTTCCTGGATGCAATCTAGGGATTGGCAATGTGGCGGGGCCTTGCTCACGTCACATGCTTGCCCCCCTGATGAGGGGCAAACCGGTCTCTATCGACCCTGATTTTTTGCCAGTATATAACGCCTGCTGCGATGCCGATGGCAGACAGAATATAAGTGTGCAACGGTCAGGGTTGGTGTGGAACTTACGTTTGTTCAGCAGAATAYTTATCATCCGATAGTAGGGTTGTAAGATCGGGCTCGTCCACGCTGCCGCCCCTCACACACTCCGGGCTGCACGATTTTCTACCCGCTCAACTGCCGTAAACACTCCCCCAACGCTCAATCAGCTTCTGCTGCATTTTCTTAGCCTTGCGGTTCCAGGTGCGCGCGCCCTCAGGCCGTTCACGGTCAGCACGTTTGATCCGAGCCCGGGCTCCTTGATCTACCGCAAAGATGGCAAAGGCGAGCTCGGTCCCGTCGGCGGCGGTCATGAACCCGCCCAGCCCCGAGACAAAGTTCAGCGTGCCGGTCTTGGCCTTCACCTTGATCGGGTGGTTCCTGTTCACCTTGCCGTTGGCATCCCGCATCAGGAACGGCTTTAACAGTGGTTTCAACTGGCCACCCTTGCGCGCGGCGATCAGTGCGCTGACCAGATCGTTGGGCGTCATCCGCGACGCTCCTCCCAGCCCTGAATGGTCCACCAGGCGGCTACCCCTCATGCCGTATTTGGTGGCGGCCCATCGGTTCATCGCCTCCGCCGAGGCCTTGAGCGAGTTGGGTCGGCGCCCGCCCGCAGCACTGGCGGACATGCCAATCATCTCGGCCATTAGGTTGTTGGAGTATTTCAACATGTCCCGCAGCATCACCGACAGAGGCGCACTGTTGTGCCGCGCCAGCACCTTGCCCTGCGGCAGCGATTTCAGCACCCTCGGCTTTCGCAGCACAATGCCATGCGCCCGCACCAGGGTGCGAAACACATCGCCAGTGTATTCAGCGGGCTTTCGCACCGGCAACCAGCGCGACCCACCTTTGCCCAGGGCGGCGCTGGCCACGGTCCACTGATCGGCACCGCCCTTGTCGGCATAGGTGTAGACTGGCGCTTTGCGGGTCACCACTTTCATCCGCGCCATGGCCACCTCGGGGCGGTATTTTTCGGTGCGGGCATCCATGCTGACCCTCCAGGCCTGGCCTGCCCGCTTCCACTCAAAGTGCACCCGGTTATAGTTCAGTGACAGCCCGGAAATCGCCGGGCTATAGCCCACATGGTCTGGCTGATCGGCGTCAATGCTGCGCACATAGGGCAAGGCCCCGTCCCACAGCTTGAACCCGCCTCTGACCTCGCGCACACCGGCATTTTTCAGTGCCTTGGCCAGTTGCGCCAGGTGATCGGTGTTCAAGGTGGGATCGCCGCCGCCGACCAGGATCAGATCCCCCTGCACCACACCGCCGACAACGCTGCCAGTGGCCATAACGCGGGTTTGAAACCTGTGCTCGGCCCCCAGAACATCCAGCGCGTACAGCGAGGTCAGCGCCTTGGCAACGCTGGCGGGCGGCAGTCCAGAGGCACCGTTCTCGGCCTCCAGCCGCAGGCCCGTTTCCACGTCCGCAACGGCACAGGCCACCTCACCGGGTAACCCCGCACGCTGCAGCACGCTTTTGAGCCCGTCAGCACGGCTGATCCGCATCCCCTCACGCCGGGCATGAGGCCGCAAAGACGTCGCCGGGGCGTTGGCCCAAGCATCACCTGCCCCAATCAGGGCAGATCCAGACAGCAAGAAAAATCGTCGAGAAACCATATCGCTCATAGTCTAATAAATTCATTTCAAAACGGCAAACAAACACACGATTTAGGGTTTTTAGTAAGCGCACTGCCTGTTAGAGGACATCTCCATGTTGCAGGCAGTCATTCTCATGTTCGTCGCTATGTCAATGATCCCTGCCGGTGATTTGTGTGGCAAGTTACTCACCAGCAGCGGCATTGCCACACCTGGCTTTGTCGCTTCCTCGCGGTTTGTCGTTGGCAGCGCGCTGCTGCTGCCCTTTGTCCCTCCACGCGCCTATGCCCTGTTGAAAAACTGGCGTATGTGGCTGCGATCCATGTTACTGCTTGTCGGTATCGTCTCCATTCAGACCGCCCTCCAGACCGAGCCGATGGCAGATGTCTTTGCCGCCTTTTTCATTGGCCCCATCATCAGTTACGTATTGTCAGCGCGGTTCCTGCGCGAGCCCACCACTTGGCTGCGATCTTTGCTAATGGCGGTGGGATTTGCCGGTGTCATTCTGGTGGTTCGACCCGGTTTTGGCGGCTCGATCAACCTGTTGTGGGCGGTGCTTGCAGGCTGTTCTTACGGTGCATTTCTGACCACTGGCCGATGGTTGGCACATCTTGGCTCTCCGCTGGAGCTGAGCCTGGTGCAATTGCTGCTGGCCGCCGCTGTTATGCTGCCCATAGGCCTGTCAAACCTGCCCGAAATGACCCTGAGCACCACCACTCTGATCGTGGGCAGCGCGGTCTTTTCGATGTTTGGCAATCTGAYCCTGCTGTTTGCCTACAGCAAGGTTGCCGCCACCAAACTGGCCCCGATGGTCTATTTCCAACTGATTGCTGCAGTGACATTGGGCTGGGCCGCCTTTGGCCAATTGCCCGATGTGATGACCTGGCTGGGCCTTGCTGTGGTGGTCAGCGCAGGCCTTGGCTCAGCACTGCTACGCCGCTGACCAATCGCCACGCGCCCGGATCGCCGAGGAACTGGCCGCTACCATCGGCACATTGACGAAACACCAGGCCGGAGCCTGCGCCCGCGCCAGCAAATGTCTCTCAGAGCCTTTTAGCCGACTGGACGCATAGATCCGCGCCGCCGGAGACAGCCGCGCCGAAATCCGATCCCCTGGTCGCGCCAAAACGCCCACCGGCACCGTGTCGAGGATCTGCCGCCAGTCTTTCCAACGATGAAACTGCGCCAGATTATCCGCCCCCATCAGCCAGACAAAACGCACGCCAGGATAAAGCCGACGCAGGTGCCGCAGTGTCTGCGCGGTATAGCGGGTGCCCAACCGCGCCTCGGCATCGCTGATTTGGATGCGCGGGTGCCGCATGATACCCCGCGCCGCCGCCATCCGCTGATCCAGCGGTGCCGGCTGATGGCGTTTCAGCGGATTACCCGGAGACACCAGCCACCAGACCCGATCCAACCCAAACTGCGTCAACGCCGCCCGGCTAATCTGCACATGACCTTTATGGGCCGGATCAAAAGACCCCCCCAGCAGCCCCACGGTCATACCGGGGCGAAGATATGGAAAACCATGTCTCATCCCCGGCTTGATGCACATATTTGGCAGGGAATCCAAGCCGTAACCGAAGGGCGGCGCTTGACCTTGGGGAGATGCAAAGCGCCTTCCCGTGGGGAGGGTCACCCATTTTTCTTGGCTGCTGTCGCTTCTTCTTGTACTGCAATCCACTTTGAGTGTTCTGTCGAGATTAAGCTTTCAACTCTACTCGCCAACAACTTCCTCCGCCCCTCTTCGCTATCTGTTTCGTACGGTTCTATTGACTCGACAAAAGCAAATTTTTCGTGTTTTAGAGCTTCGCAAGTTGACCTGTATGCTATCCAATGATGCTGCCATTGGTTCACATGATTAGCACCTTCGAAAATCGCAATCAATGCTCCCAAAATAGCAACAACAATCTCGGAATATGGCCAACCACTGATCGCAACCACTGGGATTACTGCCGAAGAAGCAATAGTAAAATATTTTGTTCGCTTATATGCACTCTGCGCGGAAAGGCTCTTACTGTCATACCAATTAATTTGGCTTTCTAGACGATGATAACCGCTGTCAATTTCACCAGTCATTATTCAGCGAACTTCGCCAAGCGATCAGGTTCCCAAAGCCACCAAGTTTGGTCTGCAACGGCGGCGGGCAACTTTAGTCGTTGTGGTCCATTTGCTAACCCCATGAGCAGGATATCATTCCCAAACTCCCGAGAAGCTTGAAGTTCCCAGTTAACCCACTCACTCTGATGCGTTGTTCCGCCCAGAAAACACACCGTTGCAGAACAACGTCGAATTTTTTCTCTAATATTTCGCTTGATATAGTCAGCGTTGGTGCTCTTGTACGCAACTCGCACAGATTCATCGTAAAACTCTAAGTCCATATTTTTGTTCCACTTCATAAGGCGCACACCATCGACTTGCTTTTTGTCTTCCATTTGAAAACTAAGAAATAACCTGCGCATTTGAAATCGCCCCTGAAGTTGAAACAACCACAGGCTACAGGGAAGCTTGCGTACTCGCCACCTACAAAAAACCGACTTTAGTAGAAAGCCGCGTCAGYGCCTCAATGTCCCAACTCCTAAATTGCGCTCGCCCAAAAGAAGCGCTATCACTCCTCCCAAATCAAAACCCCCTCATCACGGAGCCGATCCATGGCCGCCTATCAATACGTCTACCACATGCAGGGTGTCTCCAAGACCTTCCCGGGTGGYAAGAAATGCTTTGAAAACATCCACCTGTCCTTCCTCCCCGGCGTCAAAATCGGTGTGGTCGGGGTCAACGGCTCCGSTAAATCGACCCTGATGAAGATCATGGCSGGKCTGGATAMSGAYTTCACCGGCGARGCMTGGGCCGCTGARGGCRYCAAAGTTGGCTATCTGCCGCAGGAACCCAAGCTGGACGMRWMYCTGACYGTGCGTGAAAACGTCATGCTGGGCGTCGCWCCGAAAAAGGCGATCCTGGAYCGYTATAACGARYTGGCGATGAACTACTCGGACGARACCGCCGACGAAATGGCCGAGCTGCAGGACAARATCGACGCGCAGGACCTGTGGGATCTGGACAGCCAGATTGAYGTSTCGATGGARGCSYTRCGYTGCCCGCCGGAYGACGCCGACATCKCCAGCCTTTCGGGKGGSGARYTGCGCCGCGTGGCGCTGTGCAAACTGCTGCTCGAAGCGCCSGACATGCTGCTGCTSGATGAACCGACCAACCACCTGGACGCCGAAACCATCGCCTGGTTGCAGCAGCACCTGATGGATTACAAAGGCACCATCCTGATCGTCACCCACGACCGTTAYTTCCTGGATGACATCACCAGCTGGATCCTGGAAYTGGAYCGCGGCAAGGGYATCCCAAACGAGGGCAACTAYTCCGAYTGGCTRGAGCAAAAGGCCAARCGSCTGGGYCAGGARRCYCGCGAGGACAAATCCAAGCAGCAAACYCTRGAGCGCGARCTGSAMTGGATGCGTYMKRGSSCCAARGCCCGTCARGCCAAATCCAARGCCCGGATCAACGCCTATAAYGATCTGGCYGGCCAGTCCGARCGCGAAAAGCTGACCCACGCCCAGATCGTCATCCCCAACGGCCCGCGTCTGGGCAGCAAGGTGATCGAGGTCGAGGGCCTGGCCAAGCACTATGGYGACAARCARCTGGTCGAGGGTCTGACCTTCTCGCTGCCGCCCGGTGGSATYGTCGGCGTSATYGGCCCCAACGGCGCCGGTAAATCCACCCTGTTCCGCATGTTGACCGGYCAGGAGGAGCCTGATSAGGGYACSGTYAGCTTTGGYGACACKGTGAAACTGTCCTACGTSGATCAGTCGCGYGACGAYCTGRWRGACRAYGARACCGTCTGGSARGCSATYTCTGGCGGCTCCGAGATCATCGTGCTGGGCGATGCGCAGGTCAACAGCCGCGCCTATTGCTCGTCGTTCAACTTCAAGGGTGGCGATCAGCAGAAACCGCTGAAACWGCTSTCRGGSGGSGARCGYAACCGGGTSCACCTGGCGCGTCTGTTGAAAGAGGGCGGCAACGTGCTGCTGCTGGATGAGCCGACCAACGATCTGGACGTCGAAACCCTGCGCGCGCTCGARGACGCMCTRGTYGATTTCGCCGGCTGCGCSGTGGTGATCTCGCACGATCGGTTCTTCCTGGATCGGATCTGTACCCACATGCTGGCGTTTGAGGGCGATGCCCATGTGGAGTGGTTCGAGGGCAACTTTGCCGACTACGAGGAAGACAAAAAGCGTCGTCTGGGCGCTGATGCGCTAGAGCCGAAGCGGTTAAAGCATAAAAAGTTTGTGCGGTAGTAAACTAATGAAAACTGAGCGTGGCACACTGCGTGCCACGCTCAAAATCATACACCAAGTATAAGGTTCACAGCACGTGAAACATGTTCTTCATATTGGTCTATATTCTCAAAAGATTCAAATATCGAACGATCTTCGCCTAATAGAAACCCACATACCAGCCCAAGATCCTTCTTCATAACCTCTGGATCTATTCCCCCTAGTYCAATTGCTTTTGCAATTCGCCTCGCAGTCACCCTGATTGAAGGCCTTCTACGTCTTGCGCCGATACCTACAGCATACTCACCACTGTCAACTGAACGCTCAATCCTCGACATTTGGTTGCGAAGAGAGGCCAGTTCCGATGCTAGGAACTCTTGTTCAGAAACTTCCTTCGTGTCTAATCCTTTGACTTCGAATTTTCCAAAATGCTTTAGAAAAGTGGTGTAGTCTGCCTTTTGTGAGGCTTCCACGGTGGCCACAATCTTCTTTGCTAAATCGACCTTAAACTTTTGAATAGAGGCGTATCTTAGATCCCGAGGGTATTCTAAGTGCTCGATGGGCGAAGTATCAAAGCTATAAGAAGTTCGATCATCCTTGATGACAATCGCAGGCTTATCAAATGCCAATCTCAGCCCTAATTCGAACATGACGTTCGCATTCTTCGCGCTCACATCACATACAACTATTTCACTGTCATACAAATTTTGTACAATTCTTTGCTGAATAACGCCAACATCGTCTGACTCACTGACAATTTTAGCCTTATAGCCAGCATTTTCAGTGGCTTCAGCGACTATTCCGAGCACTTCTTTCCAGTGCGAAGCAGAGCAACCATCAATTTCAGATATCGGCATTACAATGCCGCACATTGGCTTTTCTGGCTCAACATCAGGGGGAGGCGATTTTCCATTCGCGGTTTTGCTTTTTGTAGACAAACGGCTCTCACTTTCAACGATACACCTAAGGGTTGCACATTTGGAAGCAAAGCTCCACCTATACCACATTGAGTGAGCAGGCCTATTACAGCAGCTAGGTGCCCCCCAACAAAAGGCCCGCGCCTGACCTTAGGGAGGTGCAAAGCGCCTTCCCGGGGGGAGTTGAGACCGTCTCGAAAATGATCCGGGGGATCATTTTAGGTCGAAACGGGCGGAGCCCAAGGCGCGTTCTCTTGCCACTGCATCGCAACAAAAGGCCCGTGCCCGACCTTGGGGAGGCGTAAAGCGCCTTCCCGGGGGGAAGGTCAGGCGCGGGCCGTGCGGCTTTGCCTTACGTCCCAGATGATATACTGCCGATGGAGTCTTTGATTTGCACGGTTGGGTGCGAGGGGCTCCGCCCGTTCTTACCTCAAACAGCGCCCCACGCTGTTTGCCGCTGCGCGGACCGGTTCGAACTCCACGGTGGTAAGGTCAGGCGCGGGTCAGGCCACTGCGCGGCACGCCCAAAGGGAAATTCTGCTAGAGTTAGGTTTTGAGGCATCTGTTACAGCGCAGGGCTCCGCCATCTCCACCCTGATCCTTAATCCAGCGTAGGGTGCGCTTGCACGCACCGCACTCCCTACTCAGCCACAACAACCCGGGCACCAAGCGCGTCCAGATGGTGATCCACCAATTTCATCTGGGCCGCCTCCAACCGCTGGTGACGCGGATAGCTTGGTGCGGCGCGGTCATCCAGAACGGGGGCCTCCCAGCCGTCGGTGCTGGCAAAAAACGCCGCCACACCCGCCTGGCCAAACACCTGTTCATAGCCCTGCACCACAACATCCAAATAGCTCAGCAGGATCGGGTGTTTCACCGACCCCGGCACCTGCGCCGATTGCGGCACCGCATAGACCGAAATCTCGGGGGTTGCCTCCAACCCATGCTGCACCGAACCATTGGCCGACAACCGATCATAGGCATACTCACGCTGATCCAACGCCTGCCAGTCCCCCCCCGGAACCGCCGCAATCAACCCGTCGATTTCACTGTCACCGCAGGGGATCGCGGTGAGAAAGGCAACCTCGCGCAGGGCAGTATGGGCCCAGGTGCGGCGCCAGCCGGTCAGCTTTGCGGGTTGAGGGTCGTGATAGTCATGGGTGGCCAGGTTCACCAAGCTGCCATAGCCAAAGAAATAGGGATTACACATCGGATTACGGCCTTACGAGCTGTCAGACTGGCGTATTGATGTATGTCAAACCTCTTTTTGCCCCTCCGTGCAATACTGAATGCGCAATTCAATTTGGAGTATTTCAAATGCGCATTACCAAAAGAACCAATATTGCAGTGCGATTGCTGATGTTCTGTGCCGCCAACCCTGACCGTCTGGTGACCAAATCCGAGATCGCCAAATGCTGCAATGTCTCCGAAAACCACCTAGCCCAGGTGATCAACCAACTTGGCCAGTTGGGTATTCTGCACACACAGCGCGGTCGCAACGGCGGTATGACCCTGGCCCGATCCGCCGCCTCGATCCGCATTGGCGAGGTGTTTCGCCACGTCGAGGGCGACCTACCGATGGTCGAGTGTTTTGCTGACGCCGACAACACCTGCCCACTGACCGATGCTTGCCGGTTAAAGGTTGCACTGAGTGATGCGGCGCAGGCCTTTTATGCCTCGCTGGATGACATCACCCTTGAGGCGCTGATTTGTGACAATTTCGATCTGCTGCAGATCCTGCAACCGGTGAGCTGCGGCCGATAGGCGCGGGTGAGACCGAGAGATCAGTCATTATTCCCGCGATCTCAACTGCCCCGCTGGACGCGCCGCCAGGGGCCGCCAGGCAAAGCCCAACCCCGCCAGCAGGGTTGCCAGCACACCGCCGATGATGATGGCCAGCGCATTGGGCCAGATCACCTGATAGCTGATCTCAAACACATAGGTGCTCACCGCCCAGGCCCCCGCAGTTCCCGCCGCCAGCGCCACCAGCCCGGCGCCTGCCCCCAGAATGACCGAGCGCAGGGCAAAGCTGCCCAGAATACGCCCGCGTGACGCGCCAAGGGTTTTCAGCAGGGCTGCTTCATAGCGGCGCGCAGGTTCGCCAGCAGCGGCGGTGCCCAACAGCACCAGAAACCCGGTCAGCAGCGTTGCCGCCGCACCGTAAGCGGTGGCCGAGGCAATCTGGCGCAGGATATCTGACACCCGCTCAATCGCGTCACGCACCCGAATGGCGGTGACGTTGGGCATCTCGCGCCCCAGATCGCGCAGGATCTGCGCCTCGGCCTGTTCTTCGGAATAGACGGTGGCGATAAAGCTGTGTGGCGCCGAGGCCAGCGCATGTTCATTCAACACCAACACAAACCCCATGCCAGCGCTGGAAAAATCCACCTCGCGGAAGCTGGTGATGGTGGCGGTGATGTCGCGGCCCAGAATGTTCAGGGTCAAGGTATCACCCAGCTGCAACCCCAACTCCTCGGCCTCTTCAGTGGCAAAGCTGATTTGCGGCGGGCCAGTGTAATCTTCGGGCCACCAGCTACCGGCGGTGATTTTGGTATTGTCAGGCAACTTGCCCGCATAGGTGATGCCGCGATCACCATGGATCACCCAGTGATCCCCCGCGACCTCACGCGCTGGTTTGCCATTGATCCGGGTGACCACGCCGCGCAGCATCGGCGCGCTCTCCATCTTTGACACCCCCGGATCGGTGTTGATCCGCTCGGCAAAGGCCGGCATCTGGTCGCGCTGGATATCAACAAAGAAATAGGACGGCGCCCGATCCGGCAGGTTGTCGCCAATGGCGCGGCGCATATTGCCGTCGATCTGGCCGATGGCGGCCAGCACTGTCAGCCCCAGCCCCAGCGACAAAACAACCGGTGTGGCGCCATCGCGGGCGGTACCAATCGCAGACAGGGCCCAGCGCAGCGCTGGACGGCCTCGCGCCATCCGAGTCGAGCGTCGCGCCAGGCTGCTGATCGCCATCGCCGCCAGCAGCAAAACCACCAGTGCCCCTGCCAGACCTGCAGCAGCCCACAGGGTCAGACGGGGCGAGCCGCTGRACCAGGCCGCCGCGCCTACCAGCAGCGCCAGCGCCAGCGCGGTGGCCAGCAGGTAGCGCGGTGCAGGTAGGTGGCTGCGACCCGCAAAAGCGTCGCGGAACAGCGCTGCGGCACGGATCCGCTCGGCGCGGGCCAGCGGCCACAGAGTAAAGATAAACGCCGTCAGCCCACCATAAATCGCCGCCTCAGCCAGCGCCGGGATCGACAAAGAGAATTCAGCCGGGAATGGCAGTTGCGCSGCRATCAGTGGCCCCARCAGCACCGGYCCCAAACCGCCRATCACCAGWCCAATTGCGATGCCCAGCARCGCCAGYGCGCCAATTTGCAGGAAATAGGTCAGGAAAATGGTCGAGCGATCAGCGCCAAGCGTGCGCAAGATAGCAATGGTCTCGGTCTTGGTGGCCAGATAGGCGCGCACCGCAGCCGAGACACCAACGCCGCCCACCGCCAGCCCCGACAGCCCAACCAGGATCAGAAACGACCCCAACCGCTCGACAAAATTGGCTATACCGGGGGCTGGGTTGCGGGCGTCATTCCAGTGCAGGCCAGAGTCCGCAAACCGGGCCAGTGCCTCTTGCTCCAGCGATGCCAATGGTGTGCCTTGGGGCAAGGTCATGCGGTATTTAGTGGAAAACAGGGTGCCGGGGGCCAGCAGGCCCGAGGCTTGCAACGATTGGGTTGAAACAATGGTACGTGGTCCAAGCGAAAACCCCGAAGCCGCCGCGTCGGGTTCGACCACCAGATCAGCCATCAGCCGGAATTCCTGGGTGCCCAGATAAAAACTATCGCCTGGACTCAGGCCCAAACGAGCGGACAAGGCCAGCTGCATCACTGCACCGGGCAAACCATCGGCACCTGCAAGAGCCTCACTCAGTGGCATCTCGGGTGACAATTCAACCGTGCCGGTCAGTGGATAGGCGTCATCCACCGCCTTGACCTGAGTCAGCGCCCGGTCGTCATCCACCACTGCCATTGAACGGAACTCGGCCACTTCGGAGACCGCCGTAGCACGGTCCTCCATCCAGGCGCGGGCATCGTCGTCGGCAAACCGATAGGTGAACTCCATCTCGGCGTCGCCACCCAGCAGCACCGCGCCCTGACTGGACAGCCCAGCCTCAATCGAGGCCCGAACCGAGCCGATGGCGGCGATCACCGCCACACCAAGCGCCAGACAGGCGAGAAAAATGCGAAAGCCGCGCAACCCACCGCGCAGCTCGCGCCAGGCAAAACGCCAGGCCAAAGACAGCGGTTTCATTCTGCGGCCTGTCGAGTGGCAGCTGTATCAATCCGGCCATCCCGCAGATGCACCACGCGGTCACAGCGGGCGGCCAGTTCGGGCGCGTGGGTCACCATGATCAAGGTGGAGCCGTGTCGATCGCGCAGGTCAAACAGCAGATCCATGATGGCGCGTCCATTGGTCTCGTCCAGATTGCCGGTGGGTTCATCCGCCAGCAGAATGTCGGGACGCGGCGCCACGGCACGGGCCAAGGCCACCCGCTGTTGCTCGCCGCCCGATAGCTGCGCCGGGAAATGGCCAGCCCGCGCGCCCAGGCCCACAGCCTCCAATTCCGCCTGCGCCCGCTCAAACGCGTCGGCGTGGCCACCCAGCTCTAGCGGGGTGGCGACATTTTCCAGTGCGGTCATGGTGGGGATCAGGTGAAAGCTCTGGAATACCACTCCCATGTGGTCACGGCGGAACCGCGCCAGTGCATCCTCGTTCATGGCGGTCAGGTCCTGCCCCAGCGCGGTGATCTGTCCGCCCGAGGCCTGCTCCAGCCCGCCCATCAGCATCAACAGCGAGGATTTGCCCGACCCCGAAGGCCCCACCAGCCCCAGGGTCTCACCTGCCATGACGGTCAGGTTGATCTGGTGCAGAATATCCACCACTCCGGTATTGCCAATCAGCGACAAAGACGCATCTTGGAGACGRAGAACGGGAGCGGTGGTTTGTGATGTCATGAAGCCGAGCCTAAATTGTCTATGTGTTCGGATATGGAGGTTCTAACGAAATGCACAAGGTGCTGACCACATTGGTTTTTGTATTTATGTCCAAGTTGGCGATGGCTGAGCCGCTGCGCATCACCGCATTTGGCGACAGTCTGGTGCATGGCTACGGGCTAGAGACAGGTCAGGGATTGGTGCCGCAGCTGCAACGCTGGCTGCACGACAACGGGGTCGAGGTGGTGCTAACCAACGCCGGTGTTTCGGGTGATACCACCGCTGGCGGCGCGGCGCGGATTGACTGGACGCTAAGCGACAAGCCGCAGGGGTTGATCGTGCTGCTGGGCGGCAATGACATGCTGCGCGGCATGTTGCCTGCCGACGCCAAGGTCAATCTGGCGCGCATCCTGTCTGCCGCACAGGCGCAGGGGGTCGAGGTGTTGTTGATCGGGATGCAGGCGCCGGGCAATTTTGGCCCCGCATACAAGGCCGACTTCGATGCGATCTATCGCGATCTGGCCGCTGAGTATGACAGTCTGCTGTTTGAAGATGCCTTTGCCGGGATTTTGGCCCAAGTCGGCGGCGACCCGGTTGCGGCMCWNCAWYRTTKMSWWMKKKAYGKGRYSCWNTCCARWCGMYNAAGGSSYKSCRWNGAAKRWNNAKGCGMKSSGGCCAACGGTGTTGGAGTTGGTTGCGCGTATTTCCAGCCCTTAAACCGGTGCCGAATTCTACAGACCATCAAGAGCCTTTTCCAAAATCCCATACACCTGCGGGTTCAACATTTGGCTGGAATTGAAGCGCATGAAATGGGTCATGGACTGGGAAACGCTGAACACATTGCCGGGGGCCAGCACCATATTATCGGCCAGCGCCGCCCGGGCCAGATCAGCCGAGTCAACGCCCTCCGGCAGGCGACACCACAGGTAGAAGCCACCCCGAGGCATCAGCCATGGGACTATTCCCAAAGCTGTCAATTTTGCTGCCACCTCACCCCGGCTGATGTCCAGACGACTGCGCAGGGCCTCCATATGCTTGCGAAARCTACCACTGCTGAGCACTGAATAAATCAGCTCGGTGGCAACCGGGCTGGGGCCGCCGAAATKKKTYGYRNAMNNTTKCAKMWYCACYRRMGCMNCGWTSCNNTCAKKTMSSKCMWCNAMATMGCYNACNAGYGGMYYSAKKCYSAWMSGGTTTTGGAGAAACTGCCGACGCGGATTACCCGCTCCAAGCCGTCCATCGCCACCAGACGCGGCGAAGGGCTGGGCTCAAATGCGGCAAAAATATCGTCCTCAATGATCACCATGTCATGCGCTGTGGCCAAATTGAGGATCTTGTGGGCCACCTGCGGCGATAGAGTGGCCCCCGTTGGATTGTGCAGCGCGGAATTGGTTATGTAGAGGCTGGGCTTATGCTGGATCACCGCCTGTTCAAACARGGCCGTATCCGGGCCGGATTGGGTGAAGGGCACCGCRATCAGSTGAACCTGATGCGCCCGCAGCAGCGCCTGAAAATTGAAGTAACAGGGGTCATCCACCAACACCCTGTCGCCCGGACGCAGCAGGAAACGGCAAATCAAGTCAATCGCCTGAGTTCCCGAAGGGGTCAACAGGATCTGATCCGGCCCCGCATTCAGCCCTTCGTCGATGAACTGCCGGGCCAACAGACGCCGSAGGTTCAAGGCACCTTGGGTGCTGCCATAGTCAGCCAGCAGCGTATCCTCGGCGCGGGCCAGTTTGCGCAGGGCCTGGCGCATTTGGGCGTGCGGCATCCAGTCGGCGGGCAACCAGCCGCAGCCGGGTTTCAACGTCTCAGCCCCTGCATCCAGCGATTGCCGCGACACCCAGAACGGATCTACAACCCGGTCCAACTGCGGCCCGACCTCACTCACCGCAAAGGGCTGAATGATCGGCGCAACAAAAAAACCGGAACCACGCCGCGCATAGATGGTGCCTTCGGCTGCCAGCTGGTCATAGGCCTCGACCACAGTCGATGCAGAGACCTGCATGGTGGCGGCAAAGCCCCGAATGGAGGGCAGTTTTTCACCCGGTTGCAGGGCGCGGCTGTTGATCTTGCGTTGGATGGCCTCGACCACCGTGGCCCTGCGCGCACCTTGCGTCATTCTGTGACCTCCCCAATCTGTACTGCTGGCCGAAGCGGTACAGTTTGCAAGAATTGTACTGCTCTGTCGCTGTTTTGGCCAGCCCATCCCGCCTAGGATGCTGGCAAATGGCAGGAGACAGACAACGTGCAGACAGTGACCGAACTTGGATCAACGCGAGGCTGGGGCAGCGGGCTGATAGGTGTCCTCATATTCAGTGGGTCGCTACCGGCAACCCGTATTGCGGTCAGCGAGTTTGATCCCTTGTTTCTGACCTCGGCACGGGCAGTGATTGCGGCCCTGCTGGGCATTCTGTTGCTGCTGCTATTGAAACAATCACGCCCCAATCGCCGAGATCTGCCCTCGTTGCTTATTGTTGCGCTGGGGGTGGTTGTCGGCTTTCCACTGCTCACCGCCATGGCGCTACAATATATCACGGCGGGCCATTCGATTGTGTTTATCGGGCTATTACCGCTGACCACCGCCATTTTTGGAGTGTTGCGCGGCGGTGAGAGACCCAAACCCATGTTCTGGGTGTTTTCCTGCGTCGGAGGGCTGGCTGTCGCACTCTATGCCCTATCGCAACACGCCGAAACATCGGTGCAGGGGGATTTGTTGATGGTGGCGGCGATTGTCACCTGCGGCTTGGGCTATGCCGAAGGCGCCACCCTGTCGCGCCGGTTGGGCGGCTGGCAGGTGATCTCCTGGGCGCTGGTTCTGGCGCTGCCGGTGATGGGCACGCTTGCTCTGCTGGTTTGGCCCGACAGCTGGGCCGGCATCAGTACGCCAGCCTGGATCAGCCTGGGCTATGTCTCGGTATTTTCGATGCTGGTGGGATTTGTGTTCTGGTACCGCGGATTAGCGCTGGGGGGCATCGCCGGGGTTGGTCAGCTGCAATTGCTGCAACCGTTTTTTGGGCTGATGCTGGCGGCTGTGTTGCTAGAGGAAGCCATTGCCCCAACAATGGTCGCGGTGACCCTATTTGTCGTCACATGTGTGATTGGGGCAAAACGGTTCGCCTAAGGGCTGCGAGAAAAGTCAGGATGGCTGAGCCAAGTCCGGCAGTCCTAAAGAAAAAGGCGACCCCGTTTGGGACCGCCTTTACACCGGCCTAAACCAGTGCGATTTCCACCGCAGACTCGCGGCCATCTCGGCCGGGTTGCAGCTCATAGGTTACTTTTTGGTTGTCAGCGAGGCCGGTCAGACCAGCGCCCTCAACAGCAGAGATGTGCACAAATACATCACGGCCGCCATCGTCTGGTGCGATGAAGCCGAAGCCTTTGGTTGTGTTGAACCATTTGACGGTGCCAGTTGCCATCGTCATGTCTCCCAATAGTCAAATCTGCCCGCATCATGCGGCAGGTCGGCAAGGTCAGTGCAAAATCGAAGCCTTAGCCGAAAGCGGGCAGTCTACCGTCGATAGCGTAACATCGCGGATCTAGTGTTGTCGGCATTCGGGTTTCGCGCAAGGAAAATTGACGTTTTTAGCGAAAATCGGTTGTTTTCAGCTTGTCACACCGCGACAAATCAATTTCGAGACAAAACTCCAGCCAGGATTTGCGGCCATTTTGTGGAATCGCTCCACGGCCCTGCACCCTCCCCCATCAAAGCACCGTAACCACGGTTCCTATAGGAACACGCTGGTACAGATCTATGACATGATCGTTCAGCATCCGGATGCAACCATTTGAGACTGATTGGCCAATGGTTTGTGGCTGCGTGGTGCCATGGATGCGGAAATAGGTGTCGACGCCACCTTGGAACAAATACAACGCCCGCGCGCCCAGCGGGTTCTTCGGGCCTCCAGGCTGGACGTATTTATTGTCGACGAACCGCGAATAGGTGCGCGGCTCACGCTCGATCATCTCGTCGGTGGGGCGCCAGGTGGGCCACTCCTTTTTGACTTCAATCACCGCAGAGCCGGTGAATTCCAATCCTGCCTTGCCAACCCCGACTCCGTACCGCATCGCCTTGCGTTTGTCGGTGACCAGATAGAGGTAAAACGAGCGCGGCAGGATCAGCAGCTGCCCCGGTTCATAGCCCTTCTTGATCCGCACCTCCTGCGGGATAGGGTCAAACACCACTGGCCTTGGTTTGGCCAAAGCCAAACTGGGCAATGACAAAACAGTGCCCCCTGCAGCGGCAGAACTTAGAAAATGACGGCGGTTTATACGGCTGGGAAACATGGCAACACTCGAAAATTAGGAACACTATTTTCAGTGTCGGCGCAGCTGATAGACGGGTCAATGGTTTTAGCAACCGAGAGCCCGGTTTCGCGATAAACTGTGATGACAATGAATTGATCTTGAGCCTGACGCTGCAGACCCTATATGGGATTTCGAACATCAATCCGGAGGATGCTCTATGGGGGCCAAAACCCTGACCTGCCTGTCTTGTGCCCAATTGAACCGAGTGCCCGAGGACAAGCTGAACGCAGCCGCCAAATGCGGCACTTGTGGCGCGGCACTGTTGCCGGACAAGCCAATCGACGTCGACCCGGCGATTTTGCAAAAGGCGGCACAAAATGACGACCTGCCGCTGATCGTCGATTTCTGGGCGCCCTGGTGCGGGCCCTGCAAGATGATGGGGCCTGAATTCTCCAAAGCCGCCAAAAAGCTGAGCGGCAAGGCGCGGCTGGTTAAGCTGAACACCCAAAGCCATCAGTCCACCGGTGCCCGTTACCGGATCAAGGGCATCCCAACGATGGTGGCGTTTGAACGCGGCAAGGAAAAGAAACGCCAGTCAGGCGCCATGCGCGAAGGGCAGATTGTCGGTTGGGTCAAGGGCTAGCGAGCCGCGTTTAGAACCTCAGAACAGTGATCAGCTTGACCGTTCCGTCGCCTACTGGGCCGGGGGCTAATTTTTGGGATTTAAATCTGGGGGAAAAGATTGCGGCTTCGGCGCGGTCACGGTGTTCTTTGCTGACCCGATCCTTGGTACAGGCCCCCTTGATCTTCCAGCGCTGATAAGAAATCGGCCCGGCCACGGTGCCGGAAATCACCCGTGGAGCAACGTCATTTCGACTGACCCTATTTGTATTGATGAGTGTCTTGATCATCTCGGCGGTGATTTCGGCACTGTCCTGAAAGCTCATCTTGCTAATCTTTTGCTCGCGCGGATTGGCCTGACCATCGGTGATGCAGTGGCGCGCAACAAATATCCAGTCGTGCACCATATAGGCCGGGGCATAACCCCAGGGTGAGAACCCCTTGAACAATTGAACCTGTTTCGGGATCGAACCGCCGTCGGTATACATCATTTCAGGTATGATTTCTTGCCCCTTGGCCGTGCCCCCACCCCGAATAAATCGCAAGGGATCGTTTTGGTCGGGCACATAGACAAACCTGCCATCACCCGAATTGCCCCCTTCGCCGATCCACATCACAAACAGCGCGCCTTTGAATATGCCYTCCGGSGCSTYGYSRTAGTYGACATATCCGCARCCRSCCAACGATCCACAAAGCAGGGCTGGCAAGAAAAAGCGCTGTGAAATAGAGCTGAAGAGGCGAAAAAACATTGGGTGACCCTGCAATGAATTGAGGCGGACAATACCGCCAGCCTAATATCTCATGGCCGAAAGTCTACTGAGCCGCCAAAATTCACTGAGATGTCTATTTGGAGATCAGCGCCACACCGTCTTTGGGCTTGGGGATTTTGCCGTGGCTTTGTTGCAGAACATGGGCCAACTCGTGCACCAGCATCTCGGGCTTTTTTGCATCAGCCGGACGCATAAAATAAACGTCGTGACCAATGGTAAAGGCCTTGGCCTTCAGTTCTTTGCAGATTTCCTTGGCGTTGCCACCGGTATGCACCCGCACCTTGCTCAGCTTGGAGCCAAAGTGTTTTTCCAAGCCGTCACGAACATCCTTGGGCAGTTTCTTTTCCTTGGTGTCGGCGGGCGTGGTCTTTAGCACCTTGCGTTTGGCTTTCTTACCGCCAAGCGCTTCAACCATGGCGGCGATTTCTTCTGGGCTTTTGGCCATTGGAGACTCCATTTCATAGGGTGGAATGCGCGACAGGTCCGATGCCAGTTACCCGCCCCAGAATAGTCTGGCGCGGGGTTCTGTCAAACGTCACTGTTGAAATGGCGGGCTGGCCCCGTGGAAATGGCAGCAGCTTATGCCCGGGCCACAAGTGCCCCGGGCAGTGTCATCGTCAAAGCCGGTCGCGTCAGCCGCGGGCGCGGACAACCTGCATCAGCGCCATTAGTGCACTCATGTCCGGGCCACGCTCCAGACCGGTCACCGCATGGCGCAGAGGCATAAACAGCCCCTTGCCCTTGCGGCCAGTGGTCTCTTTCACCGCTGTGGTCCAGGTTTTCCACGTGTCGGTATCATAGGGACCTTCGGGCAGCAGCGTCATCGCCTGCGCCACAAAGTCCTTATTTTCGTCAGCAATCAGCGGCTCGGCGCCATCACGGCACAGTGCCCACCAGCCCTCAAGGTCTGCCAGGGTGGTGATGTTTTCTTTGACCACATCCCAGAACGCCGCCTGTTTGTCCGCTGGGACACCCAGGGCATCAATCTCGCTCTGGACCTTCTCCAGCGGCAACGATTGCAGATAGCGGCCGGTCAGCGGGAACAGGTCCTGCACGTCGAATTTGGTCGGAGCCGAGCCAAAGCGGTTGATGTCAAAGCCCTCGATCAGCTCAGCCATCTCAGAGCGCAGCTCTATCGGATCACTGGAGCCGAGCCGCGCCATCATCGACAGCAGCGCCATTGGCTGCACGCCCTGTTCACGCAGATCGCGCAGGGCCAACGTGCCCAGACGTTTGCTCAGCGCCTCGCCCTGGGGGCCGGTCAGCAGTGAATGGTGGGCAAACTCGGGCGGGGTACCGCCCAGCGCCTTGATGATCTGGATCTGGGTGGCGGTGTTGGTCACATGGTCCGAGCCACGCACCACATTGGTCACGCCCATTTCAGTGTCATCCACAACGGATGCGATGGTGTAGAGCACCTGACCGTCGCCGCGGATCAGCACCGGATCCGACACGCTGGCAGCGTCGATCGAGATATTGCCCAGCACGCCATCGTTCCACTCGATGCGTTCGCGGTCCAGTTTGAAGCGCCAGACACCGTTGCCACGCTCAGCGCGCAGGGTGTCTTTTTCAGCGTCAGACAGGTCAAGCGCGGCGCGGTCATAGACCGGCGGCTTGCCCATGTTGAGCTGCTTCTTGCGCTTGAGATCCAACTCGACCGGGGTTTCAAAGGCCTCGTAGAACCGACCAATGTCGCGCAGCTTGTCGGCGGCCTCGGCGTATTGATCCAGCCGTTCGGACTGGCGCTCGACCCGGTCCCAATGCAGGCCCAGCCATTCCATGTCCTGCTTGATGGCATCGACATATTTTTCCTCGGAGCGGTTTGGGTCGGTGTCGTCGATGCGCAGGATGAAGGTGCCACCCGCCTTGCGGGCGATCAGATAGTTCATCAGCGCGGTGCGCAGGTTGCCAACGTGGATATATCCGGTGGGCGATGGGGCAAAACGGGTGGTGGTCATCACATGTCTCCTGTTGCTTTGCCCATCTCATATAGGCAGCGATTTGTCCAGTTGATGCGGATGAGCGCGCCTGTGGCGCAGGCCTGCGGCGCGGATAATTATGGCCAGATAAAACAGACGGCGGGTCCGATCAGATCCCGCTGTCCGGGCGTATTCGACTGCCATCGGTGAAACGCGAAAGTCGAAAGGCCTGTGGGTCCACAAGTGGGGTCACCCCAGTGACCATATCCGCCATCAGCCGCCCTGCCCCCGGACCAAGGCCAAAGCCGTGGCCGGAATAGCCGGTTGAAATGAACAAGCCCGGCAGGTCATCAACGCCAGAGATCACCGGGATGGCGTCAGGGGTTACGTCGATTAACCCGCCCCAGCTTTGCACCACATCAGCCTTTTGCAGCAGTGGGAACGCCCGCTGCGCCGCAGCCCAGCCTGATTTCAGCGCCGATTGCGAAGGGGCTGGGTCGAGGATCCGGCACCGCTCAAAGGCGGTTTCCTGATCTGGCGACCAGCGCCGCATCTGCGACGCCTCCTCTTGCCAGCGCCCCGACAAACGGAACCGCAATGAGCGCCATTCACTTACAAACGCGGGGAGAAATTTCAGCCCCAGCCGCAGGCTATCGGGGACAATATCGACCATATTTTCGGTGCCATTGGCCACGGTGTAGCCGCCATCGGCGCGTTTTCTCAGGGCATAGCCGTCACCCCAGAGCGCAACATCAGGTCCGCCCAGCACTGACGAACAGCGCAGCACCGAGTTCAATACCTTCAACTGGGGCAGTGAAATCCCGGCATTGCCGAGGAACAACCGTGACCAGGCGCCGCCAGCCACCACCACCGAGCGACAGGCCACCCGGCCACGCTCGGTCATCACTCCGGCGATCCGGCCCGCCTGCACATCCACAGAGCGCACCGCACAATTGGTCATCACAGCGGCCCCGGCAGCCCGCGCGCCCATGGCAATGGCATGGGTTGCCCATTGCGGTTCAGCTCGGCCATCCAATGGCGTTGATAGCGCCGAGTGGATCTGGCCCTGATGGCCCGGCAGCAAACTCTGCAAGGCCTCACCTCTGACCATCTCGCTGTTGGCGTCAAAAGATTGCAGGTTTTGTGCCCAGCGCTGCAAGTGCTCGCTCCGCTTGTCGCTATTGGCGATGAACAGGCTGCCACACTGGTGATAACCAGTGCGATGCCCGGTGCGGGCCTCAAGCCCCTGCCAGATCATCATCGATTCAATCATCAGCGGGATTTCGCGCGGATCGCGTTGCGACAGCCGCACCCAGCCCCRATTGCGCGAGCTTYGCTCGGCGCCGATGCGGCCTTTTTCACAAAGCAGCACAGACARGCCACGCTCGGCCARTTCCARCGCRGTTGAMGCMCCMAYRATRCCRCCRCCGATMACAACRGTATCGACYTGTTTYGGCATGGCGAGGTCAGGATCAAAGTGAGGCAGCTGTGGTCCGGGCATGGGGAGTCTATGCCCAGTTCACCGACCGGCAGTCCAGCCTATACGCTGGAGAGTATTGCAATCCTGACACCTGTGCTTTTCAGGTTGCAGAATCGGTACCTTGGTACCAGGGTAACTTGATGAAAAAGATTGAACGCACCCAAACCGGTCTGAGGATCGAGAAACGCATGCTCAAGGTAATGAAGGGCCTGGCGGAACATCTGGATTGCTCGCTGGCCGAAGTTGTTGAGGGCATGATCCTGCATAATTTCGAAGGGAAATCGCCTTTCTCGGAGGCCACCCTCGGTAAGATTGCCCAGTTGAAACAGGTCTATGACCTGGATCTGACAGCAGCGGATGCCCACCGGCTGAGCGACCATGGAGAGAACGCATGACAGGATATGCACAGCAACTGGATCAATTGATTGACGGCAGTTTGGACAATACCAGCTTTGGTCACATCAATCACATTGGCGTGGCGTTTGAGGCTTTGAAGAGAGAGGGATTCTTTGACGCTCTGGCAACCGTTGCCAATGGCATCACCGCAGCCGCAAATCGTGCTGGCACTCCGGATAAATTCAACGCCACCATCACCATGGCTTATATGAGCGACATCGCAGAGCGGATGGAGGCGGGCGCCTACCGGGATGCAGACAGCTTTATTGCGGCCAATCCGGACCTGCTGTCTGGCTCCGTTCTGGCGCGTTACTCAAAGGGTCGTGCCCTGTCGGCGCAGGCCCGCCGTATTGCTCTGTTGCCGGATCTGGCGCAGGGCGTCTGAGAATGTTTGCAGGCGGCAAGCTGGGGGCGCTGCCCCCTCTGAAGAGCCAAAGCATTGGCGCTCCATTCACCCCCGAGGTATTTTGAACAAGAAGAAGGCAGCAAAGGCGCGCCTTTAGCTGGGGTCGCGCCAGCGGTTGGCGATGGGATAACGGCGATCGAGCCAGAAGGCGCGCGGGGTCAGCCGGACGCCGGGGGCGGATTGGAAGCGTTTGTACTCGCTGATGTAGAGTAGATGCTCCACCCGTTTGGCTACGTCGCGGTCGAAACCCGCGTCGACGCAATCGGCGATGGAGCCGTCACGGTCCACCAGAATATCCAGAATGGCGTCCAGCTCGGGGTAATCCGGCAGGTTGTCGCTGTCCTTTTGATCGTCGCGCAGCTCGGCACTTGGCGGCTTGTCGATCACATTGGGGCGGATCACCTCGCCTTCGGGGCCTTTCATCCAGGGGCGGTGGTTGGCATTGCGCCAGCGGCAGGTCTCGAACACCCGGGTCTTGTAGAGATCCTTGATTGGATTGTAGCCACCCGCCATGTCGCCGTAGATGGTGGCGTAGCCAACTGCGACCTCGGATTTATTGCCGGTGGTCAGCAGCATCTCGCCAAATTTGTTCGACATCGCCATCAGCAGCAACCCGCGCAGGCGGGACTGGATGTTTTCCTCGGCCAAACCCTCGTCCAGCCCGGCAAACAGTGGTGCCAGGGTGTTGGTGATGGCGCTGCGACCCTGCGCGATTGGCACATAATTGTACTGCACGCCCAGTGCCTTGGCCACCGCCTCGGCGTCTTCCAGCGATTCCGGGCTGGTAAATTCAGATGGCAGCATCACACAGCGCACGTTTTCAGCGCCCAGCGCATCCACCGCGATGGCGGCGACAATAGCGGAGTCGACACCACCGGACAGGCCCAGCAGCACCTTGGAAAAGCCGGTTTTGCGCATGTAGTCGCGCAAGCTCTCGACCATAACGCGATAGTCCTGCTCCCATTCATCGGGCAGATGTGCCCGCTCCCCTTCGACCGCGCGCCAGCCTTCCGGAGTGCGGTCAAGGTCCAGATGGGTGATGGCTTGGTCAAACACCGGCATCTGCATCACCAGCGCGCCGCCGGGGTTGAGCACAAAGCTGCCGCCGTCAAACATCTGGTCATCCTGACCGCCAACCATGTTGAGATAGATCACCGGCAGGCCAGTCTCGACGGTGCGGGCCACCATATGGTTCAGCCGCACTTCCATCTTGTTGCGATAATATGGCGAGCCATTGGGGATTAGCAGAAATTCGGCGCCAGTTTCTTCCAGCGTCTCAGCGACGTCTTCGTGCCAGCCATCCTCGCAAATTGGGCTGCCAATGCGGGTATCACCGACAACATAGGGGCCACCGAGGGGCCCGACATCGAAGATGCGAACCTCGTCAAACACGGTTTCATTGGGCAGGTGGTGTTTCAAAACCCGGCTGGCGATCTTGCCGTCCTTAAGGATCAGATAGGCATTGTAGAGATGACCACCCTCGACCCAAGGCCCGCCGATTGCCAGCGCCGGACCGTCGGCACAGGCGATAGCCAAAGCCTCCAGCTCGGCGATCGCGGCCTGCTGAAAGGCGGGCTTCATCACCAAATCCTGGGTATTATAGCCGGTGATGAACATTTCCGGCAGTGCCACCAGATCGGCACCAGCATCACACCCCTGTTGCCAGGCTTGCCGCGCCAGGGCGGCATTGCCCGCCAGATCCCCCACAGTTGGGTTCAACTGCGCCAAGGTCACGCGGAAACGATCGGCCATGTTGCTCTAGTCCTTTGAAAATCCTCTCCAGCCATTTAGCAGATCTTGCATCAAGGGAAAGAGAGCTAACGCAAAAGACATTGCGACAATCCACCGGCTCGCCTAGTTTCAAAACAGACTGCGGCGGTGCTGCGGCACTGGATTTAGAGCAGACAGAGGTTCCCATGACCCGATTTGGCAGCATACTCGCATTTTCCGTCGCCCTGACGCTGGGCTCGATGGCACTGGCGCAGGAAGGCCAGGTGATTTCGACTCAGGACGAAATCGGCGGCGTTTACGAAGGCACCTTTCGGGGCGGCTTGCAGCATGGCAGCGGCACCTACCGGCTGCCCAACGGCTATGAGTATTCCGGCGATTGGGTGGATGGTGAAATCATCGGCCAGGGTGTTGCCCGTTTCCCCAACGGATCGGTCTACGAAGGGGCCTTTGCCCAGGGGAAACCGGAGGGGAAGGGCAAGATCACCTTCTCGGACGGCGGCACCTATGAGGGCGACTGGGTGGATGGGACCATCAATGGTCAGGGTATTGTCATCTATGCCAACGGCGCCCGCTATCAGGGTGGCTTTGTGAATGCTCAGCACAATGGCCACGGGGTGATGCAAAATCCCGGCGGGTATGAATACAATGGCGATTGGGTGGACGGCAAGAAGCAGGGCAAGGCCACCATCAGCTATTCCAATGGCGCTGTCTATGTGGGTGACGTGCTGAACGGCAAGCTGCATGGTCAGGGCAAGCTGACCCTGCCCGACGGGCTAATTTATGACGGTGAATGGGCGGATGACCAGATGCATGGCACCGGCCTGCTGACCCAGCCCAACGGTGATATCTACGAGGGCCCATTAGAGGCCGGAAGACGCCAAGGCCAGGGCCGCCTGACCTATGCCAATGGCGATATCTACGCGGGAAATTTCAGCTCCGATCTGCGCGACGGTCAGGGCACCTTTACCGGCACCGACGGCTATATCTACACCGGCGCCTGGCTGGGCGGGCAGATTGAAGGCGACGGCCATGTGACCTATCCAGACGGGTCGATCTATGAGGGTCAATTCCGCACCGATCTGGCGGATGGTCAGGGCAAAATCACCTATCCAGATGGATCGACTTACGAAGGCAACTGGATTGCCGGCGTCATCGACGGTGAAGGCACCGCCACCTATCCCAACGGCGTGGTCTACACTGGCGCCTTCAAGAACGCCAAAAACCACGGTCAGGGCCTTATGACCTACACCGACGGCTATCGCTATGATGGCGGCTGGCAGAACGGGCTGCGCCATGGTCAAGCCACGGTCACCTATGCGGACAAATCCACCTACACTGGTGCATTTTCCGAAGGTCAGCGCCATGGCCGCGGCAAGATCGAGATGCAGGACGGCTTCAAATACGAGGGCGACTGGCAACAAGGCAAGATCAGCGGCCAGGGTGTTGCCACCTATGTCAACGGCGATATCTATGAGGGGCATTTCCTGAACAGCAAACGTCAAGGTGCGGGCACTATGCGCTATGCCAGCGGCCAACAGGCCAGCGGCAGTTGGGACAATGGCGCGTTGGGGTTTGAGCCCGCCGATGCGGCGGCAACTGGCACAGGAACGACTGAAACCGGTGCAGGTGACGCTGGCAACTAAACCAGCGTCGGATGGTGCCTGCGAGCACGCACCCCACACCAAATTCAACCACTCATCCGGGATCTAGCCGATCTGGATGTGGCGGAGGTGGTCTGGTATTTTCAAACCTTGCATATTTGCGGGATCCGGTTCGGCAGACTGCAACTGCAGTGACATTGGCACCACGCCGGCCCAGATTGGCAGATCGTAATCCGCCTCGTCATCCTTGGGCGCCCCACTGCGGATCTTGGCCGAGGCCTCCTCAATGGGGATGCGCAGAACCGCCGTGGCCTTGATCTCTGTTTCGGTAATTGGGCGCAGCCTCTCCCAGCGGCCCGGAAACAGACCCTCGGTCATCGCCTTTAGCCGCGCCTGTTTGGCGGCTGGATCAGTCACTTTCTCGGCCCGTCCAAAAACCATTGCCGAGCGAAAATTCACCGAATGGTGAAACGCCGAGCGGGCCAGCACATAGCCATCCAACAAGGTCACAGTTATGCAGACCTCGGCGCCCTCCATCGCTCGGAGAGCCCGGCTGGCCGAGGAGCCGTGCCAATAGAGGTGATCGCCCTCGCGCCACTGCAGGGTTGGCAACACCGAGGGCCGCCCGTCGATCTGGTAGCCAATATGACCCAAGGGCATCGCATCCAGCACACCATAGAGCGTGTCACGGTCATAAGCACCGCGTTCGTGGGCGCGGCGCAGGCGGCTGCGGTCCGTTTTTAAATCGGTGTCTTGTGGGGTCTGGGTCATCTGACAGGTCTCATTCACAGTGATTTCAGGCTTGACAGTTAGCCCCGGTTTGGCCTGATATTAAGCTCCACTTTTTGAATATTTGAGCAGACCAATCATGGCTGACCTAGCCCATCTATTGTCCCCGACTGACCCAGCTCCGCGATATGCGCAGATTGGCGGCGGGTTACGGGCACAGATTACCAACGGCCAACTGGCACCGGGAACACGGTTGCCAGCCTCGCGCGCTTTGGCGCAGGATCTGGGGGTGTCGCGGTCAACCGTGGTCACCGCCTATGACCAGCTGGTGGCCGAAGGCTATCTGGAGGCGCGGCAGGGAGCGGGAATATTTGTCTGCGACATCGCTGCGATCACCACGCCTGACGCCAAGCCGTCATTAAGACCTGCTACTCCACTGCCTCACACAGGATTGCTGGCACCAGGAGCCCCAGACCCTGACATTCTCCCGATCCAGCCCTGGGCACGCTGTGTTGCTCGGGTTGCCCGCAACACGCCGCGCGCGCTGGTACATCAGGAGGATCTGTTTGGCGATCCCGAGTTGCGGCGTGAGATTGCCGCTTATGCCGGGCGCTGGCGCGGCATCACTGCGGCGGCGGATCAGGTCATGGTCACCAGTGGCGCCAGTGCCGGGTTGGAACTGGCAATGGCGCTGCTGGTCAGCGACGGCTGCCTGACGCTGGAGACCCCCGGATATAGCCCCACTCAACGTTTTGCCGCAGACCGCAAGTGGCAGGTCAATTGGATGACGGTCGGACCACAGGGCGCGGCTCTGCCGGCGCAGCCGTCACAGGTGACTGTGCTGACCCCATCGCATCAGTTTCCGCTGGGTGGTGGTCTACCAGTTCCGGTGCGACAGGCGTTTTTGCAGGCCGCCGCCGATGGTGACGGCTGGATCATCGAGGATGATTTTGACAGCGAGTTTCGCTATGCCGGGCAGCCGGTCCCGGCTATGGCTGCACTGGATCATAATGGCCGCTGTATTTATGTGGGCACCTTCTCCAAAACCTTTTCCCATGCCTTGCGATTGGGCTACCTGATTTTGCCACCGGGATTGGTTGGCCGCTTTCGCGATGCCCTTACCCACCCTGGCAGCAGTGCCCCGGTCACAGCACAACGGCCGCTGGCCGAATTTATGGCTTCGGGGCAATATGATCGGCATATCCGTCGGGCTCGAAGGCTCTATGCCCTGCGCTACGCTGCTGCGGCAGATGCTCTGGCAGGTTGGTCCACCGAGTTTGGCTGGTTCCAAAGACATGATGCAGGTATGCAAATTGCCTTTCACCTGGCGCCCCCCCTGCCCGACCATGCCCTGGCGCGTGCCGCACAATCCGCAGGGTTTGCCGTTCGCCCGTTATCGAGTTGCGACCCAAGCGGCCTGGCGCAGGGCCTGCTGATCGGATTCTGCCAATCGCAACCCGATGAAATTGCCGGACAGATCGAGACCCTGCGTCTGATTATTCAGGGTTACCAAGAAACCAGCGGTTGAGGTTTTTTGCTTCCAACGACGATATCTAAAACGCTGCCGTGATTGACCACTGACCTATCTTTTCCTCTGACGCGGCCATTCGCAGCGCGCCATTGTCTGGCCTACTGATCCGAACGCGCCCCTGGGGCGCCATCAGGACCAGACCAAAACCCAATTAACAACACCCTAATCAGCCGCCCGCCTTCTGCGGTCAGATCAAAGCTCCGGTTTTCCAGAGACCAGCGCATCGCCAAACCCTGAATAGACGCCAGCAACAGCGCGGCGAGGTCAGCAGAGGCGATGGCCGCCTTCAATTGCCCGGTTTGTTGGGCCTGGTCAATCATCCGGGCAAGACTGGCAAGACGCGCCGCCATCACCGACTCAAAGTGACGACGCAAAGCATCGTTTTCGGCATGTAGTTCGCGCGAAAACAGGATCGCCGGAATGGCCGGGTTCAACGCAATCTGCCGCAGGTGCCGCTCCATCAGGTCTTGCAGCAGGGTAAATGGATCCGGGGTGGCAGCGTAATTTTCCAGTTGCACGATAGGGCCTGTGATGCTTTTGCCCACCGCCAGCCAGATCTCGGCCTTGGTCGGAAAGTGGCGAAAGATCGCAGCCTGGCTGATCCCGATAGCATCCGCCAGCGCCTGAGTGGTCACCCGGTCGGGGCCCTGTTCGCCAGCAAGGCGGATTGCGGTCTCCACAATCTCAGCCTTCCGGTCTTTGGCACTTTTGCGCAATGTGGGCATGGTTGTTCTTAGTCCTCCCGATCCTCACCCTCGATACCAAAACGATAACCAGAGTGACACCCTGTGCACCGGTTCATCACATCGCCCAACTCTCCCAAAACCACCAGCGGATCATCGGTATTCTCGGCAGTGTCGGCCAGGGCATCAAACGCCTTGTGGGTGCCCATGCCCAAGGTCATGAAGTCCAGTGGAAGCTTGCCAATCATAGCCGCTTTCACCCTCAGCCGCTGCCATACCGACCTCCCGAGCCGCTGCGCTAACTGCCTCCATGTCGCCTTCGACGGCGGCCTGAACCACGGCTTGCACCGCTTCCAGCAGCCCCCGCATTTCACCCAACACCATGTTTCGCTCATCTGCCGACAACAGCACGACTGTGCGCCCATCCGCATGTGGCTCCACATTGCCCTTCACCACGAAGGTATATCCAAGTCCGGCCAACGTCAGGGCCAGAACCAGGCTGACAACCCTACACAACACACATCCACGCTTCATTATTCATCCTCCACCTTGATGAGTTAGTGAGTAATCACTTACTTGCGATTCGTCACCCCTTTTTTCTGAATCCCAAGCGATGTGCTTGAGGGAAAGACAAAGCCACCTGTGCGCCCTTGGGAATTCCGAAGATTGAGGCTTTTCATTTACCAWWGRGGATGTATAAATCGCWGCSNATKRKCAWCMRNCKCANATRTYSWWWNCMTCNNTGCCNGCWGCTTTTTGCAGCGCCTCGCTGCGTGGCCTACTGATCCTAACTCGCCTCTGAGCGTGCCATTCGGCGCGTCCGCTCAGAGGGGACCGCCAGCGCGCCACTTGGCTTAGGACAGATACGAAAGATACCAACATGAGCATTCCATCCGACAAAGACCGCGTGGTGATCTTTGACACCACCCTGCGCGACGGCGAGCAAAGCCCCGGCGCCACCATGACCCATGTCGAAAAGCTGGAAATTGCCGGGCTGCTGGATGAAATGGGCGTCGATATTATCGAAGCCGGTTTCCCGATTGCCTCCGAAGGTGATTTCAATGCAGTGTCCGAAATCGCAAAGAACGCCACCAACAGTCGCATTTGTGGTCTGGCACGGGCCAAGACCGGCGATATCGACCGCTGTTGGCAGGCGATCAAACACGCCGAAAAGAACCGGATTCACACCTTTATCGGCACCTCACCGCTGCACCGCGCCATTCCAAACCTGACGATGGATGAGATGGCAGATCTGATCCACCAGTCCGTCACTCATGCCCGCAATCTGTGCGACAACGTGCAATGGTCGCCGATGGATGCCACCCGCACCGAGTGGGACTATCTGTGCCGGGTGATCGAGATTGCCATCAAGGCCGGCGCCAGCACCATCAACATCCCCGATACCGTTGGCTACACCGCGCCAGTGGAAAGCACCGATCTGATCAAGCGGCTGATCGAGACGGTGCCGGGTGCGGATGAGGTGATCTTTGCCACCCATTGCCACAACGACCTTGGCATGGCGACCGCGAACTCGCTGGCGGCAGTGGCTGGTGGTGCGCGTCAGATCGAATGCACCATCAACGGGCTCGGTGAGCGCGCAGGCAATACCGCACTGGAAGAAGTGGTGATGGCGCTGAAGGTGCGCAATGATATCATGCCCTGGAGCACTGGCATCGACACCCAGAAAATCATGCATATCTCGCGACGTGTCGCGGCGGTGTCCGGCTTTGCGGTACAGTTCAACAAGGCGATCGTCGGCAAAAATGCCTTTGCACACGAGTCTGGCATCCACCAGGATGGCATGTTGAAAAACGCCGAGACCTTTGAAATCATGCGCCCTTCGGATGTTGGCCTGGCAGGCACCTCGCTGCCGCTTGGCAAACACTCGGGCCGCGCGGCGCTGCGCGACAAGCTGGAACAGTTTGGTTTTGAAGTTGGTGACAACCAGCTCAAGGACGTCTTTGTCCGCTTCAAAGAGCTGGCCGACCGCAAGAAAGAGGTGTTTGACGACGATATCTTCGCGCTGATGCGCTCGGGCGAGGATGCTGAGAATGATCACCTGCAGATCGTCTCAATGAGGGTTATTTGCGGCACCGGCGGCCCGGCAGAATCCACTGTCGAAATGGAAATCGACGGCAAAGATGTCAGCGTCACTGCCAGCGGTGATGGCCCGGTAGATGCCACCTTCAAAGCCATCCGCGAGCTGCACCCTAACACCGCCCGCCTGCAACTGTATCAGGTCCATGCGGTGACCGAGGGCACCGATGCCCAGGCCACGGTCACGGTGCGGCTGGAAGAGGACGGCATGATAGCCACCGGTGAATCGGCCAATACCGATACGGTGGTGGCCTCGGCCAGGGCTTATGTGAACGCACTGAACCGGCTGATCCTGCGTCGTGAGAAATCAGGACCGGGCACCGATGCGCGTGAGATTTCCTATAAAGACGTCACCTGAGGTCAAACCACCGCTGACAAAGGGGCCACTCCGCGCGGGGTGGCCTCTTCATTTGTCCCCCATCATCGGCAATCAAGCTGAATTTCAGCTACAGACAACAGTGCAAAACGCTTTTCCGCTTGAATCCACACAAGACAAATCGTCGCAGGCCACCGTCACACTTAACTGAATTTCAACATCAACATTCTAACAAATGCTACCGAATTTGAATCGTCTCAATACAATCGGAGCATCTTGTGGCCAGTCACACGCAGCGCATTTTCAAAAGACCAGCACAACAGACCCAAATGCAGCCGATCGGTGACTTGATGCGAACCGGCCAATTCCGCGAAGCGCTGACCCTGATGCAGCCAATGGTTGAAGCAGATCCAATGAACGCAGCTCTGCTGGAAACCGTGTCCGATTGTTATTGGCGACTTGGCCTCAATGATCGTGCGATATCTATACTGAAAGCCATTGTCGAAACCTGACAGGACAACATTGCAGTTTGGGGAAAACTTGGGTCGCGCAGTCTTGTGCTTGGTGACAAACCCACCGCATCGGCGGCCTTTGAACAGATGCTAACAATACAGCCACGATCCGCCTTTGCCTTGACCGCGTTGAACCAGATCAAAACCTTTTCTCCAGGCAGCACCCGAGCAACGATCTTGCAACAGCTGGTTGGAAAGTCGTCGTTGACTCGCGCCGAAAAAACAAGCGTTTTGAATGCTCTCGGCGAAATCGAAGCCGCGGTCGGCAATACCACGCGGGCGTTTGCATTTTTTCAGAAGTCCAAAGACTCTACACCGGGAGAATACTCACCCGAACAAATGGACGCCAAAATAGCAGAGCAAAAAGACGCCTTTGACCCGGAGATCACAGCAACAGCACAAGTCGATGCCAGTGTGCCGAGACTTGCCTTTGTCGTGGGGCTTCCCCGGTCTGGCACCACTTTGCTTGAGGCGATGCTGAGCCGACATTCGACTGTTTCATCTATTGGAGAGAGCTCGGGCCTAGCGGATACCCGTTTGGCTGTTCGCCAAATANNRCRACAGRAKKTYCMKSANGCCGGCCATTGGAAATGGTGCGCTCATGCCTCGCCCAACTTGCTGTACGCAGCACAAGACATCTTTGTGAAAAAGAGCCTTCGGCCGCAAGATGCACAGTCCGAAGTTGTGATAGATAAATTGCCGCAGAACGCGTTTGATTTGGGCTTTGCCCGAATGATCCTGCCCAATGCAAAATTTATTTTCATGGCGCGCCACCCGCTGGATGTCGGGCTYYYAYKGYKMMCSMAAKMYYKTRYRWKCAKKCMYRSYWYTYMRMRAWYAYKWMYGWRKWWMSSMCACCGAATCCGAGCGGCCTATGACTCGCTGGACGACTACCGGGATAAATTGACCAATCAGCTGCGCGTGCAATCCTTCCGGGCTCTGGTCCAGAACCCGGAACAACAGGTGCGTGCGGTTCTGGACCATCTTGAACTGGAATGGGATGCTGACTGCCTGACACCACAACATAGCAGCAATGCTTTGCAAACGGCTTCAGCTGTTCAAGTTCGAGAAGGGATCAACCAGAAGGGCCTTGGTAAGTGGCTGGCTTTTGAAGCGGAACTGGCTCCGTTGATTGAGGCATTAGGGGGCTGGTCCTGGATTAAAGAATGGGAAGAATGGGACGCCACTCTAAGTAACTGCTGACCACTTTCTGCCTTAGGACCCACTCCCGTTCATGCCAGGTGGACCCGATTGGATCGATGCAGCGGCAAAAATCAGGAGGGGATTCAGCGCTGCTTTTCGGTACTGCTCCCGCGCTCATTGGGCGGCATTTGGATACCTGTCCAAACGCCTGAGAAGTGATCATTGGAGGGCGACTCCGGCAAAAAGGCGCTAGTTGAAAATAATAGGCTCTTTCGCGATGCCTCCGCGCTGCTTATAAGATCAGATGCCCGGCACTCGTGCAGAGTCGCGGGTCCGTTTTGCAGCACTCACAGGATCCCTCAATATGTCGATCTTTGGATTTTTGTCCGGCCTGTTCACCCAGGACATGGCTATTGACCTTGGAACAGCCAACACCTTGGTCTACGTCAAAGGCCGCGGCGTGATCTTGTCCGAGCCTTCGGTAGTGGCCTATCACGTCAAGGACGGTGTCAGAACGGTGCTGGCAGTGGGGGAAGACGCCAAGCTGATGCTGGGCCGCACCCCTGGTTCCATCGAAGCGATCCGCCCCATGCGCGAAGGGGTGATTGCCGATTTTGACACCGCCGAAGAGATGATCAAGCACTTCATCCGCAAGGTGCACAAGCGCTCGACTTTTTCCAAACCCAAAATCATCGTCTGTGTGCCGCATGGCGCCACTCCGGTTGAAAAACGCGCCATTCGCCAATCGGTGCTGTCGGCTGGCGCCCGCAAGGCTGGGCTGATCGCCGAGCCGATTGCCGCTGCGATTGGCGCGGGCATGCCAATCACCGACCCCACCGGCAACATGGTGGTCGATATTGGCGGCGGTACCACCGAAGTGGCGGTTCTGTCTCTGGGCGATATCGTCTATGCACGCTCGGTCCGGGTCGGCGGCGACCGCATGGACGAAGCTATTATTTCTTATCTGCGGCGCCAGCAGAACCTTCTGGTCGGCGAGGCCACCGCCGAGCGGATCAAGACATCAATCGGTACAGCGCGCATGCCCGACGACGGCCGTGGCCAGACAATGCTTATTCGCGGACGTGACCTGCTGAACGGGGTGCCCAAAGAGATCGAGATCAGCCAGGCACAGATCGCCGAGGCGCTGGCCGAGCCAGTGCAGCAGATTTGCGAAGCGGTAATGACGGCGCTGGAAGCCACACCGCCAGATCTGGCGGCGGATATCGTTGACCGCGGCGTCATGCTGACCGGTGGTGGTGCCCTGCTGGGCGACCTGGATTTGACGCTGCGCGAGCAGACCGGGCTGGCGGTGTCGATTGCCGATGAATGCCTGAACTGCGTGGCCTTAGGCACCGGCAAGGCGCTGGAGTTTGAAAAGCAGCTGCGCTACGCAATTGATTACGACAGCTAAGGCTCCTAACCTTTCGCCATACAAGTGGCGCCATCTAGGCGCCCGGAGGGAGCCCCTTGGCCAGAGACCGATCCCMGCGCGAAGACTWTGYSACCCCGCTGAAGCGTTTGCTGWTTGYGGTGGTCTGYCTGTGYCTGGCGSTGRTCTTTMTSGTCTGGCGCATYGACAGCCCAAGGGTCGAGAGGTTCCGCGCCCAAGTGGTGGATGCCGTGGTTCCCAACATGGAATGGGCAATGGTGCCGGTCACCGGGACGATCAATCTGGTCCGTGACTTTCAATCGTACCAGCGACTGTCGCAGCAAAACCGCGAGCTGCGCTCAGAACTGCGGCAGATGCAGGCCTGGAAAGAGGCGGCCCTGCAGCTAGAACAGGAAAACGCCCGGCTGCTGGATCTCAACAACGTGCGGCTGGACCCGCGTCTGACCTATATCACCGGAGTGGTAATGGCCGACAGTGGCTCTCCATTTCGCCAATCGGTATTGCTCAACGTCGGATCCCGCGACGGGGTGCGGGATGGCTGGGCGGCAATGGATGGAATTGGCCTGGTGGGGCGGATTTCGGGCACCGGTCGCAATACCGCGCGGGTGATCTTACTTACGGATGCCGCCAGCTCTGTGCCTGCAACGATTCAACCCTCAGGACAAAGCGCGCTGATTGCAGGTGACAACACCGCTGCACCGTTGATCGATTTTCTGGAAAACCCCGACAAACTACGCCCCGGCGATCGGGTCATCACCTCGGGCGACGGCGATGTGTTCCCGGCTGGCCTGCTAATTGGCCAAGTGGCCAGTGACCCCGCAGGCCATCTGCGGGTGCGCCTGTCTGCCGACTATGAACGGTTGGAATTTCTGCGGGTGTTACGCCACCACGGCACCGAGGTGATCCGGAACCCAGGCGGATTGGTGGTGCCCCTGCCCGGTGCACAACAGCCCCGCCCGCGCCCCGAGAACCTGGGGGCGGACAATGGCTAGCACGTCACCCATGCACACCTGGCTCATGCGAGCCGCCTTCCCGGCTTTGGCCTTGCTGATCATCTTTTTTCATCTGTTACCGCTGGACACCATACCGCGCCGCTGGGCGCCGCCTGATTTGCTGGTGGCCACCGCGCTGGCCTGGTCGCTGCGGCGGCCAGATTATGTGCCGATCCTGTCGCTGGCGCTGACCCTGCTGSKSGCCGAYCWGMWGKKCCAGAGACCACCCGGACTGCTGGCGCTGCTGGTGCTGCTGGGGTGCGAATACCTGAAACCCCGCGCCCTACCCCACCGCAACACCGGTTTTGCTGCCGAATGGCTTGCGGTGGTTGTCGTTTTGACAGCTATTACTGTTCTCAATCGACTGGTTTTAGCCCTGATGGCGGTACAACAGGCTCCGTTTGGGTTAATCCTGATCCAAATGCTGATGACCATTGCGGTATATCCGCTGGTGGTGCTGATCAGCCAAGCGGTGTTTGGGGTGCGCAGATTGTCTCCCGCAGACGCAGAGACCTTGGGGGCTCGGTTATGAGACGCAACCCAAAAGAACTGGACATCACCCATCGCACCCTCAGCCGCCGTGCCTTATTGCTGGGAGGCTTCCAACTGGTCTTTGCCGGCGGCTTGGCGATGCGGATGCGACATCTGCAGGTGGATCAGGCTGATCAGTTTCGGCTGCTGGCTGAAGAGAACCGGATCAACATCCGCCTGCTGGCCCCGGCGCGTGGTGAGATTTTTGACCGCAATGGTATCGCTCTGGCCCAGAATTCACCCTCCTACCGCATCATCATTGTACCCGAAGATGCTGGCGACGTAGACAAGGTGATTGCAGATCTGTCACGGCTGATCAAGATTGACACCAAAGATCTGGAACGGGCCATTGCCGAGATGCGCCGCTCGCCGCCGTTCCTGCCGGTGACCCTGGCCGATCAGATCAACTGGCAGGAAATTTCCAAAGTGGCGGTGAATGCCCCGGCACTGCCCGGCATCACTCCCGAAGTTGGACTGGCCCGCATTTACCCTCGGAAGGACGATTTTGCCCATGTGGTTGGCTATGTTGGCCCGGTTTCAGATTATGACCTTAGTCAAATTACCGACCCGGAACCGATCCTGCGCATCCCGCGGTTCCAGATCGGCAAGGTTGGTTTTGAAGCCAAACGCGAAGATGTGCTGCGCGGCAAGGCCGGCGCCAAACGGGTTGAGGTCAACGCCACCGGTCGGGTGATGCGCGAGCTGGACCGCCGCGACGGCGTAGCTGGCGCAGATATGCAGCTGACAGTAGACGCCGAGTTGCAGGGCTATGTGCAGGCGCGACTGGGCAATGAAAGCGCCAGCGCCGTGATTATCGACTGCGAGAGCGGCGATCTGCGCGCCATTTCCTCGGCCCCCAGTTTTGATCCCAACCTATTTGTGCGCGGCATCTCGATCGCTGATTATCGGGAGTTGACCGAAAACACCTATCGGCCTCTGGCCAATAAAACGGTACAGGGCACCTACCCGCCAGGATCGACTTTCAAGATGATTGTTGCTCTGGCCGCCATGGAAGAAGGCTTGATCGGCACCGAGGAGACCGTTTGGTGCCCCGGCTATCTGGAGGTGGCTGGCCGCCGATTCCATTGCTGGAAACGCGGCGGGCACGGAAACGTGAACCTGAACACTTCACTGAAACGCTCGTGCGATGTTTATTTCTATAGCCTGGCGTTAAAGGTCGGCATCGACAAGATATCCGCCATGGCGCGGCGCATGGGGTTGGGTGTCCGGCATGACCTGCCGATGTCCGCCGTGGCTGCGGGCCTGACCCCGACCAAAGACTGGAAAGCCCGCAACCGAGGCGAGGACTGGCTGATTGGCGACACCGCCAATGCGGCGATCGGTCAGGGCTTTATGCTGGCCTCGCCGCTGCAACTGGCGGTGATGACCGCGCGGCTGGCCACCGGGCGCAGTGTCACACCGAGGTTGATCAAATCAATTGACGGCATTGAACAGCCGGATGGTGCGGGGGTCTCTCTGGGCCTGAACGAAAACAACCTGCGCACCCTGCGCCGTGGCATGTTCTCAGTCTCTAATGACCGGCGCGGCACCGGCTATAGGTCGCGCATTATCGGAGAAACCATGCGGATGGCAGGCAAGTCCGGCACCAGCCAGGTCCGCAATATCACCGCCGCCGAACGTGCTTCGGGTGTGATCCGCAACAGCGACCTGCCGTGGAAGCGCCGCGACCATGCGCTGTTTGTCTGCTTTGCCCCCTTTGACAAGCCAAAATACGCGGTCTCGGTTATTGTGGAACACGGCGGAGGGGGCTCCAAAGCCGCCGCCCCCATTGCCCGCGATGTGCTGTTGCAGGCGCTATACGGCGGCACCCCGCCGCTATCYGCCTNAWSCCMMRAARKWSMGARAYSKSMYSRRMKSRYWKCWWSARCSRKWGRAGCGYRWWCSYYYKSCRSRSMAKCTGGAAGGTAGCGACCGGGCATGAGTTATCTTGAGTATAACGCCAAGACGACCCCATCCGGGCTGCGCAAGATCCTGTATTTGAACTGGCCGCTGGTGCTGCTGCTGATCTCGGTCTCCTGCATAGGTTTTCTGATGCTCTATTCGGTGGCCGGAGGCTCGTTCAGCCCCTGGGTAGAGCCACAAATGAAACGCTTTGGCATGGGGATGGTGGTGATGATTGTCATCGCCATGGTGCCGATCTGGTTTTGGCGCAATATGGCGGTTGTGGCCTATCTGAGCTCAATCGCCCTGCTGTTAGCAGTCCAGTTGTTTGGGACTATCGGCATGGGTGCGCAGCGCTGGATTGACTTAGGATTCATGCGGTTGCAGCCGTCCGAGCTTACCAAAATCACCCTGGTGATGCTGCTGGCGGCATATTACGACTGGTTGCCACGCGAACGCACCTCGCGGCCGCTTTGGGTGCTGGCCCCGGTGATCCTGATCCTGTTGCCGACATTTATGGTGCTGCGCCAGCCCGATCTTGGCACTTCGATCCTGCTGCTGGCAGCGGGCGGCGGCGTGATGTTCCTGGCCGGAGTCCACTGGGCCTATTTTGCGGCGGTGATTGGCGCTGGAGTAGGTCTGGTGACAGCCGTGTTCCAAAGCCGGGGCACGACCTGGCAGCTCATCAAGGACTATCAGTACCGGCGCATTGACACTTTTATCGACCCTTCGACCGATCCTCTGGGGGCTGGCTATCATATCACCCAATCCAAGATCGCGCTGGGGTCCGGCGGATGGTCCGGGCGAGGCTTCATGCAGGGCACCCAATCGCGGTTGAATTTTCTGCCCGAGAAACACACCGATTTTATCTTTACCACCCTGGCCGAGGAATTTGGCTTTGTTGGTGGGGTCTCTCTGCTCGGGCTCTATATGCTGATTGTGCTGTTCTGCATCGCAGCGGCGCTGGCCACCAAGGATCGGTTTTCCTCGCTGGTGATCATGGGGGTGTCGCTCACCTTTTTTCTGTATTTCGCCGTCAATATGTCGATGGTGATGGGGCTCGCCCCGGTGGTCGGGGTACCGCTGCCGATGGTGTCTTACGGTGGCTCGGTGATGCTGGTGCTGCTGGCCGCCTTTGGTCTGGTGCAGAGCGCCCATGTGCATCGGCCGCGCTAGATCTATCGAGCGGGGCAGCCCCCTCTTGGCCTATCGGCCAATTCACCCCCGGGATATTTATCGCCAGATGAAACAGATCAACGCCAGAGGTCGGTTTAAAAATCACGGGATGGGGGTTGTGAGTCGTCTGGTTCTCTCTATGCGTCTAAGAAAACTTTGGAAGGGAGTATCCGTATGAGCATTTTTCACCTTGCCTATCACGTCGACGACTTGGCCCGCGCCCGCGTATTTTATGGCGAGGTTCTGAGGTGCGCTGAGGGTCGCAGCACCGAGACTTGGGTTGATTTCAATTTCTTTGGTCACCAAATATCGCTGCATCTGGGGCCAGTGTTTGCCACCGCCAATACGGGTAAGGTCGGAGATCACATGGTGCCAATGCCACATTTAGGAGTGATCTTGCCACAGGATGAGTGGCAGGTGCTGGCAGATCGTCTGGTCGCAGATGGTGTCGATTTCACCCTTGCACCAACCACACGGTTTGCTGGGAAACCGGGACAACAAAGCACCATGTTCTTTCATGATCCGGCGGGAAACCCAATTGAGAYCAAGGGGTTTTCAGATATGTCAGGGGTTTTTGCCACATGATCAATGTCCAATTTGCCGCCCGCCCTGAACGGTGGGAGACCTATGCTGCACCGCTAAGCGCCGCATTTTCCGAGGCCGGGCTGGATGTCGATCTGCGCACTGATCACGCTCCTGAAACCGTGGATTACATTGTCTATGCACCAAATGGACTGCTGTCCGATTTCACCCCATACATACAGTGCAAGGCGGTGCTGAGCCTCTGGGCCGGGGTGGAAAAGATCATCACAAATCAAACCCTAACCATGCCCCTGTGCCGGATGGTGGATCCGGGTCTGACGGCAGGTATGGTGGAATGGGTCACCGGCCATGTGATGCGCTATCATCTGGATATTGACCGCTCAATCTCCATGCAGGACCGATGGGAGCCAGAGGTGCCGCCCCTGGCGATGGAGCGACCTGTGACCGTGCTGGGGCTGGGTGCGCTGGGGCAGGCCTGCGCCAAAACACTGACCCAGCTGGGCTTTCCGGTGACAGGCTGGTCGCGGTCTCCCAAGGTGATTGATGGCATCAGCTGCCAGCACGCAGACGCAGGCCTTGAGACGGCCTTGTCCAACGCTGAAATTGTGGTGCTGCTGCTGCCGGACACTCCGGCAACCGAGAACACGTTGAACGCAAGAACACTGGCGCTTATGCCCAAGGGCGCGCGGATTATCAATCCGGGCCGCGGACCCTTGATCGACGATGACGCGTTGCTGGCGGCGCTCAAATGCGGCCATGTTGCCCATGCCACGCTGGATGTGTTCCGCGTCGAGCCTCTGCCCGCTGATCATCCCTATTGGGCGCATCCCAATGTCACCGTCACCCCGCATATCGCCGCCGAAACCCGGGCGATCACCTCGGCGCAGGTGATTGCGGAGAACATCCGTCGCGGCGAGGTTGGCGAGCCTTATTTACATTTGGTAGATCGCGGCTTGGGATATTAATTTCAAGAAGGCGCCACGCTGCGCCTTCTTCTTGTTTCAAATACCTCCGCCGGAGGCAGCGCCCGGAACGGGTGCCCTGCTAAACCGCCAGACCCCGCCCCTTAAGCAGCGCCTCAACACCCGGCAAGCGACCCCGAAATGCCACATACAGCTCGCCCGGATCCTGGGACCCGCCAGTGGACAGGATGGTGTCTTCCAACGCCTTGGCACGCTCCGGATCAAAGGCCCCACCGGCCTCTTCAAAGGCGGCAAAGGCATCAGCGTCCATCACTTCGGACCACATGTAGCTGTAGTAGCCAGCGCTGTAGCCATCCCCAGAAAACACATGCGCGAAATGTGGGCTGGCGTGGCGCATGGTGATGGCCGGAGGCATGCCGATCTCGGCTAGCACTTCGTCCTGCTTTGCCATCACATCCGCCGGAGCCGCACCCTCGTGAAACGTCAGATCCACCAAGGCCGAGGCGACATATTCCACCGTTTGGAACCCCATATCGAAATTGGCCGCACCCAGCACCTTGTCTAGCATGTCCTGAGGCATCGCAGCGCCTGTTTCGGCGTGAGTGGCAAACTCCGCCAAGACCTCGGGCACCTCGAGCCAGTGTTCAAACAGCTGGCTGGGCAGCTCGACAAAATCCCGCGCCACAGATGTCCCCGAGATGCTTTCATAGGTCACATTCGACAGCATCTGGTGCAGGGCATGGCCAAATTCGTGGAACAGGGTGCGGGCATCATCCCAGGACAACAACGCCGGATCAGATTTAGCGAAGTTGCAGACGTTGATCACAATCGGAGCCTGCACCTGCGGAAACTTGGCCTGGCTACGCATCGCCGAGCACCAAGCACCGGAGCGTTTTGAGCCGCGGGCAAAGTAATCGCCGATGAAAACCGCCACGTGTTTACCGTCACGGGTGACCTCCCAGGCGCGGCAATCGGGGTGATACAGGTCAACCTCCAGCGGTGCGAACTCTAACCCAAACAGCCGGGTGGCGCAGGTGAACGAGGCCTCGATCATCCGGTCCAACTGCAGATAGGGCTTCAGCTCAGCCTCGTCCAGATCGTGTTCAACCTTGCGGCGCTTCTCGGCATAGTAACGCCAGTCCCAAGGCTCCAGATCCCCATTAATACCATCCGCCTGCATCATCTCGGTGAGCACTACGGCATCCGCCTCGGCCTGGGATTTGGCGGGACCCCAGACATCCATCAACAGCCCACGAACCGCGTCCGGGGTCTTGGCCATTTCTGTTTCCAGCTTGTAATCGGCAAAACTGTCATAGCCCAGCAACTGCGCCCGCTCCTGCCGCAGCGCCAAGATCTCGGCTGCGGTATCGCGGTTGTCGGTCTCGCCGCCATTGGCCCCTCGCGCGACCCAGGCGTTAAAGGCTTTCTCGCGCAGATCACGACGCGGCGAGAATTGCAGGAACGGAGTGATGATGGAGCGCGACAACGTCACCACTGGCCCATCCGCGCCCTTTTCAACACCCGCAGCGCGGGCAGCATCAACGGCAAAATCTGGCAGGCCTTCCAGATCACCCTCACCCAGCGGCATGAACCAATCCCGTTCATCCGCCAGCAGGTTCTGAGAGAACGAGGTGCCCAGTGTTGCCAGGCGCCCCTTGATCTCTTGCATCCGCTTATCCGCCGCACCGGTCAGCGCTGCGCCACCCCGCACAAAGCCGCGATGGGTCAGCATCAGCACCCGCTGCTGTTCGTCGGTCAGGTCCAAATCGTTCCGAGCGTCCCACACAGCGGCAACCCGCGCAAACAGCGCCTTATTGGCGGTAATGGCCGCGGAATGTGCGGCCAGTTTTGGCGAGAAGTCTCGCTGTAGCTCTTCCCGCTTGGGGTTGCTGTCGGCGCCGGCGACGGTAAAGAACACCGACAGAACCTGATCCAACTCGCGACATGGGGTTTCGAGCGCCTCGATGACATTGGCAAATGTCGGCGGCGCGGTGCTGCTGGCGATGGCCGCGATCTGAGCATTATGGGCAACCAGGGCCTGATCCAACGCGGGCGCAAAACCATCGTCAGAAATGGCCCCAAACGGGGCAATTTGAAATGGAGTGTCCCAGCGGGGCAAAAGCGGGTTGGTCATGGCGAAGTCTCCTTTGCCGACAAGCTAGTGCTTGGCCCAACCAGACTTCAATACCTCGCGCAGGACAAAGACAAAGATACAGCCTGTGCCAAGCAAAAAATGCTATTCCGCCTTTTCCCTGTCACGCAGATGGCGCTCAAATCGGCGCAACGCCAGCGACAGCCCGATGGTCATGGTCAGATAGATTACAGCCACCACATTATAGGTCTCAAAATAGCGGAAATTGCCCGCTGCGATGACCTTGCCCAATTGGGTGACATCCAACACACCCAACACCGATACCAGCGAGCTGTCTTTGACCAAGGCAACAAAATCATTGCCCAGCGGCGGCATGATGGTGCGAATGGCCTGCGGAAAAATCACCAAACGAAAGGCCTGCCAGCGGTTCAGTCCCAGCGCCTGCGCGGCCTCGATCTGGCCTTCGTCCACCGATTGCAGCCCGGCRCGAAACACCTCGGAAATAAASGCAGAATAGGCCACCATCAGGGCGATGATCGCCCGCCATAACAGCGGAAACTGMCGSGTGCGGATRTGGTCCATACCAAGGAAATCGCCCAGCCAATTGCGCAATTCAACCAGGGCCGGCGCCAGTGCAAAGGCCACGTAAAGCAGCAGCACGATGATCGGGACGCCACGCACCACCTCGACATAGAATCGGGTGACCTGCCGCACCACGATCCATTTGGATCCCGCGCCCAGAGCCAGCAACAACCCCAAAATCGAGGCCATCGTAAAGCTGACAAGAGTCACAAAGATGGTGGTCTTCACCCCCCTCAACAGGGTTGACAGGATCTGCAGATACAGATCATCCGCCACCACCTGCCAACCCAGGTACAACCCAATCAGCCCAACGGCTGCCAACCACCAGGGAAAGTCTTCTTTATCGTTTGAGGAAGCAGCCATCGTCGTCTTTCAAGAAAATCCCCGGCCYAAAGGACCGGGGATTATTAGGTACAGAGGCAAAAGGCGTTACTGGCCCAATTTATAGTCAACGAACCATTTGGTGTTCAGCGCGTCCAGGGTGCCGTCGGCCTCCATCGAGGCAATCGCGGCGTTAATTGAGGGAACCAACTTGCTGCCCTTGGGGAAGATAAAGCCAAAGTCTTCGGTGCCCAGCGGCTCGCCGACAATCTTCAACCCACCTTCCGAGGCGGTGACATACCCATTGGCTGCAGTGCTGTCTGACAGCGCCAGATCAACGTCCCCAACGCGCAGTGCCTGAATGGCGGCGCCAAAGTTTTCAAACAGTTTGATGCGTGGATTGGCCTCGTCCCCGTCCAGGATATCATAGACGGTGACATAAAACGGCGTGGTGCCCGGCTGAGCAGCGGCCAGAAAGTCACTATTGGCGGCAAAGCTGGCGGCATCGTCAAACCGGGTCTCGTCACCCGCAACAATCATACGCATCTGCGAGGTCAGGTATTTGTCTGAGAAATCGACCTTTTCCTTGCGATCCTCACGGATGGTGATGCCGGTCATGCCCAGATCATACTGACCTTCGCTGATCGCTGGGATCATCGCGTCCCAGCTGCTGTTTTCATAGACAACGGTGATATTGATACGCTTGGCGATTTCCGCCATGGCGTCATATTCCCAGCCTATTGCGTCCCCCGATTTCGGGTCCATAAACTGCAACGGCGGATAGGCGTTTTCAGTCGCAACCACCACTTCCATGCCACCCAAATCCGGCAGATCTGCCGCAATTGCGCCGCTGGCCAGTCCAAACACCGCGGCTGCGGTCACTGTGAAAATCGTTTTCATCATATCCCCTCTCAAGAATTTTATTTGCACCAGACTTGCCGCGCGCACGGGCGCGGTGCAAGCCGTCAGTCGCTTTTAATACCGCAAACCGGGCATTCCGGAGCTGATTTCAGCTGAATGCGCCGTGTTTCACCGTAGAGCCCATCATAAATCAACATGGCGCCGCGCAGAACTTCGCCCGCACCGGTGATCTGCTTGATCGCCTCCAGCGCCATCATGGCGCCAACCACCCCGGGCAGCGGCCCAACCACTCCCGCCTCGGAACAGGACGGCGCCAGCCCGGCGGCGGGTGCTTCGGGGAAAATGCACTGATAACAGGGGCCGCCCGCACTGGGGTGGAACAGGCTCAGCTGACCTTCCCACTGCGACAGGGCGCCGGAAATCAACGGCTTACCCAGTGCCACCGCCGTTTGATTGACCAGATAGCGGGTCTCGAAATTATCGCTGCCATCAAGGATCAGATCATAGTCGGCAAACAGGTTCTCTGCATTCTCGGTGTCCAGGCGCCGGTGATAAGGGCGCACAGTGACAAAAGGGTTCTGCGCCTTCATTGCCTGCTCGGCCGAGAACACTTTGGGCATTCCGATGTCTTGGTCGCGGTGGATCACCTGACGTTGCAGGTTGGCATTTTCCACCAGATCATCGTCAATCACCCCAATGGTGCCCACACCGGCTGCCGCCAGGTACTGCAACGCAGGTGCGCCCAGCCCGCCAGCACCGACAACCAGAACACGTGCATTTTTCAGCTTTTTCTGCCCCGGCCCACCCAGCTCGCGCAAAACGATGTGGCGGGCATAACGGTTCAATTCAGTCTCTGAGAATGTGCCGGTTTTCTGCACCATGGTGGTCTCCTCGGGTTGGGCGCGCGCTTTCAAAGCAGCAATAATATGCCCGTAGCCCGCCGCCAAGAGGCTAATGCCGCCCAGCAGCAACCACAGCGCCAGCGATCCACCGGTGGCCTCGCGCAACCCATGGCCAACGGGAAGGGTCAGCTGAATGATCAGCACCACCGCAAAAAGCAACGCCACCAAAGCGCCACGCAGGGCCTTGGGCAGGCCCAGAAACCGACCACCCCACCAGATCATAGCCGCCAGAAACAAAATTCGCAGCATCAGGCCTGCCCAGTCGAGCCAAATCCACCAGCGCCGCGTGCGGTGTCGCTCAACCCCTCGGCCAGCTCAAAACAGGCCTGCAATACTGGCGCCACCACCATCTGAGCAATGCGGTCGCCATGAGCTATCTCAAACACCTCTTGCCCGGCGTTCATCATGATCACCCCCAAGGGGCCGCGATAATCGCTGTCGATGGTTCCGGGCGCATTGGGCAGGGTGATGCCATGTTTCAACGCCAGCCCCGAACGGGGCCGGATTTGCACCTCATAGCCCTNGGGGATTTCGATGCGCAACCCGGTCGGCACCAACGCACGTTCACCGGGGGTCAGCACAACAGTGCCACGATCCAGCAGGTTGGCACGCAGATCCGCCCCAGCCGCACCGGGCGTTTCATAAGCTGGCAACGGCACAGCCTGATCCGCCCCCGCGTCATACATCACCCGGATCAAGATCATACCGGCTTTCCCTTCATCTTTTTCAAAAAAACTCCCGCCGGAGGCAAGGTCGTCACTGCGCCAGCGCCGTCGCCATCCGCTCGGCCAATTGCTGCGCCACCTCATCCTTGCTCATCCGTGGCCAGGCCTCGGCCCCATCCTCCGAAATCAGCACCACCGCATTTTCGCTGCCGCCCATTATGCCAGTTTCAGGCGAGACATCGTTGGCTACAATCCAATCACAGCCCTTGCGCAAACGTTTGGCGATTGCGTGTTCGATGACCTCGTGGGTTTCAGCAGCAAAGCCCACCACCAGCACCGGCCGTCCCTTGCTCATCTGCGACACCCGTTTCAGAATGTCCGGGTTCTCGGCAAATTCCAGTACCGGCAGCCCATCTTTTGACTTCTTCAACTTACGATCCGAGGCATTGACCACTCGCCAATCAGACACTGCAGCTGCAAACACCCCGGCCTCCACCGGCAAGGCAGCCTCCACCGCCTCCGACATTTGGCGCGCGGTTTCAACCCTCACCACCTGCACCCCCTCAGGCGGGCGCACCCTGGCCGGGCCCGTGATAAACACCACCTCCGCACCCAGATCGCGCAGAGCACGGGCCATCGCAGCCCCCTGCGCCCCGGATGAGCGGTTGGCGATGTAGCGTACCGGATCAATCGGTTCATGAGTTGGCCCCGAGGTCACCAGAATCCGTTTTCCCCGCAGCGGCCCATCCGACAGTTTTGCGGTGATCGCCGCCACAATCTCATCCACCTCGGCCAGACGCCCGGGGCCAAATTCACCGCAAGCCATGCTGCCCTCATTTGGCCCGACAAAGCTGACGCCATCCGCTGTCAACGTCTCAACATTGCGCGCCGTGGCGGCGTGCTGCCACATGCGCACATTCATCGACGGCGCAACCAGAACCGGCGTGTCGGTCGCCAGCAATAGGGTCGAGGCCAGATCATTGGCCAGCCCCTGCGCCATCTTGGCCATCAGATCTGCTGTGGCCGGGGCCACCACCACCAAATCAGCGCTGCGCGACAGTTGGATATGGCCCATCTCGGCCTCGGTGGTCAGGTCAAACAGGTCCCGGTGCACCGCCACCCCGGCCAATGCCGAGACAGACAGTGGGGTGACAAACTGCTCCCCCGCGCGGGTCAGCACCGGAGTGRCACGGGCGCCCTGATCCCTCAGCCGCCGGATCAGCTCCAACGATTTATAGGCTGCAATGCCACCGCCAATAATCAGAAGAATATGTTTGTCAGCCAGCATTTCACCCGTCCTTGCGCCGCRATTCAGGCCACAATACTGCGCAGCAGCGCCAGTGTGAAACGGTTTTCCACCCCAGCCCCGCTGTTGGCCCGTCGAAGCTGATATTATTTTTGAAATGCCAGACAAGGATCCGGGCGGTCAACCGGCTCGGCATCCAAAACCAGATCAAAGCTGCCCGCAACCTGCCCGGCCTCGGACTGACCCAGCGACAGGATCGAAATTTCCGGGCGCGCTGTTGCCAGATAGACCGGCACCCCGCGATCCTTGCGGGCGTGGCCATTGCCGGTGATCACCGCAACCGGCCCCCCCGTTGCCTGCAATGCCTGCACCACAGCCTGTGCCAGCGATGCATCCCGCAGCCTTTGAAACTCGACCAGCATTGGCAGCATTTCACCGGGCATGGCGTTGCAGTGATTGGCCATCTGATCCGCCTCGCGGACCTGCTGTTCGACCTCTGGCAGCGGCACGTCCAGACCAAACACCACGGCCTCTTTGCCAAAATATTCCGCCGCACCGTTTTCCATCACCGCGCCTGCCACCGACCGGGGCACCTGACCGCCAAACTGCCGCGCCCCCTGCGCTGCGGCAAACACCGGCGCATAAAGCGCAAACTCTGGCCAGCCCGAGCTGACCCAGTCGAGCTGCGCAGACACATGATCCGCATCCGACAAATCAATGGCCGCCAGTGTCTCGGCCTGGGCCTGGGTGATCATCTCCCAGACCACCGCTTTGGGGGCAAGAGCGCTCAGCAGATCCGCCTGCATCTGATGATGGGCGCCATTGTCGTGCACCTCACCCAGGATCACCACATCGGCAGCTGCCAACATTTGAACCACGTCGGGCTCCGGGGCCGCCAAAACCGGGACACTGCTGAAAATGGACAATATAAAAGCGCCACCCCAGAGGGCAGCGCCTTTTCTGACTAAAATAATAAGGTTTTTCATGCCAGCAGGCTATGCACCTCACGCGATTGAGTTTCAAGGTTTTTCCGCATCTTCARAAARGCYGCRGCYTCRAGCTGGCGCACCCGTTCTTTGGACAGKCCCARTTCRGWKCCRAGGCTYTCMARYGTGCGCGGCCGATCGCGCAGCTTGCGCTCTTTCACAATGAACCGTTCGCGACCATTCAAGGCCTGCATCGCCCCCACCAGCCAGACCCGCAATTGCCGTCTGTCGTGGCGTTTCTCCACCAGCTCTTGGGCCTGAGCGCTGTCATCCTCCAGCGCATCAATCCATTCGCGGCCATCCTCATCCGCCGATTGCACCGCGTTCAGCGAGAAATCTGACCCGGACAACCGCCCCTCCATCATTTCCACATCACGGATTGGCACCCCAATTTCGCTGGCAATCTTATGATGCAGCTGATGACGATCCAGCTTGTCCCCGCGCGCCGATGCCGCGCGTTCCAGCTGTGCCTGCACCCGGCGCATATTGAAAAACAGTGATTTTTGCGCCGAGGTTGAGCCAGTGCGCACCATCGACCAATTGCGCATCACATAGTCCTGGATCGAGGCCTTGATCCACCAGACAGCATAGGTCGAAAACCGGACACCGCGATCAGGATCAAACTTGTCCGCGGCCTTCATCAGGCCCAGTCCTGCCTCTTGGATTAGATCATTCATCGGCGCGCCGTAGCGTTTGAACTTGGCCGCCATTGAAATGGCCAGTCTTAAGTAGGCGTTGATCAGACGGTGCAGCGCCGCCTCATCCCGGTCGTCGCGCCAAGCATAGGCCAGCCGCAACTCAGTTTCTGCGTCCAATAGTTCTGCCTTCATCGCCTTCTTCGGCAACGGGTTGTCAATATGTGCTTCACGTACCATGCATTTTCCCCCGAAAACAGCTACGCCGTCTACGTCCTGGAGCAACGCAAAATTCAGAATGGGCCCAACATGATGGTGTGCAGTTTATTGGCTTAATGGCATTCTGCCACGCGGCAACAGGGGCTGTGAGTGGATGGGCGCAGAATGCCCCGTCCTGTTGTCGGCCTTCCCCCGTTCTTAAATTGCGACCCGGGGAACTACCTCTGTTCAGCTTGTTTTAAGCGGGCCCTGCGGTTACCCACAGGCACGGCTTCTGTACTGAAAAGGGTATTAAACTTGTATCGACAAGTCACATTTATTTTGGGTGGTGCAGCCTCTGGAAAGAGTTCATATGCCGAACAAACCTGCATAACTTCTGGAAAAGACAGGGTTTACTTGGCCACATCACAAGTACTTGATCGTGAAATGCGCGTTAAAATAGACAAACATGTCGTGCAAAGAGGGGGTGGCTGGACAACCTATGAGGAAGGTTTCGACCTGCCGCCGGTTTTAGATTCTTTAGATCCGACTAAAATCTGCTTGCTGGATTGCATTACAATGTGGCTGACAAATCACTTATTGGCCGAAAATAACCTTATCGCTGCAGAGCAGAATCTATTGGCTGCAATTTCCCGTTGCAAAGCAGACCTGGTGATTGTGTCCAATGAGGTCGGAATGGGAATCGTTCCGGACAATGCCCTGTCCCGCCAGTTTCGCGAGGCGCAGGGGCGGCTGAATATCGCCGTGGCGGCGCRGGCGGATTGCGTTGTTCAGGTTGTTGCCGGGCTGCCGCTGGTGCTCAAGGGCACTCTGGGATGACCCGACTGTATCTGGTTCGGCACGGCCCAACCCATGCCAAGACGATGGTTGGCTGGTCTGACCTGCCCGCCGATCTGTCTGACACAGATGCCATAGACCGCCTGTCCCGGCACCTCCCGGCCCAGGCACTGGTGGTGTCGTCCGACCTGAGCCGCGCCTCTGATACGGCCAGTGCGCTTCAGGGCACCCGTGTGCGATTGCCGGATATGCCGGGTCTGCGTGAAATCAATTTTGGCGCCTGGGAACTGAGAACCTGGGCTGAAATTGATGCCGAGGATCCGGTGAGGATCACCGCCTATTGGGAAACCCCCGGTGACGTGACCCCACCAGGCGGTGAAAGCTGGAACCAGGTCTGCACACGCGTGGATGCAGCCGTTGATGCGCTGATCAACCAACATACCGGCTGCGACCTGATTGTGGTCGGCCATTTTGGCCAGATCCTGACCCAGCTGCAGCGGGCGGGTCAACTGAGCACCGAGCAGGCCTTTGGTCACCGTATCGACAATCTGTCGGTCACCGAAATCTCCCACGGCCCAACCGGCTGGAGCACTGGGCGGATCAATCACCTCCCGTGATAGAACCCCGCATAAATCATCGTTTTACGTGATGCCCGGAACCGCCCTACCCTGCCCCTATGACTTATGATCTTTATATTGGCGACCGGATGTATTCCAGCTGGTCCTTGCGCGGCTGGCTGATGCTCGAAAAATTCGGCCTGCCGTATCGTACCCATATGATTGGGCTCTACTCTGGCACCATGGCCGAGGACCTGGCGCATCTGGCCCCGGCGCGATTGGTGCCGTCTCTGCGCACGCCCGAAGGCATCGTGGTGGGCGAAAGCCTGGCCATGGCTGAAACCCTGGCGGAACGGCACCCCGAGGCCGGGCTATGGCCCAGTGATCCGGGCCTGCGCGCCACTGCGCGTTGGCTCTGTGTCGAAATGGCCTGTGGATTTGCCGGGTTGCGCGGCGAATGCGCGATGCAGCTGAGCCATATCTGGCAGCGGTTTGATGCCTCGGACGCGGTCAAGAGCGACCTCGCCCGGATTGAAACCCTCTGGGCCCATGCCCGCGCCCTCTCCGGCAGCCCTGACGGCTGGCTGTTTGGCGCCTACTCGCTGGCGGATGTGTTTTACACCCCGGTTGCGGCCCGCATCATTGGCTATGATCTGCCTGTGTCTGCGGCTTCTCGCGCCTATTGCGCAGCACTGCTATCGGATCCGGCGGTGCTGCGCTGGCAAGAATTGGCGCAGCAGGTGAGTTACGACCCGGAACCCTATGCGTTGGATCTGCCGAGGCAGCCCTGGCGATTACCGGGCTAGGCCTTTACCCTATGTCATCAAAATATCGACCATCTGCGTGCACATGGGCACAGTGGATGGTCGATATTGACCATACCACTGTGTGGTGAGATAGGGCCTTCAAATCTGCCACTTACACCGACGGAAACCGCCCCCTAACGTCCCGCTATTCAATCGAAATTGGGACAATCAATGACAACTTGGGATCAGGCATTCAAACGCAGAACTGACATCAAAGATCTGGCCTATTTTCAAACGCAGATCGGCGTGCTGCTGTGGCGTTGGGAAACCCTTTCCATGTCCAGCCTGTCGATCCTGTTTGCCAGCCTGATGCAGCCAGCTGGATTCTTGTCCGAGTTTTCCCTGCCAGCGCGGATCGCCATCAACTTTGGCCTCACCGCGTTTTTCTGGACTTGCAATTTCACCCTCCTGCCCTGGGTATTATGGCGCGGGTTGCGCCTGAACCTGCCCTGGGTGCCAGTGCAGATGGGGCTGTATGTGGTTTTGTCACTGATCAGCGCAGTGTTTTTGGAATGGGTCACGATGCGCCCAATGCAGCCCCTCAACGTTGCCACGACTTTTGCGATTATCACGGTGCCCGTCGCCATTGGCTTTCTGATTTTTGTGCAAGCGGTGAAACACACCATCACCGAGGTGTTTGCCCAAGATCCACAGTATTTCCCATTGTGGCAACCTGCACCGATCAACAGCTGTGGTCTGCAATCCCTGTTGCAGCCCGCGCTGCGTGGCCGGGTGCGGCGGATCTCGGTTGAGAGCCAATACCTGCGAATTTTCACCGATCAGGGTCAAAGCGTCATCCGCTGCAGCCTGGGCAAAGCCACCGGTCTGCTGCCCCAAGAATCAGGTATTCGCATTCATCGGTCGCACTGGCTGGCCTGCGAAGACATCGACAATCTGCACTTTGACAATGGCAATCCACGGATCACTGACAGCTTTGGTGACATTCTACCGGTCAGCCGCAGCACCGTAGATGCCATTCGCGGAAAGCTTTCATAAAGACCCCTTAATAGTCAATTAAAGTTAACAAATTCAAAATGTTATCCGCACCAAATTCGCGTCAAACGGATCTTTCCACTGTGCCGGGGATTGGCAATCAGCCCTTAGGTTTCCCATCAATTCATCAGGTTGTCGGCCAAATGGTCAGCAGCTTGAACCGAATTCCTGTGGAGAGACCAACAATGAACTTTGATGCATTCAAGGCCCTAAAAACAACATTTGCCGCCGCAATCAGCGTCGCGGCGCTTGCTGCAACAGCTCCGGCCTCGGCGGATCTTATGTTTGGCGCTCATACCGGCCAACTGGCTTTCTCGCTGAACCCGGCCATGCAAAGCCACCATGCTGCGGCCAGTGGTTTTGGCATTGGCCCATTTGGTCCACCCGGCTTTAATATTGGCCCATATGGCGTACCCGGCTTTGGCGTTCAGCCGACCCACGGCGGGGGCTTTGGTTTTCCCTTCAATCCTCTTACCCCGAATTGGGGTATGGCCGGGAACGGCACTGGATTGGGAATGACCAATCTGTTTGGCAATCCAACCGCCTTTAATATCCATCCTATTGCGCCCGGTCTGGGGATCATCACCATCGCTGGTGGCATCGGGCTGCCAGGCGCTGCGCCAACCGGCTATTTCCCGCAACCACAGGCAACCGCAATGGGCCTGCAATGCACCTTTGGCGAGGCCACCGTTCTATTGGCGCAATCGGTCACCGATTGTGAGGACGCCGGTGGCGAAATCCACGAAGACCTGAAAGCGGCCCAGGCCAGCAACTAAAGCTGGACCAGCGGGTCCGCGTCCGCGCCGGCCCCTTCCCATACTAGGAATATTCCATGCTCCAAAAACCAATCACAATCCTATGTCTGAGCTTGTATCTGGGGCTTGGTACCGTGCTCCCAGCCGCTGCGGAAAACTGGCTGTTTGCTGCGGCGGCCTGCCCACCCTGGAAAGAGGTCAAGGACGAGGTTCTGGCCTTTTACACTGAAACGGAGCCGCAGAATTTCACCCAGGCCACCGCCAATGGCGACTGGATGACGGTGCGCGATTTTCTCGACCTGATGAACCAGATCCTTGGCGAGGAGGTGATTTTGATCCTCGAAGCCTGCCACGCCGATTTTGCGTTGGARGATTTTATGGCCAATGTGCRTCACGGCATTGGCGGTCGGGGCGAGGACTGGCCGGGACGCGAGGCGGTGATTTTTAGCTCACACGCGGAACAGGTTGCCAATTTCCTGCCCGATAGCTCTGCTGCGGCGTTCACCGCGTCCTTTGCCGACGCTCTGAATTCGGGCCAGCACGACACTCTGTTCGAGAGTTTTGAGGCGGCACGTCTGCATACTCATCGACAGGTTCGGGAGAATTGCGCCGAGGACACCAGCCGCAAGGAACTGCTGCAGGATTGGTCAACCTACAAGCTGATGTGTACCCAGATGCCCACCGCTTGGGATCCGTTTGGATTGCTGGATGACATCCGGTTGGAAACCGCCAAATTTGGGGCTCTGTAGCGAACATCGCGTGTCACTGTCGATGGCGGCACCGATTTCTCTGTAATTTGACGCCGCCATTAACCCTTCAGCAACCATGATTGCCAATTCTCTCTCCCTGAACCATTGGGAGCAGGGAGAGATGACCGCGCGCGCCTATACCGTTGCCTTTCWGGGCGTCGAGGCCCGACAGGTTGAGGTGCAATGTGCGGTGGCTCCGGGGTTGCCCGCCTTTTCGGTGGTTGGCCTGCCAGACAAGGCAGTGTCCGAGGCCCGCGACCGGGTCCGCTCGGCCTTCTCAACGATGGCCATTGCGCTGCCGTCCAAACGGATCACCATCAACCTGTCCCCCGCTGACCTGCCCAAAGAGGGCAGCCATTTCGACCTGCCCATTGCGCTGGCGCTGCTGGCAGCGATTGAGATCATCCCGGCCGATGCCGCCGCCGAAACCATTGCATTGGGAGAGTTGTCGCTGGATGGCACCCTGGTGCCGGTTGTCGGCGCCCTGCCCGCTGCAATGACCGCCGCCGCCGAGCGGCGCACCCTGCTTTGCCCGCAGGCCTCGGGGGCCGAGGCGGCCTGGGTTACGGCGGCACGGGTGATAGGTGCCGCCAGTCTGGCCGATGTGGTGCGCCATTATACTGGCCAGATGCTCATTGCCCCGGCCCGGCCCGGCGAGGTCAACAGCACAGTGCCAACCAAGGATCTGCGCGACGTCAAAGGACAGGAGCGGGCCAAACGGGCGCTAGAAATTGCTGCTGCTGGTCGCCACCATATGTTGATGGTTGGCCCGCCAGGGTCTGGAAAATCAATGTTGGCGGCACGTCTGCCCGGCATCCTGCCCCCTCTGACCCCAGAGGAGGCCCTGCAGACCTCGATGATACAGTCTCTGTGCGGGCTGATCGAAGAGGGCGGCATCAACCGCACCCGACCGTTCCGCGAACCGCATCACACTGCGTCGATGGCGGCAATTGTTGGCGGCGGGCGGCGGGCGCGCCCCGGCGAGATCAGCCTGGCGCACAACGGTGTGCTATTTCTGGACGAATTCCCCGAATTCAACCGCGCGGTGCTAGAGACCCTGCGCCAGCCGATCGAGAGCGGCGAGGTGATGATTGCCCGCGCCAACGCCCATGTGAAATACCCCAGTCGGTTCATGCTGGTGGCCGCCGCCAATCCCTGCAAATGCGGTTATCTGACCGATCCGTCGCGCGCCTGTTCCCGCGCACCAATCTGTGGCGAGGATTATATGGGGCGCATATCCGGGCCACTGATGGATCGGTTTGACCTGCGGGTTGAAGTGCCACCCGTGGCGTTTAGTGATCTCGACCTGCCCGCCAGTGGCGAAGCCTCAGCCGAGGTCGCCGCCCGTGTTGCCGCTGCCCGCAACGTGCAAACCGCGCGCTACAGCGGCCATCCCAACCTGCTCCAGAATGCCGATGCCGAGGGGGAGTTGCTGGACCAGGTGGCACGGCCAGACAGTGAAAGTCGCGCGTTGCTGATGCGCGCCGCCGAGCGGTTTGGCCTGACTGCACGCGGCTATCACCGGGTGCTGCGGGTGGCGCGCACCATCGCTGATCTGGACGCAGCCCCTGATGTCCGACGCCGCGATATCGCCGAGGCCTTGAGCTTTCGATTGGCGACTTCGGTTTAAGTGACTGAGCCGTTGAATAGGTCCTGCCACTGACAAAGGGCAGCGCCCGACGCCCGTATGCTTATTTTTGAATTCCCGCATAAGTAATTTAAGCTAGTCAATCTGCAGTCTACGCACTAGATTAAATTATAATTACTCTTTGTCTAAAAAAATCCCACCCAGGATCACTATTAAAAAGTAATATTTTAAGGGAGAATACCGAATGTCTGACACTCCATTTATTGGTGAAATTATCATGTTTGGGGGCAATTTCGCCCCTAGGGACTGGGCCCTCTGTGACGGCCAACTCCTGGCCATTACTTCAAACTCAGCTTTATATAGCATCCTCGGCACCACCTATGGTGGCGATGGCCGGAACACTTTTGGCTTACCGGATCTGCGAGGCCGCGTCCCCATGCACGCAGGCTCAGGCCCGGGCCTTACCAGCCGTCCTTTGGGCCAAACAGGAGGCGAACAAACCGTCACCCTAGGCATCACCCAAATCCCGCCACACACTCACAAACCAAGGGCGACGGACCAACAAGCTAACGAGCAATTACCGGGCGCACATGTTATGGGGGATGATGGAAACGCAATTCCCATCTACAGCAATACCCCAACGACGGAAATGCAGGATACCACCTCGGCGGGTGGCGGGCAGGCGCATGATAACATGCAACCGTATCAAGTCGTGAACTTCATAATTGCGTTGCAAGGTACATACCCGTCGCGGAGTTAACGTCGTCGGAACCGATAAACCACACCTGCGAGCCCGCTTACTACGGGCCCGCAGTATAAACCGTAAATGACCGATCAGGCGGTTATTGTTGCGCTCAGAGCTTAGCCTCAATCGCTTCCCAGATCTTTTCGGCGATATTGACGCCGTCGAACCGCTCCAGCTCTTGGATACCRGTGGGWGAKGTYAKRTTKATYTCGGTCAGGTARTCACCGATCACATCGATGCCRACAAAGACCTGGCCYTTTTCCTTSAGCARCGGSCCRATGGCAGCGCARATTTCMAGRTCACGSTYKGTYAGGCCGAYTTTYTCGGGMCGACCRCCGACATGCATGTTTGAGCGGGTTTCCCCTGCAGCCGGCACCCGGTTGATTGCGCCAACTGGCTCGCCGTCGACCAGAATGATCCGCTTGTCACCCTTGCTGACATCGGGCAGGAATTTCTGCACGATCAATTGCTCACGGCTGAAGCCGGTGAACAATTCGTGCAGCGCGGTCAGGTTGCGGTCGTTGGCATCCAGCCGGAACACACCAGCGCCGCCATTGCCATACAGCGGTTTCAGGATCACATCGCCATGTTTGGCCTTGAACGCCTTGATAGTGTCCAGATCGCGGGCGATTGTGGTTGGCGGTGTCAGRTCSGGRAAATCCAGMACCAGCARTTTTTCMGGAWARTTGCGCACCCAGAAYGGGTCATTSACCACCAGAACCTGAYCYTTGAGCCGATCCAACAGGTGGGTCGAGGTGATRTARAACATRTCAAACGGMGGGTCCTGACGCAGCCAGATCACRTCAAASTCGSWYAGGTCCACCTCGCGCAGCGGYCCCARMAYKGCCGGATCMCCYKCSACYCGCTGMACSGTCATATCRTGACCRCGKGCRGTWAKRCGRCCCTCTTGRTAGGCCAGYTGRTCCGGGCTGTAGTAAAACAGCGWATGSCCACGCGCCTGCGCCTCTTCGGCCAGCCGRAARCTGCTGTCGGCATTGATGTCMACGRWSCCGATTGGRTCCATCTGRAAGGCGATCTTCATGCGTCTATCCCTTRTCTGTCGGCCAAATACATGGCCCAGCGCCGGRAYATGTTCAATGGSTCASTCCAACCCAAAGGCRTTTTCGATGATTTCAATCTCSCCWGYGCCGTCAACCAAAGCCACRTCAAAGCGCGCTTCGGTCARCTGWCCTGCMGGTTCGTTTTCCAGATATTGCCCAGCGCTGGCATAGATCCGCTGCATTTGGGCCTGGGTGATCCGTGCGGCGGCGCGGTCGCGGGTCTTGCTGTGTTTCACCTCAACAAAAACCAAGGCAGCGCCCTGTCGCAAGATCAGATCAATCTCACCGCCTGCCCCCCGCCACCGCCGGTCCGCAATGCTATAGCCGCGCCGTTCATAGTGCCGGGCCACCAGATCCTCGGCGGCAGCACCAGCCAGATAGGCCCTTTGGCCACGTCCATGAGGATCTCGCGGCCCAGCCATAACCTAGCCTTCGTCTTTGGGCAGGTTCAGCGCCATCTGATAGACCTTGCGCCGGGGCAGATCGTGCAGCTTGGACACGATGTCGGCAGCATCCTTGACCGAATTCTCTTTCAGGGCGACGCGCAGGTCGCGTTCCAAATCCTCGGGGTTGACCTCTTGGGTGCGAGAGCGGTCAACCAGCACCACGATTTCACCCTTTACAGTTTTCTCGGCCAGTTGTGCTGCCAGCTCATTGAGCGACGCACGCCGCACCTCTTCGAATTTCTTGGTGATCTCACGGCACAGGGCGGCAGGGCGATCGCCCAGCACCTCGGCCATATCCGCCAGCGAGGCGGCTATCCGCTTGGGTGATTCGTAGAAAATCAGGGTGCCGGGGATTCGGCTGACCTCTTCCAGGCGTTTGCGGCGGGCACCGGTGGCATTSGGCARRAAMCCRGCAAAAAAGAACGCATCGGTYGGCARMCCMSCCAGSGTCAGCGCCGCSAKSCCRGCSGARGCCCCCGGTGCSACRGTGACCATATGGCCYGCCTCGGAKGCSGCACGGCTRAGATCRTARCCAGGGTCRGCAATCAACGGCATYCCYGCCTCMGAGGCATAGGCMACCGATTTGCCCTCGGCYAGGGCYGCAAGCAGYCCAGCACGGGCGCCAGCACYGCTRTGRTCRTGRTAKGCRATCACCCGSCGMCCATCCARMGGCACMCCGTGAATTTCCATCAGGCGGCGCAGGCTGCGGGTGTCTTCGGCAGCAATGACCTCGGCCGAGGCCAGCACATCTAACGCCCTAAGCGTGATATCGCGGGCGGTGCCGATAGGAGTGGCAACAAAGTAGAGCCCTGGAGACAATCTGACTTTCTGRTGATTCAACGCTGGACCCGCCTATATCGTCGTTTATTATTCACCCCAAATACCAACACGGCGTACCACCGCCGGATCAGGGAGTTTTAAGTCTATTATGTTTGCTGTTTTCAAGCCTGCCCGCAAGGCCGCACTGGCCGCTATTGTTGCCCTGTCCTCAATTGCTCTGAACGCCTGCGACCCCGTCAGCACTGGCGGTGGCCCCTCCATCAACACATCAAAGCCGGTTCCGGTGGCGTTACTGGTGCCGCGTGGATCCGCACAGCATGGCGATCAAGCCCTAGCGCAAAGCCTGGAAAACGCGGCACGTATGGCGATTGCTGACCTGCAAGGCGTTCAGATCGACCTGAGGGTCTATGACACTGGCGGCACTGCGCAAACAGCCGCCGCTGCGGCAACCCAGGCGGTGAACGATGGCGCTCGAATTTTGTTGGGCCCGGTGTACGCCGAAGCGGCAAATGCCGCTGGTCTGGCGGCCGCCAAGCGCAATATAAATATTCTGGCCTTCTCCAACAACACCGCCATCGCTGGTGGCAACGTGTTTATCCTCGGCGCAACCTTTGACAACACCGCCCGACGTCTGGCCAGCTATGCAGCCCGTCAGGGCAAGGGGAATATGCTGGTGGTCAGCGGCAATGATGCTGCTGGTCAGGCCGGTCGTGCCGCCATTCAAAACGCGGCGGCGGCCACCAATGCCAATGTAGTTGGCAACGTCAGCTACGAGCTGTCGCAGCAGGGGGTGATCAACTCGATCCAGACAATCCGCAATTCAGCCTCCAGCAATGGTGCCACCTCGGTGTTTATGACCGCCACCACCGCCGGAGCCTTGCCGCTGTTGACGCAGCTGTTGCCCGAGGCCGGCCTTAACCCGGCGGCGACCCAGTACATCGGCCTGACCCGCTGGGACATTCCAGCCCAGACCCTGGCCCTTCCGGGTGTTCAAGGGGGCTGGTTTGCGCTGCCCGACCCGGCTAAATCGGACCAATTCCGCAGCCGGTACAGCGCCACCTACGGCTCCGCGCCGCACCCGATCAGCGGGTTGGCCTATGATGGCATCGCCGCCATCGGTGCCCTGGTTGGCGCTGGCAATTCCAATGCCTTGACCGGAGCCGCCCTGACCCAGGGCGCCGGTTTCCAGGGGGTAAGCGGCATCTTCCGCCTGCGCCCCGATGGCACCAATGACCGCGGCCTTGCGGTTGCAACAATCCAAGACAAAAAGGTGGTCGTCATTGACCCAGCTCCAAGCAGCTTCGTCGGCGCCGGATCGTGATCCGGCGGCTGACGCCGTAACTCGCTACCCCCAAGCCTCGGGCCCCCTGGTTGTCGATGATCTGTGCAAGATCTTCGACACCACGAAGATCCGCGCCCAGATCACCGCTCTGGCGGATGGCAAGGACAACRYYRCYSKRCGSRRMGAKRTRRWYYRSMTKKWSYRWGMWRYMWWMWARGCWSSCMKMKGAKKRAYYRCYRMKKSMTYTSCYRRKKYKMMAKTCGACGCCCGCCCAGTGACCCGGTCTTATACGTTTCTCACCGATGGGCTGGTCACCTCGGCGCTGTTTGCCGCCAATGAACTGATGCATCCGGTGGCCAACCCAACCCGAGGCGAGCGCATCGCTGTGATCGCGGTGGGCGGCTATGGGCGCGGCGAGATGGCACCGGCGTCAGACGTCGACCTATTGTTCCTGACCCCCTACAAGATCACCGCCTGGGCCGAGAGCGTCATTGAATCGATGCTCTATATCCTGTGGGATCTAAAGCTGAAGGTGGGGCACGCCAGCCGCACGATTCAGGATTGCCTGCGGCTGGGACGCGAGGATTACACCATCCGCACCGCGATGCTGGAACAGCGGTTCCTGGCCGGGGATCAATCGCTGGGTGAAGAGTTGGATCAGCGCCTGAAGAAAGATTTATTTCGAGGCACCGCCCGCGAATTCATCGAGGCCAAGCTGAGTGAACGCGAAGCGCGCCACATCAAGCAGGGCCAGCGCTATATGGTCGAGCCCAATGTCAAAGAGGGCAAAGGCGGGTTGCGCGATTTACAGTCGATGTATTGGATCGCCAAATACCTTTACCAGGTGCATGACACCGGTGAACTGGTGCCGCTAGGCCTGTTTCGACCCGAAGAGTACGAGTTATTTGCCAAGGCCGACAATTTCCTCTGGGCGGTGCGCTCTCATCTGCATCTGCTGACTGGGCGTGCCACTGAAACGCTGTCGTTTGACATGCAGGTCGAGGTCGCCGAACGCATGGGCTATCACGACCGCGCAGGGCGACGGGCGGTAGAAATCTTTATGCAGGACTATTTCCGTCAGGCCACCACGGTCGGCGACCTGACCCGTATTTTCCTGACCAAACTTGAGGCCACCCACCAGAAAGGTGAGCCGCTGCTGGAACGGCTGTTCCGTCGCCGTCCCCGCGCCAAGCCGGGATACAAGGTGGTCAACAACCGTCTCGACATTGCTGATCCGGATAGTTTTCTGACCGACAAACTAAACCTGCTGCGATTGTTCGAGGAAGGCCTACGCACCGGAATGCTAATCCACCCCGACGCGATGCGTCTGGTGACCGCCAACCTGGATCTGATCGACGACAAATTCCGCAACACTCCCGAAGCCCGGCAGATCTTCCTGGATCTGTTGCTGAAACACGGCAACCCGGAACGGGCCCTGCGGCGGATGAACGAACTAGGCGTGCTCGCGGCCTTCCTGCCGGAATTTGCCCCCATCGTGGCGATGATGCAGTTCAACATGTATCATTCCTTCACGGTGGACGAGCACACCATTCAGGTGATCTCAAACTTTGCCGCCATTGAGCGCGAAGAGCTGGAGGACGAGCTGCCGCTCAGCTCGAAAATCCTGCGCAAAGGGCTAAACCGCAAGGTGCTGATGGTGGCGATGCTGTTGCATGACATTGGCAAGGGCCAGGTGATGGACCACTCGATCCTGGGAGCACAGATTGCCCGCAAAGTGGCGCCGCGACTGGGGCTGAACAAGGCGGATTGTGAAACGGTTGAATGGTTGGTGCGCTATCACCTGTTGATGTCGGACATGGCGCAGAAACGCGATATCGCCGATCCGCGCACGGTGCGGGCTTTTGCCAAGGCGGTGAAAACGGTGAAACGGCTGGACTTGTTGACCGTGCTCACCGTTTGCGACATTCGCGGCGTTGGGCCCGATACCTGGAACAACTGGAAAGCTGCCCTGCTGCGAGCGCTGTATAAACAGACCCGCGACGCGTTGGAAAACGGCATGGAGGCGTTGAACCGCGAGCATCGTGGTACCGGGGCCAAAAAGAACCTGCGCGCGGCCTTACCTGATTGGCCCAAAGCCCTGCTGAAGAAAGAGATAGCGCGTCACTATCCTCCATATTGGCAGGGGCTGCACGTCACTGGCCATGTGGATTTTGCGGAAATGCTGCGGGAGCTGGAGCAAAGCGACGATCCCTCTGGCATTGTCATACGGTTGTTTCCCGACGAAGACCGCGACGCCACCCGCGCCTGTTTCGTGATGCCCGACCACCCCGGTATTTTCTCGCGCGTGGCCGGCGCGCTGGCGCTGGTTGGAGCCAATGTGGTTGATGCGCGCTCGTACACCACCAAAGACGGCTATGTCACCGATGCCTTTTGGATCCAGGACGCCGAGGGCCACCCGTTTGAAGCGGCGCGCCTGCCACGTCTGAACCAGATGATCCGCAAGACCCTGAACGGTGAGGTGGTGGCCCGCGAGGCTTTGAAATCACGTGACAAGATCAAGAAACGCGAGCGGGCCTTTAAGGTGCCGACCCATATCACCTTTGATAATGATGGTTCCGAGATCTACACCATCATCGAGGTCGACACCCGCGACCGGCCCGGATTGCTGTTTGATCTGGCCCGCACCCTAGCCACGTCAAACGTCTATGTCGCCAATGCGGTGATTGCGACTTACGGTGCGCAGGTGGTGGATACATTTTACGTCAAGGACATGTTCGGGCTGAAATACCACTCCAAATCAAAACAGGATTTCCTGGAGAACAAGCTGCGCACGGCGATCACCGAAGGCGCCAAACGGGCGCAAACATGAAGCCCATAAGATTGCTATCGGGGTTCCTGACCGTCGGGTTCTGGACGCTGGCCAGCCGGGTGCTTGGTTTTGCCCGCGAGATCCTGCTGACCGCCTATGTTGGCCCCGGTCCGGTGATGGATGCCTTTGTCGCCGCCTTTCGACTGCCCAACATGTTTCGCCGGTTCTTTGCCGAGGGCGCCTTTAACGCTGCCTTTGTGCCAATGTTTGCCAAGAAGCTAGAGGCCGGAGACGACGCGCAGGGGTTTGCCCAAGCGGCGTTAAACTTGCTGCTGATGGCGGTGCTGGTGCTGGTGGGTCTGGGCATGCTGTTCATGCCGGGTCTGGTCTGGGCCACCGCCAGCGGCTTTGCCGGGGACGCTCGTTTCGACATGACGGTTGGCTTTGGCTACATCATGTTTCCCTATATCCTGTTCATGTCGCTGGCGGCGCTGTTTTCCGGCGTGCTGAACGCTACCGGTCGCTTTGCCGCCGCCGCCGCCGCGCCGGTGCTGCTCAATATCTTTGCCTGCGCGGCCATGATCACTGGTGCCGTGATCGGCGGCGAGGTGATCAACTGGCTGGTCTGGACCATTCCGGTGGCAGGCGTGGCACAGCTGGCGCTGGTCTGGCGCGCTGCCGAACGTGCTGGCATTCGCCTGCGCCTTGGGCGACCGCGCCTGACCCGTGAGATGCGCGGATTGGTGCGGGTGGCGGTGCCAGCAGCGCTGGCGATGGGGGTGACGCAGATCAATCTGGTGGTTGGCCAGCTGGTGGCCTMGGATATCGAGAACGCAGTGAGCTGGCTGTTTGTCGCGGACCGGCTGTATCAACTGCCGCTGGGMGTTGTGGGCATTGCCGTGGGCATTGTGCTGTTGCCCGATCTGGCCCGCCGGTTGCGCGCCGGGGACGAGACTGGCGCACGGGATGCCTTGTCCCGCGCCGGAGAATTTTCGCTGATGCTGACCATCCCCTCGACAGTGGCCTTCATTGTGATGCCATTGCCGCTGGTGTCGGTGCTGTATGAACGCGGCGCGACTGGCCCCGAGGATGTTGCCGCCATTGCTCTGGCGGTGGCGATCTATGGCGTTGGCCTGCCCTCGTTTGTACTGCACAAGCTGCTGCAACCCCTGTATTTTGCCCGCGAGGACACCCGGTCCCCGTTTCGCTATGCGCTGGTGGCAATGGTAGTGAATGCGGCCCTGGCCTTTGGCTTGAAACCCGTGGTCGGCTGGATCGCCCCGGCCATCGCCGCCTCAACCGCTGGCTGGGTGATGGTGGCACTACTGGCCTTTGGCACCCGCAGCATGGGCGAGGTGGCGCGGTTTGACGACCGTTTCCGCCGCCGCGCCTGGCGCATCATTGCCGCCTCGGGGGTCATGGGCGTGGTGCTTTTTGCCGCCGTCCACACCTTTGACTGGGCCTTTGCCCTGGCAGGATGGCGCTATCTGGCGTTGCTTGGCCTGATCCTGCTGGGCGCCGCCAGTTACTTCATTGTTGGCCAGATGCTGGGCGCCTTTCACTTAGGCGAATTCAAACGCGCGCTGCGCCGAGGGCAGCGGTCTTAAACCGGCCGTCCCCGGTTGTGAGGGTCAGGCGGCGCGTGCCTTAAACCGGGCGGTGCTTTGATCGACCGAATACTGYRCSGCSATRTCTTCGGCRTTKCGGGACARCTCGTTRACRCTRTCRATRATRTAMCGSGCSGTSTCRTCRCTCATCARATACGAGAAGTTCAGCCGCACCCAGCCCGGTTTGCGCATCTCCCTACCGGCCTGCAAATCGGCAAACAGTGCGTCCGAGGCGGCTTGATCAATCCCCAGCAAGCGGTGCGCATAGGGGCCGGCGCAGGCACAACCGCCGCGCGCCTGAATGCCGTAGATGTCGCTGAGCATGCGGGTGAACAGTTGCTGATGCACAGGCGCGCCCGAGGCACCAGTGACCAGAAAGGAAAAGATCGGCAATCGCTCTGCCGTGGCATGACCCAGCAGGGTCAGATGGGGGTTATCCGCCCAGCCCTGCCGCGCCATAGCGGTGAAATGCGCCTCCCTGGCAGCAATCTCGACCTCGCCCACCGCCTCTTTGACCAGAAACACCAGCGCCGCCCGGATGTCGCCGATCACATTGGGAGTGCCAGCTTCTTCACGCGCTGCCAAGTCATCACTGTACTCATGCGCCCAGGGCGACACAAAGCTGACCGTGCCGCCACCGGGCCAAGATGGGCAGCGGCTGCGAACCACCTCGGTGTTGACGATCAGCACACCCGAGGCACCCGGCCCACCGGGGAATTTATGTGGTGAGATCACCACCGCATCTTTGCGCGCCGCGCCGTTGCCGCCCATGTCGATGGGCAGATAAGGCGCACCGCCGGCATAGTCCCAGATCGCCAAAGCACCATGCGCATGTAACAGGCGACTGACCGGATCCGGGTCGGTCAGAATACCGGTTACATTGGAGGCGGCAGAGAAGCTGCCGATTTTCAGATCACTGCTAGCATGCTCGGTCAGCGCCAGGTGCAGCGCACCCATGTCAACGCCCCCGTCAGGCGATTCAGGGATTTCCACCACCTTGGCCTTGCTCTCACGCCAGGGCAGGATGTTGGAGTGGTGCTCGTAGGGGCCCAGAAAAATCACCGGCTGGTCTGCGTCTTCGATCCCCAAAAGACTGACCAGCCGGTTTAGCCCAGCCGTGGCGCCCGATCCGGCAAAAATCACCGTATCACCCTCTGTGGCACCGGTTAGGCGGGCAATCTCGGACCGTGCTTCGCGCCGCATCCGAGTCACATATGCGCCGCAATAAGAGGCCTCGGTATGGGAATTGGCATAGAAGGGCAGCAGCTGAGCGCTGACAAAATCTTCGACCTGACGCAGCGCCCGACCCGAGGCAACGTAATCGGCGTAGACCAATGGCACATCACCATTCAGCCCTGGGATCATCACCCCGTCGCCGATCACTCCGGCCTGCAGGCTGCCATCGCGAGCGGCTTTTTGGATGCAGGTTTTAAAGGCTGTGAGGGTCATTGCGCTCTCCTATTTGATAGGTGAGAGACTGAACGAATTATTCCGCAATTTCTGTATCTAATTCTGCCTATATTTACGATTTTGTGTGTCGTATGATCTAATATGAGCAAAGATGTAGATCAGATTGACCGCGCGCTTCTACGTGCACTGCAACAGGACGGTGGCCTGTCGCAACGCGACCTGGCTGAAACCGTTGGATTGTCGCAGAACGCCTGTTGGCGGCGATTGAAGGTGCTGAATGAACGTGGGGTGTTGATGGGATCAACGGTGCGCGTCGATCGCAAGCAGTTGGGGCTGGATCTGGTGGTGTTTGTCATGTTGCGCACCCGGCATCATTCGACCAAATGGCTGCAGCAGTTCCGCCGCCACGTGCTGACCATTCCCGAGGTGGTGGATTTTCACCGTATTGGCGGTGATTACGACTATCAGTTGAAGGTGGTGACCGAAGACATGGCCAGCTATGACCGGGTTTATCAGCGACTGATTGATGGCGTCGAGCTGGACAGCGTCACCTCGTATTTTGCCATGGAAACCATTGCCGAGGGGCGGCCATTGCCGTTGTAGCGGTCAGCGCCGGGATTCTTCTGGCCAGATGAGCGGATCGTTTCGCCCTGCCCCTAGCCCAGGTGGCTTTAGTGGCCAAAGGCCTGGTTGGGCATCCAGGTCACCTTGCTGCCCTTCAACCCGCTGCGCATGTGCAGGCATGAGGAGTTGAGGCGCTGGAAGTATAGGATTTGCAACGGATACCAACCAGCAATGGGCACTTCGACCTGGGTTGCAAAAGTTTCCTGGCAGGTTTGGCGACCGTCGAATTTGCCAACAACCTGACCACCAACAACGGCGCGAATGCCGTCATTGGTCAAAAAATCTATCACATAGATACCCGGCGCATCAAAGTGGACAAAGCCGCGAATATCGGCAGCAACCCGTTCCGAGCGGTTCGAGGTCAGAGCCTTTTCACCGATGTTGGTGTCGCGGTAATCCAGCCCCGCCAGCATCGGCCCCGTCTCACCGCCGGCCTGCAGCGCCTTGCTGGCATCGCGCAGGGTTTTTATCTCGTCCGGGTAGGCATAGACCACGGTCAAACCGGGCTTGATCCGGGGCTGTGGATTGGCCGGCGTCAGTTTTTTGGGCGCGGCGGCAACTGCGCTGGCGCCCAGCATAACGGCCAGGACAAGCGCTGCAGAAATGATTTTCCTCATAACAATCTCCCAAAATGATCCCGCCATAAGCCTGCGCTGATCTGTTGAGGCAAGCTTAGCATGTCACCCAGAGAGGAAAACCGAATTCTTGAACTCGGCGGCGAAAGAGGCGCGCACAAAAAAAGACCGCACCCTGTGGGCACGGTCTTTGGTCTTGGATCTGCGACCCCGCATATGGGGCAGCGGACTTAGTTTTTGGCGTAGAATTCCACAACCAGATTTGGTTCCATCATCACCGGGTAAGGCACATCGCCCAGGTTCGGCGTACGCACGAAAGTGGCGGTGAATTTGGAGTGATCGGTGTCGAGATAATCCGGAACGTCACGCTCGGGCAGCTGAGTGGCTTCCAGCAGAGCGGCCATTTGCTTGGACTTTTCACGCACTTCGATCACGTCGCCTTCTTTGACACGGTACGAAGGAATGTTGACGCGTTTGCCGTTGACCAACACGTGGCCGTGGTTGACAAACTGACGAGCGGCAAAAACGGTCGCAACAAACTTGGCGCGGTAAACAACTGCGTCCAGGCGGCGCTCCAGCAGACCAATCAGGTTCTCACCTGTATCGCCTTTAACACGCTCGGCTTCGCCATAGATGCGGCGGAACTGCTTTTCGGTCAGGTCGCCGTAGTAGCCCTTGAGCTTCTGCTTGGCGCGCAACTGGATACCGAAGTCGGAAATCTTACCCTTACGGCGCTGACCGTGCTGGCCGGGGCCATATTCCCGGCGATTGACTGGCGACTTTGGACGGCCCCAGATGTTTTCGCCCATGCGGCGGTCAATTTTGTATTTGGCAGCTGTACGTTTAGTCACGGCTGATCTCCTTCGTTAAGGTCGCGGCCCAGGATGGACCACTATGAAGGGCGTTGTCCTCTTGCACGAAATCCGCGGATCTCACACATGACAGGGTTCCCCTTGCGGGGCCCACCAACACCAATAGAGCGGCGCTTATATGGGGCTGGGGGGGGCAGAGTCAACAGGCCGCCCCAGCCTATTTCACCAAGGAGAGGTATTATGCTGCATCATGGGCCAGAATGGCGGCTTCTGGTGTGCTGAGATTGCGACGGGCGTAGCCGCCGTAAGACAGCGGATCACGCTCCAGCCCTGGTAGAAGTTGCAGCAACCGCAGCCGGTCGCTGTCATCCAGCGCCGATAATGCGGCATTGGCCGGGTGGAAACTTTCGGTCTCGACACCGTTGGCCCAGAGCACCTGATGGTCGCTAAGCAAGAGGTGCACATAGGTGACCTCGCGCACGGCCAGATCGGTGATGATGGTGGTGCCATTGACCAGATCCCGCGCCGCCACCAGCACCTCGGGGGTGTTAAACAGCGCCTGCGCAGTGGCCCCGCGCACCAGCATCCGGTGTTCGGGCGAGACCAGCAATTCTTCTTCGGGGCGGTCAATACCCAGGGCGCCAGCTTTGATTCGCACCGGCCGCAGCTTGGGCATCACAAACAACCGCGCGCCGCTCATGCGGCGAGAGCCAATCCACAGCACCTCTTGGGCGCCGTTATCGCGGGTTTGCACCCAATCGCCTTCGCGCAAAGTTTCCACCAGACGCGGGCCTTCGGGGGTGGCAATTCGGGTACCGGGGGTAAAACAGATGACACCGCCATCCGAGGGCTGATCGGGGGCGGTGATAGAGCCCAGCGAGTGATGCACCACCCAGAGATCGGTGTTGCGGGGCGGCAATTCATCGACAAACATCAAAAGYGGYCGYTGCCSCGGCCCCACCTCRATCAAKGTSACCGTGTAACTTTGCACMCCATTGGTKACCACAAAACTGCTGTCCATCAGYGGYTCGTYCACCTCRACSGCGTCSAYATCRGTCCGGTKTTGCACYGCAGCMCCRACCARACGCCGCACYGATCGTGCCGCGCGMCGSCGRAKRTCYGCCTCRCCSTTTGCCATATCCAGCCGCAACAGTTSCGATGGCCCATCCACCCGCACAGCTTCGCCATGCCAGGACCATGCGGCCCCCACATCAAGGGCGTCCATCGGTGCGGCCGAAAGGCCGTCCACWTCTGTTTGTGACCAGGAGATGACAAACGTGCCTTTAAAGCCCGTTTTCATATGCCTGTATGCCTGCTCGTTTTTATATTATTAAATTATCGTTAACACAGGCCATCACACCAGCAAAGATTAAAAGTTAACAACCTATTGCAGCGTGTTCTTAAAACCTCAATTTCAGTCGGAGCGACCCAGTCAGCTGACCTTCGTCCTGGCCGGAAAATTCCTTACCCAGGTAAGTAAGGCCATAAAAGGCCGAGGCATTTTCGCCTTGCCAGTGTACTCCGACCCGGGCCCGGTCGCGGCGGCTGGTCAGATCATAGCCGCGATCTTCGGGCAGATAGACCGAGTCCGCGACATAGGCGATATCACCGCCAACAGTGAAGCTATAGCCCGGCGCCGAATCGTAAACTGCCCGATAACGCTGACCGGTCACAGATTCGCGCACCAGCAATTCGCCACGGCCAATAGTGCCAAAATTGAAGTCCGCGCCAATCCGCACCAGTGTCTCGTCACCCGCCCGCGCTTCGGCAAAGGGGCGCAGGGAAACGGCATTGCCCAAGTCAATCACCTGACCGGCCTCAGCCACCAGAGTGGGCCGAATTTTGTTGGGGATCTGCACCGCCAACATGGCATCCGACGGGCGGGGTGCCCCGAGCAGGCCATGCAGTGAGTCCTGAAGACTGTCCAATCGGGTCTGCGGGCCGATGATCACCAGGTCCGCCCCCAGCGCGTATTCTGTCTCACCCCGTTGCATGTGACTGTGCAGCCCAAACGACAGTGACCCCGCCCAGGGCCGGTCACTGGCATTKACACKTGTCAGATCMKSMGGCGCGATGATTTGCCCCTGCATRCGRAATTCSAKCARCTCGCCRAAYTGCGCMGGSGCARCCCCRTYCCASYCRTAWCCGTAAATCCGCGAKGTGGTRATWGASCCGGTGCGCCAGCGATCCTCGCCATCGCCAATCAGATCGTTGGTGGTCAACCGACCATAGCCAATGCGGTGGCGTTTGCTGGCCGCAAAAGGGGACGGTACATCCGAATACTCGGTGTCCACCTGCGATCCACTGGCCTCCGCGACATCCTGTGCAAGCACGACACCCGGACCCAAAAGCACACTGGCCAAGGCCACCACAAATTTGCAAAACATAGTATTTTTCCTGCTCAATGCCCTCTGGGGGTTTKRTTAACCTTGGTAAACATCACGTCCCGGCAGGGCTAGTGCAGCAAAGCCACACCCCAAAGGAATGCACAGGGTCGGAAACTCGATTTAACCCCGGTTTCGCCACAGTTCCACCCAAATACCAGAGTCTGGATCTATAGGTCAGACATTCGGCTGCTCTGCCAAATATTCCCCACCAACGTCAGGATAGTGGCGATGGTAGGGGTGTCTTTGCGGGCATCCAGGGTTGCAAAGCTCAAACAGGCCACCACCGAAACCTGGGCGGCCATTGCCAGCCCAAAGGACTGCTGCTGGTGCAACGCAATCGGCTCCCTGCACAGGCTAAGCCCCATACCAGAGCGAACCATCTCCAGCATCGACGCCTCTTGATCCACCAGGGCCACCACATTCTGCTTGCAGCCCAATGGGTCGAATATCCGCGTAAGCAATCGCTGATGCACCGAATTCGCAGGCGTACCGATCCAGGGCAACGCAGCCAGCTCACCCCAGTCCTTGCCGTCAATGCGACCCTGCCATCCAGTCGGAGCGATGACGCGGTAGCAAAGATCGGCAAGSTGGACAAAATGCACGCKGCTATCGGTGTTTGCCTGCTGTTCCTGATCGGGGCTGGGCCCGCTTAGATAGAACCCCGCATCGATCTGATTGTGCTGCAGTCGGGTCAAAACATCGCCACTCATCCCGTGCATCAACTCTGTCTCGACGTTGGGATACCGGTCGCGCAGCTGGATCAGCAATTGGCCAAGCCGGATGAACTCGGGATCAACAATAGTCCCAATCCGCAGCGCGCCGCCAATCTGCCCCATACGACGATCTGCGCTGCGCCGAAATTCAGCCATGGCATCAAGCACTTGCTCGGCCTTTACCAGCAGCGCCTCACCGTCGCGGGTCAGCAATACCCCCTTAGCGGTGCGCCGAAACAGCGCCACGCCGGTCTCTTCACTCAGTTTTTTGATCTGGTGACTGATGGCAGGCTGAGTCAGGTTCAACGCCAGTGCCGCGCGCGACACGCTGCCCTGATGCGCTACAGTAACAAAGGCTAACAGCGTGTTTATATTCGAAAATCTATCCATATAAATATTTCTAATATATCCCGGTGCCATTCGTCATTAGATTTTTTCGCGCCCCGTTTGTATGCAGGTGTGTACAAGTATTGCGAGAGACACCTTTAGGAGGACCCATGGTAGCTGCGAGCGGATCTGACTTAGACTTTGATTACATTGTCATCGGTGGCGGCTCGGCCGGCTGCCTGATGGCCAATCGGCTAAGCCGTGATCCGGCACATAGGGTCTTGCTGCTCGAGGCAGGCAAACCAGACACCTACCCGTGGATCCACATCCCGGTTGGCTATCTCTATTGCATCGGCAACCCACGCACCGACTGGCTCTACCACACAGAGCCAGAAAAAGGGCTGAACGGTCGCAGCCTGCTGTACCCACGCGGTAAAACCCTGGGCGGCTGCTCGTCGATCAACGGCATGATCTATATGCGCGGTCAGGCGCGGGACTATAACAACTGGGCCAAGCTGACCGGAGACGAGGCCTGGAACTGGGAGAACGCCCTTACAGATTTCAAAGCGCATGAGGACCACTACAAGCTCGACAACGGCGAGGATCCGGTCACCGGCAACAACAGCCGGTTTTCCGACATGCATGGCTCGGGTGGCGAATGGCGGATTGAAAAGCAGCGGCTGCGCTGGGACGTGCTCGACAGTTTTGCCGAGGCGGCGGTGGAAAACGGCATCGCAAAAACCGAGGACTTCAATACCGGCGACAATGCTGGTGTTGGCTATTTCGACGTGAACCAGAAATCCGGCTGGCGCTGGAACACCTCCAAGGCGTTTCTCAGACCCGCCAAGAACCGCTCCAACCTGACCATCTGGACCGAGGCCCAGGTTGAGCGTCTGACCTTTGTGATCAGCGATACCGGCCAGCCACGCTGCACTGGCGCCGTGGTTCATCGCGAGGGGCGCAGGGTTACGGTGACTGCAGGCAAAGAAGTGGTGCTATCTGCTGGGGCGATTGGCTCGCCGCAGATCCTGCAACTGTCCGGGATCGGACCAGCCGTGTTGCTATCGTCCCACGGCATTGATCTGGTACTTGATGCCCCGGCGGTTGGTGAAAACCTGCAGGACCATTTGCAAATCCGCGCCGTGTTCAAGGTTAAAGGCACCCGCACGCTCAACACGCTCGCCAACTCGCTGCTGGGCAAGGCCGCAATCGGCTTGGAATACCTGTTCAAACGATCCGGGCCAATGAGCATGTCGCCCAGCCAGTTGGGCGCCTTTACCCGCTCAGACCCCCGCCGCAAACATGCCAATCTGGAATATCACGTCCAGCCGCTCAGCCTTGAGGCCTTTGGCGAGGATCTGCATGACTTTCCCGCGATGACGGTCAGCGTGTGTAACCTGAATCCCACCAGCCGCGGTCATGTGCGCATTCAATCGGCGGATTTCAAAGTGGCCCCCAGCATTTCGCCCAACTATCTTGATACCGAAGAAGACCGCAAAGTGGCGGCGGATAGCCTGCGCCAGGTGCGCGACATCATGGCCAAACCGGCGATGCAGGGCTACCAGCCGGAAGAGTTCAAACCGGGCACACAATACCAATCAGATGAAGAGTTGGCCCGGCTTGCCGGAGACATCGCCAGTACGATTTTCCACCCAGTTGGCACTGTGAAAATGGGCCGCGAGGATGACCCAACAGCGGTGCTCGACCCACATCTGCGGCTCAAGGGGGTCATCGGCCTGCGGGTGGTCGACGCCAGCGTGATGCCCGAAATCACCAGCGGCAACACCAACGCCCCCATTCTGATGATCGCCGAAAAGGCTGCCAAGTGGATTTTGGCCGGTCAGTAATGCGCTGACCCACAACAGGCCCCGCCCGTGACGCAAGTGATCTGGGCGGCAACCTTGCCGATTGCGCTGCGGATACTAGCCGCAGTGGCAGCTGCCCTGCCCCTTGATCACATCAACCGCCTCAAGCATGGTTTGTAGTTCATTTCGGACCAAATCGAGGCGCATCAAGGCATGCGCCTCCCTGCGATCCGCCAGATTGAGAACCGCTGAAAGCACTGCGTCTGAGTTCCGGATCAACCCGATCAGGTGCTCTCCCGCTGGCGCATTCGACCCGGAAATCCAGTTTCTTGCCGTTCGTTCACTGACGCCTGCCCACTTCATTACCGTCTTCGTTGCACGATGTGTGCCGCCCAACTCACCGAWCAGYGNNCWRYSYKKRYCSCGNCTYGNYARACANCMTGNCNGAAATNNMSRWGWTTTGCCTGCACTTTGAAAAGTCTTACCTGTCTTAGGAAACATGTTGCCGTCCTTCCTCCGTTAAAAACAAAACAAGGAATCGCAGACGACCTGTGCAGTTTTAAGAATTTGAACGACGGAGGGCCTGAGCATTGAAACGGCCAGACAGTGATTATCGTGAAGTGGGGGGCTCAAAGTTACGCAAAGCCGCGCAATATGTGCGGATGTCGACAGATCACCAACAGTATTCGACACAAAACCAAGCTGACGCAATCCAGCAATATGCAGATGAACACGGCTACAAAATTATCAAAACCTATTCTGATGCGGGGAAAAGCGGCCTGCGGATACAAGGTCGTGCCGGTCTTACCCAACTGATCGAAGACGCCCAGGCTGGGCAGTGTGAATTCGAAACTGTGCTGGTCTATGACATCAGCCGTTGGGGGCGTTTCCAGGACGCTGATGAAGGCGCCTATTATGAATACATCTGTAAGAAATCCGGCATTTCGATCGTCTTTTGTGCGGAACAGTTCGAGAATGACGACAGCCCAATGTCGACCATTGTCAAAGGCATCAAAAGATCAATGGCCGGTGAGTACAGCCGGGAGCTGTCTGAGAAGGTTTTTGCCGGGCAATGTCGCCTGATTGAACTGGGATTTCGCCAAGGTGGCCCGCCAGGATTTGGCCTGCGGCGGATGATGATCGACGAAGCCGGACATCACAAAGGAGTATTGGAACGAGGCGAGCAAAAGAGCATTCAAACTGACCGTGTAATCCTGGTGCCCGGCCCCGAGCATGAGATTGCCATCGTAACTCAGATTTTCACAGACTTCGTCGAGAAAGGTGCCTCTGCAACCCAGATCGCTACAGATCTGAACAACCGAGGCATTTGCACAGACCTTGACCGTGACTGGTCATCCACTGCGATCCGTCAGCTTCTTACCAACGAAAAATACATCGGCAACAACATCTGGAACCGACATTCATCCAAGTTGGGGAAACACCATACCCGCAATGAACCGAGCAATTGGATCAGATCAGAGGGCGCTTTTGAGGCAATTGTAGATGCAAATTTGTTTGCCGCTGCCAACGCCATTATCGCTGCGCGATCAAAACGTTTGTCTGACGACGAGATGTTGGATGGGCTCCGGGCTGCTCTGGCGGCGCAGGGGTTTCTATCGGGCTTGGTCATTGATGAAGACACTGCCCTTCCCTCTAGCAGCGCATACCAAAGCCGGTTTGGCAATCTGCTCCGCGCCTATAAACTGGTCGGTTTCTCCCCCGCGCGGGACTATCGCTATATTGAAATCAACAGGCGTCTGCGCGGTGTCCATTCAGGGATCGTCGACCAGATAGTCGCGGGCATCAAGGCCCTGGGTGGCCACATTCTTCGCGATGAAAAGACCGATTTGCTAACCATCAATGATGAATTCACCGCATCACTTGTCATCGCCAGATGCATGGAGACACCTGCCGGGTCGTATCGCTGGAATATCCGCCTTGAAACAGGACACCGTCCAGACATCACAATCGCGGTGCGGATGGATCAGGCAAACGAGGTCCCCCTAGACTACTATCTTCTGCCCACCCTCGAGATGAGTTTGCCACGCCTAAGGCTGGCGCAGACAAATGGGCTGTCTTTGGACGCGTACCGGTTCGACACTCTCGACCATCTTTTTGCGATGGCTGAGCGTGACCCCATTCCGGAGGCCGCGTGATGTCTGCGCGCGCCAGTGAACATACAGAACTGGTTCCGGTTGATGCCATCTTGGTCGTCAATCCGCGCCTGCGTAGCCAAAAATCCTTTGATGAAATCACCGCCAATATCGCGGAACTAGGCCTGAAACGGCCCATCACCGTCGCGCTGCGTGACGACAAGGGCAGCCGGACCTATGAATTGGTTTGTGGGCAAGGTCGCTTGGAGGCGTTCAAAGCACTCGGGCAAACTGAAATTCCAGCCATCGTTATTACCGCCAGCAGCGAAGACTGCCTTGTGATGAGTTTGGTTGAAAACTTGGCGCGCAGGAAACATCGTTCACTGGATCTGTTGAGGGATATTCGGCGGCTCAAAGTCAGCGGCTACTCGACATCCGAGATCGCCTCAAAAACCCAGCTCTCAACGCAATATGTTCACGGCGTCATCCGCCTGCTGGAAAGTCACGAGCACCGCCTGCTGCGCGCCGTGGAAAGCGGGAAAATACCGGTGAGCGTTGCCGTCGATATTGCCGAGGCTGACGATCTGGGGGTGCAGAATGTGCTGCGACAAGCCTACGAGGATAACGTGCTGCGAGGMMRCCSYCKRWWGGSGKMRMRMYGGSWYRTYGSWKCMRSWYWKSARCMMGSWMRRKSGCAAGCACCTTCAGACAGCAGCCCCCGAAAAGCTCTGTCAGTCGACAGCCTGCTGAAAACATATCAGGACGATGTGGAGAAGAAGAAACTGCTCCTGCGCAGGGCGACGGCAACCCGCAGTGAAATGCTGTTCCTGACCCAGTCATTAAAGAAACTTCTCACTGACCCAAATTTTGTAATGCTCCTGCGTGCCGAAGGGTTGGCAAATATGCCAAAGACAATTGCCGCTCGTCTGACAAATGCGGAGGCAGCCGAATGAAGTCCCCCACACAGCAACCGCCTGTCGCGCGCGCATTTGAACCAAAACTATTGCGAGTCAGCTTCGCCCAAATCGCCCCGCTATACATTGTCAGCCCCCGGACCAAGGCGACCGTGAAATTCGAGCAGGTCGCGAAGACCTTCCTGGACGTTGGTTTGGTGGAGCCGATGGTGGTCGCCCGTGACCCGAAAGACCCGCGTCAATACACCTTGTTAGATGGCCATCTCAGGCTTGAGGTCCTGAAGGACCAGGGTCTGACCGAGGCTATGTGCATCGTGTCCACCGATGACGAGGCCTTCACCTATAACAAACGGATCAGCCGGCTCGCGACAATTCAAGAATCCAAGATGATCTTAAAGGCTTTGGCACTTGGCGTTCCAGAGGAACGTTTGGCAAAGGCGCTCAACATCAATGTCAGATCGCTTGACGAAAAGAGGCGCCTGCTGGACGGAATTTGCAGAGAAGCAGCCGAGTTACTGAAAGACAAACAAGTTGCCATGACTGGCTTCAGGGTTCTGAAGAAAATGAAACCAATGCGCCAAATAGAAGCGGCGCAACTGATGGTCGCGATGAACAAATACACCGTCAACTATGCGCGTTCATTGTTGGCGGCAACGCCAGAGAACCAACTAATCGGTGGTGCAAAGCCCAAGAGAATCWCAGGCATATCCCGTGAGCAACTTGATCTGATGGAGCAAGAGTCCGCTAATCTTGAGCGGGAGGTGCGTTTGGTAGAAGACAGCTACGGCACCGACCACCTAGACCTGATCCTGGCTCGGGGCTACGTGACAAAGCTGATGAGCAATGAGCGCGTGACCAAATACATGGCACTGCATCATGATGAGTTCATCTCTGAATTCGAAAAGATCACCGAAACGGGGGCGTTCGGGTCCTGACACTTTAAGGACCTGTCATTTTCGACGCAGAGACCCGGGCCTTTTATACGCGTGGACTGCAAGAAGCGCCGCACTGTAGGGCGGATCAATACCGCAGCAGGCCCAGCTCTCAACATCACTGGGAAAGAAACCTAGCTCACCTTCGACCATTGATCGAAGGTGAGGGTTTTTCTGGTCAGAAATGCAAATATAAATGGTCAAAATGCATTTCTGATCCTGGCGTTCACAACATTTGTACAGTCATCCCGCGCAGCCCTAGCCGCACTTAGAATGACCACAGCTGCGACAGGTCATGCAGCCTTCGACCATCTGCATGTCGAACTGACCACAGCTGGGGCAGGCTTTGCCACGCGGCGCGCCCAGGTTCACCACCTCGGCGGTGGGATCTGACTTCAGCCCCATGCCCTCACCTGCAATAAAGCCGGTCCGGATCATATGGGTCTCGATGACACCGCCAATCGCCGCCAGGATTGAGGGGATGTATTTTCCCTTCACCCAGGCCCCGCCACGCGGATCAAACACCGCCATCAGCTCCTCGACCACAAAGGACACATCGCCGCCACGACGGAACACCGCCGAAATCATTCGGGTCAGCGCCAGCGTCCAGGCGTAGTGCTCCATGTTCTTGGAGTTGATGAAGACCTCAAACGGGCGGCGATGACCGTTCAGAATGATGTCGTTGATGGTCAGATAGATCGCGTGCTCGCTGTCAGGCCATTTCAGCTTGTAGGTATGGCCCTCCAGGCTTTGTGGGCGGTCCAGCGGTTCGGACATATAAACCACCTCGGCGCCATTACTGGCCTGCGGTGCATCTGCCGTTTCACCCGGTGCCTTATCCGAGTTTTCGCTAACCGTCAAAACCGAGCCGGTGACATCATTGGGCCGATAGGTGGTGCAGCCCTTACAGCCCTGATCCCAGGCCTGCATATAGACCTGTTTGAACTCATCAAAGCTGATGTCTTCGGGGCAGTTGATGGTTTTTGAGATTGAGCTGTCGACCCACTTCTGCGCCGCCGCCTGCATTTTCACATGCTCGGAGGGAGCCAGAGTTTGCGCGTTGACGAAATACTCGGGCAGCTCTTTGTCGCCAAACTTGTCACGCCACATCTGCACCGCGTAATCAACCACTTCTTCTTCGCTGCGGCTGCCATCCTTTTGCAGCACTTTGCGGGTGTACGCATAGGCAAACACCGGCTCAATGCCTGAGCTGACGTTGCCCGCGTACAGCGAAATGGTGCCGGTCGGCGCGATTGAGGTCAGCAGCGCGTTGCGAATGCCGTGGCTGCGCACCGCCTCGCGCACATCCTCGTCCATCAACATCATGGTGCCGGAGGCCAGATAAGGCTCGGCGTCGAACAGCGGGAAGGCGCCTTTTTCCTTAGCCAGATCCACCGAGGCCAGATAAGCGGCGCGGGCGATCGCTTTCAGCCAGGCTTCGGTCTGACGCGCCGCCGCGTCCGAGCCATAGCGCAACCCAACCATCAGCAAGGCATCGGCCAACCCAGTGACCCCCAACCCAATACGGCGCTTGGCCATAGCCTCGGCCTGCTGCTGCGGCAGTGGAAATTTCGAGACATCCACCACATTGTCCATCATCCGAACGGCAGTGGCGACCAGATCGACCATCATCGTCTCATCCATTGCAGCACCCGCCTCAAACGGCTGCGACACCAGACGCGCCATATTGATCGAGCCCAAAAGGCAGGCGCCATAAGGCGGCAGTGGCTGTTCGCCGCAGGGGTTGGTGGCCGAGATGTTCTCGACATAGCTCAGGTTGTTGGCCTTGTTGATCCGGTCGATGAAAATCACCCCCGGCTCGGCAAAATCATAGGTCGCCTGCATGATCTTGTTCCACAGATCCAGCGCCTGCACGGTGTGATAGACCTTGCCATCAAACACCAGCTCCCACGAGCCATCCGCCTTGACCGCATCCATAAAGTCATCGGTGATCAGCACCGACATGTTGAACATGCGCAGCCGGGCAGAATCGGATTTGGCACTGATAAAATCTTCGATATCCGGGTGATCGCAGCGCATCGTCGCCATCATCGCGCCACGACGCGAGCCGGCCGACATGATGGTSCGGCACATSGMRTCCCACACGTCCATRAAKSWMAGCGGSCCMSWGGCRTCKGCSGCSACRCCTTTSACATCMGCGCCRCKKGGSCGAAYGGTSGARAAATCATAGCCRATGCCGCCGCCCTGCTGCATGGTCAGCGCCGCCTCTTTCAGCATCTCAAAGATGCCGGACATACTGTCGGGAATGGTGCCCATCACAAAGCAGTTGAACAGGGTGACCTGCCGCGCCGTGCCCGCCCCCGCAGTGATGCGGCCCGCTGGTAGATATTTGAAATCCTCCAGCGCCGCGTAAAACGTGTCTTCCCAAGCTGCCGGATCTTTTTCCACCTTGGCCAGATCGCGGGCGATACGGCGCCAGCTGTCTTCAACGGTGACATCAATGGGGGTACCATCGGCCTCCTTGAAGCGGTATTTCATATCCCAGATCTGTGCGGCGATGGGGGCAGCAAAGCGGCTCATGAAGCGAATCCTTTAAGGTAGTGAAGCGGTCTCGATACAACAGGCTGGTAAGGTAGTGAAGCGGTCTCGACACAACAGGCCGGGCGCGAACCTCAACGTAAATTCGACCTGTCCTCCGCAATTTTTCACGCAGTGTAACACAATACCTTGTTGCTGCCCAGATAGTGGCTACAATATGCAGTTGACCCTATGGACGACTCTGTGGATTACCGGTGGATAACTTTGTGAACTTGATCAAGCTGTCAGTGGGCACCGAAAGCGTTGAAACGCTGACCGATTGGCAGGACATGCGCCGCGCACAATCACCGGATGGATTGGCGCGTCATATTACCCGTATGCGGCCCAAACGCGAGGCCGAGATTGTCGCCGGTGGGTCGATCTATTGGGTGATCAAAGGTACCGTGCAGTGCCGCCAGCGCATCCTTCGGTTTGATGAAATCATCGGCGAAGATGGTATCCGCCGCTGCGCCTTTGTGCTGGACCCTGAATTGCATCGCACCCAAAACCCATTGCGCCGCCCGTTTCAAGGCTGGCGCTATCTCAAACCCGAAGACAGTCCGCCCGACCTGCGTGAAGGGCAAACCACCGAGGATACCCTGCCACCCGAGCTGAACCGGGCCCTTGCTGAAATCGGCGTGATCTGACCCCGAGGTCACCGGAAAATTCGAATTTTCCGGCCCGGAATTTTGAAAATCCCGGACACCGTTTAGATCAAGGTGAAATCAGGCCTCGCCGCGCAACAGCGCCAGCATCTGCTTCAGCGCCACCTTTTCCTCGGCAGAAACCGATGCTACCCGGCTGCGCCACAGGGTGGCCTGTGACTTCAGCACCGGCCCGGCATTCAGGATCTTCAGGTGGTTGGCGCGCAGGGTTTCCCCGGTTGAGGTGATGTCCGCCACCATCTCGGCGGTCTCGTTCTTGACCGTACCCTCAGTGGCGCCCTGGCTGTCGACCAGTTGATAATCTGCCACACCGCCATCAGTCAGGAACTCGCGCACCAGCCGGTGATATTTGGTGGCAATCCGCAGACGATGCCCGTGACGCTTGCGAAAGGCTGCCGCCACCGCATCCAGATCATCCAGCGTATCCACRTCRAYCCARRACTGCGGCACCGCCAGGATCAGATCGGCAAGGCCAAAGCCCATCAGCTCGACCTGCTCCACCTGCTGTTCCCAGCGCGGCAGTTTTTCATGTACCAGATCGGTGCCGGTGACGCCGAGGTGAATACGCCCGGCAGCCAGTTCGCGCGGGATTTCGCCCGCCGACAGCAACACCAGATCAACTCCGTCAACGCCGCCCACGTGACCGGCATATTCGCGATCCGAGGCACTGCGCGACAGGGTCACCCCGCGTTTCTCAAACCACTTAAAGGTTTTGTCCATCAGCCGCCCCTTGGACGGCACACCCAGCTTGAGGCTCATGACTGTGCCTCCTCTAGTATCAACATCAGATCCGGACGCAGCACGCCACCAACAGCAGGAATTTCCGCCCCCTGCCCCAACTGCCGGGTCAGCGCATCATAGCGGCCACCACTGGCAATCGGCGGCAGATCCGGGCGTGTCTCGGCGTAGAAGCCAAATACAAACCCGTCGTAATATTCCATCGAGGTACGGCCATAAGAGGCCTCAAAGTCGAGGTTCTCAATATCCACACCACGGGCAGCCAGGGCCACCGACCGCGCCTCAAGCCGGTCCAGAGCCGGGGTAATCGCAGGCAGATCAACCGCAATGTCACGCATCTGCTCCAGCGCATAAGGTACGGTTTCGCGCACCGCCATCAGCGTCTCCAGCGCCAGCAACTCATTCTCGGCAATGGGCGGCGCCGCTGCATCTTCGCGCAGCGCGTCGATACGTTCGTCAACCTCGGCGCGGCTGCGCTTGCCAATCTCAACCCCGGCACCAGTCAACGCGCCTTTTGTCGACAGTAGTGCCTGACGCGCTTGCGGCACCGGCACCCGGTGGGCATAGCGCTCCAACAGTGCCCGGAACCGGCGCGGTCGCCAGATATGCCGCATCAGCGCCGCCTTGCGACGCTCGGTGGTGTTCAATCCCTGCACCGCTGCGGTCAGAATGCCAATGTCACCGGTAGCTGCCCGCAGCCCCTGCCCGGTCAGCGCCTTGGCGATCAGCGCAAACACCTCGGCATCCGCCGCCGCCGGATTGTCGCGATCAAAGATCTCATAGCCAACCTGGACATATTCATTGGCGCGATCAGGATCTTGCTCCTGACGCCGGAACACCTCACCCGCATAGGTATAGCGGGCTGGTTCAGCCCCCTCGCGCATATGCATCTGCACCACCGGCACGGTGAAATCCGGCCGCAGCATCTGTTCGCCGCGCAGCCCATCCGAGGTCACATAGGCCCGCGCCCGGATGTCCTCGCCGTACAGGTCCAGCAACAAGCCGGCCGGCTGCAACAGCGGCGGATCCACCACCAACGCGCCTGCATCTTCGAAATCAGCCCGCAACTGCGCGGCGCGCAGGCGGATGTCAGAACGATTTGGCATGTCTCAGCCCTGCCCGTCGAGGATTTCACGCACCCGTGCGACCAGCTGATCGCGCGGCACTTCAAACTGGCTGGGACGGGATTTCCATTCCTCCAGCGTGGCGTTTTGGGCAATCTTGGCGCCCAGGATCAGGTCTTTGATCTGCACCACACCCTTTTCCTTTTCATCGCCCCCCTCAATCACCGCAATGGGAGAGCCCCGCTTGTCCGCATATTTCAGCTGATTGCCAAAGTTCTTGGGATTGCCCAAGTAAACTTCCGCCCGGATGCCCGCATTGCGCAGCTCGGCCACCATCGCCTGATAGTCAGCCATGCGATTACGATCCATCACCGTCACCACAACTGGCCCCGAAACTTCAGCCGTAATACGACCTTTTTCGCGAAGCGCTGCCAACAGGCGATCGACACCAATCGAGACACCTGTTGCAGGCACTTCCTGCCCGGTAAAGCGTTTGACCAGATCGTCATAACGCCCCCCCCCGGCAACCGAGCCAAACTGCCGCTTGCGACCCTTGTTGTCGAGGATCTCGAATGTCAGTTCAGCCTCGTAGACCGGACCAGTGTAATAGCCCAATCCACGCACAACAGACGGATCAATCTCGATCCGGTCGGAACCATAGCCCCCCGCCGCCAGCAGCTCGCCGATCTGTTCCAGCTCAGCAATGCCCTCGGCACCAACTTTACTGTCCCCAACAGCGGCCCGCAGATTGGCCAGCGTCCCAGCCGCATCCACCGCCTTCGAGGTCAAAAAGGCAATCACCGGCTCGGCCTGATCCACCGACAGTCCAACACCGTCAATATAGGCACCCGAGGCATCCAACCGCCCCTTGGTCAGCAGCTGGCGCACACCAACCTCGCCCACCTTGTCAAACTTGTCGATGGTGCGCAGCACGTTGTCACGGGCCCCGTCATCCTCAGCCAGACCCATGGTCTCAAGCACACCGTTCAGAACCTTGCGGTTGTTGACCCGCACCAGATAATCGCCACGGGCAATACCCACGGTTTCCAGGGTGTCCGACAGCATCGCGCAGATCTCGGCATCCGCCGCCATGCTCGCCGTGCCAACAGTATCCGCATCACACTGATAAAACTGGCGATAGCGTCCCGGTCCCGGCTTTTCATTGCGCCACACCGGCCCCATCGCATAGCGGCGATAGGGCGARGGCAGATCATTGCGGTGYTGCGCATAGACSCGSGCCARCGGCGCSGTCAGRTCATAGCGCAGCGCCATCCAGTCGCCRTTATTCTTYTCGTCGAATTCCTGCCAGGCAAACACACCCGCGTTGGGGCGATCCACATCCGGCAAAAACTTGCCCAAAGCCTCAACCGTTTCCACGGCGRCACTTTCCAGCGCTTCAAACCCATATCGATGATAGACCCCGGCAATCGCCTGCAGCATTTCGGTGCGCTGAGTAACCTCTGCACCAAAATAGTCGCGAAACCCCTTAGGCGTCTGGGCCTTGGGGCGTGGGGCTTTCTTTTGCTTGGCCATGGGTCATGGTCCCTTTGGTCTGTTGTCGCCGCGGGGTCTAGCCGATGCATGTAACAGGGGCAAGGTATTGGCGTTGGCCTGCAGTTGCTCTGTCGGTGGTTCCCGCCTATGACAGCCTCACCATCCGCAGGAGAGCCGCATGCAAAACCTCGAAGAAYAGATCGCCCATCTGACCCGCACGGTAGAAGACATCAGCGACGTCATGGCCCGCCAGCAGAGTGAGATTGCAACGCTAACCCGCCGGGTGCAAATGCTGATGCAACGCGAAGCCGGCCGCGATCAGGACGCAGGCGGCGGTGTCACCTTTGGCAACGAACGCCCACCGCATTACTAAACCACCCATACTATTGGGGGATCACCGTAAAGCAGAAAAGTTCAACGGCGGACCGGGTGAGTATCTGCAGTGTACAAAACCTGCCTAAAGCTTTGTCACTGGCTCCAATAACATCCTATAAAATCAACAAATTGACATTTTCGGTGCGCCCGCAACAATTCTCCATTGCTCACTTGCCGCATTGCAGCATTGTGGAGACACGACCAGACCAAGCGTAGTACCTCCTCCCACTGCGTTTGCTCCAAAAAATCGATTGTGCGGGATACCTCCTCCCATCGCGTCCAGTCGAGAATAAGTCCAACAGGTGTGGCTGGGCGGGTTTCTGCCCAGTCACCTTTTTGTTGGTAAGGGATCAAACCACCAAATTTTAACAGATTTTCGTGCCCTCATGGCAGCGCCGGGCCAACGATGACCCAGTTTCAGCCTCGCATTACYATATTCCAATCGACGTTTAGACCCGCGGCATCCAACTCGGTAGCAAGGCCTTGCTTCCAAGCTCCCGCTGCATCGAAATCGGTCCAAACCACACCTAAAATATCAGAAGGCAATTCTACATCACCGCGCTTCAAAGCACAGACACGATCACGCCCAAGACGGCCAGTAAAATAACCCAATTCAAGAATTACATTCTGACGAGCACGCTTAATGACCTCGTCTTCCAGACCTTTAACTGAGTCATCTGGCGTCAAGAGTACAACTGCAAAACTAACATCAGCGTTGGCCTCGAACTTCTCAATTATAGTTTGCCCTTGGTTTGCTTGCTCATGCAATATGATTGGCTCAAAATCACATTTCTCGAGAAACCGGACTACGGCTTCTCGTGAGCCTTCATCATGCCCGTGAACAACAAATACTTTACGTGACTTTCCAAAATCCGTTAGAGAAGTACCTGTTCCACCGGAAACTACCTCATCAATGTCCTCAAGTTGTTCTTTAAGCGAGTTAATCGCAGTTTGCAGAAGAGAAATTGAATTTTTCTTTGATCGTTCAAGCTCCTCTACTATTTCGTGAATTTCCATCTGAAATGAGTAATGTGGAAGAGAAATATTAGCCGCTGCAGAGTAACGTCGATATTCATCTGAGCCCGAGCCAAAGGTACGAGTTAACGCATCACCAACGGAAGCATTCAAAGCCTGGATCAACGGATCTGCATCCCTCCAGTTTAGCAATACGCTAGGTCGAAAACTCTCAAGTTCAGTAACTCGTTTTTCCAACAGACGCACACCGAGCCCCAACTTTGAATGAGCCTTTAGGCCAATTATTGCGTCATTTGAACCTGCTTTTTTAAGAACCAATGTCAGCTCCTCCAATTGACAATTTTAGAAAATCAATGATCCGAGTTACCGAGGGAGCCATCCCCTTCAAATCTCCTCAACATCCTCAACCCCGTCCAGAGACTTGATCGCCCCCTTGATCTGCGGATTGATCGGGAAATACTGCCCCAGATCCATATCCACATCCCCCGGCAATGTCGGGTCACGCAACCGCATAAAAACCTCACCCCGGCTGGCGTTTTTGGCGGCGGCTCTCGCCTCCTCTAGCACTGTAGCTACGGTGGAAACAGCAGCTGCATCGGTGATATAAACCCGCAGGCTGCTGGCGCCGGCATCCGCCACGGCGGCATCRATWGGGCCAACGGASCGCGCCARCARTTTCAGCTGGTCACTTTCCATCGTGGCCTCGGCGYTCAGMACMACCTTGGCRCCRGTYTCCAGAWAMTCRCGRCTTTTCTCYAACGCTTCRGARAACARCGTCACCTCAAARCCGCCGGTGGTGTCGGACARYTGGGCAAAGGCAAACCGGTTGCCGCGGGCCGATTTTCGCTCTTGCTTGCCCGCCACCACGCCGGCCATCTGGGCCAGGAACGGCCCACGCCGCGCCTTTTCCATCACCTCGTCCAGGGTCATCACGCCTTTGCGTTTCAGCGCGGGCATATAGTCGTCCAGCGGGTGGCCGGACAGGTAAAAGCCAATCGCCTTGAATTCCTCGCTCAGCCGTTCGGCTGGCAGCCAGTCTGGCGTACCGGACATCCGCGGTTCCGGTAGGTCTTCACCGGCATCGCCAAACAGCGACACCTGATTTGAGTTCTTTTGTTCGTGGATCGCAGCCGAGTAGCCGACCAGCGGTTCCAGGCTATCAAACACCCGGCGACGGTTGGGGTCCAACTGRTCAAACCCMCCRGCCCGCGCCAGCATMTCCARCGGCCGYTTKCCGACCTTTTTKAGATCYACCCGGCGGGCAAAATCAAACAGMGTGGCAAAGGGYCGCTCACCGCCATCSWCGCGSCGMGCCGYRGTGATCARSCGCATYGCCTCGACRCCRACGTTTTTCARCGCGCCCAGCGCATAGATCAGCTCGCCVTTSACYACGTTRAAYGTCGCCTCGGAHCGGTTCACGCAGGGCGGSACRTARGGCAGRCCMAGMCCCTTTTTGACCTCTTCRAAATARACCGCCAGCTTGTCGGTGAGGTGGATATCRCAGTTCATCACCCCGCCCATGAACTCAACCGGGTGGTTCGCCTTCAGCCAGCCGGTCTGGTACGACACCACCGCATAAGCCGCCGCGTGGGATTTGTTGAAGCCGTAGTTGGCGAATTTTTCCAGCAGATCGAAAACCTCAGAGGCYTTYTTGGCMGGCACGCCGTTTTCCATCGCGCCTTTTTCGAACTTGGGSCGTTCCTTGGCCATYTCRGCSGCGATYTTYTTACCCATAGCGCRGCGCAGCAGRTCAGCRCCRCCCAGCGAATARCCYGCCATCACCTGGGCAATCTGCATCACCTGTTCCTGATAGACGATAATGCCCTGGGTTTCAGCCAGCAGGTGGTCGATCAGCGGGTGCACCGACTCGATTTTCTTGAGCCCGTTTTTGACCTCGCAATAGGTCGGAATGTTCTCCATCGGACCGGGACGATACAGCGCCACCAGCGCCACAATGTCCTCGATACAGTTCGGCTTCATCCGCTTCAGCGCATCCATCATGCCGCTGGATTCCACCTGGAACACCGCCACCGTCTTGGCCGCCGCATAAAGCTTGTAGGTCCGGATATCGTCCAGCGGGATGGCGTTGATCTCGTTCACTGCGCCTTCGGGCGGCTCATACAGCTGGCTGCCATCCGCGGCGATATGCAGATTGCGGCCTTCGGATTTGATCAGGTCGACGGCGTTCTGAATAACGGTCAGGGTTTTCAGGCCCAGAAAGTCGAACTTGACCAACCCGGCCTGCTCCACCCATTTCATGTTGAATTGGGTGGCCGGCATGTCGGATCGCGGATCCTGGTACAGCGGTACTAGCTCGTCAATTGGACGGTCGCCAATCACCACCCCCGCCGCGTGGGTCGAGGCGTTGCGCAGCAGACCTTCGACCTGTTGGCCATAGGTCAACAGACGGTCCACAACTTCCTCGTCGCGGGCTGCTTCGCGCAGGCGTGGCTCTTCCTTCAGGCTGTCGGCAATCGACATCGGCTTGACGCCTTCAACCGGGATCAGCTTGGACAGGCGATCAACCTGACCGTAAGGCATCTGCAGCACCCGACCAATGTCGCGCACCGCCGCCTTGGACAGCAACGCCCCGAAGGTGATGATCTGCCCGACCCGGTCGCGGCCATATTTCTGCTGCACATAGCGGATCACCTCTTCGCGGCGATCCATGCAAAAGTCGATGTCGAAATCGGGCATCGACACCCGTTCCGGGTTCAAAAACCGCTCAAACAGCAGCGAGTAGCGCAGCGGATCAAGGTCGGTAATGGTCAACGCATAAGCCACCAGCGACCCCGCACCCGAGCCCCGACCCGGGCCCACCGGAATATTGTGATCCTTGGCCCATTGGATAAAATCCGCAACGATCAGGAAATAACCGGGAAACCCCATGCCCTCAATAATGTCGAGCTCAAAATCCAGCCGTTTTTGGTAGTCTTCGACCGAGACCGCATGTGGGATAACGGCCAACCGGCCTTGCAGGCCTTCATTGGCGATGCGGCGCAGCTCGGCCACCTCGTCGTCAGCAAATTTGGGCAGGATCGGGTCGCGGCGATAGGCCATAAAGGCACAGCGCTTGGCGATCTCGACGGTGTTCTCAATCGCCTCGGGCAGGTCGGCAAACAGGGTGACCATTTCCTGCTGAGACTTAAAGTAATGCTGCGCAGTCAGGCGACGACGGCCCTCGGCCTGATCGACATAGGCGCCTTCGGCAATGCAGATCAGCGCATCATGCGCCTCGTACATCTCGGTCTTGGGGAAATAGACGTCATTGGTGGCAACCAGCGGCAGATCCATCGCATAGGCCATCTCGATATGGCCGCGCTCGGTTGCCTTTTCCGCCTCGGGCTGGCCCGCTTCGCCGGGATGGCGCTGCAACTCGACATAGAGCCGGTCGGGGAAGATCAATTTCAGCCGCGTCATCAACTCTTCGGCGGCGGGACGTTGGCCCTGTTGCAGCAACATGCCAACCGGCCCCTCGGGGCCACCGGTCAGGCAGATCAATCCTTCGGAGTATTGCAACAGCTCATCCAGCGTCACCTGCGGCAGTTGATGCCCCTTGTCCACGTAGAGACAAGAGTTCAGCTTCATCAGGTTCTCATAGCCCCGCTCAGACTGCGCCAGCAGCACCAGCGGCGCCGGCAGCTTGGGCTTGTCGCCGGGGGCCGCGGTCAGATAGGTCATACTCACCTGACAGCCCAGGATCGGCTGGATGCCCGCCTCGCTCAGGGTGACCGAAAATTCCAGCGCCGCGAACATGTTATTGGTGTCCGTCATCGCGATGGCCGGCATCTCGGCACCCTTGCACATATCGGGCAGCTTTTTCAGCCGCACCGCCCCTTCTAGCAGGGAGTATTCGGTGTGGGTGCGCAGGTGAATGAATCGGGGAGAGCTGGTCATGGGACCAAGCTACCCCATCGCGGGGCGCGGGATAAAGGTGATTGTGGCTTCGCCTTCACCTTATCAATGCCAATCAATTATATTGATTTATTTGAAAGTCTTATTATCACCCACCTTGGAACAGAGCAATTAAGCCACTGTTTTCACGCCACAATCACCATATCTGATGGCCCCCTTCCCTCAGGAGGTGCAAGCGATTACTGCAGTGCAGAATGAGTTTTCCTTGCCAGATTGCCACAGGGCTTCCTAGGCTGGGATCAGCAACAGGCCCGCCACTCTTTCTACGTCGCATCGAAGGAGGGCAACTTAGCCAAAACAAAGTAACGCGACGGGTTTCTACTATGGAGATCACCTTTCATCTCAATGGTGAAGAGGTCACGCTTTTGGGCGCCTCACCGACCGCCACGCTGCTCGACTGGCTGCGCGAGGACCGGCTGTTGACTGGCACCAAAGAGGGCTGCAACGAAGGTGATTGCGGCGCCTGTTCGGTGATGGTGACGGATAGGCGTGGTTCCAAGGCGTTGAACGCCTGCCTGCTATTTATGCCGCAGTTGAACGGCAAATCCATTCGCACCGTTGAAGGCGTCAGTGGCCCGGATGGCGAGCTGCACCCGGTGCAACAGGCGATGATTACCCATCATGGCTCACAATGCGGGTTCTGCACGCCCGGTTTTGTGATGTCGATGGTCACGGCGCATAAGAACGGCGCAACTGATCACGACGTGCAACTGGCCGGCAACCTGTGCCGCTGCACGGGTTACGCGCCGATCATCCGCGCTGCCGAGGCGGTTGTGGGTTTGCCGGTTCCGGTGTGGATTGCCGATGATACAGTGGTGCGTGAACCCGCGCCTGCGGCGCAGAACCACACACCCTACGCCCCCCGTTCGAGCGATGAACTTGCCGCGATCTATCAGCAGAACCCCGAGGCCATTCTGGTGGCGGGCGCCACCGATGTGGCGCTGTGGGTCACCAAGGGGTTGCGGGATCTGGATCAGGTCATTTTTCTGGAAGGCTGCAGCGACCTGAAGCAGATCGAGATCACCGGGGATAAGGTGCGTCTGGGCGCCATGGTGGATATGAACGCCATGCGCGACGCAATTGCGCCGCTGCACCCGTCTTATGGCGAGATGATCCGCCGCTATGCCAGTGTGCAGGTGCGCGGCGCCGCCACGCTGGGTGGCAATATCGCCAATGGCTCGCCAATTGGCGACAACCCTCCGGCGCTGATCGCGCTGGGGGCCACATTGCATCTGCGCAAAGGCACCATCCGACGCTCGCTGCCGCTGGAGGATTTCTTTGTTGATTACGGCAAACAGGACCGCGCGCCTGGCGAATTTGTTGAGGCGGTGAGTTTTGCCCGACAACCGGATGCCCTGCGCTGCTATAAGCTGTCRAAACGSTTYGATCAGGAYATTTCYGCYGTGCTGGGYKCYTTYAACGTMACCATYAYMGACGGTWTTGTCASCGAGGCCCGCATTGCWTTYGGCGGCATGGCCGCCACCCCAAAACGCGCYTCTCATGTGGAGGCGGCRYTGSTRGGCMAGCCCTGGACGAAGCAGACRATCRARACCGCRCARGCCGMRTTTGACMAGGATTTCACCCCGATGAGYGACATGCGCGCCTCGGCCCAYTACCGGCTGGARASSGCCCGCAACCTGCTGSWGCGKTATTATGCCGARCTGAAYGGYGARRCCACYTCGGTGCTGGAGGTGTCSCTATGAGTGTTTTGTCGCAGACAAACCATGGGCCTGTCGCCAAACCCCTGCCCCATGACTCCGCCAAGCTGCATGTGACTGGTGCGGCGCGTTATGTAGATGATATTCCGGTGCCCGCCGGCTGCCTGCATCTGGCCTTTGGTCTATCGACCATTGCCAAGGGGCGCATCACCTGGATGGATCTGGATGCGGTACGGGCCAGCCCGGGTGTGGTGCTGGTGATGACAGCGCGGGACCTGCCTTTTACCAATGACGTCTCGCCCTCGATCCATGATGAGCCGATGCTGTCGAATGGCTCGGTGCATTATGTCGGCCAGCCGCTGTTTCTGGTGGTGGCGACCAGCCATCGCGCCGCCCGTGTCGCCGCGCACAGGGGGCAGTTTGACTATGCCGAGGACGACCCGATACTGACGGTGGATCAGGCGCTGGCGGCTGACAGCCGGTTCGAGGACGGCCCGAGGGTCTATCAAAAGGGCGATGCCGGGGCGGCCATTGCGGCCGCGGCGYATACCGTCGACGGCGTGATGGAGCTGGGTGGTCAGGAGCATTTCTATCTTGAGGGTCAGGCGGCATTGGCGCTGCCGCAGGAAGATGGCGACATGCTGGTGACCAGCTCGACCCAGCATCCAACCGAGATCCAGCACAAGGTGGCCGAGGCCATYGGSGTGCCTATGCAYGGSGTGCGRGTKGAGATYCGCCGCATGGGYGGTGGCTTTGGCGGCAAGGAAAGYCAGGGCAACGCGCTGGCGGTRAGCTGCGCGGTTGCCGCSCGRGCMACCGGCAAGCCCTGCAAGATGCGCTATGATCGCGACGACGATATGGTGATCACCGGCAAGCGCCATGATTTCCGAATTTTATACCGCGCTGGCTTTGATGATGATGGCCTTCTGACCGGAGTGGAATTCATCCATCTGGTGCGCTGTGGCTGGGCCCAGGATCTGTCGCTGCCGGTGGCAGATCGCGCTATGCTGCATGCGGACAATGCCTATGCCATTCCTGCGATCCGTATTGAGAGCCATCGGTTGAAGACCAACACCCAAAGCGCCACCGCCTATCGTGGCTTTGGCGGGCCGCAGGGCATGGTGGGGATCGAGCGGGTGATGGATCATATYGCCCATGATCTGGGGYTGGAYCCGGTCKCGGTGYGSCRGSTGAATTATTATGAYGCGCCTGAKGKGGMKSRWNNNGGGGGCGCTGCCCCCCGGCCTGCGGCCTCCCCCCGAGGTATTTTGGACAAGAAGAAAGATAATACCACGCCTTATGGCATGCCAGTCAGTGATTTTGAGCTGCATGGGATGACCGCGCAATTGTTGGAAAGCTCGGATTATGTGGCGCGCCGCACTGTGATTGCAGCGTGGAATGCGGGGCAGGATCAGCTGAAACGTGGTATTGGCTTTTCGCCGGTGAAGTTTGGCATTTCCTTTACCCTGACACATCTTAATCAGGCAGGGGCGTTGGTGCATGTTTATCAGGATGGTTCGGTGCATCTGAACCATGGTGGCACCGAGATGGGACAGGGGTTGTTCCAGAAGGTGGCGCAGGTGGCGGCCTCGCGGTTTGGCATTGGTATGCACCTGGTCAAGATCACCGCCACTGACACCGCCAAGGTGCCCAATACCTCGGCCACGGCGGCCTCGTCCGGGTCGGATCTGAACGGCATGGCAGTTCAGGCCGCCTGTGACACCATTCGCGAGCGGATGGCGGCGTATTTGGCCGAGCGCCACCAGATCACTCCGGCGCAGGTGCGGTTTGAGGATGGTATGGTCATTGCGGGCGGTGATGAGATGACTTTTGAAGAGGCGGCGATGCTGTGTTATCAGGGCCGCATCAGCCTGTCGGCCACCGGGTTCTACAAGACACCCAAGGTGGAGTGGGACCGGATCAAAGGTCAGGGCCGACCGTTTTTCTACTTTGCCTATGGCGCAGCAATCACCGAGGTGGTGGTGGATCGGCTGAGCGGTGAGAACCGGATTTTGCGCTGCGATATTTTGCATGATGCCGGCGCCTCACTGAACCCGGATCTGGACATTGGTCAGGTTGAGGGTGGCTATGTGCAGGGCGCCGGTTGGTTGACCACCGAGGAGCTGGTCTGGGACGGCAAGGGCCATTTGAAGACCCATGCGCCGTCAACCTATAAGATCCCCACCTGCTCGGACCGACCGGATGTGTTTAATGTGGATTTGTGGGACGGACAGAACCGCGAGGAGACCGTTTATCGCTCCAAAGCGGTGGGCGAGCCGCCGTTCATGCTGGGCATTTCGGCCTATCTGGCACTGAGCCATGCTGTTTCCGCATATGGTGAGACCTATCCGGCACTGGATGCACCGGCCACCGCAGAGCAGCTTTGGTCAGCCATTCGGAGGGTCCGCGATGGGGTTTGATCTGGACGGATTGCGCGTTGCTGTTGCGACCCATGGTCAGGTCACCCGGGTGGTGATCGCCGCCATCCGTGGCTCGTCGCCGCGCGAGGTTGGCGCTGCCATGCTGGTCTGGCAGGAGGGCCAGTCCGGCACCATCGGTGGCGGCACGCTGGAATATGAGGCCGCGGCGGCGGTACAAAACCAAGCGCAGGACAGCGTTCTGAGCAAACACGCATTGGGGCCGGATCTGGGCCAGTGCTGTGGCGGTGTGGTGACACTGCTAAGCGAGAATTACGATGCGGCGCGGCTGGCAGCGCTGGATGACGAGGTGATTGCCCGTGTGGTCAAAGCGGGTGCGTCCGGAGCCATGCCACTGGCGGTCAAGCGGCTGCTGGCGACAGCGCGGGCACAGGGTGTTCGCCCTGAGCCGCAACTGATTGAGGGTTGGATGGTGGAGCCGGTACACCGTCCCGAACTGCCACTGTGGATCTGGGGCGCCGGTCACGTTGGACGCGCCTTGGTTGATGTGTTGTCGCCCCTCCCCGATTTTGCCATCACTTGGGTTGATACCGCGCAGGATCGATTCCCCAGTGATGTTCCCCTGGGTGTTGTGCCCGTTCCGGCGGCAGATCCGACGCTTTTGGTGACACATGCCCCTGTAAATGCTCAACATCTGGTGCTCACCTATTCCCATGCTCTGGATCTGGCGCTATGCCACAGCCTGCTAGGGCATGGTTTTGCCTTTGCCGGGCTGATTGGATCAGCCACCAAAAAAGCACGATTTCGCTCACGTCTGGCGAGTTTGAGGCACAGCCCCGAGCAGATCAGCCGAATTACCTGCCCGATTGGCGACCCCGCCCTGGGCAAACACCCGCAGATGATTGCGGTCGGCGTTGCGGCGCAGCTGTTGCGGCGTGACATGACAGAAGCATTAAGGAAGGACCATCGCGCGTGAGTGTTCCATTGCTGAGCCTACAAGGGCTGACCAAAGCCTATCCCGGCGTCGTGGCCAATGACTCTGTTTCGTTCGACATCGGCGAGGGTGAAGTCCATGCCTTGCTGGGAGAGAACGGCGCTGGAAAATCGACCCTGGTGAAAATGATCTACGGGTTGGTGAAACCCGACAGTGGCCAGATGCTGCTGCGCGGCGCGCCTTATGCGCCATCCGAGCCGCGCGCCGCCCGCACCGATGGCATCGCCATGGTGTTCCAACACTTCTCGCTGTTTGACGCGCTGAATGTGGCGGAGAACATCGCCCTGGGCATGGAAAACCCGCCCGCGATGAAAGATCTGTCCTCGCGCATCCGCGACGTATCAGAGTCCTATGGATTGCCCCTGGATCCCTATCGCACGGTGGGGGATCTGTCGGCTGGCGAGCGCCAGCGGGTCGAGATCATTCGCTGCCTGCTGCAGGACCCCAAACTGCTGATCATGGACGAGCCGACCTCGGTGCTGACCCCGCAAGAGGTGGAGATCCTTTTCAAGACGCTGCAGAAACTGCGCTCCGAGGGCACCTCGATCCTGTATATCAGCCACAAGCTGGAAGAGATCCGCACCCTGTGTGATCACGCCACCATTCTGCGCCTGGGCAAAAACGTTGGTGAATGCACTCCGGCCGAGACCTCGGCCCGGGAGATGGCCGAGCTGATGGTCGGCTCGACGTTGCACACACCGGAACGCGCAGGCCGCGACCTTGGCGACGTGGCGCTGGATATTTCCGGCCTATCGGTGCCGGCACCTTCGGCTTTTGGCACCGCGTTGAAAAATCTGCATCTGTCCGTGCGTAAAGGGGAAGTGCTGGGCATTGGCGGAGTGGCTGGCAACGGTCAGGATGAATTGCTGAATGTGCTGTCGGGCGAAACCCTGACCGAGGCGGATGCGGTCAAACTGAACGGGATGCCAATTGGTCAGTTGGGCCCGGTGGAACGGCGGCGTCTGGGCGTGCTGGCCGCGCCAGAAGAACGTCTGGGGCATGCAGCCGCGCCGGATATGAGCCTGATTGAGAACGCCATGCTGACTGGCGCTGTGCGTCAGGGCTTGGAGACCAACGGGTTTCTCAACTGGGGGGCTGCCAGAGGGTTTGCCGAGAATATCATTGAAGCCTTTGACGTGCGCACACCGGGACCAGAAAACGCGGCGCGGTCGCTGTCGGGGGGCAATCTGCAGAAATTTGTGATTGGCCGCGAGGTGCTGCAGGACCCGGATGTGCTGGTGGTGAACCAGCCAACCTGGGGGGTGGACGCCGCAGCGGCGGCTGACATCCGCCAATCGCTGCTGGATCTGGCCGACAAAGGCGCTGCGGTGATCTGTATCAGCCAGGATTTGGATGAGTTGATGGAGATTTCCGATAATTTCGCCGCGTTGAATGAAGGGCGGCTGAGYGCGCCACGCCCTGCTGCCGGGCTGACGGTGGATGAGMTTGGCCTGATGCTGGGTGGAGCGCATGGCATGGAGGTGGCGCATGACTGAACTTTCGAGTCACCGTTTCGCCTTCGGCGAGAGTATTTTTGAAAAGATGAAGCAGAGGGTCGCGATATGATCAGGCTTGAGAAAAGGCCGCAGCCGTCGCGGGCCTGGTCGCTGGCGACGCCGCTGGTGGCGGTGCTGGCGACGATGCTGTTTGGCGGGTTGCTGTTTGCGGTGCTGGGCAAACCCCCGGTTGAGGCGATCCGGATCATCTTCTGGGACCCGCTGTTTGGCGAGTTTGCCTTTTACTATCGCCCGCAGCTGCTGATCAAAGGCGCGCCGCTGGTGCTGATTGCCATTGGTCTGAGCCTGGGATTCAAGGCCGGGATCTGGAACATTGGCGCCGAGGGGCAGTATATTATGGGCGCCATTGTTGGCGCCTCGGTGGGGCTGGCGTTTTATCCCTATGAAGCCTGGTACATTTTCCCGCTGATGGTGATCGGCGGTGCCTTGGGCGGCTGGGCCTGGGCGATGATTCCTGCCGTGTTGAAGGTGCGCTTTGGCACCAACGAGATCCTGGTGTCGCTGATGCTGGTCTATGTGGCSGAGCAAYTGCTGGCCTCRGCCTCGTTGCGGTTTTTGAAAAACCCCGACGGTTTTGGCTTTCCCGGATCGCGCAATCTGAAAGAGTATCCCAGTGCCTTCAACGCTGATATTATCGAAGGCTCAGGCATGCATTGGGGCGTGGTGGCGGCGCTGATTGCAGTGATCTTTTCCTATGTGCTGTTGAACCGGCATATGCTGGGCTTTCACATTCGCCTGACCGGCGAAGCACCCCGTGCAGCGCGGTTTGCCGGGGTCAACCCGGCGCGGCTGATCCTTCTGTGTCTGGGCATGTCCGGGGCACTGGCCGGGTTGGCCGGGTTGTTCGAGGTGTCGGGGCCTGCAGGACAGATCAGCATTGATTTCAATGTCGGCTACGGGTTTACCGCAATCATCGTAGCCTTTCTGGGCCGTCTGCACCCAGTTGGCATTCTGCTGGCKGGKGSSYTGATGGCGCTGACYTATATTGGYGGCGACATYGCACAGTCCARCCTGGGMCTGCCYTCRGCKGCSATYCAAGTGTTTCAGGGCATGTTGCTRTTYTTCCTRYTGGCRCTGGATCTKTTGACCMATTWYCGCGTGACCWTAAGCAAAGTGGAGGTGGCGTAAGATGGACTTGAGCGCAATCAATCCCGTCCTGCTGATCGCCTCACTGATGGTGGCAGCAACCCCAATCCTGCTGGCCGCCATAGGCGAGCTGGTGGTGGAGAAATCCGGGGTGCTGAACCTCGGCGTTGAGGGCATGATGATCATCGGCGCGGTCAGCGGCTTTGCCATTGCGGTGGAAACCGGTTCGCCCTGGCTGGGGTTTTTGGCCTCGGCGGCGGCTGGTGCTGTGTTCTCGCTGCTGTTTGCGCTGCTGACCCAGGTGGCGCAGGCCAATCAGGTTGCCTCGGGGCTGGCGCTGACGCTGACTGGTCTGGGCCTGTCGGCGCTGCTGGGGCAGAGCTATGTTGGCGTCCGGCCGCCACAGATGGGCAAGCTGGACATTCCGTTGCTCAGCGATCTACCGGTGGTTGGGCCAATCCTGTTTGGCCATGATCCGATCCTGTATGTTGGCATCGCGCTGGTCGCTGGCGTCTGGGCACTGTTGAAATACAGCCGTGCCGGGTTGGTGCTGCGGGCGGTGGGCGAAAACCACGATGCAGCGCATGCACTGGGCTACAAGGTGGTGCGCATYCGCATTCTGGCGATCATGTTTGGTGGCGCCTGTGCGGGTCTTGGCGGCGCTTATATTAGCCTGATCCGGGTGCCGCAGTGGACCGAGGGTATGACGGCCGGTGTTGGCTGGATTGCCCTGGCACTGGTGGTGTTTGCCAGCTGGAAGCCCTGGCGCGCCTTACTGGGTGCTTATCTTTTTGGCGGTGTCACCGTGGTTCAGCTTAATCTGCAGGCGGCAGGCGTTGCCATCCCGGTCGAATATCTGGCAATGTCGCCCTATGTGATTACAATCGTTGTGCTTGTCATCCTTTCCGCCGACAAAAGCAGCGCACCAGCTGCYTTGGGCCGCAATTTCCACGCCTCCCGCTRATCGCGGGGCGCGCACTATCTTGCCTCTCTTGCGGGGGCCAAACAAAAACCAACTGGGGGAAACCTTTATGAAACTGACCACTCTATTGACCAGCGCTGCGATGGCCTTGGGCCTGGCCTCTGGCGCTTTTGCCGCTGACAAAACCAAAGTGGGCTTTGTCTTTGTCGGACCCGTCGGCGACGGCGGCTGGACTTATGAGCACAACCAGGGCCGGATGGCTGTTGAAGCCGAGTTTGGCGATGCGGTTGAAACCGTCTATGTCGAGAACGTTGCCGAAGGCCCCGACGCCGAGCGGGTGATGACTCAGATGGCACTGGAAGGTGCGGACCTGATCTTTACCACCTCGTTTGGCTACATGGATCCAACCATCAACGTTGCCAAGAAATTCCCCAACGTGAAGTTCGAGCACGCCACCGGCTATAAGCGCGCCGACAACGTGTCGACCTATTCGGCCCGTTTCTATGAAGGTCGCGCCGTGCAGGGCACTATCGCGGGCAGCATGACCAAGAGCAATATCATCGGCTATATCGGTTCCTACCCGATCCCCGAAGTAATCCGCGGCATCAACTCGGCCTATATCCACGCCAAGAAGGTCAACCCTGACGTTCAGTTCAAAATCGTCTGGGCCTTTACCTGGTTTGATCCTGCCAAAGAGGCAGACGCCGCCAAGGTGCTGATCGAACAGGGCGCTGACGTGATCCTGCAGCACACCGATTCAACTGCTCCACAGGCCGCAGCGCAATCCGCTGGCAACGTGATCACCTTTGGTCAGGCATCCGATATGTCCGAGTACGGCCCTTCGCCGCGCGTATCCTCGATCATCGACAACTGGGCGCCTTACTATGTTGCACGTACTCAGGCCGTCATGGACGGCACATGGACATCCTCGGACACATGGGATGGCATCGGCGCTGGCATGGTTGGCATTGGCGAGATCTCGGACGCAGTTCCTGCTGACGTGAAAGAGGCTGCTTTGGCCCTCAAAGCCTCACTCGCTGACGGTTCATACCACGCCTTCACTGGTCCGGTTAACAAGCAGGACGGCTCGGTCTGGTTGGCAGATGGTGAAACTGCTGATGACGGCACTCTGGCTGGCATGAACTTCTTTGTCGAAGGCATCGAAGGCGACATCCCGCAGTAAGCGGCTGTACTTGAGAGTTTGGAAGGGCCCGTCGTTTGGCGGGCCTTTTTGCTTTGGCCTAAAATCTGTCGACATCAGCGCCTGACCTTGGGGAGGCGTGACGGGAAGATCAGGCGCGGGCATGATGCTCCGCACCATGCCCCAAGAGATGTTTCTAACTCGCTTGACACCCTGCCCCCAGTCCCGCATCACCTGTGCACAGGGTCTGAGCCCCTGCCGCTCGCGGGTGTATGCCTTGGTGAAGTCTCAGACAGAAAAACCTAACGTCCGTGTCTCATGCGGTGTGTTGGTAATGCGAGCTCCAGCCTGAAATCCGCATCTGAACACTGAACGAGGTTTTAGACGTCTCAACAACTCTCCCCCGCACCTGCTGCGGGACCACTTCCCGACGACCAGCCCCCTGATAATATCTATCTGTTCGGCCCGATCCTGGCGCTGTTCCTGAAAACCGCCCTGCCCATTGTGCTGGTGATGCTGGTGAATGGGCTGTTCACCGTGGTCGACGCCTATTTTCTGGGGGTCTATGTCGGCAAGGATGCCATCATTGCGGTCACCCTGATGTTTCCGCTCTATATGATGCTGGTGGCGCTTTCGACGCTGGTGTCTAACGGGTTCTCATCGATCTATGCACGTCGCATCGGCGCTGGCGACAGAGCTGAGGCGCAGGCCGTTTTTGTCAGCGCGCTGCAGTTGTCTTTGCTGGCCTGTTTGGGGCTGATCGTCGGTTTTTCCGCCTTTGCACCGCAATTGTCGATCTGGGTGGCAAACGGCTCAGAAACCCTTGCCGTTCTGGGCCGGGGCTATATGGCGATCCTGATATTCTGTTCGCCACTGGTGTTTGTGCTAGCGATCAACACAGACGCCCTGCGCGCCGAAGGATTGCTGCCTGCGATGGTCGCAATCACCTTGTTATCGGCCATCCTGAACATCATCTTCGACTGGTTGTTTGTGGTGCAGATGCACTGGGGCGTAGAGGGATCGGCTTACGGCACAGTGCTGTCGCAGGTCTGCTCGTTCTCTGCCATTCTGGCCTACCGGGCCCTGTCGCGCAGTGGGCCACGATGGTCAGTGATGACGGTGGTGCCGCGCTGCTGGCCTGAGCTGCTGGCCCTCGGTGCCCCCTTCAGCCTGGGGTACATAGGCCCTGTCACTATCGGCGGGTGTGACCCTGTACGGCCTTCAGGTCTGGGCTGGAGACCACTTTGAATCCACCAGCGGCGCCTTTGGCATTATGACCCGGCTGGGTCTCAGCATGGCGTTTCAGACCATTGTCAGCCATAACTTTGGCGCCGGGCGCAGAGATCGTACCCGGTCCGCCGCCAAAATCGCCATTGCTGTGGCCTTTGGCTATTGCGCGACTATTCAGCTGGGATTTGTAATAACAGCCCCCTGGCTGGGAGCGGTGTTTGTCGACGACCCAATGATTCAGCATGAACTGGCGCGCATTCTGCCAATTGGAACCCTGACACTGTTCCTGTTTGGACCGCAGATGATGATCGCAAGGTATTTTCAGGCCGTAGGGGACGCACCCCGAGCTGCCATTCTGAGCCTGTCGCGCACCTATGTCTTTGCCATCCCACTGACTCTGATCCTGCCGTATCTGATCGGCGAACCCGGCATCTGGTATGCCGGAGCGGTGGCTGAGGTTTTGGTGCTGGCTCTGACGATTGGCGTGCTGCTGCGCTTGCGATCTGCCCCACATGGTTAGAGACAGTTCTCTAACAAGACAGGCCCCACATCAGCGGGGCCTGTTTCACTCTACCTGACCAAAATCAGTGTCCCGAGAACACCAGAATTTGCACCGGCAGCAACAGCATCTGGATCCGCAGCAACAGTGCATGAACGACGCCAACCGTGTCGACCATATGCAGGAACAACCATTCACCAGTGCCCAGATTGGGATCCGCCAGCTTGTCGTGGTTGTTGGTATAGGCATTGGCCARACAKGTACTGCCCGGCAGRATRTCATSSGCCTGGCCCKCRTAGACCGGYTCCAGGAACACSGTCACYGTRCCCGGRCGRCCRGTRTCCTGMGGATCACGYAGCGCMTCGGTRGGSCKCATCTGCCCCGASGGGATCACGCTTTGAACCCCRATCACCACCATCGGAATGATRGTGAACGGTTTGCTGAGACAGCCCATTTCGGCATACATGCCCGGTTTGATCACATTGGCGGTCAGCTGGCTAAAGCCGGCGGCAAAACGGTTACGATCGGTGAACTCGAAGGGGAGCAGCAAGCCAGCCGGGCGCAGGATCGGATTGACATAATCCCCAACCTGCAGGGAAAACTGTTCGACCCGACCCGAGACTCCGGCATAAACAATGGTCTTGGCCAGTTCAGCCTCGGCCTGGTCCAGAGCAGCCGTTGCGCTGGCCTGTTGGGCTGGGATCAACACCCCGATGTTGGTCTCAACTGCAGCCTTGTTGGCCTCGGCCGCATCCAGCTCGCCCTCGCGCCGGGTGACCAGATTTTCCAGCCGATCAATCTCGGTCTGGCGCACCGCGCTGGAGCCGCGTTCCTTCAACTCCAGGTTCCGCGCCAGATCCTCATTTGCCTGTTTCAGCGCCGCGGTGACTTGATCAATACCAGCCTCGGCTGCAGCCAGATCAGTGGCCGCCACCGCTTGCAAGGCCTCGACCTCTTTGATCTGTGCCTGCGCCGTTGCCACCGCCGTGCGCTGACTGGCGTCCTCCAGACGGAACAGAACATCTCCCGCTGTGACATCCTGGTTGTTCTCAATCAGCACGTCGCTCACCCGACCGCCGGTTTCCGGCAGAATGGTGACGGTGCGGAAATAGTTCGACACGCTGGTGGTGGCGGGGTGGTAGTAAAAGATTGTGGTGATCAGCGAGACCGTCAGGATAGCACAGGCAGTGATGCCCCAGCGCAGCTCGAACCAGACCGAGAACAGGTTGATCTCATGGCCGATCCGCTTACCCTGGACATAGCGGCGAAACAGATAATCAGGCAGGACAGTCAGCAAGGAACAGACAAGTAATTCAAGCATGGGTCTCTCCCTCGGCCTGTTGTTGCACAGTATCTTGCGCCGGGGCCTGGACTGGGTCTTGCACCGGGGCCTGCATCGCCTCTTGCTCACGCTTGTTCAACGATTCCATAGATCTCGCAATCGACTGAAGGGGGGACAGAAAATCTGGCATCCGAAACGCCGCGACCAGCAACGCCACCACCCAAAACATATTGTTATGGGTGAACATCGCCAGCAGAACCAGAATGCCAATCACCTGCATCTGCGCATGATTATCCGCATGGGCCATCTTCTCGGGCACCGCATGCAGGCTGAAGTAGAGTGAGCCGACGATAAGCACTATGACAATAAGGCCAATCGTGACGCCGGTGAACAACGGGTCACCGCCATCGGGGCCCGGCAGATACCCTGGCATATACCCGGTCGCCATGGCATGAGTGGTGACAGTAATGTCTGTGGACACAGCTCTTCCTCCAAAAATTGAAACGCTTAACGACTGCTTTGCGACATATTGGCACTGGAACCGGTTGAAAACCAAGTTGTAATTGCCAAACCTGAAACGCCACGTTTGTGCTTTCCCACCATTAGATGCCGTGCCATGGTTCGCCACACTTGATTTCTTTACCGTCACACCAACTGACGGACCTCGACGACAGGACAATTTCCATGACTGATTTTATTGTTATCGGCGGTGGCATCGCTGGGATAAGCGCTGCGGCGCGGCTCTCGGAGCAGGGCACCGTCACCGTGTTGGAAATGGAAGAGGCCCTGGGCTATCACGCCTCCGGCCGCTCGGCGGCGATGTTCGAGGAAAACTATGGCAATGCCTCAACTGTTGCGCTCAACCGGGCCAGTGCAGACTATCAACATACTGCAAACGGCGGTTATCTGACCCCCCGTGGGTTGCTGCTGGTGGCCAAGGCAGATCAGGCGCAGGAATTTGCTGCGGACCTGGTTGACCTGAACCTACATGAGATCACGGTGGATGATGCCATCTCGCGGATTCCCATCCTCAACCCTGCAACCATGAAACAAGCCGCATTCCACAATGACGCGCTGGACCTGGACACCGACCGGATGATCCAGGATTTTGCCAAGGTGGTGCGGGCGGGCGGCGGCCAGGTGGTGGTCAAAGCCAAGGTCTCGGCCATCACCAAAACGGATCACGGCTGGCAGGTGACTGTTGGCGATCAGGTGTATGAGGCTAAAAATCTGGTCAACGCAGCCGGAGCCTGGGTTGATCAAATCGCCGAAATGGCCGGAGTGGCGCCAATTGGCATCCAACCGCTGCGGCGCTCGATGGTGCGACTGCCGGCGCCAGGAGGGCACGACGTGACGGGTTGGCCAATGCTGATGGGCGTTGGCGAATGTTGGTACGCCAAGCCGGATGCGGGCAAGCTGCTGGTCTCCCCCGCCGATGCCGAGCTGATGGTGCCGCATGATGCCTATGCCGACGATATGGTGCTGGCCGAAGGATTGGCGCAGTACGAGGAAATGGTCACCGAACCGGTGACACGGGTCGAGAGCMACTGGGCGGGCCTGCGCAGCTTTTGCCGCGATAAGGCGCTGGTATTGGGTCCGGACCCGGATCAGCCCTCGTTCATCTGGTGCGCAGCACAGGGCGGATACGGGTTCCAGACTGCCCCCGCCGCATCACAACTGGTGGCGGATCTGGTAGCAGGCAACAGGTCCGAGCTGGACGATGATATCATCTCGCAGCTTTCCCCGGCGAGGTTGCGCTGATGCCCATTCGCTCTGTCCCCGGCACTGCCTCGGTTGCCACGCCTGAAGGCGGCAAGCTCTACGCCCCCTCGGCGGCCCGTAACGTGCAAGCGATAAGTGACCTGCTGGCGCAGCTGGCCCCTGTGCAGGGCCAAGCGCTGGAAATCGCCAGCGGCACCGGGCAGCATATCGTAGGCTAMGGCACCCGCCTGCCCGGCCTGACCTGGCAACCAACCGAAGTTGATGCAGCCCGGCGCGCCAGCATCGACGCCTATGTCAGCGAGGCGAGCCTGAGCAATGTTTTGGCGGCACGGGAGCTGGATGCCACAGCACCGGGCTGGGGTGTGCAACACCAAGGGCAGGATCTGATCGTGCTCAGCAACCTGTTGCACCTGATCAGTGAAAGCGAAGCCAGGATCCTGATCACCGAGTCCGCTGCGGCCCTGTCCCCGGGTGGTCAGCTGGTGATCTATGGCCCCTTCATGCGCGGTGACGAGCTGACCAGCGACAGTGACGTGACCTTTCATGCCTCGCTGCGTGCCCATGATCCCGAGACCGGCTACAAGGATGATTTTGATACCATGGACTGGCTGCAAGAGGCAGGTTTGGACATGGTAGATGTCGTCGAGATGCCCGCTAACAATCTGGCGCTAGTGGCCCAAAAATAGGACGAAGCGGGTCGTTACAACGATGTACAGATAGTCAAATGCCTATGTAATAGCTCCAACTGCTGGTCGAAATCCGGCTGGACGCGCTCTCATCACCGTATTCTACGAATGATTCAGCGAAACATCCGTCAGTAAGGTTCAAGTATTTCACTTGTTCAATTTCTTTGGCCAAGCCATCCAGCAGACAAAGAATAAATTCATCAGGTATGTCAACATTGCCTTCCACAAGCGAATCTGGCGTAGCAAATTCACCAATTCTCACAAAAACAAATTTTTGATATGAGAACAGATTTGCCAGCTTGTTCTCTCGAACCAAAACTGCGCCGCTGTCGTCGCTGCAGTCGTCTCCACACAGTTCCCGCAGCCCTTCAAAATCATCAAGCTGATCCCAGTTCATTACCACAACAACTGTAGCATCAGCCTCCATTGCTAGGCTTTCAAAGAATGCGGTCCGCTGGTGAAGTTCGTAATTGAATTTATCATAGCCGATCCCGATATAGGAAACCTTTGGTGCTCCGATCAATTTCACTGGCCGACCGTCCCAGAAAAAACTAACATACCAAAGCGTCGCCAGCAGGGAGCAGGCCAGCAAAAAGGTTTTTTGACGAATGACAATTTTTCTATCGGACAAAGGATTCTCCTCAAATTCGGCGCAAACTGCAGGATGGAATAGCAATCTTCAATCAGAAAGTGAGTGAAATACGCAACCATAGCCCAACATTCGAAAAATCTGAGGATGCTGACTTAGATCAAAGTCACATCGGGTCTCGCTACATACACTTTCATCAAGTCGAATATGTATATATGAAGGATCCCCACATGAGCTGGCACGATAAATTGAAAGAAACCCGTAAGGGATTGCGCAATCTGAACGGTGCGCTGCCGGAGGTCTCACAGGCTTTTGGCGGATTGGGCAAGGCGGTCAAACAAGGCGGTGTGCTGGACTACAAAACCAAGGAATTTGTGGCGCTGGGTATCGCGGTAACCGACCGCTGTGAGGATTGCATCGGGTTACACATCGAGGCCCTGGTCAACGCCCAAGCCAGCCGCGACGAAATTGCCGACGTGTTGGGCATGGCCATCCAGATGGGCGGAGGTCCCGCGATGATGTACGCCGCCAAGGCAATGACCTGTTACGACGAGCTAACCACCTGAAGCGCAACCGTGGCTAGCCACAGTGACAGATTTTTGCAAAAATCTGAGCAAGAAAATTCGAATTTTCTTGGCGGGATTGTACCGTCTCACCCTCATTCAATATTGCCCGGGGCGCGCCCTCTCAGCTGGGAGGGCGCATTGCTTTGTTTACTCAAACACCTCGACCAGCGGCACTCCGCTAGCCCCACTGGGGGGCTTGGTGCCCAGAAAGGCGGCGATGGTTGGGGCAACATCGATGGTCTGGACACGACGCACCACGTGGCCACGCTTGATCCCCGGTCCCATGAAGATCAGCGGCACAAAGGTGTCGTAAGACCACGGCGACCCATGGGCCGAGGCCACTGTCAGCCCATCAAAATCAGCGACAAACCAATGCGGCTGAAACACCACGTAGATATCACCTGACCGGTCTTTGTGAAAGTTTGCCAGCACCTGATTGGTAAGCGGCCCCGGCGCAACCGATCCGGTGCGCAGCGCAGTGCTCGACACCGCCATGGCAATGCCCGGCAGGTGTTCCAGCTCATCAGCCACAGCGATCTCAACCACGGCCTGATCCAACCCAAGCTGGTCGATCAACGCGTGATCAAGATACACATAGGGGTTGGAGAAGTTGCGGATCAACGTCTCTCCGGCTCCAAATTTCTGCTTGAGACGGGCAAAGCCCGGTGTGGTGTCTATGTCGTCAAAGTTAAAGGTATCAGCCTCGATGCCCAGGGTTTTCAAATAGCCGGGATTTTCAGGCGAGCCATGGTCAGCCGACAGCACCACCAGCACCTTGTTCAGCCCAATCGTCTGATCAACGTAATTCAGCAGGTCAGCCAGCGTGCGGTCGAGATGGTGAAGGTTATCCTCGGCCTCCAAGCTGGAGGGKSYARASAYMWKKMMAACATRRWSYGWCSARKRMASGMKKWMMSMCMRAWAAWMYKSMAMRYCAKYSAWYMYMARMCCCTCAGCTGCGATCAGCGCCTTGGCAAAATCCACCGTGATCTCATCCCCGGCCGGGCTGAGCGTCAAACGGGTGGTGAAATACTTGTCATCCGCTGCCCCCCAGCTGTGCGGGAAGGTGCGGCCAAAGCCAGGGAAATCAGTCTCCCACGGCTGATCATCGCGGTCACCAAACTGGTACTTGTCGAGATCACCAAGCAGGGTCCAGTCCTGACCGGCATAAGACGCCACCAGGCCGTTGGTCTGCCATTCACCGATCCACTCGGGGTAGTCGTCACGGTAAAATGTGCTGGTGACAAAACGACCTTCGGCTTTGGAAAACCAATAAGCCTGGCCAGCGTGCCCCGCCATTGCGATGGCTCCGCGGTCCTTGACCGAGACGCCAAATATTTTCGAGGCCGGTCCATAATGCAAGGCGATTTCATCTGAAATGGTGGAACTCAGAATATTGCGCGGTGAGCGGCCGTCGGTGGTGGCGGCGCGCTGGGTGGGATCGATCTCGCTGGAGGCATCCACCCCGGCCGCACCAACCAGTGGATAATCGGCATCCTGAACATTATAGAACTGAGTTCCGGCAGTGCGGTCGAACCACAGATTGGCCACCATACCGTGCACTGCGGGCTCGGCCCCGGTGGACAGGGTGGTATGGCCTACAATGGTTTCGGTATTGGCATGGCTGTGATGGGCATTGGCAAAGACCACTCCGCCGCGTTCCAACCGGGCAAAGCCACTGTCGCCCATGCCCACCCGGTACCGATCAATCAAATCGCCGCGCAACTGATCCACGGTGATCTGCAAAACCAGCCTGGGCCGCTCTTGCGCAGCTCCCGTCCCGGCGATCAGGCAGGCTGATGTTGCCAATGATACAAAAGAAAAACGCGTCATAATCCGCTCCAACCAATAAAAAATAATGGTGCAAGACTAGGGAGCCGCATCACGGGTAACAACATATTTTTAGACAGGTGGCGCGGTTACGCCGCCTTGGATTTCTCCAGCACCAGAAAGGTCATCATGCCCATTGGCGGCAGGGTTCTTTTTTCGACCAAAGACAGGCTTGGTTCCCGCAACACCGTGCCAACTTCAAAATCGGAGTGCCAGCCCAGCAGGTTAGAGAACGGCGCCGACAGCCGCTCGACAGCCGCCAGAAAACCCTTGTCGCGGGCAAAATGGTTGGTGATCACGATATGACCGCCCGGCTTGCAGACCCGCGCCATTTCCGAGATCACCCGTTCCGGTTCGGGCACCACCGAAACAATGTGCATGGCGGTGACGGTGTCAAAGTGATTGTCGGGAAAGTCGAGATCACGGGCATCCATCTGCCGCAGACTTTTGACATGGTTCAGCTCTTTTTTGCGCACCTTGATGCGGGCCTTCTTCAGCATATCATCGCTGAAATCAATGCCGGTGACAGCCAGTTTTGGGTCATAAAACGGCAGTGCCAGCCCGGTGCCGACACCAACCTCAAGCACCGTGCCCCCGTTGCGACTGTTGACGTAGGCCACCGAGCGGCGGCGGCCAACATTGGTGATTGCGCCAAACGTCTTATCATAGACCGGTGCCCACCTCGCATACGAGGTTTTCACTGCATTAATGTCCATGGATCTACCCTTGCTTTGCCTTAGTCTTGCCTGACGTGCGCAGCGCCCAAACAATACTGAGGATGTATAAAATATTCAGAAGTACCAATGTCGCCCAGAGATAGGTCAGCAGCGCCGCGACCAGCAGCACCGCGCCCAGAACAAAGAACTTTGCCTTGTCACGCATAATCGCCAGGTTTTTGAAAGAATAGGTCGGAATGTGGCTGATCATCAAAAGCCCGATCCCCACGGTAAACAGCGCCACCAGAGCAGGCGGGATTGGCGGCATGTCCGGGAACAGAAACGAGATGAACATCGGCAACATGACCAAGAATGCACCGGCTGGAGACGGCACCCCAACAAAAAATGCGGTATCGGGATTTTCATCGCCGGATTTGCTGGACACGTTGAATCGCGCCAGTCGCAACACACAGCAGATCGCATAGACCAGCACTGCAATCCAACCTGCCCGGCTCATATCTTGCAGCCCCCAGACATAGAGGATCAGCGCAGGTGCAACGCCAAAGTTCAGGAAATCCGCCAGCGAATCCAGCTCGGCGCCAATCAGCGATTGCGCCTTGAGCAGTCGCGCCAGGCGCCCGTCAAATCCGTCTAACACGCAGGCCAGAAGGATCAGGTACACCGCCCGTTCAAAATCTCCCTGAAAGCCAAAGCGGATGGCGGTCAGACCGGCGCAGATGGCCGCAAAGGTCAGCAGGTTCGGCAAAAGGTGAACAATTGGCAGGTCAGGCCTGGGACTGCGGGAGCTCTCTGCCATGGCTTAACCTGTCCGCGCGGTACGGGCGGCTTCCTGTGAGGTAAAATCGGCGATCACGGTTTCACCGGCCACCATTGTTTGGCCCAGATCGACCAGCGGCTCCACYCSGYMNCGGCRSKWASRSATCCAGACGCGAACCAAAGCGGATCAGTCCAAAGCGCTCCCCGGTCTGCATCAGCTGVCCTTTGCTGACAAAACAAACAATCCGGCGAGCCACCAGCCCGGCGATCTGCACCACCGCAATTTTGCGGCCATCGGCCAGCTCGATACAGAGACTGTTGCGTTCGTTATCGACGCTGGCCTTATCCATCGAAGCATTGAAGAACTTGCCGGGCCGATAGGCAATGGCGGTGACCTTGCCCCCAATCGGGGTACGGTTCACATGGCAGTTAAACACGTTCATGAACACGCTAACCCGGGTCAGCGCCGCGTCCGACATGCCCAACTCGGCTGGCGGCACAGCTTTTTCGATCAGCGACACAACACCATCCGCCGGGCTGAYCARCAGCCCYTCRCGGGTYGGWGTRGCGCGTTTSGGRTCGCGRAAGAARTAATAGCACCAMACRGTAAGKCCGACRCCRATCCAGCCAAGRACATCAGCCAGCAGAAACAACACWAAAGTRATYGCRGCAAAGATGGCGACGAATTTRCGGCCTTCGGGGTGCATCGGTTTWATRAAAGTATCGCGCATCCGCATRGARMRTGTCGCCTTTTRGWAAAGGATGGTCGCTTTTTGCCCGATCCCAGTGGGAGGTACAACACGAATATCCGGATTTTGCGCTGCCCAGAGACCATGCGCCTTATTTTGCTACGCCCCGTTTACGCGGCAGCGCCACAAACAGCAAAGACATTTGAACGAAACCTGCAACAAAGGGGCCGGATCGAACGTAATGAGACCGTGGTGGTCGGCGTCAACCGCTGGACCGAAGGCGAACCCTCGCCGC
>NVUP01000001.1 GCA_002401945.1 Paracoccaceae bacterium
CGCAAGACAGCTCAATGAACGACCCCGAAGAACGCTAGGATATGAGACACCAGCAGAGCGTTTCAATGCATGTGTTGCGTCGACCCGTTGAAACCGCCGGGTGAATTGGCCGCAGGCCAAGAGGGGGCAGACAGCCCCCTCCCCTATCTCAGATCTTACGCAGCAGGCATCCGCTGCTCAACGATCTCAGCCCACCAGCTACACCCAGCTGGAATGGCGTCATCGTTGAAATTGTATTCTGGATGGTGCACAGCAGCAGTGTCACCATTGCCGACCAGAATATATGCACCGGGGCGCTCTTCCAGCATAAAGGCAAAGTCTTCGCCACCCATCACCAGATCCGCGTGTTCACAATCGCCTGAAACTTTGCGCGCCACATCAGCAGCAAATTCGGTCTGCTCCTCGTGATTGACCATCGCCGGATAGCCGCGAATGTAGCGAACATTGGCTGCACCACCAAAAGTCGCCGCAACACCTGCGCAGATCTCATTGATCCGCTTTTCCGCCATTTCGCGCATCTCGCCGCTCATGGTGCGCACGGTGCCCTTCATCTGTACTTTTTGCGGGATCACGTTGAACGCGTTGGACGAGGTTTGAAACGAGGTCACCGAAACCACCAGCTGATCCACCGGATCCGCATTGCGGCTAGAGATGGTCTGCAATGCCAGCACCGCCTGCGCCGCCATCACAGTGGTGTCGACAGTTTTATGCGGCATAGCAGCATGACCGCCCAGCCCTTCAAAGGTAATGTCGAACTGATCAGTGGCGGCAAAAAACGCGCCGGGGCGAATACCAAACGAGCCAACCGGTTTGCCCGGCCAGTTGTGCATGCCGTAGACTTCCTGGATGTTCCAACGGTCCATCATGCCGTCTTCGCACATCTCGCGACCACCGCCGCCACCTTCTTCGGCGGGCTGGAAAATCACCACCACGGTGCCATCAAAATTGCGGGTCTCGGCCAAGTATTTGGCAGCACCCAGCAACATCGCAGTGTGACCATCGTGGCCACAGGCATGCATGGCGCCGTCGGTCTTGCTGGCATAGTCCAGCCCGGTTGCTTCCATGATCGGCAGCGCGTCCATGTCAGCGCGCAGCCCGATCACCTTGCCGGTGCTGTCGCTCTTGCCCTTGATGACGCCAACAACGCCAGTACGGCCAATGCCGGTGACAATCTCATCACAGCCGAATTCTTTCAGCTTGTCCGCCACCAGCGCGCTGGTGCGGTGAGTCTCAAACAGGATTTCGGGGTTTTCGTGCATATCCCGGCGCCATTCGGTGATTTCCGACTGCAACTCAGCAAAGCGATTCTTGACGGGCATAGTGTTCTTCCTTGTTTAMACTGCGGGCATTCGTCGTTCGACCAATTCGGCAAACCAACTACAGCCGGCAGGGATCGTATCGTCGTCGAAATTATAAGCCGGATGGTGGCACATCGCTGTATCCCCATTTCCGACAAATATATAGGCTCCGGGCCGCTCTTCCAGCATATAGGAAAAATCCTCGGAGGGCATGATTGGATCGGTATTGTCATTGACGCTGCCCGCCACTGCGCGCGCCGCATCAGCCGCATAAATGGTCTCGTCCGGCGTGTTGACTGTTGCGGGATAACCTGGCGTCCAGTCTACGATCGCCTGCGCCCCAAAGGCCGAGGCGGTATCTTCGGCCACCCGGCGCACCCGCTCTTCGGCCATGGCCCTGTACTCAGGGTCCAACGTGCGGACAGTGCCATTCAATCGCACCGTATGCGCAATGATATTTGAGGCAGTGCTGTCGGTCTCAAAGGTACCAACGGTCAAGACCACGCGTTTGACTGGGTCAACATTGCGCGACACGATGGATTGCAGCGTCACCACAATCTGACAGGCCACCAGCGTGGTATCCACTGCTTGATGTGGTGCGGCGGCATGGCCGCCCTTGCCGGTGACCGTGATCTCAAACTCATCCGAGGAGGCCAGCAGCGCGCCGGGGCGAATGAAAAATTCGCCAACCGGCATCCCCGGCATATTGTGCATGCCATAAACTTCTTGAATGCCCCAGCGGTCCATCATTCCATCTTTGCACATCTCGCGGCCACCACCACCGCCCTCTTCAGCCGGTTGGAAGATCAGCACCACGGTGCCGTCAAAATTGCGGGTGTCCGCCAGATATTTTGCCGCCCCCAGCAGCATGGACGTATGACCATCATGGCCACAGGCATGCATTTTTCCGTCCGTTTTTGATGCATAATCCAAGCCGGTCGCCTCGTGAATGGGCAAGGCATCCATGTCGGCACGCAACCCGATCACCCGACCCGAGGTATCTGTCCAGCCTTTGATCGTTGCGACAACCCCAGTGCGGCCAATGCCAGTGGTGATGTCGGTGATGCCAAATTCTTTCAGCCGTTCAACCACAAATGCTGCGGTCTGATGAACGTCAAATTGTAGCTCCGGGTTTTCATGCAAATGGCGGCGCCAACCGGTGATCTCGCTGTGCATCTCGGCAAAACTGTTCTTGATCGGCATATCCATCTCCCCTGACCCGGCGCACTGTCAGATAAATAAGTTGCCTTATCAAGCATCTCAAGGTGCGATAGTGCAAAGAAATTGAATGGTCGTAGTACGACTGTATTTGCGCTGTTTTGCGCAGGCAATACCGCGCCGCACAGGCGCAGTACTTCTATAGTCACAACAGGGAAGCACCCAGCGCCAATAACCTAAGTGTCAGGCCATCAGCCTCTGCACCAGTTTTTGCATGAAGTCATGCCCCGCATTGAATTGAGCCACCGTGACATACTCGTTGGGTTGATGCGCCTGGGTGATATCACCGGGACCACAGATGACCGCCGAATATCCGGCGTGCTGAAATTGTCCTGCCTCGGTGCCATAGCTGACCACATGAGAGCCATTGTCGCCGGTCAGCGACCGCACCAGCGTTTCGGCTTCACCGTCCGATTCGGGCACCAGCCCCGGAACGTCGAAAACCTTGCTGATTTCAATCTTTGCATCGGGATGCACCGCCTGCATTTCGGTCTCAACCCGGCGGACCTCGGCCAGATAGGCGTCGCGCCAACTTGCTGCGTCCTCGCCGGGGACCACCCGGAAATCCATCATGAAATGGCAATCCTTGGCGGTGATGTTATGGGCGGTACCGCCCTCGATCATGCCAACGTGGCAGGTGGTGAACGGCGGATCAAACATCGCTGCGATGTCGCCTGGCTGTTTGGCCATGTTTTCGGCGTTTCGCAAATTAGCCCAGTCGATCAGCCGCGCCCCCTGCATGATGGCGCTGACCCCGGTGTGCATCAGCGAGCTGTGCACCTCGAAGCCGGTGATTTGTGTACGATATCCCTGACCGCCCTTGTGGCCAGCCACCGCCTGCATCATCGACGGCTCGCCAACAATCACTGCCGAGCCCTTGGGCAACAGTGGCTGCATTGCTTCGATCATCGGCGGCGCACCGGTGCAGCCAATTTCCTCGTCAAAGCTAAGCGCCAGTTGCAACGGTCGGCTGACACCACGGGAATGGGCCTCGACCAGCGCCCAGATTGCCAGCGCGTCAAATCCCTTCATGTCGCAGGTGCCACGGCCATAATATTTGCCGTCCAGTTCAACGACGGTAAAGGGATCGCGGTCCCAGTCCTGCCCTTCAATTGGCACCACATCGGTATGGCCAGACAACACCACAGCACCTTCGATCTGCGGACCAACATGGGCAAACAGCGCGGCCTTAGGTTGATCTGGGTCCGTATAGCGATGGCTGGTGATGCCATGTGCGGAAAGATAACCCTCGACCCAATCGACCAGCGGCAGATTGCTGTCACTGCTCACCGTTGGAAACGAAACCAACTGTCGCATGATTTCAAACGGGGTCAATTTGTCAGCCATGATCAGTACCCGCTATCGGTGGTCAGCACAAAATGGCCCGGCGTGACCTCAAGGTACTCCGAGGCCTCGGGCTGATAGCCCAGATCATGAATTGGCGATGGGATCGGCTTGAAGTTCAGATCCCTCTCAGACTTGCGCTGGCGTGGATCGGCAATAGGAACCGCCTTCATCAGCGCCTGAGTATAAGCATGCTGCGGGTTTTCAAACACCTGGTCACGCGGTCCCAGTTCAACGATCCGGCCAAGGTACATCACCCCAACCTGATGCGAGACCCGCTCGACCACCGCCATGTCATGGCTGATGAACAGGAAGCTGATGCCCAGCTCGGACTGCAGCTCCATCATCAGGTTCAGCACCTGAGCCTGTACTGAGACATCCAGCGCCGACACGGCCTCATCGGCGATGATCAGCTTGGGGTTCAGGGCCAGAGCACGGGCAATGGCGATGCGCTGCCGTTGCCCACCAGACATTTCGTGCGGGTACCGGCGCATGAAACTGCGCGGCAGATGCACCCGGTCAAACAGCTCGGCCACGCGATCCTGCAGCTCGGATCCACTGGCCAGACCATAGTTGCGCAGTGGCTCAGAGACTTGATCCAGCAACATCATCTGTGGGTTCAGCGAGGCAAAGGGATCCTGAAAGATCATCTGCATGTCCTGGCGAACCGTATGCATCTCACGCTGGTTCAGGCTCAGGACATCGCGGCCCTCAAATTCCACGGTGCCGGAAAGTGGATCGACCAATCGCAGAATGGCGCGGCCGGTGGTGGATTTTCCGCAGCCGGATTCCCCAACCAGCGACAAGGTTTGCCCCTTGTTGATGGTAAATGAGATATCTTCGACCGCATGCACCTGCGCCACGGTGCGACGTAGAAACCCGCCCTTGACGTCAAATCGCGTGGTCAGGTTTTTGACCTTCAACAGCACCTCGTCAGTGCCCTTGATCGGTCCGATCTTCTGGCCTTCGACCCCCATCAGCGTCATCGGCTCTGGGTAGGCCTTGCCGCGCATATCTCCCAGTTTTGGCACCGCCGCCAGCAAAGCTTTGGTGTAGTCGTGCTGAGGGTYCTCAAAGATCTGCTCAACCGGGCCTTCTTCGACCTTTTTGCCGCGATACATCACCACCACGCGGTCCGCCATCTGCGCCACCACCGCCATATCGTGGGTGATGAACATCAGCGCCATGCCGGTTTCACGTTTCAACCGGTCCATCAGCGCCAGGATCTCGGCCTGGATGGTGACGTCCAGCGCTGTGGTGGGTTCGTCCGCAATCAGCAACCGGGGTTCGCAGGCCATGGCCATGGCGATCACCACCCGCTGGCGCATGCCGCCGGACAATTCGTGCGGATACTGGTCAATACGACGCTCGGGCTCGGGGATGCGGACCTGATGCAGCAGCTCCAGGGCGCGTTCCCTGGCCTGGGCCTTGGTCAGTTTCTTGTGAACCCGCAGCCCTTCGGTCAACTGGCGGCCAACGGTGAACACCGGGTTCAGCGCCGTCATCGGCTCTTGAAAGATCATCCCGATCTCATCGCCACGAATGGTCTTCATCTGATCCTGTTTGGCCTTGGCCAAATCGATCATGCCACCTTCACGGCGGTTGAACATCAACTCGCCCGCGGCGATCTCGCCACCGCCAAACTCCACCAGGCGCATCAGCGACAGCGACGAAACAGATTTGCCAGAGCCAGATTCGCCTACCACACAGACGGTTTCGCCGGGGTTGATATCAAAGGAGACGTCTTCGACCCCAACGACAGGACCATCCTTGGTCTGAAATTCAACGCGGAGTCCCTTGATTTGGGCAATTGGTTGATCGAACACCCTAGCGCTCCCTTTACCATCTGTGATTCAAGTCTGCGGACGTTACGCGGGCACAGTACGATCGTCAAACCCTGCAATGAACTTTCCCACCGGCAAGGCTTGCAATTTCCTGTAGTTCTGTTTCGATGCCACTAGTGATCGCCTAGGGGGAGTTTATGTGCCGGCCAACTTGTATAGTTGACGGATTTTTTTTACCAACTAATCCCCCCAGCGGGACAAACCAAAACCGCAGGATTGCGGGAAAACCTGTGGCCAACAATGGCTCGGGACCAAGGCACTTAAGTGTCTGACAAGGAGAGTGAAATGAAAATYAAAGCCCTTTTGCTTGGCGCCATCGCCAGCGCAGCATTGGCCCCGGCGGCCTTTGCGGAGCGCGGCGCTGACGGCCATGTCAACATCATCTATTGGCAGGCCCCATCGATTCTGAACCCCTATCTGTCCAACGGCACCAAAGACATCGAGGCTGCTTCATTGGTGGTTGAGCCTCTGGGTCGCTATGATCAAGACGGCGCTCTGGTTGCCTATCTGGCCGAAGAAATTCCGACTGTTGAAAACGGCGGCGTTAGCGCTGATCTCAAGTCGATCACCTGGAAGCTAAAACCCGGCCTGAAATGGTCTGATGGCAGCCCAGTGACCTCGGCTGACGTGAAATTCACCGCCGATTACTGCATGGACCCCGCAGGTGGCTGTGCGCAGCTGGCCAAATTTGAGGGTGTTGATTCGGTTGAAATCATTGATGATTTGACCGTGACTGTCAYAYYCRKYSAAGYCANNAAMYWRACSMMWAYGGCYCAWWSRTKKRYNGSMYAWTCGSNCCRTYSTTCWKWKGGCCCAGTTCGAAAACTGCACCGGCGCTAGAGCCCCGGAATGCACCGAGGCCAACTTTGGCCCGATCGGCACCGGCCCGTTTGTCGTCACCGATTTCCGTCCCAATGACGTGATCTCGATGGTTGCCAACGAAAACTACCGTGATGCGGCCAAGCCTGCATTTGCCACGCTGACCTTCAAAGGTGGCGGCGACGCAACTGCATCAGGTCGTGCTGTTCTGGAAACCGGCGAATTTGACTACGCCTGGAACCTGCAGCTGGCACCCGATGTTCTGGCCAAAATGTCTGAAGGTGGCAAAGGTAAAACCGTTGCGGCATTTGGTACTCTGGTTGAGCGTATCGAAATGAACATGACCGATACATCGCCTGACCTGCCCGAAGGCGAGCGCGGCACAGTCATGCACCCRCACCCGTTCYTGACYGATGTSCGCGTRCGYAAAGCRCTRTCGATGGCMATCGAYCGCGRRTTGCTGGTTGAAATCGGTTATGGTCAGGCTGGTCGCCCAACCTGTAACCTGGTTCCAGCGCCTTTGGCTTATGCGTCGGACAACACCGATTGCCTGACCCAGGATATCGACGGTGCCAACGCGCTGCTGGACGATGCAGGCTGGGTTGTGGGTTCTGATGGTGTCCGCACCAAAGACGATATGCGCTTGTCCATGTTGTTCCAATCCTCGACCAATGCTGTACGCCAGGATTTCCAGGCTCTGATCAAACAGTGGTGGGACGAAATTGGTGTAGAAACCGAACTGCGTAACATCAACGCGTCGGTCTTCTTTGGTGGTGACCCAGGGTCGCCTGACACATTCCAGCGTTTCTATGCAGACGTTGAAATGTACGCCAACAACTTTGACGGCACCGACCCAGAAAGCTATCTGGCTCAGCACACTTGCGATAAGGCTCCTAAGCCTGAAAGCCAGTGGCAGGGTGAAAACATGAACCGCTACTGTGACCCAGCATATGACGAACTGGTTGCAGAACTGGGCCGCACTGGTGAGCTGTCAAAACGTGGCGAAATTGCCAAAAAGTTGAACGACATGCTGACCAAAGAAAGCTATGTTGTTGTGCCTCTGGTTGATCGTGGTCGTGTATCGGCTCATGCCAACAGCCTTGGCGGCGTGATCCTGAACACCTGGGACAGCGAGCTGTGGAACGTTGCGGATTGGTACCGCATCAAGTAACTGATTAACACGTCTTGAGGCCCTGGCACAATTTGCCAGGGCCTCTTGCCATTCGCGTTAGAGTAAGTTCTACCGCGGCTGCACAGGGACCTATTTGAGGTTCCACAAACTCAAGACACATATGCAAAGGCGCCGAAGCTTATGCTGACCTTTACAATCCGGCGGCTGATCCTAGCAGTCCCGACATTGCTTTTTATCAGTCTGGTGATCTTCCTGCTGCTCGAGCTCGCCCCCGGCGATCCGATGGCACAAGTCCCCCTGACTGTCCCGCCCGAAGTCAAAGAAAAAATGCGCGAGGCCCTGGGCCTTGGCCAACCAATGCACATCCGGTTCTGGAAGTGGCTGGTACAGTTCTTCTGGATCGAACCACAGGTGCTGATCGACCATATCTTTGGCACCGCTTACGCGGTGGGCGACCTGCGCGTGATCTCCTGGCAGACACGTTCGCCAGTGATGGACACCGTGGTGCAGCGCATTCCGCAGACCCTGTGGGTTGTTGGCACCGCCTATATCGTTGGCATCCTGATCGCGCTGCCCATCGGCATCTACTCGGCCTACCGGCAGTACTCGGTGTTCGACCAATGTGGTACGTTTATCACCATGGTCGGCTTTTCGATCCCGCCGTTCTTTACCGGACCGCTGTTAATCGTGATCTTCTCGGTACAGCTGGGCTGGTTCCCGTTCATCTATGACACCACCCATGTGGTGAATGACTGGGACAGCTTTGTGTACCAGCTCAGGCAAATGATCCTGCCGGTTATGGTGCTATCGCTGCAAACCACTGCGCAGATCAGCCGCTATATGCGGGCCTCGATGCTCGACAACCTGAACCAGGATTATGTGCGCACAGCCCGCGCCAAAGGCCTGAGTGAAKCYGTSGTGGTGATGGTGCATGTGCTGCGCAACTCGATGATCCCMGTGGTCACVGTRATYGCYCTKGGCATGCCCGCSATCTTTGGKGGTGCCATCATCACCGAACAGATCTTCTCGGTGAACGGCATCGGYGCYCAGCTGATYACCGCGCTGTTTGCCAATGAYCTGCCYACSGTGCAAACGCTGACYTTCATYTTTGCGATGCTGATCGTGTTCTTCAACCTGATTGCAGATATCCTCTACGGCCTGCTCGATCCGAGGATCCGCTATGACTGATCTATCCAACCAAACTCCACTTGCCCCGCCGCGCAGCCARTGGCTGAGCGTCTGGGACCAGCTGAAGAAACACAAAGGCGCSTTGATGGGYGGAGGGTTCYTGCTCTTCATCACCCTGGCCGTGCTGCTTGGCCCCTTTATCTGGTCGTTGGATCCGCAGAAAATCGACTATCGGTCCCGTGACTTCCGGCCGATCTATCACCTGCTGTTCGATACGGATGCCAAGGCAGCCTGGGGCCATCCTCTGGGCACCGATCAATTGGGCCGTGACGGGTTGGCCAATCTGCTGGCTGGTGGCCGCACCTCGATGGCGGTGGGCTGGGCGGCGATGTTGCTGACCCTGTTTATCGGCACCCTGGTCGGGGTTGTTGCAGGGTATTTCAAACGGTTGGACGGCCCTCTGATGCGGTTGACCGACCTGTTCCTGTCGCTGCCCATTCTGCCGCTGCTGCTGGKCGYYNTNNCGMTGTTCCGCCAACCCCTGCGTGCCAACTTCGGCCCCGAAGGCGGCATGTTCATCCTGATTGTTGCCATCATTGGCATCACCAGCTGGATGCCAACCGCGCGGATTGTTCGGGGTGACGTGCTGGCGCTGAAGGAGCGCGAGTTTGTTCTGGCAGCGCGCTCGATCGGCACCCGGCCCGGCGCGATGATCTGGCGGCACCTGCTGCCCAACGTGATCTCACCGATCATGGTCTCGGCCACTCTGGGTCTGGCAGCCGCCATCATCACCGAAAGCGCGCTTTCGTTCCTGGGTGTTGGCTTTCCGTCCGACTTCCCCACCTGGGGCAAGATGCTGGCGGATGCGGTACAGCGGATGGAGGAATTCCCCGAGCGGGTGATGCTTCCAGGGATCGCAATCTCGCTGACGGTGCTGAGTGTGAACTATCTCGGCGACGGGTTGCGCGACGCATTGGACCCACGAATTCGAGGCCGCTGACCCCTAACAGGTGCTCACATTCGAATAAGAACATATTATTCAGCCGTCCCTCCGGGGGCGGCTGTTTTGTTTTGAGTAATTTGGGCAAAAGGAACACTGTCGCGTCGGAGAGCCGTGGCAGATGACAATCTCCCCCTCATCACCGTCTGGGAAGGCCAGCAAGGCTTGCTTGCCGGTCCAAACCCCTCCAAATGGGAAAATATTCTGTTTTCCACGCGGGGACCCCCATGTTCGAGACTTTTGGCTTCGAAGACACCAGTGCCAAAGAGGCATCCGTTCTGTTTGCCCTGGCATTGGGGCTGCTGTTTGGCGCCTCGGCTCAGCTGACCCGGTTCTGCTTTCGCCGCGCTTTGATCGGCGAGGACCGCCGTCAAGCTGCTGGCATCTGGGCAATGGCTTTGGCTGTCGCCGTGGCTGGAACGCAAGCCGCCGTGGCCCAGGGCTGGATCAGTTTTGAGACCCATCGGTTGCTGTCCTCTGACCTGCCAGTTCTGGCCATTGGTCTGGGCGGGCTGATGTTTGGCACTGGCATGGTGCTGACCCGTGGCTGCGTGTCCCGCCTGATGGTTCTCAGCGGCAGCGGCAACCTGCGCGCCGCCATGGTGGTTATCGTCTTTGCCATCGTCGCTCACGCTACGCTCAAGGGCGTGCTGGCACCGCTGCGGGTGGCTTTGGGCTCCGTAACCCTGGACCTGGGAGAAATGGTCTCACTGGCCGCCCTGCCCGGCGGCGCGTTGTTTTGGTCCACTGTGCTGGTTGCCGGTAGCCTGACCCTCGTCCGGCGGTCGGGCAATTCAATGTTGCCGCTGGTAGGCGCTGCGCTGATCGGACTGCTGGTGCCTCTGGGTTGGGTTGGGACTGGTTATGTGCTGTTTGACGATTTTGACCCTATTGCGATGGAGAGCCTGTCCTTTACCGCCGCCACCGCCGAGACCCTGTTCTATGGCATTGCCGCAAGTGCAATCCCAGCCGGGTTTGGTACTGGGCTGGTGATGGGCGTGCTGGCCGGTGCGACCCTGGCCGCCCTGCTGACCGGCGGTTTCCACTGGCAGAGCTTTTCCAGCCCCGGCCAAACCGGTCGCTATATGACTGGCGCGGTCCTGATGGGTCTGGGCGGAGTGCTTGCCGGGGGCTGCACCGTCGGCGCCGGGCTGGCCGGAGTTCCCACTCTGGGCATTGCTGCCTTGTTGGCACTGGCGTCGATCGCGCTGGGTGGCATCGCCGCAAACTGGCTGCTTAGTGCATTTTCTTCCGAATTCGTCGCACCGCCAGCCAGACAAGCGCAACAACAGGAAGTGTGATCACCGCAGCAAGAGAGCCTTTGCTGACCTCAAACATCTTGGCCAGTGGGTAGGCCGCATAAGATACCAAAGACACACTGTAATAACTGATGGCCACCACCNGWCWSKNCCCTSKRSGSTNNTCTGNAMCYRCNGSKCNNGGWCMRYNNGCGYCGSNTCCMTSMNTCWCCAGCAGTGCCTGATTTTGAGCACTGCGCTCCACATCAACCCGGGTTCTCAGCAGCTCTCCGGCGCGCCGTGCCCGGTCAGCCAGAGTACCCAGGCGTGCCTCAGTTGATTTCACCGTCCGCATCGCAGGTTCATAGCGCCGCAACATAAAGTCAGCGAGGCTCTGAAACCCCTCGTGGCGTTCTTCACGCAGCAGACTGATGCGTTGATTGACCAGTGCCTCGTAGGCGCCGGTGGCACCAAACCGAAACGCCGATCGCGCCGCCATTGTTTCCAGCTCGGCTGAGGTTGTCAGCAGTTGCGCAAGGGTCTGATCCGCTGGCAACTGACCACCRGTCATCTGCACCRTCATTTCRGACAGRTGGGTGTCSAGCCCACCGATGCTAGGTGCCAGGCCACGGGCACGAGAGAACCCCAGCATCGACATCGCGCGGTAAGTCTCAATCTCGCACAGACGCTGCACAATACGGCCCACCCGTCGGGCGCCAGTGTCAGGGCTGACAAACACCGCAAACCGCATGTGACCCGCCGAGTCGATGCGGAAATCGCCGGCAATCACTGCGCTGTCATCCAGCACCTCCGAGACCGCCAGGCTTTCCGGCACAAACCAGTCGATCAGATTGCGCTTCACCAGATCTGCCTCGGGGCGGGGTTCGACCCGGATCAGGAGTGAGGTCATCCGCTGGCCCGGCGCTTTTGCCAGCCAATCGCTGGGAAAGACATCAAAATCCATCGGATCAAAAGCCCGCGCACTGACCCCGTCAAAATAGACCGTATAGCTAACAAATTCTGTGTGCTGCTCCCACTTGAGCATATGCCGGCCAATCTGCGCCGAATGGTGGGTGGCGCCGGGTTTGGGATGAGTCGCTCCATGGCGGTCCAGCAGGTCAACCAGATGCCGGAGGTCCTCGGCTCGATCGCGGTGCACCGCTTCTTGCGCCTGTTTGATGGTCAGATAGACCACCGTGCAGGGCCCCTGCATGGTGGGAAAGGGACGCGCGTGCAGCTCATTGGCGAGCTGATAGCGCAGCGGGTGGTCCTGAATTGGCGGCATCTGCGTGCTCCTGAGATGAACCCGCAGAGTAGGAGTTCTTTCAAATTCTGTACAGAAATCTTTTATTTCAATATGTTACCGGAATACCGTCGTATACGATGACGGCAAATTATTGTATGAAAACCTCCATCTCGACAGTCAACCATGGCTTACTGTTGGCGAGATAAAATAGAACTTCAGCTCGAAAGGTTTTTTTCAGACAGGATATAAGGGGCGCTGCCCCCGGGGCCTGCGGCCCCTCCCCCGAGGTATTTGGAACAAGAAGAAGTTATGAAAAAGGCGCGCCCGGAGGCGCGCCTTTTGTTTTGGGCATGTGGCTGGTTTAGGAAATCAGCTTCAGCAGGGTATCAAGCGATGCCTTGGCGTCGCCATAGAACATCCGGGTGTTGTCCTTGAAGAACAGCGGGTTCTCGATACCTGAGTAGCCGGTGCCCTGACCCCGTTTGGAGACAAACACCTGCTTGGCCTTCCAGCATTCCAGCACTGGCATGCCGGCGATGGGCGAGTTGGGGTCGTCCTGCGCCGCCGGGTTGACGATGTCGTTGGAGCCAATGACGATGGCCACGTCWGTGKTRGGGAARTCRTCGTTGATCTCGTCCATCTCCATGACRATRTCRTAKGGCACCYTGGCCTCGGCCAGCAGCACGTTCATGTGRCCGGGMAGMCGRCCYGCMACCGGGTGGATCGCRAARCGCACGGTCTTGCCCTTGGCGCGCAGACGGCGGGTCAGTTCAGCCACGTTCTGCTGCGCCTGTGCCACCGCCATKCCGTAGCCCGGGATGATGACAATGCTGTCGGCCTCTTCCAGSGCTGATGCMACGCCGTCGGCATCGATGGCRATCTGYTCGCCTTCAACYGCCATCTGCGGGCCTGTGGTGSYGCCAAAGCCGCCCAGGATCACGCTGATGAACGAGCGGTTCATCGCTTTGCACATGATATAGGACAGGATCGCACCAGAGGAGCCGACCAGCGCGCCGACCACGATCAGCAGGTCATTGCCGAGTGAGAAGCCAATCGCCGCCGCGGCCCAGCCGGAATAGCTGTTCAGCATCGACACCACCACCGGCATATCAGCGCCGCCGATACCCATGATCAGGTGATAGCCAATAAACAGCGCTGCCAGCGTCATCAGCGCCAGAGGCACAAAGCCGCCGGTGTTGAAGTACCAGATCAGGCAAATCACTGACAGCGCCGCGGCGCTTGCGTTCAGCATATGACCGCCGGGCAGCTTTGTCGCCACCGAGCCGAGCTTGCCGGACAGTTTGCCATAGGCAACCACGGAACCGGTAAAGGTGACCGCGCCGATGAAGATACCCAAGAACACCTCGACCCGCAGGATTGATTGCTCGACAGGTGTCTTATGGGCCAGCAAGGCGGCAAAGCCCTCCAGGCCCTCGCGCGCCTCATGGCTCATGGCCAGGACATTGCCCAGCTCAATATGCGCGTTGAAGCCAACAAACACTGCAGCCAGACCAACCAGCGAGTGCATCGCGGCCACCAGCTGCGGCATCTCAGTCATCTGAACGCGCGTGGCCACCACGTACCCGATGCTACCGCCAGCGGCGATCAGCAGCAGCGACAGCAGCCACAAGCCCGATCCCGGGCCAACGAGGGTTGCAAATACCGCCAGCCCCATACTGGCGATGCCGTACCAMACCGCGCGTTTGGCGCTTTCCTGACCGGACAACCCGCCAAGRCTCAGGATRAACAGAACAGCCGCAACGACGTATGCGGCAATTGTGAAGCCAAATTCCATGATCCAGACCCCCTTATGATTTCTGGAACATGGCAAGCATGCGCCGTGTTACGAGGAAGCCGCCAAAGATGTTRATCCCGGCCATGAAGATGGACAGCGAGGCCAGCAGGATCACCAGCCARGASCCMGAGCCRATCTGCATCAGCGCRCCCAGAATGATGATCGACGARATCGCATTGGTCACCGCCATCAGCGGCGTRTGYARCGARTGCGCSACRCCCCAGATYACCTGGAAGCCAACAAAGCAGGMCAGCACAAACACGATGAAGTGCTGCATGAAGCTGACCGGGGCCACCAGCCCTACCAGCAGTATCAGAGCCGCACCAACGCCCAGCAGGGTGACCTGCTGTTTGGTGGCCGCCTTAAACGCAGCAACTTCAGCAGCGCGTTTTTCTTCCGGCGTCAGTTCCGGCACCACCACTTTGGGCTTGGCGGCAATGGCTTGGATCTTGGGCGGCGGCGGCGGGAAAGTGATTTCCTTGTTAAAGGTCACGGTGGCGCCGCGAATGACGTCATCTTCCATGTTGTGATTAATCTGACCGTCTTTTTCCGGGGTCAGGTCGGTCAACATGTGGCGGATGTTGGTGGCATAGAGCGTCGAGGCCTGCGCCGCCATCCGGCTGGGGAAGTCGGTGTAGCCAATGATGATGACGCCGTTGTCAGTGACAATCCGCTCGTCCATCACCGTCAGTTTACAGTTGCCGCCCTTTTCCGCCGCTAGGTCAATGATAACCGAACCCGGCTTCATCGCCGCAACCATATCCTCGGTCCACAGCTCGGGCGCCTCACGGTTGGGGATCAGCGCTGTGGTGATGACGATGTCGACCTCTGGTGCCAACTCGCGGAACTTCGCCAGCTGGGCCTCGCGGAATTCCGGGCTGGAGACCGCAGCATAGCCACCAGTGGCAGCGCCATCAGCCTGATCTTCCTCAAAATCCAGATAGACAAACTCGGCGCCCATCGATTCGACCTGCTCGGCCACTTCGGGGCGGACGTCAAACGCCAGGGTAATGGCGCCCAGGCTGGTCGACGTACCAACCGCAGCCAGTCCGGCAACACCAGCSCCSAYSACCARMACCTTRGCKGGYGGSACTTTRCCSGCVGCMGTAATYTGWCCGGTAAAGAASCKKCCAAARTTRTTRCCYGCYTCGATMACCGMRCGRTARCCVGCGATATTGGCCATCGAGCTGAGCGCGTCCATTTTCTGGGCACGGGAGATCCGCGGCACCATTTCCATGGCAATCACATTGGCGCCCTTGGATCTAGCCAGCTCCATACCCTCGGCATTACTGCCCGGGTTGAAAAACGAGATCAGGGTTTTGCCCTTGGTCATCCGCTTCAGCTCAACCTCGGTGGGTTGGCGTACCTTGGCAACGATATCTACCGATTTCCACAGCGCCGCCGGGGTTTTGATGATCTCAACCCCCGCCTCGACATAAGTGGCATCCGAGAAACCCGCAGCGGCCCCGGCCCCGGTTTCAATGGCGCAGTCATAGCCCAGCTTTTGCAACTGACGCGCTGAATCAGGCGTCATCGCAACGCGCGCCTCACCCTTAAACGTCTCTTTTGGTGTACCTATCTTCACCTATCGGTCCCCCTCGGCATGGCCGTGTCCGCACCATTCAGGTACGGATCGCAATAATTTTCTCTATCCTGCGCAATATACTTGCGCAAGCAATCTCGCTGCGATGCCGCATCATCATGCCGCACTGCAGTAATTCTTCTACACCCAGCGGCGGGTCTTTTTCTCGTAGCGAGCCCAGTCAGCGCGGAATTCGCGCCGCATCCTGTCTTCTTCCGGCACAATAAAGTTCTTTTCCAGTATCCAGACAAAGATTGGGATCAGCGGCAATGACAGCACCGCATCAAAGCGCAGGATCAGCCCGGTCAGGATTAGAATATCGCCCAAGTAAATCGGATTGCGCGAGCGGCTAAAGATCCCTGACTGCACCAGATGACTGGGCGTCTTGTGCGGCACAACCGTGGTGCGATGCCGCCGCATCTCGTAAATCGCCAGTAGCGTCAGCACGATACCGCCGCCAACCAGCAGCCCGCCCAGCAGATTTGCCCAGGTGCCACCAAACGCCAGTCCATAGSGAAACCAGASYGCTTGCAGCCAGGCCAARATGACGCAGCCCAACAGCCAAAGCGGTGGAATATTCATCCACCGCATCAAAAGGCATCCCGTTTTGGGCAATCTGCAAAACACTTWATCATTCMGGCCTACTTTCCCCTCCTCGGGTCAYCTGGTCCAGAGCCAATCGACGTCAAAGCATCAGAAAGGACGATTTGCTCAAAACATCCACAAACGACGAATCTCTTCCCGATTGCGGCACGATCCTGCACAAATTGACAAAAATGCCTACGTATACTTTTGCATGCCGCCTCTGGTTGCGACTATTCCCACTCCATTTCCTCATAGACCCGGCCTGCATTCTTGGTTGCCAGCTCTTCAAATGTGTCCAAACCACGCCACCGCGCCTGATCCACATAGTAGGCCGAGGCCAGATCACCGCCGTCTTCGATGTGGGCACCAATTTTGGCGCGCAGGTCCACGAGGTAGTCGAGCGTATAGCGGCGCACCTGTGCCAGATTGGTCGGATGGCCATGACCGGGCACCACATAGGTGGGGTTCAGCGGCTCCAGTTTTTCTGCCCAGGTCTCGATCCAGCAACTGGTGCAGGTGTGGGAAAACACTGGCAGCATCCGTTCATGAAAGGCAATGTCGCCGGTCAGCATGATATCCCACTCCGGGATCCAGACCTGCACGTCGCCGGGATCATGCGCCGGGCCGAGATGCAGAACCTTGATCTCGACGCCGCCCAGCGACAGGTCATAGTGATCGTCAAAACTCAGGTTTGCATGCTCAATCCGGGTATCACCGGCACCGTCCTTGTTGTAACTCAGCATACGCTGCAGGATGAAATCGCCGTTTTCCTTGGTTTCAGCCACCGCATCTACATGCGCCAGAACATCGACCCCCAAATCGCGCCAATAGCCATTGCCGAGCATCGCATGCCCCTGACCATTCTCATTGATCACCAGCACCACCGGCTGGTCGGTGACCGCCTTAATCTCGTCGTGCAGCGCCGATGCCAATCGATCCGAGGCCCCCGCATTCACCACCACCACGCCTTCATCGGTGACAATAAATGACAGGTTGTTGTTGTGACCGGCATTATCCGCCCCCGGAGGTGCCGTGGCGCCAATTGCCGAAAACACATGCGGGATCACCTCAACCGGTATTGAGTACAGCTCGGACTGAGGATACTGGTCTGGAATGTCCTGGCTGGCCTGTGCCGCGCCGACGGTGACAAATGCGACCATGACTGTGGCGGTAATGGTGTTCATAGAGGTCTCCCTTTTCGCCCACACATTCACAGATATGAATGGATGTGTAAATGCTCCGATTGTGTGACGGCACGACCTGCTTGCCATCCCCCCCGTGCTGGCTAGGGTCATGGCAACAGGAGATTGAAACATGACATTGAACGGAAAACACGCGCTGGTGACGGGCGGCGGCACCGGAATCGGGCTGGCAATTGCACAGGCCCTGGCGGCTCAGGGGGCGCAAGTCACCATCACCGGACGTCGGGCCGAGGTGCTAGAGCGGGTCGCCGTCAACGGGCTGCACGCGGTGCAGATGGATGTGGCCAATGAAGACTCGGTAGTTGATGGCGTCGCATTGGCCATTGCAGCGCGTGGGCCGGTGCAGATCTGTGTGCCCAACGCCGGCATTGCCGAGGGCCGTGCCTTGCACAAAACCGATATGGAATTCTGGCGCACAATGATGGCGATCAATGTCGATGGCTGCTTTCTGACCATCCGCGAGTGTCTCAAGTCGATGCATGGCACCGATTGGGGCCGGGTCATCGCCATTTCCTCGATTGCCGGGCTGAAGGGGCTGAAGGGTGCCAGTTGTTACACGGCCAGCAAACACGCGATGATCGGCATGATYAAGGCCCTGGCGGCCGATCATCTGGGCAAACCCTATACGTTTAACGCTCTGTGCCCGGCCTATGTGGACACCAATATCGTGCCGCAGAACCTTGCCAGCATCATGAAACGCACCGGCATGAGCGAAGAAGAGGCGATGCAGGTCATGGTTGGGGCCAACCCTCATGGCCGTCTCATTGCGCCCGAAGAAGTCGCCGAAGCAGCGCTGTTCCTCTGCGGCCCAAATTCTGGGTCGGTCAACGGTCAGGCGCTGCAGATATCCGGCGGCGAGATGTAATGGACCGCGCCACCTTCAACACTTTCTGCGGTGCCATGCCTGCCACTAGCCACGTGGTGCAATGGGGCAATGCGGATGTGTGGAAGGTCGGCCCCAAGGTCTTTGCCATCTGCGGCTGGAATAAGGAGCGGGATGCCTTCACCTTCAAGGTGACTGAGATTGCCTTTGAGGTATTGCAGGAACAGCCCGGTATCCGTCCTGCCCCCTACCTCGCGTCGCGTGGCATGAAGTGGTTGCAGCACTATGACGAGCCGGGCTTGTCCGACACCGAGTTGCGGCAGCACATCGAGATTTCCTATGATCTGGTTGCCGCGGGCCTGTCGAAAAAGAAACGCCGTGAACTGGGCATTCCGATATCTGATTAAGACCCGGATATTCTCCACTAGACAGACCCCCACCAGCCGCGTAGCAATACTTTAAGCTTGAAGCACCTTCATTTTCCGAGGCCCTGATGACCGATTTTGCCGCTACCAAAGCCATGTTCCACCTGCCTCAGGGTATGATCTATCTGGACGGCAACTCGCTGGGCCCACTTCCCTTGGCGGCGACCAAACGGGTCGGCGCAATGATGCAGGACGAATGGGGCGAGATGCTGATCACCGGCTGGAACAAGGCCGGYTGGATGMARAARTCMACCGARYTGGGCGACCGCATTGGCCGYYTGATCGGKGCYGARCCGGGSCATGTGGTGATGGGYGACACCCTGTCGATCAAGGTCTAYCAGGCCGTKGCCTCRGCGCTRGARYTGAACCCAACSCGCAARGTSGTRCTGTCYGAYAGYGGCAAYTTCCCMACYGACCTYTATATGGCYGATGGRTTGCTRCGKTCGCTKGGMGACGRTTAYGAGYTRCGSGTGGTSGMCCCCGAAGCMRTSGCMGASWRTCTSACSGAMGATRTCGCSGTGMTGWTGMTSACCGARGTSGAYTAYCGCACCGGWCGYAWGCAWGACATGAARRCSYTSACCSAACAGGCMCAGRCKAAGGGCATCATWACCGTCTGGGATCTGGCSCAYTCKGCAGGCGCAYTGCCGGTGGATCTGGCSGCCTGCAASGCSGACTTYGCAGTGGGCTGCAGCTACAAATACCTCAACGGCGGCCCCGGCGCACCGGCCTTTATCTATGTCGCTCCGCGCCACGCCGATCAGGTCCGCCCGGCCCTATCTGGCTGGCTGGGCCACCAGGCCCCCTTTGCCTTTGATCTCGATTACCGCCCCGGCCCCGGTATTGAGCGCATGCGCGTTGGCACTCCGCCTGTGCTGCAACTCACCGCACTCGAAGCTGCGATGGACATCTGGGACATGGCCGACATGGCCTCGGTTCGGGCCAAATCCATCGAGCTTTGCGACCTGTTCATCGCCGAGGTTGAGGCGAAATGCCCTGAGCTGGCCCTCGCCAGCCCCCGGGACGGGCACCAGCGCGGCAGCCAGGTCTCGTTCCATTTTGGCCAAGGTTATGCCGCTATGCAGGCACTAATCGCCCGCGGCGTTATCGGTGACTTCCGCGCCCCCGATATTATGCGCTTTGGCTTTACTCCGCTTTACATTGACGAGGGTGACGTGTGCGCCGCAGTTGCGATCATCACCGATGTGATGGGGAATGCACTGTGGGACCAAMCCRARKMSRAAATYMKNTCMGSRRTKAMAWGAMWGYSGYGMTSMRRKCMTNAYCATCGTGATGACGCCGAAGTTTTGGGCTCTATTTTTTACGAGGCCGTCCACCACGGCACCGCAAAACATTATACCCCGGCGCAACAACAAGCATGGGCACCCCATGCCGATATGCCCACCACATGGCCCGATCGGTTGGCGGCGCTCAAAGTCTGGATTGCCGAAGCTGACGGTGAGATCGCAGGCTTTATGGCCGCAACTCCGCAGGGSTAYMTCGACYTTGCCTTTGTGCKSCCCSGSTGGATGGGTCGCTCTGTGGCGCAGGCTCTCTATGACGTCATCCTTGAACGGGCGCGCGTTGCTAAACTGACCCGGATGACGACCCATGCCAGCCTCATGGCGCGGCCTTTCTTTGCCCGCCAGCGCTGGCAGGTCGATGAAATGGAAATAGTTGACTTAAACGGCGAGCAGCTACGACGCTTTGCCATGTCACTGACTTTGGGAGCCCCCCATGACCCAACCCTATGACCCGGCCAAAGATGGCGCCGAGATGGATTTCAAGGACCGCATGTCTTATGGTGACTACCTGTCGCTGGACATGCTGCTGAACGCTCAGAAAACGTGGACTGACACCCACGATGAAATGCTGTTCATCATCCAACACCAGACCTCGGAACTGTGGATGCGGCTGGTGCTGCACGAGCTGGATGCCGCCCGGGCCTGCCTGCAAAACGGCAAAACGCACCAGGCCTTCAAAATGCTGGCCCGTGTATCACGGATCTTTGAGCAGCTGAATTCCGCCTGGGATGTGCTGCGCACCATGACGCCATCGGACTATACTGCCTTTCGCGATGCGCTGGGGCAAAGCTCGGGCTTTCAGTCACATCAGTACCGGCAGATCGAGTTCATGCTGGGTAATCGCAACAAGGCGATGCTGAAACCCCATGCCCATCGCCCGGATCTGGTGGCACTGTTAGAAGATGAACTGGCACAGCCGTCCCTATACGACGTGGCTATCAAGGCACTATCACAAAGCTTCCCGCTGCCCGACGAGGTGCAGAACCGCGACCTGCCCGAAGCTTACCAGCCCCATGCCGCAGTGCAGGCCGCCTGGACCGAGGTCTACCGCGACCCGGAGAGCCACTGGGAGCTGTATGAGCTGGCTGAAAAGCTGGTGGACCTAGAGGATTACTTCCGTCGCTGGCGGTTCAACCACGTCACCACGGTCGAGCGTGTTATTGGCTTTAAACGCGGCACTGGCGGCACTGGCGGGGTCAGCTATCTGAAACGGATGCTGGAAGTCGAGCTTTTTCCCGAGCTATGGCACCTTAGAACCGAGCTGTAAGTCGGAAAAGCCCTTGGCCCGAGACACCGTCCGATTTCTTCAAAGAAATCGGCACGGAAAATTCGAATTTTCCGGCTACCTTGGCCTGAGAGCCGCGCCAAACAGCAGCGCCAGCTGCGCCACCCCCGAAGAATAGGCGGCATAGTCTTCCGAGGTGTGTTTGACACCCTTTAACGCAGCGCAAAAACTGCGGGCAATATCCGAGGCCGTCCCCGTCAGCTCGGCCCGACCTGCTGCCGCCTCAACCTCCAGCCACTCGGTATAGATCACTTGCAATGCGCTCTCGCCCTCTGCAATCGCCGCGCCGGCCGCGCTCATCCCAGCCTCGAACAATTCCAGCCCATGCGGCGAGGTCATCATCGCTTTCATCGCCGGACCACCCTGGGCGTCAAAGGCTGCCTGTAGCCGCTCCGTCAGGCTGCCCGTCGCAGCCAAAGCCTCTGCAACCTGCTCAAAAGCCAATCCATAATGGCCTTCGACCAGCCCGCAAAAGATCGCCTCTTTGTTGCGGTAATGCAGGTACAGTGCGGGCCGGGACATGCCCGCACCACGGGCGATGTCATCCATCGAGGTCTTGCGAAACCCGTAGGTGGAAAACGCCGCCCATGCGGATTCCAGGATCGCCTTCTGCTTCGGGTCTTCACTTGCTTTGATCATAAATTCGCTTCTGACAGTCTTGCCGAATTTTGTCAATTGACATCCTGACACTTACCACCCATTTTGTCAGCAACGGACACAGCAGAGAGTATTGCGCCATGTCGACGACCCTTCGCATCAATGGAAAAACCCATCAGGTGGATCTGCCTGACGATGTCCCCTTGTTGTGGGTGCTGCGGGACGAGGTCGGGTTAACCGGTACCAAATACGGTTGCGGTGTCGCCGCCTGTGGCGCCTGCACCGTACATATCGACGGGGTGGCCGTGCGCTCCTGCCAGACTGCCCTCGGCGATGTAGACGGTGAAGTCACCACCATCGAAGGCATCGGTAGTCCCAAATCCATGGCGGTGATCCAGCAGGCCTGGGTTGATCATCAGGTGGCGCAATGTGGCTACTGCCAGTCGGGTCAGATCATGCAGGCGGCCAGCCTTCTGGCTGAGAACCCATCCCCCACTGACGCCGACATAGACGAGGCCATGCAGGGCAATCTCTGCCGCTGTGGCACTTATCCCCGCATCCGCGCAGCGGTCCACACCGCCGCTTTGAAAATGCAGGAGGTCTGATCCATGGCCAGCATCGGAAAAATCGCCCGCCGCACCTTCCTGATTGGCTCTGCTGCCATTGTCGGAGGTGTCGCCTTTGGTGCCTATTACGTCAGCCGCCCCGCGCCCAATCCACTAAACCCCGGCGAAGGCGAAGCGGCCCTCAACCCCTTTGTGCTGATTGACCAGCAAGGCGTTACCCTGTTTGCCCCGCGCGCCGAGATGGGCCAGGGCGTAAAAACCACCTGGGCCGCGCTGATCGCCGAAGAACTGGACGTCGAGCTGGACGCGGTGCGAGTGCTGCACGGCCCTGCCGCGAGGGCCTATTACAACAGCGCCTTCATCGGCGATGCCCTGCCCAATCGTGGTTACAATGTCAGCGACTTCCAGCACGCCGTTGGCGAGGTTCTGGGAGTTCTGGGGAGAACCCTCAACCTGCAGGCCACTGGCGGCTCGACCTCGATGAAGGACGGCTACAAACGCATGCGCCACGCTGGCGCCACCGCACGTGAAACCCTGAAACAGGCCGCGGCCAACCGGCTGGGAGTAGACCGCGATCAGCTAAAAACGGCCAATGGCATGGTTCAGGCCCCGGATGGCAGCACGCTCAGTTACTCCGAACTGGCATTGGATGCAGCCAAACTGGACCCTGTAAAGACCGAGTTGCGGCCAAGCAGTGAATGGCGGCTGTTGGGCAAGACCCAACCGCGCGTTGACATGGTGGGCAAAGTCACCGGCACCGCCGAATTTGGCATTGATGTGCGCCTACCGGGGATGAAATTCGCCTCGGTTCGGATGAACCCACGTCTGGGCGCGGGCATGAACAGCTTTGACGCCACCGAGGCGCAAAACATGCCCGGTGTTGAGCAGATCGTCGATATGGGTGACGGCGTCGCTGTGGTCGCCAGCAACACCTGGCTGGCCATGCAGGCACTTGAGGCAATCGAGGTGGATTGGCAGGACGCCCCCTACCCGCCCGAGACCGATCAGATCTTTGCCCGCATCGCCGAGGCCTTTGACGATAAGCCAAACTCGACCATGCGCGATGATGGCAATGTCGACCAGCTCCCCGAAGGCGCCAGCGAGATCCGCGCCGAATATCAGGTGCCCTATCTCGCCCACGCGACGATGGAGCCGATGAACGCCACCGCCCTGTTTGAGGGGGACAAGCTGACGGTCTGGTGCGGCAATCAGATGCCGACCATTGTCCAGTGGAAATGCGCACAGGAGGCTGGGCTGGAAAGTGAACAGGTCGAGCTGCACACCACCTATATGGGCGGAGGCTTTGGCCGCCGTGGCGAGAAAGACTTCTCGGTGCTGGCGACCCGTCTGGCCAGGCAGATGCCCGGTGTGCCGGTGCAGCTGACCTGGTCGCGCGAGGAAGACATGCGCCACGATTTTTATCGCCCAGGCGCCATCGCTCGCATGCGCGGTGCGGTCAAGGATGGCGCGGCGGTTCTGATGGACGGTAAGGTTGCCGCCGCCTCTCCCGTTGCTCAGGTCATGAGGCGGATCGCGGACCTGCCAGCGGGTGGCCCGGACAAGGTGCATGTCGAGGGTTTCTTTAACCCACCCTATGCAATCCCCAATTTCCGCATGAGCGGCCACCTCAGCGACGTCCCGGTGCCAGTCGGGTTCTGGCGCTCAGTTGGCAACTCCTTCAATGGCTTCTTTGTCGAAAGCTTTGTCGACGAGATGGCCCACAAAGCTGGCACTGACCCGATGGAATTCCGTCTGGCATTGGCGCGCAAGGAATGGGCTCCTGCTGCAGGCACCCTCGAGGCAGTCAAAGAGATGTCAGGCTGGACCGGGCAAACCCCGGACGGTGTCGGGCGCGGCGTCGCCATGTGCTACAGCTTTGGCACCCCGGTGGCCGAGGTAATCGAGGTGGTCGACGAAGACGGCAGCATCCGCATCAATAAGGCTTGGATTGCCTGCGACATGGGGCTGGCACTGGATCCCGAAACCGTCAAGGCGCAGATGTTTGGCGGTATGGCCTATGGGTTGTCGGCAGCCTGTTTCGGCGAGATCACCTTTGCCGATGGCGAAGTCGAACAGGGCAACTTCCCCGACTATGATGCCCTGCGCATGCACACCATGCCGCAGACCGAGGTGCAGGTGCTGGAGACCCAAAAACACATGGGCGGCGCCGGAGAGCCCGGCACGCCGCCCGCAGCGCCAGCACTGGCCAATGCGATCTTTGACCTGACCGGAAAACGTGCGCACCGTCTGCCATTGATGCATGATTTCGACATCATGGTGTAGGTCCRCATCCAGTAAACAGCAATGCGGCGCACCAGTAGTGGTGCGCCGTTTTTTTCTGTGAAAACCCATGACATATACCCTATTGGCACCGCCGGGCCACGCCGCAGACCTAAATGAGGCACCGAATAGGCAGCTTGCCGCAATGTCTTCATATTACGCACAAATTTCGGCCACGCAGCTCTTCTAGCAAGGTTAACGAAACTTTAACGCCGTCAATCGGCAACGAAGAACTAAGGACGATTTATGCCAAGCGGCTATCAGGTATCACTGGGTGCAGACGGTGCACTGGGCGTTGATGACGTCATCGGTGGAGCCTGGACAACCTTCACAAGCGACTCCAATTTGGGGTCCGGCCAATGGGTCTTTACCGGCGTCGACAGTGGCACGCCCTACACTAACACGCTGGAACCGGGGCAGTATCATCTGGCCACCGATGGCAACGTCTACTTCATCCCCGCGTATGGTGAGGTCGACACCCTGACCAGCGCTGATGTCGTCAGCGCCCCCAGCTATTCCGCTGTGCCCAGCAATCAGGTCGATGGCACCTCGGGTGATGACGTAATCGACGACAGCTATACCGACAGCGATGGCGACAGCATTGACGACACTGCAAACAATGGCGATCTGGTCTACGGCTATGGCGGCGCAGACGACATCAGCGCCGGCGATGGCATCGACTGGATCTTCGGTGGCTCGGGCGATGACACTATCGACGGCGGCAATGGCGATGACATCATTTACGGCGATGGAGGCACCTCCAGCACCGAATCCCTGAGCTGGGACGCCCAGGGCAATGACGAGCAGAACGTCAGCGGTGGTTTCACCCAGACCACAGGGCAGATCGACGTCTCGGTCAGTTTTGTCGATGACGGCAATAACAACCCGCAATTCTCGCTGGAGACCACTGACGACATCTATGTGGCGGGCGGCGAAAGCTTCGATGACAACTCGTCCCTGTACCTCAGAGGCTCCGGAAACAACGCCACCTCGACCACAACAATCAGCTTTGCCGCCAACGATAGCTCGGATGTGATGGACGAGGTAGAGAACGTTGTTTTCCGGATCAGCGACATCGACTTTACCGCAGGCAACCACCTCGATGTGGTGACAGTCAACGCCTATGATGCCGATGGCAACCCGGTCGCTGTGACGCTGACTGTGGTGAACAACGGTGGCAATACCGATACCATCAGTGGCAATACCGTCACCGCCGGCAACGACAGCGAAGATCCCGACGATGCCACCGGATCAATGCTGGTTGAAATTGCCGGGCCGGTTGCGAATATCGAAATCATCTATGGCAACTTGCTTGGCGGTACCCAGGCGATCTGGGTCAGCGATATTTTCTTTGACACTATCGCCAACCCACCCGGCAACGACGAGCTGAACGGCGGGCAAGGCGACGACAGCATTTTTGGCCAGGCAGGCGACGATCTGATCACCGGCGGCCAGGGCAGCGACCTTTTGGACGGTGGCAGCGGCAACGACACGGTTAACGTCGCCGAGGGCGACAGCGCTTTGGGCGGTGATGGWGACGATCTGTTCATCCTGACCGATCACGGTGAAGCTGGCAGTTCCACCATCACGATCGACGGTGGCGAGGGCGATGAGACCGGTGGTGACACCCTGAACCTGAACGGGTTGGYCGATCTGTCGACGCTCAATTTGACCACTGACACGCCAGACGAAAAGGCCGGTACGGTTGAGCTGCTCGACGGCACCTTRGTGASYTTCTCGGGYATCGAGAACATCATCTGYTTTACCCCCGGCACYCTGATCGASACCGCGCATGGCCCTCGCGCCATTGAAACCCTGACAATTGGTGACCTGATTGTCACCCGCGATCACGGGCTGCAGCCGCTGCGTTGGCTCGGCAGCCGCACCGTTGCGGCCAAGGGTGACTTCGCCCCTATTGAGATCGCTCCAACCCTATTGCCCGGAGCCACCAAACCCCTGCTGGTATCGCCGCAACACCGGCTGTTGTGGAGCGGTCCGCGTGCACAAATGCTGTTCGGCTCGGACGAGGTTCTGGTGGCGGCGCGCCATCTGCTGACCAACCCGGCCGTCACCCGCCGCAGCGGTGGGATGGTCACCTACATGCATTTGATGCTGGATTTGCACCAGGTGATCTATGCCAACGGCACCGCCACCGAAAGTTTCTATCCTGGCGATCAAGCGCTGGGGGCTCTGAGCGACGCTGGCAGAGACGAAATGATGACGCTGTTTCCCGAGTTGCGCAGCCACGCGGGTGCGCTTGGCGATACTGCTCGCTTGTGTCTTAAGTCACACGAAGGCCTGCTGCTCGCGGCCTAAACAAAAACGCCGCAGCCCTGATGGGTTGCGGCGTTTTTGGACTATCAGTCTTAATTATTCTTGGTCAGCCGTACATCAACCGCGCCTGCGAGAAAGACAGCAACTGGCGGCTTTTCTCATCCCACAGATGCAGGCGGGCACAGACCAGACTTTCGCGGATTGTCATCCGGTTGCTTTCGGCCAGCACCGCATGGTCGCGCAGCACTTCGGTCAGGCGATAAAACGGGATCCGGCTGTACAGGTGATGCACATGGTGAATGCCGATATTGGCGCTGAACCACTGCAGCACCGATGGCAGCACATAGTGCGAGCTGCCATGCAGCGCAGCATCATGCAGCTGCCAGTCCTCATCGGACTCCCAACGGGTGTCTTCAAACTGGTGCTGCACATAGAACAGCCACATCCCGGCGGTTGCAGCCAACAGGGTCGATGGCACAAAAATCAGAAACACTGGCGCCAAGCCACCAAAATACCAAATCACCAGCAGGGCAACGACGATGGTAATATTGGTGCCCATTGCACTGACCCAGTATCTGACACTGTTCATCAGGCCCAACGGCACGCGATTTTGCACAAAGAACAAATAGCCGGGGCCAAAGGCAAACAACGTGATCGGATTACGGTACACCCGGTACACCAGGCGATCAAAGCGTTTCAGCTCGTTATATTCGGTGACGGTCAGGGTGTGAATATCGCCCATGCCGCGCTTGCCCAGGTTCCCCGAGGCGCTGTGATGTGCCGAATGGGTCCGCCGCCAAACGTCATAAGGCGTCAGGGTCAAAACACCGATAACCCGCCCGACCCAGTCACTGACCCAACGGTTCTTGAAGAACGAGCCATGGCCACAATCATGCTGAATTGTGAACAGGCGCAACAGGAACAGCGCATTGACGGTCGAAATTGCCAAGGTCAGCCAATAGCTGATCGACATTGACCACCAGGCCAGTGCCCAGAGCAAAACAAACGGCCCAACGCTGACGCCCAACTCAAAGGCGCTGCGCAATTGGTTTGGTTCGCGGTATTTCGCCAAGGTCTTGACCCAGTCGCGCGCAGTCAGCGCGCCGGGTTGATTCCGGGGTTGGTCAGAGGTTTGGGTCATGCGCCTGCTTTTTGTCATTGCTTAACCASCGGATAAACTACCAGCCCAGCATAGCAAGTAAAATTTAAGCACGAACCGTCGTTCCGGCAGTCCTTCGCTGACTTAACGTCATTTAGTGTTTCATCAATTATGGCCAGGTGCGGCACGCCAGCGCAGAACTCAATAGCCTAGTAATTGGGCAGGGTTAGCCTGTCTCAAAGAGCTCTCATATGAGGTTATGGCCCCGTATTGATGAAATCCCCAGGCGGAGAAACTCCCCGCCTTGTCGCATGTCACCCCACTCCAGGTCATAAACCAACAGTGGATTGATTGTCGATCTGGTGAGTGACTTACGCCGTAAGCTGAGCCTCCACAGGCCGCTCACCTGCAGCCCAAGCATACACCGCCGCTCCAAAAGCCTGAAACAGGGGGCGCGATACCGGGTCATTGGCGGCATCCCACTCTGGGTGCCATTGCACTGACAGGGTAAATCCGGGTGCATCCTTGACATAGATCGCTTCTGGCGTGCCGTCTGACGCATAACCATCAATGGCGATACGCGCGCCAGGGACCTTAATACCCTGCCCATGCAACGTATTTGTCATCACCTCACGCGCGCCAAGCAGTTGATGAAACACACCACCCTCGCTCATTTCAACCACGTGACGCAGCGCAAATTTCTCTTCTAGGCTACCATCCGGCGGCATCCGGTGGTTCATCCGCCCCGGCAGATCTCGGATCTCGGGATGCAGGGTACCACCCATGGCCACATTGACCTCCTGAAATCCCCGGCAGATGCCCAGAAACGGCAACCCGCGCTCAACACAGGCCCGCACCAGCGGCAAGGCAATCGCATCGCGGGCCCGATCAAACGCCCCATGCGCCTCGGTCACCGCCTCGCCGTATTCCTGCGGATGTACATTGGGCCGCCCGCCAGTCAGCAAGAAGCCATCAAAGGTCTCCAGCAACTCCTCCACCGACAAAAACCGTGGATCCGAGGGGATCAGCAACGGCATACATCCGGCCACCTCAGCCACCGCCTCGGAATTCATCGTACCGCCGGCATGGGCTGGATACTGATCATTGATCAGGTAAGAGTTGCCGATAATACCAACCCGGGGACGTGTCATGTGAAGTGCTCATATCTAGTGATGTCGCATGAAGGTAGCGGTCAGCCCGCAGACACGCAACCGCGCAGCATGGCGCAACCACATGTTCACCTCCGCACAGGGACAACTCGGATCAATTTGACCAATTAAGCCCTGGACCATCTTCATCTGGCCAAAAATACCCTCGGGGGAGCGCGAGGGGGCAGACAGCCCCCTCGCTCCTCTCATCGAAAGAGCTCAGCCGTTGGCCTTCAACTGTAACCGCCGCGCATGCAGCACCGGCTCGGTATAACCCGACGGCTGAACCCGCCCCTTGAACACCAGATCACAGGCGGCCTGAAAGGCAATACCGTCAAATCCCGGTGCCATCGGTTGATACTCTGGATCAGAGGCATTCTGAGCATCCACCACCGCTGCCATTTTCTGCATTGCAGCCAGAACCTGCGCCTCATCCACAATGCCATGATGCAGCCAATTGGCCAGCGCCTGACTGGAGATCCGGCAAGTGGCGCGATCCTCCATCAGACCGACGTTGTTAATGTCCGGCACTTTTGAACACCCAACGCCCTGATCAATCCAGCGCACCACATAGCCCAGGATGCCCTGAGCATTGTTCTCGATCTCGCGGGTGATTTCATCGTCGGACAGGTTTTCGCCTTTCATCACCGGCACCGTCAGAAGATCCGCCAGCGTGCCACGGGCACCACCTGCTTTAAGCCTGTCCTGAACCACATGCACATCGACCTGATGGTAATGGGTCGCATGCAGGGTGGCCGCCGTGGGAGACGGCACCCAGGCACAGGTCGCACCCGCTTGTGGATGGCCAATCTTGGCCTCCAACATCGCCGCCATCAGGTCCGGCATCGCCCACATGCCCTTGCCGATCTGCGCCTTGCCCTTCAGCCCGCAGGCCAAGCCAATATCTACATTGCGATCCTCATACGAGATGATCCAGGGCGTGGTTTTCATCTCGCCCTTTGGCAGCATTGGCCCGGCTTCCATGCCAGTGTGAATCTCGTCACCGGTGCGGTCCAAAAAACCGGTATTGATAAAGGCCACCCGGTGGCGCGCGGCACGGATGCAGGCCTTGAGGTTGACGCTGGTGCGCCGCTCCTCGTCCATGATGCCAATCTTGACGGTGTTACGCGGCAGGCCCAGCGCCTGTTCGACATGGTCAAAGATCCGGCAGGCAAACGCCACTTCCTCGGGGCCATGCATCTTTGGCTTGACCACATAGACCGACCCATGTTGCGAATTGCCGCCCTGAGCCTGCAGATCATGCATGGCGATCATCACAGTTGTCAGCGCATCCAGGAAACCCTCGCCGACCTCATTGCCATCGCGGTCCAGCACTGCCGGGTTGGTCATCAGATGGCCAACGTTGCGTATCAGCAGCAGCGAGCGGCCCTTTAGCGCCTTTGCAGTGCCGTCTGGGGCGGTATAGTCGAGGTCGTCATTCAACATCCGGGTGAAACTGGAGCCGTTTTTGTGAACCTCCACCGCCAAGTCGCGCTTCATCAGGCCCAGCCAGTTGGAATAGGCCAACACTTTGTCCACGGCATCGACGGCGGCGACACTGTCTTCGCAATCCATAATTGTCGACATCGCCGATTCCAGCGTGATGTCATTGATCCCGGCCCGGTCATCTTTGCCAATGTTGCCGCTGGCGTCGATCTCCAGGATGACATGCAGCCCGTTGTTCTTCAGCAGCACCCGTGACGGAGCAGCCATATCGCCAACATATCCAACAAATTGCGCATCGTTGCCAAGTGCGGGCACAAGGGCACCGCGGTGAACAGACAATTCACTGACATCGCGCCACGATCCCGAAGCCAGTGGGCAGACCTCGTCCAGCAGCCTCCGTCCCCAGGCAACGACCCGCGCCCCCCGTGCACCGTCATAGCCCTTGCCCTTGCCCTTGCCCTTGCCCTGCGGCAGATCCCCCATCGCATCGGTGCCGTACAGCGCGTCATACAATGAACCCCAGCGGGCATTGGCTGCGTTCAGTGCAAAACGGGCGTTGGTGATTGGCACCACCAGCTGCGGTCCTGGCACCAATGCAATCTCAGGGTCGACATTCTGCGTGTCGATCTCAAAATCGTCCCCTTCTGGCAACAGGTAACCAATGTCGCGCAGAAATGCCGAATAGGCAGCGGCATCATGTGGCAAGCTTCGGTGCGCGATGTGCCAGCGGTCAATCTGGCCCTGAAGCTCAGTCCGCGTGGCCAACAGCGCGCGGTTCTCAGGGCCAAGCTCATGCGCCAGATGGCTCAGTCCCTGCCAAAATGCCTCAGCCGACACGCCCGTGCCCGGCAATGCGGTGTTTTCAATGAAATCCGCGTATTCAACTGCCACCTGCAGCCCCTGCTTCTCAACCCGAATTGTCATTTTTCCTCCAGCGGTACACTATAGTATGCCGCGCCTAATTAGGGCATTTGTTTCCTATCGGCAACAAGCCTGTTTTTGGCAAAAGCAATAGTCAGTCTCTTGCTATTTAGGAAGGTGCCACCAAGCCTGTCCCAATCCCTAAAAATTTCAGCGAGCAGTGAGAGCAGCTGCCCTTTGTCTTGCCTCTAACCGCTTGCAGTCACGTGACCTTGCTCTACACCTGTGCCCAGCGTGACATAGGAGAGTGACATGGCCGAAGCAGCCCCCCAGACGATCTACCTCAAGGACTACACCCCTTTTGGCTATCAGGTGGATGCGGTTCATCTCACCTTTCACCTGTCACCCAAGGCCACCAGGGTGGTCAGCCGGATTGAATTCACCCCCCAACCCGACGCCGCCGACAAACGCTTTTTCCTGCATGGCGAACAGCTTAACCTGATCGCAGCCAAGATCGACGGCCAACCGGTTTCTCCAGATGTCACCCCACAGGGCCTGACTTGCGACACCCCCGACACGCCTTTTGTTTGGGAAAGCGAAGTCGAGATTGCACCGGTTGAAAATACCGCCCTAGAGGGGCTCTATATGTCGAATGGCATGTATTGCACCCAATGTGAGGCCGAAGGGTTTCGCAAAATCACCTACTACCCCGACCGCCCCGATGTGATGAGCACCTTTACCGTGCGTATTGAAGGTGATGAGCCTGTGTTGCTGTCCAACGGCAACCCCACCAGCAAGGGCGACGGCTGGGCCGAATGGCACGACCCATGGCCGAAACCCGCCTATCTGTTTGCGCTGGTGGCCGGCGATCTGATCAACCATCCCGACCGTTTCACCACCATGTCCGGCAAAGACGTCGAGCTGAACATCTGGGTGCGCCCCGGCGACGAAGGTAAATGCGCCTTTGGCATGGAAGCGCTGAAAAAGTCGATGACCTGGGACGAGGAAGTATATGGTCTGGAATATGACCTCGACATCTTCAACATCGTCGCCGTGGACGATTTCAACATGGGCGCAATGGAGAACAAGGGGCTGAACGTGTTCAACTCCTCTTGCGTGTTGGCCTCGCCCGAAACCAGCACCGATGCCAATTTCGAACGCATCGAGGCGATTATTGCACATGAGTATTTCCACAACTGGACCGGCAACCGCATCACCTGCCGCGACTGGTTCCAGCTCTGCCTGAAAGAAGGGCTGACGGTGTTCCGTGACAGTCAGTTCACCTCAGACATGCGCTCGGCACCGGTAAAGCGGATCTCGGATGTGATCGACCTGCGCGGCCGTCAGTTTGCCGAGGACAATGGCCCGTTGGCGCACCAAGTTCGCCCTGAGAGTTTTCAGGAGATCAACAACTTTTACACCGCCACCATCTATGAAAAAGGTGCCGAGGYGATCGGCATGCTGAAACGTCTGGTGGGGGATGACAACTATTCCAAGGCGGTAGCACTGTACTTCAAACGCCACGATGGTCAGGCCTGCACTATCGAGGATTGGCTGCRAGTATTCGAAGACGCCACCGGTCGCGATCTGAGCCAGTTCAAGCTCTGGTACAGTCAGGCTGGCACCCCACGGGTCAAAGTGACCGACACCTATGCCGATGGCACCTACACCCTGACCTTTGAGCAATCGACGCCCCCAACCCCGGGTCAGCCGGACAAAGACCCACGAGTGATCCCCATTGCGGTCGGCCTGCTGGGGCAGAACGGCGATGAAGTGCGCGCAACGCAAGTGCTGGAATTGACCAAAACCAAGCAAAGCTTCAGCTTCGACGGATTGTCCGCCAAGCCGATCCCCTCAATCCTGCGCGAATTCTCCGCACCGGTGATTTTGCAGCGCGACACCAGCAACGCCGAGCGCGCCTTTTTGYTGGCCCATGACAGCGATCCCTTCAACCGTTGGGAAGCAGGCAATGCCCTGGCCAAGGAGTCGCGTGTGGCCATGGTGTTGGATGGCACAGCTCCAGACGCCGACTATCTGGATGCCCTGATCAAACTGGTGCGCGATGACAGTCTGGATCCGGCCTTCCGCGCGCTGATCCTGTCGCCGCCCAGCCAGTCGGATCTGGCCCAGACCCTGTTTGAACGCGGCCACACCCCGGACCCTCAACAGATCTATGATACAGCCGAGACCTTTAGTCAGACCCTGGCACAACAACTGTCTGACAGCCTGCCACGGCTATACGCGGATACCACGGTGCCGGGGGCCTATGTGCCTGACGCCGAAAGCAACGGCAAACGGGCGCTGAACGCGCGCATCCTGTCGCTGTTGACCCGGCTGGACGGCGGTGATCAGGCGGCGCGTCAATATGAGACAGCGGATAACATGACGTTGCAAAACGCGGCGCTGGCAAGCCTGCTCAAGGCCGAGAAAGGTGCCGAACAATCCCAGGCCTTTTTTGATCAATGGCCGGGTGACCGGCTGGTGATGGACAAGTGGTTTGGCCTGCAAGTGGTCTGCGCGGCGCCGGACAAGACCGCTGCCATCGCTGCCAAGTTGACCTCTCATGATCTGTTCGACATGAAAAACCCCAACCGGTTCCGTGCCGTAATGGGCGCGCTGGTGATGAACCAGGCGGGCTTTCACATCGCAACAGGAGCAGGGTATCAACTGCTGGCCGACAATCTGATCGCGCTGGATGCTCTGAACCCACAGACCACCGCGCGGATGTGTTCCGCCTTCCAGACCTGGAAACGCTATGATCAAACCCGTCAGGACCAGATCCGCATTCAGTTGGAACGCATTGCTGCCACCGACAACCTAAGCCGTGACACCAACGAAATGGTCACCCGGATTCTCAATGGCTGACTGGGCACCACGATGACCGCTCCGGCACAGGATTTTACCTTCTCCCGCCAGGGTCGCTCGGGCCGCGCCATGTTAGCGGTTATACTTTGGCTAGCCCTTTTGGCTGCTTTGGGGCTGTATCTGCACGCCGCCCTCTGGCTGCTGATGGTGCTGGCCCTGCCCCTGCTCCCCGCGTTATGGGAGCTGTGGCGGAACCCGGCATCAAGTTTTATCCTGTCGCAGGATTGTATGGACTGGAGCACCGGCTCGCAGCAAGCCAGCGCCCAGCTTGCTGATGTTACCAAAGTCCGATTTGATACCCGATGGGACTTTTCGGTGCGGGTCACTCTGATCCTGCACGCGGGTCGGAAACTACGCCTGCCACCACAGGTTCTGCCAGCTCACCGACAGTTTGAAACCGAGCTGCAGCTGCGCGGAGTTAAAACCGAACGGCACCACTTTGTGGTAATTTGATATTGCCCATTGCACAGGGCCTTTGGGCAATGTCACGCGAATACCCCAATTCAAAACCCGAAACTCCCCATCCTTGCCCTTTTTGCGCCCCATTGCCACGAGAGGATAGCGCAACAAAATTTGCTGCCGCTACCAATCGGATATTCTTGATGCTCACACCCTCTCGACAGGCGCGGAATGCCATTTCTCGGATGATCCACCTTATTGGGGACCAGCTGAGCATTCCCCAAAAGGCACCACCTGCTGCCCGCGCAGCGCCAATCGCGACCGCGTTGCCGCAAAAGCGCCCCGAGGACAGCCTGTCAATTCCAGTGATGGACCACAGCGCCGATGACATTGCGTGCCGTGCGGCGCAGGCCCAGGGTCAGTTCCTGGCCCGCCAAGAACGCTGGGATGAACTCTCTGCCGAGATTGCAGCCGCAGATGTCGCCCGAGATAAAACCCCCGGCGGCATGCCAGTGGCTGAACTGCTGGCCTACGGCGCCCGTGCGGATGTGGTCAATGCGGTTGAACATGCGCTTAGCGAGGGTCAGGAGGCAGGTGCCCGCCCGCTGATTGATGGCATTATGGCCCTTGAGGCGGTTCGAATGCTCCATCGCGATGATCCCTATCTGGCGACAGTGGTGGCGCTGGCACATATCGACATTGGCTGGACCTGGCGCGGCACCGGCTGGGAAACTATCGTGCCGTCAATCAACCGGCGTCGCTGTGCCGCGCATTTCGACCGCGCTTCGGCTCTGCTGGCCCTATTTGACACCGCACATCTAAAAAGTCCGATGCTGGCCTCGGCGGCCTGCGCCCTGCTGCATGGGAACACCAAGGATACGATGAGCGTTGCCAATAGTTACGAGCGCTTGATCGACCTGGACCCGCTGGACAACCGCCATATGCGCGCCCTTGGCAATCACATGCTGCCGCGCTGGTTTGGCTCTTATCCGGCGCTCGAGCTTGAGGCCCGTCGCACCGCCTCGCGCACCGAAGATACCTGGGGGGCCGGCGGCTACACCTGGGTCTATTTTGATGCCATAGCTAATGACGAACAGGCCTGCGCGCAGGTCGATGTTGAATTCTTCCTCGACGGGCTGCGTGACATCGTCGAGACCCGCCCATCGCAAGAGATGATCAACCTGCTGGCCTCATACTGTGCGGTGGCCCTGTGCAACGGCCTGGGCCTCAGCGAACATGCCGACCTGCCCCGACTGCAAATCGCCGAGGCCGCCGACTGGCTGATCCGCGACCATCTGTGCGAGCTGCACCCGATGATTTGGGCCCATGCTGCGGACGGCTTTGACAACAACACCCGGATCACTTCTCCCAGCCGTTTTGCCGCCCGTGGCCGCGCCGACGCATTGCAGATCATTGCTGACCTGTTTCGCGACGAGATCAACCGCGGCCACAAGATAACCTTCACCGCCGAGGGGCCGCAGCTCAGCCTGGTCTAAGGCTCAGCGTTTCTTCATCGCATTCATCAGCGCCGCACCCAGCGCTCCACCGCTGTCGTCACCGCCCTTTTGCCCTTTGCCTTTGGGGCTGGCCGACATTGGCTGCTTGCCACGCCCACTCTGATTACCCCTGCCCGGTTTACCGTCGGGCTTGCCACCCGGAGCACCACCACGGGCATTGCGGTCTTCGCGGGCCGAAGCGCCACCATCCTTGCGCATGGTCAAGGCAATGCGTTTGCGCGGCACGTCGATCTCGGTTACTGTCACCTTGACCACGGCCCCGGTTTTCACCACCTCATGCGGGTCTTTGACAAAGCGATCCGCCAGTTGGCTCACGTGCACCAATCCATCCTGATGCACACCGATATCGACAAAGGCACCAAAGGCCGCAACATTGGTCACCGTGCCCTCCAGCACCATGCCCGGCTTCAGATCCTTGATGTCCTCAACCCCATCGGCGAAGGTGGCCGTGACAAAACTAGGGCGCGGGTCGCGGCCAGGCTTCTCCAGCTCAGCCAGAATGTCGCGCACCGTTGGTAGGCCGAATTTGTCGTCCACATAATCTTCCGCCCGCAGCCCACGCAAAGCGCTTGTATCACTGGCCAAGGTCCGCAGATCCCGCCCACAAGCCTTTACAATCTTGCGCGCCACCCGATAGGCCTCGGGGTGTACTGACGAAGCATCCAGCGGCTCAGCCCCATCGCGAATACGCAGGAAACCGGCGCATTGCTCAAACGCCCGCGGCCCCAGACGCGCCACTTTCAGTAGTTCTTTGCGCGAGGCAAAAGCCCCATTCACATCGCGGTGCGCCACAATCGCCTCCGCCAGCCCAGGCCCAAGTCCAGAGACATGCGCCAGTAGCGGAGCGGAAGCCATGTTCAGATCCACCCCCACGCCGTTCACCACATCTTCGATCACCGCCTCCAGCGATTTGGACAGTTGGTGCTGATCGACGTCATGCTGATACTGGCCAACACCAATCGACTTGGGCTCAATCTTCACCAGCTCGGCCAGCGGATCTTGCAACCGCCGCGCAATTGACACTGCCCCGCGCAAGCTCACATCCAGATCCGGAAACTCCCGCGCCGCCAGTTCCGACGCCGAATAAACCGAGGCCCCAGCCTCGCTCACCACCACCTGGGTCGGCACCTTCACGCCCTTAGGCAGTAGTTTCAGAGCATCCGTCACCAATCGCTCGGTCTCGCGACTGCCAGTGCCGTTGCCAATGGCGATCAACTCAACCCCGTGCTGCACCACCAGTTTCAGGATGGCAGCCTCGGACCCACGCACATCTCTTTTCGGCTGGAATGGGTAAAACGTATCTGTCCCTACCAGTTTCCCGGTTGCATCAACCACTGCCGCCTTGACGCCGGTCCGAATGCCCGGGTCCAGCCCAAGGGTCACCAGCGCACCGGCCGGAGCGGCAAACAACAGGTCTTTCAGATTGCGCGCAAACACCCGGATGGCCTCATCCTGCGAGCGTTTGCGCAGCTCGCTCATAAGCTCCAGCATCATCGACAGGCTCAGCTTGACCCGCCAAGCCCAACCGGCAATTTTACGCAGCCAGATATCCCCCGGCCCCTTGCCACCAGACTGTAGTTGCGCCGCCACCATGGCCTCGGCTCGAGCAGCGCCCTCTTCAGGTTCGGGACCAATATCCAGCGTCAACACGCCTTCGTTTGCCCCACGCAACATCGCTAGCGCGCGGTGCGACGGCACAACCGCCCAGCGCTCGCGGTGGTCAAAATAATCCGAGAACTTGGCGCCCTTACCCTGCTGCCCCTCAACCACGCGGGCAGTTAGGAACGCCTCCCTGTGCAGGAAGTTACGCAGGTTCCCCAGCAAAACGGCGTTTTCGGTCAACCGCTCCACCAAAATATCCCGCGCACCGTTCAGCGCATCTTTCACCGTCTCCACCGCCTCAAAAACATACCCCTCCGCCAGGGTCTCAGGCGCGGTCATCCGATCCGCCAGGATAGCCTCCGCCAAAGCCTCCAACCCGTTTTCACGGGCAATCATCGCTTTGGTGCGGCGTTTCTTTTTGTAGGGCAGATAGATGTCCTCCAACTGCGCCTTGGTCTCGGCCTTGGCAATTGTGCCCGCCAGTTCAGTGGTCAGCTTGTCCTGAGATTTGATCGCATCAAGGATGGTCGAGCGGCGTGCTTCCAACTCGCGCAGATAGGACAACCGCTCATTCAGTGTCCGCAACTGGGTGTCATCCAGCCCCCCAGTCACCTCTTTGCGGTAGCGCGCGATGAAAGGCACAGTTGACCCTTCGTCCAGTAGCTTAACCGCCGACACCACCTGTTCAGGGCGGGCGCTGATTTGTGTGGCAATTGAARAAGCTATGCGGCGAGCGGTATCCACGGCGGACTCCTAAGATCTGTTGGGACATCCTTCTTAGTCGCGCGCTGACATGCCGCCAAGAGGAAGATCCAACACCTAAGTGAATTTGACCTTGGCCTTACTTACCTTTGCCAGGCAAATCAGGCGTATGCATGCTGCCCCAGGCCCTCAACTCCGCCATCATCGGAGCCAACGCCTCGCCGCTTTTGGTCAAGTGATATTCCCAGCGGGGCGGGTTTTGCGAATACTTGCGCCGTTCCAACACGCCGCCCTCCTCCAGCTTGCGCAGCCTAGCCGACAGCGTATTGGGCGAAACTTTCAGCACATCCTGCAGGTCCTGGAACCGGCGCGGACCCTCCAGAAAGAACTCGCGCAGGATCAGTAGCGACCACTGATCCCCCATCACATTCGAGGCCCGCTGGATCGGGCAATTTTGGCGATCATCCTGTGTCATGGCGTCAATTTAGGTACGTCCCTTGCAAATGTGAAGTCACTACTTATTTGGTAGTCACTATCACTTATGAACTAATGCGACCCACCAAACTGGAGACCTAAAATGTTTGAAACACTCGCAACCTCCTATTTACAGATATTCGCAGTGATCCTCCCCGCCTTGGCGCTCAGCCTGATCACTCTTGGTGCCACGCGCGCAGGCCTGACAAAAGAACGCACAGCGATGGCAGTTGGTCTGGTCGCCACAATACTCGGCCTGTGGTATGCGCTGGTCGTGTATTTGGCCAAGGCTGGCATTTTGATGCCGCCAGTGGAATTCACTGATCCGCCTTACGCCCTGATGCCCCTGCTTGGCGGCGCGTTTCTACTGTGGGCGCTGGGGAGATTGACCGCCACAGGTCGCATCATTCTGGATAATCTGGACCACACCCACCTGATCAGCATCCAAAGCCTGCGGCTAATGGGTGGGCTGTTTGTTATAGGATGGGCCATGGGCGTGCTGCCTTGGCAATTCGCCTTGCCCGCCGGCATCGGTGACATCACCGCCGGTATCGCTGCCATTCAGGCCACACGCGCCGCACACCGAGGTGACGCCAATGCCGAACATCTTATCCGGCGCGCCAGCATCGTTGGTCTGCTGGACTTTGTTGTGGCCGTCAGCACCGGCATCATGACCTCGCCCGGCGTGTTGCAACTGATGGCCTTTGACACTCCCAACATCATCAACGCCTACCCTCTGGCGCTGTTCCCGATGTTCATCGTGCCAATCTTTATCGCTTTCCAGCTGTTCTCRCTGCARGCCCTRCGYCGCAGCACMSCGCARGCCGTTGCKGYRTGACAMTCTKCAAGTGGCCAGCCRAKGCACTGGCCACTTGCCCCGCCWGCCGGGCTGGCCTAGAACGCTGATCAACCATGATCAAAGGAGCTGGTGCGAGATGCTCGACCTGACATATGAACTGCCCAAACCCAAGRTAATCTCGGGTGCCAAGCATGACTGGGAACTGGTCATCGGSYTGGAGGTGCACGCTCAGGTCAGCTCCAATGCCAAACTGTTCTCGGGYGCYTCRACCAAATTYGGTGCCGAGCCRAACTCAAACGTCGCCTTTGTKGAYKCSGCGATGCCCGGCATGYTGCCGGTGATCAACGAATATTGCATCGAACAGGCKGTKCGCACAGGGCTGGCSCTNAAAGNCGCARATCAACCTGAATTCAGCCTTTGACCGCAAGAACTATTTCTACCCCGACCTGCCGCAGGGCTATCAGATCTCGCAGCTGTACCACCCGATTGTGGGCGAAGGCGAAGTGCTGGTCGAGCTGGGCAACGGATTGGCGCGCAACATTCGCATCGAACGCATCCACATGGAGCAGGACGCCGGCAAGTCGATCCACGACATGGATCCCAACATGTCCTTTGTCGATCTGAACCGCACCGGTGTCTGCCTGATGGAGATCGTCAGCCGCCCCGATATGCGCAGCCCAGAAGAGGCCGCGGCATTCGTCGCCAAGCTGCGCCAGATCATGCGTTATCTGGGCACCTGCGACGGTAACATGCAAAACGGCAACATGCGCGCCGACGTCAACGTGTCGATCTGCCGTCCCGGCCAGTACGAAAAGTATCAGGAGAGCCAGGACTTCGCCCATCTCGGCACCCGTTGCGAAATCAAGAACATGAACTCGATGCGGTTCATCATGCAGGCCATCGAAGTTGAGGCCCGTCGCCAGATCGCCATCGTCGAGGCTGGCGGCACCGTGGCGCAGGAAACCCGTCTGTATGACGTGGAAAAGGGCGAGACCCGCTCGATGCGCTCCAAGGAAGAAGCACACGACTACCGATATTTCCCCGACCCCGACTTGCTGCCGCTGGAAATCGAACAGGCTTGGGTCGACGAGATCGCCGCCACCCTGCCGGAACTGCCAGACGCCAAGAAATCGCGCTTTATCGCCGACTTTGGCCTGTCCGACTATGACGCCTCGGTGTTGACAGCAGATGTCGAATCCGCTGCCTATTTCGAAGCCGTGGCCAAGGGCCGCAACGGCAAACTGGCTGCGAACTGGGTCATCAACGAACTGTTCGGCCGCCTGAAAGCCGACGACAAAGATATCGCCGACTGCCCGGTCACCCCGGCGCAATTGGGCGGCATCATCGCGCTGATCTCGGCGGAAACCATCTCTGGCAAAATCGCCAAGGACCTGTTCGAGATTGTCTATTCCGAGGGCGGCGACCCGGCTGAAATCGTCGAAGCGCGCGGCATGAAGCAGGTGACCGACACCGGCGCCATTGAGGCGGCCCTGGACAAGATCATCGCCGACAACCCGGCGCAGGTCGAAAAGGCCAAGGTAAACCCAAAACTGGCGGGCTGGTTTGTCGGTCAGGTGATGAAGGCCACCGGCGGCAAGGCCAACCCCAAAGCAGTGAACCAACTGGTGGCGCAGAAGCTGGGCGAGTAACCCACGGGTTACGGCAAGGATTTACGAGGGCGGTCCATAGGGCCGCCCTTTTTGTGTCTGCCCCAGCTTGACTCTCCCGCAAGCGGTCCGTTCTTTAGGCGGAAAATTACAGGAGAGATCATGTCCAACAGCTTCAACCAGGAACTTCAGGATCGTCTTATCCGCTATGCTGCGATTGACAGCCAAAGCGACGAAAACTCCCCCTCCTCTCCCAGCACCGACATCCAGTTCGGAATGCTGAACCTGCTGCAAGAGGAACTCACCTCCATTGGTGCGCAAGACGTAGAGCTAACCAAATATGGTGTGGTTCTGGCAACCATTCCAGGCACCGTTCCCGGACCGACCATCGGGCTCCTCGCTCATGTCGACACCGCACCCCAGTTCAATGCAGCCGGTGTTAAGCCACGTGTGATAAGGGGTTACAATGGGGGCGACATCACCTTTCCGGATGRCCCTGATCTCGTGCTGTCTCCTGCCGAGCACCCCTATCTGGCGACGAAACAGGGGCATGATCTGATCACCGCATCTGGCACCACCCTGTTGGGAGCGGATGACAAGGCCGGTGTAGCTATCATCATGACAATGGCGCGCCACTTGCTGGAAAACCCGGATATCCAGCGCGGCCCAATCCGCATTGCCTTTACCCCGGACGAAGAAATTGGCCGCGGTGTTGGGGAACAATTGCCCAAGGATCTGGCGGTCGATTTTGCCTACACGTTGGATGGCGGCGAAGTTGGTGAGATCGAATTTGAGAGTTTCTCGGCTGACCGGGCGGTTGTCACGATTACCGGCGTTTCCATCCACCCCGGTCTTGCCAAGGAAAAAATGGTCAACGCCATCCACCTTGCCTCAAAGATTGTTCAGACATTGCCCCAGGCCACGATGACACCAGAGACAACGGATGACCGAGAGGGCTTTATCCATGCCACGGATATGCTCGGTGGCTCCTCTGAGATGGTGGTTAAACTAATCCTGCGCGATTTTGAATTGGACGGACTGGAGGCCAAAGGTGACCTGCTGCGTCAGGTTTGCGCCGCAGTGCAGGCAACCGAGCCGCGTGCAGAGATCTCATGCGAAATCTACCCGCAATACCGGAATATGCGCTACTGGCTTGAACAGGACATGGCGCCTGTCGACCTCGCCCGAGACGCCTGCAAGGCACATGGAATCGAGCCTGTCTCTGTTCCGATCCGTGGTGGCACCGACGGATCGCGCCTGACTGAAATGGGTATCCCTGCACCTAACATCTTTACAGGCATGCAGTGCATCCACGGGCCGTTGGAATGGATTTCGGTTCAGGACATGGCTACGGCAACCGAGGTTTGTTTGTCTCTTGCGACATTGGCAGCAGAGAAGCAGGCTAAGTAGCCGCCGTCTTGGTGAACGGAAATTGGGGCTCGGCACCGGCTGGCGGCCGATTGACCAGTTCAATGCCCAGGTCRTATTTTGGGATCGCATGCGTCGCGTTTCCCGCCTTGGCCTGCGCGGCTGGGCTTGGTAAACAGGGTCAACAAACAAAAGATCCGGATCATGACGATGTTCGAGTACAAGGTTGTTCCCGCCCCCGCCAAGGGCACCAAGGCCAAAGGGGTCAAGACGCCTCAGGGGCGGTTTGCCGTGACCATTGAGCAGGTGCTGAATGACATGGCCGCTGACGGCTGGGAGTTTCAACGCGCCGAGCTGCTGCCCAGCGAGGAACGCGTCGGCCTGACCGGATCAGCCACCCATTGGCGCAATCTGCTGGTGTTCCGCCGCCTTACCGACGGTTCTGCAGCTGCTGAGGTCGCCAACTCGGCCTCTTATATCCCTGTTGTCGAGGCCGTTCACGCCCCGGAAACAGTCCATTTGACCGCAACGGCAGGCGACCCCGAGGCACCAGCAGATGCAACGCCAGTGCCCGGTGCCGGTGCCCGCAAGATGCTGCTCGACAATGGTGTCGAAGAGCTGAGCCCGGTGTCTGGCGTCACTACAGCGTTAAAAGCGCGGGCCAAACAGCAAAGCGACGAGGACAGCCACTAGGCCATCCCCGTCCGACGCCGGATCAGACGTCGATATCCAGTGCCAGCGCGTGGATGCGAGGCACGATGTCCCCCAGCGCCTTGTGCACCATGCGGTGGCGCATCACCCGGGTCTTGCCAACAAAGCCCTCGGCGCGGATGCGCACGTTGAAATGGCTCTCCCCCGCGCCATCATGTCCCGCGTGGCCCCGGTGGCTGTCGCTGTCATCCACCACTTGTAGCTCAGTGGGCGCAAACGCCGCATTCAGCCTGGKSWCRAWMTGKYSKNNGACNGTCATKGTMACAWWKKYSNTTATYTYTTCACAAACCCCTTCTATCTGCCGCTGTGTAGATTAGAATGTTCTCTCCGAGTCGAACAGATGCGTCGTAGAAGGTGCACCCCAATGAGCAAGTCAGATCCTTTCGGTTTCGATATGTCGGTCCGATCCGCCAAGAAGAAAAACCCGCGCGGGCGGCGCAGTATGTCGGGCGCGTCCGAGACCTCCGTACGTCAATGCCACAACGAGGGCTGCGAAGAGGCCGGCAAGTTCCGCGCCCCCAAAGCGCCGGATGTGCTGGACGATTATTTCTGGTTCTGCCAGGAACACGTGCGCGAGTACAATGCCAAGTGGAGCTTCTTTGATGGCACCACCGAGGCTGAGTTGAACGCGCAGCAATCCAAAGACAAGGTCTGGGAACGTCAGACCCGTCCAACCGGAGACCCCGAGGCCCGTGCCTGGGCCCGGTTGGGCATTGAGGATCCGCATCAGGTGCTGGGCGCCAATGCCACTCAGAATCCTGGCAACCGAGGCGGCAGCAGTGGCCGTCGCCTGCCGCCCACCGAACGCCGCGCCATGGATATCCTTGAGGCCAAGGACCATTGGGCCAAGGCCGATATCCGCAAGGCCTATAAGAAGCTGATCAAGGTGCTGCACCCGGATATGAACGGTGGCGACCGCAGTCAGGAAGAGCAGCTGCAAGAGGTGGTCTGGGCCTGGGATCAGATCAAGGACAGCAAGGCCTTCAAGTGAGGGTGTTTACTTAGGTCTGTAATTGGGGCGGCTCAGGCCGCCCTTTTTTGTGTCCGAAGACTGGAAACACCACCTATCAAACAAAAAAGGGCGGCCCAATCGGACCGCCCTTTTTGAATCAGTTGCCCTTGCGGGGTTTGCTCTTGGCGTAGCCTCCGCCACCTTTGGATGGGCCACCTTTGGTGATCGCGGCACGGGCCTTGTTTTTCTTGCTGTCAGCCCTGCCCTTTGGGGGTGGTGGACCTTTGCGGTCATTATCATCGCGTGGCTTGCCAGCATAAGGCTTGCTGTCGCCGGATTTGCGGCGTTTCAGCGGCGAGACGTGCTCTTCACCGGGACGGGCCATGCGCTGAGACGGGTTGCTTGCAGCTTTGTAAGCCGCAGGCTTGGGCTTCTTGGCGCGTGGGGCTGACGCATCGTTCCAATCCGTTGGTGGCGTGGAAGGCTTGCCGCCGTATTTGCTGTCGCCGCCCTTTTTGCCCGCATCCCGGTGAGGTTTATAATCCTCACGAGGTTTGCGGTCCTCGCGCGGCTTGAAGTCATCGCGTGGTTTACGCTCTTCGCGGGGCTTGTAGTCGTCACGGGGCTTGTAGTCTTCACGCGGTTTGCGGTCTTCACGGGGGCCGCGCGATTTATAGTCCTCACGCGGGCCTCGGTCATCACGACGAGGACCCTTGTTGTCAAACTTGGGGCGTGGCGAATTGGCGATATCTGGGGCTTTGTCCAGCTGGGTCACTTTGGACCCTTCGACTTGATCACCACCCAGTGCTTTCAGGAAACCCTCGACACTGCTTTGACGCAGCTCGACATAGCTTTCTTTGCCCTGAACGCGGATGGCACCGATGTCGTCTTTGGACAGGTTACCGGCCTTGCACAGCATTGGCAGCAGGCGACGTGGCTCGGCACCGGAATCGCGGCCACCGGCAACGGTGAACCAGACCGAAGGACCAAAGGGCTCGCGGTCTTTGCGGGCCCCCTTGTCCTGACCCGGATCACCCAGTTCCTCGGGGGCAGTGTGGCGCGAGTGGAACAGGCGCAGATAGGCTGCAGCCAGTTGCTCGGGCGCGAATTTCTCCAGCAGGTTTGCCACCCCTGTGGCCTCTGCCGCGGTCACCGCTTCGTTCCATGAGGCATCCCCCAGCATCCGGGCTTCGTCCTGCTCACGAACAGCTTCCGCACTTGGCGCGTTCAGCTCTTCAGCCGTCAGCTTGGCCGAGCGCAGCAGGCGCATCGCTTTGCCACGCGACTTGGGTGGCACGATCAGCGCCGAGACACCATGGCGCCCTGCCCGGCCGGTCCGGCCCGAACGGTGCAACAGAGTTTCGTGGCTGGTGGGCAATTCGGCATGAATAACCAGGTCCAACTTGGGCAAGTCAAGGCCGCGCGCCGCCACATCGGTGGCCACACAGACACTGGCCCGACCATCGCGCAGCGACTGCAGCGCGTTGGAGCGTTCGGCCTGCGACAGCTCACCCGACAGCGCCACAACCGAGAAACCCCGGTTCGACAGACGGGTGGTCAGACGGTTCACCATGGCGCGGGTGTTACAGAACACCAATGCGTTGGGCGCCTCATGGTAGCGCAGCACGTTGATGATGGCGTTTTCGCCATCGCGCTGAGACACCGCCAGCAGTTGATAATCGATATCCTCGTGCTGCGATTTCTCGGCAACCGTAGTGATCCGCTTGTGATCTTTCAGATAGGTTTCAGCCAGACGCGCGATGCCTTTGGGCACTGTGGCCGAGAACATCAGGGTACGGCGGGTGTCAGGCGTTTCGCCGAGAATGAATTCCAGATCCTCGCGGAAACCAAGGTCGAGCATCTCGTCGGCTTCGTCCAGCACCACGGCGCGAATTTCCGACAGGTTGATCGAGCCGCGCATGATGTGGTCGCGCAGACGGCCAGGCGTGGCAACAACGATATGAGTGCCGCGATCCAGAGCGCGACGCTCGTCGCGCATATCCATGCCGCCAACAGTCGAGGCCATAATGGCGCCGGCGCCGGCATAAAGCCATTCAAGTTCACGTTTGACCTGCAAGGCCAGTTCACGCGTCGGCGCGATCACCAAGGCCAGCGGTGCGGCTGCGCGTCCAAAGGACTCGTCCTCACCCAACAGGGTGGGTGCCATTGCCAGGCCAAAGCCCACTGTCTTACCTGAACCGGTCTGTGCCGAGACCAGCAGGTCCAGCTGATCCAATTCAGGATTGCTGACCTCTTGCTGAACTTGGGTCAGAGATTCGTAACCGCGCGCCTGAAGCGCCTCTGCGAGTGCTGTTTTCACGATATTCATTTTCGCTTGCTGCGGGGCACGGCAAATGGGACAGCCAGCCCGGAATTTTGATGGCACCACCATCACGGTGGGCGGGGTCCACGTGACCCGATTGGGTGCGTCTAGTGTGTTTGCGTGGAAATGTATAGATGTTCAATCGTGTCGGCAGCTATGCGCCCAGCGGCATGCTGAGAAATTTTTTGCGCTAATCAAAGCAATCATTCCAACATGCAAAACACAAAAAATGGATCGCCATATTTGAGGCGACCCACTTCAACGTCAGGATCCGGGTGCTACATAAGCCCCTGTCAGGCCAGCAGCCTTTGCGATGACCGATTCAAAGTCGTGACTGGTCCAGGCCCGCACGGTTTCAACCTTAGCGATTGCACCAGACGCGGAAACCGCCATTGCCACAGCCACAGCATCCGAACCATCCGGAGCTTCTGTCACCAGAACAACGTCATTGGCGCCGGTGGTGTTATAGATCGCCACCACCTTGCCACCGACACCTTCAAGAAGTTTCTGAATTGCGGTGGTCCTATCTTCGGGCTTGGCAAGCAGCCCCTTGATGCCAGCCTGCGAATAACTCGCATAGGTAATAAAAAGTGCCATGGTCACCTCCTGTGACAGGTTTAAAGATGCAACAAATATGCCCCGACATCTTTATCGGGGCCCAAGCTCTGCTGCTGGCCATCAGGTCAAGGCAGAGATCAGCACATAAGTGCCAACAACAATCAGAACGCCACCTGTCAGGCGGGACATTACGCGCATGTTTGGCACGGTTTTTTCGGCCAACACATAAAGCGCCAACCCTGCAATCCAGTAGATATTCATGATGCCGCCAACAAACAGCAGGGCCATCAGCGCCCAACAGCAGCCCAGACAATAACCACCGTGGATCACGCCCAGCCGCAGTGCCCCTGCGCCGCCCGGTCGACGATGCTGAGCCAGGAACGCTCCCGGCGAGTGGCAACGGGTCAGGCAGGCCTCCTTGACGTCAGTCAGTTGGTAGAGCCCTGCCAACACCAACACACTTCCCGCCAAAATGCCCGACTTGATCGGCATCATCGCCCCCATCGACAGGCCAAGGATCTCAATCTGCCATTGGAGGGTGGTTGCGAGCAGACTGAAACCTCCCCAGGCCAGAAGATACCCGCTCAGAAACAGCAGACTAAGCCAAACCACCCGGCCCGCATCCGGCCCCATACGTTTGATCGCAGTATAGAGCAGCAACATGGGCGCAGCGCTGGGTGTCATCATGGCGATCATCATGATCCACCACATCAGAAAGTTCAGCAGCGCATAGCCAAGTGTCCAGACTGGTGTTGCCGTCATCGGCAATCCCACCCCTACATAAGTGTACCACGCAGCCAGCGCAGTAATCAGCAGCACTGCCAGAGCGACAATCAATTCATTCCTGCGCGCCAGTCGCTCTACTGGACCGTGCTCAGGCGCAGGTTTCACTTGCACCACACCAACACTCAGGCGCCGACGCGACCTTCACCAGTCAGATGCAGACTGGCAAAATGGGCATGTGTTMCCAAGTTTTTGAGCAGCTCAATTGCGCCGCCCGAGGTTTTTGTGCTGCCCTTGGCCATCTCGGCAAAGCCAAATTCGAACCCATTGGGCAACCGAATCCCAACCCGATGTGGGGCACCGGACATGATATTGGGGATTGGTTCAGCGGTGACTTCGACAACTCCMKCRACSGTGCCTTTGCCAATCCGCTCTTCCGCGTTCATCTCAACCGAGATCGGCGCAATAATCGTCTCGTATTTGGTTGGGCACATAGCGCTGAAAATGAACCACATGGTAGCCATTTCGACGGTATCCTTACCGGTCATGATGGCCTGCAGCGCGGCGCGCTGCGCGGCGCTGGCATTGTCATCAATAATCAGCTGCATTTCGCCTGCGCCCTCGTGGATCGGGCCGGGCCATTTGTAAACGCCAGCGGCCAGCAAACCGTCTAGCTGAACATCCCCGTAATTTCCCTTGTCGATGCGGAAAAACACCGCCGCCTCGCAGGTTCCATCCGTTGGCAACACACCAAACTGGCAGGGGCAGCCAAAGTTGCAGTTACAATTGGCAATTTCTTCGCCCTGAATACTCCACTGTTTCACTAAAACTCCTCCAAAAACATGACACTAACAAACCGATGCGCTCAACTCTTGGGCCTTGTCCCAAACAAAGCTTCCATTAATGATAGGTCGTCTTTTTAGATTGCGACCTGTGGATCAAAAAAACCTACCTCGCAGAAGCCCATCCCTGGTAAGTCCAGTTAACAATCAACCACCGCGTCAAATGGCATCGGCGCCCAGTTCCCCTTGCCCTCGCCCGTCAGATGTTGCACCAATCCCGCAAATGGGCCCCATCGCAAGGGGTAGAGAATAAGGACTGCGTGTCATGACCGACGGATTTCTGGATATCAATGCAAAACCCACCGAGAGCATCTCGGTCCGTGATGTGTTTGGCATCGACACCGATATGGCCATCAAAGGCTTTGCCGAGAACTCGGAGCGGGTGCCGGATATCGATCACACCTATAAGTTCGATCCCGACACGACGATGGCGATTCTTGCGGGGTTCTCGCACAATCGCCGGGTGATGATCCAAGGCTATCATGGCACAGGAAAATCGACTCATATCGAACAGGTTGCGGCGCGGCTGAACTGGCCAGCGGTGCGGGTGAACCTCGACAGTCACATCAGCCGGATCGATTTGATCGGTAAGGACGCAATCAAGCTGAANGACGGCAAGCAGGTCACCGAATTCCACGAAGGCATCCTGCCCTGGGCGCTGCGCAATCCGGTTGCCATTGTGTTTGACGAATATGACGCTGGCCGTGCCGACGTGATGTTTGTGATCCAGCGGGTGCTGGAGCATGACGGCAAGCTGACCCTGTTGGATCAGAACGAGATCATCACGCCGAACCCATATTTTCGCCTGTTCGCCACCGCCAACACTGTTGGTCTGGGCGACACCACCGGGCTGTACCACGGCACMCAGCWGATCAACCAGGCCCAGATGGACCGCTGGTCGCTGGTSGCCACGCTGAACTATCTRAGCCACGACGCCGAAACCATGATCGTGCTGTCCAAGGCACCGCATTATAACACCGAGTCCGGCCGCAAGATCGTCAGCCAGATGGTGACTGTCGCCGACCTGACCCGCACCGCGTTTATGAACGGCGATTTGTCCACCGTGATGTCACCCCGGACGGTGATCAACTGGGCGCAGAACGTCGAGATCTTCCGCAATGTGGGCTATGCCTTCCGGCTATCGTTCCTGAACAAATGTGACGAGCTGGAACGCCAGACCGTGGCTGAGTTCTACCAGCGTTGTTTCGACGAGGAACTGCCGGAAAGTGCTGCGAACGTGAGCTTGGGGTGAAACTAGTATTCCTCTTCGCTCTTTTTATTGTAGCCGCATTTGGTGGATATCAAATCGGCTACAATAATGGACTTGAGGATTCTCAAGATTTTGTAAAACTTGAACTCATTCGCGAAAGACAAACTACCCTTCAACATGCGGAACTAATTGCCTCACTGGGCAATCTAGGCCCAACTTTAGAAGAGTGTGTGGCTGAGCTAAATGGCTTTGATGGCGACATCGGCGGCCTTTGCACCAACTACTTTGAACAAGACGCAGAAGCCCGCCAAAATGCGAATGAATGGGGCGAGCGAGGCCAATACGAATGAAAAAACCAAACGACAACCCAGCTGATCCGTTCAAAAAGGCCCTGGCCGAGGCCACCAAGGTCATGGCCAACGATCCCGAGCTGAGCGTCAGCTATACGGTTGATCCCTCGGGCCTGTCCGGCGATACGATGCGGCTGCCGCAGGTGTCGCGCCGGATGACCCGGCAAGAGGTGCTGCTGGCGCGGGGTACTGCCGATGCGCTGGCGCTGCGGCACCGGTTCCATGATGATGGCATCCACACCCGCTACGCCCCACCTGGTGACATGGCGCGGGATCTGTACGAAGCGATGGAAACCGCCCGCTGCGAGGCCTTGGGCGCGCGAAGCATGCCAGGCACCGTCTCCAATATCGACGTAAAGATCGCCAATGAAGCGCTGCGCAAGGGCTATGACCAGTGCAAAACCGCATCCGAGGCACCGCTGGCCGTCTCGGCTGGCTATCTGATCCGCCATCTGGCCACTGGCCGCCCTCTGCCCGAGGGGGCTGCCAACGTGATGGAGCTGTGGCGGGGATTCATCGAAGGCCAAGCTGGCGACACGCTGGAAAACCTTGATGAGAAGATCGACAATCAGGCAGATTTTGCCCGCTTTGCCCGTCAGGTGATTTCAGATCTTGGCTATGGCGATCAGCTGGGCGATGACCCTGACGAGGCGGATGATCAAGACGATCAGGCCGAAGACAACGCCGAAGAGCAGGACGATCCCGATAGCACCGGTCAGGACGACGCCGACAACGAYGAGRCSGACGCYGAYCCYGAGCAAAGCCAGGAMCAGCAGCAGGAYSARCAGCAGGCKCAGGTYTCAGCCGAYGAGATGGCCGAYCARGARACCGGCGAAGAGACCGAGATGCCCGATGGCGAGGCCCCGATGGAGCCACCTGCGCCACTGGCTCCGTCAGATGCCGATCCCGATTACCGGGTCTATCTGGCGGATCACGACGAGGAAATCCGTGCTGAGGATCTGGCCGAACCGGCTGAGTTGGAGCGGCTGCGGGCCTATCTAGATCAGCAACTGGAACCGCTGAAGGGCGCGGTGAACCGGCTGGCCWACAAATTGCAGCGCCGCCTGCAGGCGCAACAGAACCGSTCSTGGGARTTTGATCTGGARGARGGYATTCTGGAYGCCGGSCGGCTGGCYCGYGTGGTGGYMAGCCCGACMACGCCGCTGTCGTTTAAGATCGAAAAAGACACCGAGTTCCGCGACACTGTGGTGACCATGTTGATCGACAACTCCGGCTCGATGCGGGGACGACCGATTTCCATTGCGGCAATCTGCGCCGATGTKYTGGCCCGCACSYTGGAGCGSTGYAACGTCAAGGTYGAGATYCTSGGCTTTACCACCCGTGCCTGGAAAGGTGGCCAGGCCCGCGAGGTCTGGTTGAACGATGGCCGACCACAGATGCCGGGGCGTTTGAACGATCTGCGCCACATCATCTATAAAAGTGCAGATGCCCCCTGGCGTCGCACTCGTCCCAATCTGGGGCTGATGATGAAAGAGGGGCTGCTGAAAGAAAACATCGATGGTGAGGCGCTGGAATGGGCACACCGGCGCATGGCGGCGCGACAAGAAGCCCGCAAGATTCTGATGGTGATTTCTGATGGGGCTCCAGTGGATGACAGCACTTTGTCGGTGAACCCAGCCAACTATCTGGAAAAACACCTGCGCGATGTGATTGCCATGGTGGAAAAGAAGAAAATTGTTGAGCTGCTGGCGATTGGCATCGGCCACGACGTGACCCGCTATTACAGCCGCGCGGTCACCATCACAGACGTTGAGCAGCTGGCGGGCGCGATGACCGAGCAACTGGCATCGCTGTTTGATTCCGATCCGCGCGCCCGCGCCCGGATGATGGGGATCAAAAGGGCCAGCTAAGGCTAGCCCTTGCCTCCGGCGGAGGTATTTGGAACAAGAAGAATATGGGGCGCGTCATAGGGAGGACGCGCCTTTTGGTTTAGGCCGGTATTGGAGGATCCTACATGTATCAGACATTTGATGTGACGTCGCGCCCTGAGCAGGGTCCGCCGAGATTGCGGGCTCTGCGGGTTGAGATGGCTGCTGAAGAGCTGGACGGATTTCTGGTTCCCCGCGCCGATGCGCACCAGGGGGAATATGTCGCCGCCTGTGATGAGCGGTTGAGCTGGCTGACCGGGTTTACTGGCTCCGCTGGGTTCTGTGCGGTGCTGGCGGATCACGCTGGGGTGTTTATTGATGGGCGCTATCGCACCCAGGTYAAGSSKCAGGTSGCSGCKGARTTYACWCCWGTKCCMTGGCCKGAKRTKTCRCTGGCSRCKTGGTTGMRAGAGCAATTGCCCMAKGGCGGCRRGRTTGGCTWTGAYCCCTGGCTGCAYRCGGYGGGWSARRTYRASSSYMYSCRSSARRSKCTGSASGGMWSYGGMATYGAYYTGRYGCAAGTGGACAATCTGGTCGACCGGGTCTGGTTGGACCGGCCCGCCGCGCCCCTTCAACCGGTGACGCCGCACGCCCTGCAATATGCGGGCGAAAGTGCCGCTGACAAATGCGCCCGACTGGCAAAGGATCTGCGGGTTGCTAATCGAGCGGCGGCCCTGATCACCCTGCCGGATTCGATCATGTGGCTGTTGAACATCCGGGGCGCCGATATCCCCCGTAACCCAATCTCACAGGGGTTTGCAATCCTGCATGATGACGCGCGGGTGGATCTGTTTATGGCCGCAGAAAAACTGACTGGTCTGAAGGATCACTTGGGCAGCGCAGTGAGCGTGCACCACCCCGAGGATTTTCAGCCTGCTGTGGCCGCCCTGAGCGGCGCGGTGGCGGTGGACGGTACAACTATCCCGCAGATTTTGGCCGATGTGCTGGGCGACCGGATGGTGAACACTGGCGACCCCTGCGCCCTGCCCAAGGCCCGCAAAAACGCGTCGGAGATCGCAGGCAGTGTCGCCGCCCATCTGCGCGATGGAGCAGCCGTGGTGGAACTGCTTAGCTGGCTTGATGCGCAGGCAATCGGCAGCCTGACTGAAATAGACGTGGTGTCAAAGCTGGAACTGCTCCGGCGCCGCGATCCGGCCCTGCGCGACATAAGTTTTGAAACCATTGCCGGAACCGGTGAGAACGGTGCGGTGATGCATTATCGGGTCACCAAGGATAGCAACGCGACCCTAAAAAACGGTGATCTTTTGGTGCTGGACAGTGGCGGCCAATATCTGGACGGCACCACCGACATCACCCGCACTCTGCCGATTGGGACCCCGGGTGATGACCAACGCGCTGCCTTTACCCGCGTGCTGCAGGGGATGATTGCCATGTCACGCCTGCGGTGGCCCAAGGGGTTGGCCGGGCGTGATATCGAAGCCGTTGGACGGGTGCCACTGTGGATGGCAGGCCAGGACTTTAACCACGGGCTGGGCCACGGGGTTGGCGCCTTTCTGAGCGTCCACGAAGGCCCACAACGGTTGAGTCGCATCAGTCACGTGCCACTGGAGGCGGGAATGATCCTGTCCAATGAGCCGGGATATTATCGTGAAGGTGCCTTTGGCATTCGCATCGAAAACCTGCTGGTGGTTGAACCCGCAGCGGATCTACCCAGCGCTGACGCCGAGCGCGAAATGCTCGCCTGGCGGACACTGACCTATGTCCCTATCGACCGGCGACTGATCGTCGCAGAGATGTTAAACCAGGAAGAACGCAACTGGCTAAACGCCTATCATCAAGACGTCGCCTCCAGCATCGGCCCGAACGTCAGCGCCGCTGCGCAGGCCTGGTTGGACAAAGCAACCGCGACAATCTGATCCGCAGGTGATACACAGACCGTTCGACCGAAAAGAGATCAAGACAACAGGGACCATGACATGACAGATATTCGTATTCGCAAGGCAACTGGAACCTGGGTCATACGTTCGGGCGGAGCGATTCTGGGAGAAAGCAAAAATGCGCTGGAGCTGAGCGAAGGGAATTTAGCGCCAGTGATCTATTTCCCGCGCGCCGATATCGCGATGGCGCTGCTCGATCGGACAGACAAATCCACCCATTGCCCCTATAAAGGAGATGCCAGCTATTTCTCCATTGTCAACAAATCCTCGATCAGCGACAACGCAGTCTGGAGCTATGAAGAGCCGATCACGCCGGTTGCGGAAATCAAGGACCACTTGGCTTTTGTGCTCAGCGACTCGGTCAAAGTTGAGCAGCTGTAACGGCATACACTGACATGTCCGGGGGCGCTCGTCACCTTTTGAGCAAAGGAGTCATACCTGACGACCCGCGGAGCGTATCGTCAGGTTAGACACTTGAACCCGCAGAGCGAATTCAGCCCCCCGCAGCCATTGTCCGCGGGGCGTGTTCATTTCAACTTGCGAAACTCAGGAGCGGCCACCTGCCGCAACCCAAATCACATCAATGAAGCAGGGAATTACTTAACTGGCGCCTTGCAGCCTCCATCGCATCACCCGATCCAACAAAGTGCGTTTCGTTCGCACATCTGATCGCATAATCAATGAGAGCCTCCAATGACACTCGTTCTTTTTCTTGCTCGCTCATTTTGTTTTTCATATCAGCCTCTTGTGGGCCAACTTTCGAGAAGAACATGGTATTCCTTCCGCCGTGCCTGTGAGTAGTTCTACTGTTCCGTCTTCATACTGTGGCAAGATTGTGGATAAGAGCAATCGAAAGAAAAAATTAACCTATGCGAAATATAGATACGTCACAGATCAATGGCCGTGTTCTGCGCATCTTTCTGGCCGTTTTTGATCTAAAGTCCATTAGCAAGGCGGCGCACAAGCTGGACATCAGCCAATCCACCGTCAGCCATAATGTTGAAAAACTCCGCAATATTTTGGGCGACAGCCTGTTCATTCAGGCCGGACGCGGCATCATTCCCAGCGCCCACGCCGAGCTGATGGTCCCCAAGGTTCGACGTCTACTGGCGGACATGGAAGCGCTTGTTCATATGGGCGACTATATACCGCAAGAGGATGGCGAGCCATTTTCCATTGCTGCAAACGGTAGCACACTGGCCTATGAAGTCACCAGAATCCGAGATGCGATATGGGAGCAAGTCCCTGACAAGACAGTGATATTTCGTGAGTTGGGGTCACGTGGGAACGCGGAAACCATGTTGGACAACGCCACTGCCGATATCGCCATCACCGTGCGCTCTGCTAATTACCCGCAAACGTTGAAACACCAGATTTTGTCGACCGATAAGATGGTGGTGTTTTTCGATGCGTCGATCTCGGGACCGATCCAAACCATTTCTGACTATTGCAATGCCCGCCATGCCACATTGGATTTTGGCGGAAACTCAAAAAGCGAGCTGGCGTTATCACTGGAAAAACAAGGTCTGTCCCGAACGATATCCTGTATGGCTCCCAACGTCTGGTTGCTGGCAGAAATGGTCCGTGGGTCCAACTTGGTTGCGACATTACCATCACAGCTGCAGCAATCGGCATTTTCAGGCTTGCAATCCTGCCCGCTCCCCTTGGCGCAGTCAGAGCTGCATTTTGATCTGGTCTGGCACCGCCGCTATGAAAATTCTCCCCGCTTGAAATGGCTGCGAAAATTGATCTGCGACACCATAGGTCCGCCGAACTGCACGCCAGAGAAGCCAGACTGAGCTCTCCTAATCAGCTGTGCTCTTCGGCCGCCGCCGCCGCCAGTGCCCGGTYATAGGCCTTTAGTGAATCAATGTGATACAGGGCACCCAAGATTTCATGCTGGCCGCCTTCACCTTCCTGGGTAACCACTGCCAGATAGGCAATGTCAGACCGATCAAAGATCGGCATCGCGGCCTCCAGGCTGGCTGAAGCGTGGACAAACATCCCCTGATCTATCAGCGCGGCACAGTCCTCGACCCCGGCACAGCGCGCGTCTCCCAGCGGGCGCATCACCGTGCCAGCGCGGATCAACGCCAAGAGATAGGCCTGCGGGCCGGCGGCACAGTGGATATCCCGTTTGGTCAACTGGGTCAGGAAGAACGAGCGATCGACAATACGCGACGCCAGCGCGGTGGACATTGAAACGGCCACCATCACCGCCAGACCAATTTGCCAATCSCCGGTCAGTTCAAACACAATCAGCGTGGTGGAAATYGGCGCCCCCARMACSGCWGCCGCMACCGCCCCCATACCTGCAAAMGCATAMAGYGTGTGGGTSCCKGAAACATCCGGCAACACCGAAGTGGCGATCAGGCCAAAGGCCAGCCCGGTCAGTGCTCCGATCATCAACGAGGGTGAGAACACCCCGCCGCCCATGCGCCCTCCCATGGTGATGGCAACCGCTGCTGTCTTGACCACGGCAAACAGGATCACCTGCCCCAATAACAGGCTGCCAGTCAGCGCCAACACCGTGGTTTCATAGCCAACACCGATGATATGGGGAAACCAGATGGCAATGAGTCCGAGCAGTGCTCCGGCTGCCGTTGGTCGCAGCCAGCGCGGCATTTTCAGATGGTCTTGCATATAACTGCCAAGCGCGTCGGCCCAGAAAATCGACCGCATCAGCACCACAGCCACCAGACCGCAGATCATTCCCAGCAGCAAAAAGGCCGGCAACTCCACATAAAATTGTAAGGCGCCAGGAGTCACCAGATCAAATTCAGTGACATCGCCATAAGCCAGCCGGTTGATCACGGTGCCCGCCACCGAGGCAATCACAATCGGGGCAAAAGCATGGACTGCAAAATGCCGCAGGACAACTTCCAGCGCAAACAACGCCCCGGCGATTGGCGCGTTGAAACTGGCCGACACCGCTGCGGCCACGGCACAGCCCAACAGATCCCGCCCAGTCAGGCCATCGGCATGAATGCGATTGCTGACCCAGGTCGAGATCACCGCGGCCAGATGCACCACCGGCCCTTCGCGCCCGGTGGAGCCGCCAGTGCTCAGCGTCAAAAACGAGGCTAATGCCGAGGCCAAGCCCGCCTTTACCTCGACACGCCCGTCCCCCAGGGCAGCCCCCTCGATCACATCCGCCACGGATCGCACCCGCCCGTCCGGGGTGAAGTGATGCAGGATCAGCCCCACCACCAAACCGCCCGCGGCGGGGATCAGCAACACCCAGTACCAGGCAAGAGACTGTGCAAAAGTGTGCAGAAACAGCACGTCTTCGGCGCCATAGACCCAGGCCTGCAATGCCGCAATACCTTTGCGAAAGAACAGGGCGGCAAACCCGGCGGCAATACCGATCAGCAAGGCAATGAACCAAAACTGGACCTGACTGGGGCCACGTTGCCGTATCACCCGCCATCCGTCACGCAACGCGGCACGCAGCTGTGCCCACTGGGTCAACAATTCTGAACGGGTGCTGTCTGCCATCCTATGCCTCTGATCTGGTCCCAACCTGTTTAGGACAGGGGGAAGCTACGAAAAAGACAGTTAATTTTGTCACAAGCCTAGGCCCAAATATCCAGTTTCCTCAAAGAAACTGGCCCGGAAAATTCGAATTTTCCAAATCTGCGGCACAGTTCAGCCGGTCAGCAACGACCGTGCTGCGGCGCGGGCCTCGTCGGTGACTGTGTCGCCGGACACCATCCGGGCGATTTCATCAATGCGCGCATCACGATCCAGCGGCACCACGGTGGACAGAGTGATGTTGTCTATAACCTGTTTTTGCACCCGCCAATGATGAGCACCCTTGGCCGCAACCTGTGGCGAATGGGTGACCACCAGAACCTGACCACCCTCGGCCAGCGCGGATAGCCGACGCCCAACCGCATCGGCAGTTGCGCCACCCACACCACGGTCGATTTCGTCAAAAATCAGGGTCTGGCCACTGTCGTCGCCGTGCAGGCACACCTTGAGCGCCAATAAAAAGCGGCTCAGCTCACCCCCCGAGGCAATCTTGTTCAATGGCCCAGACGGCGCGCCGGGGTTGGTCGCCACAGTAAAGGCCACCGTATCCACCCCATCGGGACCGGGGTCCGCAGGTGCAAAGGTGGTCWCMAWCWMTSMYCGCWCCNATTKYMANNGCRRWRCCWSCTMANGMCATMAYWKYSGYATYNNAAGMSSTTGNCACTTTGTTTGCGGGCTAAGCTGAGAGACGTGGCAGCGGCGCTATAAGTCGCCTCAGCTGCCGCATATACCGCCTCTTGCTCGGCCAAATCCCGATCGCCTGCATCCAGCGCCACCAATTTGGCGCGCAATGTCTCGGCATAATCACCCAAATCATCAGCTTGCACATCATGCTTGCGCGCCAGCGCGCGAATGGCAAACAGCCGCTCTTCGCACTCTTCCAGCTCAAACGGACTAAACTCCAGCCCCTCCAGCACCAAACCCACGCCGTCCTGCGCCTCGCCCAATTCAACCATCGCCCGGCTCAGCGCCGCCAGCGGCGCGTCCAGATCAGCAGCCTCGCTACTACTGACCGATTCGAGCCAGCGCTGTGCCTCGCCCATTGCCCCCTCGGCACCGTCAGACAGCAGATCATGAGCCCGCGTCACGTCACCGCGAATGCGTTCAGCCCCCTGCATCTGGCGCCGCTGCACATCCAGCGCCGCATCCTCGCCCGGCTGCGGGTCCAACTGGTCCAGCTCCCCCACGGCGTGGCGTAAAAACTCTTCCTCGGCGCGCACCGCATCCAGTGCAGCACGGGTGGCTGCGACCACTTTGCGGGCGCGCGTCATCTCGGTCCAGGCCTGTCGCACCGAGATCAGCAGATCCGCCACATTGGCAAAATCATCCAGGATCGCCCGGTGCCCCCGAGGGTTCAGCAATCCGCGATCATCGTGTTGTCCATGCAGCTCGACCAGGGTGCCCGACAGTGCCCGCAGTATTTCGCCCGAGCAACGCCGGTCGTTGACCCAGGCGGTCTTACGTCCCTCGGCAGTGTTAATCCGGCGCAGGATCAACACACCATCCTCACTGGGCGGCAACCCAGCCTCGGCCAGCACCGCATGAGCAGCATGGCCATCGGGCAGGTCAAATTCGACCACCACCTCACCCTGTGAGGCCCCCCGACGCACCAGTTCAGCACGGCCACGCCAGCCCAGTACAAAACCAAGCGAATCGAGGAGGATCGACTTTCCCGCACCGGTCTCGCCGGTCAGCACGTTCAAACCGGGCTGAAAGCTCAGCTCCAGATGATCAATGATCAACAGATCACGGATATCAAGCGCGCGCAGCATCGCCCAACCCCATTGCCGATGCAGGCCCTACAGCCATTGGCCTTTGACCGATTGACGGTAGATCTGGCTCAGCCAGTTRTTRCCSCGRTCYTTCAKKTTCAGSCCRYKGSWGGTCAGCARTTTRTAGCTGYYYTCRTACCAYTCGSTWGASYGGTARTTRTRGCCCARRATGGCSCCGGCRGWYTGYGCYTCGKYGGTCAGSCCCAGKGAMAGRTASCYCTCGACCAGACGRTGCAGRGCCTCGGSSGTGTGGCTGGTGGTYTGGAAATCYTCRACMACCACRCGRAASCGGTTGATCGCCGAKGWATARTGCCCAYGCCGCAGATAATAGCGGCCRATTTCCATTTCCTTGGCSGCCAGRTGRTYAAAGGCCARRTCRAAYTTCAGRAYRGCCGAGSTGGCATAKTCGCTGTCAGGATARACCTCRATCACGGYGCGCAAWGMTTGCARCGCCTGAAAGGTCAGGCCCTGATCGCGGCCCACTTCGTCGATCTGGTCATAATAGCTGAGCGCCAGAAGGTACTGCGCATAGGCCGCATCTTCGTCGGTTGGATAGAAATCAATAAACCGCTGTGCGGCGCTGCGGCTATTTTCATAATCCTTGCCCTGGTGAAAGGCAAAGGCCTGCATGATCAACGCCCGTTGCGCCCACGAGGAATAGGGGTACAGGCGTTCAATTTCGGAAAAGAAATACGCCGCGTCTTCTGTGCGATTGCGGGCCAGCTCAAATTCGCCGCGCTGAAAGATCTGCTCTGGCGCATAGATCTCTAGATTCTCTGACCGGTCACCCTGGCGACCACCGCCGCCACAGCCGACCATAACGGTCAACAGAAGAACTGCGCCAAATGCTCTGGCCCCTGCCCTGATGCCGATCATGATTGCCTAACCTCACCGTCTTGTCTTGCGGGTGTTCACCCCGGTTATGCACGGTCTAGCACATTCATCTGATGTGCAAAACGTCTTTAACCCACTTTGGCATTCACTTGGCAGAGAAAGCCAAGCGCGGTCAAGAGCGGGCAGCAGGTCAAACGATAACTGTCATCCATGAAACAGCAAAAAGGCCCAGACCAAAAGGTCGAGCCCGTGCAATGCCCACAGCATCAGCTGTAATTATTTAGGCGACGCGCGCCACTTCGGCCGGGATTTCCGACCGGATCAAGCCCTGCCCCGGCAACCGCGCTGTCATCACTGCATCACAGGTTACCGCGCGCACTGCACCAGGAGTGGCAAACAATTCGCGCAGCAGTGTGTTGGTCAGCGCATGCCCTGCCCGTTCGCCAACATAATGGCCAATCAAAGGACCGCCAATCAGCGCCAAATCTCCAACCGCATCCAGCATCTTGTGCCGAACAGGTTCATCATCATGGCGCAGCCCCGGGCCACTTTCGACAGTATCACCGTCAAACACCACGGCATTTTCACCTGGTACACCACCCAGCGCCAAACCATTGGCCTGCATCGTCTCGACGTCTGCCCGGCTGCAAAAGGTACGGCTGTCACATAACTCACGCGCAAAAGCGCCATTGCGCAGGTCCAGAGACTTGCTCTGACGGCCGATAGCTTCCTCGGTGAAATCTATGTGGAACTCAATCCGGGTGCGATCCGACGGTAGCAAAGTCGCCCTGGCACCATTGTGCTCAACCGTCACCGGCTTCAGAATTTCATAAGCCACCACCGGCGACGCCAGGCGACGCAGACCCTGGGCCATGATCCCACGTACAAACGGCGCCGACGATCCATCAACAATCGGAACCTCGGGGCCGTCAATCTCAACCAATGCGTTATGGACACCACAGCCCGCCAGTGCAGCCATGATGTGCTCCACCGTCGAAACCGACACCCCAGCCTTATTGACCAGACGGGTGCAAAGCGCGGTGCGTTCTACCATATCCCAGCGGGCTGGAATCACAGTGTCACCCAAGGCGATATCAGTGCGTTTAAAACTAATGCCATGTCCCGCCAGAGCCGGACGAAGAATCATTTTGACAGGCTGGCCCGAATGCAGGCCAACGCCGTCAAATGTCACCGATGTCTTGAGCGTATTTTGCACTCTGTGCCTCTTAGCATCATTTCCAGCCTCAGGAGCTGTGTTGGAGCAGAGTTATGCTGTTGATTGAAAAGCCTCAACTCAATCTTTGTAACGGAATGAAACATCACTGTAACAGATCGGCAAAACACCGCTTAATACTTGTTAACACTTTGATATAAAAATAAAAAAGGCCGCCCCTAGGCGACCTTTTCTACAAGATAAGTGACTGATTTAGTTAGCTTGGCGGCGCAAGAAGGCCGGAATTTCGATCCGCTCTTGCTCAGGATTGATCTCTTGCTGAGCAACCGGCGCCTGTTGATGCATGGCAGGTTGCTGACGCTGAGATTGCTGCTGGATGCCTGCAGGCGTATCACCCGCCTGCCCGGTCATCCGGTGAATCAGCGAATTCAAACCAAATCCGCCGCGCTGCTTTACCGGATGCTGCACCGGCTCGTTAGGCGCTGCAGGAGAAACCCGCTGGGCCGCAGCCTGCAAGCGTACGATTGCTTCGGGCGATGGAGTGCCGGGGGCTGGGGCTTTAGGTGCAACAAAGCTTTCGGCAACATCTGCCTGCGGTTGGAACTCGGCGACCTGCGGCTGATACGCTGGCATAGGCAAGCCATCCTCGGCAACCAGTTCWGGTTCCTCAAAGATATCTTCGGCTTGATCCTGAGCCGCAGCCTGCTCGACATTCATACCTTCAAACAACGAAGGTTCATGAGCCGCGATTGCCGGGGTTTCTAACGGTGTGTCTAGTTCCAGCGGTGCCGCACGCATATCTTCTGCTGTGACGGTCTGCTTCAGCGGCGCAGACATAGGCCGACGCGGGATAGGTGAATCATGACGCACTTCAACTGCGTCAATGCCAGTGGCCACAACCGAAACCCGCATCCTGCCTTCCATCGCAGTGTCCAAAGTGGACCCGACAATGATATTGGCCTCTGGATCCACTTCTTCGCGAATGCGGTTGGCGGCTTCGTCCAACTCAAACAGGGTCAAGTCATGCGATCCGGTGATATTGATCAACACGCCCTTGGCGCCGCGCAGGCTGATTTCGTCCAGCAGCGGATTGGCAATGGCCTTCTCGGCAGCTTCAACAGCGCGGGTTTCACCCTCAGCCTCACCGGTGCCCATCATCGCCTTGCCCATTTCATCCATCACGGCGCGAACATCAGCAAAGTCGAGGTTAATCAGGCCAGGGCGCACCATCAGGTCCGTAACTCCCTTGACGCCTTGATACAAAACGTCATCGGCCATTGAGAAGGCCTCGGTGAAAGTGGTTTTTTCATTCGCAAGCCGGAACAGGTTCTGGTTGGGGATGATGATCAGCGTATCGACGACCTTTTGCAGGGCCTCAACACCCTCTTCGGCTTGACGCATCCGCTTGGCGCCTTCGAATTGGAACGGCTTGGTGACAACACCAACGGTCAGAACACCCAGCTCGCGAGCGGCTGCTGCGATGATCGGGGCTGCACCGGTTCCGGTACCGCCACCCATGCCAGCGGTGATAAAGCACATATGTGCACCCGCCAGGTGATCAACGATYTGTTCAATGCTTTCTTCSGCWGCRGCCATGCCAACCGAGGGGCGCGCACCGGCGCCCAGACCTTCAGTAACCTTCACGCCCAGCTGCACCCGGCTTTTGGCGTTGCTTTGCTGGAGCGCCTGAGCATCCGTGTTGGCGACAACAAAATCGACGCCATCAAGCTCTTTTTCGATCATGTTGTTGACAGCGTTACCGCCAGCTCCACCAACGCCAAAAACAGTGATCCGAGGCTTCAATTCTTCCTGCCCGGGCATCGAAAGGTTCAATGTCATGCTCTGTCCGCCTGTATTACGCGCCTCATTCCGAGGCATTATTATTTCCTGTCCACCTTGACAGTACCAAGCAGGGGCAGTTTCGTCACCAACAAAAGCGCTGATCCCTACAAAATATGGCAAAATTGGGACAACTATCCGCGATATTTCGCCGACTAGAGCACATTTTGGGGTTTCGAAAAAAACGCACACAAGCACGCCTGATGATCCCGCCAAGATGCGAAATCAACAAACATTTCTCACTTCATCGTGTGCAAACCACTGCCCGGCCCGCGCTCCGCCGCTTACTGCGGCTGGTTAACATTACTCTAATGTTTGCGCCGGGATCTGTCATTAGCCAATCCGCCGCATTGCGTATTTTTTTGTGCCTTCAGCCGGGCTCTACCAGTTGTCCTTGAACCAACGAACTGCGCGCCGGATCGAGCTGCCGGAGTGACGATCGCTTGGCATGTCGAAATCCCACCATTCATCCTGCGGATTCGCCGCAAACAGGCTCAACCCCACGGCGCTAGCAAATCCTGGACCGGTGGCCGACTGCGGCAATCCATGCACCCGCAGAGGACGCCCCAAACGCACTTGCTGTCCCAAAATACGGCTGGCCAATCCGTCCAGCCCCATCACCTGACTCGCGCCGCCGGTCAAAACGATCTGCTGGCTGGGAAGCTGGTCGAACCCGGCGGCATCCAACCGCGCGCGCACCTCTTCCAGGATTTCTTCGACTCGCGGACGCATGATGCCAATCAGTTCGGCCCGCGAAACCGTGCGCCGGTCATGTTCCCAATCGCCGGTATCCCCGCCGATGTCGATCATGTCGCGATCATCAGCACCAGTGGCATGCACCCCACCGCAAAAGGTCTTGATCCGCTCAGCCGCGGCAGTTGGCACCCCCAGCCCCATCGAAATATCACTGGTGACGTGGTCGCCGCCCATGCGCACCGCATCGGTATAGATCATGTGCTTCTTCATAAAGATCGATACCGAGGTCGATCCACCGCCCATGTCGATACAGGCCGCGCCCAGTTCCTGCTCGTCTTCGACCAGCGCTGAGATCCCTGAGGCATAGGCGGAGCTGGCAATCCCGGCCAGTTCCAGATCGCAGCGTTTGATACAACGGACCAGGTTCTGAACCGAGGCCGCATCCACGGTCACCATGTGCATATCGACCGCCAGAGACTGTCCCAACTGGCCACGCGGATCATTCAGCCCCGACCGGTTATCCAGTGCAAAGTTCACTGGCTGCGCATGCAGCACTTCGCGACCAACGCCGTATTCCGGCACATCACAAGCGGCCAGCACCCGGGCGACCTCGTTTTCCGTCACTACCTGGCCCTGCAAGTCAACCTGCGCATTCAAACCGTAAGAGCGCGGATGGGCCCCCGAAAAACAGGCGATCAYSWGAKCARCNCGMAMNTCWNGCCAYCWWTYNCGYSGYYTSMACAKSWSTKCNAMTSSCWMGYTSGKTCKMWNTGCATGGCGGTGATTTCGCCAAACTGTACGCCGCGCGAGCGGGTGGTGGCTGCTCCAATCACCCGAAATCCGGATTGCCCGGCCAGCGATCCAATGGAATTGTCTTCGCTCAACCGGCTGCTGCCGTCAMAACGCAGCACCAAGCAGGCAATCTTGGAACTGCCAACATCCAGTACTGCAACCACCCCGCGCTGCATGGATTGACGCCGCATTTGCCGCATCGCCCGCTGCGATTGATAGAGATCCGTCATACCTGCTACCCGCCCTCATTCATCTGTCTGATCCGCCACCATTCCTGTACTGCAGTCTTGCTCATCCGAACAGTTGCACGGGCTGCCAGTCGCATGTCCACTGCAGCAATATCCCGCTCCAGCAGATCCCGAACCTCGCTCACCGCGATCACCCGCTCAAGCGCTGAAATCGGGTTCTCGGCCGGCAGCATAATACGCTGACCGCGATCCAAAACCACATCCCAGCGCCGCTCGCCAATGCGCACCAATCCGCGCAGCCGATGGCCCAGAGGCCTGGCGGTGGAAAACAGCCGCAGAGCCTCGTCGACATGGGCATCAGCGCCATCACCCGCGATCAGCGGCAAATCCGCATGCAGCGACCGGCGTCCCAATTCGGCCACATGGATACCGGCTTCGTCCAGCAAGGCCAGGCCCTGACGACTGCGCCAGACCAGCACCGGGTGGCGCTCAACCACATCCACCTGCAGCACCCCACCCGAGCGGATTCGCACGCCTGCGGATTTCACTGGGTCCAATGCCTCAATCACATTGCGGATCTGATCCACGTCCAGATCGAAGGAACTGACCGGAAATCGCAGCGACACAACCTCGCGGATGTCATCCGCCACATCCCCGCCAGCGCCATCAATGGCAATCATTTTGACCATGAACTCAGGCCGGTCACGGATTGACTGACGCAGTTCAGACACAAAAATATTCAGCGCATCGCGGCGGTGTTCACTGGCCATATAGGCGCTGCCGAACACCGTGACCAAACAGAATGGCACCCCGATCCGCAGCCCCAACCGGATACCCGGCGTCAACATCCAGCGCTGCATCCGGTACTTCAACCGTGACGGCGCTGGGTCTTGTTTTTGTGCATGTTTGTTACGGCGCCAGGGGATCAACGATTGCATGAGGCGTCCTTTACCATCCAGCCGCAAAGCTCACCAAAGCTCATGCCACACTGCGCCGCTTGCTCGGGGCTCAGCGAGGTTGGCGTCATGCCGGGCTGCGTGTTGGTTTCCAGCAGGATCAGCCCAGCAACACCGCGGCTTTCGTCCCAGCGGAAATCGGTGCGGCTCACCCCCCGACATCCCAGCGCCTGATGCGCCCGCATGGCATAGTCCATACAGAGGTCAAAAATCTCTTGCGGCAGGTCCGCCGGTACCACATGGCGCGACCCGCCGGGTTGATACTTGGCATCATAGTCGTACCAGCCATCGGTCAGAATATCGGTGACTGTCAGCGCACCGGGATCATGCTCACCATCTCCGACCACTGTGGTGGTCAACTCGCGACCCGGCGCAAAGGTTTCAACCATCACCTGGTCCGGCATATCCTCCGACAGCTGTGGCGGAGAATTGGCGGCCTCGTGCACCAGATAGACCCCAACGCTGGAGCCTTCGTTGTTGGGCTTCACCACATAGGGCGGCGCCATCACATGCGCGGCCATTACATCGGCCTTGGCATATAGATCGCTTTCAACCACCGGCAATCCGACGGCGCGGTACACGTTCTTGCTGCGTTGCTTGTCCATCGCCAGCGCCGAGGCCAGCACCCCGGAATGGGTATAGGGCAGGCCCATCCATTCCAGCAAACCCTGCACACAGCCATCCTCACCCCAACGACCATGCAGCGCGTTGAAAACCACATCCGGCTTGATGTCTTGTAAACGCGTGAAGAGGTCTGGACCCGCGTCCACCTCAATCACCWCAAATCCTTCACCCCGCAGTGCGGTAGCGCATTCACGCCCGGTGGACAAAGAAACCTCGCGCTCAGCCGAGGGTCCGCCCATCAATACCGCCACTTTCGGGAGAGTCCCGCTCGACTTACCCACGTCAAATGCCTCAATATACACAGGGCTTTGCGCCCCTTTGGTTATGAGGGCCGTTATCGGCCCAATTTTTTATCCGGGCGATTTTACACCCTTTTGTATGGCTGGCGTCACCGCCTACGGTTGGTAAGGACCGTCCTGTCCGGCGCCATTATACCAACACAAGTCTTACCGCCAAATTAACAGTCGGTTTACCATGTTTACCTTCGCCAGTGTTTTTCTGATTATTCCAGATATAGTCAAACACACCCAAATGTACCGAAGTACTTGGAACAGCTTAGGATTTCAGGTTAGTCAGGTAGCGGATCACCAATCCGCATAATTTCCCACTCTAGCGTTATCCCGCTTGAGGCGTAAACCTTTTTYCGCACCTCTTCRCCCAAWCCCTCAAGATCTGCGGCAGTTGCGCCACCCGTGTTGATCAAAAAGTTGGAATGCTTCTCGCTCATCTGCGCGCCACCGCGCCTGGCACCGCGCATTCCGGCGTCATCAATCACTTTCCAGGCTTTCAGATCATGAACATCATCAGCCTTGCCTGTGGATGAAAATCCCGCAGGGTTGCGAAAAGTCGATCCGGCGCTGCGATCTTTGGTGGGTTGCGTTTTATCGCGTGTTTCCAGTTGGGCCTGCATCCGGGCATGCAGCGCAGCGGGCTCCCCTGCCCCGGCGCGCATCTTGGCGGACACCAGCACAGCGCCCTCGGGCAGCGCCGTTTGCCGGTACTGGAACGCCAGTTCCTCGGCCGAGATCTCGCGGATGTCACCTGTTCGGGTGACAATGGTAGCCGAGACAAAAACATCCACCACATAGCTACCATAGCAGCCGGCGTTCATCCGCACTGCGCCACCAATTGAACCGGGGATGGTGCGCAGAAAGGTCAGGTCCAGCCCGGCATCTGCCGCTTTGCGCGCCACATGTGCATCCAGCGCCGCCGCGCCTGCGGTGACGATGTCACCTTCGGTTTCAATGCCATTGAAGCCACGGCCCAGACGAATGACCACCGCACGCAATCCGCCATCACGCACAATCAGGTTGGAACCAACCCCCATGGGGAACACGGATACGTCCGGACCCAGCTGCGACAGAAACAGTGCCAGATCATCGACATCAGCGGGCTGGAACAGGTAGTCAGCAGCACCGCCTACGCGCAGCCAGGTCAGCTCGGACAACACGCGATTGGGGGTCAGGCGTCCCCGGATACCATCGATGTTCATAGTGCGGGCCTCTCGCTGCGAATTTCAGTGCTTCTAGCCCGGACTGCAGCCGTAAAACAACGCCAGTTCGGGGTGCGGAGGCAACAATGGATCACCTATCGCGGCGCGCGATCCGTCGCCGTGCGTGCAGCCATCCGGTGAGCGTGCCCAAAACCAGCCCGGCACCAAACGGCATCACCGCGATCAATGCAAATATCGCCAGCGCCAGACCATTCCAGCCATCCAGCGTGCCAACATACCAATGGATCACACCGTAGAGCACGCCGGTGGCCAACAGAAAGCCCAGGATCACCAGATAGCGGCCCCACAGCGCCAGCAGATGTGCAACCGCAACCGCACTCAGACTGACCGAGAATAAGATGAGCGTTTCCATGTGAGCCCTTATCCCTTGGGCAACTGACGCCGCAGCCAGCGGCCAAGATAAATCACCGGCCAGCGCAACACCGACATGCCCGCCACCAGCACCGCCAAGCCCCACCAGGGGCCGTTTTCATAAGTGACATAGCCCAGCAGCGGGATCCCCAGCGCGATCAGCACATAGGCGCGACGCCAATGATTGTCACGGCTGGGGATGATCGCCAGCACATTGGCCGACAACGCCCACAGAGCGGCCAAAATCAAAGACAACGTCATTGCGATACTCCTGTCCATTTGCACCAATAATGGCGCAAYGGCCTGCGAAACATTGAGATGAAGGCGGCAGAACCACCCAGTGCCGACAGCCAGCCGTGTTGCACCCCCAGCATCACAATGATCACTGGCGCCGCTATCAGCAGTACAATACCGGGCGGAAATTGCCAACGCATCGGCAGAAATGCTACCCCCGTGGCGGTTAAAGCCCAAATGACGGCGCAGAGAACGGGCAGGCTCATAGCGCCCCTATGACAGCGGCGATCAGGGCCACAATAGACAGGACAAAACCAAACACCGGCACGGCCATCGGCACCAAAAATGGCGCCTGAGGCGCACGGCGTTTCTGAAAGATCAGCGCCAGATTGACCAGCACAAACACCGACAGAAGGATTGCGGATGTGACCCCGGCCAAGGTGACCAGTTGCACGCCGAGAGCGATAACAATAACCRYYMCMCMWMWNNCAGGCRGGYRSCWASWRSYRKCRYASYMAWWCSSGKMTSSRMKMGSWGWMMSRSCRCYAKKRYCSSRYYRYSMYKRMSCMRRMSRRACAACACCCGCGACGCCATGACAATCTGTGCCAGAACCCCGTTCAGCGCGGCAAATACTGCGATGCCAGCCAGAAAATCACCACTGCCGCCACGTCCAGCCTGCCAGACCAGAACCAATGGGCTGGTACTGGCCGATAGTGTGTCGAGATCGACAGAGCGCACCGCCGCCCAGGCAACCAGCACATAGATGAATGTGGTGACTCCCAGCGCCACCAAGATCGCACGCGGCAAGGTCGAACTGGGCCGTTCCACCTCTTCGGCCATATTGACGATGTCTTCAAACCCGATAAAGGCAAAAAACGCCAACCCAGCACCAAGCCCAATGCCGGTCCAGCCAGGCAGCGATGGAACCGACCACTCGCCGACACCAGGTGCTGTAAACCCGGCCCAGATCACCAGGGCCAAMMCWYNNCAASKTCAMNTCASYKYKAACMGGRNNACCRGYNTAMGSCWCYMCMGMKYANCNAGCRCCKSGAKTCCTGTCAGCAGCACTCCCAGCGCGATCACCGCCCAGATGGCATCGATCTCCCAGGCGGCAGACAGATAGCCAACCCCACCGCGCAACACCGCGCCAGCCGACACTGTGCCCGCCGCCACCACGGCCAGTCCAACCAGCATGGCCAGAGCCTGCGAATTCAGGCCAACGCCCACATAAGCCGCCTCGCCTGCGGCCTCGGGGATACGCGTGGAAAATTCGGCATAACTCAGCGCCGTAGGCGCCGCCACCAGCCCTGCCAGCAGAAAGGCCACTGGTGACCACATCCCCGCAGCCCCCGCCACCGCGCCGATCAAAACATAGATCCCGGCCCCAACCATGACACCAATACCGTAGGCGGTCAGCAGACCCGGTCCGATACGACGTTTGAGCGGAGCAGCCATTGTTATCCCTTTAGTCGCGCTGGTAGGCCATTGGCCCAGGCGCTGATGGTACCGGCGCCCAGACAGACGACGATATCGCCGGGCCCGGCCTGTTCACGCACCAGCCGCTCCAGATCATCCTCGTCGATCAGCGCGCGGGCATGGCGGTGGCCGTGGCGGATCAAACCGGCAACCAGATCGTCGCGACCTGCCCCTTCGATTGGCTCTTCGCCAGCGGCAAAGACATCCGAGATTGCCACCACGTCGGCCTCGTTGAAGCAGCCGCAGAAATCGTCAAACAGGCTGGCCAGCCGGGAGTATCGATGCGGCTGATGCACCGCAATCACCCGACCTCCAGGCTCGTCGCTGATGGATTGGCGAGCCGCTTTCAGCACCGCTGCGATTTCCACCGGGTGGTGGCCGTAATCATCGATGATCGTTACGCCATTGACCTCTCCCACCTTGGTAAAGCGGCGATTGACGCCACCAAACTTGGCCAGCGCGGTGCGAATTTCATCACCACCCATGCCCAGATGGCGGGCAACGGCCACCGCAGCCAGCGCGTTCGAGACGTTGTGATCGCCGGGCATCGGCAGGCTGCAGCCTTCGATCAGCTGATCCTTGGCCTGCAATTGAATGTCAAAATGCGCCACGCCACGCTTGTAGGTCAGATTGATGGCCCGCACATCCGCCTGAGCGTTAAAACCATAGGTCACCACCCGGCGGTCGGTGATCCGGCCCACCAGCGCCTGCACCTCGGGGTGGTCGGTGTTGCACACGGCCACACCATAAAACGGAATATTGCTGACAAAATCATAGAACCCATCGCGCAGAGTATCAAAGTCCCCCCAATGCTCCATGTGCTCGGGGTCGATATTGGTCACCACGGCTATGGTCGCAGGCAGCCGGTTGAAGGTGCCGTCAGACTCGTCCGCCTCAACCACCATCCATTCACCGGCGCCAACGCGCGCATTGCTGCCATAGGCGTGGATGATGCCGCCATTGACCACGGTGGGATCGAATTTTCCCGCCACCATCAGCTCGGCCATCATCGTTGTGGTGGTGGTTTTGCCATGGGTGCCAGCAATGGCGATGTTGGACTTCAGCCGCATCAGCTCGGCCAGCATTTCGGCGCGGCGCACCACCGGCAGGCCCCTTCGGCGGGCTTCATCCAATTCGGCGTTGCCTGGTTTGATCGCCGAGGAAATCACCACAACCGCTGCGTCTTCCAGGTTCTCGGCCTGCTGGCCAACAAAAACGCGCGCGCCCAGCTTGGCCAACCTGTCGGTAATCTTTGAGGCCTTCAAGTCCGACCCCTGCACCACATAGCCCTGATTCAGCAGCACCTCGGCGATGCCTGACATGCCAATGCCGCCGATGCCAACAAAATGGATCGGACCAACATCTCCGGGAAGTTTGGTTGTGGGGGTCATGTTTTGTCCTTTTCCGCCAGTTGCTCGACCAGGGCCACCAACCGTTCGGTGGCATCGGGAACTCCAGCGCTTAGTGCTGCAATCGACATCTGAAGGGCCGCTTTTGGATTGCTCAGAATTGTGGTGATTTGCTCTGACAGGGTATCCACGTCAAAGGCGCTTTCCGGAATCAGAATCGCCCCGCCTGCCTCGACCAGCCCACGCGCGTTGGCACTTTGGTGATCACCAGCAGCGGCGGCAAAGGGGATCAGGATCGAGGGCCGCCCGATCACCGAAATATCAGCAACCGACGACGCACCCGAGCGTGAAATCACCAGCTGTGCCTCGCTCATACGGGTGGGCAAGTCATGAAAAAAGGGCTGCACATCGGCATCAATACCGTGATCGCTGTAAAAAGCAGTGACCCTCTCCCGGTCCTCATCCCGCGCCTGATGCGACACCCGCAGGTGTCGACGGATGTTTTCGGGCAAAGCTACGATGGCGCCTGGCACCACATCACTCAGGATCCGCGCGCCTTGGCTGCCCCCCATCACCAGGATAGACATTGGATAATCCCCAGGGGAAATATAGGCCGCCCTGGCTTTTTCGAGCACCGTGGCGCGCACCGGATTGCCCACATGTTCGCCTGAAACGCCCTCAGGCAGGTCCGTGGGCCAGATCCCGCAGGCCACACCGGCCACATGTTTGGCAAACAGTTTGTTCACCCGGCCCAGCACACCGTTTTGTTCGTGGATCATTCGCGGCAAGCCCAAAAGCGTCGCCGCCCCCAGCGCCGGGATTGATGGATATCCGCCAAAGCCCACCACCGCATCTGGCCGCTCACGCCGCATCTGCCGCACCATGTTCAGCACGCCACCGACGATCTTTGGCCCGACCATGGCCTTGGCCAATAGCCCGCCACGGGCAAAGGTACCCGAGGAGACTTCGGTGATTTCAGTGGTGTGCGGAAAGCCGCCAGTAAAGCGCGCGCCCCGCGCGTCGGTCGACAGCTTGACCCGCCAGCCCCGTTTCAGCATAGCTTCGGCCAGCGCCTGTGCCGGGAACATATGCCCGCCAGTACCGCCCGCCGCCATCAATAGCAGTTTCTGTGCCATCTGCCCCAGTCGTCCTTACTATCAGCCGCGTTCATGTCCGCGCAGCAGGTCTGCAATACCACCCTGGGGCCGCGACCGGGTAAAGGCCAGCAACATTCCAACCGCAATACCGCCCGCAATCAGCGACGATCCACCATAGCTGACAAAAGGCAACGTCATGCCCTTGGCCGGCAGTAGCCGCACCGCCACCCCCATGTTGATCATCGCCTGCACCCCAAACATACACACCAGCCCAGTGCCCGCCAGCCGGATAAAGGTATCCCGCTCGCGCATCAGCCTGAGCAGTGAGCGCACCACAATAATTGCGTAAAGCGAAATCAGGATCAGCACCAACACCAGCCCGTATTCCTCGGCAGCAACGGCGATAATGAAATCGGTATGGGCATCCGGCAGCGACCATTTCACCTGCCCCTCACCAACTCCAACGCCAAACAACCCGCCTTCGCGGATTGCATCCGCAGCATAACCCAGCTGCGTTGTCGGATCGACGTCAGGGTTCAGGAAGCCGTCAATGCGGCGGGCAAAATGCTCGGAGGTAGCATAGGCAAACATGCCGCCCAGCACCACAATTGCAGCCATACCCAGCAACAGCACCATCGGTGCCCCGGCGACGAAATACATGACACCCCAGCCAAACAGCACCAGGCAGGCCTGACCAAAGTCCGGCTGCATCGCCAGCATCAAAACGACAGTAATGCAAAGACCAAAGGACCACAGTTTGCCCGGCGGGCCATTGATCTCCTGGCTGGCCGCAATCATCCAGGCGGCCACCACCACAAAACCAGGCTTTAGAAATTCGGAAGGCTGCAACGAGGCAAAGCCCAAGCTGTACCAACGCACAGCCCCCTTGCCAAAATCAGTACCAAACACCGGCAGCATCGCCAGCGCCACAAAGGCACAGGCAAAACCAATCACCGCCAACCGCCGCACCAGGGTCGGCGACATCATCGAGGTCATTACCATCGCCACCAGCGCGGCACAGCCAAACACTGCCTGACGCTCTACATAGTGGAAATTGTCAAATCCGTTGCGCGCCGCCAGCGGCACCGAGGCCGCCAGCCCCAACAGCAGTCCAATAACAAACAGTGCCAGGATGCAGGACAGTGTCCATTTATCCACCGTCCGCCACCATTTCGGAAGGATCGGTTCCCCTACATGCGTGGGAACCGCGCCATAGACCATTTCAGTCATGGGAATACCGCCAATCTCTGCCTCATTTTCGCCCCGTTTTCGGGATCTATGGCATTTCCATAGCCTGAATCGCCGATTCAGGCCAGCCTCTTCCTCTTGCCTTTGGCGGTAATCCGCGCCATGGGCTGGCGATGTTGTATCAAACCCTCATTCTTGGCGCTGGCGCCGCTGGCATGATGTGCGCGCGCTATGCGGGCCCCGGCACACTGGTGATCGACCACGCGCGCAATCCGGGCGAGAAAATTCGTATCTCGGGCGGTGGGCGTTGCAACTTCACCAATATGTACGCCGAAGCCAAAAACTTCATTTCAGCCAACCCGCATTTCTGCAAATCGGCGCTGGCCCGGTACAGCCAATGGGATTTTGTTGCCTTGATGGACCAGCACGGCATCTCCTGGCACGAGAAAACCCTGGGGCAGCTGTTCTGTGACGGATCCGCCAAACAGGTGGTGGCCATGCTGGTCGAGGAACTACAGCGCGCCGGGGGTGAGCTGTGGCTGCAAACCTCGATCACGTCAGTTGAGAAAACCGAAAAGGGGTTTTCCGTCACGCTTGAGCGCGACGGCAAGACCCAGACTGTAACCTGCCGCAATTTGGTGCTGGCAAGTGGCGGCAAATCCATCCCCAAGATGGGCGCCACCGGCCTTGCCTATGACATCGCCCGGCAATTTGACCTACCGCTGACCGAGACCCAACCCGCGCTGGTGCCGTTCACGTTTTCCGAAGACCGCTTCAAACCCCTGGCAGGCATCGCCCTGCCCGCGCGGCTGTCCAATGCCCGCACCTCGTTTGACGAGGCGCTGCTGTTCACTCACCGTGGCCTCTCTGGCCCCTCGGTGCTGCAGCTGTCGTCCTACTGGCGCGATGGTGAAGAGATCACCGTCAACCTGATCCCTGAATTGCCGCTCTATGATCTGCTGCGCGACCAGCGCCAGGCCGAAGGCCGCCGCGACCTGACCACCGAATTGTCCCGCCTGCTACCTGCGCGCCTGGCGGATTTCCTGTCGGCTGAATTGCGCCTCACGGGCCGTCTCGCTGACCAATCCGACGCCGCCTTGCAGAGCCTTTGCCAGCAACTATCCAACTGGCAACTCACCCCCTCCGGCACCGAGGGCTACCGCACCGCCGAAGTCACCCTGGGCGGTATCGACACAGATGCGCTGTCGTCCAAAACCATGGAGGTCAAATCCATGCCCGGCCTCTACGCCATTGGCGAGGCTGTCGATGTCACCGGCTGGCTCGGCGGCTTCAACTTCCAATGGGCCTGGTCCTCAGGCCATGCGGCCGGCAGTGCCATCGCCGCCACCAGCCGCTAACCTCATCCGATCTGCTTTGGTCAGCCTAAACGTCCGGTCACCTCAGCAATGAAATCATCACCGCGTTTCTCGAAACTGTCGTATTGATCAAAACTCGCCGCTGCCGGGGCCAGCAACACGGTCTCACCCTCTTGCGCATCCGCCATCGCCCGCTCAACCGCCACAGCCATGGAGCCACAGACCTCGGCCTCCACATCCAGCTGCAGCGCAAACTTCGCCGCCTCGCGACCAATCACATAGGCTTTCTGCACGGTGCCAGTGGCGCCTTTCAGACCCTCCAGCCCACCGTCTTTTTCCAAGCCGCCACAGATCCAGCGGACTTTCTTAAACGCACTCAACGCCTTGGCCGCGCTGTCGACATTGGTCGCCTTGCTGTCATTGACGTAGCGCACGCCATCCACCTCTGCGATGGTTTGGCTGCGGTGTGGCAAGCCGGGATAGGTCTCCAACGCGCCCTCAATCATCCGGGGCGCCAGTCCCAGCGTGCGGGCAGCGGCATAGGCGGCACAGGCGTTCTGGTGGTTATGCGCCCCCGGCAATCCGGTCATCGCGCGCAGATCGATCGAGCCCGCTTGCCGTCCCTTGCGGTATTCTGACAGGAACCCTTTGCGGGCAAAGACATTCCAGCCAGCACCCGCCAGCTTGCGCCCTGAGGACACCCGGATCACCCGGTCATCCGCTTGCCCCATGGACATTTGCCCGGCCAAAAACATACCCTCGTCCTCGTCCACACCAATGATCGCGCGATCCGGGCCACCCTCGGCAAACAAGCGCCGTTTGGCAGCAAAATAGCCGCCCAGACCACCGTGGCGATCCAGATGGTCGGGGCTGAGGTTGGTGAAAATTGCCACATCCGGCGTCAGCGATCTCGCCAGCTCGATCTGGTACGAGCTCAGCTCCAGCACCACCAAGCCGCCATCGGTGGGCGGATCTATATCCAGCACGCCACGACCGATATTGCCGGCCATCTGCACCTCTTTGCCCGCGCTTTCCAGGATGTGATGCAGCAACGCGACGGTTGTGGATTTGCCATTTGACCCGGTCACCGCCACCACACGTGGAAGCCGCTCGAAATTGTCCCACTCTGGTGTCGCCACCGAGCGGAAAAACAGGCCAATGTCATTGTCCACAGGCACGCCGGCCTCTAACGCGGCGCGCACCACCGGGTTTGATTTTGGGTAGAGATGCGGAATACCGGGTGAGACGATCAGCGAGGCGATGTCATCAAACGCGCCCTGTTTGTGCAAATCACGACAGGTAAAGCCCTCTGCCTCAGCCGCCTCACGCGTGGCTGGGTTGTCGTCCCAACAGACCGGGATCGCCTCGCCAGCCCGCAGTGCGCGCGCCGTTGCAAGGCCCGAGCGCCCCAACCCCAGAACCGCCACATTGGCCTCTGCAAATCCTAATACGGGGATCATTGGCGCGCCCTTTCCTAAACCTTTTGAATTCGGCGGCACAGTGCACTGGAGGGCGGGGCGATTGCAAGCGGGAGAACAACTTGAAGAACGCCATACGTAACAAGTCTGAACTGCCTTCATTTTACAACGCCCAAGGCATGACCTCCAACCAACATCTGAAATTGCTTTTGCACGAGCACTYAAGCTAACAAAGCATATTGGGATCAGTTTTATTGGAGAACGTTGTGTCAAGACGATTTGAAGTTCAGATAGGACTGCTTGCGTTCTGTACAGTTTTATTCAGTTCATTGGTTTCGGCATCGTCCTTGTCGGCGCAGCCTGCGAAAGAAAATAGTTTTGTGTACTCGGCATGTTTCATGCTGTTCGACATAAATGACAGTTCAGTGAAACAAGTTTCTTGCGATCTTCCGGTGACATTTAATGTCTTTCAACAAGAAGATGCCAAAGTTGTGCTTTCTGCCGAACTAACCAACGATACATTTGCGACAGGCGTACCCAAGGAAGTGACGCACGTTCAGGAACTACCGCAGGAAATAAGTGGTTTTGTCCAATCGTCCTTTGCATTCTACTCAAGCATCTCAGAGGAACTGTCCAAATGCACTGAAAAGTATTGCACTGATCTACTAACATGGATTGAGCGTGGAGAGGACCACGCAAACCATTTTGTGAAAATTGAACACGACATGCATGTCTTCTTGGAACGGAGAAAACCTGCTCCGCGACACATTTATATAGGGTGCGGGGAACATGGTGTGTTTGCGCTCATTGAAAGACCCGCGTCCACAAGAGGAAATTTTGGCGCGATATCGGCGGAATTTGTGCCGCTGACAAATTCGCGTTTGTGTGATGCGATTACTTCGAACATGTAAATGAAGATATATTTCGAGCAACTCGGTACGTATTCGGCCGCTCAAGGCGGCCGATATTAGTGGTTATTGACCGTCCAGACTAGACTCCAGCAGGTTCACTTTGGCGCGCTGACTACCGTACCTTCAACGTCGCCAGACCAATCATCGCCAGGATCAGCGAGATGATCCAGAAGCGGATCACGATGGTGGGCTCGGACCAGCCCTTTTTCTCGTAGTGGTGGTGGATCGGCGCCATCAGGAACACCCGCTTGCCGGTGCGTTTGTAATACAGCACTTGGATGATCACCGAGAGGGCCTCGACCACAAACAGACCGCCGACAATTGCCAGCACCAGCTCGTGTTTGATGACCAGTGCGATGGCTCCCAATGCGCCGCCAAGGGCTAGTGATCCAGTGTCGCCCATGAACACCGCAGCGGGCGGGGCGTTGTACCACAGGAAGCCRAGGCCKCCGCCGAACAGCGCCATGGTGAAGATCAGGATCTCGCCGGTGCCGGGCACATAGTGGACGTCGAGGTATTCAGTGAAATCGACCCGCCCCACCGCATAGGCAATGATGCCCAGCGTRGTGGCGGCRATCATCACCGGCATRATSGCCARCCCGTCCARCCCGTCGGTCAGGTTCACCGCATTGGCGGTGCCAACCACMACGCAGAYYGARAACGGCACRTAGAAATAGCCCATRTTGATCAGCGTGTCTTTGAACACCGGCAGCGCCAGCCGGTTTTGCAGCGCCTCGGGGTGATAAGCCGAGGCCCAGAGTGCGGCAATCACCGCTATGACAATCCCGAGCGCCAGCCGCACACGGCCAGACACACCTTTGGTGTTCTGCTTGGAAACCTTGGCATAATCATCCGCAAAGCCGATCAGGGCAAAGGAGACAGTGACAAATAGAACCAGCCAGACAAAGGGGTTATCCAAACGCGCCCAGACCAGTGTGGAAAACAACAACGCGCCAACAATCAGCAGACCACCCATGGTTGGGGTGCCGGCCTTGACGAAATGTCCCTCGGGGCCGTCTTCGCGGATTGGCTGCCCCTTGCCTTGCTTTTTGCGCAGCACGTTGATCAGCGGCTTGCCAAAGACAAAACCAAAGATCAGCGCCGTCAGGAACGCGCCGCCTGCGCGGAAGGTGATGTAGCGGAACAGGTTAAAGAAATCGCCGCCGTCCGATAGCTCGGTGAGCCAATAGAGCATGTGAGGGGGTCCTGTTCGCTATTTTGAGGTGTCAGAAGTAGGGCCGCCATGGCCCAAATTGCGGATGCCGTCAACGATCTTGGCCAAAGCCATGCTCAGAGAGCCCTTGGCCAGCACGATATCGCCCGTTTTAATCTGTTTGGCCAGGTCCGGCAGAACCTCGGCGCTGGTCTGGTACCACGTACCGCGTTTCCCCTCAGGCAGAGCCGCGTGCAGGTGCCGCATCAGCGGTCCGATGCAATGGATTTGGTCGATTGAGGGGATCGCTGGCAGGTGCGCCAGGTCTGTGTGCAGAGGCATTTCGTTTGGGCCAAGTTCTTTCATATCGCCCAGGTAGGCGATCTTGCGACCAGTTCCCGGCGTTGCCGCCAAGACCTCTAGCGCAGCAACCATCGAAGTCGGATTGGCGTTATAGCTGTCGTCCAGCAACAGGATTTGGCCACTGCCCCACGGGATCTCTTCACGGGCACCGCGACCTTTGACCGGCGACCACAGCGCCAGACTACGCAGCGCCTTGTCCAGATCTGCACCAAGGGCTGTGACACAGGCCAGGGCCCCCAGCGCATTCATCGCAAAATGCGCGCCAAGAGACTGAATGTGCATTTCTATGTCTTTGCCCAAAGCTGTGGCATGGGCCAAAGTTTCCTCGCCCTGCACTGTGACCGAAAGGAGTTTGTAGTCCTTGGCTTTGGTTCCGAACCAAAAGGTTTCGACATCCAGTTTGGTTGCCGCATCGCGCAGCACGTCGGCCTCGGCGATATCGCCGTTCAGGACTGCTACTCCGCCGGGTTCAAGTCCCTGCAGAACTGCAGCCTTTTCGCGAGCGATCCCGGCCACGTCGTCGAATGCCTCAAGATGCACAGCCGCCACGTTGGTGATCATCGCCACATGCGGGCGGGCCTGTACGGCCAGTGGCGCAGTCTCGCCGGGATGGTTCATACCAATCTCGATCACTGCATAGTCGGTATCGCGTGGCATTCGCGCCAGTGTTAGCGGCACTCCCCAGTGGTTGTTGTAACTGTCCACCGCTGCGTGGGTTCGCCCCTGATCCGACAGCATCCGCGCCAGCATTTCCTTGGTAGAGGTTTTGCCAACCGATCCGGTCACCGCCACCACACGGGCATCACAGCGCGCGCGGGCGACACGGCCCAAGGCCTCGAGCCCCACCAACACGTCATCAACAATCAGCAACGGCGCGTCGGGGTTCACCCCATCTGGAATACGTAAGACCAAAGCCGCCCCTGCCCCAGCAGCCAATGCCTGCGCCACAAAATCGTGGCCGTCTCGGGCGGCTTTTAAGGCTACGAACAGATCACCGGGCTGCAAAGTGCGGGTGTCGATGGAGATCCCGTCAACGCTCCAGTCTCCCTGCGTCTGCCCGCCAGTTGCGGCGACTGCCTCGTCCATCGTCCAAAGGCTCATACCAGCCCTCCGTCCAGTGCCGCGACGGCCATGCTGGCCTGCTCGACATCGTCAAAGGGCAGAATATCATCACCGACGATCTGGCCGCTTTCGTGGCCCTTGCCACAGATCAGCAGCGCATCGCCCGGCCCCAGCGCGTCCACTCCGCGCAGGATCGCCTCGGCGCGATCACCAACCTCGCTTGCCTCGGGCGCGCCGCCTTTGACAGCCGCACGGATCGCCGCTGGATCTTCGCTGCGAGGGTTGTCGTCGGTGACAATCACCATATCGGCGTTTTCTGCTGCCGCCTGCCCCATCAARGGSCGCTTGCCRACATCSCGGTCRCCGCCGGCCCCGACGATGGCMAYCAAACGGCCCARAACATGCGGGCGCAGCGCYTTGATCGCGGTGGCAATRGCGTCGGRKGTATGGGCAAAGTCYACAAACACAGCYGMGCCATTGTCSCGTGTYGCCGCCAGTTGCATYCGSCCSCGCACGGTTGTCAGWTGYGGCAGGGTTTCAAACACCCGCTCGGGCTGTTCGCCTGAGGCAATCACCAACCCACAGGCCAGCAAGATATTCTCAGCCTGAAAGCCACCAATCAAACTCAACCGGGTCAGGAACGGTTTATCATGCCAGCTAAACCGCATGTCTTGCCCCGACGCATCAAAACGCTGACCTAACAGGGACAGATCGCCGATGCCGCGCCCCACGGTGATTACCTCTTGCCCGCGCGCGCCAGCGATAGCGCGCATTTCGGCCCCGCGCTCATCATCGATATTGATCACCGCGACGCCCTCGTCCGGCAGCACCCGGCGGAACAATCCGGCCTTGGCAGCGAAATAGGCCTCAAACGTGTGGTGATAGTCCAGGTGATCCTGGCTGAAATTGGTAAACCCCGCTGCCGCCAGACGCACGCCGTCCAGACGGCACTGGTCCAATCCGTGACTGGAGGCCTCCATCGCCACATGGGTCACGCCATTTTCGACTGCTTTGGCAAGCGCCTTATGCAGGGTGATCGGGTCCGGCGTGGTGTGGGCCAGAGGGTAGCTCCAAGCGCCTTCAACCCCGGTGGTACCGAGGTTCACAGCGGCATGACCCAGCTCTTCCCAGATCTGGCGCACAAAGGTTGCCACCGATGTCTTGCCATTGGTGCCAGTAATCGCCACGGCAGTTGGCGGCTGCGCGCCGAACCACAGGGCAGCGGCATAGGCCAATGCCTGGCGCGGGTCTTCGGTCACCACCAATGCAGCATGGCCATTGCCCAGGGTCTCGGAGGCCAGTTTGGCGCCTTCGGCATCCGTCAGGATGGCCGCAGCCCCCTGATCCAATGCGGTCGCGATAAACTTGGCGCCATGCACCACAGAACCGGGCAATGCGGCAAACAGGAAGCCGTCGCGCACCGCACGACTGTCTGATGTCACGCCTTTGATTATGGGATCCGCACCGCCGCGTGCAGTCAGACCCAACCGGCCGAGGGCTTTCCCGGAAGTGTTGTTCATAACGACCTCACCTGTCAGTTAGAGGTAAGAGTTATACCAGTCAGCGGCACAGGTTCAACTTGCGGCCGCAGCCCTAGTAGAGGCGCGATCCGCGTGATCATCTCAGCCGCCACTGGGACAGCGGTCCAACCAGCGGTCCGGCGCTCTTCGCCGTAGGCAATGATCGAGGGTTCATCCAGCGTCACCACCAGCACGTATTTGGGATCATGCGCCGGGAACATCGAGGCAAAGGTGGCGATCACCTTTTTATCGTAGTAGCCGCCGGTGGGTTTTGGCTTGTCCGCAGTGCCGGTCTTGCCGCCCACCTGATAGCCGGGAACCTCGCCAAAGCTGGCCGTCCCTTCGGTCACCACCAGGCGCAGCATCCGGCGCGCTGCAGCGGCGGCCTCGGCGGACATTACCCTCGGCCCGTGCTGCGGACCCGACTGTTTCAGAATGGTTGGACTGATATAGCTTCCACCATTGGCAATGGTGGCATAACCCGCCGCCAGATGCATCGGGCTGGTCGACAACCCGTGGCCATAGGAAATGGTCATTGCCGATAGCTCGGACCAGTTCGACGGCAACAATGGCCGGCCAGAGCTGGCCTCGGAAATCTCAAACGGTGTGGGCTCAAGCATGCCAAGCCGTGACAGGAAGTCCCGCTGACGCTCGGCACCAATCTGCTGTGCCAGCCGGGCGGTGCCGATGTTCGAGGATTTCACAATGATGCGTTCCACCGACATGGTGTTGCCGTAGTTATGAAAATCGCGGATCGAGAACCGCCCCCAGCGTAGCGGGCCACGGATATCGACAATGGTATCGGGATTGACCAACCCCAGATCCATTGCCTGTGCAACGGCAAAAATCTTGAAGGTTGAGCCCAGTTCATAGACCCCCTGCACCGCCCGGTTAAACAGCGGGCTGTCCGAGGGATCTCCCGACACCGGAGGCCGGGGCCGCTGATTGGGGTCAAAATCAGGCAACGACACCACCGAGATCACTTCGCCGGTGTGCACATCCATCAGGATCGAGGTGGCCCCTTTGGCGTTCATCAGCCGCATGCCACCATAGAGCACGCGTTCAGCGGCGGCCTGAATGGTCAGGTCCAGCGACAATTGCAGCGGTTTGGCCCCATTGGCCGGGTCGCGTAGGTAGCTATCAAATTGACGCTCAACACCAGCAACACCGATCACCTCGGCGGCGTCGACATCTTCCTTGCCAAAACTTGCGCCACCCAAAACGTGAGCAGCTAGGCTGCCGTTAGGATAGAGCCGCATTTCACGCGGCCCAAACAGCAGCCCCGGTTCGCCAATGTCATGCACCGCCTGTTTTTGCTCGGGGCTGATCTTTTTCTTGATCCAGACAAACTTGCGCTTGCCAGTGAAATCCTTGATCAGCCGTTCGTGGTCCAGGCCAGGAAAGATCTTGACCAGCGCAGCAGCGGAGGCCACCGCATCGATCAATTGCTGCGGATGTGCATAGAGCGAGTGAGTCTCAAAATTGGTCGCCAGAATGCGACCTTCGCGATCCACAATATCGGCGCGCTGCGCCGCGATGGCACTGCCCGAGGCAATTGCCACCGGTTCAGTTGGTTCTGATGTTGCCATCATCCCCATGCGAATACCAATCACCGCATAGGCACAGAGGAAAAACACCCCCAGAACCAATAGCCGCCCCTCGGATCGTTGCCGGGAGTGACCCTGGATTTCAGCATGGCGCTGACGCAGATTCTCTTTTTCRATRRYGTCCGGRTTTTCCCCTTTTGCRCGKGCGGTCARRATRCGSGCCAGCGGGCGAAGMGGAATRCGGATCATKGGSTWKGCYCTGMTGMYGCCATGGTCGACACATCGACMCCATTGGTAATGGGCAACAATGGCRCYTGCGGATARGMMACTTCRTCAACCCGRCCAAACTGRTYSGGGCGAAGAGGCAAAAGGCCGAGGCTGTCAAAGTTCAGCTCGGCCAGTTCRYGCARACGGTCAGGRCGGTTGAGATAGGCCCAYTCRGCCCGCAARACCCCCARSCGMACCTGCGMYRAWCCGATYTGRCGTTGCAGGYTKCGGGTCTCTTTCAACACCTGTTGMGTGGTATARTTTTCGCGGTARGCCCARAAGGCYARRCCAAACACCGCCARSGCGGACAAGACATAAGCCAGRGWTTTCATCGMCSTGCYTCTTTYARTTGCGGCATACCRATCTCGCGGGSCTCRATCGGYGTGGCWGGTGCCTCGCTMCGCCGCCCAACCCGCAACCGCGCTGACCGCGACCTWGGGTTTTCCGCCAGTTCCTGATCATCGGGACCAACAGCCTTGCGGGTGACCAACTCAAACTGTGTCGGAATTTCCTCAATCTCTGGCGCAAATCGATTGGCGCGCCCGGTCTTACCAGCGCGATGCTGAAAGAAGCGTTTGACCATCCGGTCTTCGATGGAATGAAAGGTAACAACGGCCAGCAATCCACCGGGCTTGAGCGCCCGTTCAGCTGCCAGCAAACCTTGGAACAACTCTTCGTATTCGGCATTCACTGCGATGCGCAGGCCTTGGAAACTGCGGGTGGCAGGATGCGACCTGCCGGGTTTTGGGCGCGGCAGGCATCCCTCGACGATTCTGGTCAATTGCAAGGTGGTGGTAATCGGCTCAATCTCGCGTGCCTTGACGATGGCCTTGGCAATGCGACGGCTGGCGCGTTCTTCGCCAAAATGAAACAGGATATCCGCCAATTGCACTTCGGAGAGCTCAGCCACAAGATCAGCCGCCGAAGGCCCGTCCTGCGACATCCGCATGTCCAGCGGGCCATCTCTCATAAACGAGAACCCACGCTCGGCCAAATCCAGCTGCATCGACGACACACCCAAGTCCAGCACCACGCCGTCCAAATCGCTGGCATATTCGTCCATGCGCGAAAAGACGCCCTGCTGCAACACCAGCCGGTCACCATAGTCACCGGCCCAGCTTTGCGCCAACTCAAACGCCAAGGGGTCGCGATCCACGCCAATGACCTGCGAGGCTCCTGCCTCGAGCAAACCTCGTGTATAACCGCCCGCACCAAACGTGCCATCCAACCAGCGCCCTGTCACCGGCGCGATGGCCTTTAACAGTGGGCGCAGCAAGACGGGGATATGGGGGGCGGAACCGGTATTCTGGTCCGTAGCCATCAATCAGCCCCTCCGGCACCATCAAGGAACTGCATTATGTCATACCCTTCAGGCAGCGTCTCCAGCCATTTGTCAGTCTGGGCGGATTCTTCTTGTTCATAGGTTTCCGGATTCCAAATCTGAAAGGTATCACCCGCAGCAATAAAGAACGCCTCATTCTTGAGGCCAATCTTGTTGCGCAGCTTGGCCGGCAGCACCAGGCGGCCGGTCTCATCAACTGTGGTCGGAAAGGATCGTCCGTGGAACAATCGCTGCAAGGCCTTGCGCGGCTCGGAGCCGCGCGGCAAAGCGTCWATCTTGGCATCGACTTCGTCGATCGCCTCCATCGTATAACATTCCAGAAAATTGCGATCATCATCGCCATATACGATGACCAGTTCGGGGTTGCAGTCTGACTGCCAGTTTGTGTCACCAGATTCGAGCACACGACGAAACGAGGCCGGGATAGACACCCTGCCTTTTGTATCCACCTTATGCTGGCTTTCGCCTCTGAACCTGCGGCCCAAGCTAACGTCCCTTCTGCTACGTTCCTCGTGTCTTTTTTAGTGCCCCAGTAAGAAAAACGGCGAGTTGATCTGCTGCCACGGATCAACTCGCCATCTTCGTCCCGCTGTGCGGGAGTGTCCGACTGCGCGCGCCACCTGGGGGGATGTCTGCTCGCTCGCGCGCCGGATCTCTGTGTTCGATGAAAGCGAAGGCCTGTATGATACCTGCTCTTTTTTTGCTTTTTGGGGTCGTTTTAGCGCCCCGTGCTCTTCGTCTCATTCGATATATAGGGGATACTATGGGACTTCATGGCCTGGCAACGCCTTTTTTCAGCCACACAGGCCACATTTCGTAATACGACCAAAATTAATATATTTTTTTAGACTAATTATTGGGCACTTAACGGCAACTGTTGTGGTCACGAACGATATAGATACAATATACAGTGCTTACTCAAGGGTTAAAAAATTTCCCTCAATTTCCCAAAAATGTCACACTAAATCCCATTTTCAATTTCCGTTCTCTAATTGTTCCATAGTTATCCCCAAGCAACTCACGGGCGAATAGAGTTTCACCGGGTCGAATCAATCTTGATTCGAGGAAATTCATCGATGCAGCCCCCAAGACTCCATCACCTCGCCCATGAATTCCCTTTCGCCCCATGATTTCCCATGGTGCGCTTGACACCACACAACCTCGGAGGCCCGCATCCACGCCGGCCTCTTCCTTCAGGCATCTCCGCCGCCCATCAACACAAAGACCCACCCAAAAAGGGTGGGCCAGGTTTGAAAATCAACGTGTCAGACTATTGGGCGCTGGCTCAGGCCATGCCGCCCTTGACCAACCCCTCGGCAATGCGGGCATAGGCCTGTGCCATCGCGCCTTCACCAGCCGCCACCGGAGTGCCGCTATCGCCGGCCAGGCGGGTTTCCAGATCAATCGGCAAGGTGCCCAGCAACGGCAGCCCCATCGCCTCAGCCTCACGGGCCACACCGCCATGGCCRAARATRTSSKKYTSKYYACCGCAGYYWGGGCARRTRAAKRWSSWCATATTYTCGATCAKSCCCAGSAYSGGYGTTTYGRKYKTYWTGAACATGTCMWWSGCYTTGCGKGCRTCMAKCARSGCYAYGTCCTGSGGSGTYGAMACYAYRATRRCSCCCGTGAGCNNGGCNCWKKKTGCANSARTGTYARYTGCRCATCACCAGTGCCGGGCGGCAGATCRAYRATCAASACRTCMAGCTGCCCCCAGTTGACCTGCCCCAGCATCTGCTGCAGCGCCCCCATCAACATCGGACCACGCCAGATCACCGCTTTGGCTTCGTCCAGCATGAAGCCAATCGACATCAGAGTGACGCCATGCGCATGCAATGGCTCAATGGTCTTGCCGTCAGGACTGGCTGGTCGGCCCGAGACCCCCATCATGCGGGGCTGGCTGGGGCCATAGATATCCGCATCCAGCAGCCCCACCTTGCGACCCTGCCGGGCCAGTGCCACCGCCAGATTTGAGGCCACGGTGGATTTACCCACCCCGCCCTTGCCCGAGGCCACTGCCAGGATGCGCTGCACTCCGGCCGGTTTCATCGGTCCCGCCTGCGGCTTGGCATGACCGCCGATCTTCAGGCTTGGCGGCGGTGCTGCCGGTCCATGCGCGGTCAGCGCCACCGAAACCTCACTCACACCGTCCAATTCCATCACCGCCGCCTCAACCGCCCGGCACAGCGGTTCCATCAACTTGGCAATCTCCGGGCTGGGCGCCTCAATCACAAAACTGACTCTTCGCTCTTCGATTCGCAGCGCCCTCAGCATGTCGCGCGACACCAAGGTACCGCCATCGGGTAGGGTAAATCGCTCCAGTACTGCGCGAATCTGTGCCTGCGTCACTGCCATTTTGGCCTCCTGTTCTGTTCCCTCCATATAGACACTGCACCAGGCGGCCAAAACCCCGGACGACCGACCCGGTCAGCGCAGAGCAGATTTTTATATTCAGACCAATAATTCAGCTCCCACCCGCTAACCTCCCAAAAACCCGGCAGAGAGCGCCAGATAGCAGCTGACCCATGCAAATGCTGCATAGCAGAAATGTCCAAGTCGGGGATTGTGCATCTGCAGCAAATTCCTATTTTGAACTCAAGCAACGCCACACTGGCAACGCACTGAAATACACCAAGGACTTAAGACAATGGCTGCAGTCGACCACATCAGCACCCCGAAATTTTCGCTGTTCTGCGCCCCCGTAGCTTTGGCCGAGGCCGCTTGGGCGCGCTTCACCCGCTACCGTCTGTATCGTCAGACCCTGAATGAACTCTCGACGCTGACASGKCGTGAACTGGCMGATCTKGGYCTGAACCGCTCGATGYTGMAACRYGTSGCMYWWGAKGCCGCTTACGGSACCAACWMATAGAGATCAGGYCTTTTTNTCCTCCCTTAANAAGRCCTGTCCTACGCGGCAGCATCCTCCTCCTCCCTGATGCTGCCGCACCCTATACCGGTTMAAANCCGGRYCWGAATACACCGGGACTTCCTCCTCCCTGAAACCCCGGTGTTGYAAAGAACGRCGGTGCTTTTCCTCCTCCCTAGCACCGTCGTTTTTCTTTGCTCAATCCCAACTGCCATGACATTCTGCTTGAAGCATTCCAGCTCGCCAAGCTCTGTCTCCTTCAGAACTCCCCCCTTCAAAAGAGGGTCGAGCTATGTTGTGGCTGCATGAGCCGACGACAAGCGGCTCCGCTCACCAAAATCGTTAGGTTTGATTTAGGGCGATGGCGACGCGGCAGCGTACAATCGCATCGTTCGCCATCACTGCGCCCGGATCCGATTGTTCTGCACTGTGATCCGCTGCAGATTGAAGCCTATTTGTTACTATTTCCAGATCTCAAAATAATCCAATTGAGCGAGCAGTGCCAACTGCTCGAATCCTCAGGATACTGAAAATAGAGCAAGCCCAGATTTAAAACGGAATGTCATCACTGGCGGAAATATAGGCAGCCACCACTTTCTTGGTTCCCGCCTTATCAAACTCCACCTCCAGCTTGTCGCCRTCGATGCCGCKGATSGTGCCRTAGCCRAATTTCTGRTGAAAYACYCGGTCGTCCATCGTGAAGCTCGACACAGCCTTRATGTCGATCACCTGATTCTTAGCCGCCTTGGGCTGCGCCATACCGCGCTGTCCGGCCCGCGCTTGCATCCGCTTCCAGCCTGGCGAGTTATARCCRTCCGCCTGCGCCATCTTTTCCTCGATGGTSGAKCGYACCGGCGCRTCAACCGGRGCCGCAGCGCCATARCCRCCRCCATAGAGMCCCGGAGGTGTCAGCACYTCGACRTGGTCCTCRGGCARCTCGTCAATGAACCGCGACGGCAGTTGCGATTGCCACTGRCCAAACACCCGYCGRTTGCCKGCAAAGGAAATSGTRCAGACYTYTTCRGCGCGGGTAATRCCCACATAGGCCAGRCGGCGTTCYTCYTCGAGSCCCTTRAGSCCRCTTTCATCCATGCTCCGCTGCGAGGGGAACAAACCATCCTCCCARCCKSGCAAAAACACCGCCGGGAACTCCAACCCTTTGGAGCCATGCAGGGTCATGATTGACACTTTTTGCCCGGAATCACCGGCTGCGTTGTCCATGATCAGACTGACATGCTCCAGAAACCCTTGCAGGTTTTCAAAATTCTCCAGCGCCTTGACCAGTTCCTTAAGGTTTTCCAGCCGCCCCGGCGCCTCGGGTGTTTTGTCAGCCTGCCACATGCCGGTATAGCCGGACTCGTCCAAAATGATCCCGGCCAGTTCCATATGGGACATATCACCACCACCGGCCAGACGTCCCCAGCGGGCGAGATCCTCGACCAGTTGGCGCAGCTTGCCCACGCCCTTGCCCTTGATCAGCCCGTCTTCGACCGCAAGCCGTGCACCCTCCAGCAGTGACACGCCATTTTCCCGTGCGGTCATTTGGATGGTCTGCTGTGCCTTATCACCCAGCCCGCGTTTCGGTGTATTGACGATGCGCTCAAACGCCAGATCGTCGTCCGGGCTGGTGACCACGCGGAAATAGGCCATGGCATCGCGAATCTCGAGCCGTTCATAGAATCGTGGCCCACCAATCACCCGGTACGGCAACCCGATGGTCAGAAACCGATCCTCGAACGCCCGCATCTGGTGCGAGGCCCGCACCAGAATCGCCATCTGGTCCAGATCAAAGGGATCCATCCCCCGGGTGCCGCGCTGCATCGCCTCGATCTCTTCACCGATCCAGCGCGCTTCTTCCTCGCCGTCCCAATGACCAATCAAGCGGACCTTTTCACCGCCCTTGGCAGCGGTCCACAGCTCCTTGCCGAGTCTATTTTCATTACCGGAAATCACACCGGAGGCCGCCGCCAGGATATGTTCGGTCGAGCGATAGTTCTGCTCCAGTCGCACCACCATGGCACCGGGGAAATCTTTTTCGAAGCGCAGGATGTTGCCAACCTCGGCGCCGCGCCAGCCATAGATCGACTGGTCGTCATCGCCAACGCAGCAGATGTTCTTGTGCCCCGCCGCCAGCAGCCGCAGCCATAGATACTGTGCAACGTTGGTATCTTGATACTCGTCCACCAGGATAAAGCGGAACCAGCGCTGGTATTGCTCGAGGATATCCGGGTGGGTCTGAAAGATCGTCACCACGTGCAGCAGCAGGTCGCCAAAATCCACCGCATTCAGCTCGCGCAGGCGGGTCTGGTACTGGGCGTACAGCTCAAAACCCTTGCCGTTATAGGCGCTGGCATCGGCCACCGGCACCTTGGTCGGGATCAGTGCACGGTTTTTCCAGTCATCGATGATATTGGCCAGTTGCCGTGCAGGCCAGCGTTTGTCGTCAATGCCTTCGGCGCGCACCAGTTGTTTCAGCAGCCGGATCACATCATCGGTGTCCAGAATGGTGAAGTTGCTTTTCAACCCCACCAGTTCGGCATGACGGCGTAGCAGTTTAACACAGATCGCGTGAAAGGTGCCCAGCCAAGGCATGCCCTCGGCTGGTTGGCCCAGCATGGCGCCGACCCGCTCTTTCATCTCGCGTGCGGCCTTGTTGGTGAAGGTCACCGCCAAAATTTCGTTGGTGCGGGCAGAGCCGGTATTTAGCAGATGCACGATCCGAGCGGTCAGCGCCTTGGTCTTGCCAGTGCCCGCTCCGGCCAGCATCAGCACCGGGCCTTGCAGACATTCCACCGCCTCGCGCTGCGCCGGGTTCAGCCCGTCAAGATAGGGTTTGGGCCGCGCCGCCATGGCACGCGAGGATAGCGAGGCGCCCTCAAAGGCGTCCATTTCGTCAAAACTGCTCATGCTCATTATCCTAGCGCGAAGGTCTCAAGAGGGGAAGTCTTGTTCTCACAATGTTCCTCCTCAATTGTAGTAGTCCCCTAACACCCACGCCGGGCAGCGCGGGACTAATGTTTCATGGCCAAAGCGAGTGGAGGAAACAATGGCTAAAATTCTGATGATCACCGGGGATTACACCGAAGACTACGAAACCATGGTGCCGTTCCAGACCCTGATGGCCTGTGGTCACCAGGTCGATGCGATCTGCCCGGGCAAGGCTGCAGGCGACACTGTGCCCACAGCAATTCATGATTTTGAGGGCGATCAGACCTATTCTGAGAAACCAGGTCACAACTTCACCCTGAACAAGAGCTACGCCGATGTTGACGTCGCTGATTACGACGCTCTGGTCATTCCCGGTGGCCGCGCGCCGGAATACCTGCGGTTGGACGAGGACGTTCTGAACAAGGTGCGGTACTTCTTTGAGGTGAACAAACCGGTGGCCGCGATCTGCCACGGTGCGCAGATCCTAACTGCTGCTGGGGTGCTAGAGGGGCGCACATGTTCCGCCTATCCGGCCTGCGCGCCCGAAGTCAAACTGGCAGGTGGCACCTATGCCGAGATCGAAGTCACCGAGGCCGTCACCGACGGCAATCTGGTCACCGCGCCAGCCTGGCCTGCCCATCCCGCCTGGATGATGCAATTCATGGCTTTGCTGTAATACACTAATAGCAGCGCCCGGCGTTGCGTCGGGCGGTTGCTGCCTAGGTGGCAAAACACGCTTGTTGCCTATGGCATGCCGACCGGACTAACTTGCCCGCAGGAATGAAAGGTTTCATCATGTGCCAGTTATTCATCGGAGCTGACAGTAGCCAGTGGAGCAGCCGCACCAAAAGCCTGCGCATTGACGGCGTTGCCACCTCGATCCGGATTGAGGAGTTTTTCTGGTCCACGCTGGAAGAGATCGCCAATCGCGACGGGATGACGGTGAATCAACTGATCACCCGGCTTTATTTCGAATCCATCGATGCCGATCACGATCTGGGCAATTTTACCTCGTTCCTGCGGGTCTGTTGTTCCAGATACCTGGCGCTGATGGCGGTGGGTGAGATTTCGCGGGATCGGCGGCAGCCCTTGTCAGAGGTTGATGCAGGCGGGATCCTTCAGCGCGAGGCCCGGCGCGCGGCCGACAAGCGGCAACAACCTCTGAATTAACAACACTTGCAATCTACTCTCAGTTTTCCCACAAATCCGGCATGGACCTGCACAGCCGCTACCCCGCCATCTCTGACCTTGCCCGCCGCGCCCAGCAGCGACTGCCGCGATTTGTCTGGGAATTTCTGGACAGCGGCACCGGCACCGAGGCCACCAAAGCGCGCAACCGCGCCGCACTGGACCGGGTTGGCTTCCTGCCCTCAATCCTGCACGGCCCTTTGGACGTGGATCTAAGCACATCCCTTTTTGGAGAAAAACTCCCCCTGCCTTTTGGCGTCGCGCCGCTGGGCATGTCAGGCCTGATCTGGCCCGACGCCGAGGGTCATCTGGCCCGCAGTGCCGCTGCTGCGGGCATTCCTTATACCTTGTCCACCGTGGCCAGCCAATCGCCCGAGGATCTGGCACCGCATCTGGGTGAGAAGGCCTGGTTTCAGCTGTATCCGCCCAAAGACCCCGATATTCGCAAGGATATGCTCAACCGCGCCAAGGCGGCAGGGTTCAAGGTGCTGGTGCTGACAGCGGATGTGCCGGTGGCCTCGCGCCGAGAACGACAGGTGCGCTCGGGGTTGACCCAACCGCCAAGACTGACACCCCGCCTGCTGGCGCAGGCGGTATCCAGCCCGGCCTGGGCTTTGGGCATGGCGCGACGTGGCATGCCGCATATGCGCACATTGGACAAATACATCAGTGGCGATCTTGGCAGCCTGTCATCGACCGCCCATGTTGGCTACCTGCTGCGCACTTCGCCGGACTGGGATTATGTTCAGTGGTTGCGCGATCACTGGCAGGGACTGATGGTCATCAAGGGCGTGATGCGCCCCGAAGACGCGCCTCGCCTACAGCAGATGGGGTTGGATGCGCTCTGGGTGTCGAACCACAGCGGCCGCCAGTTCGACGGCAGCCCCGCGTCTATCGAAATGCTGCCTGCGATCCGCAAGGCCACCTCTCTGCCACTGATCTTTGACAGCGGCGTTGAGGGCGGGCTGGACATGCTGCGCGCCCTTGCTTTGGGTGCCGATTTTGTCATGCTGGGGCGGGCCTTTCATTTTGCGCTGGCCGCCCTTGGATCGACCGGACCTGCCCACCTGATTGATATGCTAAAACAGGATCTGCTGGCCAATATGGGACAGCTGGGCGCTGCTAACCTAGCGGCGCTACCGGCTCCGATATCGCTAACATCTGTTTCGCAACTGCCATAATAATAGGCGAAACTGCGGTATGAGGCCGCAGGACAGCGCAATAATGCCGGTTCTACCCAGAACTACGGTTGAACCTGTCTCTATGATGCGACTAACACTTCGTCAAATTCCCACCACCACGAGGCTAACATGACAGACTTCAAGAAAATCCTGATTGCCAACCGTGGAGAAATCGCCATCCGAGTGATGCGTGCCGCCAATGAAATGGGCAAGGCTACCGTTGCCGTCTATGCCGAAGAGGACAAGCTGGGCCTGCACCGCTTCAAAGCGGATGAGGCTTATCGCATCGGCGAAGGCATGGGCCCGGTTGCCGCCTACCTAAGCATCGACGAGATGATCCGGGTGGCCAAGGAATGTGGCGCTGACGCCATTCACCCTGGCTATGGGTTGCTGTCCGAGAATCCCGATTTTGTCGACGCCTGCTCGCGCAATGGCATCACCTTCATCGGTCCCAAGGCCGAGACCATGCGCGAGGTTGGTGACAAAGCCAGCGCCCGTCGCGTCGCGGTCAAAGCCGGCGTCCCCGTCATCCCGGCCACCGAAGTGCTGGGCGATGACATGGATCTGATCCGCAAACAGGCCGCCGAGGTTGGCTATCCGCTGATGCTGAAAGCCTCGTGGGGGGGCGGCGGTCGCGGCATGCGGCCGATCTACCACGAGGATGAACTGGAAGAGAAAATCCTGGAAGGTCGCCGCGAAGCCGAAGCTGCCTTTGGCAATGGCGAGGGTTTTCTGGAGAAGATGATCCTACGCGCGCGCCACGTTGAGGTGCAGATCCTGGGCGACAAACATGGCGGCATGTACCACCTGTTCGAGCGCGACTGCTCGGTCCAGCGCCGTAATCAGAAAGTGGTTGAACGCGCGCCCGCGCCTTATCTGAGCCAAGAACAACGCACCGGGATCTGCGATCTGGGCTATAAGCTCTGCAAATACGTGAACTATGAATGCGCCGGCACTGTTGAATTCCTAATGGATATGGACGACGAAAAATTCTACTTCATCGAGGTAAACCCGCGCGTGCAGGTGGAGCACACCGTCACCGAGGAAGTCACCGGCATCGACATCGTCCGCGCYCARATYCTGATCGCCGARGGCAAAACAATTGCCGAGGCAACYGGCAAGGAAAGCCAGGAYGAGATCASTCTGAATGGTCACGCGYTGCAAACCCGTGTCACCACTGAGGAYCCGCAGAACAACTTTATYCCCGAYTATGGCCGCATCACCGCCTATCGCTCGGCCACYGGTATGGGCATYCGCCTGGACGGCGGCACCGCYTATGCGGGCGGSGTSATCACYCGKTATTATGACAGYCTGYTGACCAAGATCACCGCCAAGGCGCCAACACCGGAAATGGCAATTGCCCGTATGGATCGTGCGTTGCGCGAATTCCGGGTGCGTGGTGTCAGCACCAATATCGCCTTTGTCGAGAACCTGCTCAAGCACCCGACCTTCCTCGACAACAGCTATACCACCAAATTCATCGACAATACGCCCGAGCTGTTCCAGTTCAAGAAACGCCGCGACCGTGGCACCAAGGTACTGACCTATATCGCCGWCATCTCGGTCAATGGTCACCCCGAGACCGAAGGCCGCAACGCGCCGCCCGCCGACCTGAAAGCCCCGCGCGCGCCAAAAGTGACGCCCGGCAACCTGCCCTATGGCACCCGCAACCTGCTGGAGCAAAAAGGCCCGCAGGCCGTGGCGGACTGGATGAAGGCGCAGCGGCAGTTGCTGCTCACCGACACCACCATGCGCGACGGGCACCAATCGCTACTGGCCACCCGGATGCGCTCGATCGACATGATCAAGGTGGCTCCGGCCTATGCCGCCAATATGAGCCAGCTGTTCTCGGTTGAATGCTGGGGTGGCGCCACCTTTGACGTGGCCTATCGCTTCTTGCAGGAATGTCCCTGGCAGCGCCTGCGCGACCTGCGCGAGGCGATGCCAAACGTGATGACCCAGATGCTGCTGCGCGCCTCAAACGGGGTTGGCTACACCAACTACCCTGACAATGTGGTGCAAGCCTTTGTCAAACAGGCGGCCCTCACCGGTATCGACGTGTTCCGGGTATTCGATAGCCTGAACTGGGTTGAAAACATGCGCGTGGCGATGGATGCAGTGGTCGAGTCCGGCAAGATCTGCGAAGGCGCCATCTGTTACACAGGCGATATGCTCGATCCCAACCGCGCCAAATACGATCTGAAATACTACATTGGCATGGCCAAGGATCTAGAGGCCGCCGGCGCCCATATTCTGGGTTTGAAAGACATGGCTGGCCTGCTGAAACCCGCCGCAGCCCGGGTTTTGATCAAGGCGCTAAAAGAAGAGGTTGGCCTGCCAATTCACTTCCACACCCACGACACCTCGGGCATCGCTGGCGCCACCATCCTGGCCGCAGCTGATGCAGGCGTAGATGCGGTTGATGTGGCGATGGATGCCTTCTCAGGCGGGACATCACAGCCCTGCCTCGGCTCCATAATCGAAGGCCTGCGCAACACCGACCGCGACACCGGCATCGACATCAAACCGATCCGCGAGATCTCGGACTACTGGGAGCAGGTCCGCGCGCAATATGCCGCCTTTGAAAGCGGCATTCAGGCGCCAGCATCCGAGGTCTACCTGCACGAGATGCCCGGTGGCCAGTTCACCAACCTCAAGGCACAGGCGCGCAGTCTGGGTCTGGAAGAGCGCTGGCACGAGGTCGCCCAGACCTATGCCGACGTGAACCAGATGTTTGGCGACATTGTTAAGGTCACCCCCTCATCCAAGGTTGTCGGCGACATGGCGCTGATGATGGTCAGCCAAGGCCTGACCCGCGCCGAGGTGGAAGATCCGGCAACCGATCTATCCTTCCCCGACTCAGTCATCGACATGATGCGCGGCAACCTGGGCCAGCCGCCCAACGGCTTTCCAAAGGCCTTCCTCAACAAGGTTCTGAAAGGCGAAGCGCCAAATCTGGAGCGTCCCGGCAAGCACCTGGAGGCGGTAGACCTGGAAGCCGCCCGCGCTAAACTCAGCGCCGAGTTAGACGGAAAGACCATCGACGACGAAGATCTGAACGGCTACCTGATGTACCCCAAGGTGTTCCTCGACTACATGGGCCGCCACCGCGCCTATGGCCCGGTCCGCTCACTGCCAACCAAGACTTTTTTCTACGGCATGGAGCCGGGTGACGAGATTTCCGCCGAGATTGACCCCGGCAAGACATTGGAAATCCGTCTGCAAGCGATCGGCGAAACTGACGAGCAAGGCGAGGTCAAAGTCTTCTTCGAACTCAATGGCCAACCACGGGTGATCCGGGTTCCAAACCGCTTGGTGAAATCCTCGACTGCCGAACGCCCCAAGGCCGAGGCAGGCAACGACAACCACTTCGGCGCGCCAATGCCCGGCGTCGTGGCCACAGTTGCCGTGCAACCCGGCCAGCAAGTCCACGAGGGCGATCTGCTACTAACGATTGAGGCGATGAAAATGGAAACCGGCATCCACGCCGAGCGTGACGCGGTGATCAAGGCGGTGCATGTCCAGCCCGGCACCCAAATCGACGCCAAGGACCTGCTGATCGAGCTGGAATAGCCCCTGCTCAACCAAAACCACAAAACAGGGCGCAACGATCACCATTGCGCCCTGACAGCAAACCTCCGCCCCCTTCATCTTTTCAAAAATACTCCCGCCGGAGGCCGGCGCCAAAGGCGCCTCACTTATGCCGCTTACCAAAACTACGATCAGCATTCCCTTTCAGACAACGCGGCACCACCGGAAACTCGCGGCTCAGGAAATAGGCATAGGTGCCACCCGAATACTCATCCGTAACCACCTGCGCCCCATTACACTCATCCAGCGCCCCTGATCCGGCCTGATACTGATAATCCTGCACAAAGGCGCCATCATAGCGCCCGTTAGGTGCCGACCCTCCGGGACGATTACTGGGCTTCAACCGGTACGAGCTGGTCATCTCCTGCACTCTGCCGTCCACTTTGGCCGTGATCGCATAGATAGGAAACCCATCCGCCGCATAGCCGATCAAAGGCGAGGCCTTGCCCAAAGACCACCCCAACTTCTGCATCAATCCCCAGGGCATACCGTGATAATGATAGGCGCCACTGGGCTGCACATGGGCATAGTTCTGATCCAGCCCCAGTGTCACCGCCCCTCCCAAAGCCTCGTATTGCCAGTCAGACCGCGGATTACCCTGCCAAAATTCCGCCGTTGACGGATCAAACGGAACTCCATTGACCGCCACCCCAAACAACCCCGCCATGCCCAAGGCCTTGGCAAGGCGCGGCAATTGATCCGTATCAGTGCCGAACCTGTAGTTCTGAGTGGTTATCGAATGCGGATTGCCCCGGTTTGGAAACTGCCCCACAGCATGTTCCGGGATTCCGTTTGCACGGATTTTAACCCCATCCTGCATGGCCCGCAGCTTGACCTTACTACCCCGCAACTGCACTTGCGCCGGAACCAGATCCAACTCCTGCGCCTGTGTCTGGGTATGTTTGCGCATCGGTGGCCGCCCTTGCGCGCCGCTCTGCACCACAAACCCCAGTGTGATCATGCCGCCCAACACAACCAGTTTAACGGTATCAGCAACTCGCATGGCAAAATCCTCCCCGGATATTTGATCCGTTGCAGGGTTTCACGCTGGGCCACGCCCGTTCTGTCGCGGTTTGGAACATATTTTTCAAACCCATAGCGTTTTGCACTTGCGGCGCGGGCGTGGAATTCATATTTCAGCCCTCACCGACGGATCGCGGGCGTAGCTCAGGGGCAGAGCATAACCTTGCCAAGGTTAGGGTCGAGAGTTCGAATCTCTTCGCCCGCTCCATCGGTCAATCGGACAGGGTCGCCTTAGGGCGGCCCTTTCGTATTTATGGCTCAGGCTCTAGTGTGATGGCTTGCGGGGAATCAGCTTCATCGCTAAGAACAGATCAAGAACGCCATAAGGGCGACATACGAACGACGAGGTAGCATGCTGACATCGATAGAACTCTGCGCGGGTGCAGGCGGTCAGGCCCTGGGCCTGGAAAAGGCCGGATTTGATCACACCGCGCTGGTCGAAATTGACAAGCATTGCTGCGCCACCCTGCGCCATAATCGGCCCGAATGGAACGTGCTGGAAGAGGACGTGCGCCTGTTCAAAGAGCGCGCATCGGATTTTGCCGGGATTGACCTGCTGGCGGGCGGGTTGCCCTGCCCACCGTTTTCCGTGGCGGGCAAGCAGCTTGGCGAAAAGGACGAGCGTAACCTGTTCGATGACGCGCTGGATATTGTCGATGCCACCCGACCCAAGGCGGTGATGATCGAAAACGTGCGCGGCTTTCTGGATGCGGTGTTTCTGGACTACCGCGAAAAGCTGAAGAAACAGCTTGGGAAGCTGGGCTACACCACCGACTGGCGGTTGCTCAATGCCTCGGATTACGGCGTGCCACAGCTGCGTCCGCGTGTGGTGATCATTGCTCTGCGCAAGCAATACACCGACCAGTTCTGCTGGCCCGACCCGCTGCCGCACAATCCGGCCACCGTTGGCGAAACGCTGATTGACCTGATGAAGGCACGCGGCTGGCGCGGCGCAGACGAATGGATGAAACAGGCCAGCGAGATTGCCCCCACAATCGTTGGTGGCTCCAAGAAACACGGTGGCCCTGATCTGGGTCCAACCCGGTCGCGCAAGGCCTGGGCCTCGCTGGGGGTTGAGGGCCGCACCATCGCGCCTGAAGCACCAGATCCGTTCCACAACGACATGCCACGGCTGACCGTGCGCATGGTGGCCCGCCTTCAGGGTTTCCCCGATGACTGGCATTTCACCGGTGCCAAGACCAATGCGTACAAGCAGGTCGGCAACGCCTTTCCGCCGCCAGTTGCTCAGGCCGTAGCCACACAGCTAAGGGCGGCAATTGCCAAGCCGAACCTGCATGTCGTGCGAGCCTAATGCAGATCACATAGGACGGCGCCTGACCTTGGGTGGGCGCAAAGCGCCTTCCCCGTTTTGCCGGAGGCAAACCTTTGGTTTGACGGCGGAAGGTCAGGCGCCGTCCGACCTATCGGYCGGMYCAAAGRCTSWTCWATGAAAAARWCCATCCCCCCCAGCCTKRTCCWWCCCGGYCACSCMGAYCAYRAMCTRCTRTCMWSSCTGCAGGTCGAGATCACCGCCCGCGCTGGYGGCGCMCTKACACTCGCYGATGAYTTYCCGGCCATGCTGCGCACCTGCATYGACGACGTCATCATGACCCCCAAAACCGGACGTCGTTGTTACGAGGAACTGGAAAAGACCGAAAAGACCTATATCGGCACCCGCGTCGAGATTGAGCTGCGCGCCCTGCTGCGCCTGAAACGCGGACGGCTGGACACGGTGATCCTCGACCACGACGTCGATATCAAGAACACCATGGGCAGCAACTGGATGATCCCAACCGAAGCGGTGGACAACGTTTGCATGCTGGTCGCCGCCGACGAGGTCCGCGCCCGCTGCTATCTGGGATTGATCGTCGCCCGTCGTGACTACCTGACCGCTGGACAGAATAAAGACGCCAAACGGTCGATCTCGGCTGATGGCTTCCAGCACATCCTGTGGCTGCTGTGCGATCACCCCTACCCGGCCAACTTCTGGCGCACCGTGGACGAAGAGGTGGTCGAGCAAATCTTTGCCAGCGACACCGGCAATACCCGCATGGCCGATCTGTTCCGTGCCGTGCAAGGTCGCCCCATCTCACGCGACGTGGTTGAAGCTGTCGCAATGCAAAAGGACTTCATGCGCCGGGTCCGCTCCGACAAGGGACGCGGCGCCCGTGATCTGCTGGAACGTGACGGCATTCTGCTGCTACAGGGCCAGCTGCACGGCCAGTTGATCAAGGCACTGGATCTACCGCACTGTTCACCCAGTGAATTTATTTCCTGCCGCCCAGCCACAGCCTTGCAACACCGTATGGCAGCACAGGCGGGTTTCAATCTGCCGACGATTGCCGGCTAACACCGAAAACCCAATCGCGGACAGATTTTTCCATTTTACCTCTTGCGGCGCGGGCCGGAAAATTCTATTCAGCGCCTCACCAACGGAATGCGGGCGTAGCTCAGGGGTAGAGCATAACCTTGCCAAGGTTAGGGTCGAGAGTTCGAATCTCTTCGCCCGCTCCAGTTGGACCATCCTTACCCAGGGTGGATTTCGAAAGGTCGCCTTTGGGCGACCTTTTCGCGTTTTGGCAGCACCCTCATCAATCTTTGAAACTTTTGATCAAATTCCTTTGACGCGGCGCAGGAAACCGGCCAATCCTGCCTACAACCAAGCGCGTCACAACAGGAGTTCCAGCATGGCCCCCGTCATCTATCCCACCACCAACTTCACCGCCATCGAACAACTGTGCATTGATCGCGGCGAAGGCATCTATGTCTATGATACCGACGGTAAGCAATACATCGRAGGGCTGGCTGGTCTGTGGTGCACCTCGCTGGGCTACAGCAACACCGAGGTGGTCGACGCCATCACCGAGCAGCTCAACAAACTGCCGTTCAGCCACACGTTCGGCGGCAAAACCCACGCCCCGATCATGGAACTGGCCGACAAGCTGCGCGCCATGGTGCCGATTGAGGACGCCTATTTCTTCTTTGGCAACTCCGGCTCTGACGCCAACGACAGCCACTACAAAATGTTGCGCTATTACTTCAACGCCATCGGCAAACCAGAAAAGCGCAAGATCATCACCCGCGAGCGTGGCTATCATGGCGTCACTGTTGCCGCTGGGGCGTTGACCTCGCTGCCTGCCAATTTGGCGCATTTTGATGCGCCGCTTGAGGCACTGGGTGTGTTGCGCACAGAATCGCCGCATTATTATACCAACCGCAAGGGCAACGAGACCGAGGCGCAGTTTGTCGACCGGATCATCAACTCTCTGGAAGAGCAGATCATTTCTGAGGGCCCCGACACCATTGCAGCAATGATTGTCGAGCCGATCACCGGTGCCTCCGGTGTGATCGTGCCGCCTGAAGGCTATTATGAGAAGCTGCAGGCCGTTCTGCGCAAATACGATATTCTGGTCTGGGCGGATGAGGTGATCACCGGCTTTGGCCGCACCGGCAACGACTTTGGCTGCACCACCATGGGCATCCAGCCGGATCTGATGACCTTTGCCAAGCAGCTCAGCTCGGCCTATTTTCCGATCTCAGCCGCTGTCATTCCTGGCTGGATGTACGAGGCAATGATCGAGCAGACCAATCAGGTCGGCGTCTTTGGCCACGGCTATACCTATTCCGGCCACCCTGCCGCCTGTGCTGCAGCCCTAAAAACTCTGGAAATCTACGAGCGCGACAACCTGTTCGTCCACGCGGCTGAGGTTGGCGACTATCTGCAGGCGCAACTGCGCGAGGCCTTCACCGACCAYCCRCTGGTCGGCGAGGTWCGCGGCAAGGGTCTGATCGCAGCGCTGGARCTGGTGTCGAACAAAACCACTGGYGCCAGCTTTGACAAAGGYATCGCCGGGGCCACCGCGCARMARTTCTGTCAGGACAAYGGCCTGCTGCTGCGCGCKGTTGCCGGCAATGCGCTGGCCCTKTGCCCRCCRCTGATCATTACCCGTGMCGAGATTGATGCGTTGATGGGCAAGCTGAAGGCAGCAATTGATAGCACCTATGCAGAGATGAAGGATAAAGGCCTGATCGCTGGCTGAATTAAAATGAGGGCAGCGCCTGACCTTGGGGAGGCGCTGCCCGGCCTATCGGTCGGGCTAAACAGAATTGAAGCAGTGTGGCACCTGCGGCCTCAAAACACCTTGTAGGTCATCGTCGTCAGCGACCGCTCGATCCCCTTGACCACCAGCAGGTTGTCATTGACGTACTTGCCGACATCCTCATCGCTCGGCACGTATAGCTTCATCAGCAGATCATAATCGCCACTGGTGGAATACATTTCAGAGTGGATCTCGCGCCGGGCGATGTCTTCGGCCACCTTATAGGTCGTACCGGGTTTGCAGCGGATCTGGATAAAGAGACAGGTGGACATGAATAGCCTCGGAGTTGTCAGGATCAGTTTCACCCAAGCTGACACGCCGCCCCGCCGGGCGCAATCCCTTGCCCCTTTTGGCAACACCTGGGCGGCAATCACAGTGGCACACTTGAGCCACCCTGCCCCCTGCCCCTATAAGCACCCCGAAAGTCACAAGGAATTGCCGACATGCGCACAGCCAAGATCAGCCGCTCCACCGCCGAGACCTCGATCAGTGTCGAGATCAATCTCGATGGCACCGGAGTCTATGACAACCAGACCGGCGTTGGCTTTTTTGACCACATGCTGGACCAGCTGTCGCGCCACTCGCTGATCGACATGACCATCCGCGCCAAAGGCGACTACCACATCGACGACCACCACACGGTGGAGGACACTGGCATCGCGCTTGGTCAAGCGATAGCCGCTGCATTGGGCGACAAAAAGGGCATCCGTCGTTACGGCGAATGCCACCTGGCGATGGACGAGGCGCAGGTGCGCTGCGCGCTGGACCTGTCGGCGCGCCCGTTTCTGGTGTGGAACCTGGATATCCCAACCCAGAAGATCGGCACGTTTGACACCGAGTTGGTGCGTGAGTTTTTTACCGCATTCGCGACCCACGGCGGCATCACCCTGCATGTCGACAAGATCCACGGCTTCAACAGCCACCACATTGTCGAGGCTGCGTTCAAATCTGTCGCCCGCGCCCTGCGCGTGGCGGTTGAGACTGACCCGCGCAAATCTGACGCCATCCCGTCAACAAAGGGGACGCTCTAAGCGCCCCCCATCCATTGCTCTCAGGCCGCCAAGGCCGCCGGTCGGCGCTTTGGTCGCCTGAGAAACCACTCTGCCAGCAGCAGGTTTGGCACCCAGCACAGCCACGCCACCAGCGTATAACCTGTCTCGGTGCCCAAGGTGGCAAACAACAGCGGCAGATACAGGCGCAGAGTAACAGCGGCAAAGGTCAGCGCGGCGGAGCGGATCATCCAGCGTTGGTGCTCGCCAATGCGTCCTTGTCGCGCCAGCCAGATGCCATAGCCGGTGGTCCAGAGCCACAGYACCGCCAACCCACCAAAGCCCAGACCGGCAACYGKMCCCGCCTGGGTRCCCAGCGCCATCAGCAACCCKCCGACYCCGGCCAGCAGAAYGCTYAYCCCATAGGCGCGCCCGATCCAGCGGTGCACTTGTGGRCGYCGCGYGCGCARMCCTTTCCARAACTGAAACGGCATCARCATCAGGGCCACCGGYGCCAGGGTGACATGGGCAAAGAACGCCAGRCGTCGCTCRATCGCGTGRTARGCGACAAACTCCATCGACACCTCGACCCCCAGCACCATGAACCKCCACGAGGCCAGCGCCACGCCAAAACACARRAACCAAAGCAGAAAYAMCCGAAACCGCGCCACATARACCATGATCAATCCTTTACCCTTCACYRAACTTGACAGCGTAAAGATCAGGTCAACTTGACACTGTCAAGWCACATGATATTGARRYCAYAATGACCMMKSMMCCRGACCATAARCCCCATCACCACGGMGATCTGCGCAGCGCGCTKRTTCAGGCGGGMATCKMRYTGYTSRSCGAAGGYGGYAAAGMWYMKCTGACSCTGCGMAAATGCGCSGCACGGGCKGGCGTSTCYCAYGCKGCCCCRGCGCAYCAYTTYGACGGYCTTRGCGGRTTRCGCGSSGCSATYGCCMARGARGGTTTCCGCCTGTTYCGCCTGTCGATGCTCGCCGCCTGTGACGACAACAACCCAAGTGATCTGGACCGTCTCAAGGGCATCTGCAGCGGGTATTTGAATTTTGCGATCCAAAACCCCGCCCTGTTTGAGCTAATTTTCAGCGCCGCCCCTCTGGGTAATTTCGAGGCCGACCTTCAACAAGGCACCCCCTTTGCCTATGAGGTCTTGCGCAACGCCTGCGCGCCCTTTGTGCCATCGGGGCAGGATCCAATGATCGTTGAAACTCAGGTCTGGTCGCTGATCCACGGCTATACCCATCTGTATATGGCGGGCCGCTTTGGCCCTATTGACACCACACAGCAAGCCCGAGGCCCCTTTGACATGGTCATGACATTGCTGGACACCCTTGCAGCACCCACGTCCAAGGCTTGACCTTTCGCGCCTTTCAAGACAGGTGAAGGGCACCCAAACAAGAGACCCGTCCCCATGCTGACCGCCATTATAGACTACGAATCCGGAAACCTGCACTCGGCCGCCAAAGCGTTTCAGCGCATGGCCCGTGAAGTAGACGCTGGCGAAGTGGTAGTGACTTCGGACGCCGATGTGGTGGCCCGTGCGGACCGACTGGTTTTGCCCGGCGATGGGGCCTTTCCGGCCTGCGCCACCGAGTTGCGCGGCCACAAAGGTATTTACGAGGCCATGGTCGAAGCCGTCGAACAAAAGGGCCGCCCCTTTTTGGGCATCTGTGTTGGCATGCAACTGATGGCAACAACCGGACATGAATATGAAGAGACCGCAGGCATTGGCTGGATCGGCGGTGATGTGGTCAAGATCACGCCGACAGACCGCACGTTGAAAGTGCCACATATGGGCTGGAACAATCTGGTCATCGACAATGACCACGCCATCTTTGACGGCATCAAATCCGGCGACCACACCTATTTCGTGCACTCCTACCAGTTCCAGGTCCGTGACCCTGCCGAGTGTCTGGCGCATGTTGACTACGGCGGCGACGTCACCGCAGTGATTGGTCGTGACACTATGATTGGAATGCRATTCCACCCGGAGAAAAGCCAGGACGTCGGCCTGAAAATGATCGGCAATTTCTTGACCTGGAGGCCCTAAGCGGCAGTCCTGCGCAAAGCCATCGGAGCAACACCGTATGCGCGCTTGAATGCCCGGCTGAACCCCTCGGGCGAACCATAGGCATACCGACGCGCCACCGCCTCGACCCGGTCACCACGCAACAAATCCTGACGCGCCAGGATCAAACGCCAGCGGCGCAGATAACCCATCGGGGTTTCGCCCACCTCAGCGGCGAACAGCTGGCAAAACCGCGACAGCGACAACCCGGCCTGTTGCGCCAGGTCACTATTCGACCACACCCGGCCCGGATGATCGTGCATCGCCACAATAGCCCGGCTAAGACGTGCATCAGACAATCCAGCCAGCAACCCCGGCTCGGTGGTGCCGCGTTCAATCTGTTGACGCAGCAGCCGCACCATCAGCACCTCGCCCAGCCGGTTCACCACCGATTGCGCCCCGCAGCGCCCTCCTTCTACCTCGTCCTGCATCAACCGTACCAGGCTTTGCGCTTCGGGCGATTGGCTCAGGTCGTAGTCCACCATACCCGGCAGCGCTGCCAACAGCGGGTTGCGTTGACCGGACCACTCCACCCGAGCCGACAGAATGATCTGTTCGCGGGTATCAAAAACGCGCCCACCCGCCGGGAAAAACACAAGCCGCGTCGGCTGGCCCTCTGCTCCGGCATATACAAAAAGATTGGCCTCCGCCACCGGAGCCGCCTGCACTGACAAATGAAACCGCTCCATCAATGTTGTCAGCCTATCCATGCCAATCGGGTTCCTAGTCTGGTTTTTCGGATTTTCAGGATCATAAAACCTGCCACACCCTAAAACAAGCACATACACAGGAGTAAACTCATGCTGATCCCTCGACAGAAWAMMSNCCAASCYGTKSYWRMYGWSASYGSWSYWKRSMRYKWTKKAWYKRKSSACYKWGRYSAWKRRMMGCRKSWCRSTWAYYYKTTTCTACCGCGGCCTGCATTGCCCGCTCTGCGCCACCTACTTGAAAGAACTGGAAAAGCGCGTGGCCGAATTTGCCGAGCGCGGCGTCACCTGCATTGCCATCAGCACCGACGGCGAAGAGCGCACCCGCGCAATGGCCGACAAGATCGAGGCAAAATCACTGCGGTTCGGCTATGATCTGCCGCTGAGCGTGGCCAAGGACTGGGGACTGTACATCTCGACGTCACGCGGCAAAACCTCCATCGGCATCGAAGAACCGGCACTGTTCTCAGAACCCGGCCTGTTCATGGTCAGCCCCGATCAATCGCTGTATTATGGCTCGGTGCAGACCATGCCCTTTGTGCGGCCGCATTTTTCCGAGCTGGTTTCAGCGCTGGAATTTGCCATTGCCAACAACTATCCGGCACGCGGCGAATACACTGGAGATGTGTAACCATATTTGCAGCTAATGATGGACAGTCAGCACCGTTAAAGGCATACGGGCCGGACGCTTTCAAATCAGGTCCATCCCGTGCAAATCCGCCTTGAAARATTCGATCACCACCAGGGTCAGCACCGCTATTGCGAGCTGAGCCTGTACCAGACGCTGTTTGGCGATTGGTGTGTGGAACGGATAGCGGGCCCCCTGGGGGCCCCTGGCGGCCAGCAAAAACGATTGTACCTCGGCAATTATGCCGAGGCGCTCAGCACGGTTGAAGCCCACCGGGACAGGCAGGTCAAACGCGGCTTTGTGCCGATCCCGGTGCAGTTGGGTCTGCTTTAGACCTGTAATTACTTAATCCGGGTCCAGTCCTGCCCACGGCAGATCAACCCACCTGCTACGCAGCCTTTTACCACCAGTGTATTGCCGCTGAGGGACATCTTGGACGAATACGTCTTATCCTTGTCCGGTGCCCAGATTTTGCCGCCACTGTAATAGCCGTCACCATCCACAGTCATATCCCACAGCATTTTCTTGCCCAAATGCTCATAGTCACTCTCTAAAACATTGTCTTTGTCATATGCTGCTTTGATCGTTCCGCAAACGTCACTGCCACATGGAGCAATGGTGACATGTAGGTAGCCGCCCGTGTCACCAGGCGCAGTTTTCCAGGTGCCCGCCACCGGATCGGCGGATGCCACAGTTGCCAATCCCAGCCCGAAAGCCATTCCAAGAACCAGTTTCTTCATGTTCAATCCTCCCATTGGTGGCGCCACTGTGACCCAGACGGCTGTTTTCAGGCAAGGTTGACTTTGGGTCGCGTTGCAATTCCCCCCACGCTTGTGCGAAACACCGCCGAGCATTTCCAGAAAGGCGCCGCCATGATCCTCTACCCCGCCATTGATCTCAAAGACGGCCAGGCCGTGCGCCTGCTGCACGGCGACATGGACAAGACCACAGTCTTCAACGACAACCCCGCCGCCCAAGCGCTGGAGTTTGTTGACGCAGGCTGCGAGTGGCTGCACTTGGTCGACCTGAACGGCGCCTTTGCCGGCGAGCCTGTGAACGCAACTCCAGTCGAAGAGATTCTGAAACAATGCAAGGTACCAGCACAGCTGGGCGGCGGCATCCGCGACATGAAAACCATCGAGAGCTGGCTGACCAAAGGTCTGGCGCGGGTGATCCTTGGCACCGTGGCTGTTGAAAACCCAGATCTGGTCCGCGAAGCCGCCCGCGCCTTTCCCGGCCAGGTCGCTGTTGGCATTGATGCCCGCAATGGCCGTGTGGCCACCAAAGGCTGGGCGACAGAAACCGACGTCATGGTCACCGATCTGGCCAAATCATTCGAAGACGCCGGCGTCGCCGCTATCATCTACACCGACATCCTGCGCGACGGTGCGATGAAAGGCCCCAACGTCCAGGCCACCGCTGATCTGGCCAATGCAGTCAGCATCCCGGTGATTGCCTCGGGCGGCGTGTCCTCACTGGACGACCTGCGCGCGCTGAAAACCTGCGGAGCCTCGCTCAATGGTGCCATATCAGGCCGCGCGCTGTATGATGGTGCCATTGACCTAAAACAGGCGCTGGCGGTGCTCAAAGACGAAGCATGACCCGCACCGTCAAAACGGAGCTGCCGCGGCACTCGCTGCTGCACAGCTATATCCAGGAAGGCGACTTTGTGGACTGCTACAAATGCGCCACGACCTTGTCGGTAGACACAGCAGCAGCCCGCGCCATGGCATTTCCGTTCTGGGCCGGCTGGCTGCTACGCCTGCGCAACATTCTAGTTGCCCCACTGGGACTGACCAAGGAAGTCCCCGAAGGCGACAAAATCGGGCCCTTCCCTATTGATCAGCGCAATGAACAAGAAATCATCCTCGGCTTCGATGATTCCCACCTGAATTTCCGCATTTCGATCCTCACCACCGGCACTGAGGCTTACTGCGCCACTTGGGTGCGCCGGAACAACTGGCTGGGCCGCATCTATCTGGCTGCAATCATGCCGTTCCACATCCTGATTGTGCGCAACGCCGTGAGCCAGATCTGGCGCCCCGACAGCAAACACCCGTAACATGATCTGGTCCCTACCCGGCCTGTTCTTGCTGTCCTTTTCCGCAGCCACCCTGCTGCCCGGCGGATCCGAGGCCGCCTTGTTGCTGCTTGCTGCAAAAGGCACCCATGCCCCGCTGACCCTGCTTGTGGTGGCCAGCACCGGCAACATCCTCGGCTCGCTGGTCAATTACGCATTGGGCCGCTACGCACTGCGTTACCAGCACATGCGCTGGTTTCCAGTCTCGTCTAAACGGTTGCTACAAGCACAGAGATGGTTTTCCCATTGGGGCAAATACTCAGTGCTCGGGGCCTGGTTGCCGCTCATCGGCGATCCAATCACCGTCGCCGCCGGCGTCATGCGGATGAACTGGCTATTCTTCCTGGCACTGGTCACCCTCTCCAAAACTCTGCGCTATGCTGTGCTACTGGGCTTGTTCAACGCCTTTGCCTGAGCACTGGAAATCCGCCGCCCAACCCTCTATGAAAGCGCCATAACCAGAGGCGAGCCATGCTGAAAATCCGTATCATYCCCTGTCTGGACGTCGCCGATGGCCGCGTTGTCAAAGGTGTCAAYTTTGTYGGCCTGCGYGAYGCCGGYGAYCCGGTKGAATGCGCCAAGGCCTATGACGCSGCTGGCGCYGACGAGCTSTGCTTTCTCGAYATYCATGCCACCCAYGAGAAYCGCGGCACYATGTTTGACCTGGTGCGCCGCACYGCCGAGCAATGYTATATCCCGCTGACCGTCGGKGGCGGYGTGCGCAGCCGCGAAGACGTSCGCGCYYTRYTGCTGGCCGGSGCYGACAAGGTYTCRTTCAAYTCWGCCGCCGTYGCCAAYCCSGAYGTSATCGCCGAGGCMGCMRRCCAKTTTGGCAGYCARTGCATCGTCTGCGCCATCGACGCCAAAWCYRYNYMMNCCCGGAAARTGGSAGATYTTCACCCAYGGTGGKCGNNGCGAANNACCGGCATYGAYGCSGTGGARTTTGCRMWWRMRRTGGWSSSCAAAGGYGCCGGWGARATYYTGCTCACCWSSATGGACCGYGAYGGCACCAARKCSGGCTTTAAYCTGCCRYTGACCCGCGCMRTCKCMGATGCGGTCAACGTCCCCGTCATCGCGTCGGGCGGCGTCGGCACCCTCGACCACCTGGTCGAAGGTGTTACATTGGGCGGTGCCAGCGCCGTCCTGGCCGCCTCGATCTTCCACTTTGGCGATTTCACCATCGCCGAGGCCAAAGCCCACATGCAGGCCGCAGGCATCCCAATGAGGCTGATATGAGCATTCTACACGATCTGGCCGCCACCATAGAATCTCGCAAAGGCGCCGACCCCAGCAGCAGCTGGACCGCAAAATTACTGGCCAAAGGGCCGGAAAAATGCGCCGAAAAATTCGGCGAAGAAGCCATCGAGGCGATCATCGAAGCGGTCAAAGGCGACCGTGAAAAACTCACCTCCGAAGGCGCCGATGTGCTCTACCACTTTTTGGTGATGCTGGCCGCCCGCGATGTACCGCTGGATGATGTGCTCAACGAACTGGCCCGCCGTCAGGGTCTCAGCGGCATTGACGAAAAAGCCTCGCGCGCCAAACCCTGATCTTCATCTGGCCAAAAATATCCTCGGGGTGAGGCCGCAGGCCGAGGGGGCAACGCCCCCCATTCTTTCCCGCCCCTTACAATTTCGACGAAATCACGCCAGTGGCAAAGCCACCCATCCGCAGCTCTCCGTGCAGCCGCTGATACTCGATTTTGGGGCAGCGATTCTGCACCACCACCACCCCTCGCGCCTCAGCCTTGGCCGCAGCCGCGCCATGCTCAACGCCAATCTGCATCCAGATCGTCTGCAAGTCGGGAAAGGCGCCAAGCGCCTCGTCGACAATTTCCGGCACAGCCTCGGAGCGGCGAAAGATGTCAACCATATCCACCGGTTCCCCAATCGCCGACAGGCTGGGCTGCACCACCTGGCCAAACAATCGCTCGCCAACATGGTTTGGATTGACCGGAATGACCTTAAACCCCCGCAAGCCCAAATACCGCGCCACAAAATAACTGGGGCGCACTGGATTCATGGACACTCCCACCACCGCCACGGACTTGGTTCGGTGCAGGATGTCTTTCAGATGTTGATCACTATAGCTGTTCATGACGGCACCCTATCCTCGTGACCTCAAGAAAGGGAAGCCCATAAAAAAGCGCCCAGGTTATGGCCCGGGCGCAAGGTCTGGAACGAGGGACAGTGAAATAGGATCTGCGGTGGTTCCGCGCCGCAGTCACAAGAATAATATGGAGCGGCAGGACCCAATTGAAAGGCCAGATCGCGCGTTTGTGAGCCTCTCCGTTTAGTGTCTCAGCACCTCCGGCCAATTGACGCGCGCCAGCGCAATCAGATCCGAGGCCTGGCTCTGCCAGATCTCCTGCACCACCGGGCTATACAGAAGAAACAGATCGCCATCGACGATTTGCCAGGACTGTGGGCTACCCGACATCAAATAGCCCTGTGACACCGCATAGGCGCAATAGCCACCAAACAGCGGCGCAAAGGCCCGCGGGTCAGCTTCAAAACTATACTGGTTGTCTACCGACACAAAGCGCCAGACCACGCCCTTCCACACCACTGCAAACTCGGGCCGCCCCTGAACCGCGCGGCCCTCGATAAAAAATGCCACAGTATCGTAACCGTCAATGGCCACCCCGTCTTCGGCATGAAACATTGGCTGATCCGCCAACACCGGGCGCACGGGCTGAAACAGCAGAGCAAGAACAGCCAGAGTGGCAAGGCGCAGCAACAAAGGGTCTCTCCATCCAAAGGTTTGGGCCGGGCCAATGTGCCGGATCGACCTCGCCCTGCCTAGGCTGGATACGCAGATGTGAACAACCTGTGACTTATCCGCGAGGCAAGACTAGCGGGCAATTGAGGCATAGAGCGCCAGCGCCGCCGCATTAGAGACATTCAGCGAGCCAAAGCCACCCGCCGCATCAATCTTGACCAGTTGATCGACGGTTTCCTTGGTCTTCTGCCGTAGCCCCGGCCCTTCGGCCCCCAGCACCAGCGCCACCGGGCGGTCACGCCGTCCCTCAAGTGAGGCTTCGATGGTGACATCCGCCTCGCCGTCCAGCCCCAAAACAATGAAGCCCATGTTCTGCAACTCGACAATGGTGTCCGACAGGTTGCGCACCCGCAAATAGGGCTGACGCTCCAGCGCGCCGCTGGCGGATTTGGCCAGTGCCCCAGTTTCGGGGGCCGAATGGTGGCGAGTGCCAATCACCGCACTGGCCCCCAGCACCTCGGCGGTGCGCAGAATGGCGCCAACGTTATGCGGATCGGTCACCCGGTCCAACAACAACACCCGCGGCACCTCGGCGCCGATGCAATTTTCGGCCAGTCCCCCCCAGTTCAGCGGCTTAACTTCCAACACTGCGCCCTGATGCACTGAATTGGGATCGATCGGAGCTTTGAAATTACGCGAGTCCACCAATTCCGCCTCGATTCCCGCTTCAGCGATCGCATCCGCAAGTTTGGTCTGCGCGTTCAGGGTCACCATCAGGTGCAGTTTTTGCCGCTTAGGGTTCAGCAGCGCATCGCGCACCGCGTGCAGGCCAAACAGCCACACGGTTTCCGCTCCCGAGGCCTTCTTGGCCTGTTCTTTTTCGACAACCCATTTTGGTTTCTTAGTCATCTTGCTCTCCGGCAAAARGGAATTTTGAGCCTTGGTGAAAAACCAGTGATTTTCCTGTTGACGCTCCGTTGGTGCGCTTGTAATCACGCCTTCACATCAGGTGCAACAGTCACCTGATAGTGGGCGACAGGCCGCAAGGTGTGGCAGGGGACTGTAACTCCCTCGCGGAGACGCACGCCTGGTTCGATTCCAGGGTCGCCCACCACTCCCCTTACCATATTGAAAAATATGTGCTTTCAGGGCACACTGGAGTGAGGATGGGTCGATTTTCGGTACCCAAATCGAGATTTTCGGTACCCAGCATGTCATCAGACAAGATTCCATACCTCCTTTTTGAGCGCGGCCGATACTACTACCAACGTAAAGTTCCCCTCGGCTTTCAAGACGTGATTGGCACCAAGAAATGGCGTGAACCCGCCGGTAAAGACTACTTGTTAGCCGTCGACAAAGTACGCGCCCTCTCCAAGGAGCATAACACCCTCCTTGCTAGCCTCAAAAACCCAGACGAACGTCGTGATCACAAGACTAAGACTCGGCGAAAGCAAGAACAGGAACGGGCAGCCAAAAATGTTATTGAAGACGAAAAATACCGCATATGGCTAGAGGCCAATAATATGGAAGACCTTGGTTTCTCTGGGGAGGACCCATACTTAGATGCGCTAAACGATGCCATGTATGCTCGTCCATGGGAAAGTGCTGCCGATTGGTTGGCTGGATTGGAAAAAAGCCGTACCGTCAGTCCTAACTTACCAAGCCTTCACCGATACATCGAATACATCAATTCCACAGAAACCTCGTTTCAGATAACGTTCCCCCCTTTTCCAGAGTATAAAACGGAGGTAGCTGCAGCCAGTGATAGAGTGAGAGAAACCATAAGTTTTTCACTGAGCATACCGCCACCGATGGACGACGACGAATACCACGACCACCTTGTAGACATATTGAGTAGGTTCTTCGGCTCAACAATAGCCCCCCCCGCTGACCCAGATGACAGAGACGAATTTGATCTCACCAAGCAGAGATTGGAACGGAAGATCGCGCGCGTAGCACGCTCTCCTGATACCATCGAGAAAGTCGCAGAACGCTACTATCGTTTTGCTCAAGTCAGGGAGAAAACCCAAGACAAGTACCAACGTACAATCAGCCGCCTAACTGCGGAAGTTGGTAATCTTCCAATTCAACATCTCACCGCTGCGACACTACGCCAGTACCGCGACAAGCTGACATCTAATGGAAGCCTTCCCTCTACAATTCGGGCGGACTTCACGCCAATCATCGGCCTTCTTGGCTATGCCGTGGATGAAGGGTTGATCGATTTATCACCGATGGCTGGGGTCAAGCTGCAAAAAGAAAAACGGTCCATCGAAGAAATGAAGTGGCTCCCGTTCGAACCGGATGAGATGGTGCGCATCTTTTCAGCCACTGAGGAGATATGGGGGCAACCGACGCGAGGTCTCAGCGACGAGCGCCGTCAGGCGCTGCAGATGGCGGTCCGAGTGCTCGCATATACATCCATGCGGCCAGCAGAACTCATGGTGCTGCGTCCGGAAGCCGTCGATGATCGTTGCATCCGGGTTGAAGGTGGGAAGACCAAATCCGCATGGCGGGTCATTCCCCTCCACCCCAAAATCGCAGGTTTTCCAGAATGGCTGAAAGCTGGAGGGCTAGAGGTCTTCGCCAATGGAGAAACCGGTGAAACGCAATCAGATCCAGTTACTCCCATACGCCATAACTTCACGCGACTGATCCGCAAGAAAATGGACTCGCCGATCAACCATCCCAAGAAGGCATTGTACAGCCTCAGAAGTACCTTCCAGAACGCCTTACGGCGTGCTGGCGCTCCGATTGCTGTACGCCGTGCCATACTGGGCCATGTTGAAAGCGGTGCGATGCGCCACTACGACGACGGGCCTGAGTTCGAGGAGTTGAAACATTGGATCGAAAAAGCCGATCCAACTGAAGCGTACGGTGCTGGAAGCAGAAGATAGTCGTACCTGCGGTCTTGAAACGCCCCAAAAGGAAACCGTGAAATCGCTTTGCAGAGGATGACAAACTGAGCGCTGATCTGCACATTTGTCCATTTCTGCGGACGGGAAGAATCCAGTCTCGAAACGTGTGCGAAAATTTGATGAAGCCAACGTAATCAAACTTTGAATGTGGCAGATCAAACTATCTTGAGTCTTGAATTAGTCTGATAACTAAAACAAACACGTTGATCAGCTTCGCCGTGTTTTAACCAATCTCAAAATCAAGGTTCGCAATTCGGGGCGCCAATTGCAGCAGTTGTCGACTGCTTCAGTCGTGTGAGGGCGTCTGCCAAGAATGTTAAAGGGTACCACAACCGGAGAGGCCGACAGCAACTCGCAGGTTGTGGCCATCTGCTTATTGTCGCGGAATGGATTTTCTCAATCTGATCAATGATGGTGGTATCAGAATAATTCAGCGTAGTGCTGATCACAGTGCGATTGTGAAAGCACTTGACATACCATGCCTCGATTTGTCTCATCCAGTATTCATGAAAATCGTCACATCGCCATTGGCAGTCGCTGGAGTTCAACGAGGGCGGATTTCAGGCCGAGAAAAAGGTGGCCGGGCATCGGCGAATGTGCGCAATGTGTAGGAAGAACCTAATACTAGACAGAAAACTCATCAACATTCCATTGGGGCCAAACGGCTTGTATCAGGTAATGGCTGTCATACAATCACAAGAGACAGGAGAGTAGCTCACTGAACTATATCTCGGCCAGAATAGATTTTAATGGACATAACACCAAATAGTCGTTGCAAAGGAAGGTTCTCTGAAACATGGATATTGGGGCATTGATTTCCACAGGATCGCTAGTATTTGCCGCACTTGGTGTTTGGTTGATCCTTGTTAGCTTACGCGCCGATCACGAGAGATCGCGCCGCGTACAAGCAATTGATTTAATGAAATTCTACTACGGCGTAATTCGGGAGAGCCATCTACTGATGCCCTGCTTGCGTTTGGCCGACTCTTTGGGTCCTGCCGAACTGCTAAGCCTTGTGGACGGTAGGAGGGACATCGACGTGGTAGGTGAGGCCCGCGAGATGGCGGAGATGATAGCTGAAGCAAAAGGATTCAAAATAGATACCAGCGGAGGAACATTTACGCTCGGCCGCGAAGGTGTCTTTTATGTTAGGCAACAAATCTTCAGCTTTCTGAACGCGCAAGAAGTGCTTGCGGCTGCGTGGAGCGAATCCGTCATCGGCGCCGAAATTTTTGAGCGAGAATTCAAATCCGCATTCATCCCTTCGTCTGGAAAGCCACCACTAACGGATTTCATCGAAAAGAGCGGAATATACCCCGCCACCAAGGCTGTCCATAAACATTTTTCCGAAGAAGTTGAAGTGACTGTTCGCCCCAAAATAGCTTGAGTAGATTGGCGTGAAGTATTCAATTCTGCTCACTATGCGCTCGGCTGGCTGCCCGATTGCAATCGGTGGATGAATGGCAGCTTAGTCCAGAGACTGAATGAAAACTCGGTTGATCATGTTGCCCACTAGAGTTTTCAGCGCTTCTGTGTGCTTTGGTTCTGCCTCGTGATTTCAGTATTTGATAGATTGCAGGGGGTGCATCTGGCTGATCACGGCGATTTGGGTGCTCACTTCAAAGCAACTGATGGGCTTTAGACCGTCATCGCTGAGATCATCGCAAAAATGTTAACGTTGTCAGCGGCAACCGTGGCGCCCGTTAGGGCGGGCGCTATGCCCCATCAATAAGGAGTGTGCATGACTGCATATAGCACCAAGATCATGGAGACTTGGGCAATGTAAGAATGTTAAGTAATTTTCAAAATTTTCAAAATTTTTTAAGGGCATATTTATTCCGAAACTTGGGGGTGCCCTACTTCTCGGAGGGGGCTTTCCTATTAGTACACGAGGGAAAACTTACACTTGCCCTGTGGCGTAGCACCCGTGCAAGTGAGACCAAGAGACGGGAATACCCCTTTGGAGCCACCTCGCCATATTTTGGATGATCCATCCGCGCAGTTCCGGATTGGCAGCTTGTTGCGCGTATCACGGATGCACAGAGCTGCCTGACTGGACGTCTCTGTTTCTCGTACGCGGGCTACCTCAGGAAGCTTCGAGGTAGCGATACACAGATGAACGGGCGATCCCAAGCTCCTTGGCGATTGCAGTCGGCGTCATACCTTGCTCACACAGGCCAGCAACCCTTTCGGCGTCGATTGTCGCAGGCCTGCCCTTGAACGGGCTGTCAGGACCTTTGGCCAGCGCTGCATCTATGCCTTCCCGCTGGCGGGATTTTCGTATTTCGGTCTCAAATTCGGCCACTGCTGAAAGCATAGTGAAGAACATGCGGCCCTCTGGTGTGGTAGTGTCGATGTTCTGTTCCAGCACCCGGAGTCCGACATCTTTCTCACTCAGGGTGTGAGCGATATTGTGAAGATCGCGCGTAGAACGTGCCAACCTGTCCAGCCGGGTCACGACAACGGTGTCGCCCTTGCGGATACCACGGGACAACAAGTCATCCAGAGCAGCCCTGCCCTGTCGTTTCGTGCCACTGACCTTCTCAGCGTACAAATGGTCTGAATGAACGCCCGCGCCCGTCAGGGCGTCGGTCTGGATAGTCAGGTCTTGACCTTTACTGCTGACTCTTGCGTACCCGATCAATTCGCCCATGACTTGTTCCTTCCGTCCGATTTGACTGTCTCATTAATAGTACTCGTCCGATAAATGATTCGACAAGTCTAATCGTACACTTTCGGATGTGTTTTTGGCGTCCTGTCAGAGTATACTCATATGGGACACATGTCCGATTGCGTCTTGTCTACTGAGCCGCCGTCCCTTGAAATTGAGTTGCCCAACGATGTCACGGTTCGCGTAAGGGAAGGAAAAATCCCTAACATTTGCAGTTTTCAATTTGGCTATTGCCTGCAAGACTTGCAACATGAGCATCAAAAAAAGCAAAACCTCGCACCTTCGTGGATATCGGCGCAACGGTTTGCTAGACTCTAAAGTCATACTTAATTCAAAAAACTACAATATTCCCCATCCAAACATACATGATTGGGAAGAGCATATAGATTACAATTCCAGTTCAGTGGGGCGATCCACGGTAACCCACTATCAGCCTAAGACCACCAGAGGTCGTTTTGCTTACTACTTTTTCAAACTTGATGAACAAGAAGAGTTTGCGAATATTGAAGAACAACGAAGAATTAGGGGCGCACAGCCATTGCATCCAAGACTTACGGAACTCCGGGATACCTACAAGCAGTAGAGACGACCTATGCTTGCGGACCGATGCGGTAGCTTTCTGGTCAACTACTCACATAAAACGCGCGATTTCGAGCCCGCTTTAGACACAAAAATTGAAAATTTAGACACATAGACAACCCGGCAAGCACCTGACCGCACCGCAACTCTCTGTAATTAAATACAAATACCATCTTCAACCTCGGTGCTGAAATTGATTCCAGGGTCGCCCACCACTTCCCCTACTTGCGAAACGTCAGAGAAATGGTTGTTGCCGAGGCACGGCCAAGGCCTTAGCCGTGCTCTCACTCCCAAGCCTTTGGAAACCTGCAGCTCAGGCGCTTTCCGACTGGTCTCGGCGTTGCGTCTGCGCCACCCAAGCTAGCAGCGCCTCGACACTGGGCTCGACCGCGACAGCCAAGCCTCCGGCAAACTCCTGAAACGCCTCGACGTTCATTTTATTGACCCCGGACACCACCGGGATCCCCAGGGCCATCGCCTCGCCGATCACCGGTCGCATGCCACGGCCGTCAGCCTCGTGTTTGCCGAATTTGTTGACAATCAGCAGGTCCGGCAAGGGCGTGGCATGCAGAGAGCTGGTCACTTGCGCCACCGCCTGTTCCAGCGCCGCAGGGTCCAGCCGACAGCCGCGCGCCTCGGGGCCAAGGGATTGCGAAATGCGGATGGTGTCGCCTTTGGGCAGCACCCGCACATCCATGTCGCACAGCGCATCATCATGGCATTCGGTATTGGTCTGAACAATACCAGCCAAAGCAGTGCCCTGCGCCTGCAGATGCTCGGCCAGCGCGCTGAGAAGCCGATCCGTTGCGCCGCGATCCGGGGTCATCACATAGGCCAGGTGCATCACGTGTCTCTTTCTAAGGTCCTCTGCCCCTAGCGTCATCGCTTTGGAGCTGCCCTGCCATAGGCTGCTTTAAACCGTGCAGGGTCAAGGCCTACCAAGGCAGGGGAACATATCCAATGACAGGTTCGTGCAGCGCGATCAGCGCCAGAAAAACCACAGCCGCGATTGCCAGCGGCACCGGTGTCAGAGGCAAGTGCCTTAGATTTAACCGTGATGTATTCTGGGCCAACCGCTGCCATTCGTCCTGCCCCAACTGCCGCTGCTTGCGTCGATCGATCAGGGTCATCCCCATCACTGCAAAGCCAGCAAACAGACCAAACAGGATCACATGCGCCAAATCGCCATTGGCCAGCATATGCGCCCCGGCCCACAGTGCCATCGCCACCAATAACGGATGGCGACTGACCGCCAGCATATCAGGAGTGTCAGGGTCGAACTCTTTTGCACCCAGACCGCCAAAGCTGAGCGGGTTCTGTCCCATCATGCCGCCCACCGCAATCAGGCAGGCCAGCGGCATCACCACAATCGGGGCCCACCGCAGGATCTCCCACTGCGGGATGATGCCAATGTAAGGCGCACGTGATGCCGCCACGATCAGCCAGGCCAGCACCAGCAGGGACAACACAGAGTAGGATATGAAATAGCCCTTCAACCCCAGCCGCGCGACCAGCCAGGGGCGCATGGGTGGGCGCATCGGAAACATGTGACTGGCCATGAACAGGGTCAGGGCTGCGATGAATTCGAACCAATCGGGCATATCGTTTTCCGGCAATGATGATGAAATACTTACAGAAGATCTAGGCCAAGGCCGAACTGTCGTCCACCACACAGGGGTCGCGCCTGACCTTGGGGAGGTGCAAAGCGCCTTCGCCGTTTTGCCGCAGGCATACCTTTGGTTTGACGGGAAGGTCAGGCGCGGCCCGGCGATGCCGGGCCAAACCAAGTTTCAGTTTACAGTCCCAGAACCTTACGCCGGTCCTCGGCAAAGCCCTGAACAATGCGATCGGCAATYMKWGYYMKGAWMGYSWWYSYYSMMCCTGCTNWRMKMCSMWWSCCRMYKTCSGYYTSCMMAWTTGATAGATAGATCAACTGACCCAAACCGGTGGTGCCAACCAGCGCAGTGATCACCAACATAGCAAAGGCATAGAGAATGGTCTGGTTCAGCCCCAGCAGGATGGTTGGGGCCGCATAAGGCCCGCGTATATCCCGCAGAATCTGCCAGGTGGTCGCACCGGATGCGGTGGCCGCCTCGATCATTTCCTCCGGGGTGTCCACCAGCCCATGCTGGCTGTAGCGGATCATCGGCACAATCGCATAGGTGATGATYGCCAGAAACGCCGAGAACTCGCCAATCTGRAACACCATCAGTACCGGGATCAGGAACACAAATAGCGGAATGGTCTGCAGCATATCACAGATCGGACGTACGACCCTCCAGGCCAATGGAGACACCGAACACAACAGGCCAATGCCTCCGCCCAGGATAACGCAGGCAAACACTGCCGCGCCGCTCAGATACAGTGACAGCAAAGCAGGTTCCCACAATCCCGACACCAGAATGGTGCTCAGCAATCCAACCGCAAGCAACGCGAGGCCGCGCCCCGATGCCACCCAGCACAAGGCTGCCGCGCCGAYCAGCACAAAGGGCCAGGGCAAATTAGTGATCCCGGTTTCCAGCATGCCGATAAAAATCAATGCCATAATACCCCAGGTCACTTGCCCGCGCAGGGCCAGAACCAGCCCCAGAACCGCGCCACCAGCAAACAACCAAAGGCTCATTTGCGAGGTCCACTGAAAGCCCCAGGTGAACGGCAGTACAGCCTGATCCAACCCGATGCGCAGCGGCAGCAGCCCATAGAACATCGCATTGTTCTTGAAGGCCGCCAGCCAGTCGCCATTGGCGGTGGTAAAGGCGCTGAGGCCTGTGTCCAGATAATCGGCCACGCCCTCAAACATTGCATAGTCAGAGGGGTCCGGTAGGCTGCTCCAGGACAGAGCACTGGCGATGATACCCAAGCCCAGAATGCCCCAGGCAACACGCGGGTCATAGCGACGCCGGTTGTCCTGCGCCAGGGTGCCGCTCATCCGGTCGATGATCACCGCAAACACCACGATGACCATGCCAGCCATCAGGCTTGGACCAAACCACGCCTTGCGCATGGTCAGCAGAACTTCCCAGCCGATGTCATCATACCCACCGATAATGGCCGCAATGATCACCATCGACAGCGCCGCCATCAGGCTTTGGTTGACGCCCACCATGATTTGCGTCGCGGCCGAGGGGATCTCGACCTGAAACAGCTGTTGCAACCGGGTGCCGCCAGCCATCACCGCAGCCTCTTTGATCTCTGGCTCAACCCGCTCCAGCCCAAGCAGCACATTGCGCGCCATGGGTGGTGCTGCATAGATCGCACTGGCGATCAGCCCAACCACCGGACCAAAGCCAAACAGCACCAGAAGCGGAGTCAGATAGGCAAAGGTCGGCACCGTCTGCATCACATCCAGCAGCGCCTGCACCGGCTTGCGGATGCGGGGATATTCATTGGCCAAGATGCCAATGGCGCCGCCAACAAACAGGGCAAGCGGCACCGACACGGCGACCAGCGACAGGGTGTTCATGCCCTTGTGCCAATAGCCCGAGGCCACCACAAAGCCCAGTCCCACCACAACCATCAGCGCCATCGGCAATCCGCCAAGCGACCAGGCCAAAGCCGTCACCGCGCAGATCACCAGGATCCAGGGAGAGCTGCCAAGAACCAGATTGGTGGCCTCCAWCGGATAGGCCATCAGCGCTGAGAAGGTCCGCGCCGTTGGTTTGATCACCTGCAGCAGCCAGTCCAGCCCAGTGCCAACCCATTCGGTGGCGGGCAGCTCCCAGGCGGCGGGAAAACTCACCAGCCAGGGCGCGGCACTTTCCAGCAGCAGGCACAAAGTCCCCACCAGCAACACGATCAGCGCGGCAAGGCTTGCCTTACTCAACCCCGCCATCAGTCGGCATCCACATGCAAAGCGGCTGCCAGATCCGCCGGGTGCACAACCCCCAGCAACGCGCCATCTTCAGCACGCACTGGCACCGGTTCGTACAGATCCATACAGCGCGCCAGTGCCGCATCCAGTGTCATCTCCAGCCGCAGCCCCGGATCATCAGCACCGTAAACCAGCCCGTGACCGGTCTGCATCACCGACGCCAAACGGGCATGCCGCCCCTTGGCCACATCCTTGGAAAACTCGCGTACGTAATCGTCCACCGGGTTCAGAATAATGTCCGAAGGTGTGCCGATTTGCACGATCTTGCCATCGCGCATGATGGCGATACGGTCCGCCAGTTTCAGCGCCTCGTTGATGTCATGGGTGATGAAAACGATGGTGGTTTTCAGTTCGGCCTGAATTTGCAGGAATTCATCCTGCAACTGCCGCCGGATCAATGGGTCCAGCGCCGAAAACGGCTCGTCCAGGAACCAGACCGAGCAATCCGCCACCAAGGATCGGGCAATGCCGACACGCTGACGCTGGCCACCGGAGAGCTCGCGCGGGTGGTGTTTCTCACGGCCACCCAAACCAACCAGATCGATCACTTTCTGGGCTCTTTCCAACCGCGCTTTGCGTTTGATCCCCTGCACCCGCAGCGGATAAGCCACATTGTCGGCCACGGTCATATGCGGGAACAGACCGAAATGCTGGAACACCATGCCCAGCTTGTTACGCCGCAGCTCGATCAGCCGTTTCGCTGTGGCTTCGACGATGTTTTCGCCATCAATACGAATCTCGCCATGGGTTGGATGCAACAGATGCGAGATACAGCGGATCAGGGTGGATTTACCGGATCCCGACAGTCCCATGATGACAAACAGTTCGCCCTCGGCCACATCAAAACTGACGTCCTGCACGGCAGGGATCAGCCCCTTGCCACGCAACGCAGCGGCGGCGGCTTCGGGGCTGGAATGACCTGACAGCGCCTCGGATAAGGCGCTGTCAGCGTTGGGGCCAAACACCTGCCAGACATTCTGGCAGGAGATGGCGGCCTGAGGTTTATCGCTCACCTCGACCAGCTTATTTGGTGGCTGCGTCGACAACCGGGCGCCATTTGCCCTCGTTCTCGGCCATCCAGGTTGCAACCACTTCTTCGACTTTGCCACCGTCCACATCAACCGCACCCATCATCGGCTGCTGATCTTCAACGGCCAAGGTATAGTTCGACAGGATCTCGGCCGCTGCGGGCCATGTGTCTGCCAGACCGGACCAGCCCGCCTTGAAGATACGCGACGCTGCAAAGTCACAGTCATTGATCGCATTGGGGTTGGGACCCCAGGCCGGATCGGTGAAACAGGCCTCTTCACTGGCAGGCAGATCGACAAATTTCACGTCATATGCCGACATCGCCCAATGCGGCTGCCAGAAGGTGAGCAACAGCGGTGTCTTGCGCTCAACCGAGGCACGCAGCTCAACAATCAGCGCCGCCTCGGATCCGGCAGGCACCGCTTTGAACGGCAGGTCCAGACCGGTCATCCGGTCGGCACCCGGAGTGCCCCAATCGGCGGGGTAGTCCACCAGACGACCCGCAGGCAGTGTTTCAGCCGAGGCAAACAGTGGGCCGCAATCCTTCAGCGCTTCCCAAGCTGGCAATCCGGGGCAGAGTTCGGCCACGTGCGCCGGATAAGCAATGCCTTCGCGCGCGTTCAGTTCCAGGTCGCCCAGCTCAACCACGGTGCCTTCGGAGATTTTCTTGGCGTAGTCATCCGAGACATTCGAAGACCAGATTTCCAGTGTTGCGTGGATATCGCCATCAGCAATGGCCTGGAACTGGTTCATCATACCAGCCGAGACATATTCAACATCATAGCCAGCTGCCTTGAGCATTTCGCCAGCAATATGAGTGGTGACGTGCTGACCAGTCCATTCATTGACAGCCAGGCGGATCGGCTTGTCCACTGCGCCCATGTCCGCTGCACTGGCCAGTCCAGCCGTAACCGCAAATGAAACAGCCCCAATCGCCGCAACATATCCCTTGATGTTCATAAATCTACTCCCAGTTTTGATGTTGCGCGCCCTATTGAAAGAGCTGGCGCCTCAATTGGACCCATCTGGCTCATGGTGTTTTGGCAACCAGTGGGCCTTTGGCTCGTTCGGTCTACCCCGATCAGGGCTTGTCTAAGGCGTTAGACTGACCGGTGTTCGTTTAAGTATTTGACCGGATAACGACGCTTTGTCGAGCTTCTGCGCCGCAAATTGCCATTTTTTGTTTGGCCATTCAATTTTTGATGCGATAAATCAACTTTTCAAGTGTACGCCGCATTTTGCCAATCAATAGCACACGCCCAAAATTGCGACCGCAAAAAAGCCAGTGCGCAATCTGGCGACAGGGTAGCAATTGCCTCTGGCTAACGCGAACATCCCGCCGCCGTCGACCACTTGTGTCTGCGTTGTGACGGCTCGATTTGCCTCCAACCAGCAGCTTGTGTGATTCTTTTTGTCCGAATATCAAAGCAATGCTACCCACACCGGTGGGCAGATCTCCAAAACGCCATATAGTCAAACGTATAGAAATCAGGAGGATGTTCATGACAACCAATTGTTCAATTGCTTCCATTCTGGGCGCGGGCTTGGCGGCAGCGCTCTTGACCACTGGCAGTAGTGCCGCAGCCGATACCATCGACTGGAAAACCATAGGCGGCTGGGATATTTCCTTTTACCCGGCCTCCGAAGGGTGCCAGGCCTTTGCTATGTTCGACGAAGATACCGCCTTTTTCATTGGCTTTGACAATACCGACGGTGAGTTGAACCTCGACATTACCCTGCTGGACGAACGCTGGAGATCGATTGAAGACGGCACTGAATATTCCATCACCGCCCGGTTCGGCAATGAAAGCCCCTGGACCCTGGCAATGGATGGAATCCGTGTTGATAACTTCCCCGGCTTGAACATGTTGATCGATGCCAATTCGGATCAGGCAGATCTGTTCATCGACGAATTCCAGCGCAAGAGTTCAATGACCTGGAGCTTTGATGGCACCACACTGGGCCGCTACACCCTGCGTGGATCCCGCAAGGCGTTCAACGAAGTTGTGGCCTGTCAGAGATCCTACCACGAAGCGCTGAACGGCAGCGCCGATCCGTTCTCCACGTCGGATCCATTTACCAAGAGGAAAAAGAGGTGATGGGCCTCGACGGCCTGCCAAAATAGCCGGATTATTGCAATAATCCGATCCGGAAAATTCGAATTTTCCGGCTATCTACAAAGGCCTAACCGTGTTTTCGAGCGATCATCCATACTGGGTCATAGCTGAGTGGTAGCCTGCCGTTTTGACCGTATTGGCTACGATATCGGTCTTCAAAATCCTTTAGCCGCCCCCGGCTCCAATGTTGTTCGGCCTGAGCATTGACACCCGTATTGCGCAGGTGGCGCAGCAAATCGATGGCGCTTTCAAACAGCATCTCAACGGGACGTTGCAACACAAGTACCAACTCGACATCTCGGGGCAGAAGGGCCGACCAGTCTTGCGCATCGACGTAACTCGGGGCTGCCGCCGAGGAGCCGAGGCTGCGCAACTGATGAAACTGTGCGGTGCCAAAGCCGGAAATCGCCAGCCAGCCGCCGGGACACAGCCGTGCCGTCAATCGCGCCATCAGCGCAGGCGCATCGTTCAGCCATTGTATGGTCGAGGCCGAGGTGATCAGGTCCAGTTCAAGCGGCAATGGCACTGTCTCGATGGGACCAAAGGTGAATTCTGTTCTCTCTGCCCGCTGTGCGGTCAGCGCGCTCAACCCCGGAGCCACCTCGGGGACCAGATCGTTTAAAGTCAGATGATGAATGTCGAGATTCTGCATCAGAACCTGCGTCAAATGCCCGGTACCACAGCCAAATTCCAGCACATTCTCGAACCGGACCGGAGCTCCCTGTTGGCGCAGCAGCTGCACCAGTCGCGTGGCGATTTCTGCCTGCACGCTGGCGTGCTGGTGATAACTGCTCAGCCCCCGGCGAAAGCTCTGCCGGACGCGGTTTTGGTTCAGCAGTGAAGGCGTGTGGTCTCTCATGCCATTAGCTCCTGCCAAGCCTTAAACTGCCCAAAGGGCGCATGTGGTGCCTGAATATCTCGCACCATATCCTCGGACCAGGCACGGGCCTGGTTGGCAGGTGGAAAGATCTTATCAGAGCAACTGATCCACACAAGGTCAAACGTCACATCATGCGCATCTCCGCGCCTCTCTATCGCCTGCAATTCCTCCCTGCGGGCGGCGATGTCGATGTCGGACTGCGGCTGTTCCAAGTTGAACACCCGGATCAGAAACAGCTGATAGGCGTCTTGGCTTAGCGTTTCGATTGTCCGGGTCATGGCCGATGGCGGCACCCCGGTGGCCCGGTTGACTGGCGTCAGGGTCCCATTCACCGCCACCTTGCGCCCAAAAGGATCGGCGCGGCCCTGCTGCCAATGGCCGTAAGAGGCGACACCAAAAGACCACGCGACGAGGCTGACCCGTGCATAAGAAGATAGATCCGGCAGATCGGCCTCCAGATCACGGTAGTCGCTGGCGAATAAAATGTCCTGCGGACCTGTAAGGTGCTGAAACACCTCTGGGCCCACCGCCCAGCCGCCAAACACAACGATAACCTCAGCGTTTGGCCCGGCTGATGCGCCGGATAGCGCCTGCCCTCGTTTCAGCCAGCGGAACTGCATTACAACTCGCGCGCCAGACGCAGCATGCCATCAGTGATCTGGCTCAGCTGATCCGGCGTGGTGATAAAGGGGGGCATGGTATAGATATTATTGCCAAAGGGGCGCAAGAACACCCCCATCTCGCGCGCCATCCCATGCGCCTGATCGGCCGAGACCTGGTGTTTCATCTCGATCACCCCAATCGCGCCAAGCACCCGCACATCTGCCACATTGGGCAGCGCACGGGCAGGTTCCAGCTCGGCGTTCAACTGCGCGGCGATGCCTGCGACAGTTCCGCTCCAGTCCTGATCACTCAGCAGCTCCAGCGAGGCCAGCGCTGCAACACAGGCCAGCGGGTTCGCCATATAGGTGGGACCATGCATAAAGATGCCGGGGCTGCCGCCGCCGATGCCTGTTGCCACGCGGTCATTGGTCAGGGTCGCGGCAAACGAGATATGCCCAGCCGTCAGCCCCTTGCCCAGACAGATGATATCCGGCTCCACGGTGCACAGATCGGTGGCAAACAGCGCGCCGGTGCGGCCAAACCCGGTGGCAATCTCATCAAAGATCAGCAGAATACCCAACTCATCACAGAGCGCGCGGGCCTGATTGAGGTATTCGGGATGGTAAAAATACATCCCCCCTGTGCCCTGCACCACCGGTTCCAGAATAAAGCCGGCGATCTGCTCATGGCTGGCCTCCAGCAGGCCACGCAATTCGCCCAGACCGTTCCGCGCCGGATCGTCAGTCCACTCATCATCAATACGGATCGGTGGGCGCGAGACAAAATGCTGCACGCTCAGCGCGCCCTGAAACAGGTGGTGCATGCCGGTATCCGGGTCACAGACGCTCATCGCCTTCCAGGTGTCGCCATGATAGCCCGAGCGCACGGTGGCAAACTTTGAGCGCCCGACAAAACCCATGGCGTGTTGGTACTGCACCGCCATTTTCATCGCCACCTCAACCGAAACCGAGCCGCTGTCACAATAGAAGATCCGGATCAGGCTGTCGGGGGTAATCTCCAACAGCTTGCGGCCCAGATTGATCGCTGGGTCGTGGGTCAAGCCGCCGAACATCACATGCGGCAACCGGTCCAGCTGATCATGCATTGCCTGGGTCACCCGTGGGTTACGGTGCCCATGCATCATGCACCACCACGACGACATCGCGTCGATCAACTGGCAGCCATCATCCAGTGTCAGATGCACCCCTTGAGCGTCCTTTACCACAAAGGTCGGCCCCGGCTTGGTGACGTTGGTATAGGGATGCCAGAGGTGTTGCTGGTCAAATTCCAGCTGGTTCAGATTGTCTGCGCTCATGGCTGGATCGCCTTTTTGATCGTGTCGATGTCGATATGGGCCGCGAAAGTTTGGGAGAGCGCCTCATTGACTTTTTGAGACCAGCCGCCAGGCGCTACCGTGTTTTGGTTCAATCCATCAATCACAGGCAATCTACCCAAATGCGCAACGTTACCRAACTGGCARATCGTYTKYTCYACYTCAWCTTCRGCCTCGCCAATGAAYRCCACGCCCAYCACATCACAGCCMRCSCCGCGMAGSGCYTGCAAYGACAATARYGTRTGRTTGATRGTGCCCARYTGCGTRCGKGCACAGAGGATCACCGGCGCGCCCCATTGGGCGAACAGATCCAAAAACAGCACCTCTCGATTGAGCGGCACCATCACCCCGCCGGCGCCCTCGGCCACCAATACGCCGTCAACCTGTGGCAGGGTCAGTGAGCCGGGGTCGATCTCACCCCCCTCAGCCTCAGCCGACAGATGTGGCGAGGCTGGCAGCTTCAGCAAATACCCCTCGGGCAGCACGGGGCGACCGGACAGACGGGCGACGATCTGGCTGTCGGTTTCCTCTTCCAGCCCCGATTGCACTGGTTTCCAATAACTGCCCCTTAGCGCGGCAACCAAACCGGCTGAAAACACGGTCTTGCCAATGCCGGTATCAGTGCCGGTGACAACGATGGCGCTCATCTCGAGTTCTCCATAAGGCCAGCCAGGTCGGCAAAAAGGGCCGATATCACCTGACGCGAGGAATTGAGTGTGATCGAGATCCGCAACCGTGACGTACCGCGTGGTACGGTTGGCGGGCGGATGCCGCGAATGTCATAGCCCTTGGCTTGCAGGGCCTGCGCCACGGCCATGGTGTGTTTGTCATCGCCGATGATCACCGGCAGGATTTGAGTTTCGAACCCCGTCAGACCGCAATGGGCTTTGGCCTCGTTATGCGCGTGATGGATCATGTCCCAAGCCTGTGCCTGCCGGGCCGGGTTCTCACCCAGTTCCGTTAATGCAGCCCGAACAAGCGCGGCGTTCAGCGGTGATGGTGCGGTGGCAAAGATAAAGGCACGCGCCTTGTTGATCAGCGTCTCGATCAGCGGTCCGGCCCCACAAATCAAAGCACCGGACACCCCCAGCGCCTTGCCGCAAGTGTGCAAGGACAACACGTTGGGCTGATGGGCAATGTCCTGCCCCAACCCGCGCCCCTGATCGCCGAACACGCCGGTGGAATGTGCCTCGTCCAGCACCAACACCGCATCTTCACGCTCTGCCAGATCCGCCAATGCCGCCACGGGGGCGCAGTCGCCATCCATCGAATAGACCGCTTCAACCGCGATCCAGATTTGACCGGTACCGCCCTCACCCCGCCATTTGGCTATGGCGGCCTCGGCGGCGGAAACCTCATTATGGGCAAAGCTCTGCGTTTGTGCCCGTCCCAGTCGCATCCCGTCGTGGGTGCTGGCGTGGATCAGCGCATCATGCAGCACCAGATCGCCGTGCTGAGGCAGGGTTGAGAAAATTGCCAGATTGGCAGTAAAGCCACCATTGATAAACAACGCGGCCTCGGTGCCAAAAAACTTGGCCGCCTCACGTTCCAACACCTGATGTTCGCTGTCATTGCCGCGCAGCAGTCGCGAACCACCTGCCCCAACCGGCACACCACGTGCCAGCGCCGCAGTGGCGGCATCGCGCAGCAGGTCCGACCCGGCCAGACCCAGATAATCATTGGACGAAAAATCATGCCCGGCGCGCGGGATCAGACTGCGGTAGCGGCCGCGCAACTTGAGCGCCTCCAGCGCCTGTTGATGGCGCGGGAAGACGCCCGTGCTCATCTTGATCCGTCGCAGCCCAAAGCCATGGCAGAGATGCCAAGACGGGCGAACAATGCGGTATCCTTGTCCTCCTCGGGGTTGTCGGCGGTCAGCAGAGTGTCGCCGACAAAGATCGAATTGGCCCCGGCAAAGAAACACATCGCCTGCATCTCGTCGCTCATGTCAGTACGGCCCGCGGACAGGCGCACATGCGTCTTGGGCATCAGGATACGCGCCAAAGCCACGGTGCGGACAAATTCGATTGGATCCAGCTTTTCCACATCCGCCAGTGGAGTGTCGGGGATCGGGATCAGCATGTTGACCGGCACCGAATCCGGGTGCTCTTCCAATGTCGCCAGCGTCAGCATCATGTCGATGCGATCCATCTGCTGCTCGCCCATGCCAACGATTCCACCAGCACAGACCTTAATCCCCGCCTCGCGCACCCGGTTCAGGGTGTCGATGCGGTCAGCAAATGTACGGGTGGTGATGATTTCGGAGTAATACCGCTCAGAGGTGTCGATGTTGTGGTTGTAATAGTCGAGCCCAGAATCACGCAGGCGGAACACCTGTTCGTCGTCCAGCATGCCCAAGGTCATGCAGGTTTCCATGCCCAGATCCTTGACGCCCTTCACCATCGCCTCAAGCGCCGCCATGTCGCGATCCTTGGGCGAGCGCCAGGCGGCGCCCATGCAATAGCGCGTCGCACCACCCTCTTTGGCCTTGCGAGCCTCGGATATCACCCGTTCCACCTCGATCAGCTTGGAGGCGGAGAGCTGGGCGCCGTTGCGGGCCGACTGCGAACAGTAGGCACAATCTTCGGCACAGCCGCCGGTCTTGATGCTGAGCAGTTTGGATTTCTGCACCTGGTTGGGGTCGAAATTCTGCCGGTGCACCGTCTGTGCCTGAAACAACAGATCCATGAACGGCTGATTGTAAATCGCTTCGGCTTGCTCACGCGTCCAGTCGTTGCGGATAGGGCTGGCATCCAACATGTGATCTCCCACGAGGAAATTATAGATAATTTTCCGACCGGACAGTCCCGGCACGCCTGATTAATAGATAATTTCCAGGGGAGGTTTCAAGCCCCAGTTCTCGCCCTGCCACAATTCGCTGCAATTTCCGCCGAAACGGTCCAGAATTGCGAGATCTGCGCATCAGCGCACAGCCCCCGTTTCCGCAGGTCGCTTGCCCAACSCCTCTGCATGTCTATCTTTGCAGCAACAGAGGATTTTACGGAGGCAATCAGATGTCGCTCAGACCCGTTCTAGAAACCCGCAACGCAGTCCCGACGATGGAGGGCGCCGGCGTCAAGCTGCACCGCGCCTTTGGSTTTCAGGAYCCCAGYGARCTGGAYCCRTTCCTGCTGTTTGAYGAYTTTCGCAAYGAGCRCCCYGARGATTNYCRAAAAGGGNTTYCCCTGGCAYCCSCATCGCGGCATCGAAACCATCACCTATGTGTTGTCTGGCACGGTCGAGCACACGGATTCGCTGGGCAACTCAGGCACTCTGGCCGCTGGTGACGTGCAATGGATGACCGCCGGGTCGGGCATCATGCATCAGGAAATGCCCAATGGGAATGCCTCGGGCCAGATGCATGGGTTCCAGTTGTGGGGCAATCTGCCCGGCGCCCAGAAGATGACCGCACCGCGTTATCAGGATGTTGGCAGCAGCGACATTCCCGAGGTGGTCGACGACGACGGCACCCGCGTGAAGGTGATTGTGGGAGAGTTCTGGGGCAAACGTGGCCCGGTGGATGGCATTGCCGCAGATCCACAGTATTTGGACATCCATGTGCCGGCTGGGGTCAAAAAGACCTTCAAGATCGACACCTACCGGCGCGCCTTTGCCTATGTGTTTGACGGTCAGGCGGCCTTCAGTGATGCCTCACCGCCGCAGGGGGTACTGCTCGAGAAAGAGGTTGCAGGTGAAGAGTTGCACATCCGTGACATGTCCGGTGACCGGACCCTAGTGCGTTTTGGCAGCGGGGATGAGATCACTGTGATGGCGGGACCGCAGGGCGTTCGGTTCCTGCTGATTTCGGGGGCGCCAATTGACGAACCGGTGGCCTGGCACGGGCCCATTGTGATGAACACCCAGGCAGAGCTGCAACAGGCCTTTGCCGAGCTGCGCAACGGCAACTTCATCCGGCCGACGCATTAAAACGGTGCGGCAGTTGATCCAGCGCAGCCTCAATTGCCTGAATCAACTGCCGCGGCCTGTCCTGATAACAGTCACAAGGAGTCCCTCACTCCAGCATCAATCAATGGTGGTTCACGGCAACTGGTGGTGGGCGGAAATTAAGCTACATTTCGCCCCCTAATCCAGCTCGGTCCAGGGCCAGGGCTTAACGTCGCTTGCTGCAGTTTGGAACCGGGCCGCTTTCGCTATCCAGATGCCCAAATCAGTGCCGAAGTCCGCCAACCGCTCGTTAGGCTGTTTGTTGTTAACCAGCATGATAACAAACTGCACCACCGTCGCTGCGCCCAAAACGGTCTGGGCAAGAGAGATCATGACAGCGATCAACACCATGTAGACCAGCCGCAGCAGGATATTTTCCTCATGCTCTGGCTCGAACTGCTCGCCATGTAAGCGGCCCTCAATTTTCGCGTCGTCTGACTCAGCCATCTCTGTCTCCGTTTCGTTTGATCACACCAAGGCTTACATGCTTGCCGGGCGGCACGATCAAACTTGCACTGCCAACATTCCGGCTCCAGATCAAATTTCGTGAAACCGCCCCAAATGGGAGCATGAAGGCTTAGACGTCATCAATCCGCCACTGCCAGTGACAAAGTGAGCGAAGCCATCAGCGAAGGCAACCGCAAAGAAAAACCAGGGAAGCTCCAGGAAAGATCTTGGCGGCATTGGACCGGCCAAAGATGGAGGGGGAATAGGGTCAGCTGCGCGCCGCGCCCGACCAGCGATAGAACACCTCGTCGCCGTTGTCCTCGCTAAGAAATCCGGCCTGTTGCAGTGCTCTTGCCGATGCCGTGTTTCCAAGCATCACTCTGCCACTCAGAATAACATCCGAGCACCGAAACAGATCCTGCAGCGCCGCGATCAGCCCGGTCGCCAGCCCCTGCCCCCAGACGTGCTGGGCCAAAAGATAGCCAAGGTGACGCTCGGGGCTGCCTGGGTTGGCATGTGACAGGATCAGCAATCCAACACCCTGACCGGACGCATCAAACAACGCCAGCACCTCGGCCTGCTGTGACAATTCGGCCAGGAAATTCCGCTGATCGGTCTCTGTTCTTTGACCCTGAAACCCCATGGGCAGAAATTCCACCACCTCTGGTGCAAACAGCGCCGCCAAATCGTTTGAGCCAAGCCGACGCCAGTCGCCGCTGCACAACCGATCCGTGCTTAGCCTGAGCGAGTTCACACCATCATGGCCCGGCGCACCATCTCCCAATAGATCACCTCGACTTGGTCCAGCGACAACCGGCCGCCATCGCGATACCAGGTGTTGACCCCATTCAACATGGCAATCACCGCCAGCGTTGCGATCTTGGTGTCTGGCACCAAAAGCACGCCTTCGGTCACGCCCTTTTTCAGGATCGATTCCAGTGCGTTTTCATATTCGCGGCGCAGGGATTCGATAGCTATGAAATTTTCCGGCGACAGGTTGCGCAGCTCCATATAGGCGATGAAAACCGCATCGGGCCGCTGCAGGTGAAACCGGATATGGAATCGCGTAAAGGCCTCAAGCTGTGACAAGGAATCACCGCCGCCGGGCTGGTCCCCCCACGAGGCCAGAAGCTCGGTCATATGACCTTCCATCAGGTGAAACAGCAGGCTTTGCTTGTCCGGGGTGTAATTATACAACGCTCCGGCCTGCACCCCAACCTCGCGCGCGATCTGGCGCATCGAGACTGCGGCAAAACCGTGTTGGGCAAACAGCCGCAACGCCGCGTCACGGATGCGCGGGCCGGTGATGCCGGAATGTGACCCTTGGGTACGTGCCATGGGATCAGACTATCTGAACAGACGTTCAGAAAAAACCCCCGCTTGCGACTTTTCCAGCAAACAGGCATCAATGGGATGGACATAAGGACACCTCGTCATGCCACGCTCGTTTGCGCTAATTATCTGTGCCTGCAGTATTGCCTTGGCTGCAACGGCCTGCACCCGCGTGCCCGAGCTGGAGGACCGGCTGACCGCCGATTTGAAATCCATCCCCTATCCGACCTTGGTGCCGCTGGATCAGGCCGTTGAGCCCTTGCCACTCCCCGGCACCCAGAGCGCAGAGCTGGAGCAGCAACTGGCAGCCCGCAGCGCTCGGCTGAAAAAACGCGCCAAGGCGCTGAGCTCCGTTTCAGAATAAACTGTGTTGTGGAACGCCCTGTGCCCCAAGTCTGAGCTGCATTCCTGTACATAAATTTGCACAAATATCACATTTGAAATTCTATGCACTTGCTTGCCGGAGCACAAAAAATATAGATCAACCAAGGTCTTAACTGAATCACATTTTTGGAATTTTCAACATGAGAACTACGTCTCGTATCCTTTTGGTTGTCGCATCAGTTTCTGTCCTTTTTGTCGAAAGCGCCTCCGCCAAGGACACCCCTGCAAATTTTTGGGCCAGTGATGGCACCTACCTCACCGTTTTTGGAGGGGCAGCCTTTTTGAACGACGTCACTCATGATTACGTGCATCCGGCTACACCAGCTAACAACGGGTCCACAAAACACGGTGTCAAATCTGGCTATCTGTTGGGCCTGTCACTTGGCACAACTTTACGTCCCAACGTTCGCGGTGAAATTGAATTGTCGCATTCCACTAATTCAATAGAGTCTCAAACCTATAGCAATCCAGCCTTTTCTGCGTCATCCGGGAGTGCGTCAGGCAAGATCAAAACGACAAATTTGCTTGCGAATATGTGGTATGATTTCAATCCAAAAGGGCAGTTCCGGCCCTATGTCGGCGGCGGGATTGGCATAAGCTTGGTAGATGCAAAATCGCTTCTAAATGGCCAAACTGTACATGAATTGAATGGATCAGATCTTGCGTTTGCTTATCAGGCCGGAGCAGGCTTCAGATTTTCGGCTTCCGACAACATAGAGGTTGATTTTGGGTATCGTTTCAGAGGACTGACAGGAGCCAAGATTGGAACGGAAATTTTCGGGCAAACCAATGGTAGATTTGACACCAACAGCCATTTTGTTCAATTTGGAATTTCAGTCAAGCTGAAGCGCATGTGACAGCTGGACGGCAAAGCGCTTGAGCCTCTCAATCGGCGCCTTTGACATCATGCCAAGACCTCCGGCCTGCACCACTAGGAAAGTGTTTCGCCCGTCGCAAGGCATCCGTGATGCCGTCCTTCCGTTGGGCTCTGCGCCGCAAAGCGGCGCCAGGCCCAAACCCGCCTGCGACATCGGCTTTGCCGATGGGGCGGGAGGGTGCGGGAGCGTCCCGAAGCGAACCAGGCACAGGTTTTGCGGATGAGCACGGATCTTGGCTGACGGCTCAGCGCCGTTGCGCCCCTCGGCAGAGCCGGCTAAGGCGAGAGTCAAACGGGAAAACAAGGATCACCAGCTATGACAAAGCCGCTTCGTCTTGGAATTGCAGGTTTGGGCACCGTCGGTATGGGGGTGGTGAAAATCATTCGCCGTCAGGCCGCCATGCTGGAGGCCCGCACAGGTCGGCCAGTGGTGATTTCAGCTGTCTCGGCCCGCGACGCGGGTAAGGACCGTGGCGTCTCGCTGAGCAGTTACGCCTGGGAGAGCGACCCTGTCGCGCTGGCGGTGCGGGACGATATTGACGTCTTTGTCGAACTGATGGGGGGCCACGGAGGCCCGGCCAAGATCGCAACCGAGGCGGCGTTGGCCGCCGGTAAAGACGTTGTCACCGCCAATAAAGCGCTGCTGGCCATTCACGGGCAGGCACTGGCCGAACAAGCCGAAGCTGCAGGTCAGGTCATCCGGTTCGAAGCGGCCGTCGCCGGTGGCATCCCGGTGATCAAGGCATTGACTGAAAGCCTGGCGGGCAATGAGATCACCCGCGTCATGGGGGTAATGAATGGCACCTGCAACTACATCCTGACTCAGATGCAGGCCACCGGTCAGGGCTACGACGCGCTGTTCGAGGAGTGTGGCAAGCTGGGTTATCTCGAAGCGGACCCAAATCTGGATGTGGGTGGAATCGACGCCGGTCACAAATTGGCCTTGCTGGCCGCCATTGCCTTTGGCTCTAAACCAGCCTTTGACAACGTGCAGCTGGAAGGTATCCAGCACATTACCCTGGAAGACATCAACCAAGCCGCCGACATGGGCTTCCGCATCAAGCTTCTGGGTGTGGCACAGCGCTCGGCACGTGGATTGGAACAACGCATGTCGCCCTGCCTGGTGCCGGCCAATTCACCATTGGGTCAGCTGGAAGGCGGCACCAATATGGTGGTGATYGARGGMGAYGCGGTYGARCARATYGTSCTGCGTGGCCCMGGTGCCGGSSAAGGCCCSACCGCMAGYGCKGTGMTYGGWGACATCTGYGATCTGGCRCGSGGMWYSCGGWTKGCSACMTTTGGSCARCCYGCMACCASYCTGKYSGATRTMCCMSCSGCMCRMASYGGCCTKCCWGCRCCSTATTAYYTGCGCATGWYSCTGMWGGAYAAACCCGGMGCSYTGGCCAAGRTYRCMACGRYKCTSGGKGATKCSGGMRTYTCSATYGAYCGGATGCGCCAGTACGGCCACTCCGAGCCCACCGCTCCGGTGCTGATCGTTACCCACAAATGCACCCGTGCAACATTGGACGTGGCATTGGAGGCCCTGGAAGTTAGTGATGTGGTGGACAGCACGCCCGTTGCTTTGCGCATTGAAGAACTTTGATCGTCGGATAATCCGGCAAAAATTTACTGTGTCACAGCAGGCGACAGCTCTGAGTTGCCACTGTGACCGCTAACGGCCCTTGCTCGCCCTGCCCCGCGCAGGGTATGCGACGAAGACCCCGCTCTGATTGACACAGGATATTTAGCATGACCTCGAGACCCTCTGACTCTGCTTTTAATGATCGTATGTTGTCGCTGGGCCTCGCCCGTGTTGCAGAACAGGCGGCACTGGCCTCAGCCTCTCTGGTAGGGCGCGGTGACGAAAAAGCCGCCGACCAAGCTGCTGTCAACGCCATGCGTGAGCAATTGAATTTGCTGGATATCGCCGGCGTAGTTGTCATCGGCGAAGGCGAGCGCGATGAGGCGCCAATGTTGTTCATCGGTGAAAAGGTGGGCACTGGCAACGGCCCTGGCGTTGACATCGCACTGGATCCGCTGGAAGGCACCACGCTGACCGCCAAAGACATGCCAAACGCGCTGACGGTGATTGCCATGGGGCCACGCGGCTCCATGCTGCATGCGCCGGATGTCTATATGGATAAGCTGGCCGTTGGCCCCGGCCTGCCCGAAGGCGTGGTCACTCTGGATATGAGCCCTGCCGAACGCGTTCACGCACTGGCCAAGGCCAAGAGCTGCACCGCCTCGGACATCACCGTGTGTATTCTGGAACGCCCCCGTCACGAATCGATGATCGCCGAGGTACGCGACACAGGCGCAGCGATCCGGCTGATTACCGACGGCGATGTCGCTGGGGTGATGCATTGCGCCGAGAGCGAGATCACCGGCATCGACATGTATATGGGCCAGGGTGGCGCGCCAGAGGGCGTGTTGGCAGCTGCGGCACTCAAATGTATGGGGGGGCAGATCTTTGGCCGCCTGCTGTTTCGCAACGACGACGAGCGCGGCCGCGCTGCCAAAGCTGGCATCACCGATCTGAACCGGATCTATTCGCGCGATGATATGGTCACCAAGGACGTGATCTTTGCCGCCACCGGCGTCACCGGCGGCACCCTACTGCCGGCCATCAAACGCTCGCCGGGTTGGGTGGAGACCACCACCCTGTTGATGCGGTCGAAATCCGGCTCGGTGCGTCGGATGTCTTATCGCACCCCGGTCTGACCCTTCGCGGGGCCTGTGCCTTGCTGCTGCTGTCGGATGCCTCCGGCGGAGGTATTTTAAACAAGAAGAMAGGCCGAACCTGGGAGGGTTTCGGCCTTTTAGCATTTTAAGTGGAGGACTGCGCTGTGGCGTTTCTGAATGTTGAACAATCCCTGACCGGGCGCTGCTGGATGGGGCCGGGCATTGATGTGGAGCGCGCCGCAGAAGCGATGGCGCAGCAAAGCGATATTGCTGCAGCAGTCTGTCAGGTGCTGGCGCGCCGCGGCGTGCCTCTGCATGAAGCCAAAGGGTTTTTAACCCCGCAACTTAAGGATCTGCTGCCAGACCCGCGACGAATGAAGGACATGGAGGTGGCCGCGCGGCGGTTCCTGTTGGCGGCGCAACAGCGGCAGCGGATCGCTGTATTTGCCGATTATGACGTGGATGGCGGAAGCTCGGCCGCGCTGTTGCTGGTTTGGCTGCGACAAATGGGGCTAACGGCGACGCTATACGTGCCGGACCGGATAGACGAAGGCTATGGTCCCAATGACGAAGCCATGGCGGCGCTGGCGCGGGATCATGATCTGATCATCTGTGTGGATTGCGGCACGCTGAGCCATGGGCCGATTGCTGCGGCCAAAGGGGCTGACGTGGTGGTGCTGGATCACCACCTGGGTGGTGAAACATTGCCCGACTGCGTTGCGGTGGTGAACCCCAACCGGCAGGACGAAGACGGTGAGCTGGGCTATTTCTGCGCCGCCGGGGTGGTATTTCTGATGCTGGTCGAGGCGCGCCGGCAGTTGCGCGAAGGGGGCCATGGCACCGGCCCCGACCTCATGGCGATGCTGGATCTGGTGGCGCTGGCAACGGTGGCGGATGTGGCGCCGCTGATTGGCGCCAACCGCGCCTTAGTACGCCAGGGACTAAAGGTAATGGCGGCGCGTCAACGCCCCGGTCTGGTGGCACTGGCGGATGTATCGAAAATGGATTCGGCGCCCTCGACCTATAGTCTGGGATTTATGCTGGGGCCGCGGGTCAATGCCGGTGGGCGTATTGGCAAGGCGGATCTGGGCGCACGGCTGCTGTCGACGGACGACATGGCCGAGGCCACCTCTATTGCCGAACGTCTGGACCAGCTCAACACCGAGCGCCGAGAGATTGAAGGCGCAGTGCGCGCGGCTGCGATGGAACAGGCTGAGGAACGTGGATTTGATGCGCCGCTGGTCTGGGCCGCTGGCGAGGGCTGGCATCCGGGCGTGGTGGGCATCGTGGCGTCGCGGTTGAAAGAGGCCACCGGGCGTCCTGCGGTGGTGATTGGCTTRGACGGCGGTGAAGGCAAGGGTTCGGGCCGGTCGGTCAGCGGAATCGACCTAGGCGCGGCCATTCAGCGGTTGGCCAGTGACGGGTTGCTGATCAAGGGCGGTGGACACAAGATGGCGGCCGGGCTGAGTGTCAAGCGGGACCAGTTGGAGGCCGCGATGGCACGCCTCTCCGAGCTGCTGGAAAAACAGGGTGCCGGAAATCTGGGCCCCTCGGACTTAAAACTGGACGGAGTGCTGATGCCAGGCGCTGCAACGGTCGAAATGATCGAGCAGATCGAACAAGCCGGGCCGTTTGGGGCTGGTGCCCCAGCACCGCGCTACGCCTTTCCCGATCTGCAGGTGCGGTTTGCCAAACGGGTCGGATCCTCGCATTTGAAACTCTCCCTCAGCGACGGCATTGGCGGTGGGATCGATGCCATCTGTTTTGGGGCCTTTGACACCCCTATGGGTCAGCAGTTGCTGGACCATGGCGGCGCCCGCTTCCACTTTGCCGGACGGCTGGAGATCAATACTTGGGGCGGGCGCCAAAGTGCCCAGCTGCGTCTGGAAGATGCCGCACCAGCCTAGGGATGGTCACTATTGGTGTCGCCGTAAAGAAAGTTCATCGCTGCGCATTTTTTTACTTGCGGTGCGCAGCGGGAATTACTAATACCCGATCACAGCAAGTGGCCCGTTCGTCTATCGGTTAGGACGCCAGGTTTTCAACCTGGAAAGACGAGTTCGATTCTCGTACGGGCTGCCACTTCCCTACAATCTGCCAATGTAATGTAGCGCCTGCACTGGATTGCGTTATGAGGCCAGGGGCGCCTCACGACCCGGACTTCCCCCATTCATTTCATTGTTTGTGAGGTCTTAGTCGGCATGATTTCCAATCCATCGCAGAGAAGCATTACTCTAGGCGACACAATAGATGCCGATGAATTTGGCTGAGCAGTCGTTTTCAACACACTCCAGAAGTTGGGTTTTGTCCTGCCACCCCTTACCTTGCCAGCTTGAGAATTCGGATCTTGGTCAGGATAAATCAGAGAGCTGATTGCCAGAACCAGATTTACTGCCTCTTATGACCAAACCCAATTGCCGCCTCGGAAGCGGCCTGAAACAAAAGTTTCATGACGGAATCATGGCCGCGGTTGTTCTTCTAAGTCTCTCTCTGGGGCTAACAATTGATCCGCTCTGGTTTTGGTTAGCAGGTTTAACAGTAGGCGTCTTATTCAGCAGTGCCTGTACTGACTTTTCCCACTCTACAATACACTCAGAACGAACAGTCTGCCCGCGGAACGACATCAATTTCAGCTTTCAAACATCCAAAGTTTTGGAGACCAACACAGCCTGTCCAGGGCATATTTGACCAGAATAAGGCTATTATTGCCTGGATTTCCGTAATGTCGATGTGCAGCGATACCGATCCCTGCCAGTGCAAACGGCATTGCCAGTCATTCCATCCAGTCAAACCTAGTCTGATGGGATTTGGGCGGCGGCCCTACGTGCGCTCCCCTGGGAAATGGGTATCCGTCTGGCCGATCAGAAGTCTGTTATGACTTTTTCAAAATACCCTCTTGCGTCCCGGATGCGGGTTATTTAAACACCGCCTCACACGCCAAGTGGCCCGTTCGTCTATCGGTTAGGACGCCAGGTTTTCAACCTGGAAAGACGAGTTCGATTCTCGTACGGGCTGCCACATCTGTCGAAAAGTTGCGAGTTTCCATATGCTTGCCTTTCGCATTGTCCAACCTTGTGCTTAGGTTGGACAGGTTTTTGTTCTACTTTCCTTCTAAGGCTTTTGCCAAACCGCTATCTGCCAGCTTCGACCGGTCCGCTTTCCTCGTATATGTCGCTCCCTCCTTATTCGTCTTGTGAGCCATAAATGCCCGAATTTCATCTGGGGTAGCGCCGTTATTGGCTAATCTTGTTGCCCCCGATTTTCGTAGACCGTGTGCCGCGCCTGGGACTCCAGCGGCGCGGCACTGGCCCTTGAACCAGTTGCCAAGTGTTTCTGGCTTGTATGGCCTGCCCTTACTATGTGTAAGAAATAGCATCTGGTCCTTAGGGACATTCAGCAATTCGGTCGCCAACTCGGGCAAGATTGGAAGATTCGCCTCGATGCCTGTTTTGCCCCGACGGTACGTGATCCGACCTGCCGCCACATTCTGCCATCCTAGCCGCGCTACGTCCTGGCGTGAGGCCCCGATGAATAGAAATAATGCCAATGCCAGTCGTGCTTTCGAACCCGAAGAATGATGAGCTTTAAAGGCTTCGATTTCCGCCTCCGTCCATGTGTGGAAGCCGTCAGGGTTCTCTTTCCACTTGTCGGCATGTTGCGCTGGATTGAAAGTCACACCATATCCCTTTTTGACCGCGTAGTTGAACAATAGAGATAGGTTCTTTTTGACTTTGTTTGCAGCTGCTGGCCCGGTTTTCCTGGCCATTACAGCTTCAACATGGCGCACCTGAAAGCGGTCAACGGGAAGATCCCCTACAACGTCAAACAACCAATMAAGTTCCCGGCGTAGCACACGCTTAGAAACTTCGGACCTACGGTGGAATTTCGCGGACCTGAGATACTGCTCTCCAACCCATTTCAACGTTCCGCGCGCTGCACCATCGCGTTTCTGCGGCGATTTCACTCCCTCCTCAGCCGCCTCGTAAGCCGTTCTGAAATCGACAGAACCGTACGGCCCAGGAAGATAGCAAGAAAACTTTTCCGGCGAAAACGAAACCTAACCTTTCCTTTCCGTGCCGGTCAACAGTGCGGGTCACTCCAGGAAATGGGTTCTTGCGGCGCATCAATCTAGCAATCTATCGCAAGGATTTTGATGATTTGAGATTGGGCCTTGCGTGGAAAGCAGAACCCGTCCCGACGGTTTAATTTCTACTTTAAAGTCCTGAAATCCCGCTGCCTTCATTGCCTTGAAGTAGCGTGTCAGATCAGACTGCCTCACTGTTGCTTTTGGATAACACATGAAACTCCTTTCCTGGCCTGAAATTATGCAGTCAAAATTGACTTTCTTCGTCGGCCCACCTAGAGTTCGGGTGAAGGATTGAACTCCAGGCTATTCATGACTTCGTTCCAGATCTCAGTAACATTGAGAAAAGCAACTCCGTCTGATGATCCAAAAAACTTGGGTTCCGGGACAAATCCCAGTTTGCCGATGACTTCGGTAAACCTATCGTCCGCCTCAACCCCAAACACTTCCACCTCATCTCCACAGGCAGCGAGCCAGGTTTCAACTGCCCCCCCCCTGACAGCGACAAACAAGCGACCTGGGTGACGGAAAGGCTCTTTACCCCCTTCGCTATCAGCCGTACCCCACGATGCAGCTGAGGAGCCAAAGTGGGTGAATTTCAGGGCATGCCTTAACGCCGTTGGAACCTCAAACCCGAAACTGGTCAATTCTCTGGCAATTGCCAGCCTGATCACCTGCGAGAACCAAAACAACCGCTGCTTMCCATGGCCCGGTCGGTGCAGGGGGGTACCGACACCATCAAGCTCTTCATCCAAGAACCCGCGCCCGATCCAGCTTTTCAACAAGTTCTGCGACATTCCAGCCGCGACTGAAACGCGATCACTGGGAAATCGCACCTCATTCAGAGAATCGTCCGGCATCAAGTTCTCCGCAGATTGATCCATCGCACCTAAAAGGTACACGTGTACGTTATATTTGTCAAGAATAAAGATACGCGCATACCCTTAATGTCAAAAACCCCTTTCGACTGACCTCAACAGAATTGAGAGAGGGAATACCGTGTTGTCCGCAAAACGGTTCCCTCTCGCCCCAAAATCACGCTACACAAGTGCTGCGTCATTTAAGCAAGGCCTGTTCATGCGGATCCTAGTTGCTGTCCTTATTCTATTGTCCCTGCCCCCTCGTGCATTCGCGGATGTGACCGACGAGGTTGCAGAGCTGTTCCAACAGAACCCCGACACCACGGATCTGGCCGCGATCAAGATCGCCGCTGACCACATCATAGATCCGTCAATCAACATCGCAGATCAGTTGGCCCAGATCGACCAGATGGTCGAAACAATTCAGACGATGCTGCCCGACAACCCCGACGCCTGGACACGGATCAGGGCGATTCGGCAGTTTATCTATGAACCCGGCCCCTGGAACGATCAACGCGCCTTTTCCTATGATCACGACGACCCCTACGGGCTGGACGTGCACAACAAACTGCTGGGCGACTACATCCAGGACCGGCGCGGAAATTGCATCACCATGCCGTTCCTGTTTCTGATCCTGGGGCAGCGGTTGGGGCTGGATGTCACCCCTGCCCTTGCCCCCCTGCACGTGCTGGTCAATTTCACCGATGATCAGGGCGAGACCTATAATCTGGAGACCACCAGCGGCGCGGGCCTGACACGAGATCAGCATTATCGCGATCTGTTACCGATCACTGACGCGGCGCTGGACAACGGGTTGTACCTGACCCCACTGACCCGCGAGCAGAGCATTGCCGTCATCGCCGCCGTGGTGCTGGATGATCTGATCGCCCGCAAACAGTACGGCGAGGCAATTGCTGTGGCGGATGTACTGCTGGCCCACCACCCGCGCTTTGCCTATGTCATGGTGAAAAAGGCCACCGCCGCCTATCACCTACTGCAGGCCGAGTTCTACTCTAAGTATCCAATTGCCAGTGACGTACCAGCCGAGCGGGTGGCAGAGCTAATGGTGCTACAACAGGTCAACCAAAGCGCCTTTGAACAGGCCGAGACGCTGGGGTGGAGACCCTTGATGCGTTAATTGCTATTGGGCGCGGGACTCCGGCGGGCTGGTGGACCTCTACGCACCCCGTCATCAGTGGCCGAGGCTTTGCTGACGCCAGTGCAACTCCATGCCTTGCTGGGCATGAAAGCCGTTGATACCCGCGGCCTGTGCCCCTGCGCCAACYGGCGGCGCAGGTTGGGCTGGCTGAGGTGCCAAACTGGCTGACCACCCGCTCGCATGAACGGAGGGTGAATGCGGTGACATTGGCAGAATTTTATCCGGAGGGAGTTCAACAAACGTTGGTACCACGACCGGATTATTGCCAGCCGCGTGAGGTAGTTTTGACCATTCAGAAAGCTGCTGAGTGAGGTTGCAGCTTTGGCTGCAATATTCTGGGGATTGAATTCTATTTCAAAACGTTTCCTAGCTGCCGAAGTAAATTCTCCATGGGGTAAAAAGCACCCTATTAGTAAGGCGTTAAATTGAAAATCTACTTCGAAGGTTCGCTAGGTATTCTAATTTTTTGTTGCTGAAACTTTCTTCATCAAGGTAATCGCCGAATGAATACGGAAAAATCTCTAAGTTGTTTGCAAGGTCTACGAATTTGGTTTCCCCAAATATTACAAAATACTCGTGTTCCTCTGGCGACCAAATGAAGAGATCAAATTTCGAAAATTTGAACAGTGTATTTTTATAAGACTCGCGCCAAAGGACCTGACCACCCTTTTCGTCAAGCAGTATACAAAACTTCTTTGGTCGTTTGCCATACTCAAATGACCAAAGTTCACCCTGAACATCCGCTACCAGCTTAGATAGGCGGATCAACTCCTCCGAGGTCAATAGCTCGGGGAATGGAACCGCAGAAAAACCCTCTGACCGAATAGCGAGCTCATTCAGCTCTCGGCAATTTGAGATAAACTTGTCAAAAGTGGCCATGTGTCTAAGTTTCCTGATTAAGAGCCTGGGTATCGAATTTCAGGCCCGCGTCCGTTGGGGCGCCTGATTTCAAGTGTAGGAGGTCCTTCAGAACTTCCCGGCCTTACAGTTACTCGGCCTCCATTTTTTAGAGTTCCTGTACGCCCCGGCCCATACTTGGTCTCAATGCCTTGGACATTCCCAGGCATAAGGGAATCGAAATCTTCATCAGCTTGTGCCATGCCTCCGTTTTTTGATCCATGCCTTGTTTTACCCTTTGTTCGCTGTTCAACTTCAGCCTCTTCTTCTAATTCTCTTTGTCTTTCTTCCTGCTCCTCTTGTGTCAGGCTTTCATAATCTTCACCTAATTCTGAGGGATCGCTTTCGCTGTGTACAGAATTTCCACCAAAATTGTTCCCTGGAGGACCAACCTCGCCGTTGTCACCATATATTCCGAGTTCGGTTGCAGCGTTCATAATAGCAATGCCCTGTGACACGGTCCTTGCCCCACCAGGTAAGGAAGGACCTACTCCGCCCGGTCGCCCCATGCCGATATCTCTAGCTTGATTCCCGTTCGGATCCATCAAGTTCACCGGATCATTGTACGAATAACTATACCGATTGGTCCCGACCCCCGGCTCTGTCACCTCAAACCAATCGGGTTGGATGAACATGGCGGGGGCTTGGGTGGCGAGGCTGGTGAGTAGCAGCGCGCAGAGGAGTTTCTTTAGGGGACCGAGCATCAGGGGCTCTCCGTTAAATAATCTGGTCAAAATGGAGCGGTGCGGCGCCCAAGGAGACCCCTGGGCGCCGGTAGCACTGTCAGTGCACAGGTGGATGTAATGTTGGGTGCAATGTTGGGTGCATCCCCCGTGGCTGCCCCGCTTTGGGGGGGCGCCCCGCCTCGGGGTCGGCGAGAATGAACAGCGCCAGCTCGGGGTCGTAGTAGCGGGCGTTCAGATACATCAACCCCGCCGCCTCATCCTCGCGCTCACCGATAAAGCCAAAGTCCTCTTTCGCCGGGTATGAGGCCATCGCGGCGTCGCTGATGGTCTCCAGTTCATCACCAAAGGCGGTGAAGTCGCGCCGTGTGTCTTTGTTGCCTGTCGCATCGGTGATGAGGAACACGCTGCCCAACTGATCGCGGTGCAGGTATTTCACCTCTTTGAAAGCACCAGCCTCGTAATCCATCCGGACATTGCTGTGTGGATACCAATGCACCAGCTCGGGCTCATTCGGCGCCTGCACAATCTCAACCCCGCCAACATATAGCGACGTTGTGGTCTCGCCATTCACCATCTCGATCCGCTTCAGCCGGGTGCCAACGGCACCATAGACATACTCGGTCTGATCCCCGTTGAGGGCGGTGACCGTCAGCGGCCGGTTCTCACCATCATATGTCATCACCTTGCCGCGCACATCAAAGGCGCGCACCGTGGTGATCAAGTCGGCCTCAGCAGAGGTGCTGCCGGTTGTAGCTGTCCGGTAAACCTCGCCAAATCCATCAAAGTACTCCCGGCTTTCCTGAGTTGCACTGCCTGGCGCAGTTGACGGGGAAAGGGAAATCTTGCGGATATATTGCGCCGTCGCATCCCCAAGGCTTTGGTACTGCGTATCGACATAGTTGCTGCCGGGCAGAGACACATAGTCTTCGCGGCAATGGGTGTCATAGCTGTAATCCGTCGCCAGCCCATTGATGTCGGTCACCGTATCCGGTGCTTGACAGGCCTCGTCCCAGACTGTGGTCGCCACATGACCAATCGCATTGGTTTCACTCAGGCGGAACAGATGACGCACAGTATCATAAGTGTAAGTCGTGGAATGCCCACGTGGATTAATGTGCTTCGTCAGGTTTCCGTAGCTGTCGTATTCAAACTGATCCCTGATTTGCCCCCGGGGAGTAGCGCTGAGCCTATCGCCGTCCCAAATGACAACTTTTGTAATGTTCCCAGAGGGCGGCGGCGTCTCACTGGAGCTCGCACTATCATAAGTAAAGTCTTGATAATACAACCAGGCTGAACGAATGTCCGCCGTATCAAGACCAGATTGCCGGCGTACTCGCCATGGCAATGACACGATATATCGGCCCGGATTGGGCTTATATGTATAAACTGTTACAGTGTTGTCGTCGGKRTCSMGRYCCKYGMYMTTGCTGGTAAAGCCATAATCCTTTACCCAATTTGGGGCCCCATAGTCCGTCCACGAAAACTCTTTTTTGGTTTCGATCAGTCCGCCCCCGCTCCGGGTTTTGGTGCGGCTGGAGGTTTTGGAAACGCGAAACGGGCCATTCTTCTCCTCGTCAAACCGTCACCATTGACATCTGCGATACTGTGAATCACAGGCCCGCTGGCATAGCGCCAATCGTTATAGGATCCATACAAATAACCGGCATACCACTCAGCCTCTAGATCAAAATCCTCATCCCAAATATCCTGCCAAGGCCCAAATCCCTTGCCATGCGACAGAGCCACCTCGGCCTTAATGCTACCTCCCCAATGTCTGGCAACAATGACAGCATCGTCTGCCCCATCACCGTTAACGTCTCCAAATATCAAACTACAGGTCTGATCACTGTGGCACTTTGGATGCGAGGTCAAATTAATAGACGAACTATACGAAAAGGAGACAAATTGCCCATCGACATTCTTGTTGTATGCGGTGGCAGTCAACACTTCATCGATACCGTCGCCGTCAATATCAGCGACTTTGGGAGCGCCAAATAAAGACGGGTTCGAACTATAATTTGGCATCGCCCCCAAACTGGGGTCCAACATGAGACTGCCGTTTTCATCAATTTCACTCGGTGCTGCGCCTCCCCAAGTGATTTCGGATCGCAAATCCCTGTCAAAATTTCCAACAAGCATATTGGGATAAACCCCTGGGCTAGGGGAAGTCAAAACGGAGTTTTCAAGACTAACGTCACCGGTGAAGATATTAGTGGCACCGTGGTAGCAGTCATCCTCGAACCAGCTTGTGTGACCATCACCATTCGACTCAGTCACTATTGTCCTGTAGCACTTCTCAAACAGTGTGTACCAATGACTAAGGTCCTTTGCCCCCTCCACCAATCCATGTGAAACTATCCCCATCCAGCCCTGTTGCGGCACAGTGGTATTGTCGTACGCATATGGCAGGTTTTCGGTTGGACCTGTTCCTATAGTCCGATCCGTGTTCCCCAAATGGTTTTGTCCAGGCCTATCTACAGTTGTATAAATGGGTTCGCAGCCGTCCGAGCTGCAATTTTGCCCCGTTTGTGAGCGGGTCTTTGAGGGAAGTTCAATGATATCAGAGATCCCGTCGGCGTTTCCATCAAGAACGTACGTCCACTCAAAATCGTCATTGAATTCAAGGCCCAGATTTAGGCTCTCCAACTCATACCGGTCACTTGAATAAGTGATATCCTTAATCAAGCTGGGCAATTGGGAGCCGCCATCAATCAAATTACCATCTTGACTGTTCAGCGTGAAATCACTGCCATAAGGCGTCACCGACGTCAGAAGCGACGCATCTGTCGCCGCCGAGGTTTGATACTCCAAAGCATAGGCCCGGATTTTCGCGGAACCGTCATGAACAAAAACAGACCTTAATCGAAACCTCTGTTCGCCAAAATGCGCACCAGAACCAACCGCGTAGGTGCTCATCGGTGAAGCCAGTGCATCATACCCAAACGACACCTTATAGCCGTTGCCATATTTTATCGCTCTGGGCCGGTGTGCGTGGGCTTCGGCTTTGCCGCTAAAGTGGTAGTAAAAGGTGACGATATTTGGTGTCGTCTGTGCATCTTGGATCTCAGCCAGCAAGAACTTGCGACGGAAGAAGACATTCTTCTCATCAACGGATGTACTGGAGGCATGTTCACAAACCGTCCCACTGGACGCATCACTACAAATCGACCCGATAGATCTATAAGTGTACCGCACCCCTTTGGTATTGGTGACCTCAAAATACTCCACCTGCTCGCCGCCGATGGTCTGATACTTCATCTCAATCTTGCGGTGGCTTTCCACCATCGTCGACATGTTGCCACCAGCAAGGCAGCTGGCGCTTGCGGTGTCGGTTTCATAGCGCTCCGGATAGCTGCGGGAGGTTGGCAATGGCGCGATCGCCTGAGAATCCCGGCAGATCATCAGCTCCATACCATCCAAGCGGAACACATCATAATTGTCATCATAGCTCGGAGTGCCACCGCCAACACTGACCCGCTCGATCGACGAAAATCCGGTTAGCTGCCAGCCCACACCCAACCAGGTCTCGGCACGTCCCTTGCCTTTGAAGGTTGAATTGTAGGACAGGCCCAGATTGGGCTCTAATCCACGGAACGAAGGAATATCGAAAGGCACCGAGTAGCGCATTGAGCCGGAGGAACCGATCTGATCAGGAACACGCACTTTTTGTTCTTCGGTGTGACTAGATGTATCGGCATCCACGGCCACCTCGGCATTTGCCAAGTGCAGAGGAAGGATCAAAAAGGCCAGTGCGGGCAGCAGGCTCCGTACAATCATATGCATAGGTTCTAAAATCCGGATCAGGTCAAAGTTGATCGTAAAAGAACCGTCAAAACAATACTTGTCAACCATAAGGTGTACTGCAGCACACCCAGCTCTCTTTCCTACATGGATTGGAGAAATTTTTCAGATATGAGTGGCGATCTGTACCGGCAGTGGATGAGATCACTGAAAAAGCGCAAAATTTTGCGCTTTTCGTTTGGCACAAAAGTAGTGAGCTCGAATGAGACTTTCTAATCCGCATGATCCCTGCCGGAAGTTTCCCTGGCTCAGAACCATAGAATTCAAGTAGAGCATCTGAAACACTGCTGCCCAAGGAGTAGCTTTTACGTGAGCGACCGTTTTCTGACTGACTGATGAACAAATGGCGTGTCGCCAACCTTTCCCACGACAGATCTCGGAGCGACAACAAACGCGTTTTGAGCGGCAGGATCTACGTCAATCGCCTCGGGCTGCGCTGGCGGAGAGCTCAGTTGAAATACGGCCGGCCAAAGACGTTTCACAACAGATGAGCGCACTAGAGCCGCAGGAGTATGATCGGTCAAATGCGCAAATTTCATCTGGAGTAACGCCGTAATTTGCCAAGCCTGTCGCCCACGGCTTACACAGATCATGCACAGAACCTGCCCCACCAACCACTCTGCACCCATGTGCCCGGTTTGTACCGCGTGCCCTCACTAAGCGTGAAAAATTGCATCTGATCTTTAAGGGGATTTTGCTTCTCGGCCGGTGTTTCGAGCAGGATTGAAAACGCCGCTTCGAAAGCTTCGATCATGGCAAAGATTGCCGATACCGCCGCAACAGGTAACGCCTTCTGCTCAAATCAATTCGAAAGGCCGTTCATCGTATTGGGCTGCGCACTAACGGTCCGAACGTTGAACCGTGTTGGCAATGATGCCATCCAAGGATCGGCTGACACCAACATCCAAAACAGTTGACGGTGTAATTGTGCCCTCTGTCGCCTCGTCAGTGGGGCCACTGTCCATTCCCGGTTCATAAAAATAGTGACAGGCACGGCCAGCCCGTTTGGCTGCGTAAAGTGCCACATCAGCTTCGTGCAGCAGTTGTGCAGCATTGATACTGGTACTGGATGACGACAGAACCGTGCCAATGCTGGCCGAAATTCGGCACATTTGACCGCCAAAAGGGATCGGCTCTTCCAATTGCTCTATCAATCGACTGGCGATATTTTCCAATTGCGAGTGATCCATAAGGCCGTCAATGATCAGCACAAATTCATCGCCACCAACCCGGGCCACAGTGTCCGAGGTCCGGGTGCAATCGACCATAATACCGGCCACCTTTTGCAACACGGCATCGCCGGCCGCATGACCCATAGTGTCATTGACCGCCTTAAAGAAATCCAGATCCACCTGCATCAGCGAGAAATCACGTCCGGTGCCAATCATTCRTCCCAGGATGTGATCCAYCGCGCGGCGGTTCTTCAGCCCGGTCAAAGTATCTGTAAACGCCTGCTCCTCGGCAGCGATTTTGGCCCCCTGCAGACGCAGGTTTAACTGACGCGAGGCCTCCATCGCGGCGGATTTGGCCTCAACTAGGTACAGCATCTCGATGGTGAGGTCCGTGGCAGAGAAATCAGTGCTGGTCAGGTCATAATCGCGCACCGCATCGAGCACCGAAATGCCAAAGGACAAGTTTACAAACGCTCCCATGTCACCCGGCAGCGGCGCAAGGACCCCTTTTAGGCCGGTTTGTGGCTCGTCGCGGAATTGCATGTGCAATTTGATCCCCGATGTCCGCAGCAAATCTGCCATACTGCAAATGGACCGGGGGCGGCGCAGCTCAAATACCTCCAGAAAAGGTCGCCCGCTCCAATCCTGATCGGGGCGGAGTTTCTGCAAGGTCGGCCCGACCCGTTCTATGTTCCCCTTGGCGTTCAACATCACATACATCGGAGCAATTTTGGCAGCCATATCAGCCAGCTGGTCAGAATTCATCATACCAATTTGGCCCCCAGATCAAACGTTCGACCCTCGGCAAAATCTGTCTCGACCAGCGTTACTGTAATGACTTCAGCACCATCCTGACGACCAGAGTGTTCTAGAATGACCAAATCCCCATAATCATCGGCCATGGCGCGTAACACCCCCATCATAACACTGGCATACCCCGGCAAGCCATCCTGGCACAGAAGCTTGAATTGACCAGGAGCGGTTTCGCTCAGCTCCAAAGGTGGCAGATACAGATCGGACACCGCCAGCCGAGCACGGTCGGGCAGATCATCTAGGGAATGCAGGAATTCCACATAGTTCACCCCGCCAAAGCGGAGCAGCCGTCGCAGCGCCTCAACCTGCGGGTTGGAGACCAGAAAAGTACCCATATCCTCAAGCATCTCGGGCAGCGGGCGCTCTAGCACCTGCTCCATTGCCGCTAACAGTTTTTGGGATTGCTCATCAGTATAAGTCAACATTGCCTCGAACTCGGAAAATCCAAGTTCGGCAGATTCCATCACGTCGCACCAACGCGTTTCACCATAAGTGCTGCAGACAAAGGCCTGAATTGCCCTGTTAATCAGCCCGTGCATAAGAAGGCCCCTCGTTATCAAGTGTCTAACACATGACCTGCGAACCTTAAGAAAGGCCCAACATATAAAATGCAGTCTTTTTTTTCATGCATGGTACCCGTGAACTAGGGCCTCGGCATGACCTCGATGCCGTCAACATGTAACGCTCGAAGGGAGCTGGGGCCAACTGTGTATTTTCCGTCAAGTATCGATTCTATGGCAGATGCTTTTATGCCAGATTGCGGCTCACCACCAGCAACATATGCATTTCCCATTCCCGCCTGGCCCAGAGCATCCAATATCAAGTGATCAGCCTTCACCCTCTGACTGCCCTCGGAATTGCGATACAGCAGCAGTCCCTGCCTATCGGAGTTTGGAAGAAACTGATCCAAAACCAGAACACAGCCAGGGCGACCATCAGAAAGAATCCGGCGACACCCTGCTACCCAAGGCCGTAATTGATACAGCCCTAAACCCTGCAGATCCCCAACCTTCAACACTTGTCCGGCAGGCAGTACCGGCAACAGTTCAATCAGATCAGATTTGAGCACCGCTAGAAGGTCGTTGGCCTCCTCACGAACAAACGCCCAATGGCTATCTGTGCTTCGCAATTTTTGCAGCCGTTCCGCCAGTTCTGCCGATGGCCCTTCGGAGCTGTTCTCAAGGATTGCAATTGCCGCCTGCCCCGCTCGGCCCCACTCATTCTGCATCTGCCACAGCGGCAGGTCATCCAACGACAAACGACCATCCAGATACCGTGATACCTGATTATTGGCCGAGATCCTGTCGGTGTTCAGCAAAGGTGTCAAAAAAGCCGCAGAAATGGCGATTGTCACCAACGCCAATCCGACGTTGACCCGCCGAATCCGTTCAGACCAGTCCAGACGACGCAGAACCGCCAGTGCATAGAGCAGCCCATACCCCAGCAACACAGCGCTGACGCAGGCAGCCAGCACCCGATCCGGGGTCCAGCCATAGTCCGCAACCCGCAGCCAGATCGACCAGGCCGCCAGCCCGGTCACCAGTGGCAGCAGCAGCGCCAGAGCTTGGGTCGACAGCGAGATCGTAAAGCTGTCTCGCATCCGCGCATCATCCCGTTCCAGCACCACCGCGACCAATGTGACCATTACCATGGCCACACTCATCAGCGTCGCAGCAGCGGAGAACTCGCCAAAGACCTGCGACAGACCGCGCAGTGGGATTGCGGCCAGAAATAAGGCAACCACCGCCAGCACCGGCACCACCAGTAAGCGCAACAGGCGCAGTAGCAGAAAGGGCGACACGGTGGTGCGCAACTCAAACACCACCGCCATCGCTAGTCCCAAAACGCCTCCGGTCAGGGCAAAAATCAGCCAGTCAATGTCGAAGATCCATTGGATAACCTCGACGTCGACCAGTTCTAACAGTGCATTCGACAGAAACATCATCAGCCAGAATAGGCCAACAAAGATCCAGGCAGACAGGTAGCGAATGGTCAGCGCCCAGGCGGCCTCAAACAGGGCCGCATAGTTGTGCCATCCGCGCCGATCTTGCAGCCCGACCAACAGAAACGGCGTGGCCAGCAGTAAAAACAGCAAGCTGACGCTGATCAGGATTGGTTGATCCAGAACATCTGTCGCCAGATCATAGCGCAGCCCGGCCAGAGAAATCAGCCCGGTAAAGAGCAGTGCCAGGATCAGGGCTCCAGGCAAAGCAAGACGTACAGGCACTGGCCCGCTTAGAGCCAGCGCCAAGGTGGCATAGCTGCCGATGAAACTGAACAGCGCCAGATATAGCGTTGGCGACAGTGCTGGGTTGTCCCAGTTTTCAGCCAATTGCCACAGGGCCAGTCCTGAGACAAAGCCGAAGCAAAACAACATGGCGCGGCGTTGAGCCATTTGCAGTGATGCGCTCAATGTCATGGCTGTGCCCCTTTGATTGCATTTGGGCGCAACCTAACCCCTTGGCCGCTCGGTCTGCAATGTTTTGCGCCATGCCGTGGGGGAAGCTGATCTAGKGMYYSGSCYKRKCRCAKRGKSWRWSCCWASRGWYSMAYTKYWWRYRCWWMSYMMSGCRKWAYCKSYKKKMWMWGCAWYWTMWKASRKKMWRYKGTWKRMAYYGCCGCNSYTAGAAATCWGTCGGCGCGCCGCCTTCYTCTTTGCGRCGKGCMACAAASKCCTGCAACTCRCCACGGATCGCATCCTCCATTGGCGGTTCTTCGAAATTGGCGATGATCTCTTTGAAGATCTTATGGGCCCGCTCTGGGGTCCATTCGCCTCCAGCCTCTTCCCAGGCCTCATAGTTGCGCCAATCGCTGAGGAACGGCTGATAGAATGCCGTGGAGTAGCGGTCCTGGGTGTGCTGGGTGCCAAAGAAATGGCCCTCGTTGCCGACTTCTTTGATCGCATCAAAAGCAAGCTCATCCGCCGTGGTGGCAAAAATTTCGGGCTGCATATAGCGCTGGATATGCTGGATCACTTCGCAATCCATGATGAACTTCTCGGGGCTGGCAATCAGCCCGCCCTCCAGCCAACCGGCTGCGTGGTAGATCATATGGGTGCCCGATTGAACACCGGCCCAGAGCGAGTTCGAGGTCTCCCACATTGCCTGCCCGTCGGGCACATTGGCGGTGCACACGCCGCTAGAGCGCATTGGCAAGCCGTAGAACCGCGCCATCTGGCCGGTCATTTGGGTGGAGCGCATGTATTCTGGCGTCCCAAAGGCCGGCGCGCCGCTTTTCATGTCAACGTTTGAGGTGAAGGTGCCAATCACGCAAGGGGTGCCCGGTGCCACATATTGGAACAGCGCAATGGCACAGAGCGATTCCGCAATTGATTGCGCCACAGCACCGGCCATGGTCACCGGTGCCATTGCACCCGCCAGCGTGAACGGTGTCACTACAATCGCCTGACCGCGACGGGCCAGCCGCAGACAGCCGTCGATCATCGGGAAGTCATGTTTCAGCGGAGAGGTCGAGTTGATGTTGGTATACATCCGCGGCTTGGCCTGGAACTCTTCCTCGCTCAGCCCACCAGCAATCTTGACCATCTCCATCACATCTTCGACCCGCTCTTTCCCAAGCGAGTAGGCATGCATCACCTTGTCGGTGATCGTCAGCTTGTCATACAGCACATCGAGGTGGCGCACCGAGGCATGCAAATCGACAGGCTCAACCGGATAACCACCGGCAAAGTGGATGCAGTTGAAATACTGGGTCAGCTTCAGCAGATCCTGGCACTGCTTGCGCGTCCCCGAGACCTTCTTGCCCAGTTCCAAATCCCAATAGTTCGGCGGCGAGGACACATTGCCGAACAACATGTGATTGCCACCAATGGGGATTGTGCGGTCCAAGTTGCGCGGGGTGATGGTAAAGGTGCTGGGCGCCTTGGCGATCATCTCCATCACAAAATCACGGTCCATGCGGACCAGATCGCCGTCAACCTTGCAGCCCGCCTGCTTGAAGATCGCCAGCGCCTCGGGGTTCAGGAATACCACGCCGATCTCTTCGAGAATACGCATGGCGCCCTCGTGGATCGCCTGCACACCCTCGGGGGGCAGTGGCTCGGTGGGGCGGTCAACATTGACCGGGATATGCCAGGGCATCTGCTCGATGATGGCTCCACCACGCCGTGCTGCTGCCCCTGCCCGACCACCGCCGCGCCGCTTGCGTCCTCCGCTCTCAGCCATCATCATCTCCTTAGTACATCTGCTGTTTGGAACTAGCAGGCCCAATTCTCAGCGTTATGGCCGCCTCAATCACGACATCCTCTGTCGTTTTCTCAGCTCAAAGGGGCGCAGAGGGCATTTTCTGTACATATGTGCCCAGTCAAGGGTCAACCTGACGGTAGCCCGCGGGCCGACCCTCCCATCAGGTTCGTTGGTCAAGCGTCCAGCCAAGCCGGAATATGGCCAATGTCTGGCAGAACCACATCGGCCAGTGGTGCCAGATCCTCGCGCAGCGCCAACCCGGTCAGCACCCCAATCCGACGCATACCAGCAGCGCTGCCGGCCTCTAGATCATGGCGGCTGTCGCCCACCATGGCGGTCCGAGCCGGAGCAACGCCAACCTCCCTGCAAAACGCCAGCAGCGGATCCGGGTCCGGCTTGGTGCCAAAGCCACTGTCACAGCCCGCGACAAAGGCAAAACGATCCAGCACCCCTGCCCGTTCCAAATGACTGTGCGCCGAGGCTTCGGCGTCGTTGGTTACCACTCCTAATACCTTGCCACGCGCCAACAGGTCATCAAGGAAGGCTTGCAAGGGCACTGCTTCGGCTAGATTAGCGCTGGCAGCGCTAACCGCCAGATGCTGCTCCAACTCAACCGCATCCATGTGGTCGACAAAAGGGGCCATAACAGCCGCAACTTCAGTGTTCGAACTGGCGATTGCCATGCTGTCAGGACGAAAACGGCCGACCCCAAGATCATAGTCCAGCACCCTGGCCAAATCAGTCTCCACCTGCTTGTTTCCGCGTGACAAATTGTGGATCAGGGTCTTTGTATAGCCATTCCAAGTGGCGGCAAAATCGAACAGCGTGCCGTCCTTGTCGAACAAAAGCGCATCTACTGGCATGGGAGCTCCTTATCAGCCGCAGCAATTACCTGCCGTCTATCAGGTCCAGCTGACCTGCGCACCACCCGGCAGCGACATCCGCGCCTTCATGGGGGCCTCATAGGCAAGACCCTGCGCATCGCAAAAGGAAATCACCCAGGCGTCATCCATCATCAGAAAATCCAGAATTGAGCCAAGAAATTCCGGTTCAGCCGCCCGCGCCCGCAAATCAGCCTCGCTGGCGCCCGAAGCACCCAGAAATACTGGCAAAAGATCCTCATTTCCGACCAACCAAGCCAAGGCCTGCAACGCAAGTGTTTCAGCTGAGAGAGAGGTATTTTGCATTTTGTGACACTTTTACGGGAGTGGGAAAGGGTTTGTTAACCCMARTCATAAAGACTYTGGSCAASWYGAATTGCAAGRGGCGAAAGGGWAYCRSGTGCARGGCACAATCCTWATCATAGACGGCGTGGCAACCAACCGCATTATGCTGAAGGTGCAACTCTCGGCTGCCTACTACCGGGTGGTGCAGACGGATTGCGTTGCAGACCTGTTGTCGGTGGCGCGGCGCTGTCGCCCGGATCTGGTGTTGACGGCCATGACTTTGCCCGACGGCAACGCAGTGGATGTACAATCTATCTTGGCCAGTGATGACACGCTGGCAAATGTTCCGGTGGTCGCCATTTCGGTGCAGAATGACACTTCTGGCAGGATGAAGGCCCTGGCGGCCGGGATCGACGATGTTTTAAACCAGCCGCTGGACGATGTGATTTTGCAGGCCCGTATACGCAGCCTGATCCGTGTCCGCAGCAGCAGCGAGGACCTGCACCTGCAGCATCAGGCAACCCAGAGCTTTGAGCCGCCGCTGTCAGAACGTGAATGTCTGGCCGAAATCCGCAATGCCAAAGTTGCCCTGGTGGCACATGATGCCGCTACCGCGGCACAGTGGACGGCCCGGTTGCAATCGCTGGTGCCCTACCATCTGCATCCCCATCAGATTGGCGATATCCAGCAATTGATGACCAACCCAGTGCCGGATGTGATTGTGGTCGAGTTAAGAGAAACAACCGCTGGCCCCGGCCTGCGGTTGCTGGCTGATCTGCGCGCCCGCGCGGCGACCCGAAATTCTGTTGTGATCGCCGTTCCCAGCCCTTCTAATGCCCATATTGCCGCCGAAGCGCTGGATCGCGGCGCCCACGATGTGTTGCAGTCAGGGTTCAACGTTCAAGAACTGGCGTTGCGGCTATCAACCCAGCTGCTGCACAAGGCGCGCAGCGATCGGCTGCGCGACACTGTCCGCAACGGATTGCGCGCAGCGGTCGAGGACCCGATGACTGGCCTCTACAACCGCCGCTATGCCAAACCGTTTCTAGAGCGGGTGGCCCGCAATGCCACTGAGAGCGGTGAAAATTTCGCTCTGATGTTGATTGATCTTGACCACTTCAAACAGGTCAATGACCGCTTTGGTCACCCGGCGGGCGACGCGGTGCTGGTCGAAGCCTCTAACCGGCTGTCGAAACAACTGCGCCCGGTTGATCTGCTGGCACGTGTTGGGGGCGAGGAATTTATGATCGTGTTGCCGGGGATTGGCGAAGCCAGGGCAAGTGAAGTTGCCGAACAGCTCTGTGGCCAGATCAACGCCACCCCATTCCAGGTGCCCGGCATCAAAGAGCCCATTCATGTCACCACCAGCATCGGCGTGGTGATTGGCGGCGGCTGTCACCGTCCCGATCTTGCCGTCCTGCCGCAGCCCAGCGTMASSSRWMKGMYYKMARRYSYMKACSSSKSRYKWTRYRWCRCAAAACACGCTGGTCGCAACCAGGTCACCCTTAGCCCGGTCGCGGCCTAAAGCACCGGGGGCCCCATCACGGACGATCTCGGTGGCGCAATTTACCATGAGGATGATGCATCCTCTGTTGCAACTCGTCCGCATAACTGGCGCGCTCAGCCTCGCTCATCGCCACCACCCGCGTCACCCAAGCTTGCTGCACCGACATCCGAAAGTCATGGCCAGATGAGGCCTGTCCCTGAAAAAAACTGGACAAGGCGTCAGGCTCAAACGGATCTGCCCGCAGCAGGGTCAAAACCACATCTCCTTCGGCCCGCCGCCGGTCATGGAAACTGCCGTGGTCACCGCCCGCTTTCTGGCGGAGCGCGCGACGGGTATCCTTGTCCAACTCCCGAAACAACAGGGCTCCAAAGGATGGCGCCGGCCGCAGCCGCGCCTCGTCGCGAAAACGGATCACCGCCCCTATTGCCAGACCGGCCACAGCCAGGTTCAGACCTAGCGATCCGGCCAGTACAATTCGCAGCCAGAGTTTCATTTTCGCGGGTTTTTGTGTGCTCATTGCACCTCCTCACCCAGCATCAACGCCAGGTCGTAACTGTCATAAGGCACCGAAATGCTTTCGGAAAGCCCGACCAACTGTGCCGGGTCCGGCAGGAATGAAGGCGCCGACAGGCCAATCCACAGGCCCACAGCACTGGCTGCCACCAGACCGCCAAGCGCCGGCAATCCGCCAATTGCCACCAGCAACTGCCGCCAAATGGCACTCCGAGGTTGCGCTTGCGGGTTTGAACAAGGCGCTTCGACCTCTAACCGGGCCGCCACCGCATCCGCATCCGCCAAAATGGCCCGCATCAGATGATCCGGCAGCGCCGCAGACGTATCCCGCGCTGCAGCAAACAGATCGTCAAGCTGTTGCATTGCTTTGTCCGTATCAGCCATCGCTATACCCCAATTCCTCACGCTGCCCGGCCAAGATGGCCGCCAGCGCCCGTTTCCCCCGCGCGGTCAGACTCTCGACCGCCTCGACGCTGATGTCCATGATCCCCGCGATTTCGGGGTTGGTTAACTCTTCTATATGGCGCAGCACCACCGCCTGCCGCTGGCGCTCGGGCAATTGCATCAGGGCCACTTGCAGGGCGTCCTGCCGGGCTCCGTCTTGCATCTGCTCTAAAGCACTGCGGCTGGTGTCTGCCGGTTCCGGCACCGCATCCAGATCAACATAGCCGCCGCGCAGCCGCCGCTTCAGATCAATGCACAGGTTCATCGCCACCCGGTACAACCAGGTGGACAGCTGCGCCTGCCCCGGCTGCCAGTTGGGCGCCATCCGCCACAGCCGCATCATCGCCTCTTGGGTGACATCTTCAGCCTCAGCCCGGTTGCCCAAAACCCGCATCGCCACGCCAAAGCAGCGCGGCGCCAATCGCCCTGTTAAATCCTGCGCCGCCTGGCCATCGCCATTGACATAGAGCAGTAACAAAGCGTCATCGCTCAGCAAGGGATCAGCGGCCCCCATCAGCAGCGGCCCCGATGTCGGGGGCCGTTGCTTGGATATGTTTGTGTTGTCATACACGTCAGACTGATCAGTTTTGCTCCGTTTGTGCATCGGGCTGCTGCCCCGGACGATGCTTGCCCATGCCCCGGTGGCGCATATGATTGCGCGCCTCGTCAAATTCGGCCTTTGAGATAGCACCGTTTCCGTCGGCATCCATGTGTTCGAACATATGACCCGACCGGCGGGGTTTCGGCAACTCATCCTGGCTCAGCATGCCATCGCCATTGGCGTCATGCCGCTCCAGCATCGCAGCCGCGTGCTGCTCAACCTTCTTCAACCCCTGCGCCTTCAACTCGTCAAGCGACAATGCCCCATCCCCATCCGTATCCGCCGCAGCAAAACGTGCCGCCTTCATCATCTCCATTTCAGCCTGGGTGATCTCGCCATTGCCATCCGCGTCAATTTCCTCAAATGACATGTTCATACCATGCCGCCCCGGCCCGCCCTTTGCCAGCACGGCGCCTGCGGTGATGAGACTGGCTGAGCCGACGATAACCGCGATGAAAGCTGCTTTTCTCATGTCAATTTCCTTCGTTACTGGCGACCCCGTGTCGCCGATCATGCTAGTCAAACGCCGCATCCGCAGGGTTCCGTCGCCCCAGTACAAAAAAATTGGGAATTTTCACTTTGTCAAAACCTGTGAGCCTATCAAAAATATTTGCGGCATCACGCCGCAGAGCTTGCGCGTGCCCTATCCGCCGGGGCAGGAAGGGCGCAAAGATAGGCTGAACATATAGGATTTGTCATGACCGAGTCTCAGGCTGTACCTGCATCAGAAATCGAAAACGATCGCCCCACCCTGCCCGCGCTGCTGAAAGGCTGGCGCTGCAAATGCCCAAGCTGTGGCAAAGGCGCCGTGCTGCATTCCTATCTCAAGGTCAATGACAGCTGCGACAACTGTGGGCTGGACCTGTCACAGGCCCGCGCCGATGATGGCCCAGCCTATCTAACCATCCTGATCGTTGGTCACCTAATGGCGCCGCTGTTGCATTTTGCCTTTGTTACTTGGCGCCCTGAACCACTGACACTGTTTTCCATCTTTGCGATTGGCTGTGTCAGCTTGTCGCTGTTTCTTCTGCCCAGACTAAAAGGCAGTGTCGTCGCTTATCAGTGGGCGCGGCGGATGTATGGGTTTGGCACGGGCTCGTAACCCCCAAATAACACGGTGAGAAAATTTATGAGCACAGACCAAAACAGCCATCCGGTGATCGACAAAACAGCCGTTCGCAACGCAGCCACGGTAATTGTGGTGCGCAACCGGATGGGCAAGGATCCGTCGATCCTGATGGGGCAACGCGGTGCCAAGGCCGCGTTTATGCCCAACAAATTTGTGTTCCCCGGCGGTGCTGTCGATGCGGGTGATGCTGATGTGCCGCTGGCCTCCCCAATCTCCGACCTCTGCCACGCCCGGCTTGGGGAACAAGCCCCCGACGGGCTGCAACTCGCATTAACCGTGGCCGCAATCCGCGAATTATGGGAAGAAACCGGGCTTGCGCTAGGCGAACGTGGCATCTGGACCGGCGCCATTCCCGCTGATTGGCAAGGCTTTGCGGCAAGTGAATGCCTGCCCTCGGCCCGCGCCCTGCAATATGTGTTTCGGGCGCTGACCCCGCCGGGCCGCCCCCGTCGCTTTGATGCCCGGTTCTTCCTTGTTGACGCCGATCACATTGTCGGCGACCTGGATGACTTCTCCCAGGCCTCGGACGAGCTGTCGCATTTGCAATGGATCAAACTCTCTCAGGCCCGCCAGTTTGACCTGCCGTTTATAACCGAGGTGGTTCTGGCCGAAGTCGCCGCCCGGATCACGGATCTGACACCGCCCACCTCGGTGCCCTATTTCCGCAATAACGACGAGGCCAGCCTGTTTTTGCGGCTAAACGGCACCGATATGCCCAAAACTGGGTGACACCAATCCGGCGAGACCTGATCCGGAATTTTCAAAAATTCCGCGCCGGAAAATTCGAATTTTCCGGGATCAAAACGCCAGCACCAGCGCCACAATTGATGCCACCAACAATGCAATACCCAGGGCCTCGCGGGAGCTAATCTTTTCCTTGAAAAACAACACTGTTGCCAAAATAGACAGGATCAATTCAACCTGTCCCAATGCTTTGACATAGGCCGCATTTTGCAAGGAAAAGGCCCAGAACCAGCAAAATGAGCCGCCCATGCTGGTCAGCCCAACCCAGATCGCCACCCGACGTGCCGCCCAGACACGGGCAATCTCGTCCCGATCACGCCAGCCCAACCAGACCAGCATCATCAGGGTTTGCAGGCTGACCACCACCGCSWSCGWRMSCCCRKSGSSRRMSRYCRSMYSCRSMTCCCCCAGCTGCAACGACGCGCCACGATAGCTGACTGCGGAAAAGGCAAATAACACCCCTGAGCCCAGCCCAAGCCGCGCCGCCCGGTTGGTCAGGTGCTGCCACCAGGGCCCGCTGCTGTTGGGAGGCTTGGCCAGCACCAGCACCGCCGACAACCCGGTCATAATCGCCACCCAGCCCCAGGTGCTGATCTGATCCCCAAGCACCAGCAGCCCGACAATGGCGGTCTGGATCACCTCGGTCTTCTTAAAGGTGATACCAACCGCAAAATTGCGTTGCTTGAACAGCGCCACCACACAGATTGTGGCCAGGATCTGCGACAAGCCGCCAATGACAGCAAACACCCAGAACCCTGGCGTCAGCGCAGGGAACTCCCGCCCTGAAATCACCAAATAGCTGGCCAGCGCGACCAGGATAAACGGCACCGAATAGACAAAGCGGGCAAAGGTGGCCCCCCCTGGGGACAGGGTGACATCGCTAAGTACCTTTTGCAGCATAAACCGCACCGTCTGAAACGATGCGGCTGCGATAGTCACCGGAATCCATAAACTCATGATCGGCGTTATGACGGCTTACTCACCCGGGTGCCAGAGCGGATGCGGAACCGGGTCTTTGCCGCGCAGAAAATAGCGGCGAAACACCTGACCATAGGAGGTATATACATAGTTCTGATTGGCGTTCTGGAACTCATCCCGGCGGTCTCGGTACAGCCGTGGCAGCGCATACCAGGGCACACCGGGGTGTAAATGGTGCACCACATGAAAATTGTTGTTGAGAAACAAAAAGGCCAGCAGCCCGCGATCTTCGACCACCACGGTACGGGCATGCATCTGGTCGTGGGCACGGTGTTCCAGAAAGGTGCGAATTTTGACCAGCCCCAGCCCAAGATAGGCGGCGAGCCCATAGGCCCAGATCGGCATCGACGTCAGGCTGACCAGCCACAGCAACAATACCAGCCCCGGCAAGTGCAGGATCCAGGCCCAGATCACCGCCCGGTCCCCCTGCCAGGCAGCGCGTGCATCACTGATAACAAAACAGATCTGGCCAATTATCGGCCCCAGCAGCACCCGCCCCAGCAGTGTGTTGTTGGCCCGGTACAGCTGGCGTTGCCACTTTGACATCTGCCGCCAGACAGCCGGATCCAGAAAATTGCTTTCCGGATCGTCATAGGGATCGGTCAGCTTTTCGTCGCGGTGATGCGCCAGATGAGTGTCGCGGAACCGGTTGTAGGGGATCACCATGTTCAGCTGCGGCGCCATCAGTATCTCGTTCAGCGCCTTGCTGCGGAACGGATGCCCGTGCAGCGCTTCATGGGTCAGCGAGGAATGGAATGCCACCAGAACGGCAGTTGCTGCGATGGCCAGCAGCAGGCTCACCTCAGGCAGCAGGGACAGCGCCGCAAACCACAGCGCATAGCAGGTCAACATCAGCAAAAAAGTGCCCCATTCCGGGCCTTTGGGCATTGGCTCAGACATGGCTACGCCCCCAGCAGATACGCGACCAGAGCCGCTCGTACAGCAGATACAGGGTGAAACCGATGGCCGTGTTGATCAGGGCTATCGCCCCCCCCACCGCAACTGACCCGGTGGCCAGAAACCCAACCAGCGCCATCGACGCCAGGCCGATGATATTCCAAATAAGCGCCTTCACCAGCGAGCGTGTCCGCGTTTCCATTCTACCTCCTGAACTGTATTTGTGTCAGGTGTACTGCGATACGCTGCGGTGCAGAATTCCGTATCTGATTAACAAAATTCAACAACTGTGATAAAAGTAAACGCATGAACACAATTATCGACAAACGTGCCCGTGCAGAACAGTTTCGCATCCGTCTGAACCGGGGGCTGCAAGACAGCGGGCTCAGCCAAAGCGCCTTGGCGCGGCAAATCGGCGTCGACCGCTCGACCATATCGCAACTGCTGACCGGAGATGGAGCCCGCCTTCCCAACGCCCATGTGGTTGGAGCCTGTGCTTCGGCGCTTGGGGTCTCGGCGGATTGGCTGCTCAGCCTGTCCGACCGCCCCGAAAGCGCCGCGGAGTTGCTGGCGGGCGCCCTGTCGCTGTCCAAGGCGCCACGGGCCTTGGTGGACGAGCGCATTTTTGAGTGGCACCGCGAGGCGGCCGGCTACAAAATCCGCCATGTGCCCGCCGCCCTGCCCGACATGTTAAAAACCCGCGCCCTGCTGGAATGGGAATACGCGCCGCATCTGGGGCGCACGTCTGGCCAGGCAATTGGTGCCTCCGAGGACCGGCTGGCCTGGATGCGACAATCAAAGTCAGATTATGAAATTGCCCTGCCGATGTATGAGCTGCACAGCTTTGCCCACGGCACTGGCTATTATCAGGACCTGCCGCTGGCCACCCGGATTGAACAGCTCGATAATTTTGAGCGGCTTTGCACCCAGCTCTATCCGCGACTGCGGGTTTATCTGTTTGATGCCAAACGGTTGTATTCTTCACCGCTGACTATCTTTGGCCCACTGCTCTGCGTGTTTTATGCCGGCACCCACTATATGGCGTTCCGCGACAGCGACCGGATTGAGACCTTCACCCAGCATTTTGACACGCTAGTCCGCGAGGCGGATCTGACGGCCCGCCAGTTGCCCGGCCACCTGCGCGCCCTCAAAGCGGCCATCACCGGCTAAACCCGCACGGCGCCCAAAGGGCGGCGTTCAGGCTCAAGTCATGGCAGTGACTTGAGCCACGGTTCGTTTCAGATCTTGGGGTCCGGGTTCACGGTGTGGCCATCAACGGCAATCACCTGGCCGGACACCAGGCGGGCTGCGTCAGACGCCAGAAACACAGCCATATTGGCAATGTCAGCGGCTTCGACAAACCGACCCATCGAGGTGCCCGAGGCATAGCCCTGATAGATCTGGTCACGGGTCATGTTCTTGGCCGCCGCTTCGCGTTCCAGCACGCCTTCCATCCGTGGCCCTTCGACCGAGCCGGGGCAAATGACATTGGCGCGAATGCCATAGGGGCCCAGTTCCATTGCCAGCGTCTTGGTCAATCCGATCATCGCCCATTTGGCAGCGGCATATGGCGCCCGGTTGGGGTAGCCATATTGACCCGCTGTTGATGACGTCACCACGATGGATCCCGCACCGGCTGCCTTCATCATCGGAGCAGCGTATTTCGCCGCCAAAAACGCGCCTTCCAGATTAACACTGACACAGGCCTGCCAATCCTTTAGCTCCACGTCCTCAATCTTGGCGGTTGGTCCCGCCACGCCTGCGTTGGCACACAGCACATCCAACCCGCCAKSATNGMMYATNRRMAKMAAACACYGCCCGCATGTCYTCYTCGCAMGCRGCATTGGCACGGTGAGTGACCCAATCGGAYGGCAGCGCCGCCAATCCAGCCTCATCCACATCCGTCACCCARACCTCATACCCRGCMGCAGCGAAYCCYTCACCCATGGCGCGCCCRATKCCSGACGCGCCWGCGGTCACCAGGACCCGTGCCATTACCGAGGGTCTCCGATGGCGCGGCCCAACCCATTAGGTGCGGGCAGCGCCGCATGGGCTTGCGCCAGTTTCACCAGCGCCGCCTCGACATGTGCCGCAGGCGGGGCTGAACGACGGGTCGCCAGATCCACATGCAACAACATATGCTCGCCTGTCGCCAGCAAACGGTCGCCTTCGAACATCTCATGCCACAGATGCATCTTCTTGCCCGCGCCCATGATCACTTGGGTTCTGACCTGGATGGCTTGCCCCGCATGTACCTCATCCAAATGACGGATATGGGTTTCGGCGGTGAAATAACTGCCGCCCGAGGCGATATATTCCGCATCACAGCCGATCATCACCATCAGCCGGTCGGTGGATTGCGCAAAAGCGTCCAAATAGCGGCTTTCGGTCATGTGGCCGTTGTAATCGGTCCAATCCAGCGGCACCGTCCGGTTCAGGGTCAGCACCGGCTGCGACAGATCCACCAACTGATCGATATGATTCAGCAATCCCGCCTCACCCTCGCGCGCCTTGTCCTGTGCATTCTGCAGCGCACCCGCGCCCCAGTCATTCGCCGACATCGCCCGCATCATGCCAACCAGATTGTCGTCGCGAATGCGTTCTAGCTCACGGATCGAGTGTTTGCCCGACTGCTCATCTGATTGATCGGCGATCAGATCCACCAGTTCCTCGGTGAACTCCGGCACATCCATCAGCTTGGTCCAGGGCAGCGTCAGACAGGGGCCAAACTGAGCCATAAAGTGCTTCATGCCCGCCTCGCCACCAGCCACACGATAGGTCTCAAACAGCCCCATCTGCGCCCAACGAATACCAAAGCCATAACGGATCGCATTGTCGATTTCCTCGGTCGAGGCGATGCCGTCTTTGACCAGCCACAGTGCCTCGCGCCAGACCGCCTCAAGGAATCGATCCGCGATATGGGCGTCGATTTCCTTGCGCAGATGCAGCGGGTACATACCAATGCCCGAGATGATCTCTTTGGCGCGTGCGATCACTTCGGGCGGGTTTGCCTCGGTGCCAACCAGTTCAATCAGCGGCAGCAGGTAGACCGGGTTGAATGGATGCGCGACTACAATCTGCCCCGCATTTCCACGCCCCTTTTGCAGCTCCGAGGGTTTGAAGCCGCTGGTCGAGGACCCGATAACCGCATTCGGCGCGCAGTGCTGCTGCAACTCGCCGTAAACTTTCTGTTTCAGGTCCATCCGCTCGGGCACGCTTTCCTGCACCCAATCCGCACCAGACACCGCGTCGGCAATCGTCGCATGAAAGCTAAGGCTCCCCTCAGACGGCAGCGCCACATTGCCCAGCCCCGGCAGACTGCGTCGCGCATTGTCCAGCACCTCGCCGATTTTTCGCTCGGCCTCGGGATCCGGGTCGAACACCCGCACGTTCCAGCCGTTCAACAGGAACCGCGCGGCCCATCCGCCGCCAATGACACCACCGCCGATGATTGCTGCTATCTGCTGCATCACATCAAATCCTCACATATTTCTGCACGACGGCAGTGCACACCTGATGTACGCATTGTGCACAGGTTTCACCGCCGCATTTTATTGCTTACTTCGCCACCGGCGCCCGCTTCACCAGACCCAGCTTCTCACGCACGGCCTCTGGCCCAATCACCCGCGCGCCCATGTTTTCAATGATGGTGCCTGCGCGCTCGACCAGCTGCCAGTTCTCGGCCAGCTGCCCCTTACCCAGCCACAGATTATCCTCCAGCCCGACACGCACATTGCCGCCCGCCAGAACCGAAGCCGCGACGTAAGCCATCTGATCACGGCCCAGCGAGAACGCCGACCAATTCCAGCTCTCCGGCACATTGTTTACCATCGCCATGAAGGTATTCAGATCATTCGGCGCGCCCCAAGGCACCCCCATGCACAGCTGCACCAGCGCCGGGCCATCCAGCACGCCCTCTTTCACCAGCTCCTTGGCAAACCACAGATGGCCGGTATCAAAAGCTTCGATCTCGGGTTTCACACCCAGGTCCGTCATCATCTGACCCATGCTGCGCAACATGCCCGGCGTGTTGGTCATCACGTAATCTGCTTCGGCAAAGTTCATGGTGCCGCAGTCCAGCGTGCAGATCTCAGGCAGACACTCAGCCACATGCGCCAAACGCTCAGTTGCGCCGACCATATCGGTGCCCGCCGCATTCACCGGCAGCGGGTTCTCGACATTGCCGAACACCATATCGCCGCCCATGCCAGCGGTCAGGTTCAGCACCACGTCGACGTCCGAGTCGCGAATGCGATCGGTCACTTCCCGGTACAACCCCAGATCGCGGCTCGGCGCGCCAGTCTCGGGATCACGCACATGGCAGTGCACAATGGCGGCGCCAGCCTTGGCCGCCGCAATCGCACTTTCGGCGATCTGCTGGGGCGAGCGCGGCACATGCGGGCTGCGATCCTGGCTACTTCCCGAGCCGGTCACGGCACAGGTAATAAAGACGTCTTTACTCATATTCAGAGGCATTTTGCTTTTCCCCACAATGTACAGGGTTTTGCCTGCAGTTATCCACAGGCTCTTCCCCAGATTCTTGTTTGCGCTGATCTGCACTGTGCCCCAGCCTTGGGGCCTGAACTTTACAAAATACGAATCGTACTTGATGAAATCCGCAAAAAACATCCTGCAACCCGAACATCAGCCGCTAAAAACAGCGGTGCTGGTGCTTGATGAATGCAACACACTGTCCTTCGCCGCCGTGGTAGATCCGATGCGCGCCGCCAACCGGCTGGCCGGGCGTCATGCCTTTGACTGGGATTATGTCACTCCAACAGATGAGCCATCGATGCTGACCAGCGGCCTGACCGTACCCGGCATCCCACTGGCCCGGCTGCAAGGCTGCGAGCTGTTGATCGTGGTGGCCGGCTTCCAATTGGCACGTCAAGCCACTCCCAGCCTGCTGGCCGGTCTACGCCGTATCGCCGCCGCTGGCACCACCCTCGCGGGCGTCGACGGCGGCCCCTGGCTACTGGCCGAGGCTGGCTTGCTGAACGGYCACRCCGCCACCACCCAYTGGGAGGATCTGGACAATTTYGCCAGYCGSTTCCCCGAGGTYGACRYCCGCMASGACCGCTTCACCCTCTCCGAAGGCCGCCTGACCTCCGGCGGCGCCACACCGGCGATTGAAATGATGCTGCACATCATCGGCGCCCGCCATGGCATCGGCTTTGCCTCGCGTGTCGCGGGCCTGTTCCTCTACGACGGCCCTTCGGCGCCGACCCGACCCCAAAGCCGCCTGGGCAGTCAAAAGCACAATGCACTGACCGCCAAGGCCAACGCGCTGATGGAGTCCTCACTGGATGAACCGCTACCGCTGAGCCACATTGCCGAGAGCCTGGGCACCAGCTCGCGTAGCCTGCAACAACAGTTCCGCCTGCGCCTGAACACCACGCCACAGGATCACTACTTGCACCTGCGCTTGGCCGAAGCGCGCCGCCTGGTCATGGATACCGACCTGCCGTTGATGGATGTGGCGGTGGCCACCGGCTTCACCTCGCAATCCAGCTTTGCCCGCGCCTTTCGCACCGCCCATGGCAGCACCGCCCGCGATCTGCGGCAGGACAACTCCCAACCTCTGCGGCACTAGGCCGCCGCTACGCAGTGGGGCCTTCTCCGCAAGACGGGCTTGGGGCTGCGCCCGGTCGATCCTGACGGCTCCGCCGGTTCAGACTTGGAACCAACCCCCGGATCTTTTCCAAGACGGATCTCGCTTCTTCTTGTTCAAAATACCTCGGGGGTGAATGGGCCCCAAGGCCCAGAGGGGGCAGCGCCCCCTCCCCCGTCACGGATCAATACGGCATCGGAAAGGCGCGATGCGCCTGATCAATCTCCTGCAATACCTCATCGCTCAACTGGACATCTACCGCGCCCAACAGATGCTTCAACTGCTCCAGCGTAGTAGCCCCAAAAATCGCCGAGGCCATAAATGGCCGGGTCMGGCACCAGGCCARSGCCATATGYACSGGRTCCAGCTTRTGSCGWGCGGCGATATCCARATARACYGCCACCGCATCATAAACCCGTGGCGAGTGCCGCCCGCCCAATTCCGGGCTAAGAGATTTGCGYGAGCCATCCGGCACCGCGCCCTCTTGATACTTACCGGTCAACAACCCGGTCCCCAGTGGCGAGTACGCCAGCAAGCCAACCTCCTCGTTGACGCTCAGCTCAGCCAGATCGGTGTCGTACATCCGGCACAGCAGCGAATATTCATTCTGGATCGACGCCACCCGTGGCGCGCCTTGCTCCTCGGCCAGTCGCAACCATTGTGCGGTGCCCCAAGCGCTGTCGTTTGACAGACCAAAGGCGCGGATATTGCCCTTGTCCACCTGGCGCTGCAGCGCCTCCAGACAGTCCACAATATTGGCCAGCGTCTCTTCACGGTTCTGCGACGACGGATCAAAGCTCCAGTTCTTGCGGAACATATAGCTGCCGCGATTGGGCCAGTGAAACTGATACAGGTCGATATAATCGGTGCGCAACCGCTTTAGCGAGCCCTCGATGGTTGCCGCAATGGTCTGCGAGGAAATCGGCGCGCCGTCACGCAGTATCGCCAGCCCCTCACCCGAGTGTTTGGTGGCCAGGATATAATCACCACGGCGGCCAGTTTTTGCATTCCAGCTGCCGATGATCTCTTCGCTGTGCCCAACCGTCTCCCGGCTGACCGGGTTCACCGGATACATCTCGGCGGTATCGACAAAATTCACCCCCGCMGCCAAAGCRTAATCAATCTGCGCGTGCGCGTCTTTTTCTGATGTCTGGGTGCCATAGGTCATGGTGCCAAGGCAAAGTTCCGAGACCTGCATGCCTGTGCGGCCCAACGGGTTCATTTTCATATCGCGCGTCCTTATATGCTGTTGGCCGCGACAGTAGTACCCTTGACTGTGAGCGCAAGCATAAGGCGACAAGGGCTTGAGCTTRCSCCCARAATCAGCCAGCCTGYCRYCACCNRMCARYCCCARASAMCYGCAAAGGASCGCTKYATGCCGCAGACCATCACCAAGGGCATCAAGGCCCTGTTGGCCGAAGCCAATGAAAGCGTCATCACCCTGCCGGTGGCCGAGGCAAAAACTCTGGCCGCAAGCGACGACTATGTCTTTGTTGACCTGCGCGACATCCGCGAGCTGCAGCGTTCGGGCATGATCCCCGGTGCGTTCTCCTGTCCGCGCGGCATGCTGGAGTTCTGGATCGACCCAGACAGCCCCTACCACAAACCGGTGTTCAATCAGGACAAAACCTATGTGTTCTACTGCGCCAGCGCCTGGCGCTCGGCACTCAGCGCCAAAGTGGCGATGGAAATGGGGCTGAAGCCGGTGATGCAYCTYGARGGCGGCTTTACCGAATGGCTCAAACAGGACGGCCCCGTCGCCCCGCGCGAAGGCTARAAACANCGGGCGAGGCTCMATTYRYCRATTGAGAACAAAAWGAGAACATGYTARATYTRCAGCATGCCGACTCAGCTGCTCAACCACGCCCCTCACCGCCCCCGCCCTCAAGTTACGATCTATGATGGCATCGCGCTGGACTATGGTCGCACCCACGAGGCCTGCGGCCCGGCCCGGCGCACATTTGCGCTGTGGCTGGCCGCAGCCACCACTGGCCCGGTGCTGTGGATTTCGCCCGCTTGGGAGGYGGATCAGCTGAACCCGGACGGGATGATGGACTTTACCTGCCCCAGCCGGTTTCTGTTCCTGCATGCCTCCCGTCAGGATGACCTGCTCTGGGCCACCGAAGAGGCCCTGCGCGCGGGGCAAGTGCCGCTGGTGGTAACAGACCTGCCCGCCCCACCTGGCCTGAAACCGATACGGCGCCTGCATCTGGCAGCGCAAAGCGGGGCACGTCATGGCTCGGCGCCTTTGGGGTTACTGCTGACCCCCGGCAACGGCGGCGCCGCTGGCATCGAAAGCCGCTGGCATCTGGCACCTGACCACGCAGGCCTGCAACGCCAGTGGCTTTTGAAACGCCTGCGCGCCCGTACCCTGCCGCCGCGCAGCTGGCAGCTGCGGCACTCAGGTCCCCGTGCCGGGTTAAAGGAGATACACGAGCCGCTGGCCGCTATGTCCTGATCCTTGGGCACGGTTGGGGCTGTGACCGCAAGACGGCTGACAATAGAGTGATCAGCAAGGGATATGAGATGCAATTGCGGGCCATCATCCATAGAATGGCAGCTTGGAGGACCGTGAATGATCCAGAGACGCCACGCCTTTACCTTGCTCGCAAGCGCCTGTGCCCTGCCCAAAACTGCTTTGGCCGCGCCAACCCGCTATGCACTGGATCCCGGAAACTCGCATGTTGAATTTAAGTTCAAGCTGAACGGCACTCCCCAGACCGGATCGATGCCGATTGAGCGGGCCAAAATCACCATCGACCCGCAGCACCTGTCCGCATCACAGGTGGATGTGACATTGAACGTGGCGCGGGCACGCACCGGATTGATCTTTATTACTCAGGCCATGACCGGCTCCGGTGTTCTGGATGCCGCGCAGTTTCCCACCATTCGGTTTGTGTCACGCCGGGTCATTCTGGGCGCTGCAGGGCGGATCTCGGAGGGGGCGCAAATAGTCGGCGACCTGACCCTGCATGGGGTRACCAAACCGATCATCCTTCAGGCGGCGATATATCGGCCACGCGGCACCGCCGCAGATGATCTCAGCCAGCTGGATGTCGTGTTGAACGGCGGCCTGAACCGCAATGATTTTGGCGCGTCGGGATTTCCCGATCTGGTGGGAAACAAAATAACCTTGGACATCCGGGTCCGGATTACAGCGGTCAAATAAACCACCCCAGAAACGTCAGATGCGACATTGCTGTCGAAAACGTTTGCGCCTGCCTGCAATGACGCGGCATTCTGCGCAGCTATGCGACTGATCATATCCTTTGCCGCCTTGTTCCTGTCTGTAGTGCTGTTGCAGCTCTCCACCGGAGGTGTGGGGCCACTGGACGCCATTTCCGGACTGACCCTAGGTTTCAGCAAAGAACAGATCGGCCTGCTCGGATCATCCCATTTTCTAGGATTTTTTATCGGCTGCTGGTGGGCGCCGCGGCTGATGGGGACGGTTGGCCATTCCCGTGCCTTTGCCGCGTTTACCGCGCTGGGAGCCATTGGGCTAATGGGCCATACGCTGACCAACAACCCAATGGCCTGGGCCATAATGCGGATTGCATCGGGGCTTTGTGTAGCGGGCTGTTACACGGTGATCGAGGCCTGGCTGAATGCCAAAGTCACCAATGAGACCCGGGGCCGCGCAATGGCCAGCTATCGGATGGTCGATATGGGCGCCTCGTTGGCGGCGCAGCTGATTATCGCGGTGCTGCCGCCAGCGTCATATGTCTCCTACAACCTGTTGGCCATCCTGTGCTGTGCCGCGCTATTGCCACTGACCTTGACCAAGGCYAGCCAGCCCGAGACCCCGGCTGCCCCCCGCCTGCGGCCCGGGCTGGCCTGGCGTTGCTCACCACTGGCGGTGGCTGGAGTGATCGTTGCGGCGCTCAGTTCGGCCTCTTTCCGCATGGTTGGCCCGCTGTACGGCCAGGAAGTCGGGCTGGAGATTGACCMGMKCGCNRTTKWTYCTGGCCGCCTTTGTGCTGGGTGGTGCGCTGGCGCAATATCCCCTGGGCTGGTTGGCCGACAAATACGACCGCCGCTGGGTGCTGATCTGGTTATCGGCGGCAGCCATCCTGTCCTGCAGCATCACCATCTCGGCCGCAGGAATGGGCACCCTTGCGGTGATGCTCTCGGCAGGATTTTTTGGCTTTACAACCTTCCCGATTTTTTCCGTCTCGGCGGCCCATGCCCATGATTTYGCCAAATCCAGCGAGCGGGTCGAATTGTCGGCGGCGTTGATGTTCTTCTTTGCGCTTGGAGCCATTGGCAGCCCCTATGCCGCCTCCGCTTTGATCGAAAGCTATGGTCCCGGCGCCTTGTTTGCCATGATCGCCTTTGGTCATCTGGGGCTGATCMTMTTTGGYCTAACCCGGATGCGCRSCCGCCCAACMCCCGAGCARCGSACCCCATAYGTCTATGCNCCCNCGCACCTCRTTCMTCATYGGYCGYCTGCTGAAACGCGCMMGRGAAAAMCGMTARCYGCRCCACKYGWCSRWATKCRYCGCWRWYTTYKGRSRTAACSGATTGAACTMTWKGGSGATGCGCGCMTAGGGTCTGSCCATGYWYKTKGACAGSSYCCCWTWTTCCTAYCGGMACGAYRRWAMCGTCCCTGAYTTCSCCGACTCTGGCCCCATTTGCGTYATGGAYGCGCAWTGYKCAYTATGCGCTCGCGGGGCCAAATGGATTGCCCACAATGACCGCAGCGAAGAATTCAAGATTGTGCCGCTGCAATCACGTTTGGGAAATGCCCTGATGATCCATTATGCGATGGACCCTGATGACCCGACATCCTGGCTCTATCTTGCAGATGGACTTGGGTTTGCCTCAATGGATGCATTGATCCGGGTTGGTCATCGGCTGGGGCGGGTCTGGACCCTGTTGTCCATTTTACGGGTGATTCCACAAGCCTTGCGCGACATCCTTTACCGCACAGTTGCCAGAAACCGATATCACTGGTTCGGCACCGCAGACCTATGCAGCCTGCCGGATTCCGAAGTGCAAAAAAGGCTGATGTTGTGAAAATTCTCATTCTCGGCGGATACGGCGTGTTTGGCGGCCGCCTGGCCGAGCTGCTTTCGGATATCCATGAAATCGAAATGCTTATCTGCGGTCGCAATATCGACCGCGCGACGCGGTTTTGCGACACCTTTCAGGGAGCTGCCTCGGTGACGCCTGTCTTGCTGGATCGCAGCGCCCTTGCTCAACACATGGACAGGCTGACCCCTGACCTGATCATTGATGCCTCGGGGCCGTTTCAGCAGTATGGCGCTGACAGTTATTCAGTGATCAAAACCTGTATCCGGTTTGCCGTGAATTACATGGATTTTGCCGATGCCGCAGAATTTGTTTTTGGCGTTTCCCAATTTGACCCGGCGGCCAAGGATGCTGGTGTTTTTATCCTGTCAGGCGTCAGCAGCTTTCCTGTCCTAACGGCCGCAGTCCTGCGCGAGATGTCCAAGACCATGGAGATTGAAACCATCAAGGGAGGCATCGCCCCGTCGCCCTATGCAGGCATTGGGCTGAATGTCATGCGCGCGGTGCTGGGCTATGCTGGTGCGCCTGTGAAACTCACCCGAAACGGCGTGCAGACAACTGTGCCCGGCCTCACCGAAAGCATGCGATATACAATCGCCGTGCCGGGTAAGCTGCCGCTTAGAAACATCCACTTCTCGCTGGCCGACGTGCCCGACTTACAGATCCTCCCACCGGAACACCCGAGCCTGCAAAACATCTGGATGGGGGCTGGTCCCGTTCCAGAAGGGTTGCACCGTCTGTTGAACCTGCTGGCTATCGCACGGGCCAAGCTCACCCTGCCAAGCCTGGCCCCAATGGCCCCCTTATTCCATAAGGTGWTGAACCTAATGAAGTTTGGTGAACACCGTGGCGGAATGTTCGTACATGCCACAGGACGACAAGACGGCGCATCCATTGAACTCTCATGGCACCTCTTGGCCGAAGGCGATGATGGCCCCTACATTCCATCCATGGCGATTGAAGCCATAATCAGGAAGCTCATCAACAATGAGCCCCCAACACATGGCGCACGTCCCGCGACACAAGCGCTGAGCCTTGCCGATTATGAGACGCTCTTCAAAAGCCGCACAATCTATACTGGTTTTCGCAGCTCCCTACACGACGATGCCCCGTTGTATCGTCAGGTTTTGGGCGAGGCCTTTGATAGCCTTCCCACACAAATCCAGGCCATTCATGATGAAACCCGCCCGCGCGCATGGGCAGGCATGGCGCGCGTCCAACGCGGCAAAGGGCTGATGGCCCGAGCCCTGGGATGGCTGTTTGGTTTTCCGGCCGCATCCGAGCGGACCCCGGTCAAGGTACAGTTTGATCCCTATAATGGGGGCGAGAAATGGACACGCAGATTTGGCAGCAAGTCTTTTACCTCGGTCCAAACACGCGGCACTGGCCACAACAGCCATCTGATGGTCGAGCGTTTTGGACCCATCAAAGTCGCACTGGCTTTGGTTGTGGAGGACGACAGATTGTTTCTGMKTSCMSRCMKSWSRNTCASTGNCWCSSNGMTASCYCWGMYSAMMNTGMWKMWKMMYWMGRKKMYSWRMWNNNTCGAAGCACAGCAGAACGGGAAATTCCACTTTGACGTTGAAATCTCAGCCCCTGTGATAGGGCTTATTGCGGCCTATCAGGGGGAATTGAAACCCTGCCCCGAGGCATAATTGCAGCCCTGTCTCGACGACTCACCCTGGATGCTCAGTTCAGTGTATTTCAGACACCACTGTCGGGCTGCAGTCAGGCGTCAAAACAAGGGAAAAACCGAGAACCCGTCGCAGGGGGATTTCTAACCGGTCTGACTTGCGTTAGACGGGCTGCCAGACAGCTAGGCGGAAAACTAATATGGCACGAATTCTCATTACCTCGGCGATCCCATATATCAACGGGATCAAACATCTGGGCAATCTGGTTGGCAGTCAGCTGCCGGCCGATCTTTATGCCCGCTATCATCGCGGCCGCGGCAATGAGGTGATGTTTCTCTGCGCCACTGACGAACACGGCACCCCGGCCGAGCTGGCCGCCGCCAAAGCAAACAAGCCGGTGGCTGACTTCTGCGCCGAGATGCACAAGGTGCAGTCCGAGATCGCCAAGGATTTTAGCCTCAGCTTTGACCATTTTGGCCGCTCCTCCAGCCCRCAGAACCACMAGCTTACCCAGYATTTTGCCGGYAAGCTGGCCGARRMCGGSYTRATCCGYGAAGTGGTCGAAAAACAGGTCTACTCKRAMACCGATGGCCGCTTYCTGCCCGAYCGCTATATCGAGGGCACCTGCCCCAACTGCGGCTACGACAAGGCGCGCGGCGACCAATGTGAAAACTGCACCAAGCAGCTGGACCCCACTGACCTGATTGATCCGCGCTCTGCCGTCTCCGGCTCCACCGATTTGGAAGTGCGTGAGACCAAGCACCTGTACCTGTGCCAATCCAAATTGAAGGACCAGCTGGACGAATGGATCAGCTCSAAACATGACTGGCCRRTSCTGACCACCTCGATCGCCAAGAAATGGCTGCATGATGGKGACGGKYTGCGYGACCGTGGYATCACCCGCGATCTGGACTGGGGCATTCCGGTCAAAAAAGGCGACGAGGACTGGCCCGGCATGGAGGGCAAGGTTTTCTATGTCTGGTTCGACGCCCCTATTGAGTACATCGCCTGCGCCGGTGAATGGGCCGAGGCCAATGGCAAGCCAGACGCAGACTGGGAGCGCTGGTGGCGCACCGACAAAGGCGCCGATGACGTGCATTATGTGCAGTTCATGGGCAAAGACAACGTCCCCTTCCACACTCTGTCGTTCCCGGCCACCATTCTGGGCTCGGGTGAGCCGTGGAAACTGGTCGATTACATCAAGTCGTTCAACTACCTGAACTATGACGGCGGCCAGTTTTCGACCTCGCAGGGGCGTGGCGTGTTTATGGATCAGGCGCTGGAGATCCTCCCGGCTGACTATTGGCGCTGGTGGCTACTAAGCCATGCGCCCGAAAGCAGCGATTCTGAATTCACCTGGGAGAATTTCCAGCAATCGGTGAACAAGGATCTGGCCGACGTGCTGGGCAACTTTGTCAGCCGCATCACCAAATTCTGCCGTGCCAAGTTTGGCGAGGCGGTGCCCGAGGGCGGTGAGTATGGTGAGCAGGAGCAAACCCTGATCACCGAGCTGACCACCCGCGTCCGCGCCTATGAGGCCCATATGGAGGCGATGGAGGTGCGCAAATCGGCGCAGGAACTGCGTGCCATCTGGGTTGCGGGCAATGAATATCTGCAAAGCACCGCGCCTTGGTCGACCTTCAAAACTGACCCTGCGCAAGCCGCAGCGCAGGTCCGCATGGGTCTGAACCTGATCCGGCTTTATGCGGTGCTCAGCGCGCCGTTCATTCCCACYGCCTCGGCCAGTATGCTSAGCGCMATGAACACRCTCGACACCAGCTGGCCMGACGATGTGGCSGCSGCRCTCAGCGCCCTRCCCGTGGGTCATGAYTTCWCGGTGCCYGARGTGCTGTTTGCCAARATCACYGAYGAKCAGCGCGAAGATTGGCAGCAACGGTTTTCCGGCGTCCGTGACTGACCCGTACCGCAGCTAAACAGATTTACCATCAGCGCGTCCCAAACGGGGCGCGTATTTTTTTTGCAGGCTGCGCATTTTCATTGTGCGTGTCAATTTTCATTGTGCGTGTCAGATGTGCAGTAGGCGTTCTACGCCCTTGGGACGGGTCACACAGTGGCACCGCCAGCGCCTGACCTTTCCCCCGGGAAGGCGCTACTCTCATTTCCAAAATGGCTGGAGTTGCAGATAACGGGAAGCATGCTCCAACACCCCTAAAACGCACCTGATTAATACCCCTGTGCATTCAGCAACTGGCGCGAGTAGTGACCAATTTCGGCGCAAGCGGCATAGTCCCCAGCAACACAAGACGCCTTTTGCGCCCGCAGCTCGGGGGCGGGGAAGTGATAGCCTCCGCAGCCCAACAGCAGCAGTGGAAGCAACAAAAGCAAATAAATCTTGCGCATCAGTCTCTCCTCACCACGCCGCCATGTGGGGTCGCCCATCGGCAAGCTGGCACAAAATGCTGACGCCGCCAAATTCAAACATCTTTTGTTGCGCATCAGGCGCCAATGCCGATTTTCCGACCAGATCAGCCCCAATTTCATAACAATCTTTACGAGAAATTTAATTCTGACTAAAAAACTCAGGTTGACATACCCGAGTATTTAAATCAGGTTCATGCATATCCAGCCAACCTGGTTTTTAGGTCAGCCCGAGCAGCAAGTAACAGATCAGAGCGCCCCATGCCGACCAGTGTACCGTCAGATCGCGACCCCAAGCCGCCAGCGCCACTTCAGCCCCGCCTGAACCCGCTGCGGCAACAAGCGCTGTCTGAACAGGAAACGCTGTCCGGCTTTTGTCTGGAATGGATCCTGGACCGGGCGGACATCAGCAAAGGGCGACCCTCATGAACATGCACGCATCCGAAGTGGCGGCACCCACTCCAGAAGTTTTCCCAACCTATCATGCCGAAGAGCTGACCCGGGGCGGCATCCAGGCCCGGATCCTGCTGAACGGCCAGATCTACAGCCTGCGCATCACCCGCGCCGGCAAGCTGATCCTGACCAAATGAGCCACCAATCCTCACATCGAGGAGGCGCCACCGTTGGTGTCCTCTCCGAGCTGCCCCCCATCGAAGCAACCGCCGTGCGCCACCTGCGCCAGTGGTTTGACAGCCCTGAAACGCGTCTCGAAATGCGTGACGATGTCATCAGCCATCTGGGCCCCGAATTGACAAACGTCGCGCTCCAGACCTTTGGCCAGCTGTGCATGCTCTGCGTGCAGCACGGGCGTCGCCCACTGATCCGCCACGGGGTGCAATGTGCCTGCCTGGGCGCGGATGAAAACTGTTTTGCCAATATGATCGCCGCGGCTGCGGATGGGCAAGTTGACGACACCATGTTGTTTGCCTCGCTCATCGTGCGGCCATCGATGGCCCGCGCCTTGCTGCCATTGGCCTCGGAATTTGGTTTTCTGCTCCGGCAGATGACCTCGGCGATGCCGCCGCCACTCCCGCGTCGGCCCGACTCAACCACCCTTCACTAAACGCAACACCCACAARGACATCCTTTATTATGAAAACGTTGATACTTGCCGGCACAGCACTGACCGCATTTGCGGCCGGAACCACGGCCGTTTTGGCCGCCGACAAAGCTGCAGTGCTGACCAACTACTCCAATATCGCCGAGGCAAAGTATCAGGACAGCCTGTCCACCGCCCAAGCTTTGCAAACCGCAGTCGAGGCCCTATTGGCGGCACCTTCTGCCGACACTCTGGACGCCGCCCGCACCGCTTGGCTGGCCTCGCGCGTGCCTTATCAGCAGTCCGAAGTGTTCCGCTTTGGCAATGCCATCGTCGACGATTGGGAAGGCAAAGTGAACGCCTGGCCACTGGACGAAGGCCTGATCGACTATGTGGATGCGTCTTACGGCGGGCCCTCGGATGAAAACGCCCTGGCGGTGCTGAACGTTGTTGCCAACCCGGCGTTTGAACTCTCTGGCAAAGCCATCGACGCCACCGAGATCACCCCTGAACTGCTCGAAGGCTCGCTGCACGAGGCCGAAGGCATCGAATCCAACGTGGCCACCGGCTACCACGCCATCGAATTCCTGCTTTGGGGTCAAGATCTGAACGGCACCAATCACGGCGCCGGCAACCGCGCCTGGACCGATTACGCAGCGGGCGACGCCTGCACCAATGACAACTGTGACCGTCGTGGCGCTTATCTGAAAGCCGCAACCGATCTGCTGGTCTCCGACCTGTCCTGGATGGCCGAGCAATGGGGCGACGCTGGCGAAGCCCGCACCACGCTGCTGGGTGACGAAAGCGCAGGCATCGTGGCCATGCTGACCGGCATGGGATCGCTGTCTTACGGTGAAGTTGCGGGCGAGCGTATGCGCCTGGGCCTGATGCTGAACGATCCCGAAGAAGAGCATGATTGCTTCTCGGACAACACTCACAACAGCCACTACTATGACGGCAAGGGCGTGCAGAATGTCTATCTGGGCGAATACACCCGCGTCAACGGCGACAAAATTTCGGGCGCATCTTTGTCCGATATGGTCGCAGCAATAAACCCGGATCTGGATGCCGAAATGCGCGGCAAACTGACGGCAACTGTGGACGCTTTGGGCGCACTCAAAGCCGCTGCTGACAATGGGTTCTCCTATGATCAGATGTTGGAGCAGGGCAATGCCGAAGGTGAAGCCCTGATCATGGGTGGCATCAACGGGTTTGTTGACCAGACCCAGTCGATCGAACGCGTCGTCACTGCGCTGAAACTGGACGGTATTGAATTCGAAGGATCCGACTCTTTGGACAATCCTTCAGCTGTTTTCCAGTAAACGCGCCTCCCCCATCGACCTGTTCTTCCGGGCAGGTTGTAGGGCTGCTCCAATGACCATTAAATTTTCCCTCGAAGACAGTTTGATTTCAACGGCAGCTCGGAGGGGTCGCGAGGTTCGCGACCCCTTACCACTCCGCTCCAAGTTCCAGACCTAAGATAGCGCCCCATTCTCGACTGTTAATGACGGGGACAATTCCGACAGAATCAATTGGCCTTTTGCCAGGACCTGAAAATGATCGTTTGCCACTGCACACAGATCTCGGATCATCAAATTCATGCAGCGGTGGATTGGATGCGAAGTGCTGACCCTGACACAATAATTACGCCCGGAAAGGTCTACCACGCACTTGGAAAAGCCGCGGATTGTGGCGGCTGCATGCCACTGTTTCTCGACATCATGCGATCCAATGCTAACCTGAAAGTACCTACGCAGCTGGCAAACTTGCGCTGCAGGACTTTTAAGGAGAGCGACCATGAAGGGCGACGCCAAAGTACTCGAATATCTAAACAAGGCACTACGTCATGAACTGACCGCCGTCAGTCAGTATTGGTTGCATTACAGGCTGCAGGACGACTGGGGTCTGGGCAGCATGGCCAAGAAAAGCCGCGAAGAAAGCATCGAGGAGATGGAACACGCGGACAAACTTATTGAGAGGATTCTCTTTCTAGAAGGTCATCCGAATCTGCAGAAACTCGACCCTCTGCGCATCGGCCAAACGCCCAAGGAAACCCTGGAGTGTGACCTGGTGGCGGAACTTTCGGCCCGGGCTTTGTACAAAGAGGCCCGCGATGCGTGCAACGACGCTGGCGATTATGTCACCATGGCGCTGTTTGAGCAGTTGATGAGCGAAGAGGAAGGGCATATCGATTTCCTTGAAACCCAACTTGAACTTCATGACCGGATTGGTGCTGAAAACTTTGCCCATCTCAACGCGACCAAAATGGAAGACATTAAGGACTAACGTCATTGTGGCCGCTGCCCTAACGGCGGCCACTCCCCTTGCAGCGATGGACCTGTCGCTACTTGATCTGGGCGATCCGCATCTCCGGCTCACGCCCCGCACTCAGGCCGAACAGGCGCGCATCAACGCCGTCACCTCGCTGACCGCTGATTTCACCACCGCCGAACCCTTCGAAGACCACCCGGCTGGTGCCGCCACGGTGCGGGCGCGCATTGATGACGAGGCGTTTTCCCAGCATTCGACCAACATCAGCTTTGAACAACAGCTGGAATTCAAGCTCGGCAACGGCTTGTTCAAAAAGATCTGGGTATTTTCTCCGGCCTCAACCCTGGCCTCGGACGGGTTGGGCCCGCTGTACAATGCCCGCGCCTGCCAGCGCTGCCACATCAAGGATGGTCGCGGCCATGCCCCGCAAGGCCCCGATGACAGCGCCGTCTCGATGTTCCTGCGGCTGTCGATTCCCGGCGATACCCCCGCCGCCATGGGGGCCATCAAAGACTATATCGGCACCGCACCAGACCCCAATTACGGCACTCAACTGCAAGAGTTCTCTCCGCCGGGCATGGCCGCAGAATACAATTTGTCGGTGACCTATCAGGACAGAGAAATTGCCCTGTCCGAAGGGGAAAGCGTAACGCTGCGCCAGCCAACCTATACCGCTGTCAATCTGGGCTACGGGTCACTGCACCCTGATGCCATGCTGTCACCCCGCGTGGCACCACCAATGATTGGCCTCGGGCTTCTTGAGGCGATTCCGGCGGCAGATATTTTGGCACACGCCGATGAAACAGACGCTGATGGCAACGGCATTTCCGGGCGCGCCAATCTGGTCTGGTCGGTTGAATTTGATCAGGTGATGTTGGGGCGGTTCGGCCTAAAAGCGGGCCAGCCCACCGTGCACCAGCAATCGGCAGCGGCGTTTTCAGGCGACATCGGCATCTCGACGCCACTGTTCCCACAGCCTTGGGGGGATTGCACCACTCTGCAAAGCCTCTGCCTGGGTGCGCGCCACGGTGATGGCGATGTGCGCCAGACCGAGATCGACCAGCCGAACATGGATCTGGTCACCTTCTACAGTCGCAACCTGGGTGTCCCTGCCCGCCGCGACCTGAATGACCCAAAGGTCCTGCGCGGCAAACAGGTTTTCTATGACAGCGACTGCGCCAGCTGCCATGTGCCCAAATTTGTCACCCACCGGCTCCCCGACCGCCCCGAGCAGAGCTTTCAGCTGATCTGGCCCTATAGTGATCTGTTGCTGCACGATATGGGCGAAAGCCTGGCCGATCACCGGCCCGAAGCACGCGCCACCGGTCGTGAATGGCGCACGGCACCATTGTGGGGCATTGGCTTGACGCAACAGGTCTCAGACCAGGCCGGATATCTGCACGACGGTCGCGCCCGCACCCTGCTCGAAGCGGTACTATGGCATGGCGGCGAGGCCCAGCCTTCGCGTGACACAGTGGTGCACCTCGCCGCCAAAGACCGCGCCGCCCTTATTCGTTTTCTGGAGTCGCTCTGACATGCGTTCACTCACCTTTGCCCTGACCCTGGCTCTGTCGCCCCTTGCCGCACAGGCCGATATGGTTGATGATATTTTGGATCAACAAATCCTGCCCGCGATGACCATTCTGGCCAGCAGCTCGCAGACCCTGTCGCAGGCCGCAGCGGTTGATTGCCAGATTACATCCCCCGACCTGCGCCAAGCCTACATCCAGGCCTTTGACGCCTGGGTCATGGTCAGCCACCTGCGCTTTGGCCCCACTGAAACCGACAACCGCGCCTTTGCGCTGGCGTTTTGGCCTGACAGTCGCGGCAAGATCCCCAAGACCTTGGTTGCGATGATCAAGAGCGAGGATTCCAACGTTGCGAATGCTGTGGATTTTGCCACCTCATCGATTGCTGTACGCGGGTTCTACGCGCTAGAATTCTTGCTGTATGACGCCGAGCTGAGCCATTTTGGCAAACCAAGCTATCGCTGCCAACTGGTGCGCGCGATGACCAAGGACATCGCCACAACAGCGCAGGACATATTAGACGAGTGGCAGTCCAGCTATGCCGCCCAAATGCGCTCTCCAAGTGGGCGGTATCAAACCAAGGACGAGGTCAAACAAGAGCTGTTCAAGGCGCTGAACACCGGTCTGCAAATAACCGCCGACATGCGTCTGGGGCGGCCTTTGGGCTCTTTTGATCACCCCCGGCCCAACCGCGCCGAGGCGCGCCGCTCGGGGCGTAGCCTCCACCACGTCGAGCTGTCGCTGCGGACACTAGAGCCATTGGCCGTGGCACTGGCCGGCGACAACCCGGATCTGGCCGAGGACCTGCACAACGGCTTTGCCAAGGCACTCGCCAGCGTCGCCCGTTTGGATGATCCGGTATTTGCCGGGGTTGCTGCTCCTCGCAGCCGCTTTCGAATCGAGGCGCTGCAACAACAGATAAACGATCTGCGCACCCGTGCCGAAACTGATCTGGGGCCGGCCCTGGGGGTAGAACCTGGCTTCAACTCACTGGACGGAGATTAATATGCCATCTCGCCGAGGTTTCCTGGCCGGGTTGCTGGCCACCGGATTGGCGCCCCAGGCCAGCTGGGCCGATCTGGGCTGCCCGAGCTACCTGTCCGCAGCCAAAGTGGCCGATGGACGTTTTATCCTCGCCGGATTGTCGCCACAGGGCGAGATCCTGTTCCGCTGCCCGCTGCCCGGTCGCGGTCACGCCGCCAGCGCCCACCCAACGCGCCCCGAAGTGGTGGGTTTTGCCCGCCGCCCCGGTCGATTTGCCGATGTGATTGACTGCCGCAACGGCGCGTTGCTGGCCCGGCTTGAACCACCTGCCGGACACCATTTCTATGGCCATGGCTGTTTCACTCCAGATGGCAGCCGCCTTTACACCACCGAAAACGACTATGAAAACACCCGCGGCGTGGTGGGGGTCTGGGACACAGCTGATGGCTACCAGCGCATTGGCAGCTTTGCCTCGGGTGGCCTTGGCCCCCATGAGCTGCTGCTACGCCGCGACGCGCCCGGTTTGGTGATTGCCAACGGTGGCATTCAAACCCACCCTGACACGGGTCGTGACAAGCTGAACCTCGACACCATGCGGCCCAACCTCACCTATCTGGGATTTGACGGTTCCGTTGACGCGCAGATGCAACTGCCCGCTGATCTGCACCAGAACTCCATCCGCCATCTGGCGATGCGCAGTGACGGGACCGTGGGGTTTGCCATGCAATGGCAGGGAGAGCTGGGGGCTGATGTGCCAATTGTCGGCCTGCATCACCCCGGCACCACACCACGTCTATTGGCCGAAGACGATCCCAGAGTGCGCAATCTCAACGGCTATGGCGGCTCAATCAGTTTTTCTGCTGATGGTGCTAGGATCGCCGTCACTTCACCACGCGGCGGAGTGGTGCAGGTCATGAATGTCACCTCCGGAGCATTGCGGCGCGAATATCAGCTCGACGATGTTTGCGGTCTGGCCTCCAATGCTTCGGGTTTCACTGCCAGCACTGGAACCGGTCGGATCGTATCGCTGACCGGTGCGACAATACAGCCGTTGGCGCAGGTAGATCTGCGCTGGGACAACCATCTGATCCGCCTGATTTAAGACCCCAGCCAAAGCCCTGAACTGAAAGAATCGCGCCGCACCTTGAGGAGGCGGGACGGGTCTTGCCGTGGGGAAGGTCTGGCGCTGTCCGGCAGAATCGAGCTTGGCGCATTGCGGGCCATTACTATCAAAAATCGTCCAACACACTTTTTCACAATCAGATCTTCTGGACAAAACGAAAGCAAAACGAAAATCATTCGTGACATATCGAATGCAGACCTTTAAAATGATCACAAAGGGGAACCCAATGGACGCCGACAGTCGACAGGCCGATATTCTAAAGCTGCTAGATCATCAGGACCGGGTCGAGGTCGAGGACCTTGCCAGCCGTTTTGCTGTTTCATTACAGACCGTGCGCGCCGACCTGCGGGATCTCAGTACCCGAAACGCCCTGTCACGGGTGCACGGGGGCGCTGTCCGCACCAGCTCGGCGGCCAACAGAATATACGCCAATCGCCGCAAGCAAAACGCCGGGGGAAAACGGGCGATGGCGGCACTGGCGGCGGATTTGATTCCCGATAATTGCTCGCTCACGCTGAATATTGGCACCTCAACCGAACAGGTCGCCCGCGCTTTGTCGGGCCATCGGGGACTGACGGTTCTTTCCAACAACATAAACATCATCAATATGATGATGGGCGGTCAGACCAAAGAGTTGATTCTGGTTGGTGGCACTGTGCGACAAAGCGACGGCGCCATTGTCGGCGAAGACGCGGTCGAGTTCATCTCGCGTTACAAGGTGGATTTCGCCATCATCGGTGCCTCGGCACTGGATGCTGACGGCGCAATTATGGACCACGATGCCCGTGAAGTTTCAGTGGCCCGCGCCATTCTTAAAAATGCCCGCACCAAGGTTCTGATCTGCGATGGCAGCAAATTCCAGCGCTCTGCCCCAGTGCGAATCTGCGCGGTTAGCGACCTGGATGTGATAATCACCGACCAGCCAGTGCCCGACGAATTTGCCCAAGCTGCTGAACTGGCAGAGACCCGAATCTTGACCGCAGGTGCAAACGAAAGCAGCGAAAATGAATGATCATCCCATCACCGACCTGTTCATCATTGGCGGCGGCATCAATGGTTGTGGCATTGCCCGCGACGCCGCCGGGCGCGGCCTGACCGTTACTCTGGCTGAAATGAACGATCTGGCCTCGGCCACCTCCTCGGCCGCCACCAAGTTGTTCCACGGCGGGCTGCGCTATCTGGAGTATTTTGAGTTTCGGCTGGTTCGCGAGGCGCTAATCGAGCGTGAGGTGCTGCTGAAAGCGATGCCGCATATCTCGTGGCCGATGCGCTTTGTGTTGCCGTTCCACAGTGACATGCGGTTTGACAACGATACCCCAACTTCAAAATTACTGTCCGCCATCATGCCATGGATGAAGGGCCGCCGCCCGGCCTGGTTGATCCGTCTGGGGCTGTTCATGTATGACACACTTGGCAGGCGTGGCATCCTGCCTGGCACCCGAAAGTTGGACCTGACCCGCGACCCGGCTGGCAAGCCACTGAACCCCAAATTCAAAATGGCGTTTGAATATTCAGACTGCTGGGTTGAAGACGCCCGCCTGGTGATGCTGAACGCCCGCGATGCCCAGGCGCGCGGCGCCACCATCCTGCCCCGCACCAAAGTCATCGCCACCAAACGCCTCGCCGATCACTGGGTGATCACACTGGAAGATCGCGACAGTGGCAAAACCCATATTCGTCGTGCCCGGATGTTGGTCAATGTCGGCGGCCCCTGGGTGGCTGAGCTGTTGCAGAACCAGCTGAAAATCAAAAGCCGCGAAACCGTGCGGCTGGTGCGCGGCAGTCACATCGTGGTGCCCAAGCTCTATGATCACGACCGCTGTTATTTCTTTCAGGGCACCGATGGACGGATCATTTTTGCCATTCCTTATGAGGAGGATTTCACCCTGATCGGCACCACCGATGCGGATCATAGTGATGCCGACACCCCACCTGAATGCACCGAGGCTGAACAGGATTATCTGGTCAAGTTTGCCTCCGAGTATTTCAACACGCCGGTGACACGCGATCAGATCGTCTGGACCTACTCCGGTGTGCGCCCGCTGTATGACGATGGCGCCAGTTCGGCCACAGCAGCCACCCGCGAATATGTGCTGAGCCTTGATCAGGACGCCGCTCCGCTGCTGAATATATTTGGCGGCAAGATCACCACCTATCGCAAACTGGCCGAGGCGGCACTGGTCAAGATTGGCGAGGCGCTGCCCGGCGTAAAACCCAAGTGGACGGCAGGCGTCGCCCTGCCCGGCGGCGATTTTCCAGTTGCGGACGTAAAAAAACTGCAAGACAGGTTGGCGTCGAATTTTCCTTTCCTCGGCGCTTACGCCAGTCGTCGCCTGATCCGCGCCTATGGCACCGAGGCCTGGGAGGTGCTGGGCAACGCCAAGTCAGCCAGCGATCTGGGTCAGGACTTTGGCGCGACAATTACAGCCCACGAACTGGATTGGGCCATTGCCAAAGAATGGGTGCGTTCGGGTGAAGATTATCTGTGGCGACGCACCAAGCTGGGCCTGCGCCTGACTAAGGACCAACGCGCTGCGGTGGATGACTACATCACCAATCAAATAGCCAGTCTTGCAGCTTAAAACTTTTGCCCGGTCGATAGACCAGGCAGCGCCCTCCCCTGGGTCAGGCGTTGCCCTGATCTCTAAAACTCAACGCCTTTCTGCGCCTTGATACCTGATCGGAACGGATGCTTGATCTGCGTCATTTCGGTCACCAGATCGGCAATCTCGATCAGCTCTTCCTTGGCATTGCGTCCGGTCAAAACCACATGGGTCATGGGCGGTTTTTCCGTTTTCAGAAACGCAATAACCTCGCCGAGATCCAGATATTCATAGCGCAGCGCGATGTTGATCTCGTCCAGCAACACCATGGTATTGCGCTCGTCGCGGATCATCTCTTTGGCCTTTTCCCAGCCTGCCTTGGCAGCGGCAATATCACGCGCCTTGTCCTGGGTTTCCCAGGTAAAGCCTTCGCCCATTGCATAAAACTGACACAGGTCGCTAAAGTTCTCTTCGATCAGCGTCCGCTCACCAGTCTGCCAGCCACCTTTGATAAACTGCACCACAGCCGAGGGCATCTTATGCGCAATACAGCGCATGATCATGCCAAAACCCGAGCTGCTTTTGCCCTTGCCCGGCCCGGTGTGAATGATGATCAACCCCTTCTCACCATCCTTGGTGGCCATCATCCGGTCACGCGCGGCTTTTTTCTTGACCATCTTGGCCGCATGTCGGGCCTCATCATCGATGGGGGCTTCTTTTTTCGGGGTGTCACTCACGGCGAGTCTCCTGCTGATTCCAGCTATGACTTGACAAGGACAGGGGGGATGACGCAAGGGGGTTTTGTTGGTTCCTGTTTTTGACAGGCGAAGAGGGAATGTGATGTGMCCRRTGATCCATCCGGGATCWSMRGGTRCAAGCACAGCCGCCCCCGCGACCGTGACCGRAGANGGTCYCNSATGCCACTGGCCMRWTNNGCCGGGAAGGYRRGAKAMCCGCMAAAAGGNCCNCNCGCCTTTTGACNTYCGCAAGCCGGGAGACCTGCCAACGCACGAGTTCAACGGGCGGACGGGGTGTGTCGCAACCGGTTGAGGGATCCTGCACGCCAGGGTCCCCTTCTGGCCCTACCCTGTCCGCCAAAGCCAAGGAGACGGGCCCCTATGGGTGACGTAACGCTTACAGTCTGCACCACTTGCCGCCGCGCAGATGTGGACCCCGAGGCCACCCGCCCCGGTTCGATCCTGCTTGCCGCACTGCAAGAGTCCGGATTGCCCGATGGCGTCAAAATTCGCGGTGTCGAGTGCCTGTCCGCCTGCAAACGCGGTTGCTCGATGGTGTTGAGTGGCGGCGATGCCCGCTGGACCTATATCTACGGCGAYMTGAACCCMGACGAACATGTCSMCGACATCMTTGCCGGTGTYGCSGCYTATGCCGCCACCGMCGACGGSYTGGTSCCRTGGCGCGAACGCCCGGTCATTTTCCGCAAACAATCCATCGCCCGCATCCCRCCGGYCGACRYCTCTTCCCAGGAGTAACTCATGAGCGATCTCAACAAGATCCCAGTCACCGTCATCACCGGMTTTCTGGGCGCGGGCAAGACCACACTGATCCGCCACCTGATGCAGAACCCCCAAGGCAAGCGTCTCGGCATCCTGGTCAATGAATTTGGTACCGCCGGGGTCGATGGCGATATCCTGAAATCCTGCGCCGACGAAAACTGCCCCGAGAACAATATCATCGAGCTGGCCAATGGCTGCATCTGCTGCACTGTCGCCGATGATTTCATCCCGACAATCGAGGCGCTGATGGCCCTGCCCAACCCGCCCGAGCATATCCTGATCGAGACCTCAGGTCTGGCGCTGCCCAAACCCCTGCTCAAGGCGTTTGACTGGCCCGCCATCCGCTCGCGCATCACCGTCGACGGGGTGATCACTCTGGCCGATGCCGAGGCCGTCGCCAAGGGTCAGTTTGCCCCCGATCTGGAGGCGGTGCAGGCCCAGCGCGAGGCCGATGAGAGCATCGACCACGACACCCCGTTGTCTGAAGTATTTGAGGACCAGATCGCCTGCGCCGACATCATCCTGCTGTCCAAGGCCGATCTGGCCGGTGAAGACGGCGTGGCGCAGGCCCGCAAAGTGATCACCAGCATCAACCCGCGCAGCCTGCCGGTGTTGCCAATGACCGATGGTGTGATCGATCCGCGCATCATCTTGGGTCTGAACGCCGCAGCTGAGGATGACCTCGACGCCCGTCCCTCGCATCACGATGGCCATGACGATCACGAGCATGACGATTTTGAGAGCATTGTGGTCGAAATGGGTGAAGTCAAAGATCCGCAGGTGTTGCAAGACGCCATCGTGAAACTGGCCCGCGAACGCAATATCCTGCGCGTCAAAGGCTATGTCGCGGTTGAAGGAAAACCCATGCGGATGCTGGTACAGGCCGTGGGCGAGCGTCTGCGCGTCCAATATGACAGGCCCTGGGGCAGCGATCCACGTCGCACCCAGCTGGTTGTTATTGCCGAGCACGACAACATCGACGCCGCCGCCATCCGCGCCGAGCTGGGGGCCTGATGTTTCGGCAAAATACACAGGGCGCGCCTGACCTATCGACCGGGCAAGAACACTACAAACTGCTGAACACTCCCAAGGTTTAAACCAAAATGCACGTCGTCTTCCGCGAAAGCCACGGTCTCGAAGAAAGTGAGACCCCACAGGATCTGGCCCAATCCCCGGCTGATCTGGTGGTGCTGTCGTTCTCCGACAGCGACCTCGGCGCGTTTGCGGCGGGCTGGCACCGCGGCGACGGCACCCTGCCCTCGCTGCGACTGGCCAATCTGGTGGCGCTGAAACATCCTCTGTCGGTGGATGTCTACGCCGAACAAACCCTCGACGGCGTCAAAGGCATTCTGGTACGGCTGATCGGTGGCGAAAGCTACTGGTCCTATGGCCTCGCCACCCTGCAAGATCTGGCCCGCCGCAACGGTATTGCTCTGGCCATCCTGCCTGCCGATGGCCGCGAAGACCCGCGTTTGGATGAACTCTCCACCCTGCCCGTCTCCACCCTGCGCCGCCTGCAATCCTTGTGTGACGCGGGTGGAGCCGTCGCCGCACAGGCTGCATTGGCGCAACTGGCACTGGCGGCGGGTCTCTATGCTAAACCGGTGTTCGGCCTCAAAACCACGCCCGAACACGGCTTTTATGACCCAAGCAAAGGCGTCATCGCCTCCATTGACGCCGGTGGAAAACCGCTGTTCCTCGTCAGCTTCTACCGCTCCTATCTCACTGCCGCCGACACTGGCCCAGTTGACGCCCTGATAACCGAGCTGCGCACCCGGGGCTTTGCCGCCTACGGTATCTTCGCCGCCAGCCTGAAATCTCCCGATACCGCCAATTGGCTGCGCAAATCCCTGCCGCAACTGACCCCAGCAGCCGTGATCAACGCCACTGCCTTTTCCGCGATCACCAGTGACGGCAGCGCCTCACCACTGAACACCACAAACTGCCCGGTGTTTCAGGTCGCCCTGTCCACCGCCCGCCGCAAAGACTGGGCCGAGGCCACACGGGGCCTTTCCCCAGCCGACCTCGCCATGCACGTCGTCCTGCCCGAGGTCGATGGTCGCATTTTTGCCGGAGTGGTCAGTTTCAAGTCACCCGGTCGCAAAGACCCCGACCTGCAATATTCCCGTTTTGCCCACCAACCCGATCCCAGCCGTATCAAATCGATACTCGACCGCGTCTGCGGCCATCATCGCCTGTCCACTCTGCCAAACGCAAAAAAGCGCCTAGCGCTAATACTCTCGACCTATCCCGGCAAAGCCCATCAACTGGCTCACGCGGTTGGTCTTGACGCCCTCGCCTCGGCTGAGAAAATCCTGACCCTGCTTATCGCGCAGGGCTATGATGTGGAGCAGGCAAGTGACCTCGCCCCCCGCCTGATGACCGAGACGCTGAGTTTCTCGCTTGCCGACTACCAAAACGCTCTGACGCGGCTCCCGCCCAACCTGCGCAATGATCTCACCCAGGCCTGGGGCAATCCGCAATCCGACCCCGACTGCACCGATGGCAGTTTTCACTTCCGCGCCTTTAGCGCAGGCAAGGCCTTGATCGCGCTGCAGCCCGAGCGCGGCGACGTCGCCAGTCGCACCGACGATTACCACGATGTTGAGCGCACCCCGCGCCACGCCTATGTCGCCTTCTACCTCTGGCTGCAGGCGCAGGTTGATACACTGATCCATATCGGGGCTCACGGCACACTGGAATGGCTGCCCGGCAAATCCGTGGCGCTGTCGACTGACTGTTGGCCCGAGGCCCTGACTGGTGCCCTCCCCGTGATCTACCCCTTCATCGTCAACGACCCGGGCGAGGCCGCCCAGGCCAAACGCCGCATCGGTGCCATCACCCTTGGCCACCTACCACCGCCATTAGCACAGACCACCCTGCCCGAAGGCATGGTCCGACTGGAAAGCCTGCTCGATGAATACTCCACTGCCGAAGGGTTGGACCCCGCCCGCCGCGACCGCCTGATCGTCGACATCCGCGCCGAGGCGCAGGGCACCGGGGTTGAGGCCGATCTGGGCCTTGATGATGCCAGCTCCGCCGCCGAGGCGCTGACCCGCATCGACCGCTTTGTTTGTGACATCAAGGAAAGCCAATACGGTGAAGGCCTGCATATTTTTGGCTGCGGCGACTGCGGCAAAGAAGAACAAGCCGGGCTGATTGCCGCGCTCTCCGGTCAACTCGTCGCCCCTGGCCCTTCTGGCTCGCCCTACCGGGGCCGCTCGGACGTACTGCCCACCGGGCGCAACCTCNTTACCACCGACCCACGCGCGGTGCCGTCGCGCGCGGCGCAGGCGCAAGGGGTCAAACTGGCGGAAGAGCTGCTGCGCCGCCACCTTCAGGATCATGGCGACTGGCCCAAAGGTCTGGTGATCGATCTCTGGGGCTCTGCCACCATGCGTACCGCCGGCGAGGAATTCGCCATGGCGCTGCATCTAGCAGGTCTGGCACCCAAATGGGACGACAACTCCGACCGGGTCTCCGGGTTTGAGATCATCCCACTGGCCCTCCTCGGCCGCCCCCGCATTGATGTCACCCTGCGCGTCTCGGGCCTGTTCCGCGATGTTTTTCCCGGCCTGGCCCAGATGTTTGAGGCCGCCGCCGCCGCGCTGGCGCTGCGCGAGGAAGACGCAACCGACAACCCCTACCTGACCCAGACCCCAAGGGTCTTTGGCCCCAAACCGGGCCAATACGGTCTCAACATGGGCGCGCATCTTGAGGTCTATACAGACACCGCCCGTCACGCTGCAGGCGAGGCCTGGCTCAACGCCTCCTCCCACGCCATCGACGCTCAGGGTGACATCACGCCCGCCCGTGAAGCCCTCGAAAGCCGCCTGCAAGGGGCCGACAGCTTTGTTCACTTGCAAGACTTGCCGGAAACCGATCTGCTGATGGCCGCCGATTATGCCGCACACGAGGCTGGATTTGCCGCCGCCATGGCCCGGCTTGGCCMMTYSRCYMMGSYKMWYTACCACATGGACATGACCCGACCGGACCAACCACAGGCGCGCTCGCTGGGCGAGGAAATCGCCCGCGTCACCCGTGCCCGCGCCGCCAACCCGGACTGGGCCACCTCGATGATGCAACACGGTTTTCGCGGTGGTGCCGAGATCTCGGCCACCCTCGACCATATGGCCGCCTTTGCGCATCTGGCTCAGGCGGTGCCGCCGCATCTGTTTGATCTGTATTACGAGGCCACTCTGGGCCGCGACGATCTGGTTGCCTTTATGCAGGGTGAAAACCCACAGGCGTTGCAAGCCATGCGCGATCGTTTTCGCGCCTTGCAAATGGCCGGGCTCTGGACCAGTCGCCGCAACTCAATCATCGCTGATCTCGAAGGGGCCGCATGACTGACCGCTCCACATCCTCGACCCCCAAGGTCTATGGCTGGTGCCCCGGAGCGCTGCGCCCGATGATGTCCGGAGATGGGCTGGTGGTGCGTATCCGTGCGCCACTTGGGCGGCTGTCTTGCGAACAGGCACAGGCTGTCGCCGACCTTTCACATCGCTACGGCAACGGCATTCTTGATGTCTCGGCCCGCGCCAATCTGCAAATGCGCGGCGTATCCGAGGATCAGCACCCCGCCCTGATCGCCGCTCTTCAGGATCTCTGCCTTGTCGATGCCGATGCGACAATCGAGGCCCGCCGCAATGTGCTGGTCGCGCCGTTTTGGTCCGCCGGCGACGAAACCCATATCCTGGCCCAGCGCCTCAGCAAGGCGCTGGTACAAGCCACCGACCTGACCCTACCGGGCAAGTTCGGCTTTGCCGTGGATGCCGGGCCTGCGCCTGTGCTGCGCGCCACCTCCGCTGACATCCGGATTGAGCGCAACCGCGACGGCTTTGTGCTTGTCGCCGACGGTGCTGAAACGGGCCTAAACGTGACACTGGACACCGCAGTCAAAGACGCCCTTGCCCTTGCCCGCTGGTTCCTGAGCCAAGGCGGCGCGCCAAACGGTCGCGGCAGGATGCGCCCACTCATTGCGCACCGCGGGCCACCCTCTGCACATGGCGCAATCCTTGGCGCCGCCGCACCGCAGCAAGTGCTAACACAAACCACCACCAGCAGGCTGGTCGGGCTTGAGTTCGGCCAAATCACCGCCACAGATTTTGCCACTCTGGCCAGCTATGGCCCCCTACGCCTCACCCCCTGGCGGATGCTGCTGGTCGAAGCCGCTACCGACATCGCCCCCCTCCCCAGCCTGATCCTTGACGCCACGGATCCGCGCCTGCAAGTGAGTGCCTGCACCGGAGCGCCCGGTTGCCTGCAGGCGCTCTCGTCTACGCGGGCCTTGGCCCGTGACCTTGCGCCCTATGTGCCACTGGGCAGTAAACTGCACGTCTCAGGCTGCAGCAAAGGTTGCGCCCATCCCGGTGCCGCACCGTTGACCCTGACCGCCACCAGCCCCAACACCTATCATCTGATCCACAACGGCACCGCCTCGGATCACCCCGCACACACAAACCTGAGTGCCAGCCAGTTGCGCGCTTCACCCGACATTATGACAAAGGGCAGCTGACATGCGCCACACCTACCAAACCAACGGCGCGGCGATCTACGCCGAAAGCTTTGCCACCATCCGGTCTGAGGCTGACCTGACACGGTTCACCAAAGACGAAGAAAGCGTCGCCGTCCGGATGATCCACGCCGCTGGCATGGTCGGTCTGGAGCAATACATTCGCTTCTCCCCCGATATGGCAAAAAAGGCCCGCGCCGCACTGGCGGCCGGTGCCCCGATCCTCTGCGATGCCCATATGGTGTCCGAGGGCATCACTCGCCCCCGCCTCGCCGCGAATAACCAGGTGATCTGCACCCTGCGCGACGCACGTGTTCCCGACATGGCCAAGGAAATGGGCAACACCCGCTCCGCCGCCGCGCTGGAACTCTGGCGCCCTAATCTCGACGGTGCTGTGGTCGCCATTGGCAATGCCCCTACCGCCCTGTTCCACCTGCTGAACATGCTGCAAGACCCCAGCTGTCCGCGTCCTGCCGCCATCATTGGCTGCCCGGTGGGCTTTGTCGGCGCCATGGAGTCGAAAGACGCCCTGATGTTGGACTTGCCGGTGCCGTCGATGATCGTACAAGGCCGGTTGGGCGGCTCGGCCATCACCGTGGCCGCGGTCAACGCGCTGGCCAGCTGGAAAGAGTGACCATGGGAAAGATCATCTGTGCAGGCCTCGGCCCCGGCGACCCCGACCTGATGAGCCTGCGCTCGTACCGTGCCATTCAAGGCGCCAGCAACGTGGCCTATTTCCGCAAAGCCGGCCGCAAAGGCCAGGCGCGCACCTTGGTGGATGGACTGCTGCCCGAGGGTGTTACCGAGCATGCGATGGAATATCCGCTGACCACCGAGATCCACTTCTCCGATCCCGAATACAACCGTCAGCTCTCCGCTTTCTATGATGAATGGGCCGACACGCTCACCGAGATCACTTTGACCAAAGACGTCGTGGTGCTCTGTGAGGGCGACCCCTTCATGTATGGCTCCTTCATGCATCTCTACACCCGCCTGCAAGGCCGGGCCGAGATTGAGGTAATCCCCGGCATCACCGGCATGTCCGGCTGCTGGACCGCGACAGGCCTGCCAATCACCTGGGGCGATGACGTGCTGACGGTCGCCATGGCCACCCTCCCCGAGGACGAGCTGACAACCCGCGCCGCCAACACCGACGCGCTGGTGGTGATGAAAATCGGCCGTAACCTGCCCAAGCTGCGCCGCGCGCTGGAACGCGCCGGACGTCTGGACGATGCTTGGCTGGTGGAACACGGCACTATGCCCGGCCAGACCGTGCAGAAACTGACCTCGATTACCGGCGAGGTTCCCTATTTCTCGATCGTCATCATCCACGGACAGGGACGCCGCCCATGAGCAGCGCAAACTCAGGCTGGGTGATGATCGCAGGCCTTGGCCCCGGCGACGAGACCATGGTGACCGCCCAGGTGCAGGACGCATTGGCAGATGCCACTGATATTGTCGGCTATATCCCTTACGTCAAACGCATCCCCCCGCGCCCGGGCCTGACCCTGCATGCCAGCGACAATCGGGTCGAGCTGGAGCGCGCCTCCCATGCTTTGGAAATGGCTGCCGACGGCAAACGTGTGGTGGTGGTSTCYTCCGGYGAYCCCGGCGTSTTTGCCATGGCCKCGGCRGTGTTYGARGCRYTRGARGCAGGCRAWSCCSMRTGGCKSRMKCTGGATATTCAGGTGCTGCCCGGCATCACCGCCATGCTCGCCGCCTCGGCCCGCATCGGCGCGCCAATGGGCCACGACTTTGCCGCCATCAACCTGTCCGACAACCTGAAACCCTGGTCCCTGATCGAAAAGCGCCTGCGCCTTGCCGGTGAGGCAGGCTTTGCCATGGGCTTCTACAACCCACGCTCCAAATCCCGCCCGCATCAGTTTGGGCGGGCGCTGGAAATCCTGCGCGAGGCCTGTGGCGGCGACACCCTGATCTCCTTTGCCCGCGATGTGTCAAAACCGGGCGAAACCATCACCACCGTCACCCTGGACGAGGCCACGCCTGAGATGGCCGACATGCGCACTGTGGTGATTGTCGGCAACGCAGACACCCGCCGTGTTGGACGCCACGTCTATACGCCACGCTTTGCCAAGGGCGACTAGGAATGGTCCAGCCAGTTCATCACCTCATCCACGCTGCGCAAGATGCGCCGCGCGGGCACCTGTGGCCGGTTGATCATCACCACCGGCAGCCCCAACGCGCGCGCCGCGATGAGCTTGGCTTCGGCCCCAACACCGCCGGCATTCTTGGCCACCACATGGGTGATTTCGTGTTCCAACATCAGCGCCCGATCGCCATCTGCATCAAACGGCCCACGTGCGATAATAACCTCGGTATCTGGCAATGGCAGCGCCGCCTCGGGCACATCCACCAACCGCAGCAGATAATGATTGCCCGGCTTGACGGCAAAGACATCCAGGTTCTGCTTGCCAATCGCCAGAAATACCCGCGCGCCCTGCTCGGGCAGCGCATCAACTGCCGCCGCCATATCCGCAACCATGACCCAGTCATCACCCTCATTCGCCTGCCACGGCATCCGCTCCAACGCACACAGCTCCACCCCGGCCTCATGGCAGGCAGCAACGGCATTGGCACTCATCTGCGCGGCAAAGGGATGGGTGGCATCCACCACATGGCTGATCCCCTCATCCCGCAGGTAGTCAACCAACCCAGCCACACCGCCAAACCCGCCTTGCCGCTGGCGCAAAGGTTGCGGCGCCGGGCCTGCAGTGCGGCCGGCATAGCTGAACACAGCGTCCCGCCCGGCCATGGCCATGGCCAGTGCCTTGGCCAAGGCACTAGCTTCAGTTGTGCCACCCAGCAAAAGGATACCTGTCATGTCTAAACCCTGGTTGTCGATCATTGGTCTGGGCGAAAATGGACTATCCGGCCTGACAGATGCAAGCCGTGAGGCGTTAGAAAAGGCAGAAATCATTTTTGGCGGCCCCCGCCATCTGGATCTGGTCAACGCCGCGGACAAAGCCCACCCTTGGCCGATCCCATTCTCCATCGAGCCCGTTCTTGCCCAACGCGGATCACCCGTGGCCGTCCTCGCATCGGGTGATCCGTTCTGGCACGGTGCTGGCGGCTCGCTCGCACAGCATCTGGAACCCGGCGAGTGGATCTCATACCCCGCCCCCTCGACCTTCGCGCTGGCTGCCAATCATCTGGCCTGGCGCCTTGAAGACACCCTCTGTCTTGGCCTGCATGCCGCGCCCTTTGAACGCCTGCTGCCCCTGCTGGCTGCAAATACCCAGCTCATCTGCACCCTGCGCGACGGCGCCGCCCCGGCTGAGCTGGCCAACTGGCTGACACAACAGGGCTYTGGCGCCTCACAACTGGCGGTGATGGAACGCCTTGGCGGCCCCAATCAACGGGTGCGCAGCGCTCAGGCCGATAATTTTGATCTCAGCGACATTCAAGCGCCGGTCGCAGTGGCCATTGCCGCCGTGGGCAGCGGCGGATTGCCACGCGCCTCGGGCCTGCCAGATGAGATGTTCCACAGCGATGGCCAGATCACCAAACGCCCGATCCGCGCCCTGACCCTGTCGGCCCTAGCCCCGCGCCCTGGCCAGTTGCTCTGGGACATTGGCGGCGGCTCGGGCTCCATCTCGGTGGAATGGTGMCTCGCCGCCCCCGGCGCCCGCGCCCTGATATTTGAACAGCGCACGCAGCGCTCTGCCAATATTAACCTGAATGCGGCAAAGTTCGGCCTCACCCACCGTATGAGCCTGGTTGTCGGACAGGCCCCTAAAGCCCTGGAAGCGCAGGAACTGCCCGACACTGTGTTCATCGGCGGCGGCGCCTCGCAGGCGCTGCTGGATCAGTTGTGGCAAATCCTACCGACCGGCACCCGTGTAGTAGCGAACGGCGTGACACTGGAAACCGAGACCCTGCTGATGACAGCCCATGCGCAACACGGCGGCCACCTGATGAAAGCCGAAATCGCCGAGGCTGGACCCTTGGGAGACATGCGCGGCTGGACCCGTGCCCGCCCGGTCATTCAATGGAGCGTCACCCGATGAAGGTCGCCGGGTTTGGATTTCGCCGATCTGCCAGTGTGGATGACCTGCGCGCTGCACTGACCCTAACCGGATGCCCGCGCCCCGACGCGCTGACCTCGATAACGGCCAAGGCCAGCGCCCCACAGCTGCAGCAACTCGCAGCCGAGATGAACCTGCCGGTGATCGCACTGGCCGACCATGAAATCGAGGGCGTGCAAACGCTCACCAATTCATCCCGCATCCAATCGCGCTTTGGCACCGGATCGCTGGCCGAGGCCGCTGCCCTGACCGCTGCCTGCAAGGGCCAGCCCGAGACATCCGCGCGCCTAATCGCGCCCCGCGTAGAAACAGACAACGGCCTTGCCACAGCGGCAATTGCCGAAAGGACGACCCCATGACCGTACATTTCATTGGCGCTGGCCCCGGTGCCGCCGACCTGATCACCCTGCGTGGCCGCGACCTGATCGCCGCCTGTCCCGTCTGCCTYTAYGCYGGATCRCTGGTSCCCGAGGCSCTGTTRCARCACTGCCCCGASGSKGCSCGCATCATCAACACSGCMTCSATGTCGCTGGACGAGATCATCGRTGAGATCAAATCRGCCCATGACGCAGGCCATGATATCGCCCGCCTGCATTCCGGCGATCTGTCGGTCTGGTCCGCCATGGGSGAACAGYTGCGCCGYCTTCGCGCGCTRRAYATCCCCTAYGAYGTCNNYCCCGGMGTCCCCGCCTTTGCCGCCGCCGCYGCYGCRCTKGGKGCCGAACTGACSCTGCCCGGCGTYGCCCAATCGCTRATCCTGACCCGCACYTCGGGCCGSGCCTCGTCGATGCCSGACGGCGAAACGCTKGAGAACTTTGCCAAAACCGGCGCYACYCTGGCSATYCACCTCTCGGTGCATGTGYTSGAAAAAGTCATATCTGAGCTGACCCCRCATTACGGYGGCGAYTGCCCCGTGGCCATYGTCTGGCGCGCCACATGGCCCGATCAACGCGTCATCAAGGCAACGCTGGAGACATTAGAGGACGCCACCGGCGGCGAACGCGGACGCACCGCACTGATCCTTGTTGGTCGCGCCATCGGAGCGGAAGAATTTGACGAAAGCTGTCTCTATGCAGGTGACTATGACCGCCGCTATCGCCCCGTCGGCACTGATCCACGCTTTCCGGAAGGCACTGAATAATGACAACGACGCCACATAAAGCCCCACCCGGCCTGATGATCTCCGCGCCCTCCTCGGGCACCGGCAAAACCACCGTGATGCTTGGCCTGCTGCGCGCCTTTGCCGAGGACGGGTTGTCGGTTCAACCGTTCAAATCCGGTCCCGACTATATCGACCCGGCCTTCCACTTCGCCGCCGCCAAACGCGCCTCGTTCAATCTGGACACCTGGGCGATGGACGAGACCCTGCTGAACGCCGTCGCCTCGCAAGCTGACGGCGCTGAGATCTGCATCGGCGAAGGCTCGATGGGTCTGTATGACGGCGTCGCCACCCGGGGTCAAAGTGGCTTTGGCTCCAGTTCTGAGACCGCAAAACGCATGGGCTGGCCGGTCATTCTRGTGGTCGACGTCAGCGGTCAGGCGCAGAGCGCCGCCGCCACCGCGCTGGGGTTCAAAAAYTWCGACCCAGATGTGCCCTTTGCCGGCGTCATCCTTAACCGCGTCGCCAGCCCCCGCCACGAACGGCTCACCCGCCTTGGCATGGAAAAAGCTGGCATCACGGTGCTCGGCTCGTTGCCCCGACGCGGAGACCTGTCCCTGCCCGAGCGCCACCTCGGCCTGATCCAGGCGGTCGAACACCCCGATCTGGAACAGGCCATCGCCGGCTATGCCACCTTCCTGCGCGAAAACGTCGACCTCGACGCGATCAAAGCCGCCGCCCTGTCCGGTGCCGCGCCCACCGCGCAGCCATTGCCCAAACCACCCGCCCAACGCATTGCTCTGGCCCGCGACGCCGCGTTCTCGTTCACCTACCCTCACCTACTGACCGGTTGGCGCAACGCCGGTGCCGAGATCTTGCCGTTCTCGCCCCTGAACGACGAGGCGCCTGCCACGGATGCTGATCTGGTCTGGCTGCCCGGTGGATACCCTGAATTGCATGGCGCCCGTCTTGCCGCAGCAGAAAATTTCCGCGCCGGGTTGCAAAAACACGCCGCCACCAAACCCGTTCATGGCGAATGCGGAGGATATATGGCCCTGGGTGAGGCGCTGATCGACAAAGAGGGAAATCGCCACCAGATGGCCGGGTTACTGGGACTGGTGACCTCCTACGAAAAGCGTAAATTCCACCTTGGCTACCGCCGTGCGGTACTGCAAAGCGCCATGCCCGGATTTGCCGCGGGTGACGCCCTGCGCGGCCATGAGTTTCACTATACCACCATCCTGGATGAACCCGACGCCCCACTGGCACAGGTGTTCGACGCCGATGGCAACCCAGTTCCCGAAACCGGATCGGTCAAAGGCAATGTCACCGGCAGCTTCTTCCACCTGATCACCGGGGAAACGGCATGAGTGGCTTTGTCAGCTTTGTCTCCTCAGGCCCCGGTGACCCCGAACTGCTGACGGTCAAGGCGGTCAAACGCCTGGAAGCCGCAGATGCGGTGCTGTTTGATGACCTGTCATCAGGGCCGATCCTGAGCCACGCCAAAGACGACGCTGATCTGGTCGGCGTCGGCAAACGCGCCGGCCGCCCCTCGCCCAAGCAGGACCACGTCAGCCGCTTGCTGGTTGATTATGCCAGCGCCGGCGCCAAGGTGGTACGGCTGAAATCCGGCGATTCAGGTATCTTTGGCCGTCTTGAGGAAGAAATCACCGCCCTGCGCGAAGCTGGCATCAAATACGAGGTCATCCCCGGCGTCACTGCAGCCTCAGCCGCCGCCGCCGCCGCCGGCATCCCGCTAACCCGCCGCCTGACCGCGCGGCGGTTACAGTATATCACCGGCCATGACGTGACCGGAGAGCTGCCCGAGGACCTGAACCTCGCCGCGCTCGCCGACCCCAACGCCACCACCGTGGTCTATATGGGCAAGCGCACGTTTGCATCGCTGGCAGAACTACTGGTAACCCATGGGCTACCCGCCGAGACTCCGGCTATGCTGGCGCTGGCCGTCTCGACCCCAGATCAGCAGCTGTCGCATCACACGATTGGGGAATTGCCAACCCTGCTGCGTGAGCTGCAAACCACTGCGCCGGTACTGATCCTCTATGGGCCACTGGCCGAGCCGGAATGAGCACGCCGACTCTGACCCTGTGCCGGACCTGCAAGACCGCAGATCCCAACCTGCCAGATCAACTGGCCGAGGCTCTGTCCGGCACCGGGTTACACGTCAAAATGCAACAGGTGGACTGCATGTCCGGCTGCAAACGTCCGCAAACTCTGTCGGTGCGCCAAAGCGGCAAGACGGCCTATCTGTTTGGCGAAATCACCACAGCGGACATTCCCGACATCCTGACTTTTCTGCGCCTCTATGGGGATAGCAAGGATGGCAATTTTGCCGACGCCCGTCCACTGGGAGGGTTGCGGTTCAAGGCCATCGCGCGAATCCCAGCAGACACAGACTGACGTCACCACGATTCCCCGTCTGGGACACAAGGGCAATTACACGTCCTGCGATGGGAAATGCACAACAATAAGTCGCAAGAACCACATCAAACCGTCGGTTTCAAACTTGACCCAGCATTGCCGAATAAGGCACATTGCACGGATATGGTGTTCGTACGGCGCAAAGCGTCAGGACTGAAACGGGAATGAGGAACGGCGGACCCAATTGCGGCGTCGAGACCTCAACCGCCCCCGCGACTGTGAGTGGCGAGCGGCTTTCCAATCCACTGTCGGGCAACTGCCCGGTGGGAAGGGGAAAGTTGGCTGTGACCCACGAGTCAGGAGACCGGCCATGTGGAACGCAATTGATGCCGTCGGGTGTGACGGTAAGGAGAGACAAAATGACAACTAAAACACTAAATGCTTCCGCCACTGGCCTTGGTTTCCTTCCGGCAGTTTTTGCCGTGGTTCTGGGTCTGGGCATCATCACTCTGACCGGCCATGTTCAGGCCTCCGCTTTGCATGACGCTGCTCACGATGTGCGTCACGCATCCGGCTTTCCCTGCCACTAAGACTATGTTCAGTCGCATTTTAACCAGCGCGTTGTTCGCTGGTGCTGCAGCAGGGTTGATTGCCGCCCTGCTGCAGTTGGTGTTCGTGCAGCCTGTTTTGCTCCACGCCGAGCTCTATGAGACCGGTGAATTGGTGCACTTCGGCGGCGAAGCCGTATCCGCCCATCCCACCCTGCCTGGCTTTGACGCCATGCGGGACGGGTTGAGCGYCGTGTTCACCATGTTGACCTATACTGGCTATGCGCTGGTTATGGTGGCCTTGATGTCCATCGCCGAATCCCGTGGCCATGAGATCACCGCCCGTGCAGGTCTGATTTGGGGCCTTGCCGGCTTCATCACCTTCCACTTCGCGCCGGGYYTSACCCTYGCGCCCGAAGTGCCRGGTGTKGCTGCCGCTGACGTGGGCGACCGRCAGATCTGGTGGACCGCAACTGTCGCGGCTGCTGGCATTGCCATGTGGTTGATTGCCTTTGGTAGCAACAAGATCAGCTACCTGATCGCCGCTGTGCTGCTGCTGGTGCCACATCTGATCGGCGCGCCCGAGCCTGATGTTTTCTCAGGTCCGGTTCCAACCGAGATCGGYGCTCTGTTYGCCGCCCGCGCSTTTGGYGTTGGTATGGYRGCCTGGGTTCTGATTGGCACATTTGCCGGGTATTTCTGGCAAGCCGAAGGTGCTCGCGCCGAGGCCTCTGCCTGATTAAACTTCCATGATCCTCCGCCTGGCCCGTCCCGGCGGAGGATTTTCATTATTTTGAGGAAGAAAAATGTCYCGCCCACTCGCACTWTTTGCAATTGGYCTWKTSTTTGGTGGCGGCGCYGGCTTTGTGATCGCCGCAGGWAATGGCRTCACYTTTTCCGGTCATGATCACGGCGATGCSKCKCARCATRCTGGCMCTGAAARYCATGCCRARATGACCCACGATCACGCCAGCGCCGTRAACCTGCCCGCCGGAGACGACGCYCCSGGTCTGGAAATCAAGCTCASCAAAGAYCCCATGGCCGGATGGAACCTGCATGTCGCCCCGCAGAATTTCCGCTTTGCCCCGGAACTGGCCTCACAAGCCGACACCGATGGGGAAGGCCACGCGCATGTCTATATCAATGGCATCAAGCTGGGTCGCCTTTATGGCAACTGGCTGCACATCGCCGAACTGCCTAAGGGTGAGGTCGAGGTGACAGTTTCACTCAACGCCAATAGCCACAGCCCGCTGGCGGTGGATGGCGTTCCGGTTGAGGCAACAGTGGTGCTTCACCTCAAGTGATACCAAGCCGTTGACACAAACGTTAACACGGCCCACATCGGGCCGTGTTCTGTACTTGGAGTTCCTTTAATGATCGACCTGACCCTGATTGGCATTGGCAGCGGAAATCCACAGCATCTGACGCTGCAAGCGATAGAGGCCCTGAACGCAGTGGAGCTGATCCTGATCCCCAACAAGGGCGCTGGCAAAGACGATTTGGCTGGGTTGCGTCGGCAGATCTGTGATCAGGTGATCAAAAATCCCAAGGTCAAGATCGTCGAGTTCGACCTGCCCACCCGCGACCCAAAGACTGCCGATTACCTCCAGCGAGTTGACGACTGGCACGATGCCATTGCACGGGTCTGGTCAGGAACCATCACCCACTACCTGCCCACAGGTGGCAGAGTTGGATTTCTGGTCTGGGGCGACCCCTCGCTGTACGACAGCACCATGCGCATCGCCGAGCGTCTGCAGCGCCAGCAAGAGATCGCCCTGACGGTGATCCCCGGTATCACCTCGATCCAGACGTTGACTGCCAGCCACACCATTCCGGTCAACGAGATTGGTGCGCCGTTTACCGTCACCACCGGTCGTCAGTTGCGCGATAACGGGTGGCCGGACAGTGCGGATACACTGGTGGTGATGCTGGACGGGGAATGCTCATTCCAGAGCATCGACGCCACCGAGGTGCAGATCTGGTGGTCAGCCTATGCCGGGATGCGTGAAGAGATCCTGATATCAGGCTTGCTGAGCGATGTGGCTGAGCAAATCATCGAGACCCGCGCCAAAGCCCGCGCCGATCAYGGCTGGATCATGGATATCTATCTGCTGCGCCGATAGCAAAGCTGAGCAACACAGGCCCAAAGCGCAGCTGCTCCGGGCCTAGGTGTGATGAAATCAGCTTATGGGCGCACGTAGGAATAGCCATCTTCCTGCAGCTCCATCAGACGCACAACGCCGGACGGCACCATGGTGGCCTCGGACAAAAGCACGATCTCTTTTCCTGCTTTCAGGCTCATATTTCGGTGGGTGTTGCCACAGGCGGCAAACGACAGGTTTTCCATTTCTAAAGACATGGTTGCGATGCGGTCTGCAACCGGGCTTTTGCCCTCGATATACATGTTCAGGCCCGGACCATAGGCCACCATTTCGATGACAACAGTATCGCCCTTAGCCTCGTAGAACGATGTCACATTCTGGGCATTGTTCAGCGCCAGGTTCATAACTTGGGGGTCGTTCTCGTCAACGTGAATGGCAAGGTAATGGGTTACGCCCTCAGCCAGCGCTCCAACGGTTGAAGCCAGTGTAAGAGCCAGTGCCAGTGCAATTTTTTTCATGGTGATTCTCCCTTGGTGTGGCCAAAAGTGTATCCAGCTCACCTGTTCACGCAACATAGACGTAAATACCGATACGGGGGTTGCCGGGAACCGCGTCTATGCGCCGCTTACCGTGCCCGCTACATGCAATGGCATGAAAAATTCAGGGAATGGGGCTGGTCTCAGTCTGCTTTGATAATCCGGTTGGCAAGCATTCCAATACCCTCAATCTCCAGCTCAAACTGATCGCCCGGTGCCAGTCGTTTGCCAATCTCCAGCCCACAGCCCGTGCCGACAGCACCAGAGCCGATCACCTCGCCGGGATAGATCGTTTCCGAGGCCGAGATATGCGCCAGGATAGCTCCAAAATCATGCATCATGTCGCGGCTGTTGCCGCCACCCCAGTGCGCCCCATTGACCCGCGCTGACATGTCCAGCGCCGCCGGGTGGGGCACCTCGTCGGCGGTCAGGATAAACGGGCCGAGGATATTGCCGGTGTCAAAATCTTTGCCCTTGGCCGGTCCCAACTGCCCCGCCATTTCCGCCATCTGCGCATCGCGCGCCGAGATGTCGTTCAGGATGGTATAGCCAAAAATATACTCCGGAGCTTGCTCGGGAGTGATATCCTTGCCCTGTTTGCCAACAACAATCGCCAGCTCCAGCTCGATATCCAGATGCTCGCTATAGCTGGGCCAGATCACATCTGCGCCATGGCCAATAAAGGACATCCGGTTGCCCTTGTAATAGATCGGTTGACGGTACCAGACCTTGGGAATGCTAAAGGCTCGTCCGGTCATCCGCTCGGCAGCGGCAAAGCTGTTTTTCAAGTGTTCCTCGAACACTAGACAGTCGCGAAACTGAACTGGTTGGATCGGCGGCAGAAACGAGACCTCCTCGACATGCAGACAGGCGGCGCCGGGGGCCAGACGCAGCAGCGCGGTGGCCTGATCCAGACCTTCCTTGCCACGCTGAACCAGAGTGACCATATCGGCAAAGGCTCCGTCATCTTGCCCAGACAGAAGGGCCGTCTGCGCCAGATCCAGCAGCGTCCCGCGCTCCATCGCTGCCACCACGCGGGGTTTGCCGTCATACATCACTGTCGCAAGTCGCAAGGCATGCCTCCTCAACCATTTGGGCTATTCAACCCGAAGCCTGATTGGATTTACATTGAAAACTGGAAAATTAGACTCTTTTCAATGCGCTATTTGGTCAACCCGATGCAGATTATACCCAATGAGACCACCACCGCAGCCAGCAGGCGGCGGCGTTTGGGACCCTCGCCAAACCACATCACGCCGATTATTGCGGCAAAAATCACCGAGGTTTCCCGCACTGCCGAAACCACTCCCAGCGGCGCCAGCGTGTTGGCATAAAGCACCAACCCATAGGCCAGCCCCGAGAGCACCCCGCCCAGATATCCCAGCGCACAGCTTTTCAGCGACATCTGCCGCAGCCGCTGCCAGCGGGTGGCAAGGACAAACACCGCCACCGCCAGTTCCGAGACATAAAGCCAGCCGATATAGCCCATTGCGCTATCGGACAGACGCACTCCGATGCCGTCTACCAACGAATAAGACGCCACGATAACCGCCGCCCCCAGTGCCGCCAGCACGCCGCCCAGCGGCATGCCACCACGCACGATGCCCTTGGTCAGGATCAGCACTCCAGCCGAGACCGTCACAATACCGCCCCAAGCCAGCAGCGGCAGAGTTTCGCCCAGCCAAAACTGCGCGCCCAGTGCAATCAGCACCGGCGAAAGTCCGCGGGTGATCGGGTAGATCATGCTGAGATCGCCCAGCCGATAGGCCACGTTCAGCAGAAAATAATAGCCCCAGTGGATCACCGTCGAGGCAATCACAAAGGGCACTGCCCCCCAGCCCGGCGAGGGAAAGAACCACACCAGCGCAATGCCGGGGATCACRTGGCCYAGGGCAATCAGGCCCAGGGTGATGGTCCTGTCGCCCGCCCCCTTGACCACCGCATTCCAAAATGCATGCAAAAACGCCGCTGTCAGAACCAGCAAAACCGTGGTGGCACTMACTCKKCGGCNTCCCNGMACGGCGGCGATGACAATATCCAGCGCCCGGGTTAGATCACCGCGCGCGATGGTCAGGGGGGGTGACAGGGTCAGCACAGACCCCTGCGAGATCTTGAAGCTGAGACCTGCGGTCAGGCAGGCGTAATAGATCCGTTCGGCACGCGCGATGTCAGGGGTCATGTCGGTGCGGTTCGTGACGATCTCAACTCCGAACAGCAAACCGCGTCCGCGAATATCGCCCACAATTGGGCTGTCCCCCAACTGGTCTTGCAGCCGGTCAAGCGCATAGGTTCCAAGGTCTGCGGCGCGATCCACCAGCCCGTCTTCTTGGATGATCTGAATGGTGGTCAGGGCGGCGCGGGCGGTGACCGGGTTTTTCTCGTGCGTGTAGTGGCCGATGGCAAAGTCACCGCAGACATCCAGTTCCGGGCGCACAATGCAGGCGGCAATCGGCAGAATGCCACCGCCCAAGGCTTTCCCGACGGTCAGGATATCCGGGACAATCTCGTCATGTTCACAGCAAAACATCTTGCCGGTTTTGCCAAGACCAGTGGGAATTTCATCCAGGATCAGCAGCGCGCCGTGGCGATCACAGGCGGCACGGACGGCTTTCCAGAATCCCGGAGGCGGAACAACCGGCACCGCGCGCATCGCCTCGGCGATGACGGCGGACACATCGCCCTCTCGCTCCAGCACGTAGTCGATCATATTGGCACAGGCCGTGGCGCTGTCCTCAAGCCTTTTATGGCCATAGGGGCAACGGGTGGGATGGAACGGGGCCACATGTTCGGTCCCCGACAGCAAGGGTCCGGCGATATGGCTGCGAAAAGTTGCCTCGCCGCCAACCGAGGCCGCGCCCATCCCGGCGCCGTGAAAGGCATCCCAGAACGAGATGGTTTTGAACCGCCCCGTGGCGGCGCGGGCGATTTTCAGGGCAACCTCGTTGGCATCAGAACCACCGGTGGTGAACAGGGCCTTGCTCAGGGTGCCCGGCGCGATTTCAGCCAGTTTCTCGGCCAGCTYCACCGCCGGATCATTGGTAAAGCGGCGCGGCGCAAAAGACAGATCGTCCAGCTGCGCCTTGATTGCCGCCACCAGTTTGGGATGGCCATAGCCAATGTGATGCACCGAGTTGCCGTGAAAATCCATCAACCGGCGACCRTCCAGATCCTCGATCCAGATACCCTCGGCCCTGGCAATGGTGCTGACACAGGGGCTGGACAGGCTTTGGTGTAAAAAGGCGTCTGCATCGCGGGCCAGCAGCGGTGCCGATTTTGGCCCGATGGACTGCTTCAGCCAGGCTTTGCGGGCGTCGGACGTATTAGATTCACCCTCAGTGTGGACGATYTTGKTGGTCATGGCGCCTCGCCCGGATATGAGAAAARSMNGGGNCCTGTGACAGGCCCYGCAGTCAGGACCTCAGGACGGCCAGGGCAGCGAGTAGGTCTTGACGTTGGTGAAGAATTTCATCGCCTCCAACACGCCTTCCTTGACCGCGTTGCCGCTGTCTTTGATGCCACCAAAGGGGGACATCTCGATGCGGTAGCCGGGTTGTTCCCAAATGTTGCAGGTGCCCACATCGAGCCCGTTAATATAGGCAATGGCCCGGTTCAGATCGTTGGTGCAGACCCCCGAGGACAGGCCAAACTGGGTTGAGTTCGAAATCGCCATCACCTCGTCGTCATTGTCCGGCACCCGCACGATGGGCACGATGGGGCCAAAGGTTTCTTCCATCACCAATTCACTGTCATGCGGCACGTAATCGACCACAATCGGTGGCAGCAGGGCGCCGTCACGACCCGGATGGTAGAGGATCTTGGCACCTTGTTTTTCGGCGGCATAAACCCGGCTCTCGAACAGCTCGGCGGCCTGTGCATGCACCACGCAGCCAAGTTGGGTTTCCGGATCCATCGGATCGCCAAAGCGGATCATCTTGGCCTTGGCCAGCACCATTGGGACAAACCTGTCGGCAACGCTCTCCTGCACCAGAATGCGCTTTACCGCAGTGCATCGCTGTCCCGAGTTGCCGGTGGCACCAGCGACTGCGATTGTGGCAGCTTTTTCCAAATCAGCATCAGATAGGTCATTGCAGATAATCAGCGGGTCATTGCCGCCCAGTTCCAACGCGGTGCGGGTGTAACCCGCCTTGGTGGCGATCATCTTGCCCACCGGCACGCCACCGGTGAAGGTGATGATGTCAATGTTTTTGTTGGTCACCATCTCGTCACCAATGTCCTGCGGCAGACCAGTGACGATCTGGAACATCTCAGGCGGCAACCCGGCCTCATACAGGATATCAGCCAGAGCAATGGCGGTCAGCGGGGTCAGCTCGGTTGGTTTGCAGACCATGCAGTTATTGGTGGCAATGGCCGGCGCGATCTTATGTGCCACCATGTTCAGCGGGTGATTAAACGGGGTGATGGCGCTGATCGCCCCGACCGGCTCGCGCTTGGTATAGATCTTGCGCTCTTTGCCATGCGGGGTCAGATCGCAGGAGAAAATCTGGCCATCGTCCAGGATCGCCATCTGCCCAGCCAAGGTGAACACGTCATAGGCGCGACCCGTTTCGTACAGCGCATGCTGCTGGCAGATGCCCAGCTCAAGAGTCAGCCAATAAGCCAGCTCGTCACGCCTTTCACGGATCAGCTCACCCGCCTTGAACAGGATCTGCTGACGCTCGTAGCGCGACAGTTTGGGTTTGTAGTTGGCAGCAATCTCGAACGCCCGCGCGGCATGTTCGGCCTGCCCTGCGGGGACGGTGCCGATCACCTCGTTGGTATAGGGATAGCGGACCTCGATCACGTCGTCGGTGAACACTTTCTCGCCGCCAATGCGCATGGCTTCGTGACGGACCTCGATTTTGTCGGCCATGGTTTGTTCGTCCTTCATATCACTGCGCCGCCGCGGTGGTGGCGTAGAACAGCGCATCAAAATTGCGCAGCTCTGGCTTGTTACCCAGATCAATCACCCGGTTGACGATGAAGGGCACCACCTGTTCGGTCAAGCCGCCGTGGCTGCGCAGGGGTTCGTTCAGCGCCGCCAAATCGTGGCGGTGCTCAGACGTGCCGATGGTCATGTTTTCACCGGAAACCAGCACGATGTCGCCAATGCGATCGGCGGGCAGCTCAAACTCCTCAACCGCGCGTTCGCGGGTCAGCACATGGGTGATGCCGTCGATTGCCTGCAAGCGGGCAATGATAGTGTTGCGGTCGGCGCCTTCGGGCAGGTAGGCGGTGGCAAAAGAGCCCAGCGCGCCGTGATGCACCACGTAAGGGTCGGTAATCGGCAGGATCAGCCGCGCGGCGGCCTTGCCCAGCCACTCGTCCAACAAGTCTTGCACATAGACCACCGCCGGAGAGCCATCGGCAAGGTGCTTGGGCTTCATGCCGTGATCCGCCGTCACTACAATCGCTGCACCCATTTTGTCTAGTTGCGCCAGGTACTTGTCGAACATTTCATAAAAGGATTTGGCATCACCGTGATCGGGTGCGTATTTGTGCTGCACGTAGTCGGTGGTGGTCAGATACATCACATCCGGTTGCCATTCAGCCAGCAGTTTGACCCCGGCGGCAAAGACAAATTCGGACAGATCGGCGGAATAGACCTCGGGCTGCGGCATCCCCAGCCAGGTGCTGGCCTTGTCCTGACCGTGCACTGCAACGGTTGATGTGTCCGATTTCTCGGCTGAGAAACACTTGGCGCGGTCGTCGTCGAACGACAGCCCTGCCCCCAGCAAGGCGCGCAGTTTGTCCTTGGCGGTGACGATGGCRACYTTGGCRCCRGCCTCRTAGAATTTMGAGAACACGGTGGGSGCGCGCARGAARCGCACATCRTTCATCATCACYTCTTSRCCGGTTTCCGGYTCRWACAGRAAATTGCCGCAGATRCCGTGRACYGAGGGCGGACGRCCRGTGGCAATCGACAGGTTGTTKGGRTTGGTGAACGACGGGATCACYGAATGGGCCARMCGRTCRGTGCCRSTCTYGCGCATSCGYKYCAGCGTYGGCATCAGRCCRTCRGCGATRGCCTTGTCCAGATAYTCRGGCTCGCAKCCRTCCAGACAGATCGCAATCGCRCAGACCTTGGGWGCGGGGTAMSTGCGGCCATTRRCWKYRAYGGGGGARTKRAKRGTCATGGGTCTTCCTTTGYRWAATCAGGCCGCCAATTTGGCGCGTTCTTCCAGGGCCAGGGCAGGAGGGGTTGCGGATTCCACCCCCATTTCGGCCAGCGTATTCTTGGCGGCAGCAACCACCTGCCGCATCACATGTTCATCCATCTGCCCAATGCAACCGATGCGGAAACTGTCCACCACCGTTAGCTTACCCGGATAGATGATAAAGCCCTTGGCCTTCATCATGTTGTAGAAATCATCAAAGACGAATTTCGGGTCGGCGGGGCAGAAAAAGGTGACGATGATCGGTGAAAGCCAGCGGTCCTTGAGCAGGGTTTCAAAGCCCAACTCGCGCATACCAGCCACCATCACATCACGGTTGCGAGTGTAACGCGCGCCACGGCCCTCGACCCCGCCTTCGGCCTCATGCGCACGCAGGGCCTCAATAAAGGCCGCAACCACATGGGTGGGTGGGGTGAACCGCCACTGGCCGGTTTTGTTCATCGTCGCCCATTGGGCATGCACATCCAGGCTCATCGAGGTGCTGTTGCCCTTSGCSKYCTCCAGTTCGCTTTTACGMGCGATGATGAARCCRAAACCGGGCACGCCTTCGATACATTTGTTGGCCGARGACACCAGTGCCTCGTACCTTATCTGCGCCACCTCCAGCGGCAGCGCCCCAAAGGCCGACATGCTGTCAATCAACAGCTTGCGCCCGGCGGCATAGGTCGCTTGCGAAATTTCCTCGACCGGGTTCAAGATGCCCGAACTGGTTTCGCAGTGGATCGCCACCACATGGGTGATCGCCGGGTCATTTGCCAGAATTTGCGCCACCTCATCGCCGCGGGGCGGCAGGTAGTCGCCCTTGTCCAGCACCACGTGATCGCGGCCCAGATAGGCCAGTGTTTGCGCGGTGCGCTGACCGTAAGCACCGTTGACCAGCACCAGCACTTTGCCATCGCGCGGCACAAAGCTACCCAGCATCGCCTCGACCGAAAACGTACCGCTTCCTTGCATCGGCACGCAGTCGAACTCATCGGCTCCCTGCCCCAGCATCGCCAGCAACCGGCTGCGCATCTCGGCGGTCATGGCGCGAAAGTCATTGTCCCAACTGCCCCAGTCGCGCAGCATCGCCTGTTTGACCGCATATGAGGTGGTCAGCGGCCCCGGAGTCAGCAAATAAGGCTCACCTAGACGGGGGGATTCAATTGCACGGTTCAGGCTGGTCATGATGGTCTCCGAACACTGTTTTCAAGGCCACCATTGCGACATGCCAATCCATATGTAAAATTGCAAATACCGATCAAACCATAGGTTCAGCTTATGAACGCAGGAGGGAAGACATGCGCCACAGTCAGTTAAAGGCCTTTCACCATGTGGCGCTGTTAGGCGGGTTTTCCCGCGCCGCAGAGGCGCTGCACCTGACCCAACCGGCAATTTCGGAACAGGTGCGCAAGCTGGAACAGCAACATGATGTGTTGTTGTTCAGCCGGGATCGCAAGCGGGTGCAGCTGACGCAGGCTGGGGAGCATTTGTTTTTGTTGACCAAACAGTATTTCGAGGTCGAACAGCAAATTCAGGATTACATGTCTGAAACCAGTGCGGCAATTGATGGAACCCTGCGCATCATTGCCGATTCAGTGCATCACGTGACCGACATCCTGCGGGCCTTTCGCAGCCGCTATCCCAACGTCACCGTCAGCCTGCGGGTTGGCAATACGGGTGAGATTCTAGACGAGTTGCGCGCCTATAATGCCGAGATTGGTGTGGCAGGCAGCCCGTCACCCGGCAAGGACATGGAAGCGATGGACCTCGGCGCGACCGAGATCATCGGATTTTCCAGTGTCGGCCTGTTGCCTGCCAGCACAACATCAGTAACCCTGAAAGAGCTGTCAAAACTGCCGCTGATCTTTCGCGAGGTCGGATCAAAAACCCGTGAGAAATTGGTTTTAGAGGCGGCCAAGCAACGCATCACCCTAAAGCCAGTGATCGAGGCAGAAGGGCGCGAGGCGGTGCGGGAAGTGGTGGCCTCSKKKSYTGSARYWRGCKKTKWYKMSYWKKCTSAAKYKGSYYRGSAWKRMCRKSYRRKSYCRMTKYSRMYCGMSSGCATCGACATCACCATGAGTGAATCTCTGGTACATTTGGTGCAACGCCGGGACGTCAAAGTCATCCGGGCCTTCATGGAGTGCGCCAAAGCGGTGCAATCAAAAAAAATCCCCGCGCCAAGTGGTGACACTGGCGGAGGGAATACTGGTTAAAAACAACGTGTGGCCTAGCGTGCGCGCCAGGCCTGAGGGCGGCGCAGGATGCCCTTGGAGGTAATCAGGTGCAGAATACGCGCCGCCGCCTTGGTGTGAAAAATCATCTTCCCCATGGCCGCGGCTGTGGCGATATCGTTCGCATCATCCATGTTCAGAACCGCAGGCATGCAGACCGGCACCGTGACCCGCCTGAACAGTTTCAGGGTGGGCTGTTTCAGCGAAGAAAACACCGGTTCAACTTCACGATCCATCAGTTTCAACGCCGTCACCGCTGTCAGGCGGGACACTATGCAAAAGTGGGTGACGACCGAGATCACCAAAATGACCACGGTCCCGTAAATCCAGTTCAGTGGATTGGCCGGGTTGGAACAGGGCTGATTGCGCCGACAGCGTTGCCCCCTGTTTGCACTGCACATAGCGATCCAGCGCAAAGGCAAAGATCGCCGGGATCGACTCGTTGAACATCTCGGGCTCGGGCCAGATCTTTGCCCTCAATTGCGGTATAGACGGCCAGTTCGGTTTCAGCCGCAAGTGATGTGGCAAACAATGTGCCCACAACCAGCGATGTTAAGAGTAGAGATCTTGAGGTTCATTTAGTCTCCTCTGGGTGTCGTCAAGAACAGTATGCGGAGTTGTCTCCCCCCCCTTTCATTGCCCAGAACTATGAGTTCTTTTGGCGCACCCCTTCAGCATGTAATCGTGTGCTTTAGTATGCTTTCTTGCGCAATTGTGCTTTTCCACCTAGAACAAACACAATTTGAATTTCGACACCATTTCATCGGACGGCAAGACGCGCGCGTGACGACTTGGCCAGTCCTGTCAACACTTGGAAACCACCATGATCAATAGCCGCACTCCCCCAGAGGGCACCGTAGAATTTGCCACATACCTGGCGGATCAAGCCAGGCTGATTTCGCTTCCTGGGTTCCGGAATAATGTTGAAATTATTGAAAAAAATGACCTTAGCCCAGTCACTGAAATCGACCGCAGTGTGGAAACATTTGTGCGCGACATGGTCAGAAAAACCTATCCATCCCACGGGTTTCTGGGCGAAGAATTTGGCTCCTTTAACCTGGATGCCACCGATTTATGGGTTGTCGATCCCATCGATGGCACTCGCAGTTTCATCACTGGCTGGCCCATATGGGGCACGCTACTGGCCAAGTTGCACAACGGCTATCCCGAAATTGGCCTGATCGACATGCCCGCAATTCGCGAGAGATGGCTGGGTATTTGTGGAAAAGGTTGCACTTTTGTGGATTACAGCGGGGTCCAACAGGACTGCCGTGTCTCAAGTTGCCAAACACTGGCGCAAGCGCGATTTTATACCACCAACATCCTGTATTTTGAGGCTACGGACCGGGTGAAAATCGAAACCCTGCTTCAAGCCACGGCGGTGCCGCGCTTTGGCGGTGATTGCTATTCCTACGGATTGCTGGCCTCGGGTTATATTGATCTGGTGGTCGAGGCCAAACTGGAGCCCTATGATTATTTTGCCCTAATCCCGGTGGTGGAAAGCGCCGGTGGCATTATCACGGATTGGGCAGGCAACCAATTGCAGCAAGGCTCGGATGGGCGGGTGATTGCAGCAGCCACCCCGCAGTTACATCGCGCGGCGCTGGAACTGCTGCAAGATACCTGACACAAGCAACACCATGTGGAAAAACCAGCGACATCAACGAATATTCAGGCTGCTCGAAGAGCTGCAGAGCGTCACCACCGATCACCTGGTCGAGGAGCTGTCGGTATCGCGCGAGACGGTGCGCCGGGATCTGCTGGACATGGAGGCGCTGGGGTTGTTGCGGCGGGTACACGGCGGTGCCATGTCTACCGAGGCCCGGTCCGAGCCACCACTTGATGTGCGCTCAAAGCTGCATGTTAAAGAAAAGCAGGCCATTGCCCGCGCCGCCTGTGATCTGATCACCGACCACAAGGTGATCTTTTTTGACACTGGCAGCACCACCATATTTCTGGCCCGTCAACTTGCGGCCATTCATGGGCTGCATGTCATCACCAACTCGCTGGAAGCAGCCAGCCAATTGCAAAAAGACTATCACGCAAATCGCAGTTCAAGCCGGGTGTCTTTGCTGGGCGGCAATATGACGGCGTTTGATTTTGCCACCTCCGGGCAGCAGACGATCCGTGAAATCTCACGCATTCAGGCTGATTTTGCCTTTGTCTCGCCCACCGCGATCAACCACGAGCATGGCGCGTTGAACGCGGCTGAGGAAGAGGCGGAGGTCGCCACGGCGATGTTGGAAAATAGCCGCGAGACTGCGGTCTTGGCGGATACCGCCAAATTTGCGGCCAGTGGGAACTACCGCTATTGCCGGTTCGAGCAAATGGACGCGCTGGTCACCGACGCCAAGATCCGCAAGCAGYYSSAYKWGNNTSGGAMSMKGGCCGAGACAGTAAAGAGATTCATTATCGCCKASTANYYYWCAKSRSYSMKCCKGTTNCNNCKCNAKGYCNRCGNTTNCNASASGYYWRCWCNCSYGMSRSYSGCWWKKRAYANSMGGTCAAGGATCACAGCCAGATATAGCCTGCCTTACGGCGAAACTCTTCCGTGTATCTCCCTGCCATACCCGGTCTCCTTCGCAGAGACCTTTGCCCGAACGTGATCAAAATACTCTGCGATAAGCCCAATCAGCGCTGGGACAATAGCCCGAGCAAGCCGCAGCACAGCACCACCAAGTATGGACTTTTGGGTTAAGTTTGTTCCAGCATACTTTGGATCAACTCTGGGCTTTACCAAACCCTGCATAAAGTCATACTTTATGGAATAGCAGTGTTATGAATTTGCCAGAAATCATTTTGGTGGGCTTCCCCCACCCAATCAAATGGAAGACCTTTCGATGAGCAAAACAGCCACATTCCATGATCTTGCAGGCGCTTCGGTCTTCATCACCGGAGGCAGCTCGGGCATTGGTGCCTCATTGGTCGAAGGGTTCCTTCACCAAGGGGCCAAAGTGGCCTTTGTGGACCGCTCTGACGCCTCGGAGTTTGTAGACCGGATGGAGACGGAAACCGGCCAGCGCCCCTTGTTCATTCAATGTGATATTACCGACACCGCCGCGTTACAGGCCGCCGTCGCCCAAAGCGCTAAGGCACATGGTCCAATTGCGGTTTTGGTGAACAACGCGGCCAATGATCAACGCCACGACACCCTGGAGGTCACCGAAGAGTTCTGGGACTGGATGCAAGCCATCAACCTTAAGGCCTATTTCTTTGCCTGTCAGGCCGTACTGCCGGGTATGAAAGCAGCAGGCGTCGGCGCGATCGTCAACTTCTCGTCCACCAGCTATATGATGGGCAATGCGGGCTTTCCGGGTTATGTCGCGGCCAATGCCGGCATCACCGGTATGACGCGCGGGTTGGCGCGTGAATTTGGCCCGGATGGCATTCGCGTCAACGCGCTGGCGCCGGGCTGGGTGCTCACTGAAAAGCAATTGGAGAAATGGGCCACGCCCGAGGCATTGGCTGCGCATCTGGAGCGTCAGTGCCTGAAGCATCATATGAAGCCACAGGACGTCGTCGACCCGGTGTTATTCCTGGCCTCACAGGCCAGCCGGATGATGACAGGCCAGACCATGGCGGTTGATGCAGGTGTGGTGGTCTCAGGCTGATGGTCAACAACATGGAAAAACTGAGCTGGATCGCGGTCGACTGGGGCACCTCGCACCTGCGCCTATGGCTGATGGACGATCAGGATAGGGTTCTGCAGCACATCACTTCGGATCGTGGGATGGCCACCCTTAAGCCCGATCAATTTGAGGCCACATTGATCGGATTGGTCAGCGACGCCCTGCCTGCGACAGGAAGCATTCCGGTGATTTGCTGCGGCATGGCTGGGGCACGACAAGGTTGGGTCGAAGCCCCCTATACCAAGACCCCCTGTCTGCCGCCTTCGATTGATCAGGCAACGCGGGTGGCGACGGATGATCCGCGACTAAAGGTCTATATTCTTCCCGGTATTATGCAGCTGCCCCCTGCCGATGTGATGCGCGGAGAAGAGACGCAGATCGCCGGCTTCCTCGCCGGGCATCCCGATTTCGACGGCGTGCTCTGCCTGCCTGGCACCCATTGCAAATGGGTGCACATCAGTGCCGGAGAGGTGGTCAGCTTTCGCACCTTCATGACCGGCGAGTTGTTTGCGCTGATCTGCAACACCTCGGTGCTGCGACATTCGGTTGGTGCGGATGGCTGGGACGCCGAGGCCTTTGCGGCTGCCGTGTCAGATGCGGTGTCCAGACCCTCAGCCATTGCTGGCAACCTGTTTTCAATTCGGGCAGAAACGCTGTTGTGCGATCTGGACAGTGCTGCGGCACGGTCGCGCATCTCGGGGCTGCTGATCGGTATCGAGCTGGCCGCTGCCCGCCCCTATTGGCTGGGCCAAGAGGTGGTGATTGTTGGCGCAAGCGGCATCGCCACCGCCTATGGCGTCGCACTGGCCCAACAAGGCGCAACGGCGCGCAGCGTCGCCGCCGAAGACATGACCCTGAACGGCCTGCGCGCCGCCCACGCCAAACTGGCAGAAGTGAGCCCATGACACGTGAAATCATCGCCATCCTGCGCGGCATCCAACAGCACGAGATCTGCGACATTGCCGATGCGCTGATTGATGCCGGTATCACCAAGATCGAAGTGCCGCTGAACTCGCCCGATCCCTTTGCCACAATCGCACGGCTGGTCGCGCATGCAGGTGATCGSGCCCTTGTTGGTGCAGGTACGGTTTTGGATGCCGATGCGGTTGAGCGCCTTGCCAGCATCGGAGCGCAAATGGTTGTCTCGCCCGACACCTGCGCCGAAGTCATCAAAGCGACCAAGGCGGCGGGCATGCTGTCTTATCCAGGCGTTGTGACACCAACCGAGTGTTTTGCAGCCCTGCGGGCTGGGGCGGATGGGATAAAGCTGTTCCCTGCGTTCAAACTGGGCATTGACGGGTTGGCAGCGGTGAAATCGGTATTGCCCACTGGCACCAAAACCTATGCAGTTGGCGGCGTCGGACCTGACAATTTTGCTGACTGGCAGGCGGCAGGCATCACCGGGTTTGGCATTGGATCAGGCATCTACAAGCCTGGTTTCAGCGTCGAAGACGTGAAAACACGGGCTCTGAAGATCGTCACCGCCTATGACAGGATTTTCTCATAACCCAAGCTCAAGTCTTTAGCGAAACAGCCTGCACACTTGGCGAAGGCCCGCTGTGGCACCCCAAGCGCGAGCAGCTGTTCTGGTTCGATATCCTGTCCAAAAAGCTACTGACTCGAGACGCAGATGGTGAACGGAGCTGGAATTTCGACGAATGTGTCTCGGCGGCGGGCTGGGTGGATGTCGACACCCTGTTGATGGCCAGCGAGACCGGGCTATACCAGTTCGACATCCGCTCGGGGCAACGAGAACTGGTAGTGGCGCTGGAGGCCGACAACCCGGTGACCCGTTCCAACGATGGCCGCGCCGATCCCTGGGGTGGCTTTTGGATTGGCACCATGGGGTTCGAGGCCGAACCCGGTGCCGGTGCGATCTATCGCTACTACCGCGGGCAGCTGAAACAGATTGTCGGAGACATCACCATCAGCAATGCGATCTGTTTTGCCCCCGACAGGTCCTGCGCCTATTACACTGACACCGCCGACGGGTGCATCATGCGCCAACCGCTGGAACAATCCGACGGCTGGCCCATAGGTGACCCAGAGGTGTTCCTGGATTTCTCCGATGAAAGCTTTGGTCCTGATGGCGCCGTGGTGGACGCTGAGGGCTGTTTTTGGAATGCCCAGTGGGGCGGCGCCCAGGTGGCGCGGTATTCYSYSRMRGSGSAGKTKTWMYSKMCSYSSSMWSWSMYCSSRYSGYWKRMCRCSKSYYYTSCCTTTGGCGGGTCTGATTTGACCACGCTTTTTATCACGTCGGCTGCAATCGGCAGCACTGACCCTCAAGCAGGGCAGACCTTCAGCCTGGCCACCGGCATTAAAGGGCAACGCGAACACCAAGTCATACTTTAAGTCCGTAAAAGTCGCAGGTGGGGCGCCAGCGGCGCGGCGTAAATCTGAAGGCTGGTGGATGCCCGGGCCAAAAATGACCCGGGCGGAGGCCTCAGGAGCCTATGACCCCAACACTTCGCTGACCGCCTCTTTGGCAACGGCAACCACATGATCGACTTCCTCGGGTGTGATGCACAGGGGCGGCGCAAAACCGATGATGTCGCCCTGCGGCATGGCACGGGCAATCACATCGCGCCGGGCCATCGCCGCCGAAATTGCATAGCCAACCTTTTTGCTCGGATCAAAGAGCTTCAACGGCGTACCCGCCTCGGCAAATTCCACCGCGCACATCAGCCCTTCGCCGCGCACCTGGGCGACATTGGGATGATCCCCAAAGGCCTCGGTCAGCTGTTGCAGCATATAGGCGCCGGTGGTGCCTGAGTTCTCAACCAGCCCCATCTCGTCAATCAGTTTCAGGTTGGCCACACCCGCCGCAGCGCCAATGGGATGCGCAGAATAGGTCCAACCGTGGCCGATGGCGCCATTCTCGTCCGTGCCACGCTCCAGCACTTTCCACATCTTGTCCGAGATGATCGAACCGGACAGCGGCGCATAAGCCGAGGTCAGACCCTTGGCTATGGTGATGATGTCAGCCTCAATCCCATAGTGAGTTGAGCCAAACATAGTGCCCAGACGACCAAACCCAGTCACCACCTCGTCGGCGATCAGCAGAATATCGTATTTTTTGAGCACTGCCTGAATGGCGACCCAGTAACCAGCGGGGGGCGGCACGATACCGCCGGTGCCCAGCACAGGCTCGCCAATGAAAGCCGCGATATTCTCTGGGCCCTCGACCAGGATCATCTCTTCCAGTTTGGCGGCGCAATCGGCAGAGAATTCCTCTTCGGACATGCCTTCAGAAGCGCCACGCAGATAATACGGGGCTTCGGTGTGGATGACCTGTGACAACGGCAGATCGAACTTGTTGTGGAACAGCTCCAACCCGGTCAACGAGCCGGTCATCAGGCCCGACCCGTGATAACCGCGCCAGCGCGAGATGATTTTTTTCTTCTTCGGGCGGTCCAGGATGTTGTTGTAATACCAGACCAATTTGATGTTGGTCTCATTGGCATCCGAGCCACTTTGGCCGAAGTAAACCTTGGACATATTGTCTGGCGCACGGTCCAGGATCATCTTGGACAGGGTGATCGAGGCCTCGGTGCCATGGCCGACATAAGAGTGGTAATAAGCCAGCTCATGCGCCTGTTTCGAAATCGCCTCGGCAATCTCGCTGCGCCCGTAGCCGACATTGACGCAGTACAAGCCGGCAAAGGCATCCAGCATCTTGCGGCCGTCGCGATCCACAATATAGACCCCCTTGCCCGAGGAGATCACCCGCGTTGGCGTATCGCCACGTGCGTGCTGGGCCAGATGGGTTGAAGGATGGAAAAAGTTCTCGCGATCCCATTGCGCGAGTGTGTCGTTGGTCAACATCGGATGTCTTTCTATTTGGTGTTTTCTTGCGCCAAAACGGCAAGGCAATCGCCCAGTTGGATCAGCCCGGGCACATGGCGCACGGCCAGTAGCCCTCCCATCTGTGCATGGATTTCCAGCGGAGGTTGCCCGGTTTGCTGCGTCGGCCAAACGCGGGCCAGCAGCTGGCCCTGCTCCACCGGATCGCCCAAGGACAGGGTGAATTCCACCATCCCCTCGGTTGGTGAGAAATGGAAGCAAGCATCGTCGGTCTGAGACAGATGGCGCGTTGGGGCCGACTGCATCTCTCCCAACATGATACCGGCATGGATCAGCAGGTTACGCACGCCTTTGCGGGCGATTTCAACGCTTTGCACCGAGGACGTACCGCCGCCACCCAGCTCGGTCGACACGAAGGTCTTGCCCATTCTCTCGGCCGCGTCGTCGTACATTCCAGCCGAGTCGATTTCCAGCATCTGCATCGAGAACGGCGCATTAAAGGCATCACGGGCGGCGCAACAGCGAGCCTCCTGCTCTTTGTCCTCCAGCAGATGTGACGCCGCATAGGGTAGGAAATCCAGAGTTTTGCCGCCTGAGTGGAAATCCAGCACAATGTCAGCCATGGGCAACAGGTAACGTTGGAAATAGTCGGCGATCTTTTCGGTCACTGAACCATCGGGCCGGGCCGGAAAGGCGCGGTTCAAATTGCCTCCGTCAATCGGCGAGGTCCGCGTGCCCGCTGCAAAAGCAGGCATGTTCATGAAGGGGACAATGATCACGCGGCCTGTGATATCAGAGGCTTGGATCGTCGCGGCGAGCTCTACCAGCGCCAGTGGGCCCTCATATTCGTCGCCATGATTCGCCCCGGTCAACAGCGCGGTTGGACCGTCGCCGTTTTTGGCCACGGTGATCGGGATCATCACCGAGCCCCAAGCGCTGTCGTCACGGCTGTAGGGCAGTCGCAAGTGGCCATGCTGGACGCCGTCAGCGTCCAGATCAATGGTCGGAGTGATCGGAGATGCGCGCATGGTCAGCCCTTTACCACCAACCCACGCGGGGTATTGCACAGGTTCTCGGCGCCGGTTTCGGTGATCAGCACCGGCTCGGTGATCTCGATGCCGCCGTCATCCAGCCAGAGGGCTGGCATAAAGTGGAACGTCATGCCCGGCTGTAGCACCGTCATGTCATCGCGGCGCAGCGAGAAAGTATGCTCGCCCCAATCCGGCGGATAAGACAGCCCGATGGGATAGCCACAACGGTTGTCTTTCTCAAAGCCCAGACGGTTCAGCGTCGCATTGAATGCATTGGCAATATCCTGCGCGTGATTGCCGGGTTTTGCCTGATCCATGCCTGCCGCAACCGCCTCAAGCACCGCCTCCTCAGCTCGACGGTATGATGCGGGTGGTTCGCCAAAGAACAAGGTGCGCGATTGCGGCGCGTGATAGCGGCGATAGACACCGGCGATCTCAAAAAACGTCGCCTCGCCCTTTTTCAATGGGCTGTCATCCCAGGTCAGATGCGGCGCGGTGGCGTCTTTGCCCGAGGGGGCCAGCGGCACAATTGAGGGGTAGTCCCCCCAATGCCCATCCGCCCCGGTGATGCCAGCGTGATAGATATCCGCAACCAACTCGTTCTTCTTCATGCCCGGCTCGGCCCGCTCCAGAATGGTGGCATGCATGTGCTCAACGATGCGGGCGGCGCGGCGCATAAAGATGATCTCGGCCTCGCTTTTGACCGCGCGCTGCCAGTTAACCAGAACATTGGCATCCACCCATTTTGCCTGAAGTAGCGCCTGCACCAGCGCCATATAGGCCGCTGCAGTGAAATAGTAATTGTCCATTTCCAGGCCAATGCGCGCGCCCTGCCAGCCCTGCGCCTGGATCAGCCCTGCCAAATCCTGCATTGGATGTTTGTCGGGGTTTTGGACGTAGCTGTCCTCGTAGCCATAAATGTCATCCGCCGCCATAAACACGGTGCGCTTGGCCCCTAGCGCATCCATTGCCCGGCCCCACCACAGTGGCGCGCCGGACGGGCCGATCAACACCGCCTGGGGCACATAAAACGACCAGCCCTCGTACCCCGTCAACCACGCCATATTGGCCGGGTCCGTCACCACCAGCACATCAATCCCTGCCTGTTCCATCGCGGCCCGAACCTTGGCAATCCGGGTGTCGTATTCCTCAATTGGGAACGGCAAGTGTGACGTGTTCATAAATGAGATCTCCACTGTTCTGGCTGCTTGGGTGGCTTTTGTCCTGGCCGTATTGTACCCAACAGAGACGCTGTTTTTATGCGTAGGTATCATTCAGGTGCAGTTAAACTGCGCTGGTTAGTAAAGGTCGTGGAAAATGAGCGTGCTGGACGATTTAGACCGGAAAATTCTGCATGAGGTTCAGCTGAACAATCAGCAAACGTCGGCACAGTTGTCAGAGAAGGTTGGGCTTTCGCCGACGTCCATTCAACGGCGGTTGAACCGGCTGCGCCGCGACAAGATTATCGAAGGTGATGTCTCGATAGTCTCGAATGAGGCTGTAGGGCGGCCTATGACCATGATGGTTGCGGTTCAGCTGGAGCGTGAACGGTCAGATATCATTGATCATTTCAAGAAATCCGTGCGCAATGAGCCCACCGTGATGAGCGCCTATTACGTAACGGGTGACGCTGATTTCATTCTGATTGTGGGGGCCAGGGATATGAAGGAATATGAAACCTTCACCCGGAATTTTCTGTATGGCAACCCGGATATCAAGGGCTTTAAGACCACGGTTGTGATGGACCGGATCAAGGCGTCTTTYTACGTTCCGCCGTGGGAATAGGCGGTGGTCTTTAGTGTAACAACAGGCCAATGCGGGCAAAATGCCGGGATCACATTGGCCTGTCATCGCCCAGATTACCCGGTAGGCGCGTCATCCCGCATCAGGCCTTTGGACTTTAGATCAGCCCACAACGCCGACGGTATTTCGCTTTGTGCAGCAACCAGGTTTGACGCCATTTCAGCAACCCCTTGGCCGCCGGGAATCACGGTCAAGACCGAAGGGTGATGCAGCGGAAACTGAAACGCGGCATCAATCAACCGGACACCGTGATGCTGACACAGCGATTGGATCTCGCCCACCTTGTCCAGAATCTCTTGCGGCGCCGGGTCATAGTTGTAGAACGCACCCGGCTTTGGCCCGGTGGCCAGAATGCCTGAGTTATAAGCCCCGCCGAGAATGATCCCAATTCCACGCGTCTCACACAGCGGCAAGAAGCTCTCCAGCGCCTCCTGCTCTAGCAGCGTATAGCGGCCGGCCAGCAGGAACAGGTCGAAATCTCCACGTTCGGCCAGGGTCTGGCAGGGTTGCCATTCGTTGACCCCAACGCCAAACGCCTTGATCACACCCTGATCGCGCAACTCTACCAAGGCCCGGTAACCGCCCTCCATAAGCTCGTCAAACTTGGCATCCAGAACCTGTTGGCTGCCATGATTGGCCAGGTCGATATCATGGGCAAACAGCATGTCGACGCGGTCAACGCCCAGACGTTCCAGCGAAAACTCAAACGAACGCATCACACCGTCATAGGAGTAATCATAGACCTCACGGCGATTGGGGACCTCAAACCATTTGCCCTGACCATCGCGGTCCGCAGGCGGCACCGCCTGCAACAGGCGGCCAACTTTGGTGGAGAGTACATATTCGTCGCGCGGCTTGGTGCGCAGAAAACGGTTCAGCCGGGTTTCGGACAGGCCAAAGCCATAAAGCGGCGCTGTATCGTAATAACGCACTCCGCTGTCCCAGGCCAAAGTCAGAATATCGTGGGCGTCTTCGTCGCTGATGGCGCGGTACAGATTGCCCAGTGGAGCGGTGCCAAATCCCAGCTCGGTCAGGGTCAATCCGCCATTGCCAAGGCGGTCCCAGTGGCGTGTTTTCAAAGTCATGTCAGACCCTTTTCACAAATTGTCAAATACATCGCCCCCGCCCAGCCCTATTGTGCCGCAAGCAGGGTTTCTATGTCTTCCCGAGATGGCATTGATGGCGCGGTGCCCGGTCGGGTCACCGAAAGTCCCGCCGTGGCGCAGCCAAAGCGCACTGCGTCAACCGGGGTCATCCCGCGCACCAGCGCCGCTGCAAATCCACCGTTAAAGGCATCTCCGGCGCCGGTTGTCTCGACCACTGGCCCGGCGTTGAAGGCTGGCACATGCACCGATTGGTTAGCATCGTGATACAACACGCCGTTTTCACCCAGGGTGATCACCGCCGCGCCGACACCCCGTGCCAACAGCACATCCCCAGCTTCGCGAGCCTGATCAATCGAAGTGACCGGGACCCCGGTGATCGCCTCAACTTCGGTTTCGTTGGGGGTAAGGTAATCACAGAGCGCCAACATGCCGTCGGGCATTTCAGCGGCAGGCGCCGGGTTCAGGATGGTTTTTACGCCGCCTTCGCGGGCCAGTGTCAACCCGCGCATGGCGGCGTCCATCGGCTGCTCAAACTGAGTGACAAAGACCGCCGCATTGCCAATCAGTTCCGCCTGCGCGTCGATATCCGCCACCGAAATAAAGCCAGCCACGCCAGGGCAGACAATGATGGCATTGTCGCCAGTGCTTTCCTCGACAAAAATATAGGCCGCGCCGGTGTAACTGTCGTCGTGATGGCTGATCTGTGGCGTCACTCCGGCCTTGGCCCAGGTGTCCAGCGCCATATCGGCAAAGGGATCACGGCCCAATCGCGAGATAAAATGCACGTCGCCCCCTGCCATGGCTGCCGCCACCGCTTGATTCGACCCCTTGCCGCCCGGCCCCAGCGTAAAGCTGTTGCCCATGATGGTCTCACCCATGCGCGGCGCGCGGTCGGCGCGATAGCTGGTATCGGCGACAAAGACGCCTAGAATTACGATTTCACCTGTCATGGCAGCTCCTTAAGTCTCGGGCGGGATAACGCCTTTGCGCAGCATGAAACAGCCATAAAAACGCCGGTCACCGGTCTGGATGACGGCAAAGGCCTCGCGTGCGAGGTTATAGAAAGCGAACCGCTCGATACTGACCATGGGGCGCGGGGTGCCTTCGGCGGCATCTATGGCCCGCTGCACTTCGGCCTGCACTTGTGGCACCTCGTCGGGCGCATCGACCACTTCCATGCGGCCCGCAAAATCATCGACAAAGGTGTCCAGCGGCATCACCGACAGGACCGCTTCGATCGCGTCTGCACAGGTCAGATTGTCCATCCGCAGCACCTCRCCSATCACCKTBYMGRHRGSVAHVGMWKGVRMMRSRRAMKTSGYRWSGKSVWTSMWSMVYKTGYSSSCRWGMMSMWKMSWSCSYADCGCGTAYAGCACATCGGCRTTYAGCCGGGGATCTATTCCTTTGAGCATTTCACTCTCCCTATGACAGTCAATAACATCAGAACAATATCAACCAAGCCGTTTGCCGGTTACCCGATCAAAAATATGAACCGAGCCTTCGGTGGGTGCCAAGTATATGCTTTGCCCCGGTGTAAAGCCGTGACGTTCGCGAAACACCGAAACCAGCTCAATGTCACCGGTTTTCAGAATGACATGGGTCTCTGCTCCGGTTGGTTCGACCACAGAGACCGTGGCAGGCAGACCCGATTCTGCCAGTTCCAGATGCTCCGGTCGCACCCCCATGATGATTTTTTGGCCGTCTACCAGGCCACCGATCTTAGGTGCTGAAAAACGGATGCCCATCACCTCAACGTCAAATCCTGTGCCATCTTTGGCGGTACAAACAACTCCATCAATCAAGTTCATTGAGGGCGACCCAATAAAGCTGGCAACAAAGATATTGTTGGGGCGGTCATAGAGATCCAAAGGCGCGCCAATCTGCTCTATTCTGCCGTCCTGCATCACCACAATCTTGTCTGCCATGGTCATCGCTTCGATCTGATCATGGGTCACGTAGATTGTCGTGGTGCTCAGCCGCTGGTGCAATTCACGCATTTCGCCGCGCATCTGTACCCGCAGCTTGGCGTCCAGATTTGACAGCGGTTCATCGAACAAAAACACCTGAGGATCGCGGACAATGGCACGGCCCATCGCCACCCTTTGTCGCTGGCCACCGGACAATGCCCGGGGATAACGGTCCAGATAGGGCTCCAGCCCCAAAATAGCCGCCGCGCGCTGTACCCGTTCTTTGATCTCAGTTTTGTCCATACGCCGCATCCGCAGCGAAAACGCCATGTTGGCCYCGACTGTTTTATGCGGGTAGAGCGCGTAATTCTGAAACACCATAGCAATATCGCGTTCGGCTGGCGGCAGGTTGTTAACCACCCTGTCGCCAATTTTTATGGTGCCGGCGGTCACCCCTTCCAGCCCCGCGATCATCCGCAAAAGCGTTGATTTTCCACAGCCCGAAGGCCCGACCAGCACCACAAATTCACCGTCGGCAATGTCAATATTGACCCCGTGGAGGACCTCGGTGGTACCATAGTTTTTGCGTAGGTCGCTTATTGTTACTTGGGTCATTCTTGCCTCATATCGCACCGCGCTGCCTGACGACTAGCTGATGACGCTGGGTCTGTCCATCATGCAAGCACACTAACATGTTAGAAGCTTGACAGGTGATAGCAACAGTGAAAGCATCGCCCTATTGGACTGATGATGCTTGGCCTTTCATGCGGGCATCGACGGATGGCGCTTACCAATAAGAGGGTTCAATAAAACCCCGAAGAGCCATTTCGCCGGACGTCAGGCCAAACCATGAATGAAGGGGAGGACGACTTATGAAAGTAGAACTTTATAACCGCATGCGGCGTGGTCAGATGAGCCGACGCGGGATGCTGAAGGGGGCTGCCAGCGTTGGGGCTGTAGCCGCTGCTGGTGGGCTTGGCCTGGGTCTGAACGTAGGTCCAGCCAATGCGGCGACCGATCTGCGGGCCGCACTGCTGAAAATTCCCGGCGTTGGGACTGGATCGCCGAGCGATGCCGACTATCAAAAAGTTGGCGAAATGACCCTAGGTCCAACAAAAGCTGTTGTGGAAGAGGGCGAATTTGAGGGTGTCGAGCTGACATTCCTTGGGCTCAACAACCAAAACCAGCACAACTTTTTGTTCCGTGGCTTTCTGAAACCCTGGGAGAAATATACTGGTGCCAAGATCAAGTGGATCGACCTGGCTCAAGCGGACTACAATGCCCGCCTGCAGCAGTCGATTGCCACCCAAACCGTTGATTTCGACATCATCGAAATGGGCGCCCCGTTTGAGGGCGATGTCACCGGTCGCGGCTTGGCATCCGAGATGCCCGAATGGGTCAAGGACGTCATCGACATGGATGACTACGTTGACTACCTGAAGGCGCCTGTTGGCACCTGGGATGGCAAGACCTACCGGGTCTCGATCGACGGCGACTGCCACAACTTCAACTACCGGACCGATTATTTCGAAAATGAGGACTTTGCCGCGGCCTGGGCTTCTGAGGGTCACGACGGACCTTGGGAAGTTCCAGCCACCTGGCAAAAGGTACAGGAAGTCACCAAGTTCCTGACCGGCAAAAAAGATCCGCTGTCCGGTCTGGAGGCGCATGGCTACCTGGATCCGCTTAAAGGCTGGGGTGGTTTTGGTTTCTACTTCCTGGCGTCTCGTGCCACTGCCTATGCCAAGCACCCGGATGATCCGGCCTGGCTGTTTGACCCCGAAGACATGAAACCACGGGTCAACAACGAAGCTTGGGTGCGCGCCATTCAGGACGTGTTGGATGTGATGCCTGATCAGCCAACCGACCAAATCAACGCCGATCCAGGCACTACCGCGTTCCAGCAGTTCCTGGCTGGCACCGGCTCGATGGTCAGTTGGTGGGGTGATGTTGGCGCTGGCGCCAAAACTTCGGATTCCTCCGTTGTGGGTGATGTCACTGGGTTCTCGATCCTGCCGGGTTCAGACGATGTCTGGAACCACAAGGAAGGCAAATGGGAGGTTTTGGACTCGGGTCCCAACCATGCGCCCAACATGGCCTACATTGGCTGGGGTGTGTATGTGATGGCCCGGGTTGATGCTGATCCCAAGCGGCACAAGGCGGCCTGGTCGGCTGCGGCGCATCTTGGAGGCAAAGATCTGTCGCTGTGGGCATCGGCTTATCCGTCAGGGTTCCAGCCTTACCGGAAATCGCACTYCAACGTCGATGAGTGGACCGAAGCCGGGTATGACGAGGCCTTTATCCAGGATTACCTGTCAAGCGAAGCCGACAGTTACAACCACCCGAACGCTGCGATCGAGCCGCGCATTCCCGGCATCTTCCAGTATTATTCGGTGGCCGAGGACGAGCTGGCCAAGATCTATGCCGGGCAATATGCCTCGGCTCAGGAGGGTGCGGATGCCATTGCCGCAGCCTGGGAAAAGATCACCGACCAGATTGGTCGCGAGAGCCAGACGGCGCTGTATCGCGCCTCGCTGAATCTGTAAAAACCTTTGGGTCGGCGGGCAACTGCCGACCCCCTTCTCTCTTTAGAATTTGAGACGTGCCTTGACTGCCCAGGTTGATCTTCTTCACGTTGTCACCACCGACAACATTACACCCCGCCGCATTGCCTTGGGGCGCGCTCTTGTCTGGGGCTCGGCGGGGCTGTTGGTCCTGCTGATTGCCACCCAGGCACTGTATGAAAACGGCTATCTGTCCTTTGGTTTTGAGAACTGGCGACCAGTGCTGTATGCCTATGTGTTCTGGGCCATCTGCTTTTGCGCCTCGCAAGTGATCATTCGCGGCGAACAGGGCAAACGGGCGCTGTTTGTGTTGCCTGCGGTGCTGTTTGTCGCCTCGATGGTGATATTCCCGCTGCTGTTTGGGTTGTCGATTGCGTTTTCCGACTGGAACCTCGCCTCGCCCGACGGGCGTAAATTCAACGGGCTGGATAATGTGCGCCAGATGTGGAGCGATCCGTTCTACTGGAACGCCCTGAAAAACATGGTCTATTACACCGCCGCCATTCTGGTGGAATATGCCATAGCCTTTGGTCTGGCGCTGTTGCTGAACTCGCAGATCCGGGCGCAAAAATTCTTTCGCGTTGCCTTTTTGATGCCGCTGATGCTGTCGCCGGTGGCGGTCAGCTGGATGGTTGGCAAGTCGATGCTTGAGGTACGGTTTGGCCCGGTTGCCCGGTTGGCGCGCTGGATCGGCTGGGAGCACCCGTCGTTCTTTGGCACGCCTGAGATGGCCCGCACCATGATCATGTTCATGGACGCCTGGACCTTTATTCCGTTTATGATGATCATGATCCTGGCCGGGTTGCAGGCGATCCCGAAAGAGGTTCAAGAGGCCGCCAAGGTCGACGGTGCCTCTCCCATGCAGGCGTTCTGGCAGGTTGTGTTTCCGCTGATGCTGCCAATTTCGATCACTGCGGTCCTGATCCGGATCATCTTCAAGTTGAAGCTGGCGGACATCATTATCACGGTGACCTCGGGCGGGCCTGGCGGCGCCACCGATTCGGTCACCAGCTTTATTTTTCGCGAATATCGCGACCGCTCAAACGTGGGCTATGGCACCCTGCTCGCCATGGTCTATCTGGTGGTGATTATCATCGCCATCACCATTTTCATGAAGCTGGTCGATCGCTGGATGAACCCGAGGTACTGAGATGTCTGACTCCCAAATTTTTCACGATTCCGAAATGGATCTTRGCCATCGYGCCAAGTGGCTGACCAAACGCATTGCGGTTTATGGCGTGCTGATCTTCTGGACCATCATCTGCCTGTTTCCGATCTACTGGACCATCACCACCTCGTTCAAAATTGCGCCGGATGTGATGCAAGGCAATATGATCCCCTGGGTCGATTTTGAGCCGCGCTGGAAGGGCTGGAAATCACTAGGCCTGTCGCCAAACACCATTTTCACCGAATCCACGGTGCGCGATGAGTTCATAAAACGGTTCATGAACTCGATCAAAACCTCAGTCGGGGCGTCAACCCTGGCGCTGATCCTGGGCAGTTGCGCCGCGTATGGCCTCAGCCGGTTCAACTATCGCTTTGGCTTTATGCGCAACTCGGACATCTCGTTCTTCTTTCTCAGCCAGTTGATCCTGCCGCCAGTGGTTTTGGCATTGCCGTTTCTGGTACTGTACAAAAAGTTCGCCCTGCTGGACACCAGCCTCGGGTTGATCCTGCTGTATACGCTGACGGTGCTGCCGATTGTGATCTGGATCATGCGTGATCAGTTCAGCGCTATCCCGGTCGAGCTGGAGGAAGCGGCGCTGGTCGATGGGCTATCGGTCTGGGGTGCGTTTTTCACCATCATCCTGCCAATCGCCCTGCCCGGCATGGTGGCAGCGTTTATCCTGGCGCTGGTGCTGACCTGGAATGAATATTTCTTTGCCGCACTGCTGACCAGTACCGATGCCAAAACACTGCCCGTCATGGTGGCCAGCCAGACCGGCAGTCAGGGCATCAACTGGTGGTCGATGGCAGCGCTGTCGGCTGCCGCCATCTTCCCGCTGGTGGTGATCGGTGTGGTGCTGGAACGGTTCATGATCAAAGGCATGGCCTCGGGGGCAGTGAAGTAAGCTCTCTCCCCCGCTGATAAGCAGGTTACGGGTTCAAAGCCCGCGCCCGTGACCCTTCGATATGCGCGCCCAGAGCGGCCTTGGCCAGTTCTGGGTTGCGCGTATTCAAGGCCGCGATGATCTTCATATGCTCGCCGATCACCGACAAGACAATATCCGGCACGATCCGGGTCAACTCCTGGCGAATCAACCTGATCTTGATGGTGTTCACCCGGTAGACATCCGAGACCAGCTGGTTTTTCAGATGATCRATCAGCGTATCGTGAAACGCCCAGTCGACATTCTGCGCCTGTTCAACCAAGGCATCAGTGATGCCGTGCTCGGCCTGATCCAGGATATCCTGATGGCTTTTCTCCAGCGCGGCGCGTTGTTCGTCGGTGGCGGTGAGGGCAAACTGGCTGGCGGCTTCCATCTCCAGAATATAGCGCAATTGAAACGCGTTACRRMYYARYTYYAGRKCGAWRWSGRWSAKYWGSATKSYRSSMWKRRSSWMKGWTKKKAKSRSSMYGYCSRYYKYRRSSMRGGSSATSAMYWSRCKGWYYGCCCCCAGCGGCATTCCGGTCAGCGCGCTGAGTTCGCGCTGGGTGATGAACTGGCCCGGCAGGATTTTGCGGGACAATAAATTGTCGGTGAAGCTATCGTAGGCCTGATCCCTGAGTTTCATACGTGATCCCGTCCCAACAACCTTAATCAGATGCGCGCACGGCATCATAAGCCGCGGCCAGCGTGGTATAACCGGTATCCGGCGTCGCCACCAGCGGTGCTCCGGTCCGGCGCCATTCGGCGTCATTGTATCTATGAGCCACCAGAGATTTCACCGCTGGAGTGACCGGGAAGGTCAGCACTGCATCGACAAGGGTGTTGATCTGCGTGTCATCGACGCCTTCGCGCAGAACCCGTGCCAGCCGACCTGCAAAGACGTTGGCAATGCCACTTATCGCCCCTGCGGCGCCGATCCGGGCACAGGCCGCCAGTTGGCGCTCATCACCAACCAGAATTTCCAGACCGGGTAGCTGCAACAGCTGTTTGGTGTTCTCAAATGAACCAGAGGAATCTTTGACCCCAAACACTTGGTCTGGATGGGCCTCTTTCAAACGCTTCACCAGATCGATTGACAAGCCAACGCCAATAACCTGCGGGATATGGTACAGGATGAACTGCGCCGGAGTTCCCGAGAATGCGGACAGCACAGTGGCAAACCAATCAAACAGCCCCTGATCCGACGGCTGATTGAAATAACACGGCGGCGGCAACAGGAAACGCCCAACCCCCATTTCCAGCGCGGATTTGACCTGATCAATCACTTTGGCGGTGGCGGCGCCATGCAGACACAACACCAACTGCTCTGGGTTGATCCCATCGGCGATGGCCGCGCCAAGCATTTCAAGCCGGGCTCCACAGGGCACCGAGGCTCCCTCGCCAGTGGTGCCAAACAGGGTCACAGATGAGCATCCATCGGTGAGAACATGTTTGATATGAGTGTTCAGGCGGTCAGCATCGACATGGCCATCGTTTGTGTAGGGTGTTGTCAGTGCGGCGGAAATGCCAAACATTTGTGTCTCCAGATGAAATAGCAGTGGCTGCCGAGGAAATAACTCGGGAATGCCTGACTGATACCTACACTAACATGTTAGTGCTTGCAATTATATTTTTGATATGTTTCCATCCACCTGCGTTGCAAGGCCTGCCGAATTTCATTGCGGCCAGCGCTGGATTAATCAATCTTGGCTCTGCCGGTGACGGACGTGGAACAGGATTACTTGGGAGGGGAACTGTGGTATATTTCCGGCATTATCAGCCGCCAAATTGCGCTGTTTGCGGTCAAGCAAACGGGTTGCGATCATCCAGCCCAACTTTACCGCCCTGCCCCGTGAGGACCGGCAACAAACTATTACAACACTAACTTGAACAGCCCCCTCAATGAGGGTTTGAATATCAAAAGGGAGAGCCAAAAATGTCTATCAGTTTCTCACGCCGGATCATGCTGTCAGCAATTGCTGCAACAGCGCTGGCTGGCACTGCGACAACCGCGTTCAGCCAGGACAAGATTACCCTGCGCATGTCCACCCCCGCGACTGAGACGGATTTCCGCTCGCAGGGTCTGGCSACRGTWTTTGCCGAYGGCGTCAGCGAGTTYGCCACCTACGAGCCGCAYTATAACGACACCCTGTTCAAGCAAGGCACCGARCTGGTCGCCATCGCCCGTGGCAAYCTGGATATGTCGATCACTTCGGCGCAGGAATTGGCCAAGCTGATCCCGGAATGGTCCATTTTCACTGCCGGCTACCTGATGCGCGACCCCGAGCATCAGCGCATGGTGTTTGAGGGCGATATCGGTCAGGAAATGTACCAGCTGGTTGAAGAGAAGCTGGGCGTGAAACTGCTGTCGGTGATGTATTTCGGCACCCGTCAGTTGAACCTGCGCGGCGACAAAATCATCAACACGCCCGAAGATCTGGCTGGTGTGAACCTGCGGATGCCTGGCACCGACGCCTGGCAGTTCCTGGGCAAAGCTCTGGGTGCCAATCCAACGCCAATGGCCTTTACTGAGGTCTACACAGGCCTGCAAACCGGTGCCATTGATGGTCAAGACAACCCGATGCCAACCGACAAGGACAAGAAGTTCTACGAGGTCACCGATCAGATCGTGCTGACCGGCCACCTGGTTGATATGAACTTCCTCGCCTTTTCAAAATCGGTTTGGGATGATCTGAACGCCGAGCAGCAGGCGGCAGTGATGCAGTCCGCGCAAGAGGCCACAGCAGCCATCACCGCGTCGATTGTCGAGAACGAGGCGCAGCTAGTGGCCTTCTTCGAAGGCGAAGGTCTGAAGGTTTACACGCCTGATGTGGATGCATTCCGGGCTCGTGCTCAGCAGATGTACCTCGAGTCTGATTTCTCCAAAGATTGGCCTGATGGCCTGCTGGAGCGGATCAACGCGGTTAAATAAGAACCTATGATGCATTCCGTTCTCGCATGGCTTCAACGGCGTGCTGATAATGTGGCGGTGGGGCTTCTCACCGCCATATTCCTCTCCTTCATTCTACAAATCATCAGCCGCTATGTGTTCCGGCAACCGCTGGGTTGGACCCTAGAGGCCTGCCTGTTGGGGTGGATGTGGCTGGTATTCTGGTCGGCGGCTTTCACTTTGAAAGAAAAAGACCACGTCCGATTTACCATCCTCATTGATGCCGCCCGGCCCGGGGTTCGGCGGGTCTATTTGGTGATTACCAGCCTGTGCATTGCGGCTGCTCTGGTGGTCTCGCTGCCTGCCACAGTGGATTATGTCGCCTTCATGAAGATTGAGAAGACCTCGCTGTTGAAGGTCAGGTTTGACGTTGCCTTTAGCGTTTACATCATTTTTGCCGTTGCGGTCATTGCACGGTCTGTCTGGCGCGTTGCCCAAATCCTGCGCGGCCAAGACGAGGATATCCAAGCATGAGTCTGGCGTTTCTAATTTGTCTGGTCGTGCTGTTCGGCCTCTCGGCCTTTGGTGCGCCCATTGCGCTGGCGATGATTGCCGCTGCGGTGTCTTATCTGGCCATGACCGGCCAGGATCTGGCGCTGGCCTCCGAGCAGATCATGCAGGGATTGTTTAACAGCTTTATCCTGCTGGCAGTGCCGCTGTTCATTGTCGCCGCCAATATCATGAATGCMGGYACMATCAGYGAYCGSYTGYTGAAYTTTTGCGTTGCCGCCGTGGGCCGGTTCCGTGGCGGGTTGGGCCATGTCAACGTGGTGGCCAGCCTGATCTTCTCCGGCATGTCCGGGTCAGCCATTGCCGATGCCGCCGGGATCGGTAAAATCATCATCCAAATGATGACCAAGGATGGCCGCTATCCGATTGGCTTTGCTGCCGCCATTACCGCCGCCTCGGCGACCATCGGCCCGGTCATCCCCCCCTCCATCCCCATGGTAATGTACGCCTTGGTGTCCGACACATCCGTCGGCTACCTGTTTCTGGCCGGTATTACCCCAGGGTTACTGATGGGCGGGGTGCTGATGGTGATGGTGGCGCGGATTTCGGCAAAGCGCGGTTTTGCTGTTGAGGAACCAACCCCACTGCGTGACATGCCCCGGATCACTATGAACGCCTTTCCGGCGCTGATGATGCCGGTGATCCTGCTGTTTGGTATCTATGGCGGCGCCACCACCCCAACCGAGGCCGCAGCGGTCGCTGCCACCTATGCCTTTGTTCTGGCCGCGGTTTTCTATCGCGCCATTACCATCAGCGGCACCTATGAAATCCTGTCCAGCAGTGCGCGGGCCTCGGCCTCGGTTGGGCTGGTGATTGGCGGCGCGTTGATCTTCAACTACATCGTTGCCAGCGAGAACATCCCCAACACGGTGGCGGCCCTGCTACGCGATCTGGATATGTCGCCGCTTGCCTTTCTGCTGATGGTCAACCTGTTGCTGCTGCTATTGGGCTGCATCCTGGATGCCACCACCATCCTGCTGGTGATCATTCCGCTGTTCCTGCCTGCTGCGCGCGAGCTGGGCATCGATCTGGTGCATTTCGGCGTCATTGTTGTGGTCAACACCATGATCGGGTTGATCACCCCGCCTTATGGCATCTTGTTGWYWGTCWYCARCGCRRCCMSTGNRMKCSCSMWYRCRYSACATKANCYGMSAGWTNTRGCNNYYTTCATGCTGGTGCTGATTGGCGCGCTGCTGACGATGACCTTAGTACCTGGCATTGTGCTGTGGTTGCCACGGCTGTTGGGATATGGGGGCTAGCCCCCCTCTTCTTTCCTGGCCCAGAAAATCGGAACGCACTCATGGCCCATGTATTTGTAACTGGCCTCGCCACTTTGGACACGATCTATCATTTGGATGCCCTACCCATTGGAGGCGACAAGTTTCGCGCAAATGAGGCGGTGATCACTGGCGGTGGCGGCGGCGCAAATGCCGCCGTGACGGTGGCGCGTCTTGGCGGAACCGCCAGCCTGGCCACGCGTATGGGACAGGATCATATCGGCGATATGATCCTTGCAGGATTAGAGGCCGAAAATGTTGACCTAAGCCCAGTGCACCGCACGGCCACCGACCGCTCGGCGTTCTCTTCGATCTATGTGACCCCGGGTGGTGAGCGGCAAGTGGTCAATTTCCGAGGTGAGGCCCTGTCCGGGAATGCTGAAGAATTGCAACTGCCGCAGTCAGTTGATGCGGCCTTGGCCGATACCCGCTGGCATGCCGGCACGGCGCGAACACTGGACCTGGCCAAGTCGCGGGACATTCCCGGCATCGTTGACGCCGAGGCGCCCATTGACCTGGACCAAATCGCAGCGGCTTCACATGTTGCGTTTTCGGAACAGGGCCTGATCCAACTGACAGGTGACACGGATATCCTCAGTGCCTTAAAAACCGCCTCCCACGCAATCAAGGCCTGGGTCTGCGTGACAGCTGGCCGGTCTGGGGTCTATTGCATGGTCAAAGGTCAAATCGAGAATATTCCAAGTTTTGAGGTAACTGCTAGTGATACCCTTGCCGCAGGCGACGTTTGGCACGGCGCCTTTGCCCTAAAGTTGGCCGAGGGAGCGGATGAGTTGACCTCAGCCGAATTTGCAAATGCCGCAGCGGCGTTGAAATGCCAGCACTTTGGCGGCAGGCTGGGCTGCCCCAACCGCGCCGAGACCGATGATCTAGTCAGGCATGGCAGCCGCTAGGGACAGAACAAGCACCCTATTTTCACCCGGAACCGGACACTGGTGCTCGGTGCTTTCACGACATTCACCGAACGAGAGTCCATGCGGGGTTTTGCCCCGGGCGTCGCCAACTTGCGAGCCAACCTATGTGCGTGACTTCAATCCTCCGCATCGCTTCTGTGCCTCATTAGCAACAAGGCATCACTCGTTTCACCTAACCAAGCCTGTTCGAACGCCTCCATATAGGCCGGTTAACCATTTCCCCTTAGAAAGGATAAAAAAAAGAGAATCGAGCATGAAATCACGTCAGCTTATGGCTGCAGCCTTGGTTGCTGCAGTAATGTCTGTGGCCAGCACTCAGACCTCCACAGCCGCCCAAAGACTCCGGTCCGCCGACATTGTCATGCAGTATGACAATGGTGGCAGCATCGTCAGCTATGCAAAACGGGTTACGCGCGCGCGGCAACAAAATCTGAGCGTACGATTTAGCGGCGCCTGCCAWTCGGCCTGCACGCTATTTCTGTCGTTGCCAGAGACGCAAACCTGCATCACCCCAGGCGCTTCATTTGGTTTTCACCGGGCGCACAGCGCCTCAAGACAAACCAACGACTGGGGCACAAGTTATCTGTTAAAGAAGTACCCAAACTGGGTCAGGCATTGGATTGACGCTAAAGGTGGTTTAAAAACCAGGGTCATCCGCATGGACTATGCCTATGCTTCACGTTTCATGCAACGCTGTGCCTAAAGGTCCACAAACCCAGGCAACACCGCACTGAGATACAAAACGCCCCCACTTCCGATCAGGCTACCCAGATCAGTAAGGATCAGAGGTAGTGGTGCCCCCTCCTCCGGAGCTCCTGTCTTCGTTGTCACTGTGATCGTCACTTTCGCCCACTGAGGCCAAAGGTGAACCACCGAGCATGCCAACAATCAAGGGAATACAGAAATGGCCCGGGTCATTATCCAGCAGCAATTCTAACTGCTGCTGCAAAGCAGACCGGTTTCCTGTCTCCAAGAGAGTTTGACACTGCTGCTCAAGCAACACCGCCTCATGCGCTAAAGCCGTCGGCGCGATTCCAACATGCGTTACAAGAAACGTTAATGCGGATATTACTGTTATCTTATTTCCCATATTTCCCTCCGCAGATTACCCCCTACTAAAGTGGTTAATTCTATGATTTTTCTACCCTAAAAGTCAAGAGTTTAGCAGGCAATCCAAGATGTTTTGTGGGCGTAAACTACTCATTTAACACCCAATTTCGCGGTCACCGTTAATGGCATTCCTGACTTCACCCTATGGTAGATATCAGCCGGCGTTTTAGTGCATATCCCGCCCGTTCGCCCGATCAAAATGTCGCGCGAGTTTCTGCACTTTTCTCGGCAGCTTAGACGTAAAACCATCAGGACTAGCTGTATGGTTCGAAGGTATTCACCTAGATGGCGATCCATTCACAGCGTGCGTGAAAGACGCCCTCAATCTCTTTGGCAGTCGGCATGATACGTCGGTACGCGTCAAAAATTTCTGCGGTTGAGATCTGTGACCCGCACAGAACGTCCACTCGGTCAGCCATAAAATTGGGAAGACCATCCACCGGATGCTTGACGATATAGGGATTACACAGGACCAAAACCCGGGCCGTTGTTTTCTCGCCACCACTGATCTGGGTGACCACATCGGCATCAATCAACTCTGCAAGCTCTTTATCGAGATTATTGCTCCAACCCGAATGATAATCAGGCCAATTGAATATCCCAATATTTTGCCCGTCCAAGTTCATTTGAGAGAGCTGCCCGATCAGAACCGATACCCCAACGGCACCTTCAGCAAAGTTCCCAATGAACACTCTGTCGAACCTGAAATTTGCCTTGGACATCCGCGTGGGGAGCGCATGAACAGCACAGCCTGTCTCACAGATCAAATTTTCAGACTCGTCCATTTCTGCCCGCCTTTGCATCATCCGGACCACCTTTTTGTGGTGGTCGCGTGGTCTGCCATAGGGAAAACTCAGATGTGTGGGCAGGTGGCGATTTGGGGCCGCAATTGAAAACGACAGCGGCACCCGGTTGCAAGCCACGCGAACCGATGTGCACCCCACAGTTTTTTTCAACCRCCACATCAGGAAGGGATCTGGGTCGATATCAACGGCATCCCAGCCGCCCAAATTCTTCAAAGTGTCCGTTGAGAGCATCAGGCTGCTGGCTTGAACTGGCACCAAGGAAAACTCCGGGTGCCAACCAGCGATGAAGCGCATGTCTTTGGTCAACAAAGCCTGGCACGTCACTACAGCCTGGCAACCCTGTGTCTCCAATTCGTGCACCTGTTTTGCAATTTTTTCAGGATGGGCAAATTCGTTGGCGCATAAAATCGTCACATAACAGCCCAAGGCATGTTTAAGACCCAGGTTTCGCGCCTCGGAGCCCCATTGAAGCTGCCCCGCTGGCACAACTATTATCCGGCTGTCTTTCTTGGCAAACGTGCCGAGTACCTGTTTGAGATCTTCACTGGCCGAATAGTCAACAATCAGGATTTCCAGATTTCGCCAAGTTTGTTGCAGCAGGCTCTGCACTGCGAGATCAATATCGTCATGCTGATGTCCCACCGGAACAATAACCGAGATCAGCGGTCCGTCTGACTCGTCTAATGATGGCTCGCGAACATGGTCAACGGTCAGCGACGCAAGCCCCCGCGCCTTTGCCTGTTTGTTGTAAGACATCGGCGCTAATCTGGCCTCGCGGTAGATATTATTCAGCCAGTCAAAACCGTTTTCACCACCATCCTCTTTGCTGGCCGCAGATAGACCGCCCTGCAAGTTGGCCATGGCCAGACACAGGTTTGAGTTCCCCGGAAACGAGGTGAGCGCCTGGCGAAGAATGTCCTGCGCGGGGTCAGCATTGCCAATCTGGTCAAGGCAATACGCTCTCACCAGACTCCGCTCGCATTCGCTGACTGAATCAGTTCCCCGCATAGTTTCGATAGTCTCCAGCGTCTGCGCGTATCCCTGAGCGGTAAAATGCCACCGCGCCAACACTCTCGCCGATCTATTGATCTCTATCTGGGCGGACTCTGGATCGCGTATAATTGCTTCCAATTCAAGACGCGCGGGCTGCGAAAAACCACCCCATAGCTTCTTATCCAACATCGGCACATCTGGTTGCGACCCGTTGGCCGCCTTTACGCCGAAAATGCAGTCCACAACTGGCGATTCTGTCTTGGCCACGGTCTTGGACAACGCCTGGCAGTTTTCTGACACCACTGTAGAAGGCAGCGCCGTTCCCAGCATCCAAAATGGCTTGATCCCGTCATGCGGGAAAAACAGGGGTTTAACCTGCTCCGGCTTTGCGCCCTCTCTATTGGCAAAGCTGCCGCACAGCTCCTTCGCAGAAAAAAACAGCGGCAAGAACCGGTCCCGGTCAAATCTCTCGATTTGCTCAAACGGCCRATCCTCTCTGGCCAAATAGGGCAACAACCAATCAAGAACGACAGCAAGCCCCTGGCCGTTTTCTCCCTCAAACTGCCAAAGACTATCCCCACAACGCGCCGCCAAATTYGCAAGATTGACCCAAGCCTGCAGATTGAAACAACAGTAATGAGCGGTCTGGGTGCGTGCCAGTTCATGGGGCTGGCTGCCGTCCTGGTCGAACTGGGTCATCAATCGTTCGCGGCTGGTGCGGAAGGTTGCCTGCAACAGCGTCTGGTCACCAAGATAGGCCGCAATCGAAGCCGTCTGCAGGTCAAAACATGTGCCGTGATTGTTACGCGATTTTCGCTCAGCAATGCCTTGGTCGCTGGCCAATAGCCAGTCCAGATAGCGGGTCAGCCATTCATGCAATCCGGTTCTGTCGGCCTCGCCAAAACACCCCGATTGCTCAAGCAGACGCACTGCATCAAGGACATAATAGAGATCCTTCATCTCAATCAAACCGGACTTGCCATTCCCCACTGAGACGTCCAGCCCGTTGGCTTGCGCATACTGCAGATGCGGGTTCATTTGGCTGTCTTCGGTCAGGAACCAATGGCGCAGATGTTGGGCCGCATGTTCAGCATAGCCAAGCTTGCCGGTTGCTTTCCAAGCCAAAGCCAGAACCGTGGTATCATCAAACAGACGCTGCAGCCTGGTGCGATCAAAATTATCGCTCTCGTCGTCATAGAGGATGGTGCCCGGAATGCGTTCGCCATCCCTGAGAACCAAGGGCAATCCGTTGGGAGTGTTTGGGTTTGGCCAACAATAGGGCGCCGGGTTGAAGTAGTCATGTTTGTCGCCACTGGGTGGCAACGACAGTTTGTCGACAACCGAATATGGGCCGCGTTGCAGCGCCAACTCAGCCTCTTGCACCAGACGGCTCAGCACTTTTTCCTTGGGCGAACCGGGTGAGGCTGTTTTGAGTGCCAGAATTTTGGACTCGTCATAAGCGGTCAGGTTGCTAGGATCAAAAACCGCCTTTGCGGCGCGTTGGTCCAACTGATCAAGCATGGAATTGACCGCTGTGATGCGCGCCACCCCCCGCGACCGCAGGTCCGTTGTTTTGGCGCCCTCCAACTCCTGCTGACCTGAAAACAAGCGACTGACCCAACCGGTACGGCCACAGGTTCCAGCCTCATCCGCAAGCTGTGGACGCCGCAAATCCCATTTGTCATCGTACCAGCCGTCCCACCGGCCCGCGATGCCTAGCCGCAAAAACAGCTCCACTTTGGGCCGTCGACCATAGGGAAACTGCTCGTCGAACTCCTCACTTGCATCCTTGCGGAACAAAATCTGCGGCTCATCGGCGGCCTCGGAGTGATAATTCTCTTGCAACAGGTCTGTGTTGTCGAGGGTTCGGGCCATTGGCACCGTAAAGTACTTCAAATACGGAGCCGCCGTTACTCCCTCAACAATTTCGGCCCAGGCCTTGGTCGTTAGAAAACAATTTCCGTCCCAGGGCAGTACCCATTTTGCCCGGTCCCGACCATCGCGAAGGGCAGCATTTCGGGCGCCATTGTTGTTTATTGCATATCGGGTTTTATGGCGTCGGACATGCGCCTCTGCCCGCTGCTGATCGTATTCGGTCATGTCAGCATAAGGCCCGTTGAGGAAGAAATCAGGCCTTGGAAACGTCTCAAAATCCCAATCCCGCAACCGATACTCATCCAGTTCAAATGGTATTCGAAGATAGGGCTGATCATGTTGGTCGAGCAGGTCCAAAATGGAATTTTCCTGATCCGGATCGACAATCCGGTTCACCACCCATCGTTTCTCGCAATTCTGCAACTGCGGCTCGTGGTCCARCATGAACCGCAGGTTGTCGAGCGTCTGCCCCGCCTTGTGGCGCGGCGGCAGATCGTTGCCCAAAATCCGATACAACACAAAACTATCTGGATCTGTGTCCAGGCCCTTGGTGAGATACTCAGCTTTTAACGCCGCCACATCAACGGGGGATGAGGTCCGCGCCACGGGCCGTTTTCTGCGGGAATTGTAACCGATTTCCGACACCGGTTCGGGTTGGCAGAATTTGCCGAGATCATCCAGACGCGCCCGCAGGAATCCAGGTGCGCTTAGATCAACCAGCGTTTCCGCCTTCCACTTGGCCCAAATATTGAGAAATTTCTGTTGGAACAGTTCTTTCTGAGTGTCGCCGCAATACATATCGCCCGGAAAATACTCAAAGTTAAAACCTGCTTGGCGGAAAACTCTGTGACTAGGGTTATTGGTTAGGAACAATGGCAGGAAATTGTTGGTTTGCTGCTGCTGAAGCTCAATTTGCCGTACCGTGCGCTCTAGCTGATCTGTGTCGCGACCCAGAACGGCAACCAGCATCACTGGCGAGCCAGGATTAAGACCAGACACCGAAAAACCCCGTCTGGGGGTAAGACATTGGGTGGGCCGTACCGCTGTTGGCCAGGCCCGTTTCAAATCTTGCGATTGAACACTTGTGTCATCACAGTCCACAGACGGGCGCCTGTCGGTATTCCAAGCCACTTCGATCAGGCTGTCTTGCCGTCCCAAATCTGAGATCCGTTCATAAATCGCCGTCGCCCGGTGTTTTAGTCCCAATTCAAGGGCAGAGGTCTGTGACTGCCCCGGTTTCATTTCGAATTTTTGGTGTTTTCCAGAATTCATTCGACCCCCATCAAATTCATCACGGCGGACGCGGCTTCCCTCGCGCCATTGTCACGCGCCAGCCCCAAACACTGCTGGCGGACATAGCTGCGTGCCTTGTCATTCAGCAGGGCCTCACACAGGGCGGGAAGGTGAAACAACTGATCGTCGGACAGATCAAACCCGGCGCCATTTTCCTGCGCAAACTCAGCCCGCGCGGCTTGGTCATCCATCGACGGGTGGCGATTGGCCAAGAATATCGTCGGCAACCCAAACGCCAAAACCTCGTGAAATGTGTTATATCCTGCCGCAGCAATAGAGAAATTGAACGCATTGAAGTACCGGCTGATCGGAAAGCCACGCAACACATGCGTGTTTGGCCAGTGTGGCAGTTGGCACAACCCGTTTTGCCATTCCGCCATCACAATCTGCAGCTCCGAAAACGCCTTTAGCTCGGTGATGACCCGATCCGCCAGGCTCAAGATATCTCGGTTGGAGCCGCCGCCCAACTGCAACAACGCAACGGGCCTGTCGGCAGACAGACCAAGCGCCGCAAGGGCCTCTTCGCGCGGCAAAAGCTCATCCCTGCTCAGCAAGCGGATCGGGTTGACCATTATTGCCTCATGGCGCCGCAAGGCGGTGGGCCCGGTGTCACGGTCGCCGGCAATCTCCCCCGGCTCGATAATGCAATCAAAGAACCTGGAATTGTCCAGATAGGGCGACGGTGTTGCCCCCCCCATGCCGCGCCGCACCCAAACCAAGCGACAGCCGCCATTGGCCAAGGCCGCGTTGACCAACCCATCCGATGGGTTGTTTCCGTCGTAGACAACAACATCGATGTCATAGCGATCAAGAAGGTCACTCAATTCATATTGCAACCAGGGATCCCAATTGGCCATGCTGGCGCCGGTATCGGATTGGGAGGGGAAATATTCAGCCAAATAGCCAAAGCTCTCAATCGTTGACGCCGCCTGCGCAAAAGTCAGGAAGATGGGCTCTATTTGGTGATCCATCCGCCGCGCGATGGCCAGCAAACGGGTCACATGTCCCAGACCAACCCCGTTTGACGGCACCAATAATGCCCGCTTGCGGCGTTGGCTTCTTTTTGCCCTAGCAGGCATCGAGGCCGGGCTTTTGCCTACCAAAATCCGGATTTTGTCACGATGCGCAGAGGCCGAGAATTGGAACTTACAGTGGTGAAGGCAGGTGTCACGGGCCGCCTGCAAGGCCGCCTCATCCGAGAACAGTTCTTTGATTGTGGCAATCGCCTGCTCNGGGGTCCACATAGATCGCGCCGGGGCCAAAATGGGGCCGGAACCGCGGTGGAAGCACGACAATTTTACCAGAGGCCATCGCGGCGGCAATCGCGGCCTCTGGCAGTTCAGGAACAACTGCGCTGGGAAAATACATAAAGACGTCCAGCATTTCGACAAAACGCTCCACCGAGGTGTCTTCGAACTTCATGACATGCCAACTGGCCGACGGATTTGATTGTTTCAGCAGGCTGGCGGGGGGGGCGCCAAGCACCCGAAAATCGAAGGCGCCGTTCATGGCATAAATTGCGTCAAGTTCACTCGGAGTAGTCGGCCACTGCACCTCACCCGGCAGGCTCACCCGGCCAATAACAATGGGCCCGCCGCTATCTGGCCGCATCCGCTTTCCTTGAACCGGAGCCCCAATTGGCCGCCAGTCTTCAGTCTCAATGGGCACAGCCATGCCAAGATCTTCCAATTTGGCACGTATCCAACGGTTGGTCGGCGCCCAGGAGGTCGGTCCAAAATCAAAACTGAACCACAGCCCCATCTGTTCGATGTTGGGTTTTCGATCATGCACCAGAACAACCCTGTCCGCGCGCAACTCCGATAGATTTTCAGGCGGGGCTTTCAGAGATTCCGGCGAGTAAACCACGGCCAACTTTGCATGGATGGGACCGTCCGGCAGCACCAGACGGACCAGGCCTTCGCGCACGCAGCGTTGAATATCAGGCGAGACAATGGCTTTCTTATTCTGAACCGGCAAATGCAATAACGCCGTATGGTATCCCATCTGGTGATAGGTTTGAATCTCTTGCCTGATCCGTAATCCAGCATCGCCATTGCGCGTCATATCACCAATGAGAATGATGTCGTAGATCTGCTGCTGTGGTGTGTTTTCTATGTCGTCAGACGTGCTATCCATTCACTTATTGCCCACACATTTCAGTTGCTTGTTTGTCGATGTCGGTTTCGGCTTCCTTTTTTAGCTAGCCTCTTCCAAGGCACTATCCAGTATATAGAATCCGACACTTGGGGCCGGGCTGAAACCTGTCAACCTGAGCGGTATTTGGGTAGATTTGTGAGAAAAATCATTCTGTTCGAGTAGATTGAAAACGGACCACGTTCAGGACCAATCTACCCGCAGTTACCGGTCTGCTCACCAACACAACTTGGCGTTATCTGAGCGTCACAGCAACAAAAAATCAGTCATCCGTTTTGCGTTTTCTTGGGAGCGGTATTTTTATTCAGATGTATCATCCAGACTGGAGAGCACCATATCCACAACCCTAGGGTAATCAACATGGGATAGAAGTTTTTTACCATGATCAGCTAAAAAGCGCTCTGGAACAAAAACGGTTTTGTCGTCAAAGGCGCGGTTGATCCTGAGTGGTGCGGTGAAATTACCCCCGGCAAAGAACAGGGTTGCCATCATTCCCTCAAAAGCCCTATCAGGCCCCGCCCCTGGATTCAGCTCTACATAGGGACCACTATCCAACGAGTTCAGAACGGATGAGCGGGCGGTAAGTTGCCCGGACTGAAACAGGCTGTCACCGGTGATCAGAAACCGACGGTGATCTTTCAGATTGCTTTTGTCCCTGTGTTTGCTCGGAGCTGCCAGCGGGTGACCTGCGTCTGGCCAGTTGTTTGTCCGCACAGGCAATTCATTACCCGGGGATTGTCCAAACTGTCCAAAACTAGGACAGTCAACCGCAATCCGGGCGCGAACCTGATCTGCCTCGACCAGCATCGGATCCTGCCCCATGGCTTGGGATATGTGGTCAAACACCTGCCGAACCGAAGGCTGGTCTTGCGGCCCAGATCGGACGCGCTGAAGGGCCTGCACACGCCCTTCGTTATTGGTGAAGGTTCCGTTTTCTTCGCCATAAGTGGCAGCTGGCAACAGCACATCCGCCCGTTCAGCCGTTTTGTTGAAATGCGACGCGTGGAGCACTAGGCAAGAGGGCTGGGATGCGGGCACTCCGATGGGATCACCGTCAGATCCACTGCCCATGGCATCGGCGCCAAGGACATAGAGCAGATCAGCTGGGTCATCGGTGGCCGTTGGCGGGTCTTGGCCGCGTTGCCAACCCGGCGCGACCCCGGCAAGGCAGCCCATATCCCACAGCCCCAACTGATTTGGTCTGTCAAACAGAAATTGTACGTTAACGATTTTGCCATGCGCCTTGAACCGCTCCGCCACTTGCTCAATCCACCGCAGACAATTCTCGGCTTGGGGCGTTCGCAGGAACTCGGTCCCGATCAACAGGGCTATGCGATTGGACGCGGCTAAAATGGGTTTTGCTAGGGATACAAAATCGCCAATGGCGCCGTCTGGCAAATGGTCTTCTTCTTTGCTCAACAGTGACAATAGATGCGCCTCGTTCCCCGGCAGCAAGCGCAACGAGGCCGTGGCAATGTCGTCCAAACCACAGGGCCGGGACGAGGCAATGACCAGCTGCTTCTTGGGCTCTCTCAGCGCCGAGCGAAGCAAATAGCCGGTGACTGGATTTTCCTCACTTATGTTTGAGCCCAAAAGGAAGATGCATTCTGCCTCCAAAACAGACGCCACTGGCATTCGGTCCACGACGCCTGCAACCACGCGCGCCAATGCTGTGACCGCCGCCTTGCTGCGCAGGCCGCTGAAACGGGTGCTTGAATGAATGTCCTGCGAGCCAAACACCTGACGCATCAGGGTTTGAAACATGAACGCAGTCTCATTGGTCTGCCGTGGTGAAATCTGGCCTTGAATGCGGCCTCCGCTATCCCGGACGACACGGGCTTTTGTGGCAACATATTCAATGGCCTCATCCCAACTGGCAGGGACCAGAGAGCCATGTTTTCGGATCATCGGCTGCTCTATTCGGGTGCCACCGTCGATAATATCAAAGCCAAACCGGCCCTTAGCGCAAAGCAGCTCGCCATTGATCCCAGTGTCAAAGTCGCTTTTGATCCGTTTGAATTCGCCATCCCGGGTCTCCACCGTCAGGCTGCAGCCGGTACCACAGAATCCGCAGATGGTTTCGGTTTTCACCAGATCCCAGGGCCGCGCCTTGTAACGGTAAGGCACGCTCATCAAGGCACCAACCGGGCAGACCTCAATGCAATTTCCGCAATGGCTGCAATCTTTCAAGCTGTTTCGAACCCCGGTGATTTCGCTGTCCAAACCGCGTTCAGCAGTGCCCAAGGCCACATCACCCACCACTTCTTCGCAGATACGCACACAGCGCTGACACTGAATGCAGCGGTTGGCATTGAACACGATCACCTTGTTTAGCTCGATATCGCGCTGCCGGAACACCCGTTTGGGGTCGCGCAGCCGCGAGTCGCCTTTGCCATATTGAAACACGGTATCTTGCAACTCACATTCGCCGCCCTTGTCGCAGACCGGGCAATCCAGCGGATGGTTGGCCAGCAGCATTTCCAACATGTCCTCACGCGTCGCGACCACTTTGTCAGAGCGGCTATGGATCACCATGTCGGGGGCCACGGCGGTCGCGCAGGCCGGTTCCAGCTTGTTACGCCCTTCGACCTCGACCAGACACATCCGACAAGAGGCTGAAATCGACAGTCGTTCCTGATAACAAAACGTCGGAATGTCGATCGCCAACGCGCGGGCGGCGGTGAGGATTGTGGTGCCGGGGTCGACCTCGAGTTTTTGGCCGTCCAACGTGATTGTCACCATTGTCGACGCCCTCCTCTCAGCCCACCCGTAATTGCGGTTGGATCAGCGCGTCAAACTCGTGCCGAAAATGTTTGATTGTCGCGCCCAGCGCCCAAGCGGCACCGTCGCCAAGGGCGCAAAAGGAATTGCCAAAAATCCCATTGCACAGCCGGTCCAACTGCTCCACATCGCCCACCTGCCCCTGCCCGGCTTCGATCCGGCGCAGGATCTTGGCGGCCCAGGTCAGCCCTTCACGGCAAGGGGTGCATTTGCCGCAACTCTCATGGCTGAAAAATTCGGTGATGCGGCGTGCCACTTTGGGGATCGAAGCCGTTTCATCCAAACCAATCACCCCTGCCGACCCCAACATACTGCCCGCCGCGGCCAATGAGCCAAAATCCATTTTTACGTCAAATTCGCTGCGCGGAAACATCGGCGCCGAGACCCCACCGGGGATTGCAGCCTTGAACTGGCCCTGCAACGGGCCGCCACCGTAATCCTCCAGAACCTCCTCCAGCGACAGCCCCATCTCCATCTCATAGAGCCCAGGCTTTTTCAGCTGACCACTGAGGCAGAACAGTTTTGGCCCCGGCGCATCCTCGGGGCCGATGGAGGCAAACCATTCAACCCCGCGCTGGAACAGATGTGGCAGGCAGGCCAGGGTTTCGACGTTGTTCACCACCGTTGGGCATTCATACARYCCYGCCACCGCYGGAAATGGCGGCTTTAGCTTGGGYTGGCCGCGCYTGCCTTCRATRGAYTCCARCAGCGCRGTYTCYTCGCCRCAGATRTAGGCSCCGGCNCCCTTTGTGGATGTGAATTTGCAGCGAATGATCACTGTCCAGAATGTTCTGCCCCAGATAGCCCAGCGCATGGGCCTCATCTATGGCCTGCTGGCAGTGCTCGATCGACAGACCATATTCGCCGCGAATATAAAGATAGGCAGTTTGACACCGAATGGCATAGGCGGCGATCACCATGCCTTCGATCAATTGATGCGGATCGCGCTCCATCAGGATGCGATCTTTGAAGGTGCCCGGCTCGCCCTCATCCGCATTGCAACACAGGTAGCGCGGCAGAGGGCTATCCTTGGGCACAAAGCTCCACTTTAGCCCGGTGGGAAAGCCCGCCCCGCCCCGCCCCCGCAGGTTCGAGAATTTCACTGCCTCAATCACCTCATCCGGCGCATAGTCGCGCAACACTGTGCGTAACCCCTGATAGCCGCCGGATTTTTCATAGGTCTCAATTCTATGCGCGTTAGGATTGTTGATGTTTTCCAGCAGGACCAACTCGCTCATGACACCGCCTCTGCAAGAGCTGCCAACAGCCCATCCAGTTTTTCCACGGTCAGATCGCCGTGATACTGCGTGTCTGCCATCAGGACCGGCGCTATTTCGCAGGCGCCAAGGCATTCAACAGCCGATAATGTTATGGCACCGTCCTTGGATGTCTCACCGGGTTTGACGTTCAACCGCTCTTGCAGATGCCGCATCAACGCATCCGAGCCGCGCAGCATGCAGGATAGGCTTTTGCACAGTCTCAGGTGGTGCCTGCCAGTCACCGAGCGGTCATAGAGGCTATAGAAACTAGCCACTTCAAAAACCCAGATCTCGGGTACATCCAACAGTTCGGCCACGGCTTGATAAGTTGTACCATCGACGCCGCCGTATTTTTGCTGCGCCAGATCCAGCGCGGGCATGATGGCGCTGCGCCGGGTGGGATAGCGGGTCATCACCTGCTGCACCCCGGCGGTAAGATCGTTTTTGGTGTCATTCAGGCTGCGGGCATCGCTCATTTGTCGACCTCGCCCATCACCGGGTCCAGACTGCCCAGCATGGCAATCACATCGGCTAGGTATTTGATATTGGTGGTGCGTTCGGTCAGCGCCTGCAGATTGACAAAAGACGGCGCGCGGACCTTGAGCCGGAATGGTTTTGTGCTGCCATCCGCGATCAGGTAGTAACCCAGCTCACCCTTAGGGGCCTCGATCGCCGAATAGAATTCACCTGCCGGAACTTTGAACCCATAAGCCGCCAACTCGAAATGGTGGATATGGGTTTCCATCGAATGGGCCAACAGCCCCTTGTCGACCGGAAAGGCTATTTTGGGATCATCGACCAGAATGTCGCCCTTGGGCATTTGGCGAACACATTGGCGGACCATCCACAGGCTTTCGCGCATCTCGTCGACTCGACACTTCCAGCGGTCGTAACAATCGCCGTCTGTCCGCGTGATGACCTGAAATTCCAGCTTATCGTAAATCTCGTACGGGGCATCACGGCGAATGTCCCAATCCACCCCCGAGGCGCGCAAGTTGGGCCCGCTCAGGCCCAGCGCAATGGCATCGTCACCGGTGATATTGCCGATGTTTTCAACCCGCGCCAGAAAGATCCGGTTGTTCTCCAGAAGCGTCTCGTAATCCGATATCCGCGCCGCAAAGATGTCGCAGAACTCCAGAATCCGCGCCTCAGCGCCCTCGGGCAGATCCTCGCGCACGCCGCCAACCCGACAGAACGAGGTATGCATACGCACGCCACTGATCATCTCCATCAGGTCCATCACCATTTCACGGTCGCGCATGGTGTACAGCAGCGTGGTCATCGCCCCCACATCCATCGGCAGCGCGCCGGTGATCAGCAGATGGCCGGAAATGCGCGACAGCTCGGCCATCATCACCCGGATATACTGCGCCCGCTCAGGCGCCTCTATCTCCAGCAAGGCCTCCACCGCCAGCGCATAGCCCAGATTGTTTGAGGGCGGGCAGAGATAGTCGAGCCGGTCAGTCAGCGGAAAAATCTGCGTGTAGGTGAAGCTCTCAAACAGCTTCTCGGTGCCCCGGTGCAGCAACCCGATATGCGGCTCGACCCGCTCAATAATCTCGCCGTCCATCTGCAACAGCAGCCGCAGCACGCCGTGGGTGCTGGGATGTTGTGGGCCAAGGTTCAACAGCACTTCGCGCGACAGGCCGGTGTCAGTTTTGACTTCATCAAGAACGGTCACCTCGGTCATGAGCCGCTCCCCTCGACAGGCCGTTCGGCGCCCATCGGGTTATAGTCATCCTTGTACCCCCGCAGCGGGAAGTCACGGCGCATGGGATAGCCGTCAAACCCCTCCCACATGTAAATCCGCCGCAGGTCTGGGTGGCCATCAAAACGGATGCCATACATGTCGTAGGCTTCGCGTTCGTGCCAATTGGCGGTGGTCCAGACCGGGGTGAGTGTTGGTGCAACAGGTGGGTCTTCCAACTGGCATTTGATTCGCAGACGCATTTTGTGCGGGATTGAATAGAGGTGATAGACCAGCAGGAACCGCGGCGTATCGGGGAAATAATCGACGCCGCAAATATCAGACAGGAAAGTAAACCGCAACGCTGCCTCGTCGCGCAAAAGGGTGCACAGGGCCACCAAATCCGTCGGCATCACAAGCAAACAGCGCATATCTGCCGCACTGTCATCTACACCAACCCGGCCGGCAAAATGCTCCAGAACCTGCTCCAAAGGAATATCTACTACCCTCATCAGCCAGTCCCCCGGGCAGAGGTCATCGCCGGTGGTTTCTGTGCCCTCAGAACCCGGGTTCCGGTGATCTTCTCNTGCAGCATTACAAATCCGTGCAGCAGCGCCTCGGGGCGCGGCGGGCAGCCGGCCACATGAATATCGACCGGCACCACGTGATCAACACCCTGCACCACCGCATAGGTATTATAGACCCCACCGGAAATAGCGCAGGTGCCCATGGCAATGACATAGCGGGGCTCGGGCATTTGGTCATACAGGCGGCGCACAATCGGCGCCATCTTGCGGGTCACCGTGCCCGCCACGATCATCACATCCGATTGGCGCGGTGAGGGCCGGAACACCACTCCAAACCGGTCCAGATCATACCGGGCGCACCCCGCCGAGATCATCTCAATGGCGCAGCAGGCAATGCCAAAGGTTTGCGGCCACAGCGACGACTTGCGGCTCCAGTTGATGAGACTGTCCGAGGTGGTGAAAAACACGTTGTCTTGAAACCGGTTGGTCAGGATTCCCATTCCAGCGCTCCCTTGATCCAGGCATAGGCAAAGCCAACCAGCAGCAGCGAGATAAAGACAAACATCTCGATATAGCCAAACAGCCCCATGTCGCGCAGCACCACGGCCCAGGGAAACAGGAACATGGTTTCGACGTCGAACACCACAAACAGGATGGCGATCACAAAATACTGCACTTTGAACAGGCCCGCCGAGGCCTCGCCCACATGATCAACGCCACATTCATAGGGGCGGTTCTTTTCGGGATAGGGATTGTGCGGCCGGATCAGTCGCGACAGCGTCAGGATCAGCGCCGAAAGCGTAATGACCGCAGCAACCATCAGAAACACTGGTAGGAAATCAATTGGCATGTTTTTTCCTTATCGATGTGACCCTGTTTTCATTTTTCAGACCAGCTTCAAAAACGCGCCCCTGGGACCTCGAGATCAAACTGGCAATTTCAACTCAAGCCAGCCAAAGCCGCCGCCTGCGCGGTGTCCAGAAACAAGGCGGGCAATATACCCGTTAAAACTGTGCCGATCAGAGTCACAATCAAGGCCAGTTGTATGGATGGAGTGATCTGAACCTTTACCGGGTGGTCGGTCTCTTTCATGTACATCAGCATAATGATGCGCAGGTAGAACCAAGCCGAGACCGCGCTGAACAGCACTGCGACCACAGCAAGAGTGACTTGTCCGGTCTCAACCAGAGCCAGCAACACATAGAACTTGGCAAAGAAGCCTCCGGTTGGGGGGATGCCCGCCAGTGACAGCAAAAAGACCAGTGTGATCAGCGCCAATCCCGGATGGGACTTGGCCAGCCCGGTGAAATCCCAGATCGGCTCGCCGCGATCTGCGCCTTGGTTCAGCAGGATGATCACCGCAAACAGGCCGAGGTTCATCAGGGTGAAGACCAGCAGGTAGAGCATCACGCTGGCCAACCCATCACTGCCCCCCGCCAACAGGCCCAGCAGCAGGAACCCTCCATGCGCAATCGMGSMATMGRMCRGCWTCYKCTTKAKRTKRCTCTGCACCAGCGCCGCCAGACTGCCCAGCCCCATGGTCAGCACCGCCACCACCACGACGCTGGTGCGCCAGATCGGGGCCAGAGTTGTGAGGTCGTGCATGAACAGCCTCAGGATCACCGCAAAGGCGGCCACCTTGCCAACGGTGGACATGAAGCCAGTCACCGGCGACGGCGCGCCTTCGTAGATATCCGGCACCCACATGTGAAACGGCACCGCGCCGACCTTGAACAACAGCCCAGCGAGCAGAAACAGGGTTGCCAGAACCAGCAGCGGATCATTGGTATCCGCATCGCCCAATGCTGTAGCCATGGCGCCCAGCTGGGTGGTTCCAGTCAGCCCATAGAACAGCGACAACCCGAACAGTAGCAGCCCCGATGAGAACGCACCCAGGATGACATATTTCAACGCCGCCTCGTTCGAGCGGGTATTTGTCGTCAGGAACCCCACTAGCACATAGATCGACAGGGCTTGCAGTTCGAGGCCGATGTAGATGATCAGCAGATCGGTCCCTGACACCATGATCATTGCTCCGGACAGGGCAAACAGCAGCAGCACGTAATACTCGCCTTTGTCGGCATTCTCATCTGCCAGGTAGCCACTCGAGATCAGAATGGTCAGCGCCGTACCCAGACACAGCAGTAGCTTGAAATAGGTCGCCAGCCCATCGATTACAAACATGCCCTGATAGGCGGATTGCGGAGTATGCCCCAGCGTGACGCTCATCGCGGCGGCCAGTGCAATCATCATCAGGCTGAGCCCGGCAATCAACCCGCCCTGCCCCGGGCGTGGAACCAAAGACAGCATCAAGGCGACGCAGGCGCCCAAGATGACAATGATCTCAGGGCCTGACAGCAGCACCGATGTCTTCACCTGTGTCAGATCCATGCTGCTCCCCTCATGGTGTCACCACCACGTTGAGTTGCATCATCAAGTGGTCCAGCGAGGGCTGTAGAATGGTCAGAAACGGTTTCGGATAGAGCCCAAACCAGATCACAAACAACAGCAAAGGCACCGCGCAGGCCAGCTCGCGCTGGTTCAGATCCCACAGGGCTGCACCGTTCGGCGCGTTGACGGGGCCGAGCAGCATTTGCCGGTATACGCCCAGCAAATAGGCCGCACCAATCAGCGCGCCCAGAACCCCGGCAGCTCCGGCCCAGCCACTGACGCCAAAGGCCCCGGCAAGAACCAGCAGCTCGCCAATAAAGCCGTTCAAGCCGGGCAGCGCCATTGACGCCAGCAGAAATGCTGCAAACAGGACGCCAAACAGTGGCACCGCTTTGATCAAGCCGCCATAGTCGGTGATCTCACGCGAATGGCTGCGCTCGTAGATCAGCCCGACACACAGGAACAGCGCGCCGGTGGTGATGCCGTGGTTGAACATCTGGATCACCGCGCCGGACAAGCCCATAGCGTCAAATGTGAACAGACCCAGGGTGATGAGCCCCATATGGCTGACGCTGGAATAGGCGATCAGTTTCTTGATGTCGCTCTGCGCCAGCGCCAACAGCCCGCCATAGACAATCGCCACCGCCGACAGCGTGATCATCAATGGCGCAAGGTAGTGCGAGGCCTCCGGCAGCATCGGCAGCGAGAACCGCAAAAAGCCATAAGCGCCCATTTTCAACAGCACTCCGGCCAGAATGATGCTGCCCGCCGTCGGGGCCTGCACATGGGCGTCGGGCAACCAGGTGTGCAGTGGCACCATCGGCACCTTGACCGCAAAGGCCACCAGAAAGGCCAGAAAAACCCAGATCTGCAGCTGGAACGGATATTGCGCCTCCATCAGCGCCAGCATATCGAAGGTCTGTCCTCCGCTGAAATACAGCAGCAGGATGCCGATCAGGAAYAWCWSGCWGSSTKYSWWSSWKTWKMKRMMGWWCWWKRAYSYSGYWWWKWMSMKSTKYKKKSCGCCCCAGATGCCGATAATCAGGTACATCGGCACCAGCATGGCCTCCCACAACACATAGAACAGGATCATGTCCAAGGCGCAGAACACCCCGACCATCAGGCTTTGCATCGCCAACAGGCAGGTCATGAACTCTCGCACGCGGGTGGTGATCGAGGTCCACGAGGCCAACACGCAGATCCAGCCCAACAGGGTGGTCAGCAGCACAAACCAGACGCTGATGCCGTCCACTCCCAAACGATAGCTGATACCCAGCGACGGCACCCAGYCATAGTGTTCGCCAAACTGCATTGCAGACGAGCTGACGTCGAAGGTGACCAACAGCCAGACCGCAATCAGGAAATCCACCAGCAGAAAGACAAGTGCAAACCAGCGGGCAGTTTGGGCATCGCGCAGGAACGGGATCAACGCCGCGCCGACTGCGGGCAACAGGATCAGGATGCTAAGAACCGGCAGCCCTGTCATGGTGCGCCCATCGCGGCCAGTAACGGCCAGCCAAGCAGCACAATCAGCCCGGCAATCATCGCCCATGCGTAATGCGACACGATCCCTGTCTGCAGGTTCCGCAACAAGATGCCGATACGCTGCGCCGTCAGTGCCACTCCGTTTACTGCGGTGTCCACCACCTGCGTATCTATCCGCAGACTGATCCGCGACAGGCGGTGCATTAGCCGCAGCCCGGCCCCGTCTCCCAGTGTGATCAGCATCTGCTCCCAGATCTGAACCGGGTGGCGGGCAATCCACATGAACACCCTAGCGCCGCGCCGATAGACCCAATCCGTGTCCAGACTGATGGTCTTTTCCGGGTCCAGATATTTCAGGAACAGCACAAAAGCCAACAGGGTGAACATCAACAACCCCAGGCTCTCGGTGATATGCGCGCCGCTGTAGGGGTGATAGTCCACCGGATAGGGCAGCAGCGCATAGAGCAGCTGCGGAAAGATGCCGATGCCAATGCAGAACAGCGCAGCGATGCCCATCGCCAGCAGCATGTTSAACGGYGGCTCGGRSGGTCGCAGCCCGCAATCTTTGCCAAAGAACATGTAAAAGGGCAGTTTTAGCCCAGTGTGCAAAAAGGTGCCGGACGAGGCCCCGGTGAGCAGCAGCATCGCCGTGGCCCGACCATCGCCACCGGCGGCCGAAATGATCATGCYTTTGCTGACAAAGCCGCTGAACAGCGGAAAGGCCGAGATCGCCAAGGCGCCGATCATATACAGAAACACTGTGATCGGCATGGTGCGGTACAGCCCGCCCAGCTCGGTCAGTTTGCGCCGCCCGGTCATCAGGATCACCGCCCCGGCGCCCATGAACAACAGACCCTTGTACAGGATATGGGCAAAGGCATGTGAGGCAGCACCGTTCAGCGCCAGCTCACTGCCGATGCCAACGGCGGCGACCATATACCCAACCTGACTGATGATGTGATAGCCCAGCAGGCGGCGGCAGTCGTTCTCAAGCACCGCAAACACCACGCCGTACAGGGCCATTGCCACACCAAAGCCGATCAGCACCTCGGCGCCGGGGTAATTTCGGATCAGCACGTAGACAGCAGTTTTGGTGGTAAAGGCGCTGAGAAACACTGCCCCGGTCACTGTCGCCTCGGGGTAGGCATCGGTCAGCCAGGCGCTAAGCGGTGGCACCGCGGCGTTCAGCATGAACGAGATCAGGATCAGATTATAGGCCAGCCCGCCTTGCCCGTAGTCCAGCGGCCCCACCAGATAAGATCCGGTCTGCATGCCGTGTAAYACGATGCCGCCAAACAGCARTACTCCRCCGRCGAYATGCACCATCAAATAGCGAAACCCTGCYGCCACYGCYGCAGCRCTGGMYGAGGCAAAAATCAGATAGGCCGAGGCAAARGCCATWACCTCCCAGGCCACCAGYARGGTGAACCARTCGCCRGCAAAGACCACGCCRTAAGCGCTGCCGATGTAYAAAAAYGCCGAGACCCNKYKGCYCGNTRTCRTTGATATGCCARGCATARATRTTGCCAATCACCGCCATGATCGCAAACACCAAGGCAAATACCAGTGACAGCTTGTCGGCCTGAAACATCACCAGATCAACCCCGGCAAAGTGGATCTTACCAAAGCTACCGGGCGACATCTGTGCCACCCGCAGCAGGACCATCAATGGCACCAGAACCGACGCAGATTTTTGCCAGATGCCACGCAGCAATGACAGCAGCAGAGCTCCAAGCAGCATCAGCAAGGCAGGGTGCAGGCCCTCAATCATAATAATCCTCGTCGCGCATAATGCCGCCACTGTGACCGATGAATTTGCTGATAAAAATGATGGCGGCGCAGCTGATGAAACCAAATATCGCCGCCCAGCCCGGAATGGCCTGCCAGAAGTAGTCCACATGTGGGCGCGGCACTAAAAAGTCGGCAATGACAATCAGAACAAGCAGCTTCAGAAACAGCTTCCAGCGCCGCCTGCTGTGGCGTTTTTCGCCAAAGAAATTTACCAATCTTGCAATCATCACAGCCCCGCTTCGCGCATAACAAGCTGCGCCAGTTCAACAAAATATCCAGGGTTCAATCCCAACACGAGCGACAGCACCGCCGTAATCAACAACGGCACCGCCACCATCGGGATCTCGCGGACGTCCTGCATGGCCACGAGGTTCTGATCTACGGGCGGTTTGGGTTTTTCAAAAAACGCAGTGTAGGTGACCGGCAGGAAATAGGCCGCGTTCAGGACGGCGCTGACCAGAAGCACCACCAGAAACACCAGCCCGCCAGCCTCGACCGAGCCCAGAACCAGATACCATTTGCTGATGAACCCACCGGTGGGTGGGATACCGATCATCCCCAGAGAGCCGATGAAGAACGCGCCCATGGTCCAGGGCAGTTGCCGACCGATGCCCGCCAGATCGCTGATGTTGCGGCGGTGCGAGGCGCAGTAGATCGACCCGGCGCAGAAAAACAGGGTGATTTTGGAGAACGCATGCGCAGCGATATGGGTCACTCCCCCCACCGCGGCCATCGGCGTCAGCAACACCGCGCCGAGGATAATGTAAGACAACTGACTGATGGTGGAATAGGCCAGTCGTGCCTTGAGATCATCGCGGGTCAACGCATAGACCGAGGCTATCACAATGGTGAAAGACACCAGATAGGCAGTGGCGATGCCCAGCCCCAGACTGCCCATCAGATCCACCCCCATGACGTGAAAAATCACCCGCAGCAGGCAAAATACCCCCATTTTGACCACCGCCACAGCATGCAGCAAGGCACTGACCGGGGTGGGTGCCACCATGGCGGCCGGCAGCCAGGCGTGGAACGGCATGATCGCGGCCTTGGCAAAGCCAAACAGGTAACACAGGTAGACCACACTCAGCAGCGTGTCCGAGGCATCAACCCCGCCAAACAGACCCTGCGGCATGAAATCCAAGGTGCCCGCCAGATGRTAAGTCAGMGCCAGYGCCGCCAGCAGCAGRGATTTCGAYGCCCCSAYWAGGTARACCACATAGCGGCGGCTACCACCCCAACTGGCATTGTCCTCTTTGTGGTAGACCAGCGGATAGGTGATCAGGCTCAGGACTTCGTAAAAGATCACCAGAGTGAACAGGTTGGCAGCAAAGGCACCGCCCACGGCTGCCGACAAAGACACTGCAAACGCGGCAAAGAACCGGGTCTGCGCCTTTTCGTTCTGACTGCGCATATAGCCAATCGAATACAGCGCCGCGAGGATCCACAGCAGGCTGGACACCGTGGCAAACACCATCCCCAGCGCATCAACGCGAAAGGCAAAGTCGATCCCCGGCAGCACCTCAAACAAGGTCAGGTCATGGGTGCCGCCTGCCAGCACCAACGGTGCCAGCGAGATCACGATCCCGAATTTCAGCACTGCCGCCGCAACCGAGGTCGCATCACGCAGGTTGGCATGATTGCGCAAGCACAGGATCAGCACGGCCCCCGTCAGGCTGACGGCAATGGCCAATAAGGGTCTAATCGACAGAAAAAATTCCAAAAACCTCAGCCTTTCAAGACGGTCAGCTCATCCACTTCCAACGTGTGTTTATTGCGCAGCAAGGCAACCAGAATGCCCAGCGCCACCGCGACCTCGGCCGCAGTGATGGCGATGACAAAAATGGCAATGATCTGGCCGCGCAGATCCTGCAGCACATGGCCAAAGGCCAACAGATTGATGGTGACGCTGTTCAGCATCAACTCCAGCGACATCAGCACAATCAGCACATTGCGCCGCAGCAGAACCCCCGCAGCGCCGATCACAAACAGCACCGCGGCCAGCATCAGATACCAGGCTGTCGGGATCATCGGCGGACCCCGCTATCACCAGCGGATTTTTCGCCCTCATCAGATTTGGCCAGCACCACAGCGCCAATCAGCGCCACCAGCAAGATCACCGAGGCGACCTCAAACGGCAGCARRAAATCCTGGAACAACAACAGGCTGAGATCTTCGACCGAKGGYTGSKCRGTGATTKKCWGSCCCGGKCCMATGACSGYATGMAGKCGGGYRCTYTGYAYCRRCARRRCMAYCAGYTCWCCKGMCARYAKTACCARCACRAYRACWCCKGGCACMRYYGCGTTKTTCARRTAYCTGGTCTYKGCCTCYTTGCGGACRTCCAGCATCATRATGACAAAYARGAACARCACCATCACCGCGCCGACATARACAAARATCTGGATTACSGCSAGGAAYGGCGCSCCCAGCAGSACRTAGAGYGCMGCGATCTGRACCAGRCAGGCAACCARYGCCAGCGCGCTGTGRACYGGGTTTCGSGCCACCACCACCAAYAGTGCCGWKGYGATTGCAACSRCCGACAGCAGYAGAAAAAAYTCRCGYTCCATCYCTGTCCCCTTRTYCCTGTYTMYYRTTYAGGTKKTCCAGCGCGAYCCRGCCGCGCCTGCGTCAAACGCTATAGCCAGTGCCSTCGATATATTTCAGCAGCTCTTCCTCTTCGTGCATGATCTCGTCCAAACGGTGCTTGACCACGTCGCCGATGCTGATCACCCCGCACAGCCTCTGGTCATCACAAACCAGCATGTGGCGGTTCCGTTTTTCAGTCATCAGAGCCATGATCCGGATCAGATTGTCATCCGGCGAACAGGTGACCAGCTCGGTCGTCATCACCTCGCGGATCGCGGTCTTGCCCCCGGCCCCGTCCGGCTGCGCCATCGCCTTGCAGATCTCGCGCTCCGAGACCCCACCCATCGGTTTCCCAGCCGAATCCAGCACCACGGCAAAGCCAATCTTTTTGCTGTTGAACAGTTGAAGGGCCGCCAAAACACTGTCGTCTGGCGCCACAGAATAAGTCTCGGATCCCTTACGGCGCAATACTGTGCTGACATACATTTTAGTGCCCTCTCTTTCTGTTGAGCCCCACTCCGCACCCATTTGGTTACGGCCTACAAATTGCCTTCACTTGCCGCGCCGGATACGGGTCCACCAATCCTGACCCCTGCTGTCAGGGTCGGTGATGAGGACCGACCGTAGCCCCCCCTTCCGGTGCAATCTTGCAGGTCTCACCACACCGCCATTTTCGGCCTTGCGCGGGGCGGCAATCAGATCCTCAAGATGCACCACCAGAGTGTCACGGTTGGTGGTCGAGACCTCGTATTCCTGACCCAGCTTGATCGCATCCGCCGGACAGGCGTCCTCGCACAATCCGCAATACAGACAACGCGCCAGATCAATGTCGAACACTTTGGGGCGGCGGTCGCCTTTTTCATTTTCAAACGGAATGACGGTAATGCAATCACAGGGGCAGATTTGCGAACACAGCTCACAAGCGACGCAATTCACCTCGCCGTCCTCATTGGTCTTGATGAAGTGATGCCCTCGGTGGCGTTGATAAGGCACCCATTTTTCATAATCCGGGTAATGCTGGGTTACGGTTTTGGAGACCATATAGCCCAATGTCAGGCGCAATCCGGCCAGCAGATCGAACAGGAATACCCGCCCAATCCAGCTATGCTGTTTTACCCCTGTTCTTGCCATAACGCCTTACCTTTGTTCACAGAATCAAAAAACCACTCACCAGAATATTCAGCAATGAGAGCGGCAGCAGCACCTTCCAGCCGATGGCCATCAGCTGGTCATAACGGTAGCGCGGAAACGTGAAACGCAACCACATAAACACCCARATGAAGAAACCRACCTTYAAMARCAGCCAGACMRMGGSKGGYAGAAAYGCCGGGCCGCCCAGCCAKCCSCCRAAAAACAGCAGCACGTTCAGAAAGGCYARAACCACCACAACCAGATATTCCGCCARCATGAAMAGAGAGAACCGRATGCCGCTRTATTCSGTGTGATASCCMGCCCCCAGATCGCCCTCKGCCTCKGGCAGATCAAANGGGNATACGCTGGGCCTCGGCCAGRCCGGCGACAAAGAAMACAAARAAMCCAATYGGYTGMAMYACGATATTCCACAGCCCCTGTTGCGCCGCRACRATCTGGGTCAGCTGCATCGAGTTGGCCAGCATCACCACGCCAATCACCGAGAACCCCATTGGAATTTCATAAGAGATCATCTGCGCAATTGAGCGCAGGCTGCCCAGCACCGCATATTTGCTGTTCGAGGCCCAGCCCGCCAGAATGGTGCCAAACACCCCAATCCCCGAAACCGCCAAGATGAACAACAAGCCGACGTTCAGATCCGACAGCGACAACGTCACCTCGGTGCCGAACACCTGAATGGGGTCGCCAAACGGGATCGCGACAAACACCAGAAACGGCGGCACCAGCGCCACCACTGGCGCAATGGCAAACAGCATCCGATCGGCCTCGGCCGGGATATGATCCTCTTTGGTCAGCAGTTTGATGGCATCGGCCAGCGGTTGTAGCAGCCCGTGCCACCCTACCCGCATCGGGCCAGGGCGCTGTTGGATATGGGCGGCGATCTTTCGCTCAAGCCAAGTCAACGGCAGCGGCAGCAGCAGCAGAACGCCCACAACAATGGCCATTTTGATCAGCAAAGGCACCAGATTCGGCAGGTATTCCATGTCGCCGAACCTCCGCACCGGCTGCTAGATACTGCGGTCGGCTCGCTCGCTTACAGATGGAACCGACAACTCTTGCTCAATCAGATGGTGCAATGCCGCCAAATTGCCGCAAGAAACTGCAAGCCGATGACGTAATGTGGATCTGAATTTGGTAACAACAACGGGCCTAGGGCGGCTGCATTTTTCTGGGAGCAATCCAGAGCGTTACAATTGGATCAGCGGTGCCTTGCTACCATCGGTATTTTTTGCGCCGCCAAACGCTCGGCCTGAAGAGTTGCAAGAGTATGGAGCAAATCAGTCTTTTTGATTGGCTTGGACAGGAAATGATCCATTCCAGCCGCCAGGCAGGCCTCGCGATCACTGTCAAAGGCATTGGCGGTCAGCGCCACAATGGTTGGCTGCACGATATTCAGCGCCCGGATCTCTCGAGTCGCCGCGATGCCATCCAACTCGGGCATCGACATGTCCATCAGTACGATATCAGGGACACAGGTCTGACACAGGGTGACGGCTTCGCGTCCATTCACCGCCTCGATCAGCTCCAAAGATTGATCGCTCAGGTATTTATTGATCAGCAGCCGGTTCACCTTGTTGTCCTCGGCCAGTAATACGACGCTATCGGCGAGCACTGCGAGTGGCGCAATTACCTGCAGCGCAATCTCGGTGACCGGTGCCTCAGCCGGAGCCATTTGCACTGAGAGAACAAAGCAGCAGCCGATACCCAGCTCCGAGCGTAACGTGATGTTGCCCCCCATCCGTTCGGCCAAGACGCTGGAGATGGTCAGGCCAAGCCCGGTGCCGCCAAAGGCCCGGGTGGTGGCAGCATCGGCTTGCGAAAACCGGTCGAAGATATGCAGGGCCTGATCTGGTGAAATGCCGATTCCAGTGTCCTCAATCTCGATCACCAGCCGATAAGGGTCTGCCTCTGCGGTTCCAACAGTGACCGTCACCCCACCTTGGGCTGTGAATTTCACTGCATTGCCGATTAGGTTCACCAGGATCTGGCGCAGCCGCCCATCATCCCCCCGCAGCTGATCAACCATGCCTGCGGCATAGTCGACGGAAAGAGAAATTCCCTTTTCGCGGGCCTTTGGGCTCAACAGATCTACCGCGCTTTCCACGCAGTGACGCAATTTGAAATCAACAGGGGTGATCGCCAACTTTCCGGCCTCCAACCGCGACAGGTCCAAAATATCATTGATGATTTTCAACAGGGCAACAGAGGATTCCTGGATCGTATCCACATATTGCTGCTCATCCGGCCCCAGGCCAGCTTCGGCCAGCAGCCCAGCCATTCCAATTATCCCGTTCATCGGAGTGCGGATTTCATGGCTCATATTTGCCAAAAACTCGGATTTGGCCCGATCTGCCTGCTCTGCCGCCAGTTTGGCTTCTGCCAACTCCCGCTGGCGGATTTTGGTGCTCGTAACGTCCCGCTCAATCCCGATAATCAGTTCAACCTGACCTGCGTCGTTCAAGATTGGCACCAGATGGGTGTCGATCCAGATTTCCTCTCCCGACTTGGTGTAGTTCAGGATTTCAGTGTGAAACCGTTTACCTTTGGCCAATCGACTATTGATATTGCGGATCACTGCCGGGTCAGAATTAGGACCGTTGAGCAATTGGCCCGGAGTCGAGCCAATCGCCTCTTCCAGCGTATATCCAGTCACCCGAGAGAACGCATCATTGACCCAGATAATCCGGGTCTGGGCATCGGTTAAGATAATACTGTCCGATGCATGTTTTGCCACCAACGACAGTCGATGCAGTTCCGCTTGTTTATTTTGCAGCTCGGCATGCGCTTTTTCCAAGGCCAACTGCCCTTCACAGAGCTCGCCGTTGCGCTGTTTTAAGATTTGATTGGTATGCAACAACTCTTCACGCAACTGCACGTCCTGCGACACATCCAAATTCACCCCGATCATCCGGGCTTGCCCGGCAGCATCTGTAAAAGTACTGGCAAGTGAACGGATATGCAGTTGCTGGCCATCCGGCAGCACGATACGGAAATCCGCAGTGTACTGGGTCCGGTCCCGCATAGCCGTTTCAAAGGTCTGAAGGGTGTGATCACGATCCTCGGGGTGAAGCAGTTGCAACCAGTTGTCCAGCGCAATACTTCCAGGGTTGTCTGAACACCCATACAGGCTGCGCATCCTCTGATCCCAAATCATGTGATCGTTACCGGGTTCATATTCCCAAATTCCGATTTTTGACGTTTCGACAGCGACTTTCAGACGTTGTGACAGCGTCTCTAGCTCACGCTCGCGCCGCATGAGGGTGCGGATTACTGACCGTCGTGCCGCGGATAGACGACCCGCTAGAAGCGTTGGAAAAAGGATCAGCATGCTTGCGACCAACAAAGTCAGCCGCAAGGTCCATAGGTTTGAAGGTCGCGTGGACCAGCCGCCCTTGGGCCGTGCCACCAGTTGCCAACTGCCCGTTGGAAAGGAAATATCAATCAATACTGGGTTGTCATCGACAATGTCCGCTTTGCCATAAAACAACGCGCCGACTGAGCCCATTCCATCATGACCAATCAGGGCCAGTTCAATACCAGTATCAGGATCTGTCACACCGGCTTGAGCATAGAGTGCATCAACATCGATAACCGCTGACAATATACCAAAAAACCGTCGTYGCGACCCATGACCAACAAAGATTGGAAAGCGGCAGATAAAACCACGCCCGCCCTGTACCAGGTCCACCGGTCCAGCAAGAACCATTTCACCACTGTCGCGAACCCGGTAGGCAGCGTCGCGCTGCGCGTCGTTGGTGTTGTAATCCAGACCAACCACGGACTCGTTGCCTTCCATCGGATAGATCAGTGACACCACCAGGTCAGGCGCCACCGCCACGATGCGAATTTCTTCCTGTGCGCCAATCACCTGTTCAGCCAACTGGCTAAATCGGGCCTGATCCATATCCGGCTCGCTCGTCAACACGGCGACCAGGCCGCGCACCAGCTGAACATCAGCGCTCAATTGCCCCTTGAGACGTGACCCGATCAATCCAGCTGCATGTTGCACATCGGCCCGACTGTTTTGATTATGGATGGTCGCATTCTGTCTCTCAGCAAAAACAGATGCCAGTATAACAACAGCAAATGTCACCAGCCCCGGCAAGTATGTTCGATTATTCAGGGCACCTAACATGTGCGGGGTCGCATACAAACGGCCATAAACTACCTTTACAAACTTCGATTCGGCACCGGACCATCGTCATATCTTAGCGAAAGGGGGTTCAGCGACCCTTAATCAAAAAAATTCCTCGATCTACTACAGCCTAGGAATTTACGTGCTTGGAAGTTCAGATCTCGCCCATGAGGGCGTCAATGTCGGCCGCGCGACAGCAAAGACTGAAATTTGATTTCTACGCAACACAGATGACGGTTGCTGGCCCGTAATATTCTGCCCGTTTGRCCTACAGCTGGTTCGCAGTGGTAGAGTGGACAAACTTTTGGTTGAACGCGCCCTCAATTTCCGGGCCTAGCAGCAGCGGGATCTAAGAATGCATAATGAAATCCTCATTCTGGCAGTATTTGCATTTCTCTACAGTATTGTTGCTGGACGCATGGAGCGTAGTGTCGTTTCAGGACCGGTGGTTTTTGTCTCGGCAGGCATTCTCATGGGGCCATTGTTCCTCGGCTGGTTTGAGGGCGGAATTATGCGCCACCAACTTCGAGTGTTTGCCGACATGACGCTGGTGCTGATCTTGTTCAGCGACGCCGCAAATGCCGAACTGGCCGTATTGAAGTCCAAGCTAAAAATTCCAGCACGAATGTTGTTGATCGGCCTGCCCGGTGTGATCATCCTCGGGTTTGCACTGGCTCTGGTGTTGCTGGATGTGCTCAGCCTCTATGAGGCCGCCATTCTTGGCGTAATTCTGGCGGCCACCGATGCGGCACTGGGTAAGGCGGTGATCGCCGACAAACGGGTGCCGGACTGGATCCGCGCTAGCCTGAACGCCGAAAGTGGGCTGAACGACGGTATATGCGTTCCATTTCTGTTTATTTTCATCGCCTTATCTCTCGAGGCCTCCGGCACCGCTGCCAGCAGTGTGGAACCTATGAAAGTGGTCCTGGAAGAGATTGGGATTGGCCTGATGGTTGGCTTGGGACTGACCCTGGTCGCAGGATTGCTGCTCAATTTCTGTTTACGCCAGGACTGGGTCACCGAGGTCTGGATGCAGGTGACTGTCCCGGCTCTGGCCCTGGCTTGCTTTTCGCTGGCAGGTATGTTGCACGGAAGCGGCTACATCGCTGCCTTCACTGGCGGCTTGTTGTTTGGCTACCTGGTTGGCGACAGGAAGCACAAACTCGTGGTGGCTGCTGAAGGCATCGGTGAGACGCTTGCCATGCTCACCTGGCTATTATTCGGGATCGCGGTTGTTGGGAGCATCATTGGGCTGGTGACCTGGCAAATCATGACCTTTGCAGTGCTTAGCCTGACGGTTGTCAGGATGCTGCCCATTTACCTGTCCCTGACAGGAACAATTGCCACCCCCCAGGATCGGCTGTTTCTGAGCTGGTTTGGTCCTCGTGGTCTGGCCAGCATCGTGTTTGTCATCATTGTCTTGGACAGTGAACTGCCCGGCGGAGAGGTCATTGCCCTGGTTGTTGTCCTGACCGTGTTCCTCAGCCTCATCGCCCATGGGTTCAGCGCCAAGCCACTGTCAAAGTGGTTGTCCAAACAGCAAACTGGGAACAAGGGCTGAAATCCTGCGCGAGGGTCAAATGACAAACGGCAGCAAGTGCCAAAGCCCCATACTGCCGCGTTTTGTCTGTTGGTCTCAATCGGCTATAAGGAAACCCAGGCCGAATTCCTGTTGGATGAATTCACACAAGCCTGAATGAACTGCACGCCTATCAGACCATCCTGAACGGTTGGGAACACCACTTCAGGAGGCAGTTCTACGCCGCCCTGTTTGGCCCGAATGGCCAGAGCCGCCTCGGCATAGATATTGGCAAAGCCTTCCAGATAGCCCTCGGGGTGACCACCTGGGGTTCGGGACACACGGTTTGCGGCYTCGCCTGCACCTGCGCCGCCGCGGGTAATCAAACGTTTGACCTCGCCAAATGGGGTGTACCATAGTTTGTTGGGATCTTCCTGTTCCCACTCCAGCCCGCCCTTGGCGCCATAGACCCGCAAGCGCAGTCCGTTTTCATTGCCCGGAGCAACCTGACTGCACCACAGCATCCCGCGCGCACCGCCAACAAAGCGCAGCATCACGTGGGCGTTGTCGTCCAGAGGGCGACCGGGAACAAAGCTCTGCAAATCTGCGGCCAAGGCCTCGGTTTGCAACCCGGTAACAAAGCTGAGAAGGTTAAAGGCGTGGGTGCCAATATCACCGACAGATCCCCCCGCGCCTGAACGGGCTGGGTCGGTACGCCATTCGGCCTGCTTGTTGTCCTGTGGTTCGGTCAACCAATCCTGTGGGTATTCGGCCTGCACCACCCGGATATCGCCCAAATCCCCATTGGCGATCATCTCACGCGCCTGACGCACCATTGGATAGCCGGTGTAGTTATGGGTCAGAATGAACAGCGCATCCGAGCTTTCCGCCGCTTTCACCAGTTTCCTGGCATCTGCCAAGGTCGAGGTCAGCGGCTTGTCGCAGATCACGTGAATGCCGCGCTTCAGAAACTCGCGCGCCACTGGATAGTGCATGTGGTTGGGGGTGACGATGGCCACCGCCTCGATGCCATCTTTCAACCGCGCCTCGCGGATCGCCATGGCCTTGAAGTCTTCGTAGGTGCGCGCCGAATCAAGCCCCAGCGCCGCGCCGGACGCCAGGGATTTTTTCGGCGTCGAGGACAGCGCCCCAGCGGTCAACTGGAACGCACCATCAATCCGCGAGGCAATGCGGTGGACCGCGCCAATAAAGGCATCATTGCCGCCCCCAACCATGCCAAGGCGAATAGGTTTGGTATTGCTCATAGAGGGTTCCCATCCACAAAAATATTATCATAACGCAATGATGCTGGAGATCCAGGTTTCGCAAATCGAGCCCCCCAACCAGGATTAGCGAGTAAATGGTCAGCAAGATCATCTATTGATCGATAATAGACACCAACTGCGCTTTTGTTGTTTCCCGAACCAGGCGGACTACACCGAAAGCCCTCACGCTTACCATACCGGTCCGGTTTGACGTTTCCGCTTGGCATGAAATAGTGAGGGGGCAATTCCCCCAACAATGGATCATCTACATAAACTCTCACTCTACAGCAGCCCCAGCATCTTGCGGTTGGCAGCTTGGTCCGCCTCGCCGCCAGCAAAATCGTCAAAGGCGTGCTCGGTCACACGGATGATATGATCCTTGACGAATTGCGCGCCCTCGCGGGCACCGTCTTCGGGATGTTTCAGGCAGCATTCCCATTCAACCACGGCCCAGCCGTCAAAACCATTGGCCGCCATTTTTGAGAAGATTGCGCCAAAATCGACCTGCCCGTCGCCCAGTGAGCGGAAGCGGCCAGCCCGATCAACCCAAGGCTGGAAACCCGAGTAGACCCCCTGCCGTCCGGTTGGATTGAATTCGGCATCCTTGACGTGGAACATTTTGATCCGGTCTTTGTAAATGTCGATATTGTCGAGGTAATCCAGACACTGCAGCACGTAATGCGACGGATCATACAGCATGTTGCAACGCGGGTGATTGTCCACACGCTCTAGGAACATCTCAAAGGTCACACCGTCGTGCAGGTCCTCGCCGGGGTGGATTTCATAGCACACATCCACACCCATGTGATCCGCGTGATCCAGAATGGGGCGCCAGCGTTTTGCCAGCTCATCAAAGGCGGTCTCGACCAGACCTTCGGGGCGCTGAGGCCAGGGATAGAGATAGGGCCAGGCCAGTGCCCCCGAGAAGGTTGCATGTTCTGTGATGCCCAAATTGTAGCTGGCGGTAATTGCCAGTTTGACCTGCTCAACTGCCCAGGCCTGGCGGGCTTTGGGATCGCCGCGCACGTGCTCGGCTGCAAAGCCGTCAAACGCCTGATCATAGGCGGGGTGTACGGCCACCAACTGGCCCTGCAAATGAGACGAAAGTTCAGTGATCTCAATACCATTTTCAGCCGCAATACCAACCAGTTCGTCACAATATGACCGTGAGCTTGCCGCCTTTACCAAATCTATCAACCGGGCATCCCAGCTTGGGATCTGTACACCTTTATAGCCGCAATCCGACGCCCATTTGGTGATATCCGCCCAGGAATTGAACGGGGCCTCGTCACCAGCAAACTGTGCCAGGAACAGGGCCGGGCCCTTGATCGTTTTCATCTTAATATCTCCCGTGAAATGAAGGGGGCCATTTCGCCAGCCCCCTTCCTTTGCGCTTCTTTATCTAATGATTAGAACGGAGAGTCAGGGAAGTAAAAGCTCGCCGCATTTTCCTGGGTGATGAGTGTCGCACCCAGGATATAGCGGCCAGCAACCGGACCATTAGATTTGAAAGCAGCAACCGTTACATCCATCGCGGTGGCAATCATCGACGGCGGATACAGAACATCCACCGGGATCAAAGTGTCACCATCCATGATCGCCTTGATGGTTTCTTTCATGCCAGCACCGCCGACAACAAACATGCCATCACCATCGCGACCAGCCTGTTTCAGCGCGGCAACAACACCAATTGCGATGTCATCATCCTGYGCCCAGACSGCATCGATGTCMGGGAACCGGCTSAGGAAGTCYTGCATSACYTCAAAMCCGTCATCGCGGTTCCAGTTKGCRTGTTTGTGATCCAGAAYGTTGATYCCAGAGCCYTCMATTTCWGCCATAAAGGCATCRAAACGCTCRTTATCRATKAKYGTTGGGATACCGCGCAGAACAACAATRTTGTCRCCRGACTTYAGRCGGSYCTTCATATAGACCGCTGAYACACGRCCCAGTTCAGGGTTGTTGCCCGCCACATAGATGTCTTCRATRCCCGGYTGGCTKAGCCCACGGTCWACCACSGTRATCARMGCGCCKGATTTYTTGACGTTCRGAACCGGRTCGGTCAGCGGCTCGGATTCAAACGGCAGYACCACCAGAGCRWCGATTTKRTGMAYCGACACYAGATCTTCYAGYGCCGAGGCYTGGGCGTTGGGATCGGGTGAGTTGAYCAGGATCAGGTCRATATCCGGATACARKGCTTCSAGCCGCTTTTCGGCCTGCTCKGCRTGCCAGTTCATACCMGCSGCCCARGCATGGGTYGGGGTYGGRTARCTSACRCCRATTTTAATTGTCTSAGCACTKACCGCRCCTGCGGTYAGGGCCARTGCGCCGGTCAATGCCAGKGCACTYAGGGTTTTCAGGTTCTTCATATTAGTCCTCCACTGATAAATTTGGGCGCACCTCTCCACTCCGGTGATGCCCGGTCGTCCTTTTGGGAAAATTTCCCCTCTGTTCTAAAGCTCTTAGCTCTTGCTGGCTTTTGCTTTGCCCCAGTCGCCGCGCTGCAACCACACCGCGATGATGATGATCAGACCCTGCATTGTTCCGTTCAGGTAATTCGAGATCAGATCGGTAAAATTCAGAATATTGCCGATGGTGGTCAGGATCAGAGCCCCCAGAATGGTGCCGCCGATCCGGCCATAACCACCCTTAAGCACGGTGCCGCCGATGATCACCGCGGCAATCGCCTCCAGCTCCCACATCACCCCGGTCGACGCCGACGCCGAGCCCAGACGCGGCACATAGATGATAGTGGCCAAGGACACGCAAAGCCCCTGGATCACATAGGTCATGGTCTTGATGCGGTCGACCTTGATGGCCGAGTATTTGGCGACGCTCTCATTGGAGCCGATGGCGGTGCAATAGCGGCCAAAGGCGGTGCGGTTCATCAGCAGCCAGCCGCAGATTGACACCGCGATGAACACCCAGACCGGCGCTGGCAGGCCCAAGATGCTGCCGTAGTAAACCGGCCGGTAAGTGCCCCGGATGGCAAAGTCGAGCGACAGGGTGCCGCCGTCTGCAAAATAAGTAACCAGCGAGCGGTAGATGCCCATGGTGCCAAGGGTGACGATAAAGGCCTCGATCTTGCCCTTGGTGGTCAGCACGCCGTTGATCCAGCCGGCGCCAAGGCCCAGCAGAATGGAACAGCCGCCGCCCAACAGGACCGTGGCCAATCCCGGCCCCAGGGTCTCCATGGCCGAGTTCATGATGATGATCATCACCCCGGCAATCGCCGCCGCCATCGAGCCCACAGACAGGTCAATGCCGCCCGCAGTGATCACAAAGGTCGCCCCCACCGCGATGATGCCGATAAAGGCGGATCGCGTTAGCAGGTTGGTCAGGTTGCCTTCACTCAGGAACGCCGGGTTCAGCAGAAATCCGATGATGCACAGCAGGATTAGCGCAATGGCCGGGCCTGCGGTCTTGATGTCAAACCGCATCCGCTTGTCCTTTGTTGTATTACTTGCAACCACGTCACTCATCCCCTGCTCTCCCGCTTAAGTCCTGCGGCATAGCGCACGATTTCATTTTCGTTGATGTCATCACCGGTCAGCACGCCCATAACCTGCCCCTCGCGCATCACCACCACACGGTGGCTGATGCCAATGATTTCCGGCATCTCGGATGAGATGATCACCACCGACACACCTTCGGCGGCCAGAGCGGCGATGAAGTGATAGATCTGCTGCTTGGTGCCGACGTCGATGCCGCGTGTGGGCTCGTCGATGATGACAATGCGCGGCTCGCTCTCCATCACTTTGGCCAGCAGCAGTTTTTGCTGATTGCCACCGGACATATCGCCAACGATGATTTTTGGATCACGGGTGCGGATGTCAAAACGCCGTATTGCCCGCTCTAGCGCTTTCTCTTCGGCAGCTGTGTCCAGGCCAAAACGACGCATGAACTTGGGCAGCGAAAACAGAGTAAGATTGGGCCGCATCTGCTTGTTCAGCAGCAGCCCCTTGGCCTTGCGATCCTTGGTCAGATAAGCAAGACCGGCATCCCGCGATGCTGCAACACTGTCAAAGCGTGTCTCGACCCCGTCAATCAGAATTTGCCCGGAACCGATGGGGGTCAGTCCACAGATCGCCTCAAAGACAGCGGTGCGGCCAGAGCCGATCAAGCCGGAAAACCCCAAGATCTCGCCCTTGCGCAGATCAAACGAGACATCATGGATGCCCGGCACACAGAGATTTTGCACCTCCAGCACCCGCGGGGCATCCACATCGGCCTCGTGCATCGGCGGGTAGAGATCCGACAGCTCGCGCCCAACCATCATTTGCGCCATGGTATCAGGGGTCAGATATTCGGCCTCTTGCGAGCTGATCCACTGACCGTCGCGCAGGATGGTTACCCGGTCGGCGATCTGCTTCACCTCGGACAGCTTGTGCGACACAAAGACAATTGCCACACCCTTGGATTTCAACCGCTCGACCTGGCGGAAAAACAATTCGGTTTCCGCCTCGGTCAACGCGGCTGTGGGCTCATCCATGATCAGCACACGCGCATTACGGCTGATCGCCTTGGCCACCTCAACCATCTGCTTTTCGGCGATGGACAGTTCCGAGATCCGGGCAGAGGGAGAAATATCGACGCCAATGTCTGACAGGTATCCGCGAACTTTTTCGCGCATCTCGTCTTTCAGTAGAATCCCGCGGCTGGTCAGTTCACGACCCAAGAAGATATTCTCCTCAACCGTCATCTGCTCGGCCAGGTTCAGTTCCTGATGGATCAGTACAATGCCCATTTTCTCGGCTTCACCGTCCGGCGGCAAAACCACCTCGGCTCCATCAAACAGAATGCGACCCGAGGTTGGCGCATGAAAACCTGACAGGATTTTCATCAAGGTGGACTTGCCAGCACCGTTTTCGCCGATCAGCGCATGCACCTCGCCAGGCCGGATATCCATGCTGACACTGAACAGCACCGGCACGGACCCAAAGGATTTGCTAATATGGTCGGCCTTCAGAACTGAAGCCGATTTAACTGGCCCGTCAAGCATTATCCCCCCTAGCCCGCCTTGATGTCACCCGGCGGATCSCTGGAGGGGATGTAAACCTTTTCATTGCCTATGTAAACCTTTACATTATTGACTGTAAACCTTTTCAGCTGGCGTCATTGTCGCTATAGCTCTGTCTAAGAGCTTGCAAAACAATGGCGAAATCAGCCACAAGAGCACTGAATTTGAGGGCCACAGCCATTGCAAAAACCTCCCGGAAAACCAACAACCATTGAGGACGTTGCCAAGTTGGCAGGCGTGTCCATTGCCACGGTAAGCCGAGCGATTCGAAAGCCTGAAAAAGTTGCGGAAAGCACCCGCAAGCGGGTCACCGCTGCCATTGCCCGCACTGGGTACATTGCCAATGCAATGGCCCAGAACCTGAGGATGCAGCGGTCGCGGATGGTTATGGTGCTGACCCAGTCCATTGCCGACCCCAATTTCCCTGGCATCCTGATCGGGCTGGAGAAGGCGGCCAATGATCGCGGCTATGGGGTCTTGATCGGCAATACCGAAGGCACCATTTCGCTGGAAGAGAACCATATGCGGTTCCTGTCCTCGGGCATGGTGGATGGGTTAATTCTGCTGACCGGGCATCTGCCGGTGGCAGGCAGCCCCAACAGCCCGGTGTCCGCCTTTCCGCCAATGGTTGCCGCCAGTTGCCCGGTCAGCCACATTGACCTGCCCTATGTCGGGGTTGATGACGTTGCGGCGGCTAAAATGGCGACCGAGTACCTGATTTCCCTCGGCCACCGCGACATCGCCTATGTGGCCTCGCGCAGCACTGACGCGGTGTCGGATCTGCGCCTGGATGGTTATCGCAAAGGGCTGGCCGAGGCCGCCTACCCGTTGCGGGACTGGCAGGTGGAGGGCGACGGATCCAGCGAAGGCGGGCGCGCCGCAGTGGAGCGATTGTTCATCAAGGACACGTTGCCGACAGCCTTTTTCTGCTACAATGACGATACCGCGATTGGCGTCATCAGCGCGTTGCAGCTGCGCGGCTACCGCATTCCCCAGGATTTCTCGGTGATTGGTTTTGACGACATTCCCTTTGCCAACAATATCACCCCGGCGCTCACCACCATCCGGCAGCCACGCAGCCAGATCGGGGAAATATCAATGAGACAACTGCTGGACCGGTTGGCGGGTGAAAAAACTCAGGTGCTTGAAACGTTGCTACACGGTGATCTTGTGGTCAGAGAGAGCTGCGGGCCTGCTGCTGTGATGCGAAGCCGCTAAGGCCATATTTCATCGCTTCGTCCGGCTCAGGCCACTTCCTGCCCCAAGGCCGCCTCATAAAGACGAAACCAGGTGGGCAGGTCGATCTTGACCTTCAGCGCCTCCGATATGCGCGCAATACGTTCCAGGTTATTGGTCCCAAGCACCGGCAGTAATTGCCCCGGATGCGCCAATAACCAGGCAATTGCAACCGCGCCCCGATCAACGCCATTTTCCTCGGCGATCTCGTCCAGAACTGCGCCCATCTGTCCCTCGGCCCCAATCAATGCACCGCCCCCCAAGGGGGACCAGGCCATCACCGGGTGGCCCATGCGCTGATGAAATGCCAGATCACCATTGGTGAAAGAGGTGACCTCGCCCAGGCTGACTTCAATCTGGTTGGTCACCAGCGGCGCCTTCATCGCGGATTGCAGCAGCTCGAAATCCCAGGGGCGAAAATTGGACACCCCCAYAGCCCGCACCTTGCCGCTGGTGACCAGATCATCCAGCACAGCCCCGGTTTTGTGGTGATCCATGAACGGATCAGGTCGGTGGACCAACAAGACATCCACATGGTCAATCGCCATGTCCCGTAATGAGGTCTCCACCGATTTCTCGATATGGGCGCGTGACGTGTCGTAGTATTTGCCCACCGCATCCGCATAGCGGCCCACGGGTGCGACGATGCCGCATTTGGTAATGATTTCCATATGGTTGCGCAGACCTGGATTGCGGCGCAGGGCGCCGCCCAGCACCGCTTCGGCGGTGTAGCCCCCATAGATATCAGCCTGATCAAAGCTGGTAATACCCTGCTCCAGACAGATATGAATCTTTGTCTCGACATGCGCAGGCGAGGTGTCTTCGGCATCGCCCAGACGCCACATACCGTACACCAGACGGCTCAGCGTCAGGTCAGATGTTATAGTGATACGGTCCATCAGCAGCAAACTCCATTGCCCAACGAACTGGCGGGCGTTTCGGTAGGACGCGACCAAAGTCATGCGGCAACATCTCGGCTCTTGGACCAATGGTTAACATCCAGAGGGCGAGTATCCAAGGCGCCACACAGAATACCATTCAAACCCTCTGTGCTGCCGTGATCGACCGCCAAGGCAAATCGCAACACGTCAGTGACCTCCATATCAGATCAGGATTGGCACAGCCTCGGCCARASRKKSCKKMSYYSMRYYSSSYMGYRTTYKSGCYYSKMRYMYRYSYWRWMYMMYYKGYGTCAKMKYYYYSYCYKSWKKWMYMWRCGYMACAAAATACGCCATCTCGGCGCGATAGGCAGCCTCGTACCGTTCCAGGAAGAAGTTCTGAGCCGGGGCCCTACGGAACCCGTTTTGATCCGCGACCTCGACCGAATTTTCCAGCATATTATCGGCCCGGAGCATACCATGGGAGCCATGCACCTCGACCCTCTGATCATAGCCATAGGTGGCCCGCCGCGAGTTTGAAATCTGGCAGATCTTGCCGGATGCTGTGGTCAGCGTAACCGCCGCGGTATCCACATCCCCCGCCGCACCAATCGCCGGATCAACCAGCGCCGACCCGACCGCATWGWCRCNWGANCCKKYKCCKCCNCCCATCAGAAATCGTGCCATGTCGAGATCGTGGATCATCATATCGCGAAACAGCCCGCCCGACCCCTTGATATAGCTGATGGGTGGCGGCGAAGGATCTCGCGACAGGATCGTCACCAGCTCAACGTCGCCAATTTCACCCGCTGCAATGCGGGACTGAATATTGGCAAAATTCGGATCAAACCGTCGATTAAAGGCGGTCATGAACGGCACAGCGGCGCTGTCGACCACTTTGATACAATCTCGGATACGATCCGCAGACATATCCACCGGTTTCTCGCAAAAGATTGCCTTGCCAGCAGCAGCGGCCTGATGGATCAGCTCAAAATGGGTGTCTGTTGGCGTGCCGATGACCACGGCATCCACATCCGGGCTGGCGATCAAGGCGGCGCTGTCCATGATTTTTGCCCCAGTGCTGGCCGCCAAAGCCTGTGCAGGACCGGCAAAGGCATCCGCCACGGCAACAACTGTCGCCGCTTCGATCATTGCAATGGATCTGGCGTGAACCTGGCCAATGCGACCACAGCCCAAGAGCCCGATATTTAACATCCTACGCCCCTTTAAACGCTTGCAGAACACGTCGTGTGGCGGCGACCATCGGATCATGTGTCTCTTTCAGGATTGTCACCCGGTCGAACCGCAACGCGTCGCGATTCACCGCCTCACGCATGGCCGCGCCAAAAGCCATGCGCAGCTCGGTGCCAATGTTGAATTTGCAGACTTTGGATTCCTGCGCCAAGGCCCGACGCTGCTGCTCTGGAACACCAGACCCACCATGAATTACCAGTGGCACCGTGGTGACAGCTTCTATTGCGCGAATGCGATCCTCGTCCAACCCACCCTCTTTATCCTGCTGCAGATGCACGTTGCCCACCGAAATTGCCATCGCATCAACGCCGGTGTCGCGGGCAAATTTAGCGGCCTCATCAGGGTCGGTCCCGGCAGATCCTTCGCCACCGGAATAGCCCACAAAGCCAATCTCACCTTCACAGGACACGCCTGCGGCATGGGCTATTTCGACAATCGCAGCCGTATCATCAATGTTCTGAGCCAATGACGTGCGCGACCCGTCAAACATCACCGAGGTAAAGCCACTGTCAATCGCCAGGCGGCAATCCTCGGCGGTGTACCCATGGTCCAGATGCGCCACCACAGGCACTGATGCGTTTTCTGCCAGGTGACGGAACATCTTGCCCAGAACCGGCAGCGGCGTATGTTCGCGGCAGGACGGACCAGCCTGCAAAATAACCGGCACATTCTCGGCTTCGGCAGCGGCCACATAGGCGCGCATATCCTCCCAGCCCAGTGTCACCAGACCGGCCACGGCATAGCCTCCAGCCAACGCTGGCCGCAGTACATCAGCAAGCGTAACCAGCGTCATTTGAACTTCGCAATCATGTCTTTGATCCCCGGAATGGTTTCAACCTGGGCCGCATGGGTTGGTTGGAAATACTGCACCAGAGACCGCTGGCTCAGCCCACCCAAAATAGTGAAATAGTACATCTCATAGCCCGGCAGCACCGCACAGGGATGGTACCCCCTGTCCAACATGATCGTCGAGCCATCCATGATGTGATAGGCATCGCCCGGCTTATTGTCCTCGCGCTGCAGCATCTGCACGCCGGAGCCATAGTTGGGACGGAAACGGAAATTATAGGTCTCGTCATGGCGGGTTTCATCGGGCAGGCGGTCGGTGTCGTGCTTGTGTGACGGGAAGCCGGACCAGCCGCCCTGCCCCACGGTGTACAGCTCGCTGACCAGCAGGCGGCCCACCTTGTCGTGCTGCTTCTGCCCCAGGATATGCTTGATCTTGCGGTGAGTTTTGGTGTCGTCGCTACCGTATTGCACAAAATCAATGCCATCAGCGCGCACCTCAAACGGGTCCAGCACTTTGTCGTATCTGGCGCCGGCGATAAAGGTCTCGGTCTGATCGGTAAGGCAGGTGATGGTGACCTTGGCGCCAACCGGAACATAAACGCCTTCGGGCTCGCCATCCCAGACATCAAGGGTGCGGGTGCCCAGATTGGTATAGCTCACGCCTTCGACATCAACATCGACCGTACCGGTAGCAGGCACCACGCAGGTCTCGTACCCCGGCACCTGATATTCAAAAGCCTCCCCTTTCTTCAGCTTGACGATATTGAAGTAGTTCAACGGCACGGTCGAGTTTTCCACATCGACGATGGCTTTGTTCTCATTGTTATGCGGAGGGATATGCATGGTGCGGTCCTTTTCTTATGTCTGTGTCGGGCCGGGATGCGAGGCCAGAAAGGCCTCAAGCTGGGTTGTGTCGGGCATGGCTGGGGCGCATCCGGGCTGGGCGACGACGATCGAGGCACAGGCCGAGCCGCGCAAAACAGCCTCCTTTGTCGCGCGCCCTTCTGAAAGAGAGGCTAGGAACCCGGCCATGAAGCTGTCGCCAGCCCCAGTGGGCTTTAGGGCGGCGACCGGATAGATACCGGTACGTATCTCTTGCTGATCGGCAAAGGTCACCGCGCCTTCGGGGCCCATTTTATAGACCACGATGGTCGCCGTGGACCCGGCCAGTTCACGGGCTTTGTCCAACCCGAGGGTTATGTCACCAGCCATAAAGCCAAATTCTTCGTCATTTCCGACAATCACGTCAGACAGGGCCCCAGCCCGTGACAGCACCTCTTTGGCCACCTGAACCGATGGCCAACTGTAGGGCCGGTAATCCACATCGAATATGATCGGCAGGCCAGCGTCGCGCGCCAGCTCAAAGGCCCGAAAAGCCGCCGACCGCGAGGGCTCGGCTGCAAACACGGTGCCTGCCGTGATCATCGCCCCAAAGCGGCTAAAGTCCACCGCCTCGACATCTTCGATTGTCATTTGAAAATCCGCTGCGTTATTGCGGTAGATGACGCTCTGGTGGCCTTCGACGCGGCTTTCATACACCGCCAAAGACGTCCGGTATTCGCCAGAGACCCGTTTCACATGGCTCCGATTGACACCATAACGGTCCAACTKGCCCTCACAATACCAGCCCACAGCATCGTCGGACACCGAGGTGACCAGAGCCGCCTTGCAACCGAGCTTAACCAGCCCCGCCGCGATATTGGCACTGCTGCCGCCCATGCCTACCACCATGGTTTCAGCGTCACGGGTGCTGGTGCCTGCCGGGTCCGGGCATAGGTCCATACCCACCCGCCCAATCACCAGAAAATCACGTTTCTTGATGCCGTTCAGGATCACGTGCGTCCCTCCGTGTTGCCAGCAAGCGCCAAGGTTACAAACAATTTCGGCAGCACTGCTTGCTTGCCTAAGTCAGAAAAGAAACGTTTCATCATACGCCCTTGCGCTGTTTGTCACGGCTGGATTCCCAGTCTGTGTGGGCTTCTCGAACCCGGTCACTGGTGGTGACATGCGGCGTGCCGACCTCCCACCAGGCGTGGCCCTCGGTGGTCCAGCCCTCACAGGGGTCTACCTGCATGACAATAACATGGGTTTTGGCACTGGCCTTGGCACGTTCAAACGCCTCGCCCAGTTCGGCAGGGTTCGACACCGTTTCGGCAATAGCCCCCTGTGCTGCGGCATGGGCCTCAAAATCCACTGTAAACGGCGCCGGAATTGTGGGGCAGTCTGCGATCAGGTTGTTAAAGCTCTCGTTGCCAGTGTTGTTCTGCAACTTGTTGATGACCGCAAATCCGCCGTTGTCCAGCACAAGAATGATCAGCTTTTTCTGACTGAGAACCGAGGAATAAATGTCCGAATTCATCATCATGTAAGATCCGTCGCCGATAAATACGATGGTGTCGCGGTCCGGCTCGCGCTGCATCTGCGCAATCCGCGCGCCCCAGGCGCCCGAGATCTCGTAGCCCATGCAGGAGTAGCCAAATTCAACATCCACCGTGCCCAAATCCAGCGTGCGCCAGTTGGCGGTGACTTCGGCCGSSRKYSYTYYTSYCRSGSCCWSMAMYCGKKCMMGRRSMTMACAMAKYRCMWWYACSMMKSSMRYMGCCWGWKSWKRWGWRKTSGGGCGGTTCCCGTGCGACACGTTTTCAGACACATAGGCATCCCAGATCTTGCGCTTGTCCTGTGCCATGGACGTCCAGGTGACCGGGGCAGCGTAATCCTTGACCACATCCCCCAACGCCGCCAACGACAGTTTGGCATCCCCGACAACAGGCAGCGCCCGATGTTTACCGGCGTCATGTCGGGCCACATTGATCGAGATAAAGCGGGCATCCTTGGCAAAAGCTGTCCACGATCCGGTGGTGAAATCCTGCAGCCGGGTGCCCACCGCGACAATCACATCTGCCTGCTCCGCGATCTCATTGGCACTGTTTGAGCCGGTAACGCCAAGTGGCCCGATGTTCAGCGGATGGGTCGCGAGCATATTGGCACGACCGGCGATGGTCTCGACCACCGGGATCTGGTGGGCCTCGGCGAACTCGGTCAGGTCCGTGACCGCACGCGAATATTGCACGCCGCCGCCCGCGATAATCATCGGACGCTTTGCCGATTTCAACAGCGCAGCGGCATCTGAGATTTCACCTGCATCAGGACTGACGCGTCGAATACGGTGCACCTTTTTTTCAAAGAACACGGCTGGGTAATCATAAGTCCAACCCTGTACATCCTGTGGCAATCCCAGGAACGCTGGGCCACAGTCTGCTGGGTCCAGCATCGTGGCAATTGCGGCGGGCAGCGACTGGATCACCTGCGCCGGATGGGTGATGCGGTCCCAATAGCGAACCACCGGTTTGAACGCATCATTGACGCCAATAGTTGGATCGCCAAAATTCTCCATCTGCTGCAAGACCGGGTCGGGCAACCGGGTGATAAAGGTGTCGCCACACAACAGCAGCATTGGCAGCCGGTTGGCATGCGCCAATGCCGCCGAGGTCAGCAGGTTCGAGGTGCCCGGCCCGGCGCTGGCGGTGCAAAACATAAAGCGCTGACGCACCCATTGCTTGGCATAACCCGCCGCCGCAAATCCCATGCTCTGCTCGTTCTGGCCACGATACAGCGGCAACTCATCCTGCACACCGTGCAACGCCTCGCCCAGACAGGTGACATTGCCGTGGCCAAAGATGCCAAATCCACCGCCGCACAGGCGCATTTCTACTCCGTCGATGATGATGAATTGGTTGGCGAGCCAGCGAATGATGGCCTGCGCTGTGGTCAGCCGGAAGGTGTCGGGTGGTGTCGTCATGTCAGTGCGAACCTTTTGGGATTTTCTGGCGTCAAGCCGTTTGCAGCTTGCGAGCTTTTGATTCTCACGATACAAGTTTTGCAACCGGTTGCAAAGTGTAATTCAGTGGGAGCCCAAAACATGGCGGAAATCGGCATCGGCATTGTAGGTCGCGGATACATGGGTAAAGCTCATGCGGTGGCCATGTCTGCTGTGGGGGCGGTATTTAACACCGGGCTGCGTCCGCGGCTGGAGATGGTCTGCGCATCCACGGCCAAAAGCGCCCAACGCTACCGCGATGCTTACGGCTTTCGCCGGGCCACCGACGACTGGATGGCCCTAGTGAAGGATCCCAAAGTCGAGGCCATTGTGACCGCGTCTCCGCAAGCCACCCACCGCGTCGTGGCCGAGGTCGCCTTTGCCCTAGGCAAACCAGTATTTTGTGAAAAACCTCTGGGTGCCTCGCTGCAAGATAGCCAGGCCATGGTCGCAGCAGCCGAAAGATCGGGCTGTATAAACATGGTCGGCTTCAACTACATCCGCACCCCCGCCAGCCAATTTGTCCGCCAGTTGATTGCTGACGGTGAGATCGGCCAAATCACCTGGTTCCGCGGCGAGCACAGCGAAGATTTCTATGCTGATCCCAAGGCTCCGGCGAGTTGGCGCACCAGCGGTATGGCAAACGGAACAATGGGCAATCTGGCACCGCATATGATCAATGCCGCACTGGCGTTATTGGGGCCAATAACAAAGGTGATGGCGGAAATCGAAACCGTGCACAAAACCCGCCCCGGCGGTGAAGTGACCAATGATGATCACGCGCAAATGATGTGCCGTTTTGAGAACGGTGCTATGGGGCAGATGTATTTCAGTCGCATCGCAACCGGACGCAAGATGGGCTATGCTTATGAAATCACAGGTACAAAGGGCGCATTGCGGTTCGATCAAGAAGATCAGAACGCCGTCTGGCTATACCGGATGGAAGGCCCCGAGGCGGAGCGCGGCTTTACCAAGATCCTGACTGGCCCCACACACCCCGATTACGAACCCTTCTGCCAAGGTCCGGGCCATGGCACCGGGTATCAAGACCAGATCATCATCGAGGCTCGCAATTTCCTGGCCGCAATTTCGACCCAAAAACCGATTTGGCCATCCCCAGCCGCCAACTGGAAGATGACGCAATGGTAAATTTCCGCATGAGCGGCGGGGCTGTGGGGCGTTTGTGGACCTCTTCGGTGGCGATTGGGCGGCAGCACGGGTTTGACATCCAGGTTTTTGGCGAAACCGGGGGCCTTCGCTGGGCCTCGGAACAGCCAAACCAGCTGATCTATACTCCGGTTGGTGGTCGCAYCCAGATTATCGAAAAGGGTGAAGGCGGGCTGCATGAAGACGCGCAACGTCTGTCCCGTGTGGCCATTGCCCACCCGGAGGGGTTTCCGCTGGCCGTTGCCAATATCTATTGCGATCTGGCTGATACCATTCGCGGCGAAGTCCGCGATAGCCTGCCCAAAGCGGCTGACGGCGTTCGGTCGATGGCTGCGGTTTACACGGCGGTGGCCTCTGCCAAGGAAGGTGGTACCTGGATGGATGCGCGTCCGCCAATGTTCCGCTAGATCGCGTCGGATAGTAGTAAAAGCCGGATTTCTCCCGGATTTTCACTGCTTAGCGAGAGGCCGCAAAGTCCCCCGTTCCACCACCGAACAAGCAAATATGCGCGCCTCGGGATAGCGGTCAGGATCGTTCAGCATTGCCACCATCAGCTCGATAGAGGAGGTAATAATCTGCCGGATCGGCTGGTGGATTGTGGTCAGATTGATATTTTCCCAGCCCGCCATTTCCATGTCATTCAACCCAATCAGGCCAATGTCGTCGGGAACGGACAGGCCGCGGTCCTTGATGGCTGACAGCGCGCCAATGGACAGCACGTCATCACCGCAAAAATAGGCCTGCGCCGGATTGGATTTCAGCAACCGCAGCATCTCTTGGCGGCCCGCCTCAAACGAATACGCCTTGGCAAACGAATAAGTGGTGATGACGGCAGCATGCGCCGACATTTCTGACATGAAACCAGTATACCGGTCCTGCGTCGAGGTGGCCATCTCGGGGCCACCAAGGAAGGCAACACGGTCATAGCCCCGCTCGACCAGTGTACGGGCCGCCATTCTCCCACATTCTACGTTGTCAATTCCGACAACATGCACCTGTGGCGCGCTGGACGAGCGACCAAAACTATGGACCACCGGCACACCTGCGTCACGAAACGCCTTGGCAAAACCAGACGGCAGTGTGGAAGAGGCCACAATCACACCGTCCACCGAATACTGACGCAACATCCGCACCGAGTTTTCCGGCTCGGTCTCGTCGGTCAGGTTGACCAGCAAGGGGCGCAGCCCCCGGTCCTGCAGCCCACGGGTGAACAGGTCAAAGACTTCGAGGAATATGGGGTTGTGAAAGTTGTTCGATACCAGGCCAATCAATTTGGTGCGCCCGGTGGTCAGCGACGACGCCAGAGCGTTGGGACTGTAGCCCAAATCGCGCGCGGCCTTTTCAACCTTGCGCCGCATCTTGTCAGAGACCGAGGCCCCGTCGGTGAAAGCGCGCGACACTGCTGAGCGGGAAACCCCCGCACGTTCTGCCACCTCTTTCAATGTTACGGCCATATCGTCCCGTCTCCTGATCCTGCGGTTCGCCTTTTATCCGCTTTGCGCCGCAAAGACAGTATGAAATTATTAAGGTCTTTTTGCAACCGGTTGCAAGAATGCAGCGAATATGCTCTAACTTGAGTCGGAGAGACGGGGAGGACCGTCTTTACACTAAAAATACGGTGATACCTGGGAGGGAAAAATGACATCACTGATGAAAAAACTGATGCTGGCCACGGCAATTGCCGCAGCACCAATGATGACCGCCACCACAGCGTCTGCTGAGGGTGAAAAGTACATTTTGGTTAGCCATGCACCTGACAGCGACAGCTGGTGGAACACAGTCAAAAACGGCCTCGCACTGGCGGGCGAGCAGATGAATGTCGAGGTTGAATACCGCAACCCGCCAACTGGCGACTTGGCTGACATGGCCCGGATCATCGAACAGGCCGCTGCGTCCCGCCCCAACGGCATTATTACAACACTAAGCGATTTTGACGTGCTGTCCGGCCCGATTCGGGCTGCCGTGGACAGCGGTGTTGACGTGATCATTATGAACTCGGGCACCCCCGAGCAGACCCGCGAAGTGGGCGCACTGATGTATGTCGGCCAGCCAGAATATGACGCCGGATTTGCCGCCGGTCTGCGCGCCAAAGGTGACGGAGTGGGTAGCTTTCTCTGTGTGAACCACTATATCAGCTCACCCTCCTCGACCGAGCGTTGCCAGGGCTTTGCTGATGGTCTGGGTGTCGATCTGGCCAACCAGATGATCGATTCAGGTCAGGATCCGTCCGAGATCAAAAACAAGGTGATGGCCTATCTGAGTGCCAATCCCGATACCGACGCGGTGCTGACGCTGGGCCCAACCAGCGCCGATCCGACGCTACTGGCACTGGACGAAAACGGCATGGCCGGCGACATCTATTTCGGCACTTTCGATCTTGGTGAAGAGATCGTCAAAGGCATCAAGGCCGGGATCATAAACTGGGGCATCGACCAGCAACCCTTCCTGCAGGCCTATCTGCCCGTTGTGGTGATGACCAACTACCACCGTTACGGCGTTCTGCCAGGCAACAACATCAACTCCGGCCCCGGCTTCGTGACCGCCGACGGACTTGAAAAAGTTGAAGAGTTTGCGGGAGAATACCGCTAACTCCTCCGAATTAGGGCGGTCGGTGCAAATTGGCCGCCCTTTTACCATCCATCACTTGGACCAGGTAAGGCCATCACAATGTCCGAAGCACCATCCCCTGCCCTGACCGACGACGAACGTATCAAAACCCGTTCGCGCTTTCGCGAGGCCATGATCCGCCCCGAACTAGGCGGCATCGTCGGCACAATCGCAGTATTCATCATGTTCGGCCTGTTCGCTCATGACAGCGGCATGTTCAACAGCCAAGGCATCATGAACTGGAGCCAGGTCTCGGCGCAGTTCATGATCATCGCAGTGGGTGCCTGCCTGCTGATGATCGCGGGCGAATTTGACCTGTCGGTCGGATCGATGATTGGCTTTTCCGGCATGATGATTGCGATCTTTAGCGTCACTTTGGGCTGGCCGGTCTGGCTGGCAATCTTGGTCACCTTTGTGCTGTCGCTGGCGATTGGTGCGCTGAACGGCTTTATCGTGGTACGCACCGGATTGCCCAGCTTTATCGTCACGCTGGCCTTCCTGTTCATCCTGCGCGGCTTTACCATCTATTTACCGCAGACGCTTGAACGCAAAACAATTATCGGCGGCGTCAAAGACGTAGCCGAGGGCGATTGGCTGGCGCCGGTGTTTGGCGGCAAGATCTTTACCGGGCTGTTCCAATGGATGGGCGACGCAGGCATCATCGCCGTGTTCGAGCGTGGCAACCGCCAAGGCCAGCCGGTGGTAGAGGGCATTCCCATGCTCATTGTCTGGGCGCTGGTTTTGGTGGTGCTTGGTCATATCCTGTTAACAAAAACCCGGTTTGGAAACTGGATCTTCGCAGTTGGTGGCGACGCCCAGGCGGCCCGCTACGCTGGCGTCCCGGTCAACCGCGTTAAAATCCTGATGTTTATGACCACCGCCTTTTGCGCCACTGTGTTTGCCACCTTTCAGGTGATGGAGTTTGGCTCAGCCGGGGCAGACCGTGGATTATTGAAAGAATTCGAGGCCATCATCGCAGTGGTTATCGGCGGCGCCCTTCTGACCGGCGGCTATGGCTCGGTCATTGGAGCGGCTCTTGGCGCGCTGATCTTTGGCGTGGTGCAGCAGGGGTTGTTCTTTGCCGGGGTTGAAAGCTCACTATTTCGGGTGTTCCTGGGCGTTATCCTGCTGTTTGCGGTGATCCTGAACACCTACATTCGCCGCATGATCACTGGGGAGAGATAACATGAGCAGCAATCGAAACCCGATCATCGAGATGAAGAATATCGAGAAGCATTTTGGCTCGGTCATCGCCTTGGCTGGCGTCTCTCTGAAAGTCTATGCTGGTGAATGCCACTGTTTGCTGGGCGATAATGGTGCTGGCAAATCCACCTTCATCAAGACCATGTCTGGGGTCCATAAACCGACCAGGGGCGAGATCCACTTTGAAGGCAAGCCGCTGAGTTTTGAGCGCCCCCGTGACGCCATCTCTGCGGGTATTTCGACAGTCTATCAAGACCTGGCGATGATCCCGCTGATGTCGGTCAGCCGTAATTTCTTCATGGGCAACGAACCACTGCGCCAGTTTGGTCCGCTCAAACTGTTTGACCACGAATACGCCAATCGGGTCACGCTGGAGGAGATGGACAAGATGGGCATCAGCCTGCGCGGCCCGGATCAGGCGGTGGGCACATTGTCAGGCGGCGAACGCCAGACTGTGGCCATTGCCCGCGCCGTTCATTTTGGCGCCAAGGTGCTGATCCTGGACGAACCRACNCKCGGCNMTTGRTGTMCGCCAAACGGCCAACGTGTTGGCCACTATCGACAAGGTGCGCAAACAGGGAATCGCGGTGGTGTTCATTACCCACAACGTGCGCCACGCGATGGCGGTTGGGGATCAATTTACCGTGCTCAATCGAGGCAAGACCCTTGGAACCGCCAAACGCGGCGAGATCACCCCGGAAGAGCTGCAGGATCTGATGGCCGGTGGTCTGGAACTCGTGGCGCTTGAGGGCAGTTTGGGCGGAACGGTGTAACCCAGCGGCCCCGCCGCCCAAGATGGTGGCGGGGCCTTGCAGTCAATTGCGGATACAGACCAATGGGCGTCCGCTGGCAGCGTTTTTCGCCTGCCCCCCCCCTTGGAGGATTGGCTTACAGCCCTCCCATCTTGACCAAGGCATAGGCAATATACAATGTTGAAAGCGTACCCATCAGAAATGCCGGGACACGTACAAATGTAATGCCGGTATAATACAAAACCGCAAAGGCAACCCGGCCAATTACAAAACTCAACGCGGCGATTTCCACTCCGGGGCCTTGCAACCCGGCAATCGCCGCCGCTGCCAGAATCGGGACACCGTAGGCTGCAGATTCAACCTGATTTTGATAGGCTCGCTGAATGCGCAAACCGAGTGGAGAACGCTCCACCGGCCCTCGGTTGGCCGAGAACCCATAGGCAACCCCCTGGGTGGCATAGGTAAACATAATCTCGGTTCCCAGCAGGATCAGTGTAAGAAGGCCAAATAGAACAAGCGCAGTGATAACAGACATCTTTGTTTCCTTGTGGTGATAGAAATGGGGTCAAGCTTTCCGGTGCTCTGGGCACTTAAGCTGACCCGAGCGTGAGTGATCCTAAGCGTGGTTTGCAGAGGGGATTTAATTCCGCCCGCTGCTACACGCCGACCTATTCAAAAAGGCGGCGCTGCGGTGGCCCAGTCAGAAGCTCCGCCAGCACTTTGAGATCGCCTCTCTCGGCGCGCCACCGGTTATAGGCGTCATAGCCTTCTTTGACCTGCCACTGCTCTGACAGCAAAATGGTGTCGCCTGATCTGCATCTTGCAGGACAGTCACACCCTCATTTCCGTCCCGGCTGCGGGTTTGGGGTGGCGGGGAGGAAAACAGCGGTCAAATCGTCTCCAGTTGGTCCTCTTTCACCTTCAGCTCAACAATAACAATAATGCTCATCCGGGCTCTCCTTTGTCCTGATCTTTCGTGTCGTCGCAGGGGCAACCCACATACTAACCAATTGGAGTGAAAGCCATCCATCTGGATAGTTTGTGCGGCCACGAGAGCAACAAAAGACGCCCTGGTCACATAAAGTTGCCCACCAAACCCAAGCAAGTTGGCTTGGTCATGGGGGCCTGCTGGATACATATGCTCAAGCGCAGGCCAGCCGCTTTGTCTCAACCACTATCCGGCGTCAGAACCGCAACCCCAAAGAGGTTGTCAGCATCGGTCCAGATCTGACGAACCAACCACCCTTCTTGGCCAGCAATGCCCTCAAGCTGGCCTGGGGTGTATTTGTGCGAGTTTTCGGTGTGAACGGTCTCGCCCGCAGCAAAATGTATTGTCTGGCCAAGCAGCTGAACATCCTGCGCCGAGGTGCTCACCAGATGCATCTCAATCCGGTTTTCCCGTGAATTCCAGCGCGCTTCGTGCCGGAACCTTTCCAGATCAAAATCCGCGCCCAGTTCCCGATTGATCCGCGTCAAAAGGTTGAGATTGAACGCCGCTGTGACCCCTTTTGTATCATCGTAGGCCCGCACCAAGGTATCGGTGTCTTTGACCAGATCCACCCCGATGACAAAGGCTGTGACACCGGACATCCTACGCATCCGCCGCAGCAATTGGGCGGCACCCTCAATTTCAAAGTTGCCAATCGTCGACCCTGGAAAGAACAGGATCTTGGGGGCATTCGCCAGCGGCGGCGGCAGCACAATTTCAGCGGTGAAATCCGCAACTACGGGATGCACCTCTAACCAGTCATATTCGGCGGCAACATGACACGCGGCATCCTGCAGGTGCTCCTGCGAGATATCAATGGGCACGTAACTTTTCAGCCCGGTCAGCGCATTCAGCAAGGCCCGCGTCTTGGTGCTGGAGCCACTGCCCAATTCCACCAAGGCGGTCCCGTCGGTTACATACTCTGCCAAACTCGCAGCATGGCGACGAAGGATCCCAAGCTCGGTTCTGGTCGGGTAATACTCGTCAAGCTGGGTGATGGTATCGAACAATTGCGATCCAACGACATCATACAGCCATTTGCTATCGATCCGTTTTTGCGGCGCAGTCAACCCAGCCAGGATAGATTGCGCAAACTCGGTATTCGAATGGATCCCGGACTCAAATCCGGTGCTGGATGGGGTCATGGTCATATCGTAATTCCTTTTGAATCAAACGTCATCTGCAAGCCGAAGCCCCAGCATTTGCCAGCGTTGATGGGGGTAAAAGAACGTGCGGTAGGACGGGCGCATCTGGGCGATTGGCGTGGCGCAAGATCCACCGCGCAGCACAAACTGATTGCACATGAACTTGCCGTTGTACTCGCCCACCGCGCCTTCTGGTGCTGTAAATCCAGGGTACGGCGTGAACGGGCTTTGGGTCCATTCCCAGACATCTCCCCATAACTGCGTGTCTTCAGGATGATCAGGCGCCGTTGGGCGTAAAACCCCGTCCTCTAAGAAGTTTCCCCTGATCGGGTACTCACGAGCCACCACCTCCCATTCACCCTCAGTAGGCAGGCGTTTGCCGGACCAGCGGGCAAAGGCATCGGCCTCATAATAACTGACGTGAACAACCGGCGCATCAAGGTCCACGGCCTGCGGACCCTGCAGAGAATAACTCCACCACTGGTTATCCTGCTGCCACCAATACAGAGGGGCGTCCCAGTCTTCACGTTCTCGCGTGGCCCAGCCATCTGACAGCCAGAATTCCGGTGATGAATATCCACCAGCCTCCATAAACGCGATCCAGTCGCGGTTTGTTACCAATCGCGTGGCCAGACGGAAGGGGCGCAGATAGACCTTGTGACGAGGACCCTCGCAGTCATAGGAGAACGCGTCCCCCTCGTGGCCGATTTCCATCAGCCCGCCCGCGTGGTCAATCCACTCCACCGCAGGAGTTGAAGCCTCTGGACCCGGCGTTTGGTCGCAGTAGGCTGGCAGCAAGGGATTGTGCGACAACGCATGCAACAGGTCGGTGACCAGCAGCTCCTGATGTTGCATCTCGTGATGACAGCCCAGGACCGCCAGCGCCTGGATCTCGGCTGCATTTGCACCGTTTTCGACCAGCAGAGCCAACATTGCCGCATCAACATGAGCGCGATACGACAGAACGGCGTCAACGTCAGGGCGCGAGATCAGCCCCCTGTTTGAACGCACATGSCKRGGCCCCATCTTCACGTAAWACGAGTTGAACARAAATGCGAACCGGTCGTCCGGCGATGCGTATTTGGCAACATTCGGCTTTAGGATAAACTGCTCAAAGAACCAGCTGGTATGCGCCAGATGCCACTTGGTCGGGCTGGCGTCCTCCATTGATTGAAGCCCCATGTCCTCGGGCGTCAATCCCTKCGTCAGTGCCAGTGACCGGGCGCGGGTCTGCTGATAAAAKGCTGCCKGTGATGTAAGCCCRCCAGATGCAGTTTCGGGCAATTTCAATTCTTCAAATTTTGTCACAGGTGACAGTCCTCACAAGGATTTTGGCAGATCTCCAGGATGGGGTTCTGGAGATACACGCCAGGAAAGAGACACCGTTTAAGTTAGATACGCCGCAGCCAGTCGGCTAACCCACGGCCAATCAAATGTGGGTGATCCTCTTGCAGAAAATGCGTACCCGCACCGACAAAGTGGGTCTCAAGGTTGCTCAGATTTTCCACCAGATAGGTGACTACAGCCTCGGGCATCAGCACCCCCGGTTCGGCATAAAACAGCAGCTTGGGGATCTCGCTCGACATCAGCCATTCGCCGTTTTTTAGCACTTCATTGGTCGCCACCTCAGGCACCCCGCCAATTGGCACTTCACGCGGCCACTGCAGGGTCGGCAGGCGGCTTTCTGGCGTTGAATACGGCGCGCGGTACACCGCCATTTCGGCCTCAGTCAGCCCCCGCAGAACGCCCATTTCCGGCAGTATTTTCTCAACAAAGAAATTGCCCTGCAGCACCATTTTTTCACCAACACCCGGCGTGCGCAGGGCTTTGAACAGGTCGCCAATCTGTGGACCCATCGCCTCATAACTGGGCACCGGCATTCCCGGCGGGACAATCGCCTCCATAAACGCCATCGCCGTGACATTATCCGGGTTCAGCCGAGCATAGCGCATTCCCAGCGCCGAGCCCCAGTCATGGATCACCAGGATGATATCCTTCAGTCCCAACGCCTGAATAAACCCATCCAGATACTTGGCATGATCTTCAAACCGATAGCCGATGTCGGGTTTGCCACTATCGCCCATACCAATCAGATCAGGCGCAATTGCCCGGTAGCCGCCGGTGACATAGGGAATGATATTGCGCCACAGATAGGAAGAGGTCGGGTTGCCGTGCAGGAAAAGCACCGGTTGACCCTGCCCTTCGTCAACATAGGCCATATCCGATCCCTCAACTGAAATGGTCTTCTTGGCAAACGGGAAATCGCTGGAGATTGCCAAGCCATACGGCTTGTTTTCCTCAGTCACTTCTGTTTGCGCGGCGGACATGCCTGAGACGGCCAGGGCAGGAAGTACCGCAGCCGATTTCATCAGCGCTCTGCGGCTCAGGCCAGTGGGAGTTTTGTTAGTTTTAGATTTGAACATCTTGGTCTCCGGAAGCGAATTAGTGAAGGGTGGGAAATTTGGCAAAAAGTGGCTGCTGTTGTGACAAGAATAATTGATGCTCACGACAAAAAGTGTCAGCAGGAGCCAGGAACAACCTATGAAAATTCATTTTCTGTTTCTCCCTGGTCCGGCCTTTCGACGTTGAACAAAACAGCAACTTCGCTTGTGTGAGACAGAGATAGAGGTGCGTTTTAGCGAAAGAACTGTTGGAAAATGCACTCCGCCGGTGCTAAATTGCACCAATGAACGATTGGGATGATCTCCGCTTTTTCTTGGCCCTTGCCCGCAAGGGCTCGATCCGTGGTGCTGCGACGCTGCTGGGTGTGAACCATTCAACGGTCTCGCGTCGCATTGACGCCTTTGAAAAAAAGATTGGCGCGCGCCTGTTTGAACGGCTGCCCTCGGGATATTTCATCACTCAGGCCGGCGAAGAAATGAGCCACTCGGCCGCCAAGATCGAGGCCGAAATCAACACAATTGGCCGCCAGGTGACCGGGCGCGATGCCCGGCTGGACGGAGTGTTGCGGGTCACCCTACATGACTCACTGGCGCAAAAGCTGCTGATGCCGGTTTTTGTTGAATTTGGCCGCAGCTACCCCGAGATCGAACTGGATCTGGCGATCACCCATTCGATGGCGGATCTGTCAAAGCGCGAGGCCGATGTTGCCATTCGCATCTCCAACGACCCGCCCGACAGTCTGGTCGGCCGTCGTCTGGTCCGATATGCCACCTCAACCTATGCTTCGCTTGATTATCTTGCCCAGCATGGGGATCTGAAAGATCACAAAAACCTGACTTGGATCGGATGGGGAGACCGGGTTCAAGACCCGCAATGGGTCCGCGACAGCCACTATCCGGATGTTCCGGCCCGCAACTGCATTTGCCACCCACTGGCCCAGCTAGAGGCCGCCAAGGCGGGAATGGGCCTGGCCATGCTGCCCTGTTTCATGGCCGACACCGAACCAACCTTGCGCCGGGTACCACCGGCAACCGCAAACCCCAGCCGCGACATCTGGATCTTGACTCACGAAGACCTGCGCCACACAGCCCGTGTCCGCCGGTTCACCGATTTTGTCGCCAAGGGAATACTTGCCAAAAAGGATCTTCTCGAAGGCAAATGCCCTCTTTGAGCATCAAAAATAGCAATTCATTGCCCGGCAAGGGAACTTTCGTAATCCTGAGCAGAAACCCGGCTTTCCAGAAAAACTGAATCCTGCGGCCCCATGCATATGCAATAGAAATGCCAGTGCGTTAGGCAGAGCTCGACAAATTCTGCAAACGGCATTGAGACTTTATCCAGCAAACGGTTTTGCGTCCATGCTCGCCGATATGCCGGGATCAAAGACCAATACCCTTTCTTCACTATCGCACGGAGCAATCGCCAGGCCAGCTTGTAAGGAGAGGCCCGCGCATCAAGCGAGCGCTTTTTACTGCGCGCCACATAGTGCTTGGAGCGCGCCTTCGAATAGGACTTGGAGCGCTGAAAAGTTCGAAAAATACGTTCAAAAAMAGCATCGGGGGCAAATGTTCTTAATAGCAGTTTCCGATGCCCCTGTTTGAGTTCTTGCCGCGACATCTGCGCTGGAATGAAGGCGCACTCTGGGTCGTCAGGGTAAAGTCGGCCCGCCGCCAGCAAACGGTCATAAAGAGGCGTGGTTGGCAATGGTGCAAGGATGCCGATACTGGCCAAACCAATACCGCTGTCATGAATGAACTGATACTGCTCTTCGAAGATGTCAGGGGTATCCTCGTCGAAGCCCACTATGAAGCCCGCCGTCACAATAAGACCAGCCCCACGAATGCGCTGCACCTTGGCGATCATGGAATCCCCCTGCAGGTTCTGTGTTTTACGCGTCTCCTTGAGGGAGGCGAGATTGGGCGTTTCAATACCGATAAAAACACGGTCAAAATTTGCCTGCGGCATCAATTCGAGAAGTTCCGGGTCATCGGCAAGGTTGATACTTGCCTCAGTGCTCAGGCTCAGCGGAAGCGCTTGAGTCTTTTGCCATTCGATGATCGCCCGCAGTAACTTTTTTGCCTCACGTTTGTTGCCTATGAAATTGTCATCAACCAAAAAGCAATGGCGGAAGCCTGCCCGAGCGACATCTTCCAACTCGGCAATAACCTGTTTGGTGGTTTTTACCCGCGGCACCCGGCCGAACATCACGATGATGTCGCAAAATTCGCACATGAACGGGCAACCGCGCGAGAACTGAACCGATGCGACACGATAGCGGTCGCTCTTAATGAGGTCCAGGCGCGGTTTCGGAATCGTGGTCATGTCGCTGCGTTCGGTCTGCTCATAGTGGGTCAGCGTCGGACGGCCAGCGGCAATATCCTCAAGATAAGCTGGCCATGTTAGCTCTGCCTCACCTATGAAACAGGCGTCGCATCGATCTTTGAATGCCTCTTCGTCGCAGGTAACCAAGGGTCCACCAACGATGACCTGCGCGTCAAGGTTCTTAAGCTTATCCAGAATCCTATACATATGAAAACGCTGCACGATCATGCCAGTAACGCCGATAACGTCAAAGTCACGCAGGGCTGAATAGTCGATCTCTTCGACATTTTCATCAATGAGAACAATGTCATGACGCGGATCAATCAGTCCCGCCAGTGTTGCTATGCTGCCGCTGGCCATATTACAGCGAACCTTTCCACCATGGATATCCAGGGCAAAATCATTGCTCCAGAACGATGGATTGAACTTCGGATTAATCAAGCAAACCCGAAGCGCCGGAGAGCCTCTGGCTTCTCCCCCGACATCGGTGAGACCTGATGTCTTCTTGTCCGACCTAAGTGTGGATCCGGTTCCATGTCGCTGCATATTAAGCTGCGGCCTCCCTGCCGACATCGTTGCCCTCAGTGCGAATGGCATATCCAAACCCAGCCGCCCCATAGCCGTTTCCACAGTAGAACATACATGTTCGCCCATCCGGAAGCTCAACCACATTTGGATAGCACTGCATGTCGCAGTCCCATTCGCCGCGTTCAGGCGGATTCGCAAAGCTCTGCAAGGAATCCGCCCGCTGCCAATTCTCCCCTTCTGATACACGAGCATAGGCCAGATGGTATTGCCGCAGGGATGGGTCACCATCATAAGGCCCCCGAACGCTAAACCACAACTCTTCCGGCCGCCCTTTGGGAGAAGCGGTTGGGCTTGCCATACCTGCTTCGCAGTCACCTGCTAGCGCGATTGCCTTGCCGGGTTGCACGGTCCAAACGATCCCGTCTTCCGATTGTGCGTAACGAATAGAATAACGGGCATCTGGACGCGGTTTTATGTCCATCTGCCAGGCCTCGAACGCCGTAAACCACATATGCCAGCTTCCGGAATACTGGCGCACCGTGGGCATAATGACCGGAAAATCGCTGTTGGCAGCCGAAGTCAGAATTGATTGAGGTCTTGAGAATGTCTTACCTTCATCCTCGCTGGTAAGCAGCAAAATAGAGGCATCATAAATTGCCCCTTTCAACGTCACCTGAGAGGCATAGAGCCAAAGTTGGCCCTGGTGCCAAATTGCATCGCAGGGGCCGAGACCCGCAAACCCCATTTTTGTCACAAATTCCGGCGTAATTGACGTTTGAGAGGCGTCTCGAACAATCTGCATATTATTTGCAGGATCAACGTCAAGGGTCATCATGCTGCTTATGTTCTGCGCATCCCGCACGGCCATCGCAATCCGCACCAGACCGTTTGACAGGACCCAAGCCGTTGGCGATTGGATCAGCCTGATCCCCTGGGGCAAATCTTCTGGCGCAAGGATACATCCCTGTCGTGTCCACATCGATTGGCGATCATGCAATGCCATCATTCAATCCCAATATTTGCCAACATGGCATATCTTTTTCTGCTGCACCAGCGCTTGAAATTCTTGTTCCGTTGGAAACTGCCGATAATACTCCCGTTCGATTGCATCCTGCCCTTCGGCAGTAAGTCGCGCCCACCGAGACCATTGCCAGCCAACATCCCGGCCAAAATGCTTTCTCATCAAGGTTTCAAACTCTGCCGTATTGCCAGCTTTCCGCGTAAATCGGGATAGGGTCGTAAACCAAAAATGGACAGATATGATCCCATCCGCCGAGCCTGGCGAAATAATGTGGCCCATTGCATCAAGCGCGTCATGCGCTCCGGTAGTGAACCCCTCAACTGATCTGGCACGAACAATCGTTTTAGGCTGAATCATAGTCAATATCAGCGGAACGTCATCAGAGGTCTGATATTGTTGAGCGTTTATCGCTTTGGGGTCTGAGACAATTGAAAGTTGGGACAAATCACTCCACTGCAGTGGTAATGTGGGGTCCGTCTCATCGGACTTGAAAATCGCATTTCGCCTTTCAACCTTAAATGCCTTTTGATCCCCATATGATGCCAGTGTCGCCTTGAGATTTCCGTTTACAGGGAAAAGGAACTCGTCCGCATCCATACGAACAATCCAATCCGCGTCAAATTCATCACGCCCAACTGCAAGCGCCCACCGGGCAAGTTCAGGCGTTTTGATGCCGGTGTCATCTACGACCTCGTTTTTCAACACCCGCCGGATTACAAAATCTGGGTCATTGCGATACCGGTCCAGTTTTTCAGAAGTGCCGTCCTCGGAAAACATATCCACAATCACAAAATAATCGACACCTAAAGACTTGTGATAAGCGATATGCTGATCAATGATTTCAACTTCATTGCCAACCTGAATAAGTGAAACAATTTTCATTTATCGTCCTGTTACCTTAGCGAGGAAATTTCCATCATGAATTAGTGCGAACCAAAGGTGACATCAACACGCCGACACCCTCATTCATAGCAGCACTAGAGTAAGGTATGTGATCGTGCAATGCCTATTCAAGTTATAGGCGCAGTGACTGGCGCTCCATCCATGGCAGATGGCAACAATCAATCTCTTGTATTGAATCTTCTCGCGATCTACCTCAAAAAATGTCACAAGCGTTCCCTGAACCTACCAAATGACTAAAGGTTGGTTAGGGAGAATTGCCAACGACTTGCACACCCATTCACCTAAATATCCATCGTCGGTTGCAGTATTCCAATACGAATTATCTGCTTCTTTGTGAAGGATTTTCTAATGGAAAGGGACGATCTGGAACCTTCTTATCCAAAAAGTCACACAGCTCATCCCATCGTCGCTCCTGCGTCAAAGCAAACGAAAAAAAGCGATCCTGTCCCGCGAAGTGGCTTTCTATGTCAGAATTCAACTGTCCATAGATCTCAAGTAGCCGCTCCTTGGCACCGGCCATACTGTGGATCTGCCAAACCTTGTTGAACAAGTAAACTGCCCCGTAATGTCCCGCAGCATGAGTGCTTTCCAATGCGGTCTCGGAGTTTTCGTCAAGCGAATGTGCAGCATTTGACAATGATCTAAACCATGCCTGCGGCTCCCGTATAGTCTGGATGAAACGCGCTTCCGGGTATGTTTCTGACAGCCATAGATAGAAATCTGTCCCTCCCCAAGGAAGATCGGCAAAAGCGTCGAAATGGCGGATCATTCGACGCAACTCGTCGTATTCACGATGGACAAACAGCGCTATCAGATAATTAGTATGATTGTTGCGCCCATTCCCCCGGCAAACTTTGTAGCCAAGATGCTGAAGCGCAACTTCGAGGGAGGTCGTTCCCGTTTTGGGAAACCCAAGGCAGAAAATTTTACCGTGACCAGTCTCGTCAGTCTTCATTTTAAGATATCCCCCAGAGAAACAGTCATTGATTGCATTTTGGCTCTGTTTCGAGTGCCTTCTGCGCCTTATCACGCACCAGAATTTCCAGCCAGTCATGCACGGAAAGACCCGCCTTTTGCGCCGCCTCTTCGGCCAGTTTTCGTGTATCCGGCGTAACACCTTCCAACATCCCATAATAGCGGCTACGCAAAGTGCCTCCGCGCCACCCTTTGTGCGGCAGATCTAGGTCGACAAATGGCGGCGTATCGGACACTCGGTAATCAAGAGCGTAAAAAGAATTGCCCAACATCCACCTCAAATTGACGTCGCGCGCAGAGGCCGGGAGTGAAGCTAGAGGTGGCTCATTCGCCAGAAGCGGATTGCTGTTTGTCAATATCCGGCCCATCTCAGTATCCCGCAGCCAGTGCGCTAGACCTTCATCAGCCATAWCGATCTTGCCACCAACACGTGTCACCCGGTTCATCTCGGCAATCGCGCGTGGAATGTCTTCGAATTGATTTATTCCGCCTGTCGTGAGCACCGCATCGAAATAACCGTCCGAAAACGGCAGCCAAGCTGCATCGCCACAATACCAATGCAGCCAACACTGCGATTGATTTGGCACCTCCGTCACTTTTTGGCGCGCATAACGAACCAAATCCATGGAAATATCCTGACTAACAAGGACACCATGATGAAGCCGGTCTCTCAGAAGAATTGTATTGCGCGCCGTGCCACAGCCAATTTCGAGCACCCGCGCTTGGGGTGTCAACTCCAACGAGTCAACAAGCGTGTTGCGCAACTGGGCCTCGTCTTCGTTAAAAACGGCAATARTCCAGTCAGTCAAATTATCAATGACCGTGATCAGGTCTGTACCAGGGATTTTCGGATTTGGATCCGCAGTACTTGTCTTGGGGTATGTCAAATCTGGGATGCCATCCACAATGGGGTAGGCTTCGCCCATTTTAGTTTTCAACCACGTCCTAGTCCGGTGCTGGTCAGAGTGATCTGAGCAGGCCGCCCCCATGTCATGCAGTTCAAGTGGGTCTTGTGTTGCCGGGCACACAAATTCAACTAGTTGGTTCCGAAAATCAGGCGTCGCATCCATTTCGGTCGAAGGTATCCAGACCTTTTTCATTTCATTTATATCCATTCAGGAGGGCTCAGAAAATATCTTAAACGTATAGCTTTCGAGAATGTCATTTCGCAACTGCGATCTGGGCACCTCAAACAACTTCGGCAGGAAATGTGAAAGGGCGCCGTGGTAGTCGGAGAGGAAGCGCAGCTCAATTCCGACCGCCTCAAAATCCACTTGATCATAAAGATCCACGCCGCCTGGTGAGTTGACATAGCAAGTGGCCTTCAACTGTCGGGCGATTTCGATGATCCTGTCCTGCCCTCGGAAACGATCTGCGACATTCAGATCAGAGCTGCGGATGATTTTACAGTCTAGGTCCAAGGTCGAAACAACAAGGCGTAGAGAGGCTTCCAGAAACGGCACCAGATGGCCTTCTGGATGGTTCAAAAGTTCAACAACACCCTGCCTGAGAGCAGTATCCCCACTTACCGCTGTGCCTATGCTTTCAAGTTGCTGCTGCAATCGCTCGCGAGCATCAGGTGCAAAGACTATGTCGCGGATCAGGCTGTTTCGCGGGCTCTTGGATAGTGGCAGGGTCAGCCATCGCCCCTCGCCCWTCAATTCGCTACGATATACGCGGCTCCGGCGCGGAAACTGCACACAGTCCAGAATGACAAAAATGTCTGCGGCAGCAAAGAGACGATAGTAGCCGCCGTAGGGGAAAAAATAGGGCTGCATAATTGCAATAGTTGTCACCTGACCCACCCTTCATGTCGCATAGTCAATAATGTCGATTGTTCACTGCCTACCAAACGCCGGACCCCAGAAAGTTTCAATTCAACTTAGCCCAAAGCAAAGGCTTTTCGGTTCATCAATACGTGGTTAAGTGTCACATCCCGGCAGGTAGTATGGCTGTTTCTTGAACAGGTCTGGCTTGAACTTGTGCCAGTCTTTCATCGCTTGCAAGGGCGACTTGCTTCCC